>JACQZU010000022.1 GCA_016213735.1 Acidobacteriota bacterium | reverse complement strand
GGCGCTGGGCCCCCCACAGAGAAAAGGGGGCCTTCGGCCCCCCTTTCTCCGTGGCGTGCTCTGGGGAGGGCAGCCTATCGGACGTTGATGGCCTTGAAGCAGTCGGCCACGTGGGCATATTCACTGGACCAGGCGCCGTAGAGGTCCTTGGCGGCCTTGAGACAGGCGCTGCGGGCGCCAGCGTAGTCCGTGGAAGGGGTCATGTAGTACTTCACGGCCCGCCACCAGATCCGCCCCGCCTTGTCGTTGCCCATGCCCTTGGGGAGGGTCAACTGGGCGTAGTGGTGGGGGCAATCGATGGGGATGCAGTCCGGATTGTGGGGAGGCAGGGGACCGTCGCTCAGGAGATGGCCGGGCCAGTCGGAGTTGTAGCCGGGCATGAGCTCCATGTTCACCGGGTCCCACGCAAGGTCCGCGGCCCAGTGGCTTCCCTTGGCCATGAGGTAGAAGCAGTAGTTCATGGGTTCGCAGGTGGCATGCCCGTCGAAGGCGCCGATCCCGGGGAACCACATGGGCTGGGGCAGTTGGGCCACGCCCACCCAGAACACACCCGAGAAGCCCTCGTAGTCCCGGAAGGGGTTGCTGAGGTCCCGGAAGGCCACCGATCCGGTGGGCATGAGGCTGGTGATCTGCCCCGGCAGGGCCACCACTCCCGTGAGCTCCTTCATTCCGAAGGGCACCCAGGCGGCGGAGGAGGGGCTGGTGAAGTCATCCACCGTGGGCATGTACCAGCCGTTGGTCTGCCCGCCCAGGGTGTAGGGGTACCAGTTGAAGGCGTTGGAGTAGATCGGGGCGCCGCCCTGGTAGGGGGCCTCGGTGAACAGCCCGGAATCGGGGACGATGTAGCCCTGGGCGTCCACCAAGGGATCGCTGTCGGGAATGCGGGCCTGACCTTCCCCTGGCTTTCCGAGGTACAGCCAGAAGCTCAGCAGGGTTCCCATGATGTCCCCGTGGGCCTCGGCCAGCCCCGCCCCTTCCCCGGTGTGGGGCAGCCGCGCGGTCTTCGAGAGCATGCCGTGGCTGAGTTCGTGGGCCACGATGTCCGGGGAGGTCGGTTCGAGATGCCCGTTGTCGTTGCGGTACACCCGGTGCGCCCACCAGGGGCCATCGGAGAAGGTGACGCACATGCAGCTGTCGGACCAGTAGGCCTCGGGAGGACGGTGGAAGTCGAAGACCCAGTCCACGCCCGGGAAGGTCCCGCTGGCCGGGTACCGGCTTCCGTCGTCGTAGTGCACCCGGCTGTAGATGCCCGTCCCTTGACCGTCCACCCCGTTCCAGCCGAAGACGGCTCCGAAGAAGTCCCAGGTCGCAGCCATGCCGAAGGCGACGTCGGCGGCCACGGTGCGGGCGTTGTCGGTCCGCGTGAGCGGCATACCCGGCAGGGGGGCCCCGGGCCAGTGCTTCGGGTAGCTGGGCCAGAGGGAGGGGTCCCAGCCGAAGGGCAGGAAGTCGCCCCACAGATTGCTGAAGTCGGAGTGGTAGTCGGAGTAGATGGACCCGGGCCCCCGGGTCTTGTTGTCCAGGTTGGTGACGACATTCTGGTTGAAGTACCCGTTCCTGCCCCGGGTCATGTCTCGCATCTCGTAGCCGGTGCGGGTCAGGGCGGTGGAGAGGGGGACCCACCCGGAGTACTGGCTCCGCCCCCAGCCCTGGTTGCCGATGGCCTTGAGGGAATTCCAGGAGGCCAGGAGGACCCCGCTCTGGGCGTCCACCATGGCGTCGGTGTGGGCGGCCCCTCCGGGGTTCTCCTGTTCGGTGTGAATGTGCCAGGCCAGGGCATACCGCAGCACCCGCTTCTCGATGTCGGCCGGCTTGAGGCCGCTGTGGACGAGGGCCCGGAAGGCCTGGGCTTCGGGAAGGCCCGCCAAGCCCTTGTAGGCGGTCTTCAGGGCGACCACGCCGGCCTCGGGAGAAACCTGGGACTGGGTCGCCAGCAGTTCGCGGAACGGACGGAAATCAGGCAGAGGCTGGCCGGTGGCACGCACCACTTCCTGGGTGACAGGAAACACCACCAATTCCACGGACGGGTCCGAGGAATATTCCCCGGAGGCCTTGAGCGCCTGGCTCGCCACGGCCAGCGCCTCGGCGGGCTTCAGGGAGGGTTGGGTGTCCAGGGAGATGCCCTGGTGGAGGGCGAGGGTGGGTTCCAGGTTGGAGCCATCCGGACCGACATGGACGACGGCCTCTCCCTGCCACACCGGGATCCCTCGGTGCACCTGCTGGAATCGCACGTGGGTCTGGCCCAGTTCGTCCCGGTGACCGGCCCGCGGGAGGAAGTCCATGGCGGGGTCCGTTCCCAGGGAGGAGAGGGCGCGCGTCAGCCGGAGCTTGGCATCAGCCACCTGGGGAGCCGCGAGGACATCGGTCATTCCCGCCCGGCCCAGTCCCACACGGCCGCCTGGGGCCGGGAGTCCCGTCTGGAAGGCGGTGGCGGCGGGTCGGGACTGGCGAAGCTGGGAAAGGAAGGCTTCCCGGGGACCTGAAGGGGGCTCTGCCGACAGGGAAGCCGCCGTCAGGGCCAGGGACAAACCGGTCATCACACTCGCCGTCCTTGGTCGCATGGGATCCTCCGTGATCGTTGGGGCGAAGACTGTGGGGCTCTTGCCGTTGATCACGCATCGGTCCAGCGCCGATCTCCCTTAAAATTATTTTTTTTCGGCAATCTTTTCCCTGATAACCATGGAGACAGGATGTATTTTTCCGTGTCGAGGATCCTCAAAAAAACGAAGATTCAGGCCCTGAATGAATCAAATGAAAAATTCAAGTGTCTATGAATTAAATATTTTTTTGGATCCTCGGATTCCCGGTTTCTTTCGGGGGCGGATTTTGCACTTCCGGCGAGGCCGGAAGCCCGTCCGCCCGGCCGGGGGTAATCTTGATCACATTCGTCAGGAAATGCCTCCGGCCGCGGTATCCTTGAGTCCAGAGGTAGGTGCACTTGAAATCCGCGACCCTTTTCTCCCGCCGCCCTGCTCCTGCCGTTCTCTCCGGGCTCTTCCTGCTGCTCCTTGGGGCCGCGGGATCCGGCTGCCAGCAAAGCGGCGTCACGCACTTCCGCGTTCCCAAGGAAGCCCCCGCGGGACCCCCCACCGGGCATTCCACGGGGAATCCCCCCCCCGGGATGAATGGCCAAGTCCCCCCGCCGCCCGTTCCGACCGGGGAGGCTGCCCTGAAATGGACGCTTCCCCAGGGTTGGACAGAAGAGAAGGCCGGAGGAATGCGGTTCGCGACCATCCGGCCATCGGTGCCCGGCAAGGTCGAGGTTTCGGTCATCGTCCTTCCCGGGACCGCCGGGGGAGAGCTGGCCAACGTGAACCGCTGGCGCGGACAGATCGGCCTGCCTCCGGTGGATGAGGGGGCCCTCCAGGCCTCCCGAAAGCAAGTGAAGAGCCGTGCGGGCATGGTGTCCGTCTTCGATTTCACCAGCGAGGGCAGCGCGAAGACTCGGGTGGTGGCGGGGCTCTTGACCGCCGCGGACGGCAACACCTGGTTCCTGAAAATGAACGGAGACGCGGATCCCGTCGGCAAGTCCAAGCCGGGATTCCTTCAACTGATGGAGAGCCTGCGCCTTGATTAACCGGATCGCCCACCGCGTCTGGGACCTCCTGACGTCCCTCAAGCTGACCGTCATCTCCATGGCCCTGCTCATGGCCCTCGTGCTCCTTTGCACCCTCGCCCAGGTGGAGCTGGGCACCCTGGCCGCGGTGAACACCTACATGCGGGCCTGGATCGTCTTCTACAAGACCAAGGCGGGATTCTCGATTCCCGTCTTCCCCGGGGGAACCCTGGTGGGGCTGGTCTTCGCCCTCAACCTGATGGCTCTCACGGCCAAGCGCCTGGGCTTCGCCTGGAACAAGGCGGGGCTCTGGTTCGTCCACGTGGGCCTGATCCTCCTCGTCCTCGGGGAATTCGTCTCGGGGGCCCTGCAGGTGGACGCACGCATGGCCATCGAGGAGGGCCAGACCGTCAACTACGTCGAGCACGCACGGGAGGTGGAGCTCGCGGTGGTGGAAGGCTCCGATCCCCGCTACGACGACATCTACGGCATCCCGGAGAAGGCCCTCGCCCGGGGAGGCAGCTACGCCCTGCCCGGCACCCCGGTGACCATCAAGGTCAAGAAGTTCTACACCAACGCGGTCCTGGCCCGCCGCAATCCCGCGGACCCTCCCGGCGAGGTCAACATGGGCGTGGGTGCGGGGGTGAAGGTCACGGAGGCGGAACCCGTGTCCAACGACAATGACCTCAACCGGGGCACCGCCATCGTGGAGGCCCTGGCCGGAGGAAAGAGCTATGGCACCTGGCTGGTGTCCCTGGAACTCGGGGCGCCTCAGTCCTTCACCCACGAAGGAAAGACCTACGCCCTCGGCATCCGCCCCCGCCGGACCTACCTTCCCTACAGCCTCCACCTGAAGAAATTCAGCCACGACCTCTACCCCGGCACCCAGATCCCCAAGAACTTCTCCAGCCTGGTGACCCTGGAAAACCCCGGCACCCAGGAGCGGCGGGACGTGCTGATCTACATGAACCAGCCCCTCCGCTACGACGGGAAGGCCTTCTACCAGGCGAGCTTCGGGAAGGAAGACACCCTCTCCATCCTCCAGGTGGTTTCCAACCCCGGGTGGCTCCTCCCGTACATCTCCTGTGTTCTCGTGACCATCGGCCTGCTCATCCACTTCGGCATCACCCTGCGCCGCTCCATGAAGCGGCGTCAGGAGGCCCTCGCGCCCAAGGAGGCCTGACATGACGCCACGCCGCATCACCGCCCTCGCCTGGATCGCCGGGTTGGCCGCCGTCCTGTTCGCCGCCCTGGCCATGCTTCCGCCCAAGCCCGCCCGCGGCTTCGACCTGGCCGCATTCGCGCGCATTCCCGTCCTGGAGGGCGGACGGGTGAAACCGATCGACTCGGTGGCCCGGAACTCCCTGCTGATGATTCGCAGCAAGCAGAGCTTCCAGGTGGACGGGACCCTGATGAACGGCGTGATGATGGGCGGCCGGACCGTCACCGCCAGCGAGTGGCTCCTGGACGTGATGTTCAGGCCCCAGGTGGCCGACAAGCAGCCGGTCTTCGTCATCGACGATCCCGACGTGCTGGGGCTCATCGGCATGAAGCAGAGTTCCAACCGGTATTTCAGCCTGGAGACCCTCCAGCCTTTCCTCAACGAGATCGAGCGCCAGGCCCAGGCCGCCCAGCCCGTGGAGCCCCGGGCCCGCAGCCGCTACCAGTCCGCCGTGGCAAACCTATACGAGCGCCTGTACCTCTATTGGCGCCTCCGCAACACGGTCCAGAATCCCGAAGCGTCCGGCGGCCTGGCGGGCCAGCTCGCGGGCGCCGCCCAGCCCTCCGAGGCGATGCACCAGGAGACCATGATCCAGCTCGCCCACTTCCGGCCCCTGCCGCCCCTCCAGGGACAGAGTCCGGACGCGTGGCTCACCGTGGGCCAGGCCCTCCGGAATGCCGCAGGCGGCCAGGCCAATCCCGGACTGACCCACCTGGCGGGCATCGCATCCGGATACGGGGGCAACGATCCCGCGGCCTTCAACCGCGCCGTCGGTGAGCTCACGGCCCTGGCCTCCACGGCCCGCCCCGAGGCCATCAGCCACGCCAGCCACGAGCTGCTCTTCAACCGTGCCCAGCCCTTCTACAACGGGATGATCATCTACATCCTGGCCCTCCTGGGCATCTTCGCCTACGCCTTCATGCTGTTCTTCCGCCCCGGCCACTGGTTCACCCAGCTGGCCAAGGAGGGTTCCTTCGCCCTTCTGGTCGCGGGTTCTGTCGTCCACACTGCCGGCCTGATCTCCCGGACGATCCTGCAGGGACGCCCGCCCGTCACCAACCTCTATTCCTCCGCCATCTTCGTGGGCTGGGGGGCGGTGATCCTTGGCCTGGTCCTGGAGCGCATGTACCGCAAGGGCTTTGCCACCGCCGTGGCGGCGGCCTCGGGCTTCGCCTCCCTCATCGTGGCCCACCACCTGTCCATGGACGGGGACACGATGGAGATGATGCGTGCGGTGTTGGATTCCAACTTCTGGCTGGCCACCCATGTTGTGACCATCACGATCGGCTACAGCGGGGTGTTCCTGGCCGGGTCCATCGCCATCGGCTACACGCTCTGGAAGCACATCGTGAAGAACCCCGAGCCCGAGACGGAGCGCGCCCTGTCCGACATGACCTACGGCGTGATCTGCTTCTCCCTCTTCTTCAGCTTCATCGGCACCGTCCTGGGCGGCATCTGGGCCGACCAGAGCTGGGGCCGCTTCTGGGGCTGGGACCCCAAGGAGAACGGAGCCCTCCTCATCGTCCTCTGGTGCTCGATCATCCTTCACGCGCGCTGGGCCGGCTATGCCCGGGACCGCGGGATCATGGCCATGGCCATCTTCGGCAACATCGTCACCAGCTTCTCCTGGTTCGGCGTGAACATGCTGGGAGTCGGCCTCCACTCCTACGGCTTCATGGACAAGGCCTTCGTGGCCCTCATCCTGTTCTGCGTGTCCCAGCTGGTGCTGATCGGCCTCTGCCTCCTGCCGCGGCGCTTCTGGGAGAACAGCCCGGACACCCCTCGGGCGAAGAAGGCCTGAATCTCAGGGCTTCCTTCGCGCCCTGCCCTCCAGGTAGGTCGTGAAGTCCTTGCCAGGCGCCGCGACCTCGAACCGGATCCCGATCCGGCCGGATTCCGTCATCCGGTAGGTGAGGCGAAACCTCGGCCCGGGGCCCGGATCGCTGGTCATCACGGCCTCGCCCTCCTTTCCCGAAACCACGGAATACCGGATCACGTGACCCTCGTTGTCCAGGTAGAGCGCCTTCAGAGCACTCCCTTCCTGGAAGACCGTCATGAGGTCTTCGTGGTGGGTGGCGGGGCGCCCGCCGACAGCGGGGTAGTCGCTCCGGCTCCGGCGCACCAGGATCCGGCCCTGGAGCTCAGGAAGGAGGCTGAAGGCCCCCGCGCCCTCTCCCGGGGCCCCCTCCCCTTCCCCCGTCCATTGCCCTACGAGGAAGCGGATCGGCGCAAAGGGATCGCTCGTTCCGGCCGGGAAAGGCTGCGCCAGGGCGGGGAGGGCCACGGCCAACAGGAAAGAATTCCTCCAGCGCACCACAACCTCCTGGTCTGACAGGAGGAGGCTAACCCTGGACCCATCCACGGACAAGGGCCTCGAAGCGTTCACCCCGGGCCTCGAAATTTTCGAACTGGTCGAAACTGGCGCAGGCGGGGCTCAGCAGCACCTGGTCCCCGGGCCGGGCCATGGCCAGGGCCGCACGGACGGCCTCGTCGAAGGCGGGAATGGAGCGGTGTGGAAGGGTCCCCAGTTCCCGTTCCAGTCCCGGGATGGCGTCCCCCAGGAAGACGGCGCAGTGCAATTTCCCCCCCAGGGCTTCCCGGATCGGCGCATAACTGCTGCCTTTCTCTTGGCCGCCCAGCAGCAGGACCAGAGGTCCTGGCAGAGCCCGGATCGCCGTCACCGTCGCATCCACGTTGGTGCCCTTGGAGTCGTTGTAGATCCGAACTCCATTCCTCTCTCCGCAGAACGCGATGCGGTGGGCCAGGCCTGGGTAGCCCCGCAGCCCCTCCCGGAGCGACTCGAGGGAGGCCCCGGCGTGCCGTGCCAGCAGGACCGCGGCCAGGGCGTTCTCCACGTTGTGGTCTCCGGGGATCCTCAGCTCGTGGCGATGCAGGATGTCTTCCGGCCGGTCCTCCACCACCCGGAGCACTCCGTCCGGCCCGCACCAGGCTCCGGGCCCGGAGGGATGCCCCCAGCCGAAGAGGCAGGTCCGGCCCCTGCCTGGAATCTGGGCCACGAGATCCTGGCGGGAGGCAGGCAGGACCCGCAAGGCGCCCTCACCCTGGTTCAGGAAGACCCGGAGCTTGGCCTCGAGGTAGGCGCTGAGGGTGCCGTGGCGGGCCAGGTGGTCGGGGGTGAGGTTGAGCAGGGCGGCGCCCTCCGCGCGGAACCCCTGGACGCCCTCCAGCTGGTAGCTGCTGCACTCGAGGGCGTAAACCGTTCCAGGGCCTGCTTCCTCCGCCGCTTCGATCAGGGGGATCCCGAGGTTGCCGCAGGCCTTGCTGGGGATGCCCGCGGTGCGGAGGAGGTGCCCCAGCAGATCCGTGGTGGTGCTCTTGCCGTTGGTGCCCGTGACCGCGAGGATCCGGGCCCCGGGATCCCTCTGGCGGAGGAGCCGATGCGAGAATTCCAGCTCGCCCTCCACCGGAAGGCCCCGGATCCGGGCCGCCTGGAGCAGGGGGAGATCCGGAGGCACACCGGGGCTGAGGAGGATGTGGTCGCAGGCCTCGACGAGGGAGAGGGGATGCTGTCCCCAGACCCCTGGGATCCCCCAGGCGGTCATCGTCTCCTCCAATTCGGGGTTCGGTCTCTGGCGACGGTCGTTGAGGATCACCTCCTCCCCGGACCTCCGAAGGTGCCGGGCGAGGGCAAGTCCCGTGCGTCCGGCGCCGATGACCAGGAAGCGAGTCATCGGCAAAGATTAACAGCGCTTGGACGATTCCCGGGATCGGGCTAGGTTGGTACCAGGATGCAGTCGCCCCTCCTCGATATCCTCAGTGGCCGCGAGCCGGTCCGATCCTATTCCCACCCCATCGTGGGTCTGAGGACCGGCATCGTGGAGGCGGAGGAGATCCTCACCCGCTTCAAGGATTCAGAGGGGGAATTCCGAACCGTGGGGAGCCTCCTGGTGGACACCCGTATTCCCAAGGATCAACGCGCCCGCGTGGACCTGCTCTGCATCGAGACGATCTTCCGGGCCCTGGCCCGGAACCCGGTCCCCGACCACCTCATCTTCGTGAACATCGATCCCCTCACCCTGGAGACCCCCACCTTCTGGGACCGGCTGCGCCCATGGCTCTGGGACCTGGCCATTCCGCCCCACCGCATTGTGATGGAGTTCACCGAGGCCCACGCCCTGCACGACCTGGACAGCCTGGAGGCCTACGCCCGGAGGCTCCGGGACCTGGAACTGCGCATCGCCGTGGACGACCTCGGCAGCGGCGTGGCGAGCCTCTCCCACATGGCCCGCCTGGCCCCGGACTTCGTGAAGGTGGACCAGAGCCTCGTCCGGGACGCCCACCGCCGGCCCTACCAGGCGGCCCTCCTCCATGCCCTCGCCGTCTTTGCCGAGACCATGCAGGTGGGCCTGATCGCGGAGGGCATCGAATCCGAGGAGGAGCTCGAGGCGGTGACCGCCGCGGGCGTTCCCTGGGGGCAGGGGTTCATCTTCGGCGCACCCACGCCCCTCCGGCTGAGCCTAGCCCCCGAGGATTCTCTGGAATCCCACTAGGAAAGCTCCGGCCCTCCAATCAGGACCCCTGGGTAGGACCGGCCTTCAGCCCTAGAATGGCGGATGCTTCCCGATCCACCGTCCCGTTCCGGGCGCCCCCGGCTCCTGCAGGAACTCCAGATGGGCGTTCGCCAGCTCCTCCCCTGCGCCCATGAGATCCATGGGTTGCGCTCCGGCAGGGTCGAGGCCGTGGAGATCCTCACGCGCTTCCATGAGGACGGGGGGGACCTCGGCAGCGTGGGAGAGCTCCTCCGGGACCCCTGCCTGACGTCTGAGAGCAGGCTGGAGTTGGACCTCTCCTGCCTCCAGGCGGCCTTCCAGGCTCTGGACCGCTCCGCCGGAGCCTGGGACGCGGCCTTCCTGAACGTCGAACCCACCACCCTCGGCCAGGAAGCCTTCTGGGAGCGCCTCCAGGGTTGGCTCCGGGGGCCAGGGGCCACCTCGATGCGGGTGGTCCTCGAGATCACCGAGAGTTGTGCGGACTTGGACCTGGAGGACCTCCAGGCCTCCAGCCGCCGGTTGCGGGAGCTCGGGGTCGGCATCGCCGTGGACGATCTGGGCAGCGGCGTGGCCAGCCTGACCCACATGGCGCGCCTCACGCCGGATTTCATCAAGGCTGACCAGAGCCTTGTCCGCCAGGCCCACCGCCGGCCCTACCAGGCGGCCCTCCTGAATGCCCTGGCCCACTTTGCCCGGCGCATGTGCGTGGGGTTCATCGCCGAGGGCATCGAAAGCCGGGAAGAACTCCAGGCGGTGCACGACGCGGACGTGCCCTGGGCCCAGGGCTTCGTCTACGGGGAACCGGTCCCCATCCCCTGAAAGGGAGCCCGAAAGGGAAGCTCCCGGGTCAGTTCGCCAGGGCCTCCTTGCGCGCTGCGACCACCTTGTCGGCGTCACGGCCCTCCAGTTCCTGCAGGTGGTCGAAGGCCCAGGTGAAGGTGCCCACACCCATGGTCAGGCTCCGGAGCTCGATGATCACGTCGTGAACCTCGCTCTGGGGGATGAGCCCCTCGACCACGTCCCACCCGTTCCAACCCGGTTTGGCGTCGAAGCCCAGCACCTGGCCGCCCCGGCGGCCGGTGATGAGCCGCTGGGCCTTGGAGGTGTATTCGCTGGGCACGCTGATCTGGACTTTGAGGATGGGTTCCAGGAGGACGGGGTTGGCCTTGGGCATGCCCTCGTTCATGGCGATGCGCGCGGCGGCCTTGAAGCTCATCTCATTGCTGTCCACGGTGTGGTAGCTCCCGAAGTAGAGGGTCACCTCGAGGTCCACCACCGGGAAGCCCAGGGGACCCTGCTTGCAGAAGTCCCGCATGCCGGCCTCCACGGCGGGGATGAACTGGCGGGGCACCACACCGCCCACGATCTCGTCCACGAACTTGATTCCCTCCCCCCGGGCCAGGGGCTTGATGTGGATCCACACGTCGCCGAACTGGCCGTGGCCCCCCGTCTGGTGTTTGTGGCGGCCATGAATCTCCTTGGCGGCCTTCTTGATGGTCTCCTTGTAGGGGACCTGGGGCTTGTCCGCGGCCACCTCCACGTTGAACTTCGACTTCAGCCGGTCCAGGGCGACCTTGAGGTGGATCTCCCCCTGGCCCCACAGGATCCGCTCGCTGGTGTCGGCGTTCTGCTCCAGGGCGTACGAGGCGTCCTCCTCGATCAGCTTCTGGAGGGCTGTGCTGAGCTTGACTTCGTCCCCGCTCTTGGTGGCATGGATGGCCAGGCCCACGACCGGCTGGACGAGCGGCACCCAGGGCAGGTCCACGGGCCCCCCTGGGCTCAGGGCTTGGCCGGTCCTCGTTTCCTCGAGCCGCCCCAGGGCCACGATGTCCCCGGCGATGGCCTTGGTCAGTTTTTCCTGTTTGCCGCCGAAGAGATGGTACACGCCGCTGAGGCGTTGGCCGGCCAGGGTCATCCCGTCCGTCAGCTCCCCCCGCCAGACGCGGCCGATGGACAGCTTGCCCACGTGGGGGGCGTGAAGGGTCTTGAAGATCTGGACGAGGGCATCCCCCTTGGGTTCGATGCCCAGGCGCTGTTCGGTGGTCTGGGCCTCGGGGGCCTCGTGCCGCAAGGCCTTCAGAAGGCGGCGGAGCCCGCTGTCCTTCTCCGCGCTGCCGAAGAAGACTTCCACGATGAGGTCCTGCTGGAGGTCCTTGGTCATGGCCTGATAGACCTCCTCCTTGGGAGGCACCACGTCCTCCAGGAGCTCCTCCATCAGGTGATCGTCGGTGTCCGCCAGATGCTCCAGCATCGCCTGACGGGCTTCCTTTTCCTCCGGGAGCACGCTTTCGGGCATCTGGATGATGTCGGAGGGTTGCCCAGGCTTGTAGTGGTAGGCCCGCTCGCTCACCAGGTCCACGTAGCCGCTGACCACGTCGCCGTCGCGGATGGGGATCTCGCGAAGCACCAGAGGGCGGTCGGAGACGCCCTGGAGCGCGGTCAGGGTCTCTTTCAGACGGCCACCCACGCCGGGGAGATCCATCTTGTTGATGAACAGGACGTGGGGAATCTTGTGGTCATCGAGGAAACGCAGCACGGGCCCCACCGTGACCGCGCGGTTGGGGTCGGGCTCGCAGACCACCACCGCGACGTCCGCGACCATGAGGGCGTGAAAGGTCTCCTGCGTGAACTCCACGGAGCCAGGGGTATCGATGAAGGTCCAGGGATCCCCCAGATAGGTGGTGGTGGCCACACCGAGCTCGACGCTCATCTGGCGGGCCTTGGCCTCGGGGCTGGGATCCCCCACCGTGCTCCCCTCCTTGACGCTCCCCTTCCGCGGGAGAGCGCCGGCGGTGTGCAGGAGCCCCTCGAGGAGGGAGGTCTTGCCGCTCAGATAGGGGCCCACGAGGGCCGCCACGCGGGGTGCGGAGGGGGCTTTGGCTGTCACGAGGATCTCCTGGCGAATCGCGGTCGAAAGCCCAGTTTCTGAAACGGGGCAGGGGCATGCAACAGTTAAAGCGTCCCATAGGTCCGCCCCAGCCTTCGATCACAATCCCCAGCCCCGGGAGGCCTGGAATTCCTGGTTTTCCCCGCGCCGAAGGCACGGGCACGGAGGGCCCGGGCAACCTGTCCACTTCCTGGCGCGGGGATCCTGGATCTGGCCCGGGCCCCCAAGGATAAAGGGAACCGAGTCGGTTTCGAGATCCGGGATTCCAGGGTGCAGGACCCTGGACCCATCACGGAATCATGCCTCCGGGGGACCTGCGGAATTCGGGGCGGCCTGAAGGAGGACGCCCAGGAACAGGGCCTCCAGGGAACGGTCAAGGGATTCCGGGAATGCCACTCGGAACACTTCGAGGCCCGGGGAGCCCTGCACTTGGCGGACCCCGGGGGCGGGATCCGCCCATTGCCAGAGCGCTACCGCGAGGGAGAGGGCCTGAAGGAGCAGCGGGGCCCCCTCCCCCTCCGGCAATGGATTCATGCGCCGTTCGAGGAGGCGCCCGGAACGCTGGTATCGGGTTGCGAGGAAATGACGGAATCGGAGCACGGCCAGGGGCTCGAGCTTGGGCTCCAGGGTGGCGTGGAGCAGGGCCAGCAGCCTCAGCAGCTGGGGCCGTCGGGTCAGGGACTCCGAGAGCAGCCGGGCCCCCTCTCCCGGCCCGAGGGGGCTCCGGCCCCGCCCCAGGGCCTCGTCCAGTTCCTCGAAAAAGCCCAACAACTCTTCCTCCGCGAGCCCTAGGAAGAGCGACTCCTTGGTGGGGAAGTAGAGGTAGAGGGTTCCCTTGGCAAGGTGGGCCTCTTCCGCCACCTGGTTCATGGTGACCGCCGCGAATGAAGAGGCCTCCCAGGCGCGGAGGGCAGCTCCGAGGATGTCCTGTCTCCGGGATTCCTTCTCGTGGATCTGCCGCGCCCGCTTCTGGCCCATGGTCGCCCTCCGGAAAAAACCCTGGTCATGAATTTTACCGACCCGTGGTCATCAAAACCAGGCATTCTCTGCAAGGTTTTCGTAGGGTGCGGGCATTCCGGGCCCCGTGGTAGAGGTAGAGGCATCTTCGTGCCGCGACACCTCTGGAATGGAGGAACGCATGACCCGATTCGCCCCGGAATGCCCTGCCAGGGCTTTTGCGTCCCGGTGCGGCCCTTCCTCCCGGGGGCCCTCGCCGGCCGGGAACTGAACACCCTCCCTCCGTCCTCCACCGATTGCTGAAGGAGCATCCATGCAGGCCGCAGACCAGACCCTGGGGACCCCGGAGGCCCAGGCCCCGGGCTTCCTGACTTCCTCCGTGGGACGCAAGGTGGTGATGGCCGTGACGGGCATCATCCTCTTCGGGTTCGTGACCGTCCACATGCTGGGCAACACCCAGGCCTACCTCGGGAAGGAGCCCTTCAACCACTACGCCGAACTGCTCCAGACCATGGTGCACGGGGCCGGGATCTGGGTCTTCCGCGGGGTCATGATTGCCGCGGCGGGCCTGCACGGCTGGGCCGCCCTGAGCCTCTCCATGGACAACTGGAAGGCCCGGCCGGTGGGCTACCGGGCCCAGCAGATGAAGAGCGCCACCTGGGCCTCCCGCACCATGCGCTGGAGCGGGGTGGTGCTTGCGGCCTTCATCGTCTACCACCTTCTGCACCTGACCGTGGGCAGCGCCCACCCCGCCTTCATCAAGGGGAACGCCTACCACAACTTCGTCGAGGGCTTCCGGGTGCCTCTGGCCTCGGCCTTCTACATCGTGGCCCAGCTCTGCCTGGGGCTGCACATGTGGCACGGGGTCTGGAGCCTGACCCAGACCCTGGGCTGGGTTCATCCGCGCTACAACAAGCTCCGCCGCGGCCTCGCTTCCGCCCTCACCCTCCTGGTGGTGGGCGTCAACATCTCCTTCCCCATCGCCGTCCTCGCCGGCGTCATCAAGTGAGCGCCGCCATGGAACTCAACTCCCGAATCCCCGAAGGGCCCATCGAGAAGAAGTGGGACAAGCACCGCTTCGACATGAAGCTCGTGAACCCCTCCAACCGGCGCAAGTACAAGGTCATCGTGGTCGGCTCAGGTCTCGCCGGGGCCGCGGCCGCGGCCTCCCTGGGAGAACTCGGCTACGAGGTGTCCTGCTTCTGCTACCAGGACAGCCCCCGCCGCGCCCACTCCATCGCCGCCCAGGGCGGCATCAACGCCGCGAAAAACTACCGCAACGACGGGGACAGCATCTTCCGCCTCTTCTACGACACCGTGAAGGGGGGCGATTTCCGGGCCCGGGAGGCCAATGTCTACCGCCTGGCCCAGGTGAGCGTGGACATCATCGACCAATGCGTGGCGCAGGGGGTGCCCTTCGCCCGGGAGTATGGCGGCCTGCTGGACAACCGCTCCTTCGGGGGCGCCCAGGTGAGCCGCACCTTCTACGCGCGCGGCCAGACCGGGCAGCAGCTCCTGCTGGGCGCCTACCAGGCCCTCCAGCGCCAGGTGGGCTTGGGCCAGGTGAAGATGTTCCCCCGCCACGAAATGCAGGAGCTCATCGTGGTGGACGGCGTGGCCCGTGGCATCGTCACCCGCGACATGGTTACAGGACGGATCGAGACCCACGTGGCCGACGCCGTCTGCCTGGCCACTGGGGGCTACGGCAACACCATGTACCTGGCCACCTACGCGAAGGGGTGCAACGGCACCGCCATCTGGCGCGCCTACAAGAAGGGCGCGGCCTTCGGCAACCCGTGCTACACCCAGATCCACCCCACCTGCATCCCGGTCACGGGGGACCACCAGAGCAAGCTCACCCTCATGAGCGAGTCCCTCCGGAACGACGGGCGCATTTGGGTGCCCAAGAAGAAGGAGGACTGCGGCAAGCCCGCGGCCCAGATCCCCGAGGAGGACCGGGACTACTATCTGGAGCGGAAGTACCCCAGCTTCGGGAACCTGGCCCCCCGGGACATCTCCAGCCGCGCCGCCAAGCAGGTCTGCGACGAAGGCCGGGGGGTGGGCGGCACGGGCCTGGGGGTCTACCTGGATTTCTCGGACGCCATCCGGCGCCTGGGGGCCAAGAAGATCGAAGAGAAGTACGGAAACCTCTTCGAGATGTACGAGCGCATCACCGACGAGAATCCCTACGAAGTGCCCATGCGCATCTTCCCGGCCACCCACTACACCATGGGGGGGCTCTGGGTGGACTACAACCTCATGAGCACGATCCCCGGGCTCTTCGTTCTGGGGGAGGCCAACTTCTCCGACCACGGCGCCAACCGCCTGGGGGCTTCGGCCCTCATGCAGGGATTGGCGGACGGCTATTTCGTGGCGCCCTACACGGTGGCCAACTACCTCGCTTCCACGAAGCCCGGCAGCCGGCTGCCCATCGATCATCCCGCCGCCAAGGAGGCCGAGGCCGTGGCAGCCCAGAAGGTCGGGCGTCTGCTGGGGGTCGGCGGGAAGGAGACACCGACCCACTTCCACCGCGAGCTCGGAAAGGTCATGTGGGAGTTCTGCGGCATGGGCCGGAACGAGGCTGGGCTCAAGAAGGCCCTGGGCCTCATCCCCCAGATCCGGGAGGAATTCTGGAGGAACGTCCGGATACCCGGCAGCGGGGAGGAGTTGAACCAGTCCCTGGAACTGGCGGGCCGCGTGGCCGACTTCCTGGAGATCGGCGAGCTGATGTGCCTGGACGCCCTGGAGCGCCGGGAATCCTGCGGCGGCCACTTCCGGGAGGAGTGGCAGACCCCGGACGGGGAGGCCCTGCGGGACGACGAAAACTTCGCCCACGTCGCCGCCTGGGAATACCAGGGGGAGGGCAGCACCCCGGTCCGCCACATCGAACCCCTGAAGTTCGAGTACGTCCACCTCGCCACCCGCAGCTACAAGTAAGGAGGGAGCCATGGAAAAGCACCTGAACCTGACCCTCCACGTGTGGCGGCAGAAGAATGCCCAGGCCGAGGGCGCCTTCGCCGAATACCCTGCCAGGCACATCAGCACCGAGATGTCCTTCCTGGAGATGCTCGATGTGGTGAACGAGGAACTCATCCGAAAGGGCGAGGACCCCATCGCCTTCGACCACGACTGCCGCGAGGGCATCTGCGGGACTTGCGGCTGCGTCGTCAAGGGCCGGCCCCATGGCCCCAAGGAACGCACCACGAGCTGCCAGCTCCACATGCGCAGCTTCGAGGACGGGGACCACATCACCATCGAGCCCTGGCGGGCCGAGGCCTTCCCCGTGATCAAGGACCTGATCGTGGATCGGGGCGCCTTCGACCGCATCATCGCCGCGGGTGGCTTCATCACCGCCCCCACGGGGACTCCCCAGGACGCCAACGCCCTCCCCGTCCCCAAGCAGAATGCCGACCTCGCGATGGATGCAGCCGCCTGCATCGGCTGCGGCGCCTGCGTGGCCGCCTGCCCGAACGCCAGCGCCATGCTCTTCGTTTCCGCCAAGGTGAGCCAGCTGGGGCTTCTGCCCCAGGGACAGCCGGAGCGCTACACCCGAGTGCGGGACATGGTGGCCCGGATGGACGCCGAGGGATTCGGCTCCTGCACCAACCACGGTGAGTGCGAGGCGGTCTGCCCGAAGGGGATCACCATGGAGAACATCGCCCGGATGAACCGGGATTTCATCAAGGCCAGCCTTCTCTACCGTCCGGAAGTGGCCGCCGGCGGCGCCGGGTAGGCCCCGCCGGCCGAGGCACGTCCCTGCCAGAGGTCACCCCACCTTTCTTCCAAGAAGCCCCGGCCTCCCGGGGCTTTTCCATGCACACTGGCAGGCGGGGAGTGGCGAGTGGTCCCGGAATCCGCTCCGAATCCAGCTGCCGACCGCGGGGGCGGCCTCCTGGCCCTGGCCATGGTTCTGCCCCTCTGCGCGGGCCTGGCCCTGCTGGCGGCGGTGAACCTCTGGACCCCCTGCCTCCCTGGATGGGACGGAGCCTACTACTTCGTCCAGGTACGGGGCCTCCTGCAGGGAGGAAGCCTCCCCCTCCCCGACTTTCCCGGCCTGTTTCTGGGCCTGGCGGGCCTGGCGAAGATCCTCGCCCTGGGGATGGATGTCCGCCGCGCCATCGTGGAAGCGGTCCGGTGGACCGACACCCTCCTCCCCCTCCTGATCCTGCTCCCGGCCTTCCTCTTGGTCCGGGACTTCTCCAGGGGGGAGCCGACGGGCCGAAGGGCCCCCGCCGCCCTCCTCGTCGGCCTCCTGGCGGTGGCTTCGGGATCTCCCCTGACCATGGCCGGGGGGATGATCAAGAACGGGGCGGCCCTTCCCTTCAGCCTCCTCTATGCCTATGCCCTCGACCGGAGCCTCAGGGACCCCGGGGTCCGGGGCGGAGCGGTGGCCCTGCTCTGCCTCCTGGCCTCCTCCTTCACCCATGCCAGCGCCCTGGCCCTCAACCTCCTCTTCACGGTGGCCCTGGGACTGGCCCGGCTCCGGGCCCCCGGCGGGACCTCCGGGCCCCTTCTGGGCGGACTCCTCGCCTCAGGTCTGATGGCCCTCCTTCTGTTCCGCCTCGACCCGGAGCGGGGGGCACGTTTCCTGGAGGCTCTCCTCCGCCCGGGGACCCTCTTTGCCCTCCCGACATCGGCCGCCCTCGCCATGCCCTCCTGGTGGACGGGGACCCTGTTGGGGCTGCTGGGACTTGTAGCGCTCGGGATTCGACCCAGGAGGGTGAGGCCGGGGGAACGCCCCCTGCTTGCGGCCGCCACCGTGACAACCCTGGCCCTCTGCTTCCCCCTGCTTCGGGAGGATGTCCTCGAGCGGACGGCGCTGGTTTCCTTCGTCCCTGGCCTGGTTCCAGCCGCGTACCTGTCGTCCCGGCACCGCCTGGGCCCTGCCCTGCTGGCCCCCGTGGCGCTCCTGGGGCTTCTGCACGGGTTGCTGGCCGTGAAGACCCTCCGCCTGACCGGGCTGCAGGCACCTGCCTTGGCTGAACTGGAGGACCTGAGGGGTTTCCTTCCCCAAGGGAGGAACCTGGTGATGGTCCACCAGCGCCTTCGTTGGTGGGCGTCCTGGAGCCTGGGGATTCCTTTCAACTGTTCCGCGGGAAGGGCCCTCGCCGCGCGCCGGGACCACGACAGTCTGCTCCTGCTGGAAGAGGCCGGGTCTGGGGCCTTTGGGGCCGAACCGGCCCGCCTTTCCCCGGACCCGGGAGGCACCCTTCGGGACGGAGGGCTTCTTCGAGGGGCCTCCTTCACCGTCCTGAAGGAGGGGCGCTACTTCCGCCTCAGTCGACTGGACGGGCCGCCCTGAGTCCATGGGTTTCCACGGAAAGCCCGACAAGAACAGGGAAGGCCCGGCGACGCCGGGCCTTCCGAGAGGATCGGGTGGGATCAGAAGCCGATCTGGTAGGCGACCACGAGGCTGTCGCCGCCCTGCTCCCCGGTCTGGCCCGCGCGGGGCTGCAGGAAGTTCTTGCTGCGGAGAATGTAGTTGAACTTGATGGACTGGTGGGTGAAGTTGCTGGGCTTCAGCAGGTAGTTGTAGCCCAGGACGATCTCGGTGAACTTGGGGCTGTAGTCATTGCCCGTGGAGGCGCCGGTCGTCACGTTCTGCTTGTAGGGATTGTAGGGGCCGTACCACTGGTCCCCGCTGTTGTAGTTGGCAAAGTCGTAGCGGAGCAGCAGCTGGTGGGCCCCCATCTTGTAGACGAAGTCGAAGTAGTAGCCCATGAACTTCTGGTCCAGGTGCTCCCGCTTCGCCGCGAAAGCCGCGGTGGTGTTCTGGACGGAGGGGTAGCGCCGGCCCAGGGTTCCGGTGGTGACCTCGCCGCCGACCCGCCACTTCGGGCTGTCGAAGAAGTAGTAGGCCCCCATGGTGTTGGTCTTGTCCTTGTTGGACAGGACGTCGGCCGCGGCGGGAACCGGGGTGGTCATGCCGCCCCAGGTGGTGGCCCCTCGCAGGGCGCCCTTGTCGGCCTGGTCGGTGACCCCGTCCCGATAATAGGCGCCGAACTTGTGGGAGGCCCCGTAGCCCATCTCCAGACGGAAGGTGACGTCCTTCTGGGCATTGAGGTCGTTGCCCCGGCCGAAGTCGTAGTCGGAACTCCCGTTGGAGAGCATCAGCGTGGGCTTGTAGGTGAAGCCCTTGGCATCGCCACCGCTGTAGGCGATCCAGGCGCCCTGGTCGCGGCGGTCGTTGAACTGCCGGCCCAGGATCGACCGGTCATAGAAGTAGAGCTGATGCGAACCCTGCAGGCTCGCCTCGTAGCCCGTGGGGGCCTTGGTCCGGCCCATCTTGACCTCCCAGCCCGGCGCGAACTTCCAGGTCATGATCGCGTCGTAGAGGAGGTTGGGAAGGCGGGTGGCGCCCCAGGTGGGGGCCTGGTTGTCGGTGCGGTCCTTGGGGTCGAACATCACGAGGAAGGTCAGTTCCTTGGTGATGCTGCCGGAAAGGTAGATCTCCGAACGGCGGATGCTGAACCCGTTCTCCTGGAAATCGGCCCGCAGGGGGTAGTAGCCTCCCGCGGTGCTGTTCAGGCGCAGGTTGCTGTCCATCATCTGGGTGTACCAGAGGTCGAAGATGACGCTGGCCTTCACATCCTGGGCCGGGGCCAGGAGAGCGGCACCAGCCAGCAGGGCGGCGAGCCTAGGAAGGGATCGGAACTGCATGTAGTCCTCCGAGTGGTGGGCGCGGGCGCCGGTTGGGGAAGGGGATTGGGGAATCCGAAAATGTTTGGCAATGGGCCCAATATACCCCCAGCGGGGGTCCCCGGGCCAGCCGGGGAGGGGTGCGGGATTTGCCCGCAAGGCTTGGGAAGGCCCCGCGCCCGGGGAGGGATCCCGGGGATTGGGCAGGGGCCTCCCTCGTGCAACCGTCTCGGGCCCCCTGAGGGGAAGCACCCCTCAGGAAAATGGCTCAAAAAAGAGGTCAGGGCCCCTTTCGGGGGGATATGCGCAGCTGGATCCTTTCCGGGGGCCGCCTGGAAGGCCCGATGGGGGCCGCCCAGGACTCCCGACCCTCCGCCATCAACATGAGGAGGTGATCCCCCCCTTCGGGCACCTGCAGGCCGAGAAGGGGGGTCTCCCCCACCTCCTTTCCGTCCAGGTACACCCGGGCCCCCTCGGGATCGCTTCGCACGTCCACCGAGAAGGTCACCGGCTCGAGGTGGAAACGGAGGCCCGATTCCCCGTCCTTGAGATCGTGGATGAAGGGGCGGTGGTTGGCCTTCTGGACCCTGATCTGTTCGGCCCAGGGTGGCACCCGGAGTTCCAGGAGGGGGGTCCGGCCCATCCTCCTGCCGTCCACGAAGACGTCCCCACCGTCCGGCACGGACTCGAGGCGGAGCGTCCGGCCGAAGAGCAGGCCCTCCCGCATGCCGAGGTAGGCGAGCAGGGCGAGCACCAGCAGCCCAGCGGCCCAGAGGGCCCGGGGCCCGATCGGGGAATTCCGGAAGGGGGCCTGAGTCGGGGCCTTGGACGGGAGGGGCGCCACGGGGTCCCGCGCCAGGTAGGCCTGGAGGCGCCGCCGAACGGCCTCTTCCAGAGGGAGGGCGCCGGCCAGGGCCTCCAGGAAGGAGGGGATGTCCGGGAAGCGGTCCGCCGGCAGCCGGGAGAGGGCCTTGCGGAAGACGCCTTCGAGAACCGGGGACATGTCGGGCTGGAAGGAGGGGGCCCGGTGGGCGACGTTGTAGAGGACGACGCTGAGGTTCTCGCCCTCGAAGGGGTTGCTCCTGAAGAGGCACTGGTAGGCCGTGATGGCAAGGGCCCAGCGGTCCGAGGCCGGGGAGGCGGGGGCGCCGTCCAACAACTCCGGAGCCGCGAAGCCCGGGGTGCAAAGCAGGGCCTCCGTGGTATGGGGCTTCTCCTCCTCCCGGGCGATGCCGAAGTCCATCAGCTTGACCCGACCGTCCTTGGCCACCATGAGGTTGGCGGGCTTCACGTCCCGGTGCACGATCCCCAGGGCATGGGCCGCGTCCAGGGCCTCCCCGGCCTGCACAAGCACCTCCATGACCTTGGAGGGATCCAGGGGACCGGCGGCCAGAAGTTCCTCGAGGGTCTCGCCCTCGATGAATTCCATGGCCATGAAGGGCCCGAGCTTGGGCTCGTCTCCCACGTCGAAGATGGTGATGACGTTGGGGTGGTTCAGCCGCGCGCTGATTTCCGCCTCCCGCCGGAAGCGCCTCAGGGCCTCCTCCTTGCCGAGTTGCCCCGCGTTGACCACCTTCACGGCGACGCCCCGCTTCAGGACGGGATCCTCGGCAAGGTACACGGTCCCCATGGCTCCCTGGCCGAGGGGGCCCAGAACCACGTACCGGCCGATGGAGGTGGGGTCGAGTCCCATGATGTGATGCGATTGTGCCCGAGGGCGCGCTAGCCTCGAAGCATGTCCGATGCCGGTTCGCGCCGCCCTGCCCAGATCCGTCATCTGGGGCAGGTGTTCTACCCTGCGGGGCTCCGGATGCAGCAGGGCCTGGCCGACTTCGTGGCCCGGGAGGGGCGGCCGGACCAGATCCTGCTTCTCGGACACGATCCGGTGTTCACCCTTGGGCGCAATGCCACCCGGGCCGACATCCATGTCACGGACGCCTTCCTGGCGGAGGCAGGGGTGAGCCTGCATGAGACGGACCGCGGCGGCCAAGTGACGTACCACGGCCCAGGCCAGGTGGTGGTCTACCCCATCTGCAACCTCCAAGGTTCCCGGGCCGACCTGGGCAGGCTCGTGCGGGGCCTGGAGGAGGCCATGATCCGGACGGCCGCCGATTGGAGCATCGCCGCCTACCGGATCCCCGAACATCCCGGCATCTGGGTGGATACGGCCCGGGGGCCGGAAAAGCTGGGAGCGGTGGGCCTCCACCTGCGCCGGTGGATCACCACCCACGGCATCGCCTTCAACGTGGACCCCGACCTCTCCCGGTACCGCTGGATCACCCCCTGCGGGATCCCGGACAAAGGGGTCTGCTCCATGCACTCCCTGCTGGGGCCTTCCGCCCCCGACCCGGACCAGGCGGCCCGGGCCCTCGCCGGTCATCTCGTGGACGTCCTGGACCTGGACCCCCTGCCCTGCCGCCCTCCCAGCCGCAGCGTGAACGCCCTCACCTGGCGGCGCGGCCCCGGAGGACCCGAAGTTCTGATGATGCTTCGGCAGCCGGACCAGGGCCTCTGGTGGTCCAGCGTCACCGGGATGCTGGAGGACGGTGAGGAACCCGAGGCCGCCGCCCACCGGGAAGTCCTGGAGGAAACCGGTCTCCGCGGGACCCTCAGGCCCCTGGGCCTCGTCCACAGCTTCTGGGTGGACCCGGCCCTGATCCGCTTTCCCGACGACGAGCCCCGCTTCAACACGGAGACCTGCTTTCACATGGAGGTGGAGGGGGACCAGGAGCTGCGCCTGGACCCTTCTGAGCACAGTGAACACCGCTGGTGCAGCGTCCCCGAGGCCAAGGCCCTGATGCGGTGGGAAGGCAGCCGGGCGGCCCTGGGCCTTCTGGCACGGGAGCTCGGCGGCTCCCTTCCCTCCCTGACCTGAGAACCCACCCGGAAACCGGACATCGAACCTCCAAGGAGCTGCCCATGTACCCCATCCTCACGGACGACCAGCTCGCCATCCAACAGGCGGCCCGGGACTTCGCCATGGCCGAGATCGAGCCCGGTGCCACGGCCCGGGACCAGGCCCACGAGTTCCCCGGCGGGATCATCCGCCAGCTGGGGGAGATGGGCTTCATGGGGATGATGGTGCCCGAGGCCTATGGAGGCGCGGGCCTGGACACCATCTCCTACGCCCTGGCCCTGGAACAGATCGCCTACGCGGATGCCTCGGTGGCGGTGAGCATGAGCGTGAACAACTCCGTGGCCTGCGCGCCCATCCTGGCCTTTGGCACCGAAGCCCAGAAGCAGAAATACCTGGTGCCCCTGGCCAGCGGGAAGGAGATCGGAGGCTTCATGCTCACGGAGCCCGACGCCGGGTCCGACGCCGCCGCCATCAAGACCCGGGCCACGCCCGTGGAGGGCGGCTGGGTCCTGAACGGGTCCAAGGCCTGGATCACCAACGGGGGCGTCGGCAAGTACTTCGTCACCATGGCGGTCACGGACCCGGCCCAGGGCAAGCGCGGCATCAGCTCCTTCGTGCTGGACGCGGCCCAGCCCGGCTTCCGGGCCGGGAAGCCCGAGGACAAGATGGGCCTGCGCTCCTCCAACACCGTCATGGTCAGCCTGGAGGACGCCTTCGTTCCCCAGGACGCCCTGCTGGGCCGGCCCGGGGAGGGCCTGAAGGTGGCCTTCGGCGGCCTGGACGGCGGGCGCATCGGGATCGCGGCCCAGGCCCTGGGCATCGGCCAGCGCGCCCTCGACGAGTCCGTGAAGTACGCCAAAACCCGAAAAACCTTCGGCCGGATCATCGGCGAGCACCAGGCCATCCAGACCTACCTGGCGGAGATGGAGGCCCGGGTCCAGGCGGCCCGCCTGCTCACCTTCAAGGCGGCGGCCATGAAGGACGCCGGGCGCACCTGCACCGTCGAGGCGGCCACCGCCAAACTCTTCGCGACGGAGATGGGCTCCTGGATCTGCGACCGGGCCGTGCAGGTCTTCGGGGGCTACGGCTACTCCCGTGAGTACGTGGTGGAACGCCTCTATCGCGACGTCCGGGTCACGACCATCTACGAGGGCACCTCCGAGATCCAGCGCATGGTCATCGCCCGGGAGTTGATGAAGTAGGGGTCCCCCCTGATTGAGCGGGGAACAAAATTTCGAAAAAATTTCTCGTTGCGTAAGTAAACAAGGTTTACTAAATTGGTCCTGTTGAATGGAGGACTCGATGGGACCCATGGAACGGCGGGAGCGGGATCGGCTGGCGCTGCGCCGGAAGATCCTCGACGCCGGGCGCCGACTCTTCGCGGAACAGGGCTACGAGGCGGTCACCATGCGGACCATCGCCCACGAGATCGAGTACAGCCCCCGGACCATCTACCTCCACTTCAAGGACAAGGATGATCTGATCCGGGAACTCTGCAGGCAGGACTTCCACGCCTTCGGAACTGAAATGGCGAAGCTCGCCGGCATCGCCGACCCGATCGAACGGCTTCGAGCTGCGGGCAAGGGCTACGCGGCCTTCGCCCAACAATTTCCCAACCACTACCAGTTGATGTTCATGACTCGAAAACCCGTGGTGGACAGACCCGAGGACCTTGAGTGGCATGACGATCCGGAGGCCGATGCCTACGCCTTCGTCCGGGCTTGCCTGAGCGAGGCCCATGACAAGGGGATGCTGCGGACCGGCTGGTCGGACCCTGACCTCGCGGCCCAGGTGGTGTGGGCCGCCCTGCACGGAGTGCTGGCCCTGCACATCACCCACAGGGAGGATCCCTTCATTCCCTGGGCCGCCCTGGATGCCCGGGTGGATGGAATGATCCGCCTGATCGTCTCCGGCCTGCGCGCTGAACCACCGCCGGTCGCTCCGAAAAAATCCTGATTCATCCCCTTCCAAGCTTCCGGTCCAGGCTGGGCCCCGGCGCAGCCCTGGCCATCCTTCGAAATCTTGAAATCGCAGTTGAACCATGGGGCCCCGAGGCTGGGGTGCTCATCTTTCCTGGACACCATCCAGGCGCCACGGAGAGGCCAATGAGACACACAAGAATCGTCGTGACCCGCTACGGCGGCCCCGATGTCCTCCAGGCGGTGGAGGAAGAGGTTCCCGAACCCATGCCGGGTGAGGTGCGCGTGAAGGTTCTCGCGGCTGGAGTATCCCTTCCGGACGTGCTGGCGCGCGAGGGGGTGCACCCGGAGACGCCGATTCCCCCGTTCACGCCTGGCTGGGATCTCGTGGGCGTGGTGGATCGGCTCGGGGACGGCGTGGAGGGCTGGCGACTGGGGCAGCGCGTGACGGGCATGCCCATCCACGACGCCTATGCGGAGTTTGTCTGCCTGCCCCAGGAGGAACTGGTGGCCGTGCCCGAGGACGTGGACCCGGCCGAAGCCGTGAGCCTGGTGCTCAACTACATCACCGCTTTCCAGATGATGCACCGCTCGGTTCGGCTGGCCCGGGGGCAGCGGGTCCTGGTCCATGGGGCCGCGGGTGGCGTCGGCACGGCGCTCCTGCAACTCGGGCGGCGGGCGGGCTTGGAGCTGTACGGCACCTGCTCGGCTGGAAACGCCGAGGCGGTCCGCAACCTCGGGGCCACACCCATCGACTACCGGGACCAGGACTTCGTGCAGGAGGTCCTGCGCCTGACCCCCGATGGCGTGGACGCCGTTTTCGATCCCATCGGCGGGGCACACCTTTGGGAGTCCCGTCGGGCCCTGCGACCGGGCGGACGGGTGGTGGGCTACGGTCTGGCTTCGTCCTTGCGGGTGGACGGGCTGAATTCCCATAAGCCAGGCCGACGCCAACGCTACCGCGGCATGGTGGGCTTCGCACTCAACATCGCCAGGGGGTGGGTCCTTCCTGGCAACAAGCGGATCGTGCCCTACAGCATCCAAACCCTCAAGCGCCTCAAGCCTGGTTGGTTCAAGGAGGACCTGCTCGCGCTCCTCGACCTCCTGGACCGGAACGAGATTCGTCCCATCATCGCCCGCCGGTTTCCCTTGAGGCAGGCGCGGGCCGCGCAGGATTTCCTTTCCGGGGGAGGTGTGGTTGGAAAGATCGTTCTCGTGCCGGAAGAGGCATGAAATCGGGCTGGTTGCCGGTATCGGGAGGCGCAACCCCATTCCAAGGCCCTCGTTCCCGAAGCCGCGAGCCTGTTCCGCCGTTCTTCGCCTCCGGTTCCAGCCAAGCCCACCCCACCCCATCGAGGATTCCATGGTTGATCTCGGTTTCAGGATGCTCCTCCACGACCGCACACGGTTCACGATCACCGTGTCCGGCGTGGCCTTCGCGGTCTGCCTGGTGCTCGCCCAGGTGGGCCTCTTCAACGGGCTCATGGACAACGCGGCCCTGACCATCCGGAAATCCAGCGCGGACCTCTGGGTGACCTCCCGGAACACGGCCAACGTGGATTTCCCCCAGACCTTCCCCGAGAACCGGGTGGACCGGGTGCGCAGCGTCCCGGGGGTGGCCCGGGCCGACAACCTCATCGTGGCCTACCTGAACCTGGCCCTGCCCAGCGGCGCCCAGGAGAGCACCATCGCCTACGCCCTGAAGGACTTCAAGGCCTGGAACCTCCCCTGGGCGATGAAGGAGGGCCAGGTGGAGGACCTGCGCCGCGGCCGGAACCTGATCATCGACGACAAGGCCCAGCGCCGCTTCGGGGCCTTCCGGACCGGTGAGTACCGGGAGGTGCTGGAGACCCGGATGAAGATCGTGGGCCAGAGCACCGGGGCCCTGAGCTTCACCACCACGCCCATCTCCTTCCTGGACTACGATCTCGCGCAGTCCCTTCAGCCCACCCTCCTGGGGGGGCGCACCACCTACACGCTCGTCAAGCTTGCGCCGGGGGCCGACCCCCAGGCCGTGAAGGCCGAGATCCAGCGTCGGCTTCCCTACAACGATGTTCACACCCGTGACGCCTGGGCCGCCAAATCCGAATCCTACTGGATCGTGAACACCGGCCTCGGCATGAACGCCTACCTCACCGTGTTCCTGGGCTGCCTGGTGGCCCTGGTGGTGGTCGCCCAGACCCTCTACACGTCCACCATGGAGCACCTCCGGGAGTTCGGGACGGTCAAAGCCATCGGCGGCTCAAACTGGGACATCTACGCCATCCTCGCCCGCCAGGCCAGCCTGGCCGCGGCGGTGGGCTTCGTCCTGGGCGCGGGCATGGCCTACGCCCTGGTTCCCTTGGCCGCCCGGGCGGACCTCAAGCTGCTCATGCCCCTGCCCTTCGTCGCCGTCACGGCCCTGGGCACCCTCGCCCTCTGCCTGGGGGCCGCCATGCTGAGCTTCCGCAAGGTCGCCGGCATCGACCCGGGCCTGGTCTTCAGGAGTTGACATGGTCGTGCTGAAGGGCGAGGACCTCGCCAAGACCTACCGGGAAGGCCGGGTGGAGACCCCGGTGCTCCAAGGCGTCTCCCTCGAACTGAGGCGGGGAGAGATCGTCGCCCTCGAAGGGCCCTCTGGCTCAGGAAAGACCACCCTCCTGCAGATCCTGGGCTGCATCCTGACCCCCAGTTCGGGCCGGGTGGAGGTGGAAGGGCGGCCGCTCCACGGCGCCGGCCCACGGGAGCTGGCCGCCGTGCGTCGCGCCAGCCTCGGCTTCGTGTTTCAGCAGTTCAACCTCTTTCCCTCGCTCACCGCCCAGCAGAACGTCGAGTACGCCCTGAACCTCAAGGGCGTTCGGGACCCGGGAGCCCGCGAACAGGCTCGGGCGCTCCTGGAGGAGGTGGGCCTGGGGGACCGCAGGGACTACCTTCCCCGGGACCTGTCCGGGGGCCAGAAGCAGAGGGTCGCCATCGCCCGCTCCCTGGCCGGAAAGCCCGCGATCCTCCTGGCCGACGAGCCCACCGCCAACCTCGACAGCCGCGTGGGCACCCAGGTCCTCCAGCTGTTCCGCGATCTCGCGAAGCGGGAGCAGCGCGCCCTGCTCATCGTCACCCACGACCCCAACGTGCGGAGCGTGGCGGACCGGGTGCTCCAGATCCGGGACGGCCGCATCCCCGACGCCTGAAGGAGACCTCCATGAAAGCCCGTGCCTCCGCCACCCTCCTCCTCCTCGCCCTGGCCAGCCTCGGCGCGGTCTACGCCCTGCGGGGGCGGGGGATTCCACCCTCTTCCCCGGCGGGGCCGCCGTCGACTCCTCCGCTCCGCGCCGAGGGCCGTGTGACGGCCTACCCCGGAGAGGACGTCACCCTGGGGACCGACCTCGGCGGGACCCTGCTTCCGGGCCTGGCTGAGGAAGGGGCCGCCATCCGGCGGGGACAGGTTCTGGCGAGGATCGACGCCCGCCGGGACGAGGCCGCACGCAGGGAGGCAGAGGCCCGTCTGCGGGAGGCGGAAGCCGACATCGCTTTCCTGAGGAAGGAGGCCGCCCGCCAGGCCTCCCTCCACCGGGAGGGTGTCGCCAGCCGCCAGGCCCTGGAGCAGACCCAGACCCAGCTGGACCTTGCCCTCGCCCGCCGGGGCGCCGCCGAGGCCACCCGGGACCGCCTGGAGGTGACCCTGTCCAGGTTGGCCCTGGCAGCCCCCTTTGATGGAGTGGTTCTCTCGCGCCTGGCCCAGCCCGGCGAGACGGTGCCCCCGGGGGCCCAGGTGCTGCGGGTGGCACGCCTCGACCGGACGAGGGTGGAGGCCGAGGTGGACGAGTTCGACCTGTCACGGGTCCGCCTCGGGGCCCCCGCCCAGGTCCACGCGGAAGGCCTGGAAGGAAGCTGGCCGGGGCGAATCGAGGAGGTCCCCCGGCACGTGGTGGGGCGGCGGCTCAAGCCCCAGGACCCGGCTCGACCCTCGGACACCCGAGTGCTGCTCGTGAAGGTGGCCCTGGAAGGAGCCAACCCCCTCAAGCTGGGCCAGAGGGTGGAATTGGAATTCCCCCAATGAGCCATGGCGCGAACCCCTTCCCTTCAACCTCAACTCACGAGGTATTTTCCGGGTCCAAGTGGGTTAGGCTAAACCCATGCCCCCCAGGGGCGTAGGCCCGGAGTCGTCCAGCGGTTCTTTCGATCTTCAAAGGAGTGGCGATGCTTTGTCAGCGCGTGTTTCCGATCCTGGGGGTCTCCCTGGCCCTGGTCGCCCAGGCCCCGGCCCCCGAGTCCAAGCGCTTGTCTCTCCAGGACGCCATCGTCACCGCCCTGCAGAACAATCTCCAGGTGCAGATCTCCCGAGAGACCCGAAGTGCCACCCAGTCAGGGGTGCTCTCCGCTGAAGGGGCCTTCGACTGGACCCTCAGCAGCAGCCTCAACTGGTCCCGCGCCGAATCCACCACGTTCCGCCCCGCCTTCACAGGCGCCGCCCCGACAAAGAACGAATCCACCACCTGGAGCCGAACCTTCTCCGCCGGGCTGGCCAAGCCCTTCGAGTGGGGAGGCAACCTCTCCATCAACTACAACCCCTCCTACAGCTTTTCCAGCGGCAGGATCGTGAACGGTCTGACGGATTCGGGCGGCAACGTCCTCGGCGACCGCCTCACGGCCACGGCCGCGCCTTACACCGGGACCATGAGCGCCACCTACACCCAGAGCCTCCTGAAGAATTTCGGCCGCCAGGTGGCCGAGAGCGGGGCCATCGTGGCCCGCCTCAGTGCCAAGTCCGCGGACTTCACCTTTCAGAAAGCCATCATTGATCTGGTGGCCAGCACCGAGTCCTCTTACTGGGACGTGGTCTTCGCCCAGCGCAACCTCGAGAACAAGAAGCAGGCCCTGGCCCTGGCCAGGAAGCAGCTCCGGGAGAACCAGATCCGGGTGGAGGTGGGAACCCTGGCTCCCATCGAGGTCACCAGCGCCGAGGCCTCCGTGGCCCAGCGGGAGCAGGACATCATCTCCGCCGAGGCCCAGTTCCTCAATGCCAAGGACGCCCTGATCCGGGCCCTCTTCCCCAACGCCGAACGGCCCGCGGGCCTGGAACTTACCGACGCTCCCAAGATCACGCCCATCAACCTGGACGAGAGCGGCGCCACGAAGATGGCCCTGGAGCGCCGGGTGGAGCTCAAGAGCGCGAAGCTGGACCTCGAATCTAAGAATGTCCTGGAATTCGCCGCCTCCAACCGCCTGAAGCCGCAGCTGGACGCCTTTGCCACCTACAGCGGAAGCTCCGACAACTACCGGGCCGTCGGCCCCGTGAACGGGGATCTCTTCAACTCCCGGAACCCGGGGTACACCCTTGGGCTGAATTTCTCCCTGCCGCTCATGAACAAGGCCGCCGAGGGGAGCCTGGCCTCCGCCCGGGCCAGCCGGCGTTCCTCCGAATTGTCCAAGCGGGACCTGGAACTGGGCATCACCCTGGAGGTCCGCACGGCGATCCGGAATGTCGAGGCTGCCGAGAAGGGCGTGAAGGCGGCCGAGAAGACCCGGATCTTCCGAGAGAAGGACCTGGAAGCGGAACAGAAGAAATTCGAGAACGGAATGAGCACCAACTTCCTGGTTCTCTCCAAGCAGAACGACCTCGACACCGCCAAGTCCGCGGAGGTTCAGGCCCAGATCACCTACGCCAAGAGCCTCACGTCCATGGAAAAGGCAGTGGGGAACCTCCTGGACGCCCGGAACCTGAAGCTGGACTGAATCCAAGGGGCGTCCCGTCCTGCCACAAGGCCGCACGCACCGCCAAGACGCCAGGCACACCAAGAACTGCATGGGTATTGAATTTTCTTTTCTTGGTGCCTTGGCGTCCTGGCGGTTGGATCTCCTGTTTCGAAACGCGATCCCGAACGAAAGCCGGGAGTCCCGGGCTCAGCGGCGGCGCCCCGTCGACGCAGGCTGGGAGCCCTCGCCTCCCCGGGCCGGGGCGTCCTCGGGCAGGGTGTCCAGCAGTGCCTTCCAGTCGAACCACTCTTTCCGGCCCTTGATCCATTTCTCGAACCAGTTGAACTCCGCGACCATCTTCACCAGCTGGTAGCGGGGCTCGGTGAGCCCGTGGGGCATGCCGGGGTAGACGATGTACTCCACGGGCACTCCCAGCTTCTTGAGCGCCATGTGCAACTCGTCGCTCTGGGGCTTGGGCACCCGCTGGTCCAGCTCGCCCACGTGGATGAGCGTGGGGGTCTTGGCGTTCTTGATGAACCGGAGGGCGCTCTCGTTGACGAAGTTGTCCCAGGCCTCGTAGGGGCGACCCTTCAGGTAGAACTCCCGGACCCCCTGGGTGTCGCTCTGGGCGTACATGCTGATCCAGTTCACCGCCCCGGCCCCGGTGCTGATGGCCTTGAAGCGCTGCGTCTGGGTGAGGGCCCAGCTGCTGAGGTGGCCTCCGGCGCTCCAGCCCATCATGCCCAGCCGTTCGGGGTCCGCCATTCCCTCCCGGATCAGATGATCCACCCCCGCCATGATGTCGGCGTGGGAGAGCCGCAGGAAGTTGCCCCCGATCTGGCGGGTGAAGGCCTCTCCGTAGTTGGAGGATCCCCGGTAGTTGGGCTGCAGGGTGAGGTAGCCCGCCGCGGCATAGACGTGGGGGTAGTTCACGTAGCGGGCGCTGAAGTTGTTCATGTCGGCCGCGGCTGGTCCTCCGTGGACTTGCACCACCAGCGGATAGCGCTTCCCCGGCTCATAGGCCAGGGGTTTGACCAGGGTGCCCTCCACCATCTTCCCGTCGGGGGCCTTCCAGTGGATGGCCTCCGTGGTGCCAAGGGCGAGCCCGGCCACCTGGGGATTCCCGTCGGAGACCCGGACCCACCGCGAGCGGTCTCCGATGCTGGCCGCCCCGGCCACGAAGTAGTCCGCGGGGTGTTCCGGATCGCTGAAGGTGAAGAGGAATCGCTTCGACTCCCAGTCATAGCTCCCCGACAGGACTCCCCGCTCCCGGGTCAGCTGGCGACGCTGGCCCGCAGGAACCGAGACCTCGAACAGGTGCTGGTCCAGCCCCACACCCTTGACGAAACGGATTGCCCCGGAATCCTCGGTCCAGGAGAAACTCCCGAGACTGGCGTCCCAGTCGGGCATCAGCTTCACGGACGGCCCGCCGGCCAGGGGGAGCAGGTGGATCCTGCTGTTCCGCAGTCGCTCCATCGGATCGGGGTGGGTGTAGGCCAGCCACTTCCCGTCGGGGGAGAAGGCGCTGAAGCCGGCCATCTTCGGGACGACCACTTCCACCTTGCCGCTCTGGAGGTCCAGCAACCGCAGGGTGGCTCCCTCCTCGCTCGCGTCGGTGGCGTGGCGGTCGGCGGGGGCCGCCCGAAGCGCGGCCCAGCGTCCATCCATCGAAAGACTGAAGCTGCGGACGCTGAACTCCGTTCCCTCGCTCCACCGCTTCTCCGCCTTGTCCTTGAGATCGATGGACCACAGGTGGCTGGGGGGCCGGGGCTGATCCACGAGGCGCACGTCGAACTTCTTCTCCTTTCGCTTCAGGTCGTCCTTGTCCTGGGCATCGGGGCTCAGGAAGAAAATCCGCTGGCTGTCGGGAGACCAGTGGAGGCTCGCGAGGGGAGTGCCGTGCCTGGTCAGGACGGTCGGCGCCGGGTCCTTGGAGGAGAGGTCCAGCAGCCAGGCCTGGCGCTCCTCCGCCTTGCCCGCCAGGAAGGCAACCCAGCGGCCGTCGCGGCTGAAGGCGAAGGCGTGCACCCCGTCCTTGGCGTCGGTGACGCGCTGGGCCTCCCCGCCGTCCACCGCCATGAGGTAGAGCTGCTGGGTCCCTTCCCGGTCGCTGAGGAACGCGAACCGCCGCCCGTCCCGGGCCCACTGGGGGGAGGATTCGTTCTTGTCCTTGGTGAAGGTCATCTGCCGCGGAGGGACCTTCCCTTCCGTGTCCGCCACGAAGATGTCCGTGAAGTTCTTCCCGGCTTTCCAGTTGGGGATGGTGATCGTGTACAGGACCCGCGATCCGTCGGGGGAAAGGCTGCCCGAGCCCACGCTGCGCATGTCCATGACGTCCATGAAGGTCATGGGCCGCCGGGCGGGAGCCTGGGCCTGCAGGGGGAGGAGGCCGGCCAGGGCGGCCATGAGAAGGCGGCGGAGGGTGAGAAGCATGGCTAACCTCGCAATGTGAGGCTAGTTTGCCATGGGAGGCCCTGGAATCGGGAGGCCGCCTGAGGTCCGGGCTCTCCGGATTTCAACGGTAGGCGGACAGCCCCGTGACTTCCTCCCCGACGATGAGGGTGTGCATGTCGTGGGTGCCTTCATAGGTGTAGACGCTTTCCAAGTTCGCCATGTGCCGCATCACCGGGTATTCGTCCAGGATGCCGTTGGCACCCAGGATGGTCCGGGCCTTCCGGCAGATCTCGAGGGCCGAGTGGACGTTGTTCATCTTGGCCATGGACACCTGGGCCGGGGTGGCCCGGCCCTGGTCCTTGAGGCGGCCCAGCTGGAGGGCCAGGAGCTGGCCCTTGGTGAGCTCGGTGACCATCCAGGCGAGCTTCTGCTGCTGAAGCTGAGTGCCGGCGATGGGTTTGTCGAACTGGACCCTGTGGAGGGCGTAGTCCAGGGCGCACTGGTAGCAGGCGTCCGCAGCCCCCAGAACCCCCCAGGCGATCCCGAAGCGGGCCTGGGTGAGGCAGCTCAGGGGGCCCTTCAGGCCTTTCACCCCCGGAAGGAGGCTGGCCTCCTCGTCCACGAGGACATCCTCCAGGACCAGTTCGCTCGTGACCGAGGCGCGGAGGCTCCACTTCCCCTTCATCTCGGGGGCGCTGAAGCCCGGGGTACCTCTCTCCACCAGGAAGCCCCGGATGCCCTCCTCGGTCTTCGCCCACACCAGGGCCACGTCGGCGACGCTGCCGTTGGTGATCCACATCTTGGTCCCGTTGATCCTCCACTTCCCCCCTTCCTTCACGGCGCGTGTGAGCATGCCCGCGGGATTGGAGCCGAAGTCGGGTTCGGTGAGCCCGAAGCAGCCGATCTTCTCCCCCCGGGCCATGGCGGGCAGCCAGCGCTGCTTCTGGGCCTCGCTGCCGTAGGCGAAGATGGGCCACATGACGAGGCTGCCCTGCACGGAAGCGAAGGAGCGCAGGCCCGAATCCCCCCGCTCCAGTTCGTACATGAGCAGGCCGTAGGCCACCGATGAGAGTCCGGCGCAGCCGTAGGTCTCGGGCAGGGTGGGGCCGTAGAAGCCCAGGCCTCCCATCTTGGCGATGAGCTCCCGGGGAAAGGTCATGGCCTGGGCGTGGCCTTCGATGATCGGCAGCACCTCGGCGTTGACGAATTCGCGGGCCGCCTGCCGGACCATCCCTTCCTCCGCCCGGAGGAGGGACTGGAAATCCATGTAGTCCGTCAGGTCGGTGAGGGTGGAATAGGCGCCGGCCATGAAAGCTCCTGCCGCAATCCGCCAGTGTAGCGGCAGGGAGCGGAGGAGAAAGACCCGGCCTTCAGCCTGCCCGTGGCCCTGCATTCTGCAAAGGGGGAAGGAGTTGCGGGGCGTCCCGGGCTCCCCCAAGCCGGTGCGGATTCACGGGTTCCGGCAGCGGCAGGAGGTCTCCGAAGGACTTCGTAAACCAGTCCGGGAGCGCTCCGTATCCCCGGGGTTGCGTTCTCCGGAGGATCTGTGCGCCGTGCTGTCCTGCTGTCGGTTCTGCTTGCCGTCGCCCCGGAAGGATTCCTGAAGGCGCAGGTGGACCCGCTGAGGGAAGAGCTGCAGGCGGAACACGGCAGGATCCAGAATCTCTGGAGGCAGAAAAATTTCGAGGAGGGGTTCCGGATCCTGGCGGCCCGGGCAACCTCGGACAGCTTCGCGAAGCTGTCCCCGGATGTGCGCGCCGGAGTCCACTACAACATGGCCTGCGCCGCGGCCCTGCTCGGCCGAACCGGAGAGGCCTTGGCCTGCCTGGGGGAGGCTGTCGGCTCCGGGTTCGGGAATTGGGCCAACCTGTCCACCGACCCGGACCTGGACTCCCTCCGCAAAGAACCGGGCTTCCGCTGGCTGGCAGACACCGTTCGCCGGCGCGGTGACCACCTGGCCATCCTGCGGCGATTCGCGGCCTACTCCCTCGAGCCACAGGCTCAGCCGGCCTTCACCTACCAGCCCGCCGAGGCTCCGGAGCTGGTGCAGTTCAGACAGAACTACAAGCTGCAGGAGCTCGCCGGCGGCGGGTCCGAATTCACCCGGGCCGTGCGCCTGATGCATTGGGTCCACCGGCAGGTCCGACACGATGGCACTTCGAAGAATCCCGAGCCCGTGAACGGCCCCAGCCTCCTCGAAGCCTGCCGGAAGGAGGCCCGGGGGCTCAACTGTTACATGATGGCCGTCATCCTCAACGAGGCCTGCCTTTCCCTGGGCATCAAATCGCGGATGGTGCGCTGCTCGCCGCTGAACGAACAGGACCCCGACTGCCACGTGGTCAATGCCATCTGGTCCGGGGACCACGGCAAGTGGCTGTACCTCGATCCCACCAACGACGCCTGGGTTGGAGACGAAAAGGGGATTCCCCTGTCCCCTCAGGAACTCCGAGAACGCCTGATCACCGGCCGACCGGTTCAAATCTCCGACGGTGCGAACTGGAACGGCAAGCCCCTGGTGCCGTCCCAGTACCTGGACTACATGGCCAAGAACCTGGTGCGGATCTCCTGCCCGCTGGCCAGCGCCTTCGGCCATGAATCGCGTCGATCCGACCAGCGGCCCTACGTGACCCTGGATGCACTGGCGCTGGACCGGCCCACCCGAGAGCAGGGCGGGGGGCCGGTCGTGAAGGATCCGGCCGCGTTCTGGGCGCGGCCATGATCCCTCCGGAGCGGACGACGCCCAGGCCTGCGCAGAGGCGCGACGCGCCGAGGTGGGCGCGGAGGGCCCGGTGCCGCTGATGCCTACCTGCTGCCCTCCGGGCCCGACGGTCCCGTCGCCGTGAACCCCTTGATTTCCAGGGCACCTGGGTGGGCGGTGCGCGCCGGCATGCTCGTGCCAGTGTTGTATTTTGGTGTACAGCTGGCGGCCCTTCCCTTCGCGCCTACCTACAATCTGCTCAAACAGGTTGCCAGCGAACTGGGGATGTCCGCCGTGTCCTGCGCTCCGGCCCTGTTCAACCTGGGCACCATGCTCAGGGCCGTGGTGATGGGGGTCGCCGCCGTGGGTTTCTTCTTCGAGCTGCGCCGGCGCTCGGTCTCCCGCGGCATCGCGGTTTGGGTTGGCCTTACCATGCTTGCCATTGCGGTCAACGACTTCGGCGCCGGCATCTTCCCTCTCCCCGACAGGCGCCATGAAAGTGTGTTCGCCGCGGGCTACCTCCTTTGGCCGCCGGCGATCCTCGCCGCGACTTGGCACCAGCCTGGTGCTGGGGGGTTCAAGGCCTATGTGATGGTCAACATCGCTTTCATCTGCGGCCTGATCGGGTGGCGGATCGCCAGCGGGGATGCCTTGGCCCTCGCAGGGCTGTTCCAGCGCCTTCTGGGCGTCGCCACCGTCGGGCCCATCGGTGTAGCTTCCTGGTTCCTGTCGCGAAGAGGCCCCGCGCCCATTCAGATTTCGGACCTCTCCTAAGCGCCCGCCGAATTCCTCCTGTGGGAGGCTGGCAATCCTCCGCACTCGCCGCCACACCCGGGAGGCTGCGGGAGGAGCATGGTTCGCCGCACCTGTGGAAGCGGGAAAATGTCCCTTGCGCGGCTGGCGAAGGCAAGGCCATGCAGGGATGGGCGTGGAGGGGAGGTCGTGGGCCCCCTGCTCGGTCGGGTCCAGGAGATGTTCGGAAGCCTCGCCCACAGCCCGGCGGGGGCACCGTGTGCGATTCCTGTCCTGGCCCACTCGCGGCGCCGCCCGCAGCCACACGCGGGCTAACCTCCTATCCCTCCTGGGCGTCTCCGAACAGCCCCGCCTCTCCCGCCCCCGGCTTCTCGTGGCAGTGCCGGCAGCGGGCGTCGTAGGCCTCCGCCGCGCCCACGAGCACCTGGCCGCCCTTGTGCACGAGCCGGTTGGTGCGGCTCGCCAGGGCGCCGCAGACCACACAGATCGCCTGGAGCTTGGAGACGAACTCGGCTTTCGCCAGGAGCACGGGCATGATTCCGAAGGGGGCACTGGTGTAGTCCTGGTCGAGGCCGGCCACGATCACCCGGACGCCGCGGTCCGCAAGCTCGTCGCACAGGGCCACCGTTCCCTCGTCCATGAACTGGGCCTCGTCGAAGGCCACCACCTCGGTGTCGGGGGCGAGGTGGGCGCGGATGTCAGAGCTGTCCCGGACCGGCACCGCGTCAAGCTTCTGCTGGCTGTGGCTGGCCACCGCCGTGGCGTGGTAGCGGTCGTCGATGGCGGGCTTGAAGACCTGGACCTTCTGCCGGGCAATGAGGGCGCGCTTTACCCGGCGGATGAGCTCTTCGCTCTTGCCGCTGAACATGGGACCGCAGATGACCTCCAGGCTCCCCGGCCGCTGCTTGGCGAACATGGGGGCCTCAGGACGCAGGGACCGCGGGTGCGGGGGCCGGCTGGGCCGTGGCAGGGGGCGGCGCCACCGGGGGCGGCGGGTGAAGCATGGGATCCGGAAGGCGCAGCAGGTCTCCGACGGGATTCCTGTCCAGTCCCAGGGGAATGCCCAGGGCTTCGGAGAGGCCGAGCCCGCCGTCCCTGGGCTGGGCGAGACGCAGGGCCCAGGCCTGCCGCAGTCGGGTGGAGAGGTCGGGAACGGCGCGGACGTCCACGGGCTGGAGGCTGGCCAGGTTCATGTTCAGGGACCCCCTGGCGTGGGGGACGTAGAGCAGCAGGGGGAGGAGGATGAGGGCCGCCAGGAGGGGCCAGAGGAGGGGGCTGGGGGCCTGTTCCTCCTCCATCTCGTGGATCTGGGGTATGGCCGAGATCCAGGGCCGCTGAGCCCGGGACACCTCCCCGCGGGCCACCGCGAGGAGCCCCATCTCCAGCAGGTCCGCGATCGTCTTGCAGGTGTCCAGCTCCTCATAGCGGCTGATCTGCAGGGCATCCTGGATGGATTGGGTCTCGGCGAAATAGGTCAGCACCGTCTCCTGCTCGTGGGTGAGCCCCGAGGAGCCGGTCATGCTGGCGTTCTGACCCTCCAGGATTCCCGAGAGATCCTGATGGATGTCCAGGTGCATGGCCCGGGCCTGCTCGGTCTGGGCCAGGGGAACCTCCATGGCGGGGAGGCGCTTCTGGACTTCGGGCCACTCGTCCTGGATCCGGGCCGCCTCCATGAGGACCGTATCCACCGGGATGGGCGGAAAGTGTTCCCGGTCCAGGTCCATGGGGAGCATGGCCTCGAAGCGGTAGTCGCCCTCCATCCACCGGAAGGTCCGGTAGATGATGGCCATGGCCTGATTGAAGAGTGCATCCTGCAGGTCCTGGGGGGCCACCTTGCCACTCTCCAGCAGGAGGGTCCCCATTCGTTTCAGGGTCTGGCGCTGAACCTTCACGACGGTGAGGAGTTCGTCCCCAGTGAGACGGCCCAGGCGGACGAGCATGGCGCCGACCCTGTCCTCCATCCGGACCTGGTTGGAATCGCAGCCGACGATCTCTCCCTGGTCGAAGAAGACCTTCACGAATTCCTGCCCGCGGGAGAGCACGAGCGTGCCGCTCTTCCCCTGGATCTTGATCATGTTGAACAGGGAGAAGAGGTCGAAATCCCGGAGGGAGCCTTCCAGCGCCATGCTAGGTCCTCCTCGGAAGCAGCTTGATCCAGGAGCGGAGCAGGAGGATGGCCATGAGGAAGATCCCGATGGGGAACCAGGTGCTCAGCGGGTCGGGCAGGATCTCGCCGGGGTAACGGACGGTACGCCCCATGGCGAACACCAGGCCCACGGAAAACGCGTAGAACGTGAACTCCAGGAGCCCCTCCCAGGTCTGCCCGAGGAAGGCGTTGTCCAGGCCGGGGACGAGCAGGAGCAGCGTCTTGTGGATCCAGCGCTGCTGTCCCTGGTAGTCCGCGACCTCCGCGAGCTTCTTCCTCCTCGATTCCTGATGGAGGCCATCCTTGAGCACGAAGAGGTGGTGGCACTTGGGGCAGACGCTGGGGTCCGGACTGTCGGTGGTGTGGAAGGGCTCCCCGCAGCGGAGGCATTGGGTGGGGTGGGCGAGGTTGACGCTCTGTTTGAGGCGGTGGAGGATGCCGCCGAACGCGGCCAGGGGCAGCAGGAACCCCAGGAGGTTCGCCAGGGTGAGCCAGGCAAAATCCGAGGGAGGCGGAGGGGCCTCGAACACAGTGTCCAGGACGGCGGACCGGGCCGGGTCGTCGGGAAGGGGGAGGGCGAAGGTCCGCTGTTCCCGCCGCGTTCGGCTGATGGACATGAGCTGGCCGTAGTGGACCGGATTCACCCGCCGGCCCTCCTCGTGCTTGCCCGTTCCGGTCACGGTGTCCAATCGCTCGAAGGCCAGGATGGACTGGTTGACAAGGATCTCGACGGAGGAGGGGTTCAGCGCGAAGGCCGCGTCGAACAGTTTGGAGGCCTCCTCCTTGCGCCCCAGCTGGTAGTTGGCCACGCCGAGGTTGTTCAGCACTTCGGCCCGGTTCGGGTGACGGGCCTTGAGCCCGGAGAACAGGCTGTCGGCCGCGGCCCAGTCCTGGTTCTGGAGCAAGCCCCAACCTTTCAGGAATTCCTGGTCCTCTCGGGGCAAGCGGGCCGCGACCCTGGCCATTTCCTGGGTCCGGGGCTGGGGCTGGGTCTGGAGGGCCACCAGGCTTGGCCGTGGCTGACGGGCGGCCCAGGGCTCGAAACCGGCCAGCACGGGGTGAAGGAGCTGGAGGAGAACGACCACCAGGGAGAAGCGAACCTCCAACCGGCTGAGGAAAGGGACCAGCAGCCATAACCACAGGAGGGCCGCGATTCCGAGATCCAGGCCCGCCAGGACGGGCAGGGACAGGAGAAGGGCCGCCAGGAGGGCGGAAATGGCGGGGGTGAGTCCCCGCCGGGCGAGGGGTTCTTCCAGCAGGTGGCGGAAGACCTGGCGGTACCGGAGGGTCATGGCGAGGGCCCATCCCCAGAGCAGGACCGTTGCGGTGAGCCGGATCCAGGCCGCGTGGTGGACCATCCAAAGCCATTTGTGGGATTCGCTCCGCAACCGCATCCGATTCAACTTGAGGACGTCCGGCAGGCTCAGGACCCATCCTTTGGGGCCGGCCCGCCTCATGAGGGCGATGCGGGCCCCGGTGAGCGTGGGGTTTTCCGGGGCCCACCGCTCCGCCTCCGCCACCGCCCGGAGACCCACCAGGGCCTGGCCCTGCCGGCCCTGGTCCAGGGCCCACAGGGCCATGGCCTCGACCAGGGGGAGGAGGTCTGCGGAGCCATATTCCCGCCGGAGGAGGTCCACCTCGGAGGCGGCCTTGTCGATCAGGATGTCTTCCCGGGTCAGGAGGGCCCGTTTCAGGGTCTCGGCGCGGTGGGCCAGGGCGATACCCGGCTTGGATTCGGGGACCGCAGCGGGCCCCGCGGCCGGGATCGCAGGCGGGGGCGCCTCGGGGGGGGGAGCCCCTCCCAGGAGGGCGCTGAGCGCGAAGGTCAGGAGCAGGCCGGGGATTCGCATCGGCGGCTCCCTAGGTCTTCGCCGATGGAGCGGCAGGCACGAGGTTGAGGGCGCGCAGCCTCAGACCGTGGAGGATCTCCTCCAGCTCCCGGCTTTCTTCGGCGCTCCGATTGCCTTCGGTCTTCTCCCGGAGCACATCCAGCAAGTCGATGTAGAAGCGCGCCACCCGGGGATCCGCCGGGGGTTGCTGGGGCAGCTGGGGATGGGGCACCCCCAGGGCCAGGAGGGCCTGTTCGGCCAGAAGGTGGACGAGTGCGGAAAGGGACGGCTCTGGAACGGCGTCGCTCATTGGCACCCCGGATGGTAGGCGGAAGCCTACCACATCACCGTCGAAGCTGCACGTTTCTCAAGGTTTATCTTGTGAATTGGGTCATTGTGGGGGAGCGGAACCGGATGGAAAATGCAGGCACCAAGGAATGGCAGGAGCCCCCATGCGACCTCTCACCCCCACCCTTCTTGCGCTGGCCGCCTGCATCACCCTCCAGGCGGACACAACCGGCCGGATCAACGGGCGGATCACGAACAAGAAGGGTCAGCCGCTTCCCGCCGCCGTGGTCACCCTCCGGCGCCTGGACATCAACTGGACCAAGACCGTGCCCGTCTCGGCCAACGGGACCTTCATCCAGGTGGGCCTCGAGCCGAAGAATTTCGAACTCAAGGTCACCTGCCCCGGGTACGCGGACCACGTGGACGCCACGGTGAAGATCCCCCTGGGGGATTCCTTCCAGGCCAACGTCGTCCTGCTGACCGCGGAGGAAGCCAAGGCCGAGGCCAAGGCCTCGGGCAAGGCCCCGGCCCTGGACCCCGGGGCCAAGGCGGAAGAGGAGGGGACCGCCTCCTTCAACGACGCGGTGGGCCTCTTCAACGAGCGGAAATATGCCGAGGCCCTGCCCCTGCTGGATGATTCCGTGAAGAAATTCAGGGAATCCCTCGACCTCACGAAGGAGGCGGAAGCCAAGGCCAAGCTGCAGACCGCCATCACCCGGGGTGAACGGGTGCTGGGCATCGCCGCTGGAGAGGTGTTCGCCGCGGACCCCGCCAAGACGGAGCTCGCAGGGAAGGCGCGGCTGCTCCTGGAGAAGGCCCTGGCCGCCAAGGCCGACGACGGCCCCGTGCTCCAGATCCTGGTGAACATCGCCCGGATCCAGAAGGACGAGGACATGCTCAAGAAGTACCAGCCGGCCCTGGACAAACTCGTGGGGCCGCGGCCTGACCTGGCCTACAACGAGGCCGTGAACCACTTCAACGGCGGCCGGCTGGCCGAAGCCCAGGGCTCCTTGAAGAAGGCCATGGCCGCCGATCCGAAGTTCGCGGACAGCTACTACCTCCTCGGCATGATCGAGTACACGAACATGAACCTCAAGGCCACCAAGGATGCCTTCCAGAAGTACCTGGAGCTGGCTCCGACCGGCAAGAAGGCGGCCGAGGTCAAGGAGATGCTCAACGACCCCAGCCTGAAGAAGATCAAATAGGGGTTGGATGTTTGTGAGGAGGGCCCCGGAAGGGGCCCTTCGCTTTCCCTTTCGTTCCCGGCCCGCGGCCAACCTCGCCTGGTGGCTCCTCGCAGGCCTCCCTCACCCCTCAACAGCCGGCCATTCTCAGTCCGCCAGGTCCAGGCTGATGGGGCAATGGTCCGAGGCCATCACCTCGGGGTGGATGGCCGCACCGCGGACCTGCTCCCGAAGGGTCGCGCTCACCAGGAAGAGGTCGATCCTCCACCCCACGTTCTTGGCCCTGGCCCCCCCGCGCTGGCTCCACCAGGTGTAGAGGCCCGGCACGCCGGGGTTCCGCTCACGCAGGATGTCCACCATTCCGGCCCCCAGGTAGAGCTTGAAGTCCTCCCGCTCCTCCGGGGTGAAGCCTGGGCTCTGGACGTTGTCCTTGGGGCGGGCGAGGTCGATCTCCTCCGGGGCGACGTTCATGTCCCCGGCCAGGACGATCTGCTCCTTCTTCCTGTGGCGCGCCTTGAGGATCCCCGCCAGGTCCCGGGCGAACTGGCGCTTGAAGGGGAGCCGGACCAGACCCTGGCTGGCGTTGGGGAAGTACCCGGCGATGAAGGCGAGCTTGCCCCGGGTGCTCACGATGAGCCGCCCTTCCCCGTCGTAGTCCGGGAATCCCAGACCCTTGGTGTGCTTGAACCCAAGTTCCTTCCTGGAGAGCGTCGCGGAACCCGCGTAGCCCTTCTTCACCGTGCTCGGGAACCAGCAGACCTCATAGGCGCTCTCGAGCTCCCGGCGCACGGCCAGGTCCACCTCCTCCCACTCGCAGCGCACCTCCTGGAGGTTCAGCACGTCCGGATCGGTGGCCTCCAGCCATTCCATGAAGCCCTTCTTGAGCACCGCCCGGAAGCCGTTCACGTTCCAGCTGTAGAAGCGCATGGGCATGCCTTTCGAAAGGGATGGATCCTACCAGAAGGGTTCAGCCCTTCCGTCTCCAGACCAGCAGGGTGCCTATCGCCACCGCCCCCAGGCCCACCCACGGGGGGATCCGCAGAGCGTCCTTTTCCTTCATGGTGAACTCCAGGGGACCCAGCTTGGCATTGTGGGTGCTCTTGGTGTACGGGATGTCCGGCCAGGCCAGGGAGGCGGCCCCGAGACCGATGAGAAGGAGTCCGGCCAGGGGTTTCAGGCGCATGGAGGCTCCGAGGATGGAACGGTTCCTACTTGACGATGAAACCGGGCCTGGCGTCGGCCGGCGGGGCCACCAGGTAGGGCAGGCCCGCGTTGTCGCTGGCGGCCAGCAGCATGCCGTGGCTTTCGATGCCCATCAGCTTGCGGGGGGCGAGGTTGGCCACCACCACCACCAGGCGGCCCAAGAGGTCCTCGGGCGCATAGGCCTTGCCGATGCCGCCCACGACGGTCCGGAGTTCGAAGCCCAGGTCCACCTTCATCTTGATGAGCTTGTCGCTCTTGGGCACCCGCTCCGCTTCCAGCACCTTCCCCACCCTCAAATCGGTGCGGGCGAAAGTGTCGTAGTCCACGGGCTCCCGCAAGGGGGGCACATCCAGGTCCGGCGGGGCGGGCGCCCCGGGGGCGGCGTCGGCTTCCATTTCGGCCATCTCGGCCTCCTTGTCGATGCGGGCGAAGAGGGGTCCAGGGTCGCCCACGGGGCCCGGAGGTGGGAAGTCCCAGTCCAGTTCATCCAGGCGCTGGTCCGAGGCCTGGCCCGGGAGGCCAAGGCCCGACCAGAGTTGTTGGCTGAGTTCCGGCATGATGGGCGCCAACAGGGCGGCCGCCACTCGCAGGGTCTGCCAGAGCTGTTCCAGCAGGCGGTCGAGCTCCGCCGCCGCCTCGGGATTCTGGGCTTCCTCCTTGGCCAGCTTCCAGGGCTGGGTTTTCACGATCTGGCGATCCATGTCTCTCAGGATTTCCCACAGGAGGTCCAGCCCTCCGTCGAACTGGTTGGCCCGGAAGTCCTGAAGAATCGCCACCAGGGCGGAGCCTCGGGCCCTGGAGGGGTGCCCGGCAACGGGGTTGATGCCGATGGAAGGTCGGTCCATGGGCACGGGGGGGGTGGGGACGTTTCCCCCCCGGTACTTCTTGATCATCGAGATGCTTCGCGCGGCGAGGTTGCCCAGGCCGTTGGCGAGGTCCGCGTTGAGGCGTTCCATGAATCCCTCGAAGCTGAAGGACCGGTCGTGGCCGATCTGCATGTCTCGCAGCAGGAAGAAGCGGGCGGCGTCGTTGCCGAAACGGAGGAGCTGCTCCGGCCGCACGATGTTCCCCAGAGACTTGCTCATCTTGCTCTCGCCCATGAGCCACCAGCCGTGGGCCAGGATGGTTCCCGGCAGCAGGGGCCGCAGGCGCTCGGGGAAGGGGCCGTCGAGGGGCTCGTCCTCCCGGCGGAACATCGCCATGAGGAAGGCCGGCCAGTACACCGCGTGGAAGCGCAGGATGTCCTTGCCGACGATCTGGACCGTGGGGGGCCAGAATTCCTTGTGCTCCTCCCCCAGGGCGCTGAGGTAGTTGAGGAGGGCGTCGAACCAGACGTAGACCACGTGCTTGGGGTCCCCGGGCACGGGAATGCCCCAGGTGATGCTTGTCCGGCTGATGCTGAGGTCCTGGAGGTTGCCGCGCTGCCCCTCCGGGGCCACGAACTGCCTCACCTCGTTGAGCCGGAACTCGGGCCGCACGAACTCGGGGTGCCTGTCGTAGAGCTGGATGAGCCAGTTCTCATAGGCCGAGAGCCGGAAGAAGTAGCTCTCCTCCTCCAGCTCCACCAGCTGGTGCCCCAGCCCCTGGGCCTGAAGCTCCTTCGCCTGAGTCTCGGTGACATAGGCTTCGTCGCTCACCGAGTACAGGCCCTTGTACGTGGCCTTGAAAATGTCGCCGGTCCCCAGGAGCTGCTGGAAGCGCTCTCGGATCACCGTCTTGTGGCGCTCCTGGGTGGTGCGGATGAAATCGTCGTGGGTGAGGCCCATGCGCTTCCAGAGCGCCTCGAAGTTGGGCACCACTTCGTCCGCCAGTTGCTGGGGGGTGATGCCCCGGGCGGCGGCGGTCTTCTCGATCTTCTGACCGTGCTCGTCGGTCCCCGTGAGGAAGTAGACCTCCTCCCCCAGCATCCGGTGGAAGCGCGCCAGCACATCCGCCAGCACCGTGGTGTAGGTGTGGCCGATGTGCGGCTTGTCGTTGACGTAGTAGATCGGGGTGGTGACGTAGAAGCGCTGGGGCACGGGTCGCTCCGGACCCTTCAGTGTAGCGGCTCGGGCGCAGGGTTCAGAGCCCGGCCTCGCGGCGCAGGGCCTCCTTGACTCCCGGGGGGATCTCATTCCACGCGCAGCCCATGAGAAGGCCCTGCAGGGCCCAGAGCAGGTTCAGGCTCACCTCACGGGGATGGACAGTCTTGGCCCTGCGCCAAGCCTCCACCGCGCCCAGGCGCTCGAGATCCTCCAGGCTGCGCACCCCAGCCGCCCGCATCCAGGCGGTCGATTTTGGTCCGATCCGGAGGGGAGTTCCGCTCATCGGTCCATCCGCCTCCAGCAGCCGTCGAGGTGGTCATCCACCAGGCCCACCGCCTGCATGGTGGCATACATGATCGTCGGCCCCACGAAGCGGAAGCCTCGGAGCTTGAGCTCCCTGCTGAGGGCCTCGGCCTCCGGGGTGACCGCCGGGACCTCGGACAGGCTTTGCCATGAATTCACCTTCGGCGCCCCCCCCACGAAAGGCCAGAGAAAGGCGTCGAAGGTTCCGTACTCTTTTTGCACCTCCAGGAAAGCCCGCGCATTGTCCCGGGCCGCCCGGATCTTCAGGCGATTCCGCACGATTTCCGGGTCGCCCGCCAGCTTCTCGAGACGGGCGTCGGTGAAGCGTGCCACCCGGGCGGGATCGAAACCCTCGAAGGCCCGGCGGTAGCCTTCCCGCTTTCGCAGGATGATGGACCAGCTGAGCCCGGCCTGGGCTCCTTCGAGGATCAGCATTTCGAAATGCCGGCGGTCTTCGTGCACGGGCACGCCCCATTCCTCGTCGTGGTAGGCGGCCAGAACCGGGTCTGTCCCGCACCAGGAGCAGCGCGGCAGGTCTTGGACGGGTCGGAGCTTGATCACGGGGGCCTCAGGTGAAGGGCTGGCGAAGGATGGTCCGCCATTGTGAGGGATCGCCGCGGCGGATGTCGCTGAGGTAGATTTCATGGTGCTTCCCGCGCAGGCTGCCGATGCCTTCGATGAACCGGTGGAGCCGGGCGATGGCAGGTCCCTCCTCGGAGAAGGGCCCCACATGGAGAACCTGGGCGCAGGGTCCCTCCTCGAAGGTTTCGATCCTGAGCCGGGCCAGGCCGGGAAGGAGCTTCTTCTGGGCGACCTCCACCCGCACGGTCTCCAGGGTCTCGCGGGCAACAAAGGGTGGCTGCAGCACCATCGCGGTCCACCGCCAGTCGTCCCTGCGGCCCAGGATGAAGGCCTCGGCATCCTCGGACCACCACAGGCCTTCCAAGGGCATGACGGCGTAGTCGAGGGCCCGGGGGCCCTTCTTGAGGGAGAACTTCACGGCATAGGACAGGGAGAAAAGGGCCTCCACGGCCTCCGCATACTCGGGGACCCGGTTGGGGTCCCCCGCCCCGTCCACCATCAGGTAGGTGAAGGCCGGGACCTCGACCCGGACTGGGTCGAGGCCCCGCGTCCCGTAGAGGTGATTCCATTCCCGTTTCAAGTCCACCTTGGTCACAGGCTCCCCCGGAGGAGGGGTGACCCTCCGACGAACAGGCGCCCCAGGCATCAGGGACGCGTCTCGAGCAACTGTCTCCCGTAGTTAACCCCGAAGCTGTCCGGTTCGACGAGGGGCAGGAGGGCCTGGAGGCACTCCTGGTGCTCGCTGGCGGCCATGGCTTTCTGGGCCTCGCCCTTGCTTCGCCAGGCGATGAGGTCGGTCACTCCGATCCCGTCCTCGGCGAGAAAGCTGCGGATCTCGAGGCAACCGGGCTGGGCCGTCAGCCAGGCGTGGAGGGACTTCAGGATTGCCTGCAGGCGCACCGGGTCGGTCCCGGGGCGAACGCGGTACTGGGCGATCTCATGGACCCCATTCATTCCTTCTCCTTCGCGGAACCTTCCGCATGGGAGAGGATGGTTCTGAACCCCGACCATTCCTGTCGCCATTCATGAGCCGTCTGGACCGACTGTACGCCCTCGCCGAGCGCCTGCGCCGCCCGGGAGGGAGCACCATCGCCGCCCTGGCGGGGGAATTCGGGGTGACGGAACGGACCGTCCAGCGGGACCTGGCCCGCCTTCGGGAGCAGGGCCTGCCGGTGGAGGGCGAGCCCGGCCGCGGGGGCGGGTTGCGATTGCGCGGATCCGCCCTTCCTCCCCCCCTGGGGCTCAGCCTGGGAGAGGCCTTCCGCCTGGCCCTGGCGCACCGTCTCAGCGAGGCCCTGGGGGCCCTTCCCTCGGGAGGGACCCTGGACCTGGTCCTCCCCAGGCTGGTGGTGGGCCTGCCCAAGGAGGCCGGGGCGCGCCTGGAGGCCCTCCTTCGCCGGGTGGTCCTGGGCCATCCCCCCTCGCCCAGGGTCCTCTCGGATTCCGGGTGTGTGGTCCCCTCGGTGTACGCCGCCTGCGAGGAGGCCTTCACCCACTCCTGGGAGCTGGAATTGGACTATGTGGATCAGGGCGGACGCCCCAGCCGCCGCTGCGTCCAGCCCCACGGCCTTCTGGTGCAGGCGCCCTTGTGGTACCTGCTGGCCTGGGACACGGCCAAGCGGGACGGGCGAATGTTCAGGCTGGACCGTATCCTCGGCGCCCGGGTGCGGAGGAGCCGTGGTTTCCTGCCCCAGGACCCCCGGCAGCTCTTCGAAGAAATCGCCCGCTACGGCCTGGAGCGCCCCTGACCCCCCGGAAGGAAGGAAAGGGGCAGCCCCGCACCGGTCAGGCTTCCAGGATCTCCGCCTTCACGATGCGGTCGTTGGCCCGGATGGCCTGCACCACCTGGATGTCGGTGTCGGCGACGCACTGGCCGAAGACGGTGTGGACACCGTCCAGATGCTGGACGTTCCGCCGGTCGCCGTTCACCACGAAGAACTGGCTGCCCCCGGTGTCCTTGCCCGCGTGGGCCATGGAGAGGGCCCCCAGCTTGTGCTGGTGGGGGTTCCCGGAGGTCTCGCACTTGATCTTCCAGCCCGGGCCGCCGGTGCCGGGGGCCCCCGCGGCGCCCTCCCGGGTGTTGGGGCAGCCCCCCTGGATGACGAAATGGGGGATCACCCGGTGGAAGGCCAGGCCGTCGTAGAACCCCGCCTGGATGAGCTTCACGAAGTTCGCCACGGTGGCCGGGGCTTCCTGGGGGAACAGTTCGAGGTTGATGTCCCCCCGGTCGGTGGTGAAGCGGACGCGCGTCATGGGATCTCCGGAAAGGCACCAGCATACCCTGGACGCGGAACCCGGCGCCCCTCCGGGCCATTCCTGTCGGGTGGTCCCGGCAGCGGAAAACCGATAGGCTCGAAGATGGGGGAGGATTCATGGGAAAGGCCGCCATCCTGGCAATCGGACTCCTGGCGGCTTCGGGCCTCGCCTGCCGGAGGCCCGCCGTCCTCAGGCCTCCCAAGCCCGTTCCTCCCGGCACCGTCCTCCTCCAGTTCACCAAGGTGGTCAAGGACCCCATCGACCTCACCCTGGACGGCGTCCGCGTTCCCGTCCAGATCTCCCGGAAGGGCGGGAAGAACCTCTGGATCAGGGGCCTGGCCCCCGGGAAACATCGCTACTTCCTTTCCAGTTTCACCCTGGCCTTCGGGCCGGATCAGGGAGAGTTCTTCGTCACCCCGGAACAAGGAACCTTCCTGGTGAGCTTCAGTCAGACCTTCAAGGCGGTGCTCTACGGAACGGCCGAGCCCTTGCCTCCCGCCGAGGGGATTCCCGGGGTCACCGCCGTGCTGGAGCCCTAGGACGTGGCTCCGGCCGCTCGGACCCGGAGGGGTGAGCTGCCCCTGGTCGACCGGGGAACCTTGATGGCCCGGTGCCTGCAGGCGGGATTGCCCGTGGCCTCGAGTTGTGCGGGCCGGGGAGCCTGCGGACGATGCGCCCTGGAAATCCTTGAGGGGGCGGAGGCCCTCTCCCGCAGGTCCCGGAGGGAGTGGGAGGTGCTCAGCCGGAACGGACATCCGGAGGGCTGGCGGCTCGCCTGCAGGGTCCGGATCCGCGACGAGGACGCTCGAATCCTGGTGCGCGCGGGGTACTGGTGAGGCCCCTGGGCCGAAGCCTCCTGGCCCTGGGGACCCTTGGGGTTCTGGGGACGGGGGGCTTTCTGACCTGGAAGGCCCGGGCGGTGGCCCGGGAGCTGGTGGACCCCCCTTTCTACCGCCCCCAGCCCCTGGCCCGCGTGGAAGGTACCTACGCGGACCTCGCCCGGGGCGGGGAGGGAGACCCCGGAGGCCGATGGGAAGCCGAGGAGGCCGGGGGGCTCCAGCTCTGGACCCTCCGCCGGAGTTCCCCGGCCCGGGGTCTGGTGCTCCTGCTGCACGGATTCGGGGACGACCGATGGGGAACCAGCCCTGCGCTCCGCTGGTTCCCGGAATGGGATGCGGCCATCTTCACCTACCGCCGGCGGGACGATGCCCTCCGGACCGGCGCCCCCGCCCCCCCGGTGACTTTCGGGGCCCGGGAATGCGAGGAGGTGGTGCGGGTGGTCCACCACCTGGAGTCCAGGGGTCTGCCCCGGCGCAGGATCCTCCTAATGGGGCGAAGCCTGGGCGCCTCCGTGGGCCTCCTGGCCCTCCAATCCCTGGAGGCCGAAGGCGGGGGTCCCCTGGGAGGTTTCATCTGGGAGGGAGCGCCCCTCTCGAGCCGGGACTTCGCCGAGCGCCTGGTGCGGGGGCCCCGGGACCGGGCCTGGCACCTGGCCGCCCCCTTCATCGGATCCTGGGCCGCGGAATGGGCTGGCCGGATGGGGGCCTACGATCCCGCGGAGACCGATCTGATCCGCAGGGTGGAAGGGCCCCTCGCCACCCCTGCCCTCTGTTTCATCGCCACCGAGGACCGGCTGGCCCCGGCGGCCGGGCAGCGGATCCTCGCCTCCCGTTTCCGCCGGATCCGCCCGGTGGAGGTGCCCACCTGGCACCTCAACTGCGCCCCGGTCCTGGGAGAGGGCTACGCCGCCGCGATCCGGGAGGCCGCCGCCGCCTGGGCCGGCCCCGGGACATGAATCGCGGCGGGCCCAGGCCCGCCGCGAGGTTTCCGGGATTCCGGTTCAGGCCTACTGGTCCTGCATGATCTTCTGCACGAGCTTGGGCGTCATCTCCTTCACGCAGGGTTCGAAGACCTTGTTCACGAGCGACTGGTCGTACTGGAACTCGTTGCCGGTCCCCGCGACCTTCACGCCCACGTTGCCTTCCTTGTGCTCGGCCCAGGCGGTGCCCACGATCTCCCCGGTCTCGACGTCAATGACGCGGGCGTCGAGCCTGCCGTCGAAGTTGGCCTTCTTGATGTCCACGCTGCCCGCCACCGCCCCGGCCAGGGGATCCTTGGTCAGCTTGCCCACCAGCACCCCCGCGCCCCAGCCGGTGCTGAAGCCCTTCTTGTCGTAGGCGAAGCGGGTGATCTTGCCGGTGATCATGTACTTCACGCCGAGCAGCTTCCCGAGCTTGACGGCGGAGGCGGTGTCCACCTCGCCGCTCTGCCCGAAGGCCTGCTCCTGGCGGATCTCCTGGAGCCGCTCCCGCTCGATGAGCCGGATCTTGCCCGAGCCAGCCTCGCTCAATTCGGTGACGAAGAGGTCCTGCAGGACGCTGGACATGCGGGCCTGGCTGTCGTGGTTCCAGTACCAGCCCCACCCGCTCCAGGCTTCCTTGGGGGCCTTGAACTCGAGCACGGCGACCCGGGGCCGCTTGCTCTTCTCGGTCTGGGCGCTGGCGGGGGTCGCCAGGCCGGCGAGGACGGCCAGGGCGAGGAGGACGTGCTTCATCTTCATGGGGCGCTCCTTTTCAGAGGTTGGGTCCCGGGGCGGGCTCACTTCTCGTCGATGAGCTTGCTCCGGAGTTCCTTTCCGAGCTTGAAGTAGACCACCCGCTTGGCGGGAACGGCGATGTTCTCGCCGCTGCGGGGATTGCGGCCGAGGCGGGACTTCCTGTCCCGCAGCCGGAAACTGCCGAACCCGCGAAGCTCCACCCCGTCGCCCTTCCGGAGGGCGTGGATGATGCTGTCGAGGAAGACGTTCACCAACAGATCGGCTTCCTTCTTCCCGACCTCCAGGCGGTCCTGCAAGTGCTTGGACAGGTCGGCCTTGGTGAGGGTTTCCATGGCTTCCATGGCGGCTCCGGATGTGGCGTATCCAATAGCATCCTCGATCGGGATCCCTGGTCAAGAGGCAAGCGCTGTGACTGCAAAAAAAGAGGGCCGGAGCCCTCTTTCCTGACGCGAGGCTGCCAACTCAGCCGTGGAGCCACTCGAGGAGGAACCGGGGACCCTCCCCCGTGGCCCCCTGGGGCCGGTAGTCCCGCTCCTTGGTGCTGAAGCAACCCGAAAGGTCCACGTGGGCCCAGGAAGGGTGCTGGACGAACTCGCTGAGGAAGAGGCCAGCGGAAATGCTCCCCCCCCAGCGGGTCCCCGAGATGTTCTTGACGTCAGCCACCGGGCTCTTGAGGGCCTCCCGGTACTCCTCCACCAAGGGCAGCTGCCACAGGTGCTCCCCGGTGGCGTTCCCGGCGTCCAGAAGGCGCGCCACCAGCTTATCGTCCGTGCCCATGACGGCGTTGACGGAGTCCCCCAGCGCGATCAGGGCAGCCCCGGTCAGGGTGGCCAGGTCCACGATGTGGTCCGGATTGATCTCCCCGGCCCAGTGGAGAAGGTCCGCCAGTACCAGTCGGCCCTCGGCGTCGGTGTTGAGCACTTCGATGGTCTTGCCGCCCCGGCTTCGGAGCACGTCCCCGGGCTTGTAACTGGATCCGGAGGGCATGTTCTCAACCAGGCCGAGCAGTCCCGTCACCTGCACCGGGCATTCCGTTTCCGCACAGGCGGCCAGCGTTGCGAGGACGATGGCGGCCCCGGTCATGTCGTCCTTCATGTTCTCCATGCCCGAGGCATCCTTCAGGGAGAGGCCGCCGCTGTCGAAGCAGACGCCCTTCCCCACCAGGACCACGTGCTTCCTGGGCTTCTCCTTCGGTTTGTACTCCAGCTTCACCACCCGCGGCGGCCGCGCGCTGCCCTGCCCCACGCCCAGGACGCACCGGAAGCCACCCTTCTCAAGGGCCGGGACGTCCAGGACCTCGAGGCCCAGCTTGTGCTGCTTGGCGAGCTTCTGGGCCGCCTCGACGAAGGATTCCGGGTAGAGGTCGCCAGGAGGGGTGTTGGCCATGTCCCTGACCCGGTGGCAGGCCTTCACCGCCGCCTCGACCATGGGCTGGCGCCGGCGGGCCTTCCGGGTGTCCTCCCCGTTGGTGAAGATCTCCAGGCGCTTGAAGTGCCGGGGATCCTTCTTCTCTCCCTTGTAGGCCGAGAAATCGTAGTCGGCCAGGAGCATGCCTTCCAGCACGGACTCCTGGACCAGGTCGTGGTTCAGGACGGACGTCGAAGGGGCCACCACCCCCGCCTCCAGCCATTTCTTCTTCAGACAGAAGCGGGCCGCGGTTCCCACGGCCTTGCGGATCTTGTTGAGGGAAACCTGTTCCTCTTCGCCGAGGCCCACCAGCAACATCCACCGGCTGTCTTTCACGCCGTTGGGGTGGTGGAGCGGCACCATTTCATTGAGTTCGGCCTTGAAGTCCCCCTCGTCCATCACCTGGCGCGCGACCTTGGAGATGGCCAGGGGAAGGCGATGGCGTTCCCGTCCGGAGAACACGGGAACGACAAGCACATCACCTGAAAAATCCTTGCCGTTCTGACTGTTGATTTCAATTTCCGCCATGTTTCCTCCCTCGGGCCCTCCAATTTAAGGCACCACTCCTGAAAGAGGAAAGGTTTTTTTGCAATAATCGCTGTTTCGAATCGGATTCAATAGATCCTTTTTTTCGCACGTTGCCGTCACCAATCCACCCAATGGGATTCAGCCGCGTCGAACCCCGGGCCCCTGGAGCGGCAGGCCGGGTCGGGGCCGCCGTCTCGGGCCGGACGAGGATGTCAGGCGGCCGTGGCGTCGCGGATGATCTGTTCGAAGCGCTCGAACAGGTGCGCCCGGGGCCCCTTGGGGACGCGCTTGAGCTTCATGCCCGCCTCGTCGGGGGTGCGCCCCCCCTTCCGCTGGTTGCAGGGAAGGCAGCAGGCCACCAGGTTCTGCCAGCTCGTCTGGCCCCCCTGGCAGAGCGGCACCACGTGGTCCACCGTGGTGGCCCGGCTGCCGCAGCCCTCGTACATGCAGAGGAAGTGGTCCCGCTTGAGGACCCGACGCTCCAGGCGGCCCGTGAGCAGCTTGCTCTCCGCGCAGGCCTGGGCGTGGGGGAAGACGATGAGGCGGAAGGCGGTGGCGAGGTCCGCATGCCGGTCGAAGGTGGCCGCGTCCAGGATCCAGGCCCGGCCCGCCACCACGCTGCAGATGGCCTTCCGGCGGCTGATCTCCTGCATGGGGACGTAGTTCCGGTCCACGGCGATCACTTCGCCGGGCCCGTGGACGTGCCGACCATGAGGCATGGATGGTCCCGCTTCCTGCCCCTGATCCTAAGCGATTTTCAGGAAAATTCCGAACCGGGACCCGGGAGGCCGCCGGCCAATTCGGGGATCGGCGCCGCCTCGGGCAGGGTCTCCACACTGGAGAGGCGGCGTTCCATGAGTTCCTTGCGCCGGGCCACATCCCCCAGCTTGCCGCCGGCCTCCTCGATCTTCTTCTGGGCCGCGGAGAGCGAATCCCCGAACCGGGCGAACTCCGTCTTCACCTGGCTGAGGAGCTTCCAGACCTCTGCGGTCTGCCTGGAGATGGCCAGGGTGCGGAAGCCCACCTGGAGGCTGTTGAGGACAGCCATCAGGGTGGTGGGACCCACGAAGGTCACCCGGCACTCCCGCTGCACCTTTTCCAGAAGGCCGGGGCGCCGGAGGGCCTCGGCGTAGAGCCCCTCGAAGGGGAGGAAGAGGAGCGCGAAGTCAGTGCTGTAGGGCGGCGCGATGTACTTGTCCCGGATCTCCCGAGCCTGGGTGAGGATCCGGGCCTCCAGGGCCTTGCCCGCCGCCTCCACCCCGGAGGCGTCCGCCGCGTCGTAGCCCTCCATGAGCCTCTGGTAGTCCTCGGTGGGGAATTTGGCGTCCACAGGCAGCCACATGGGCGCTCCCTCCTCGGGCCCCGGGAAGCGCACGGCGAACTCCACCATCTCGTTGCTGCGGGGTCGGATCCGCACGTTCCGCTCGTACTGACCCGGGGCGAGGAACTGCTCGAGGATGGATCCGAGCTGGGCTTCTCCCAGGACGCCGCGGGTCTTCACGTTGGTGAGGGCCCGTTTGAGACCCCCCACGTCCTGGGCCAGGTTCTGCATCTCGCCCAGGCCGCGCTGCACCTGCTCCAGCCGCTCGGACACGAGCTTGAAGCTCTCCCCCAGGCGTTTCTCCAGGGTGTCGTGGAGCTTCTCGTCCACGGTGCGGCGCATGGCTTCCAGTTTTTCTTCGTTGCCCCGCTGGATGGCGTCCAGGCGGTCGTTCACGAGGCGCTGGACGCCCTGCAGCTGTTCACGCTGCTCCGTGCGGGCCGCCAGGGCGGCCTGTTCCAGGGAGAGCCGCAATTCCCCGAAGGCCTTGTCCAGCTGTTCCGATTGGCGCAGCACCTGTTCCTGCCGCCCGGCCGCCTGCTCGGCCCGAAGGTCCGAGAGCCCCCGCTGCAGCGGCCCCATCTGGGCGGCGGCGTCGGCCTGGACGTCGCGCCGGAGCCGCTCGAGCTCGCTTCTCAGGGCCTCTTCCGTCCGCCGGCGGGGAAGCCACGCGCCGAGGGCGGCGGCGAGGGCCGCCAGGAGGGCGAGGAGGGGAAGGATCAATTCCGGCGCCATGGTCCCATCATGGCGCGTCCCCCTGGTCAGGGAATGTCCATCGGGCCAGCCGACCTTCCCCCAGGGGCGTGAGCTCCAGGGTGGCCACCCAGCCCGGGTTCCAGGGACCCTCCCCGGCCCCCCACTCCACCACCATGCGGTCCTCCGCTTCCTTGAGTTCTTCCAGGCCCAGGCCCCAGGCCCCCCCGAGGCCCAGCCGGTAGAGGTCCAGGTGGAAGACCCGGCCGGCGGGAGTCTTGTAGCGGTGTAGGACGGCGAAGGTGGGAGAAGCCACCTGCTCCGGATCGCCCCCCAGCCCCGCCACGAACCCTCGGGTCCAGCAGGTCTTGCCCGCCCCCAGGGGGCCCTCCAGCAGCCAGGTCCCCCCGGGCGGGGTCCGGGCGGCCAGCTCCGCCCCGAGGGCTTCCGTGAGTTCCTCGTCCCCCAGGAACCGTTCAATCACGGCCCGGCCTCCGGCCAGGATCCCGTAGCAGGGCCTGCAGGCTCTCTCCCAGGTCCCGGACCAGGAGGGGGCCGGGGCCCAGGCGGTCCGCGGCGGCGCCGTGGAGCCACACCGCTTCCGCCACCGCCGACTTGAGGCTTCCTGGGCGGGCATCCCCCCGGCCCCGGGCCGTGGCCCAACGCCCCACCGCCGCCGCCACCATGCCTGCGAGAAAGTCGCCCGTGCCTCCGGTGGCGAGGCCCCCGTGGCCGGTGCCGTTCACGAGGATGGCCTCGTCCCCCCCCCCGGCCACCAGGCTCTGGGCGCCCTTGAGGACCAGCACCCCCGGGCCCGAGGCCACTGCCCCGACGGCGGCGAGACGCGCATCGGTCCCCCGGCCGGAGAGGATTCCCTCGCCGAAGAGGCGCCCGAATTCCCCCGGGTGGGGGGTGAGCACGGTGTCGGGCCGGGCCAGCCAGCGGGCACCTTCCCCAGGGCGCAAGGCGCTGGCGTCGAGGACCAGGGGGCCTCTCCACGCAGGGGGTTCCGTCACCCCTCCGGGACCCGCCAGGAGTACATCCACTCCCTCGGGCACCTGGCCCTCCCAGGGCCGGACCATGGCCTCCGGGACCTGGGAGGCCACCTCCTCCCGCACCGCGGGGTCGGGAAGGACCGTGACCAGGCCCGCCCCCGCGCGCAGGGCCCCCAGGGCCGCGAGCACCGCCGCGCCGCTCATCCCGGGCGTGCCCGCCCGGATCCCCACGTGGCCCCTTTCGCGCTTGTGGGCGTCCCAGGGAGCATCGGCAACCGTGGGCGCCTCCATCCGCCAGACCCGGGCCTCAGGGGCCTCGTTCAGGGGAATGGGGACGATGTGAATCTCCCCGCACAGGTCCCTGGCGGGGCGCAGTCCGTGGCACCGCTTGAGGTGGCCGAAGCAGGCCGTGACCGCGGCCCGGACCGCGGGTCCGGGGCCGTCTCCCGAACTCGGATCCAATCCCGTGGGGAGGTCGAGGGAGAGCACCCGGAACCCCGGGTCCCCCAGGGACTGGGCATCCTGGAGGGCCCTGACCCAGGCCTCGGCCGCCCCGGACAGGGGGAGGCGCGATCCCAGCCCGAGAATTCCGTCCACCACCCAGCCCCGGAATCCCCGGAGCGCCTCGGCCGGATGCTCGACGTGCCGGTAGCCGCCTCCCAGGCCCTCCCACAGGCTTGCCTGGAGCGCCGCGTCCCCCTTCCAGCGAGGCTCGGGCACCAGGGTCCAGACCTCCACCCACTCCCCCCGCAGGCGGGCCAGCCTGGCCAGGGCCAGGGCATCCCCCCCGTTGGTCCCCGGCCCGGCGAGCACCTGGATCCTCTGACCCCGGGGGAGGAGTTCCAGGGCGCCCGCGGCCGCATGTTCCTGAAGGACCAGGGAGGGGATGCCCCAGTCCCGGATCGCCCTTTCCTCCAGGGCTCGCATCTCGTCGGCGGAGAGCAGGGGGATCATGGCCCCAGTGTAGGCCCCCTTCCCTTCCCCACCCAGGCCCCCCGGCACGCTCCCTTGCCCTCCCCACCCGCAGGGCCGGGCCGCCGGATGGCGGCCCGCTGCCCTCAGGGACCGTCAGGTCAATCCGCCGCGAAGGGCCCCCAACACTTCCTCCAGGGCCGCCGAGGACGCCTCCATGAGCAGGGGCCAGTCCGCCTCCGCTTCCCCCCGGGCGGCCAGTTCCACGGCTTCCATCCTCCGGGCGAGACGCAGGGCCCCGAGGGAGGCGGCGTTGGACTTGAGATCGTGGGCATCCCGGGAGAGAGAATCCATGTCCCCCGCAGCCAGAGCCTGCCGCATGCGGGCCATCCGCTCCGGAGCGTCGGCGGTGAAGCCCTCCACGAGTTCCGCGATGGCCCCCTCTCCTGTGATCGCCTCCAGGTGGCGGAGACCCGCCCAGGTTTTCGCATCCAGCACCCCTGGCTCCGACAGAGCCCCTTCCTCCATGGGTCCAGGGCTGCTCGGGGCCTGGATCCACTTGAGGAGAGCCTCTTGAAGGGGCTCTTGGCGGACGGGTTTGGACAGGAAACCATCCATTCCTGCCTCGAGGCAGCGTTCCCTGACGCCATCCATGGCATGGGCGGTGAGGGCCAGGACCACCTGCCGGGGACCGGCCCCCTCCCTCCTCCGGAGTTCCCGCGTGGCCTCGAACCCGTCCATGACAGCCATCTCGCAGTCCATCAGGACCACATCGAATCGTTCCTCATCCATCGCCTGGAAGGCCGCCGCCGCGCTCTCCGCGCCCCGGCCGGAAAAGCCCAGCCCCTGGAGCTGGAGGAGGGTGACCTTGCGGTTGGTCTCGTTGTCGTCCACCACCAGCACGCGCCCCCGGGGCGCACGGCCCAGCCCATCGGCCCCGGGACCGGTTCCCTCGACGGGCTCGAGGCCCAGGGCCTGCCGCAGGGCCCGGTGGAGCCTTCCCCGGCGAAGGGGTTTGGTGAGATAGGTGGCAAGCCCGGCGCTTCGCACCTTTTCACAGATCCGCAGCTGGCGGATGGTGGCCAGGAGAATGAGGGGGGGAAGCCCCGGGGCGCGGAGCATGGTGAGTTCCGCCAGAGGATCCTCCCCGAGGAGACCTGCATCCAGGAGCAGCGCCCTCGGGGGCAGCGACCCCTGGCCCATCCGGAGGAGTTCCTCCAGGCTGGAGGCCAAGGCGAGACTCGCCCCCCAGGGCTCGGTGGACAGGCGCAGGGACTCCCGGACGCAGGCGTGGGGCTCGGCGAGCCCGAGCTCGCAGTCGGGACCCAGGGACTCGAAGGGGGTCCAGGGCTCGGGCTGAAGGGGGAAGGACAATTCGAACCAGAAGCGGCTGCCCTGTCCGGGCTGGCTCTCCGCCCCGATGCGGCCCCCCATCAGGTCCACCAGGCGCTTGCAGATGGACAGTCCAAGGCCCGAACCGCCGTAGGTCCGATGGGTGGCAGGACTCTCCTGGGTGAAGGCCTGGAAGAGCCCTGGGAGGGCTTCAGGGCTGATGCCGATGCCCGTGTCTGCGACCTCGAAGCGCACGCGGCTGCCCGCCCCGCTGGGGCCGATCTCGGTGATCCGGAGGGTGACCTCCCCGGCCGGGGTGAATTTGATGGCATTTCCGAGAAGGTTGATCAGGATCTGCCGGAGTCGGGTCGGGTCCCCGATCACCTTGACCGGCACATCGGGATGGAAGAGCCCGGCGAGTTCCAGACCCTTCCGCTGCGCGGGCTCCGCCATCAGGCCCAGGCATTCTTCGGCTTCATGAAGGAGGTTGAAGGGGACCTGCTCGACGGTCATCCGGCTGGCCTCGATTTTGGAGTAGTCCAGAACGTCGTCGAGGATCGTGAGCAGGTTCTCCGCGGAATTCCTGAGGGTCTCGTTGTAGTCCCGCTGCTCGCGGGAGAGGGCGGTGTCGGCCAGGAGTCCGGCCATTCCTATCACGGCGTTGAGGGGCGTCCGGATCTCGTGACTCATGGTTGCCAGGAATTCGGATTTGGCCCTGGTGGCCCGCATGGCCTCGTCCCGGGCCTGTTCCAGGTCCGCCATGGCGGCCCTCAGGGCTTCGGTGCGCTCCCGGACCCGGGCCTCCAGTTCAAGGTTTCTTGTTCGCAGAATTCGCGTCCAAGCCCAGACGAGGAGGAACACCCCCAGCGCGAGCAGACCTCCGAAGGCCGCCCTTGCCCACCAGGTCCGCCAGGGCGGAGTGGCGACCGTGAAGGGGAAGGAGACGGGGCCCGAGACCCGCCCCGAATGATCCCGGGCCCACACCCGGAACACATAGGAACCTCCAGGGAGGCTCGCGAATTCCCGCTTCGCATCCGCCACCCAGTCCGTGGGCACGCGCTCCAGCCCCTCGAGCTGGGTCCGGTAGCGGACTTCCCGTTCCCTCCAATAGCTCAGGGAGGCGTACTCGAACGCCAGTCCACCCTCCTTCCACCCGATCTCCTGGCCCGCCTCCATCGATCGGGGCCGGCCCTGGACGGAAATGCTTTCAAGGAGGAGGGGATTCTCCCCCACTTCCGAGGGTGCCCAATTCGAATCCAGCACCGCCGCGCCGGCCACGGTGCCCGTCCAGATGCCCCCGGCGCGGTCCACGAAACAGGATCCCTGGGTGCACCCGTTGGAGGGGAGTCCGTCTTCCGTGGTGAAGGTGTAGACCGTGTGGGTGGCCGGATCCTCCGGGGAGGCCAGGCGCGGGGTGAGCCGTGCCACCCCCCGGTGGGTGAAGGCCAGGACCCGGTTCCGGCCATCCCTGGCCAATTGGTAGACCACCTGGCTGGGCAGACCCGGAAGGCGCTCGCCGGACAGGGTTTCCCAGGGAGACCCGGGCTTGTCCAGGCGCAGGCGACAAAGGCCGTGCATGGTTCCCACCCAGAGCCAGGAGGACCCCGAATCCGGAACCTCCAGCAGGCAGACCGCCCTGTCGTCGCAGAGCCCGGAATCCTTCCGGAAGGTCTTCCAGTTCCCGCCTTCCCTCACCATCACGCCCTCCCCCCGCGTGGCGATCCAGAGAGATTCCTTTCCGTCCTTCCCCCGGGTCTGGAGGAAGGCGAGGGCCGGGACCTGGGGTACCTCCTCGGGTTTGACCCATCCTCGGCCATTCCACTGGACAGGCCCCTTTCGCGTTCCCGCCCAGAGGTGGCGGGATCCATCCTGGTCCCGGGCTTCGAAGAGCGAATAGATCCAGTTGTCGGGAAGACCGTCCCGCTCGGTAAAGCGGGTCCATCGCCCCCCCATGAACCGGAGCAGGCCGCCCCCGCGGGTGCCGACCCACACCGCCGGTCCGCCCCCCGGACCGTGGGCACTTTCCCGGATGCAGAGGATGTGACGGTCCGGCACTTCTGAATCGGGGCCGAAATGATGCCAGCGACCCTCCATGAACCTGGAGAGACCCCCGCCCAGGGAGCCCATCCAGAAGGCCGAGGGTTCCTTCGTTTCCTGGATCGCGAAAACGACGCTGCCCGGGAGCCCGGTACGTTCCTTCAGCGCCGACCAGGCTCCGCGCTGGATCCGGACGAGCCCCCCGAAGGAACCGGCCCAGACCGTGGGGGGTCCCCCCGCGGGCCGCGTGATCAGCAGACTCCGGATGACCTGGTTCGGCAGCCCTGTGGTGTTGTCCAGGCGCCTCCAGCGGCCGCCCTCTTCCCAGGCGATCCCTTCTTCCGTGGCGACCCACAGGGTTCCATCCGGGCCGGGGGATTGGAGGATCCGGTTCACGATATTGGCGGGGAGCCCCTGTTTCGGGCCCAGGGGGGTCCACCCGGCCGCCCCGAAACGGGCCACCCCCCGTCCCGTGCCGGCCCAGAGCTGTTCCTTGCCCTCCTGGCGCCGGACCCCCAGGGAGAACACCACCGGAGAGGGCAGGCCATCTTCGGTCCCGAACCAGGACCAGGCTCCCCGGGTCCGCCGTCCCAGTCCCTTTTCCGTGCCCACCCAGAGGCTACCGTCCCATTCCAGGAGCGAAAGCACCGGGGCCTGTCCCGCGGGGTGGGAAAGCTCGAGCGGCACCCAGCGGTTTCCCTGGAGCTGGAAGAGGCCGGTCGAGGTCCCCGCCAGGAAGGCATCCCCGGAGCCCTCCGAAAAGGCGAGGACGTTGCCGGTGAGCCCCTGCTCGGGGCCCCAGGAGGTCCACTGCCCTTCCCGAAGCCGGCAGGCACCCCCCTGGTCCCGGCCGAACCAGAGGCTCCCGTCGCGCCCCAGCACCATGCACCGGATCCATTGGGAGCGGTTCAGGTCCGGAAGCCGGACCTGGACCCACCTGCGACCGTTGGTGTAGGCCGCCCCCTCCTGAGTCCCCACCCATACGTAGCCCCTGGCGTCCTGCACCAGGGCCTCGATCGAATTCTGGGGGAGACCGTCCAGGTCGGTGAACACCTTGAAGGCAGGCAAGCCCGTGGCGGCGACGGCCGCGGCCGGGGAAGGGAGATCCCTGGGCGCCTCCACCCCGAACAAGATCAGCGGCGCCAGGAGGAGCGTCCCTGCCTTGACCGACCAAGCCGTCCTTGCCATAGGGGGAGTCCCCGTTCGGGTTTCAGTCTCTTCGGGGCCCGGGCAGGACCCGTCGCCGGATGAAGGCGTCCAGGGCCCGCGGGTAAAGTTCCATTTCGGCCGAGTAGACCCGTTTCTGGAGTTCTTCTGGGGTGTCGCCCTGGAGCACCGGCACCTTGAGCTGGGCGAGGATCGCCCCGTGGTCGTACTCGTCGTCCACCAGGTGGACGGTGGCGCCACTCTCGGCCTCTCCCGCGTCCAGCACCGCCCTGTGGACGTTCATTCCGTACATTCCCGGCCCCCCGAACCTGGGCAGGAGGGCGGGGTGGATGTTGAGGATGCGGCCGGCCCAGACGGGAGGAAGAACCAGCTTCTTGAGCCACCCGCACAGGCAGACGATTTGCGCCCCGGCCGCCTCCGCCTCCCCCAGGCAGGCCTCCGAGTAGGCCTGGTCCGACTCGAACCGGCTCCGGAGGAATACCAGGGTCCGAAGGCCTTCTGCTTCCAGGCGCTCCACCCCCGGGGCCCGGGAGGAACTGGAGATCCCGATCACCGGTACCGCATCGACCCGGCCCTCGCGGCAGGCCCGCAGGAGGTTGAGGGCATTGCCGCCGCCGCCCGAGAGGAAGAGTCCGATGGGTGTCATGGGGTGCCCCCTTCCAGGAAGGCGCCCGGGTCCATGCCGGTCCGCTCCAGGAAGACCTCCGACAGGCTCGGAACGCCGGAGCTGCGTTCATCCAGGTAGAGCGACTCGATCCGGTGCATGGGGAGGAAGCGGGTGGACAGCGAGACCTGATCCCCCAGACCCTTCCGCACGAGGGAGAGCACTTCCTCCCAGGCGGCCACGTCGAGGCCGCGGAGGGCCAGGCCCGGCGCCTCCAGTCCGAGAAGACGGCCCCAGAGGCGTTCCCGGGGAGAGTGGAGGACCACCACCACCAGCTGGCCCCGCGCGAAGGGAAGGGTCAAGGTCATCGGAGGCTCGCTAGAACAAGTGGAGGACCCAGGCCCACCGGGGCTCCCCCAGGCCTGCCTCCTGGAGGCGCGACCGGTCCCCTTCGAGCAGCCTCCACCCTACGGGGGAAGGGGTAATGTCGGCCTGGCGGGTGGATTCCTGCCCCGGGGAGGGGATCCCCGGCACCCTTGGGAGCCTGAGTCCCACGATCTGTCGGGCCCGCCAGAGGTCGTCCGATTCGGGGGGAGGAACCCAGCGGACCCGGTAGGTCAAGGTGGCGCGCTGGACTCCATTTTCTTCCCGGGGCGGTGAGGCGGAGACGCCGCCCTTGAGGACCAGCCGCCCGCAGGCAACGCCGAGGTCCTTCCCCGCCCGCCGGCCTTCGGCGAGGGCCTTGGAGGTCCAGGTCTTTCCGTCCCAGAAGTCCATGAGGCGGAGCTGGGCCTCGGCGCTGCTGCCCGGCGCCGGGGCGGGAAGAATGGCGCGAACCGAACGGGGGTAGGGAACCCCGAGCTGGACGAGCAGCCGAGCGTGGACCGGAAAGACGACGCCGGCCTGGCCGAGGACCCGGGGGCCGAAGCGCCAGACAGCCTTCCAGACCAGGGCCAGGGCCACCACCGCGAGGGGGCGCGTGACCCAGGGGCTGATTCGCCGGCGAGGGCGCGGGGGCATGGCCCCATCATCGCCCAAGGAGGGGGCCCCGGGAATGCCTCGGGCACGAAAAAGCCCGGCCTGCGCCGGGCTTTCCGGGGGGGAGGAGTCCTCACTGGAGCAGGCGAAGCACCTGCTGCTGGGCCTGATTGGCCTGGCCCAGGGCGGAGGTGCCGGACTGGTTCAGGATCTGGAACTTCGACAGGGCCACCACCTCGTCGGCGATGTTGGCGTCGCGGATCTGTGAATAGGCGGCGGTGAAGTTTTCCACCTGGATGCCCAGGGAGTTGGCAATGGAATTGAGCTGCTGCTGGGTGGCCCCGATGGTGGCCCGAAGGGTGCTCACCTGGTCGATGGCGGCGGTGATCAGGGGCATGGCGGCCTGTGCGGAGGCCACGGTGGTCAGGGCCGTGGTGCCGGCCGTCATTCCCAGGGCGGCCGTCGCCGACGTCGCAATGGAAGAGACCGTCACCGTGATGGGCGAGAAGCTCGCCACCGCCACGGTCAGGGTGGTCCCAGTGTCGAAGATCGTCTGGCCATTGAATTTCGTGTTCAGGCCGATGTCGGCGATGCCCCGGATGATGTTCTGGAATTCCAGGTCGATGTCGCTCCGGTTCTGGGTGCTCACCGTTCCCGTGGCGGCCTGCTCGGCCAATTCGGCGGCCCGGGTGAGCAGGTTGGTGACCTCCTCGAGGATGCCGTCCGCCACCTGCAGGTAGGAGACGCCGTCCCCGGCATTCCTCCGGGCCTGTCCGGCCACCCGGATGTCCGCCCCCAGCCGGTTGCTGATGGCGAGGCCCGCTGCGTCGTCGGAGGCCTTGTTGATCCGCTTGCCGGTGGTGAGGCGCTCGATGGTCTTCTCGAGCCCCTGGGATGTGATGCCGAGCTGACGGCTCGCGCCCAGGGCCGCGACGTTGTTCAGGACCGAACTCATGGGGTTTCCTCCTCGCGCTCCATCGCGACCTGGGCCTGACCGCAACCCGCGTGCCATGCCGCCCAGGGGCTCGCCCCTGAAAACCCTGGTCTCAGGGTTCCCCAGGGGAGAAAGCGAGCCGGGGCCTCGATTTCAGGGTGGAAGGCCTTCCAAGGCGGGCGGGGCAGGGGTGAACGGGAAAGGGCATAAATTTCCCTGAATCCCTGATCTCGAACCCTGCCCCGGCCAGAACTCCGGGCCAAAAGCGCTCAGAGGGCGTCCAGGGCCTGGGTGAGGTCAGCGACCAGGTCCTCCGAGTCCTCCAGGCCCACCGAAACCCGGATGAGGTCCTCGCCGATCCCGGCCCGGGCCTTCTCCGCGGCGGTCATGTCCGAATGGGTCATGGTGGAGGGATGTTCGATGAGGGTCTCGATGCCCCCCAGGGAGACCGCGAGCTTCATCTCCCTGACCGCGTCCAGGACCTTGAAGGCCTCCGCCTCACCCCCTCCCACCCGGAAGGAGAGCAGGCTCCCTGAGCCTGAGCACTGGCGTCGGTGGAGGTCCGCCTGACCCGGACCCATGGAATCCAGGCCGGGATAGGCCACCTCCTTCACCTTGGGGTGCCTGAGGAGGAAATCCACAACCCGGATGGCATTCTCCTGCTGCTTCTCCATCCGGATCTCGAGGGTCCCCAGGGAGCGGAGGATGAGCCAGGCGGTGTCGGGATCCGAATTGGATCCCAGGATGGTCCGGGTCACCTTCACCCGGGAGATGAGCTCCCTGGAGCCCAGGGCCAGGCCCGCGACGAGGTCCGAGTGCCCCCCGAAGAATTTGGTGGCCGAATACAGCACGAGATCGGCCCCGTGCTGGAGGGGGCGGCAGTAGATGGGCCCCAGCATGGTGTTGTCCACCATCACCAGGATGCGGGAGTCCGGGGCGGCGTGGGCATCGGCCACCTCCCTCGCCGCCCTCAGGTCGGTCTGCATGAGGGTGGGGTTGGCGGGGGTCTCGATGTAGAGGACCTTGACGGTGGGATCTCCCGCCACCATGGCTTCCATCTCGGCCTTGCTGGAGCCCGCCGGGAAGGATTTGGTGCGGATGCCGAAGCCGGGGAGCATGTGGCGGAAGAAGTACTCCGTGCCGCCGTACACGGGATCCGAGAAGACGAGCGTGTCCCCGGGGCGCAGGAAGCTCAGGCAGGCGCTGGAGATGGCCCCCATCCCCGAGGAAAAGAGGGCGGCGGCCTCCGCGCCGTCCCAGCAGGTCACCCGGTCCTCCACGATCTCGCTGTTGGGGTTGTTCACCCGGGTGTAGATCAGCGCGGGGCTCTCGCCGGGTTTCATGGCGTCGAGGCCGTAGGCGATCTCGAAGGCCCGCTTGCCCGCCGCCGCGTTCGGGAAAATGAAGGTGGAGGTGCGGAACACCGGCACGCAGGCCGCCCCCTCGGAGCGCTGCGGATCGTAGCCTTTGGAGAAGATGCTGGTCTGGGGCTGGACCTTGTGGCGGGACATCGGGGCTCCCGAAAAGCGGATTATCCCAGGGCCGCCCGGGTTTCACCGCCTCTTGTGGCCCAGGTCACGCTCCTTGGGAATGAAGGAGATCCCGCAAGGCCGTGGACATGTCGACCCACTGGAAGGGCTTCGCGAGGAAGCGGGCCACGCCGAGGGCCTTGGCCCGTTCTTCGTCCAGGTGGTCGCTGTAGCCCGAGCAGATCAGGACGGGGAGTTCCGGCCGCAGGCGCAGCAGCTCGGTGGTGAGGGCGTCCCCGGACATCCCCGGCATGGTCATGTCGGTGACCACCAGGTCGAAGGCATCGGGGCGGTTTCGGAAACGCTCCAGGGCCCGAAGGGGATCCGTGAAAGCGCACACGGTGTAGCCCAGTCCGCCGAGCATCTGCTCGGCGAGGGAGCAGAGGATGGGCTCGTCATCCACGAAGAGAATCCTCCCGCTGCCCCTCTGGAGGTCCCCCAGGGCGGGGGTCGGCCCGGCCCCTGGCTGCCCATGGACCGGCAAGAGGACGTCGAAGGTGGAGCCCAGCCCCACCTGGGAGGTCACCTCGATGCCGCCATGCATGGAGAGGAGCAGACCGTGAACCACCGCGAGCCCCATGCCCGTCCCCCCCGCCTCGGGGCGGGTGGTGAAAAAGGGCTCGAAGATGCGGGCAACCACCTCAGGGGGCATGCCGCACCCGTCGTCCTTCACCCGCAGGCGAACGAAGGGTCCAGGGACCATTCCCGGATGCCGGAGGGCCTCGGCCTCCGCCACGATGCGCTCGGACAATTCGAGGGTCAGGGTTCCGATGCCGCCCCGCATCGCCAGAACCCCGTTGGTGCAGAGGTTCACCACGATCCTGTGCAGTTCGGTGGGGTCCGCCAGGACGAAGGCTCGGCTCCCGATGTTCTTCTTGATGGAAATGGAGGAGGGCACCGTGGCCCGAATGAACCGGATGGCCTCCTCCAGCACCTGGTCCACCTGCACCGGACGCCGCTCTTGCGGTTTGGAGCGGCTGAAGGCGAGGATCTGCTGGACCAGGTCCCTGGCCCGGTCCGTGGCCCCCAGGATGCCGTTCAGGGAGGCGGTGAGCTTGGGATCGTCCTGGGCCCTGGGCAGAGCCACCTCGGTGAAGCCCCGGATGGCGGCCAGGATGTTGTTGAAGTCGTGGGCGATCCCCCCGGCCAGGGTGCCGATGGCTTCCAGGCGCTGGGCCTGCTCCAGGTGGGTTTCCAGTTCCACCTGGCGGGTCACGTCGCGGTGGGTGCCCACGTAGCCGACCACCTGCCCCTGCTCGCCCCGGATGGCGGAAATCCTGCTCTCCAGCAGGGTGACCTCCCCGTCCTTGCGGCGCGCACGGAAACGCCCCTGCCAGCCCCCCGTCGCCTCGATGGCCTCCCGAAGGGCGTCATGGACGTCCACGTCCAGGGGGTCCCCCAGGATGTCGATGGGATGGGAGCCTAGGGTCTCCCTCGCGCCGAAGCCCGTGGCCTGGAAGAAGGCGTCGTTGGCGTAGGTGATCCTTCCCTGCTCATCCGTCATGACGATGGCGTCGCCCGACTGCTCGATGGCCTGCCCGAGGTGCTGGAGGTGCTCCAGGGTCTGCTGGTGGGCCCGGCGCAGCTCCGCGTCCCGGAGTTCCCGCTCCATGGCGGGCCCCAGGCGGTCCCGGCGGTCCTTGCGGATGAAGTCGTTGGCTCCCTGGCGCATCAACTCGGCGGCCCGTTCTTCCCCGATCTCCCCGGAGAGCAGGATGAAAGGGGTCTGTGAATCCCTGGCACGGAGCATCCTCAGGGCTTCGCCTCCGCTGAAGCCCGGCATGGCGTAGTCGGAGACCACCAGGTCCCATCCCCCCTCCTCCAGGGCGGCCCCGAAGGGCTCCCGGCTCTGGACCCTCCGGATCGCCACCCGGGGATCAAGCTTCCGGAACTCCCGGCCCGCAAGGGCCGCGTCATCCTCGGAATCCTCCACCAGGAGGATCTTGAGGGGAGCGTTCATGCATGCGCTCCCACGCCGTTGGCGGAGTGATTGAGAATGAGCCAGTACATCCCGAGTTGCCGGACCGCCTCCATGAACTGATCGAAATCCACGGGTTTCCGGATGTAGCTGTTGGCCCCCAGGCGGTAGCTCTCCACCAGGTCCCGGTCTTCGCTGGACGTGGTGAGGACCACGACAGGCAGGAGGCGGGTGGCCTCCTCGGCGCGGATCCGCTGGAGGACCTCCAGGCCGTGGAGCTTGGGCAGTTTCAGGTCCAGGAGAACGACCTCGGGAAGGTTCCCCGGGCGGCCCGCATGGGTTCCCCTGCGGAAGAGGAAATCCAGGGCCTCGGCCCCGTCCCTGGCCACCTCCACCCGGTTGACGATGTGGTTCTTCCGGAGGGCGCGTATCGCCAAGATCTCGTCGTCCGGATTGTCCTCCACCAACAGGATGTACTTCTCCATGCGCCCCTCCTCAAAGGGTGAAATAGAAAGTGGCGCCCCGCCCCGGGACCGACGCCGCGTCCACGGTCCCTCCGTGGCGCTGGACGATCCGGAGCACGGTGGCAAGGCCGATCCCCGTGCCGGGGAAGTCCTCGGCGCTGTGCAGCCTCTGGAAGGCCCCGAACAGTTTGTCCTTGTAGGCCATGTCGAAACCCACCCCGTTGTCCCTCACGAAGAAGGTCGCCCTTCCCTGCCAGGAGGTCTTCCCCACCTCGATGCGAGCCTCCGGGACTTTGGCGGTGAACTTGAAGGCGTTGCCGAGGAGGTTGCCCAGCAGGGCCCTCACCAGGGATTCATCTCCACGGGCGGCGAGCCCTTCCTCGATCTCGAAAACCACTCGCCGTTCCGGCGAGCCGGATCTCAATTCCTCGGCCACCTCGCGGGCAAGCGCGCTGAGGTCCAGGTCCTTCGGGTCCATCTCCTGCCGGGTGAAGCGGGAAAGGCGGAGCAGGTCCTCGATGAGATCCCCCATCCGGCTGCAGCTCTTGCGGATGCGTCTGAGGAATTCCTTCCCCTCCTCTCCAAGGGCTGGGGCCCAATCCTCTTCCAGGGCACTGCTGAACCCGTCCATGGCCCGCAAGGGGGCCCTGAGATCGTGGGAGACCGAATAGGCGAAGGCGTCCAGTTCCTGGATGGCGGCCTGCAGCTGGGCGGTGCGTTCCCTGACCCTGCCTTCCAGGGTCGCGTTGAGCTGGAGGACTTCCCGCTCGACCTGGGCCCGGTGGAGCACTTCTTCCCGAAGGGAGGAGGTCCGGGCTTCCACCAACCGGCGGAGGCGGACATTGAAGGCCAGGAGGCCGGCCAGGCCCAGGAGTCCCCCCATGGCGCTGGCGGTGAGAATGGCCACGGTGAAGCGTTCGGGGGAAAGGGGCGCCCGGATGATCTCCACGGCCCGGATCACCCCGGCCCGTTCGTTGAACCCACCCTCCCCGGGGTAGAGGGCCTGAAGCCCCGGCGGTGCGTCCTCGCGCCGCCCGTGGCAGCGCAGGCAGGCCCCGTTCGTCTCCAGGAAGGGCATGGCGTGGAGCAGGAAGGGCTTCCCCTCGATCTCCACGGTCTCCCGGTACTCCCGGAGCCCCCGCTGCTCGTTGAACTTCCGGAGGAGGCCGCTTTCCAGGGGGGTCGCCTTGTTGACCGGGTTCCTGGGATTGTCCGTGGCCATTTTGTAATAAATCTCGACATGGCCGTCCTTAACCCGCTCCTGGTTGTAGAAGCCGTGCATGTTCCGGACGATGTAGGAGGAGGACAGCACCATGGGGGAGTACCAGTCGGGGGAGACCATTCCCTTCTCCCGGGCGGCGAAGTAAGCCGGGTGCATGACCCGCTGAATGTAGTGGTGCAGCCCCCGGTGGGTGAGCAGAACGTGGCGGATGTTGTCGTCAGCCCGTCGGGCCACGAACGCCTTGGCCCCGGAATAGGCCGCGAGTCCCATGACCACGGCCCCGATGCTGCCCCAGAGCGCCCAGGCCACGAAGCCCGGGGAGGACCACCAGGCTGGCCGGGAGACGGCGGGGCGCTTTGCGTTCTCGGTGGGAGCTTCGGCCATGGCCGCTCAAAAGAAGATTCCAAACTCTCCTATCGGTACGGGGGGGCCGGGGTCTTTAATTGGGTGCAGGCGGGGCCAGGGCTGGACCCCCAGGACCTCCCCGGCCGGGGACGGCCCGCCACCGCCCGGGCCATCTGTGCCTGGACTGGGGGTTTCAGCACCCTCCCGCCACGGAAAATGTTTGGAGCCACCAGAGGGACTTGAACCCCCGACCCTCGCGTTACGAATGCGATGCTCTACCGGCTGAGCTATGGTGGCGCGAAGCCCTGATTGTGCCTGGAACAGTGGCTCCGATCAATGCAGGGCCTGGATCAGAAGCCCTCGGGGAGCTTCATGCCGAGGTTCTTCACCAGGAAGGCCCAGAGGTCGACCCGTTCCGCGATGGTCTTCGCGGTGGGCTTGCCCGCGCCGTGTCCCGCGTCGGTCTCGATGCGGGTGAGGATGGGGGCCGGACCCGCCTGGGCGGCCTGGAGCGTGGCCGTGAACTTGTGGCTGTGCGCGGGCACCACCCGGTCGTCGTGGTCCCCCGTGGTCACCAGGGTCGGCGGGTACTTCACGCCCGGCTTGATGGTGTGCAAGGGAGAGTACTTGATGAGGTTTTCGAAACCCTCCTTGGTCTCGCTGCTCATGTAGTCGCTCTTCCAGGCCCAGCCGATGGTGAATTTGTGGTACCGGAGCATGTCCATGACCCCCACCGCGGGGAGGCAGGCCCCGAAGAGCTCCGGCCGCTGGGTCATGCAGGCACCCACCAGCAGGCCCCCGTTGCTCCCGCCCTGAATCGCCAGCTTGGGGGTCGAGGTGTACTTGTTGGCGATGAGCCACTCGGCGGCGGCGATGAAATCGTCGAAGACGTTCTGCTTCTTCTCCCGCTTGCCCGCCTCCCACCATTCTTTTCCGTATTCGCTGCCCCCGCGCAGGCAGGCGGCGGCGTAGACTCCGCCCATCTCCATCCACACCTGGTTCACCGGACTGTAGCCGGGGGAGAGGGGGCTGTTGAATCCTCCGTAGCCATAGAGAAGGGTGGGATGGGTGCCGTCCAGCCGGAGGCCCTTCCGGTAGGCCAGGAACATCGGCACCATGGTGCCGTCCTTGCTGGGATAGAAGACTTCCTTCACCTCGAAATCCGCCGGCTTGATGTCCACCTTGGGCTGCCGGAAGACGCTGCTCTTGCCCTTCTTCAGGTCATAGCGGTAGAGGGTGGGAGGCTGGTTGTAGGAGGTGAAGCTGTAGAAGGCCTCGGTGTCTCCGCGCCGTCCGCCCAGGCCCGAGAGGCTTCCCACCCCGTCCCCCTTGATCTCTTTCAGGAATTTCCCTTTCAGGTCGTAGATTCGGAGGGTGTTGAGGGCATCCACCTTCCACGTGGCCGCAACGGTGCCTCCGAAAAGGTTGGCGCCCGCGAGCACATCCCGCCCGGGTCCCTGGGGAATGATCTCCTTCCAGGCCTCGGGTCGAGGGTCCCGGCGGTCCACTGCCACGATCCGGTTCCGGGGGGCCCCGAAGTCCGTGATCACGTAGAAAAGGTCCCCGTCGTTTCCAAGCACGCCGTAGGAGGCGTCGAACTTGTCGAAGAAGGGCGTCACCGGGGAACCGGGCTGGCCGAGGTCCTTCAGGAAGACCCGGTTCTTCCGCTCCGTTCCCTGGCTCTGGGAGATCACCAGCCACTTCCCGTCGTCCGTGACCCCGGCGCCGAACCCCCAGTCGGGCTGGTCCTTCCGTTCGTAGACGAGGGTGTCCCGATCCTGGGGATCCCCGATCCGGTGGAAGAACAGCTTCTGGAACTTGTTCACCCCCCTCATGGCCTCGCCTTCCTTGGGGGCGTCGTAACGGCAATAGAAGAATCCGCTTCCGTCCTTCATCCAGGAGGCGCCGCTGAATTTGACCCATTTGAGGAGGTCCGGCAGGTCCTTGCCGGTGGCGACTTCACGGACCCTCCACACCACCCAGTCGCTGCCCGCCTCGCTCAGGCCGTAGGCCATGTAGGCGCCGTCGTCGCTGAAGGATATTCCGTTGACGGCGGTCGTCCCCTTGGCGTTCAGGGAATTGGGATCGAGAAGCGCCCTTCCCTTCTCCTCCAGTTTCTCGGTCACGAACACCACGCTCTGGTTCTGCAGGCCGGTGTTGTAGCTGTAGAAGTAGTACTTCCCGCGTTTGCTGGGCGCGCTGTATTTCTCGTAGTCCCAGAGCTTCGTCATGCGGGTCCGGATGCGCTCCCGCTCCGGGATGGCTGAGAGGTAGGCGTCGGTCACCTCGTTCTGGGCCTTCACCCATGCCTTGGTGTCCAGGCTGTGGTCGTCCTCCAGCCACCGGTAGGGATCCGGCACGTTGGTGCCGAAATAGTGGTCCACCACGTCCAGCTTGCGGGTGACGGGGACCTTGACCTGGGCCTGGGCTGCCGAGCCTGCGGCGATGGCAAGGACGAGCAGAGGGGCGATGGGGCGCATGGGGTTCCCTTTCAGGAATGGAAGGAGGGTGGAAGCTTCACGCCCAGGACCTTCACGAGGAAAGCCAGGACATCCGCGCGTTCGGCGATCTGCTTGTCGGTGGGCTTTCCCGCCCCGTGACCGGCCTTGGTCTCGATGCGGGTGAGCACCGGCGCCGGGCCCGCCTGGAGGGCCTGGAGGGTGGCGATGAATTTGTGGCTGTGGGCGGGCACCACCCGATCGTCATGATCCCCCGTGGTGACCAGGGTGGCGGGGTAGGCCACCCCGGCCCTCAGATTGTGGAGGGGGCTGTACTTCATCAAGCCCAGGAATCCCTCCCGGGTGTCCGAGACCAGGTAGTCGCTCTTCCAGGCCCAGCCGATGGTGAAGCGGTGGTACCTCAACATGTCCATCACGCCCACTTCGGGAACGGCCGCGCCGAAGAGGTCCGGGCGCTGGGTCATGCAGGCGCCCACGAGCAGGCCCCCGTTGCTGCCGCCGTTGATGGCGAGTTTGGATGGACAGGTGACCTTGTTCTCGATCAGCCACTGGGCGGCGGCGATGAAGTCGTCGAAGACATTCTGCTTCTTGTCGAGGCGCCCCGCGTCATGCCAGGACTTCCCGTACTCCCCGCCCCCCCGGAGGTTGGGCAACGCGAAGACGCCCCCCATCTCCAGCCAGGCCAGGATCCGCGGCGAGAAGGCCGGGGTCTCGGAGATGTTGAAGCCCCCATAGCCATAGAGCAGCGTGGGGTGGCTCCCGTCCAGGACGATGCCCTTGCGGTGCACGATGAACATGGGGATCCGGGTGCCGTCCTTGCTGGTGTAGAAGACCTGTCGGGAGTCGTAGGCCGCCGGATCGGAATCCACCTTCGGGGCCCGGAGGACTTCGCTCCGCCCCCCCTTGAAGTCGTAGCGGAAGACCGTGGGAGGGTGGACGAAGGACTGGAAGGTGTAGAACGTCTCCGAATCCTCCCGCCGGCCGCCAAAGCCCGTGGCACTGCCGATCCCCGGAAGCGCGAGGTCTCCGCTTTTCTGCCCGTCCAGGCGATGGAAGGTCACCACGCTCCGGGCGTCCTTCATCCATTGGGCCACGAAGCGCCCGCCCACCAGGCTGACCCCTTCGAGGACATCCCCTCCGGGGTCCTGGGGGATGAGGACCTTCCATTCGCGGGGCTTGGGACGGTTCCGCTGGACCGCCACGAGGCGGTAGCGGGGGGCCTCGTGGTCTGTCCGGACGAAAAAGGTCTCCCCCTCGTTGTCCACGATCCCGTAGGCCGCGTCGAAGGCCTCCAGGAAGGGCTCCACGGCCGTTCCCGGCCGGGAGAGGTCTTTGAGGAAGATCCGGTTTTTCGGCTCCGTGCCCTCCCATTGGGTGATGACGAGCCAGCGCCCGTCTTCGCTCACCTCCCCTGAAAAGCCCCAGTCCGGCTGGTCCTTCCGTTCGTAGATGAGGGTGTCCTGGGCCTGGGAGGTTCCAAGCTTGTGGAAATAGAGCTTCTGGAACCGGTTCACCGCCGTGAGGGCGTCCTTGGCGGCGGGAGCGTCGTAGCGGCTGTAGAAGAACCCGCTGCCGTCCTTCAGCCAGGAAGCCCCGCTGAACTTGGACCAGCGGATCTCGTCCGGGAGGTCCTTCCCGGTGTCCACGTCCCGGACCTTCCAGGTCTGCCAGTCGCTGCCGGCCTCGGAGAGAGAATAAGCAAGGTGCCGCCCATCCTCGGTGACCGCCAGGCCGGACAGGGCCACCGTGCCGTCCTTGCTGAGGGCGTTGGGGTCGAGGAGCAGACGCCCCGGCCGCTTCAGATCCTCCGTGACGAAGAGGAGGGCCTGGTTCTGGAGGCCGCTGTTGTGGGTGTAGAAATAGCGCCTCCCCCGCCTCCAGGGGTTGCTGAACTTCTCGTAGTTCCAGAGCTTCGTGAGCCGATCACGGATGGCCTTCCGCTCCGGGATGGTTTCCAGGAAGGCGAAGGTCACCTTGTTCTGGGCCTCCACCCACGCCACGGTCTCCGGGGCGTTGTCGTCCTCCAGCCACCGGTAGGGGTCCGGGACCCGGGTGCCGAAATAATCGTCCCCCACATCGGACTGACGGGTGGGGGGGTATTTCGGGGGGGTCTGGGCCATGCCGGAAACTCCGATCAGCAAGGTCAGGATGGTGACAAGGAAACTGGACGGCATGGGGCCCCCGCCCCCCAGGATGCCACCCTCGCAACATGATGCCAATGTTCCTGGATGCCCCCTGAAGGCAGTGATAGGCTCCCTCCAGGTTCTGTGGTCTTTCTCGGAGGTCCGTGGTGGCCGCTTCCAGCAAGAAGGTCTTCGTCCTGGACACGAATGTCCTGTTGCACGATCCCAAGGCGATCTTCCATTTCCAGGAGCACGATGTGGTCATCCCCATCGTCGTGATCGAGGAGATCGACCATTTCAAGAAGGACCAGACCGAGATCGGACGCAACGCCCGCAATGTGTCCCGGGTCATGGACCGCCTGCGGGCCCAGGGCAGCCTCAGCCAGGGCGTGAAGCTGGAGGGGGGCGGCTCCCTCAAGGTGGACGTCACCACGCACCTCTCGGACATCAGCTTCTTCAGCCTGGACAAGCACAAGGTGGACAACCACATCCTGGGCTGCGCGCAGGAACTGCTGAAGGTGCGCAAGGAGAAGGTGGTCCTGGTCACCAAGGACACCAACCTCCGGATCAAGGCCGACGCCATGGGCCTCAAGGCCGAGGACTACACCACGGACCGGGTGGACGTGGAAGAGCTCTACTCGGGCATGGCCACCTGGGAGGTGGGCCCGGAGAAGATGAACCTGCTCTTCGACGGCGGGGTGGCCCCCGGGGAGGAACTGGAGCTCCACCCCAACCAGTTCGTGACCCTGGTGGACCAGACCAACCCCAGCCACACCGCCCTGGGCCGCTACTACGCCTCCGACCGGACCCTCAAGCCCCTCCGGCGCCTGGAGATGCCCCCCTGGGGGGTGAAGGCCCGGAACCGGGAACAGCAGTTCGCCCTGGACCTGCTCCTGGACGACTCGGTGCAGGTGGTGACCCTCGTGGGCAAGGCGGGCACGGGCAAGACCCTCCTGGCCATCGCGGCGGGCCTCCAGCAGGTCGTGGACGAGGAGCGCTACAACCGCCTCCTGGTCAGCCGTCCCGTCATGCCCATGGGCCGGGACCTGGGCTACCTTCCGGGGGACATCGGCGAGAAGCTGCGGCCCTACATGCAGCCGATCTACGACAACCTGGACTTCATCGTGGCAGCCAACATGGAGATGCGCCGCCGGGCCTCCATGACCTCGGGCCAGCTGGAAGAGGGAGGCTACCTCAGCGTGGAGCCCCTCACCTACATCCGGGGCCGCAGCATCCCCAACCAGTACATCATCGTGGACGAGGCCCAGAACCTCACGCCCCACGAGGTGAAGACCATCCTCACCCGGGCCGGGGACGGCACCAAGGTGGTCCTCACGGGGGACCCCTACCAGATCGACAACCCCTACGTGGATTCCGCCACCAACGGCCTCAGCTTCCTGGCGGAGCACTTCAAGGAGCTCGACCTGAGCGGCCACGTGACCCTGCTCAAGGGGGAACGCAGCCGAATGGCCGAGTTGGCGAGCAACCTGCTCTGAGGGCTTGAGGATGGTGGACTCCAGCTGGGACAACGCGGGCCTGCCCGCCCCGAAGAAGGGTTTGGGCACCGGGGCCAAGGTGGCCATCGGCTGCGGGGTGGTCCTGCTGCTGGTGGTCGGAAGCTGCGCCGTGGCCGCGGGGGTGGGCGCCACGGTGGTGGGGCGGCAGATGGAGGCCAGGGAGTGGCCGGCCCTCCGCAAGGCGGTGGACCAGCTCCGGACCGAGGCGGGAGCCGCGGAGCTGTACCGACAGAATCCCCGGCTGGCCCGGGATCACCCCACCGAGGAGGCCTTCCTGGCCGCCGCCGAATCCTGGCGGCCGCGCCTGGAGCCCCTGCCGGAGAAGGCCCCCAGCGTCTTCACCGGCCGGATCAGCATGACCATCGAGGCCTCCGGAGGCTTCCGGAACGTCGAGTTGGGCTACCGGAACGACCGGGGAACGCGGATCGATTCCCAGTGGGAGAACGGGCAACTGGTGATGATCCGGGTGCAGTGAAGTCGCCGGCCCTCGTCCGGGGAGGGCCGCCGGGAACGCCGCATTCCCCAGCCCCCTCGTCCAGGCGTGGCCCGGACATGCCGGAGAGCCCTTTTTCGAATGTTTCATGAAAGGGTGGAAGGGATTGTGGGTTCGGATCCTGCCCAGCCCGCCCTTCCGAACCTTACCTTGGTGGTCCTGCCTCACCCGCCTCCCGGTACCCGCGTTTCCTCAGGAGGTCGCTGGCGTTTCGATCCGCCGGGACACCGGGGAAGGCCCGTTCCCCTTGCCCTCGGAGGGGACACCTCCACCTGGGGGCCGGCCACCATGGTCGGGCCACGGCCTCGGTGCTCCGACCCGGTGCCGCCTGGATTCCCCCTCCTCTTTACGCGAAGATGTGGAATGCCGACCGCCGCCCAGGACGCCCTGGCCCTGCTCCTCAAGGGCTCCGTCACGTGTCATTCCCCGGAGCAGCTGGAGGCGCGCCTCAGGGGAGGGCGCCCCCTTCGGGTGAAGGCCGGTTTCGACCCCACGGCCCCGGACCTCCACCTGGGGCATGGCGTGCTTCTTCGCAAGATGGCGCAGTTCCAGCAGCTGGGGCACGAAGTCACCTTCCTCATCGGGGACTTCACGGGTCTGATCGGGGACCCCACCGGGAAAAAGGCCACCCGTCCGCCCCTGTCCCGGGAGGAGGTCCTCGCCAACGCCGAAACGTACAAGGCCCAGGTCTTCAAGGTTCTGGATCCCCAGCGGACGGTCATCCGCTTCAACAGCGAGTGGTTCGGGGAATTCCGGGGCGAACAGTGGATCCGCCTGACCTCCCGCTTCACCCTGGCGCAGATGCTCGAGCGCAAGGATTTCCAGAAGCGGCTGGACGCCCGGGAGCCCATCTCCATCCACGAACTGCTCTACCCCATCTCCCAGGCCTACGATTCCGTGGCCCTGGAGGCCGACGTGGAGCTGGGGGGCAACGACCAGCTCTTCAACCTCATGCAGGGCCGCATCCTCCAGGAGGCCTACGGCCAGCCGCCCCAGATCGTCCTGACCGTGCCGCTGCTGGTCGGCACGGACGGGATCGAGAAGATGGGCAAGTCCCTGGGCAACTACATCGGCTTCCTGGAGGACGCCGACACCCAGTTCGGCAAGGCCATGAGCATTCCGGACGCCGTGATGTGGGACTGGTGGCTCCTGCTCACGGACCGCCTCCCCGCGGAGATCGATGCGATGAAGGCCGGGCACCCCATGGAGGCGAAAAAGGCCTTGGGCCGGGAAATCGTGGGCCAGTTCCACGGCGCCGCTGCCGGGCGGGAGGCTGAGGAACGATGGGTGCGACGCTTCTCGGAACGCACCCTGGGCGACGCCCCGGAGGTGGAGGTGCCTCCCACCGACGGCGCGGTGCCCCTGGTGAAGCTTCTTGTGGAGCGCGGTCTTGCGGCCTCCCGCAAGGAGGCCGAGCGCCTCGTGCAGCAGGGGGCAGTGACCCTGGACGGACTGAAGGTCGAGGACCCCGGATTGCGCCTGGGACTCCTCCCGGGTTCCAGGCACCTCGTGAAGGTCGGAAAGCTCCGCCTGGAACGCTGGGTGGTGCGATGAGTCTCCTGGCCCTCAAGGACCTCTGCGCCCGGCACCGTGCCAGGGCCACGGGGGTGTGGCGCCTTGGGAAGGAGCCCGTCCGCAGCGTGTTCCTCGACTCGGGGGACATCGTCTTCGCCCAGAGCACCCACCAGCGGGACCGTCTCACGAACCTCCTGGTGGAGCGGGGCAAGATCACCCAGGCCCAGCTGGACTACGCCATGGCCAACCTCAAGGCGGGCCTTTCCATCGGTAAGAACCTCATCGACATGGGCTTCATCACCCAGCGGGACCTGCTGGAAGTGGCCCGGGCCCAGGTGGAGCGCGTGGTGGGCTCGGCCCTGGGGACCCCGGACCTGGAGCCCGATTTCGAGGCGAAGGAACTGGAACCCAATGTGGTCCGCCTTCCCTTCGACACACCGAGCCTGCTCCTCAATGGCATCCTGGCCCTCCAGGACCGCGAGCGTCTGCTGGAATTCCTGGGGCCCCTCAACCAGGTGGTCGTGCTGGAGGGGCGGCGCCTTTCCGACATCACCCTGCCTCCCGACCTGTCCCGGCTTCCACCCCTGCTGGACGGGGCGCGGACCCTCCTGGAGCTGTCCCGGGAAAGCGGAAGCGAGCCCATGCGGGTGGGGGCCCTCGCCCTCTTCCTGCGGGAAATGGGCTGGGCCCGGCTCCACGAACTGCCGCCCCTGGACCGGACGGCCCTGGACCTCGCCCTGGCGGCCGAGCCCGAGGCCATGACGCCCCCGCTTCCCCTGCCCCAGGAGGAGGCCCCCCCGACCCTCGTGGCCGCCATCCAGGCCGCCGAGCGGCCCACGACGAACCTGGAGCACCTCTCCGAGTCCCTGGACCGGCTTCCCGAACCCGGAGGCTCCGACGCGGATGCGGAGGAGGAATTCCTCGCCGGCGAGGAGGCCCCCGCCTGGAACATCATCACGGGGCGCATCGAGGTACCCACCGAACTCCTGGACCCTCCCCCCGCTCAGGATTCCTGGACCCCTCCCGCGGAGGAGGAGCCGCCTCTGCCCGTGCAACCTCCCGAGCCCCCCGCCTCCGAACCCCTCCCGGAAGCCCAGCCACCGGCCCGCCGTCGCCCCGGGCTGATCCTGGCCGCCCTGGTCCTCCTCGCGGCGGGGGTCCTCGGAGGCCTGTGGTTCATGCGCCGAGGCCGGGCCCGGCCCGCTTCCCCCGCTGAACCGAGGCCTGCGCCCGCCCCGGCCCCCCGCGCTTCGGAACCCCCCGTGCCTGCGGTCCCGGCCCCGGCCCCGGCAAACCCGGAGCCCAAGCCCGAGGCCCGACCCGAAACCAGACCTGAGCCGCCGCCCGCGGAAAAGCCCGCACGGCCCGTATCCATCACGGAGGCCGCGCGCCTGGCGGCCCTTCGGGACGGGGATCTGGAGACCGCGCTGGAGCAGGGAACCCGCTACCTCAGGACCCTGCCTCGCTCCGACTGGTCCCTCCGCCTGGAGATCGCCTGCCAGAAGGAGACCCTCCAGAAGGCGGCGGGTCTCCTGGAGGGGCGCAAGGCCGATCTCTTCCTCAGACCCCTGAAGATGCGGGACGGCCGCACCTGCTACCAGGTCTTCCTGGGCCACTATTCCTCCAGGGCGGCGGCGGAGAAAGTGGTTCCCGGACTGCCCTCCGCCTTCCGCTCCGACCCCCCCCGGGCCTTCCAGATCGCGGAGATCCCGGAGTGAGATCCGGAAGAGGCCGGGCCGCATGAACCCCGGGCCCACCCTGCGGCTCCGGTGTTGCGCGACCCTGGGGATCCTGGCCTGCATCCTTCTCATGGCCGCCTGCGCCCGCCCCCGCAGCGGCCCCCGGGGGCTCCGGAGCGGCTCCCCCGGGGGCGCCTACGAGGAGGTGGGAGAGGCCAGTTGGTACGGCGGCGCCGGCGACGGCTTCGCCGGACGGCCCACCGCCAGCGGGGAGATCTTTGATCCCTCCAAGCTCACCTGCGCCCACCGGACCCTCCCCCTGGGGACGTACCTTGAAGTGGAAAACCTGGCCAACGGGCGCAGGGCCGTGCTTCGCGTGAACGACCGCGGCCCCTTCGCCCACGGCCGGATCCTGGACGCCTCCAGGGCTGGAGCGCAGGAACTCGGCTTCCTCGGAGCCGGGATCGCCCGGGTCCGCATCCGCAGCGTGGATGCCGGCGGAGCCCCCGCCGCCCTGGACCCCCGCGCGGACCGGGAGGATCCCTTCACCGTCCAGGTGGCGGCCCTCTCTGACCCCGCCAACATCGGACGGCTTTCCGAAGAGCTGCGAAACCTCGGTCTGGAGGTGACCCACCAGGAGGTGTCCGCCCGGCCCGGCGTGAAGCGGATCCGGGCGGGGCGCTTCGAGTCCCGGGAGGAGGCCGAGCGCGCCGCGCGGGACCTGGCCCGCCGCCTGCGGGGCCTCGGCGTGGATCCCTTCGTCACCCGGGTGCGCTAGGGCGCCTTGCGAGCCCCGGGTTGCACGGCCGCGATGCGGTCCTTGATCCCTGCATAGACATCCATGGAGAGGATGTTTCCGGAAATGAGCTTCGATTTGGTCGGGTAGGGGCGCCCGGCCATGATCTTTCCCGCCAGTTCGTCGGTGACGCCGGGGAGCTTTTTCAGCTCCTCCCGGGAGGCGGTGTTGATGTCCAGGTAGCTCTCGGGGGGTCGAGGCTTGGAACGCGGCGTCTGGGCCTTCATCTGCTTCTTGATCTGGGCCTGGGCGGCCACCACCGGGTCCAGCCCCGTCTTGGGGTCGGGTTCGTGGAGGGATGGGAGCTTTTTCCGGGTTCCCCGCGGGTCGCTCTTGGGCGACGCCGGGGCCTTCACCGTGCCCTTCCCCTTGGCCCCGGAGGCGGGAGGCGGAGTCGTGGGTGCAGCCTGGTTCCGGCTGGGGTTTTCCTGGGCCGCGGCCGCGAGGGCCAACAGGGGGGCCAGGAACAGGGAATGCAGGGGGCGGGCCATGGGAATCCTCTCCTCCAAGACTACCGTGGGCTGTGCCCATCCACGGGGCTGGAGTGCGCGACCCGAGGGCAGGCAAAGGACCCGGGCGCTCGCACGCCCGGGTCCATTCGCACAAGGTGCGGAGCCGGATTCCGGCTCCGCGGGGCCATTACCGGAATTCCATGTGGACCTTCTGCACGTCCGCGATCTTGCCCGCAGAGTGGCAGAGGAAGCACTGCTCCTTGTTGACCAGGGGCGCGCCGGCCACGGGGGCCGCCGGGTTGGCCTGGACGCTCCCGCGGGAGGCGTAGAAGGAGCCCCCGTTGGCCTTCATGTGGTTGATGGCCATCACGGAGTCGTGGCAGTTGGAGCAGGCCGCGACATAGGGGGAATTCACCAGGGTGGTGGTGGCGGCCTGCGTGGTGGCGCCGGTGCCCGCGTTGTAGGAGAAGTTCGCGCCGTAGTCGTTGTTGAGCTGGACGAAGGGCGAGACCACGGTGTCCTTGGAGTCGATCACTTCGTTGCCCGTGATGACGACGATGGCGGTGCGGCCGTTGTCGTTGGGGCTCTTGTAGTTGCCCGAGGCCACGGTGGTCCAGTTGAGGTTGGGCACTTCCCCGGCGTTGGTGGTGTTGCCGAAGTCGTAGGAGCCCGGCACGTGGCAGATCTCGCAGTTGTTCAGCACGCTCGGGTAGGTGATGTTCCAGTATTTTGCCCCTGCCGTGGCTTCCCACGAATACTTGTTGACGCGCTTGCCGGCGCCGTGGAGGGCGTGGACGAAGTCCTTGGTGTTCACGCCCCAGCCGCTGTTGACGCGCTGCCCATTGTGGCAGAACTCGCAGGTGGGGGCGTCGTTGCGCTGCCCGGCGTGGTAGCTCTTGGCGGTGAAGACGCCCAGGGCCCCGTGGCAGTCGTTGCACTTCTGGTTGGTCACCATGGCGCGGCGGGTCTCGTGGGCCGGGCCGGTGGCGTAGGGAACCGAGCTGGTGGCCGGGTTGGGGGCCGGCCAGCCGGCGGGCAGGGCGCCCGTGAGGGCCTTGGTGGCGTTCGGAGCGGGAACCAGGAGGCCGCCGATCTTCCCCTTGGGGTTGGTCGGAGACTGGCTCAGCGGGAAGCCCGGCACGTTGGTCTGGGTCAGGGGCTGGGTGTCCGTCCAGGGCAGCGTGGGCGGGTTCGGCGTCGCGGAGCCGAGGCCGTAGGTGTAGCCGATGCCCGCGGTGATCATGCTGGCGGTGTTGGGGATGACGACGCCCGTGAAGGTGAGCACGTACCAGCCGGCGTCGGCGCCCGTGCCCGCCGCCAGGGTGGCGGCGTTGGCGGGCTGGATGGCCCGGCCCCCCTGGTCCTTGCCGTCCCCGCGCCAGATGTTCTTGAGGTAGGTGCTGGTGGTGGCGTTCCAGTCGGCGGGGGTGGTGATTCCGTCATAGGGAACGGTCCAAGCGACATAGACGCTGGGGCCTCCGATGAAATTGTCCATCATCTCCGTCTTGGTGGCGGGGTCGTTGAAGACCACGGCCTGGCCGTCCTTGACGAAGCGGAAGACGATGACGGGCTTGGCGCTGCTGTTCAGGGTGAGGCTCTTGATCTCCCAGGTGACGCGGCTGGCGCCGGCGGGGAGGTTGTTGGGGAAGGCCGCGATCCACCCGGCGTTGGTGTTGGAACTGCCGCCGGCCACGTGCCAGGCGCTCTGGGTGTTCGGCGGCGCCACGGGAACGTGGTAGGTCTTGATGTCGGCTTCCTTGTGGCAGTTCACGCAATTCTGGTCGCTGAGCTGCGGGCCGCCCTCGTTGGCGGGGCCGTGTCCCGCGCCCGTGGCCCACACGATGTTGTCGTGGCAGCCGCCGCAGGCGAGGCGGCTGGGTTTCTTGAACCAGTTGTCGCCCTGGGGGGTGGCTGCGCTGTTGGTATGGCACTTCACGCAGTTCCGGTGGTCCTGGGGGTAGGTGATCTCGTTGTAGCGGACCCCGGCATAGCTCCACCCCTGGACTTTCAATTCCTCGCCTGCGTGCAGGCGGTGAATGAAGGAGGGGAAGTCGCCCATGGCCTGGTCCTGGTACTTCCGCTGGCCTGCGACGGGATCCAGGGGGAGGGTGGCGTTGGCGTAGCCGTATTTGCGCTGGCCGTTGTGGCAAATCACGCAATACCGTGTGTCCTGCCGGCCTTCACCGTGGAACTCGAACTTGGAGTGGCAGCTGAAGCATTTGTCGGTGGATGTGATCTCCCGCTGCTCGTTCGCGGAAGTGACCAGGGCGCCCGTGGCCGGGATGAAATCGTAGAAGAAATTGGCCGGGAACTTGGCCACGACCGAGGGCACGCCGGTGGCGGTGCGGGTGGCGTTGTTGCTGCCGGTGCCCCAGGCCGTTCCGCCGACGTAGGCGGTGATCCGGTGGACTTTGGTTGGATCGTAGGTCACATCGTCCAGGTCAGCCTTCACGTTGTTGCCGGTGTAGGTGTAGGCGTCCAGCTGGGCCTTGGCCAGGCTGATGTCGCGGCGGAAGGTGTAACGGTAGGATCCGTCTCCGTTGTCCACCAGCGTTCCGATGCTGTCCGTGGAGGGACGGCCAGGGTTCCAGGTGCTGGGGGCGGCGGCGGTGGGGTTGGCCGTGACGATGTAATTGACCCACCGGCTGGGGGCCCCGGTGGCCGGATCCGCGGGGATCAGCTTGGCGACCGAGAATCCCATGTTCAGGTAGACCTGGAAGGCATCGGTGGAGCCCTTGCCGTTAAATCCGAGGCCCTTCAGGGGGGTGTTGTTCCCGTCGGTCACCTTGAAGTTCACGATGGGCGTGGTGCCCATGGTGACGCCGGTGATGGTGCCCTTGAGGGTCAGTTCCCCCCACTGCTCCTTGGTGAAGGTCGAGGCGTCCAGGGCGAAGCTGGGGCCCGCGGGCCCGATCCCTCCGTTGGAGCCGTTGGAGCCGTTGGAGCCGTTCGTGCCGTTGGCGCCATCCTGGCCCGCGGGCCCGCGGCACCCGACGAGGGCCAGGGCCACGGCGGCGGTGGCGATGAGTCCGGTGATTTTTCTCAGGATTGGGTGTTGCATTCTAGGTTCTCCTTCGGAAGATGCGTGCAACGTGTTCGTGGACGACGGGGATGGGGTTTCCTTTCGAACAGATAGCGCACCTCCCCTAGATGCTCGTGCCGTGGCACAGCGTGTTGTTGAAGCAGCCCGGGGTGGTCCCGGTGGGGGTGCCTGGCTTCTTGGTCGAGTTCGCGCCGTTCAGGTGGCACTGCGCACAGGCTGTGGCGTTCCCGATCTGGGTGAAGGTGTGGTTGGAGGTGCCGGACGTGGCACCGTTCCAGGGCCTGTTGGGATGCGGGGCCTTGGTGTGGCAGGCCACACAGGTGGGGATGAAGGTCCCGTTGGACCCGCCCGCGCCGTGGCACTTGAAGCAGGAGCCCATGCCGGCGCTATCGGAAGGAACAGCCTGGGCGCCGAGGCGGCCGTGCTGCAGCCCCTGGTCCCAGTTCGGACCGTGGCCCACCCCGTCGGGATGGCAGGAGAAGCAGGAGACGCCCGAAACCCCGCCGGCCCCTTCCTTGACCGTGGTGGAGCCGTGGCAGCTCCTGCACTGCTCGGGGGTCTTGAGGTACTCGGCCCAGTGGACCTCCTTCCAGTTCTCGGGATGGGCGCCCTTGGCGGGCTCGAACCTGGGGGACTGGTTGTTGGCCGAGGCGCAGGCCAGGGTCAGGAGGGTCCAGGCCGCGGCCAGGGCGATGCGCATGAGATGCTGGCGGGCGCTCATTGCGGCCTCCTGTGGCAGGCGGCGCATTTGTCGTTGTTGGCGCGGCCGTGGCACTTGTAGCAGCCCGTCGGATCCATCCGGGCCTCCAGGCGGTGCAGGCTGAGGTAGGAGCCCCGGTGGGGAGAGATCCGGTCAGGCCGGTCCCCAAGTTTCACGGAGGGGCTCATGGCCACCTTGCCGCCATGACAGTCGGTGCAGAAGGCCGGCGCGTGGCAGGTGGCGCAGGAGGCGGAATCCTGGATCGCCTGGCTGCGGTGGTTCCCCACGAAGCTGGGGGTGTGATCGAAGGAGGCGAAGGTCTTGAAGCCGCCTTTCATCGTTTCGTTCGAATGGCACTCGGAGCACAGGGGCCGTCCGGCGCTCAGCCCTTCGGGATGGGTCCGGGCGAAGCTGGCCTGCGGGGAGAGCAGACCGCAGGCGGCGAAGGTCCCGAGCACGAGGGCGAGGAGCAGGGTGAGGAGGGAGCCTTTTCCGCTCATTTCTTGCCTCCCTTGGCGGCCGGGCCCCCGAAGCGGTACTCGAGCCTCAGCAGCCCGCGGGTCTCGGACTTGGCGAAGGCGTTGGCGCCGTAGGCCAGGTCCCCGGCGACCTTGAATTCGGGCGTGGCCTGGTAGCCGGCCGAGACGACGAGTTCGAACATCGCGTCCTTCCCGTACAGGTTCGGGTTGGTCGAATCCTTGAACTTGTAATAGATTCCGTCGCCGCTGAAGCTCAGCTTGCCCGTCTCCCACATGGCCCACAGGCGGGCCTCGGAGTGGGAGGTCCCGTAGCGGAGGCTCTCGGGATCGGGGGAGGCGGCGGCATCGGGGGCGCTCACCTGGTGGATCCCCGCCCCGGCGACGATTTTGGTGCCGGCCACCGCCCACTTCGCATCCACGCCGAAGCGGTTCGCCTCGCCGTAGATCTCGCGCTTGGTGTGGCGGAAGTCGGCCGTCACCTGGAGCTTCGCCGCCGTCCCGAACACCAGCCCGGCGCCGTAGGCGCTGAACTTGCCCTTCTCGTGCTGATTGAACAGGGAGTGGAGGTTCGTCCCGGCGTAGAAGGCCCGGTAGTTGCGCTCGGTGACGGTGCCCGTGAGGGCGAAGAGGTCCGTGGGCCTCACCGAGACCTGGTAGTCGTGCTCCGCGATGTTGGACGGCTTCGTTTCGCCGGCCGGGGTCTCGGGATGCTTGGCGACGTCAAAGACCGTCCTCCCGCTCAGGTCGAAGGCCGCGACCGGAGAGATGCGGAGGTCCAGTCCCACCTGGCGGCGGGTGTAGTCCGTCTCCGAGGGCCTGGGCAGGTCCTTGGCGGCGTTCTGCCCATCCTGCAGGTAGGAGAGGCCGAACTCACCGACCTTGGGCACCCGGAGCCCGATCCGGGCCCCCGCGATCCAGTTCCGCTGGAAGGCGTAGTCGTTCTTCTCATGGCCCGTCTGGAGGGGATTCTTGTAGAGGACGGGCTGGCCGGCGAAGGCCGACACCGTGAAGCCGCCCCGAAGGTCCGCCCTGGCGCTCAGGCCGTCCACCTGCTCGATCCCCACGGCCTGGTTCACGGAGAAGCGGCCAGCCTTCAATTCGGCATTGGCCGTGGGAAAGCGGTACTGGAGGTATCCGAAGCTGAGGTCCCCTTGGGTCTTGCTCCCGTTGGCCCCGTTGTAGCGGCTCTGGTCCGCCAGGTCGGCCATTCCCCAGCCGAAGAGATGGAGCGACAGCCGCTCCGTCCCCAGGTTGAGGGCGTCGATCCCGAGGAACTGGGTGGCCGGGGCGTAGGTGGCCTTGTCGAAGCCGGGCGTTTCCGACTTCCACAACTGGGCCAGGGTGGAGCCGTAGACGCTGACCTCCTGGCCCGAGGCCGCACCCGCCGCGAGGGCGAAGAGCGGCAGCAGGCGGAAGCGGGTCTTCATGGTGCGCCTCCTCCCGTCTCCCGGCCGGGCCGCGCCGCGACCCCCGGGCAGGCCAGCCGCGATTCCGCCGCCGGCGCATTGAGCGTTTTCTTGCCCACGCAGGACCTCCTTTGTCAGGGACCCAAGGGAATGGGGGATTTGTTGGGTGGCATAACCACCCGTCGGTCGCGATCCTAGGAGGGTTGAATCCGAGCGCAATCAAGCAAATTCGCTGTGAAATAAAACTCCAAAGAACTTCAACAAGGAATGACATGCCGTTGTCAGAAAATGTTCTCCGCCAAAAAGGGTTCATTTTTTTCAGTTCGTATTGAATGCACGTCATGTTGGTGTCATGGAACCTACTTCGAGTTGAAAACGATTTCTTTTTTATAATGGACCGCAGCATCGTGATCCCCATCACGGAGAACCGACACCCTGACGCAAGGGGAGGCTCCCCGAGCAGGAAGGTGCTCAGGGTTCGAGACATCCGAAAAAAAGAAGCCGAGGGCCCCTCTGGGGCCCTCGGCGCATTGGGTCCGGAGCGCGGTGGCCCGGCTACTTGTTGGCGGCCTGGTGCTCCGTGATGAGGCGCTCGACCACATCGGGTTCGGCCAGGGTGCTGATGTCGCCCATCCCCTCGTATTCGGTGCTGGCGATCTTCCGGAGGATGCGCCGCATGATCTTGCCGCTTCGGGTCTTGGGAAGGCCCGAGGCGATGTGGATCACGTCCGGAGCTGCAAAGGCCCCGATCACCTGCCGCACCTGCTCCTTCAGGGCGCCCACCAGCTGGTTCTTGTCCTCCTTGGCGAAGCCGGAGTTCAGGAGCACATAGCAGTAGATGCCCTGCCCCTTGATGGGGTGCGGGTAGCCCACCACCGCGGCCTCGGCCACGGCCTCGTGGGCCACCAGGGCGCTCTCCACTTCCGCCGTGCCCAGACGGTGGCCGGAGACGTTGATGACGTCGTCGATGCGGCCCGTGATCCAGTAGTAGCCGTCCTCGTCCCGGCGGGCCCCGTCGCCGGTGAAGTAGTAGCCCTGGTACTGGGTGAAGTAGGTCTCCCGGAAGCGGCGGTGGTCGCCCCAGATGCTGCGGGCCTGGCCCGGCCAAGGGGACGCGAGGCAGAGGGCGCCCCGGACATCGTTGCCCTCCTGGACCTGCCCGTTCGAGGCATCCACGATGACGGGCTTGACCCCGAAGAAGGGGAGGGTCGCCGAACCGGGCTTGGTGGGCGTGACCCCGGGCAGGGGAGTGATGAGGATGCCTCCGGTCTCGGTCTGCCACCAGGTGTCCACGATGGTGCAGCGACCGTCGCCGCAGACGTCGTGGTACCAGCGCCAGACCTCCGGATTGATGGGTTCCCCCACCGTGCCCAGGATCCGCAGGGAGGTGCGCTTGTACTTCTTCACCCACTCGTCGCCGGCCTGGGCCAAGGCCCGGAGGGCCGTGGGGGCCGTGTAGAGGATGTTCACTCCCAGGTCGTCCACGACCTGCCAGTAGCGGCCCGCATCAGGATAGAGGGGCGTGGACTCGAAGATCACGGAGGTGGCGCCGTTGGCCAGGGGCCCGTACACGATGTAGCTGTGTCCCGTGATCCAGCCGATGTCCGCCGCGCAGAAATAGATGTCCCCCGGGTGGTAGTCGAAGACCAGCTTGTGGGTGTAGGCGGCGTAGGTCATGTACCCGCCCGTGGTGTGGAGCTGCCCCTTCGGCCGGCCCGTGCTGCCGGACGTGTAAAGGATGAAGAGCGGGTCCTCGGACCCCATCCACTCATTGGTGCAGGTGGAACGCTGACGGCCGCACTCTTCCTCGAGCCACAGATCCCGGCCAGACTCCATGGGGACATCCACGTCCGTCCGGCGCGCCACGAGGACGGTCTCCACCATGGACATGCCCTCCACGGCCCGATCCACCGTGCGCTTCAGGGGCACCCGCTTCCCGCCGCGAAGGCCCTCGTTGGCCGTCACGACCACCTTGCAGTGCGCGTCCACGATCCGGTCCCTGAGGGATTCGGCGGAGAAGCCCCCGAAGACCACGGAGTGGATCGCCCCGATCCGTGCGCAGGCCAGCATCGTGTAGATCAGCTCCGGCATCATGGTCAGGTAGACGCACACCCGGTCGCCCTTCTTCACCCCGTGGTGGAGCAGCACGTTGGCCACCCGGCAGACCTGATGCTTCAACTCCCGGTAGGTGATGTGCGTGTAGACCCCCGGCTCATCCTGGACCCAGATGATCGCGGTGCGGTCGCCCAGGGCCGGAAGGTGCCGGTCGATGCAGTTGAAGGAGGCGTTCAGCCGGCCCCCCAGGTACCAGGAGAAATCCACCTCGTCGTAGTCCGCGTCGAAGACCGACTGCCAGGGATGGAACCAGGTGAGGGCCTTGGCCTGCTCCCCCCAGAACCATTCGGGGTTGTCCAGGGAAAGCCGGTAGAGGCGCTTGTACTCCTCCATGGACTTGATGTGGGCCCGCTCTGCGATGTCGGGCTTGACCGGGTAGATGTCCTGGCTCATCGGTGGGTCTCCTATTAGGGGGACGGCGCTGGGGGCGCGAGGGCGCCGGCACTCAAGCTACCTGGGGTAGGCATGGGCCCGGGCTGGGGCTCGTTGAGAACGTCCGACCTCCAGCGGGCGGAGGAGCGGGTGGCGAGGGTGGGAATGGAGTGGGCCCATTTTGGGACCCCCCTGTCGGGTTGTCCAGGCATGGATGCGCGGTGAATGGTTGCCGTCAGGTTGGCGGCTATGATTCCGGCATGGGGAAGATTCCCGGAGAGATTTTTTTGGTGGTTCCCGCCGGCGGACGCGGGCTCCGCCTGGGCGGGGGGGTTCCGAAACAGTTCCGCGACTGGGGTGGACGGCCCCTGCTCCTGGCCACCCTGGAAGCCTTCTTTTCCCCGGGCATGCCTCCCCTGGATGGGATCGCCCTCGCGGTGCCCCCGGAATTCGTGGACCTTCCCCCGACCTGGAAGCTGCCGGTCCCCCTCCGGGTGGGGCCTGGAGGGGAGACACGCCAGGACTCTGTCCGGGCGGCCCTGGAGCTCCTCCCGGACCGGCCGGAGGCCGCGGTGATGATCCATGACGCGGTGCGCCCCTTCCCTCCCGCCCAGGGAGTCCTGGAGGCCCTCGAGGCCCTCGGGGAGTGGGACGGGGCCCTGCTCACCGAACCCAGCACGGACACCCTCAAACAGGTGGACCGGAGCGGACGGGTGCTCCAGACCCTGCACCGCGAGGGGATCCTTCGGGCCCAGACGCCTCAGGTGGCCCTCCTGGGAACCTGGCGGGAGGCCTTCCAGCAGGCCCTGACGACCGGATTCCAGGCCACGGACGATTCGGCCTTGCTCGAACGCTTTGGATTCAAGGTCCTGGCCGTTCCCGGGGCCCCCTCCAACCGGAAGATCACCCTTCCCGGAGACTGGTCTCCCTGATCCTCCACGTGGTGTGGCCCGGCCGCCACGGCTCTCGACCGATTGGATATTCTAATTTTTGTTTTAATTGATTTTTTGGATTGGCACAAAACCCGCTTAGGCCTGGGTCCGAGGTGAAAGTGACCCGCGCCAGACACCCCCAGACCCTGCAAGGAGCCGTTTCGGTTTCCGGCCGCGGGCTGCATGGGAATCGGCCTTGCTCCGTGCGCCTCGTCCCCGTGTCCCAGGCCTCGGGCCTGCGTTTCATCCACCTTCCCAGCGCCACCGAGATCCCGGTCCACGCCAGCCGCGCCGGGGACCTCCAGCTGGCCACCACCCTGGTCTCCCACGGCATCCGGCTCCAGACGGTGGAGCACCTGCTCTCGGCCTTGAACGGCCTGGAGGTCGAACACCTCCGCATCGAGGTGGACGGAGAGGAGCTTCCGATCCTCGACGGCAGCGCCGCCCCCTGGGTCGAGGCCATCCAGGCCGCCGGGGTCCAGACCCTTCCAGGGCAGCGGCGCTTCATCCAGGTCCTGAAGCCCGTGGAAGTGGGCGATGGGGCCCGGGGCGTCCGTGTGTCGCCCTTCCCCGGCCTCCGGATCCGCTACACCATCGAATTCGAGCATCCCGCCATCGGTCGCCAGACCCGTGAAATGAGCCTTTCGCCCTCCAAGTACCGGGCCGAACTGGCGGCGGCGAGGACCTTCTGCCTCGCCCACGAGGTGGAATGGATGCAGGCCCGGGGATTGGCCCTGGGGGGGAGCCTGGAGAACGCCGTCGTCTTCGGACCCCAGGGCCCCCTGAACCCCGAGGCCCTTCGCTTCCAGGACGAGGCCGTCCGCCATAAGATGCTGGACCTGGTCGGGGACCTGAGCCTCCTCGGGGCCCCGCTCCTGGGCCTGGTGGAGGCCCACGCCGCCGGCCACGCCCTTCATGTGGCCCTGACCCAGAAACTCCTGGCGGAGCCCGGCGCCTGGGCATGGTCGGAAGCCCCGGAACCCTCCCGGGTTCGCCCCTTCCCCGCCCTGGTCCACCACCCCGTCCCGGCCTGAAACATCCCCTGGGGGTGGCGGGATCGGCCGGGCGGAGCCATAGTGGAATTCCAGCGAATGAGTCTGGATTTACCCAATTCCGGAGCGACCCACCATGAATCTCACCCCTCGAGAAAGCCGGGTGCACCTGACGCTGCTCCTGGGCGCCCTCCTGGGCTGCCCGCTCTTGGCAGAACCTCCGAAGCTGCTGTCCGAGACGGGGCTCTACAAAGCCGGGAGTTTGAACGTGGATCCCGTCAACCGTCCCTACAGCCCCCAGTACCCCCTCTGGTCCGACGGGGCCGCCAAGCACCGTTGGATCTTCCTCCCCCCCGGAACCCGCATCGACGCGAAGGACCCCGACGCCTGGGACTTCCCGGTGGGGACCAAGTTCTGGAAGGAATTCTCCTTCGGGGGCCGCAAGGTGGAGACCCGGCTCATGGAGAAGGTGGACGCGAGGAATTGGAGCTACGCCAGCTACGCATGGAACGAGGCCCAGACCGACGCCCTCCGGGTCCCCGTCGAAGGCCTTCCCGAGCACCACCCCCTTCCGGGCGGGAAACGCCATTCGGTCCCCTCCGTGGAAGATTGCAAGGCCTGCCACGAAACGGGCCGCCCCGAAGTCCTGGGGTTCACGCCGCTCCAGCTCTCCACCGATCGTGATCCGCTGGCTCCCCACGCCGAACCCTTCGCCCCCGGCATGGCCAACCTCAAGACCCTCGTGGAGGGCAACCTCCTGGACCCGCCCCAGCCCGGCCTGCTTCGGACCCCTCCCCGCATCCCGGCCCGGTCCCCCCGGGCCCGCGCCGCCCTGGGCTACCTCTCCTCGAACTGCGGCAGCTGTCACCAGGCGGAAGGACCTCACGCCAAGCAGGGACTCCTTCTCCGGCACCTCACGGGCGCGAAGGACCCGGAGGCGGCGCCGGGCCTGGCGAGCACGGTGGACCAGCGGGGCCGCTGGGGAATCCCTGAACTGCCCGCGGGCCAGACCCGGCGCATCGCCCGGGGGGAACCGGCCCGCAGTTCCCTCCTCTACCGGATGGCGCACCGCCGAAGCGCGGTTTCCATGCCGCCCCTCGGGAGCGTGCTGGTCGACGAACAGGCCCTGGCGCTCCTGAGGGCCTGGGTCGCGGAGGATCTGAAGAAGGCGCGCTGAATTCTCCTTGCCCCCTTCGCGTCCCGCCTGCCACACTGGGCCTTCCACCGAACGAGGTGCACAGGTGTTGCTTCATCCCTTCCATCCAGGCGCTTGACCGGGCTGAGCTGCCCGGCTGGGTGGCGGCCTTGTCCAGGGACGGGGAAGCGGAGCGGGACACCCAGGCCACGGTGGCTGCGATCCTTGCGGAGGTCCGGGCCGAGGGGCTGCCCGCCGTGCTGCGCCACAGCCAGCGCCTCGACGGGGTGTGCCTGGAGCCCGGGACCCTTCGGGTTCCCCCCCAAAGGTGCCGGGAGAGCCTGGAGCGCCTCCGAAAAGAGCGGCCCGCCCTCATCTCGGCCCTTGAAGACATGTCGCGCGGCATCCGGCGCTTCGCCGAGGCCCAGCGGGCGGCCCTCCAGGACGTGACCCTGTCCCTCCCGGGCGGGGGCACCGTGGGAGAGCGGTGGGTTCCCCTGGGCTCGGTGGGGGTCTACGTTCCCGGTGGGCGCGCTTTCTACCCCTCCACCCTGGCCATGACGGTGATTCCGGCCCAGGTGGCCGGAGTCCCGCGCATCGTGGCCGTCACCCCGCCCCGTCCGGAGGGTGCGGACCCCCTCGTCCTGGCCACCGCGGCCCTGCTGGGCCTGGAGGTGCTGGTCACCCTGGGCGGGGCCCAGGCCGTGGGGTGGCTGGCCTTCGTGGAAGAGGTAGACCTGGTGGCGGGCCCGGGCAACCGTTTCGTGGCCGAGGCCAAGCGTCAGATCCAGGGGGCCTGCGGCATCGACAGCGTGGCGGGGCCCACCGAAGTGCTGGTGCTGGCCGACGGGGGCGCGGACCCCGACCGGGTGGCGGAGGACCTCCTGGCCCAGGCGGAACACGACCCGGACGCCGCCTCGGTGCTGGTCTCCGACGACGAAGGCCTGTTGCAGGCCGTGGCCCGGCGGCTTGCGGCCCGGGTGGAGGATTCCCCGCGGAGGGACATCCTACGGGCCAGCCTCTCCCGCCATGGCCGCCTGGTCCTCGCGGACCGCGAGACCGCCGTGGAACTGGCCCGGCTCTGGGCCCCGGAGCACCTCGAACTGCAGGTGCGGGACCCTGAGGCCTGGCTGCCCGGCCTGCTCACCGCGGGGGCCGTGTTCATCGGCTCCGACAGCGCGGAGGCCTTCGGGGACTACGGCGCGGGCCCCAACCACGTGCTCCCCACCAACCGGAGCGCGCGCTTCTCCAGCCCCCTGGGGGTGGCCACCTTCCTGAAACGCCAGAGCCTGATCCGGCTGTCTGCCGACGATGCCGCCACCCTGGCTCCCTGGGTCGCGGAACTGGCGGTGGCGGAGGGGCTGCCCCACCACGCCCAGAGCGCCCGCCTCCGCGCCCCCCGCTGACCTTTTCCCCCTGGAGACCCGACCCGGGCCCACCCGGCCCCCTCCCTGGCGACCCCCGACACGACCATGCCCCTTCTGAGACCCGACCTCCAGCAGCTTCCGGCCTACACCCGTCCTCCGGGAGAGGGCGGGGGGATTCCCTTGGCCCGCCTGCACATGAATGAGGCCGCGGAGGACTGGCCCCCGGCGGCGCGGGAGGCCCTGCTGGCGCGCCTCCAGGCCCTGGACTTCCGGGTCTACCCCGAACGCCAGGGGGACCTCACCGAGCGCCTGCGCCGGCGCCTGGGCGCGCCGGAAGGGGGCGTCCTCCTGGGGCCCAGCAGCGGCGCGCTGCTGGACCTGGTGGCCCTGGGAGGTCTGCAGCCGGGGGATGGCGTGGCGGTGCCCGAGCCGGGCTTCTCGCTCTATCCCCTCCTGGTGACCCGCCACCGGGGCCGCCTGCAGCGGGTTCCCGTGGGCGACACCTTTCCCATGGATCCGTGGTTCGAGGCCCTGGAGGCCGGGGCCCGCCAGCTCTGGGTGACCCTTCCCAACAACCCCACCGGCGCCTGGATTCCGCCGGAGGAGCTGGAGCCGTTGCTGGACGCCGCCGCCACCCGGCCCGATCCCCCCCTGGTGCTGCTGGACGAGGCCTACGCCGAGTTCGCGCCCCGCACCCACCGCCTGGCCCCGGAGCGGTGGCCCAACGTCCTGCTGCTCCGCACCTTCAGCAAGGCCCTGGCCTCGGCGGGCTGGCGCCTGGGCTACCTGGTGGGGGCCCCTGGCCTGGTGGGGCGCCTGGCGGCCCTCCAGCTGCCCTATTCCATTCCTGCCGCCAGCCTGGAGGCGCTGGACGTGGCCCTGGACCACGCCTCCGCCTTCGACGCCAGGGTGCGCGAGGTGGCTGCGCGCCGGGTCCGCCTGTCCGAGGCGTTGACGCCTCCGGCCCCGCCCAGCGCAGCCAATTTCCTGCTGGTGCGCCCCGATCCGGGCCCGGCCCTCCGGGCCGCGGGCCAGCTCGTGCGGACCTTTGCGGAAGGGGATTGCGCCCGGGTGACGGTGGGCACGGAGGCCGAGGCCGTCGTCACCGCCCGGAGCCTCGGGGGACAGCTGCCCGCCCCGGGACCGCGCGCGTTCCGGCAACTCCTGGTGCTGGACGTGGACGGGGTGCTCATCGAGGCCGACCGCAGCTTCATGGAGGCCGTCCGCCGCGCCCTGGAGGAACGGATCCCTGGGATCGCCTGGCGGGACGACCACTTCACCGCCTTCAAGCGCATCGGCGGCTTCAACAACGATTTCCGGCTGGCGGCCGCGGCCTGGGTGCTGGCGGAACGGGGGCAACTGGAGCGGGTCTTCGAGGGCCGCACCTTCTCAGAAATCGAGGATCTCGTCGCGGCCCGCGAGCCGGAAGCCAAGGCCACCGTGCAGCGTCACTACGCCGACACGATCCACCTGGAGCGCCCCCTGGTGAACCTGGAGGAGCTGCGGATCTTCCCCGGGGATCTGGCCGTCCTCACGGGAAGGCCCCCCGAGGAATTGGAGCTGGCCTGGAATGTGCTCGGCTGGAGCCTGCCCGCCATCGCGGACGGAGGGCCCCACCTCCGCAAGCCCGAACCCGCGGGGCTCCTGCAGCTCGCGGACGCATTCCGGGCAGAGCGCGTCACCTTCGTGGGGGACACCCGGGACGACGCGGAGTGCGTCCAGCGGGCCCGGGCCGAGCAGCCCGCCGTGGAATGGCGTTTCGCGGCCGTGGGCCCCGACCGGGCCCGCTTCGCCGCCGGGGCGGCCTACGAGGCGCCCACCCTGAGAGACTTGTTGCCCACCTTGTCGCGGGAGCAGCCATGAGACGCGCCGCCATCGAACGGACCACCGCCGAAACCAGGATCAGCCTGGAGCTCTGCCTCGAAGGCGGCGAGGCCCGCATCGCCACGGGGCTAGGCTTCTTCGACCACATGCTGCAGCAGCTGGCCCGCCACGGCGGGATGGGGCTGCTACTGGAGGCGAAGGGAGACCTCCATGTGGACAGCCACCACCTGGTGGAGGACGTGGGCCTCTGCCTGGGCGAAGCCCTCTGGGAGGCCCTGGGCGACCGCGCGGGCATTGCCCGCTGGGGCGAGGCCCTCGTTCCCATGGACGAGACCCTGGCCCGGGTGGTGGTGGATCTGTCGGGACGCCCCTACTGCGTTTTCCAGGCCGAGCTGCCCTCGGTGGTCCTCGGGGACGGCTTCCAGTCGGAGATGGCGCGGGAATTCTTTCACGCCCTGGCCTCCCGCGGCCGCTTCAACCTCCACGCGGCGGTGCTCTACGGGGAGAACGCCCACCACAAGCTCGAGGCCCTTTTCAAGGGCCTGGCCCGTGCCCTGCGGACTGCGGTGCGCCGGGAGGGCGACGCCGTGCCCAGCACCAAGGGGACCCTGACCGCATGATCACCCTCATCGACTACGGCGCCGGCAACCTGGCCTCCCTCGAAGGAGCCCTGGACCGTCTCGGTCTGGACCACCTCCGCGCGGAGCGCCCGGACCAGGCGGCCCCGCAGGGGACCCTGGTCCTCCCTGGCGTGGGCCATTTCGAGGCGGCCGCGAAAGCCCTCCGGAAGGCCGGCTGGTGGCACGAACTGCCTCAGATGGTGGCGGGGGGCCGCCATCTCCTCGGGATCTGCCTGGGCCTGCAGCTCCTCGCGGAGGGGAGCGAGGAGGCCCCCAGGAGTTCTGGTCTGGGCCTGTTGCCGGGCCTGGTCCGCCGCCTCGGGCCGGGGGTCAAGGTGCCCCACATGGGATGGTCACGGGTGCGGGCCCGCCTGGCCCACCCCGCCCTCCCGGATCCCAAGGGGGGCTGGCTCTACTTTGTCCACAGCTACGCCCTGGAGGCGGGACCCGAGACCAATTACGTGGCGGAGCACGGGCGCAGCTTTGCGGCCGTCCAAGGACGGGGCCGAGTCCTGGGTTTCCAGCCGCACCCCGAGAAGTCCGGGGCCTTCGGCCTGCTCCTCCTGGAGCGTGCCCTTCTCTGGACGGGCGAGGGTCCCCGGGGTCCCCGGGAGGTCGCGTGCAATTGATTCCCTCCATGGACCTGATGGACGGCCGGGTGGTGCGCCTGCGGAAGGGGGACCCCGCCCGAAGCACCTTCTACGATCTGGAACCGGAAGCCTGGATCCAGCGCCTGGTGGAGGCCGGGGCCACGCGCATCCACCTGGTGGACCTGGACGGCGCCTTCGGCCGCCCTCGCCAAAACCGTTTCCGGAGTTTCCCCGGGCGATGGGCCGGAGTCCGCTTCCAGTTGGGGGGGGGCCTGCGCAGCAAGGAGCTCGTGGATTCCGTCCTGGCCGAAGGCTTCGACGCGGTGGTGGGCACCCTGGCCGTGGAGAGCCCTTCCGCACTCCGGGACCTGCCCGGAGACCGGATCCTGGCGGCCCTGGACCTGAAGTCCGGCCAGGTCGCCACCCGGGGATGGACCGAGGCCGCGGCGCGGACCCATGACAAGATCTTCCGCGAACTTCGGGACCTTGGCCTGGACCGGGCCCTGGTGACCGACGTGGACCGGGACGGAGGCCTGGAAGGACCGGGTCTGGAGTCGCTGCATCTGGTCGCCCGCGCCGGCTTCTCCGTGCAGGCCTCCGGCGGCCTCCGGGACCTGGAAGACCTGGCCGCCTGCGCCACGGTCCCCGGAGTCACGGGCGCCATCAGCGGGAAGGCGCTGCTGGACGGCCGCATCTCCCTCGACGACCCGCGCACCCGCGCCGCCCTGGGAGGCTCCTGAGATGCCCGCCAAGCGCGTGATCCCCTGCCTGGACGTGAAGGACGGCCGCGTGGTGAAGGGGGTGAACTTCAAGCAGCTCCGGGACATCGGCCACCCGGTGGAACTGGCTCGGCGCTACGACCTGGAAGGCGCCGATGAACTGGTCTTCCTGGACATCAGCGCCACCCTGGAGGCCCGGAAGACCCGCCTCGACTGGGTGCGGGAGGCCGCGCGCCAGCTCGGCATCCCCTTCACGGTGGGGGGCGGCGTGCGGGACCTGGAGGACATCCGGAACCTCCTCCGGGCGGGGGCCGACAAGGTGGCCATCAACTCCGCCGCCGTGGCCAACCCCCCCTTCCTGGAGGAGGCCGCAGGGATCTTCGGGCGGCAATGCATCGTTCTGGCCGCGGATGTCGCCCGGGACCCGGCCCTGGGGTGGCGGGTCTTCACCCACGCCGGGAAGCTGCGCACGGAGCTGGGCGCCCTGCCCTGGCTGGAACGGGCCGTGGACCTGGGCGCCGGGGAGATCCTCCTCACCAGCATTGACCGGGACGGCACCCAGGACGGCTTCGACACGGAGCTCCTGATGGCCGCCGCCCGCCTGCCCGTGCCCGTGATCGCCAGCGGAGGGGCCGGCACGGAGGCCCACTTCCAGGAGGCCCTGGAGTGCGGCGCCGACGCGGTGCTCGCCGCCACCCTCTTCCACGAAGGGCGTCTGCCCATTCCCCGCCTGAAGTCCTTCCTCGCCGAGCACGGCGTGCTCGTCCGCCTCTGAGGTCCCCCATGTTCGATCCCGAAAGCCTGTCCTACGACGCCCAGGGACTGATCCCCGCCATCGTCCAGACCCCGGCCGGGGAGGTGCGCATGCTCGCCTGGATGAACCGGGAGGCCGTGGAGAAGACCCTGGCCTCCCGGCGCGTCACCTTCTGGAGCCGTTCCCGGCGGAAACTCTGGACCAAGGGGGAGGAGAGCGGACACGTCCTGCGCCTCTGCGGACTTTCCCCCGACTGCGACCGGGACGCCCTCCTGGTCACCGCCGAGCCCGAGGGGCCCACCTGCCACACGGGATCCCCGAGCTGCTTCGACGGCGAGGGGGCCACGGCGCCCCTGCCCTGGCTGGGCCGCCTGGAGGCCCTGCTCCAGGAACGGAAGGCCAGCGCCAGCATGGAAGGCAGCTACACCCAGAAGCTCTTCGCCCGGGGACCCGGCCGCATCGCCAAGAAGGTCGTGGAGGAGGCCGGGGAGGCGGCCCTGGCCGCCCAGAAACTGGACCACGCCCGCACACCCGGACACCGGACCGACTTCCTGGAGGAGGCGGCGGACCTGCTCTTCCACCTGGAGCTGCTCCTGGTCTCCCAGGGCCTGGGCCTGGCCGACGCCGTCGCGGTCCTCCAGCGGCGGCACGTCGAGCGGGCGGCTCCTGTCCTCGTGAAATCCAGGCCCGAGGCCCCCCAATCGAAACCCGGCACCCGAAAACCGAAAACCTAGGCGCGCCCGCCGAGAACCGAAACCCCGAACCATGCCCATCCGCACCCCCCACTTCCCCGACCTCCTCTTCGACGCCGCCCGCCGTCTGCGCAGGTGGGAGGGCGCCCTGATGGCCCTCCTCCAACGCCATGGATACGAGGAGCTCCATCCCTCGCTGGTGCTCAGGGAACCCCACGAGGCCGACTGCCTCCGTTTCTTCGACGGGAACGAGCTGGTGGCCCTTCGTTCAGACTTCACGGTGTCCCTGGCGCGGCTGCTCAGCCAGCGCTTCCCCGAACCGCCGCCGCGTGTGGCCTACGCGGGGGCGATCTTCCGGCGGCCCCTCCAGCCCTGGGAACCCGTGGAGCGCTTCGAAGTCGGCTGCGAGCGGATCCATGAGGACCCGGAGGGCCGGCCCGGCGCGGACGTCGAGCTGGCCCGACTGCTCCTGGCCGTGCCCGGCGCCCTGGGCCTCCGGGGCGGCATCCTCCAGCTGGGCCACGCCGCGCTGCTGAGGGTTCCCATGGACCAGGAGGGCCTCCCCCCCGCCCTCCGGGACGCGCTCGTCCGGGCCATCTCGCGGCGCAGTGCCCACCGCGCCGCCGAGGCCCTGGCGGACCACCCCGCGGCCCCCAGGCTGCTGGCTCACGCCGAGACGCTCCTGGAGCAGTTGGACGGGGCGGGCGGCCTCCAGGCACTCTCCCGAAGCCCCTACGCCGGCGCCCTCACCCGGGAACTGGAGCACCTGCACGGGACCCTCGAGGCCCTCCTTCCCCTGCTGCCCGCGGGCCTGACCCTCCGGGTGGATCCGGCGGACGTCCATGGCCTGCCCTTCTACACCGGTCCCACGCTGCGCCTGTGGGCCCCCGGCGCCCAGCAGGAGCTCGCCGCCGGGGGGCGCTACGACGGGCTCTTCCCGGAGCTGGGGCGGCCCTGGTTCGCGGCGGGCTTCTGCGTGCGCCTTTCCCGCCTCTTGGACCTGGCCGAGACCCGTCCGGAACTCTTCGAGCCCCTGCCATGACCCTTACCCCCGCCCCCCTCCTCCTGGCGCTCCCCAAGGGCCGTCTCGGCGACGACCTCATGCCCCTGCTGGAACAAAGCCCCCTGGCCCTGGACCGGGAGGCGCTCCGCACCCGGGCCCTGCGCATCCCCACGGCCACCCCGGGGGTGGAGGCGCTCCTCCTCAAGGGCTCGGACCTGCCCCGCTACGTGGCCGGGGGCGTCGCCGCCCTGGGGGTCGTCGGTTCGGACACCCTGGACGAAACCCCCGTGGACGTGCTGGAGCTGGCGGACCTGGGCCTCGGCCTCTGCCGCCTCTCGCTCTGCGCCCCGGAACCCCAGGACCTGGAGAGCCTCCGGCGCCGGCCGCACCTGCGCCTCGCCACCAAGTTCCCCGTGGCCACGGAGGCCTGGCTGGAACGGGAGGGCCTCACCGCCGAGATCGTGCCCCTCTCCAGCAGCGCCGAACTCGCGCCCCTCCTGGGCCTGGCGGACGCCATCGTGGACCTCGTCCAGACCGGCTCCACCCTGCGGGCTCACGGGCTGCGGGAAGTGGCCACCCTGGCCCGCTGCTCGGGCCGTCTCATCGCCAGCCGGGGGGCCTTCCTGAGCCAACCCGAGCGGATCCAGCCCCTGGTGAAGATTCTGATACAGGTTCTCAACAGGAAGTAGAATGGGCCATGGCCCCGGATCCCTTCGCCTCCCTGCCCGACGATTCCAGGCTGTGGGTCCTGGCCCTCGCCGAGGCCGCGCTGCCGGCCCAGGCTGAAGCCCTCCGGGCCGGCCTGGGTTCCGTCCTGGGAGGGTGGCGCCACAAGGGCCAGGCCTACCAGGCCGCGTGGGAGTTCCGGGAAGCCCGCCTCCTCCTGGTGGCGGAGGCCTCGATGGCCCAGGAACCCAGCGGCTGCGCCATTGACGGCATGCTGCGCAGGGTCCGGGGCCTCCTGGAGGGCCTGGACCTCAGGCCCCTGCCCGAGGACCACCTTCTGCTCCGCACGGGAGACATCCTCACCGCCCTGCCCCGCGCCGACCTGGGCGCTTGGCTCGAAGCGGGGCGGATCTCCGGCGCCACGCCCCTGCTTGACCTGGGTCTCACCCACCTCGGGCAGCTCAGGGGGGGTCGCCTGGAACGCCCCCTGGCGGCCACCTGGGCCGGCCGGAAATACGGGCTGCACGCCGCCTCCTGAGCAAGGACCCGGAACCGGGGTTTCCTAAATAGATCTTGTTCATTCGTTTTTTTTTCGTTATTCTCGGGCATCCAAGGAGCCCCCATGTCCATTGCCCACTCCCTTCTCCCCGAGTTCGACCACGAGATGGCTGGACTCCGACGCCTCCTGGAGCGAATCCCCGGAGACCGGATGGACTTCCGGCCCCACCCCAAGTCCTTCAGCCTCCACGAGCTCGCGAACCACCTGGCCTTCGTGCCCCGCTGGGCCACGGCGACCATGGAGACCACCGAGCTGGAGTTCAGCTCCCCCGAGGTCCAGGCCATGCGCCCCACTCCCGCGGATTCCGCAGCGGGGCTCGTGAAGATCCTGGACGAGGGGCTGCCCGTGGCCCGGGAACGGCTCGCCTCCGCCTCGGACGAGGCGTACCTGGTGCCCTGGAGCGGAAAGAACGGCGGAAAAGTTCTGTTCACCCTGCCCCGCATCGCCGTGATCCGCGGCATGGTGCTGAACCACATGATCCACCACCGCGCCCAGGCCACCGTGTACCTGCGGATGCTGGACGTGCCCGTGCCGGCCCTCTACGGACCCAGCGCCGACGAGGCTTGACCGGCCCCCAGGGGGTCAGAAGATCGGGTCGCCCGGCTTGCGCTTCCAGGCCTCCGGGCGCTTGCTCTCCGACTTGGGCTTGGCGGTCTTGGCGGCGGCGAGGGTGTCCAGGAGGCTCCCGCCGACCTTGGTGGCCACGGCCTTGGTGGTCGAGGGCTTCACCGCCGGGGCGGCGCCGGCGGCCACGCCCTCCCCAGGACCGCCCTCCTTCTCCATCTGCTCCCGGAGCCGCCGCTCGTACCAGGCCTTCCGCTTGGGATCCACGATTCGGGTCTTGGTGTGGGCGGTGGCCTTCCGGCCCGCCTTGGGCGTGGGCTTGCGGTCTTCCCGCAGCTCGGATTCGGGATTCGAGGCCTCCTCGAGGATGCGCGCGAGATCCGCAAGGCTTCCGAGTGTCTTCTTGCTCATGGGGGGGTCGGTCTCCTGGGGGCGGTGGCCCAACCTTCGAGGATAACGGATTCCCCCGCCGGCCGAATGACCCGAATCTGTCAGATGGCTTTCACCCGAAGGAACCCTTTGGCCCACCGAACCCAGGCCCTCCGCCTCGGCCTCGAGGCCCTCCGGGCCCGGTACGACCAACCCGGGGCCCTGGCGGCCGACCCGATCTCCGCCGTGCTGGCCTACCGGGACCCCGGGGACCGGGAATTGGCGGCCTGGGTGGCGGCCCACCTGGCCTACGGCAGGGTGGCGCCCATGCTGGGAGCCATCCGCCGGGCCCTGGAGCCCCTGGGGCCTCAGCCGGCCTCCTGGCTCCGCTCCCGGTCCCGGGCCGCGGCCTCCAGGGACCTGGCGAAGGCTCTTCGGGACTGGGTCTGGCGTTTCCACACGGCTCCGGACCTGGTGGCCTGGATCCTTGCCTGGAAGGACCTGGAGGCCGGAGGAGGGCTGGAACGGCATTTCATCCCCGCCGCCGGTGAATCCGCGGACTGGGCCCTTTCGCGCATGATCCACCAGCTTCGGGCCGGCCTTCCGGGCAGCTATGGAACCCGCTTCACGCTTCCAGACCCCCTGGCCGGGGCCGCGTGCAAGCGGTGGCGGATGTTCCTGCGGTGGATGGTGCGCCCGGGCTGGCCCGACCTCGGCCTCTGGCGGAGCCTGGACCCCGCGGAACTCCGCATTCCCCTGGACACCCACGTGGCCCGTGTCTCCCGCTTCCTGGGCCTCACCCGCCGGACCACCGCCGACGGACGGATGGCCGCCGAGATCACGGAGGCCCTGCGGAGCCTGGATCCCCGCGACCCCCTGAAATACGACTTCGCGCTGTCGCACCTCGGCATCCTGGGGGACTGCCCCGGGGTTCGCACCCTGCCGGCCTGCGGCGCCTGTCCCCTCGTGGACCTCTGCCGGGCCGGGGACTGAGGAACTCCCCGGGCGAGGGTGGGACCCTGCCCCAGGGCCGTGCGCCCCCCCTCCCGCCAGATTCATGGCCGTCCATCCGGGCGGGGTGCACTAGGGTGGGAGGATGCCAACCTCCGTCCCCATCCTGCCCAAGGCCCGGCTCGAAGCCCTGGTGGACGGGGTCTTCGCCATCGCCATGACCATCCTGGTGCTGGAACTGAAGGTGCCCGATCTCGCCACCCGCCGGGACCCCGGGGAACTGTTCCGGCGCCTCGGCGATGGGTTGCCCACCCTCCTGGCCTACTTCTTCAGCTTCGGCATGCTGGCCGCCTTCTGGCTCTGGCACCACCGCCTCGCCGCCAAAGTGTCCCGCCTGGACCGCACCCTCGTGGCCCTCAGCCTGTGCTTCCTGTGCCTGGTGTCCTTCTTCCCCTTCGCGGCCGCGCTCCTGGGGCGCTACCCCATGAACCCGGCCTCCTTGGCGATCTACATGCCGGCGGTGATGGGCATCCTGCTCTGCCAGGTGTCCTTCTTCGCCCACGCCCGGCGGCGGGGCCTGGTGGACCCGGCGGTGGGCGAGGCGGAGGCCCTCGGGGTGCACCGCCGGAACCTCAAGGGGGGTCTGATCTTCGCCCTCTGGGCCAGCCTTTCCCTGATCCGGGTGGGATGGGTCTGGGTCCTGGGGGCCCTGGGGGTCGCCGGGGTCCTGGCCCTCGAATTCCGCCGGTCCAGGAGCCGCGGCCCGGATTCCGGTGGTTGAGACCTGGGAATCCCGTGCTGGAAGATGCGCGGGCGCGGTGGATGCGCCGCGGGAATGGGGCCGACCCATCCGGTGCCCCTTCTCCAGCCCTGGCATGGCGTGCCAGGGACATGAAAGGGCCGGGCTGACCACGGCACTCGAACCTTCGCCTTATGGCTGCTTCTTCCGACCTGACCAGGTTCGACGGGGCGCGATGCATGGGGCCCGGCTTGCCCCAAGCTTACACGTAGGGGGCCCCGGAGGCCAGGAACGGCGCGGCTCGGCAGGGAGCAAGTCTTGTTTTTACCAGGGCTTATAAAGGGGCGGGAATTTCCCCCCTGAATCCCCTTGACACCCCAAGATGTTGGGGTGATTCTTTTGTCCCGACACAAGATTTTGAGTTCGGGCGGAAAAATTCCCCAATGACCATGGGGCCTTTTCCCAGCATTGTCCGCCCGGGCCCTGTGGCCTGAATCCCCATGCCGAGAAGGACCCCCCATGCAGATCAGCCGCCACTTCACTCGGGAAGGCCGGGATCCCCTCGAAGGGATCCTCTTCGTGCCCCGCACCAGCCGCATCACGAAGCTGGACGGGACCGTGGTCTTCGAGGCGAAGGACGTGATGGTGCCCGAGGGTTGGTCCCAGGTGGCGGTGGACATCCTGGCCCAGAAGTACTTCCGCCGGAAGGGGACCGACGCTGACGGAGGGGGCGAGCGGGACGCGCGGCAGGTCTTCCACCGGCTGGCCGGGTGCTGGCGCCACTGGGGCGAGACCCACGGCTACTTCGACGGCCCGGCGGACGCCCAGGCCTTCGAGGACGAACTGGCCTGCATGCTGGCGCGCCAGATGGCCGCCCCCAACAGTCCCCAGTGGTTCAACACGGGGCTGCACTTCGCCTACGGCATCTCGGGCCCCGCCCAGGGCCACAGCTACGTGGATCCCGCCACCGGCGAGATGCGCAGGTCCACCTCCGCCTACGAGCGCCCCCAGCCCCACGCCTGCTTCATCCAGTCCGTGAACGACGACCTGGTGAACGAGGGCGGCATCATGGACCTCTGGACCCGGGAGGCCAGGATCTTCAAGTACGGCTCGGGCACCGGCACCAACTTCAGCCGGGTGCGGGGCGCCGAGGAGCCGCTCAGCGGCGGCGGACGGAGCTCCGGCCTCATGAGCTTCCTCGCCGTGGGCGACCGGGCCGCCGGGGCCATCAAGAGCGGCGGCACCACCCGGCGCGCCGCCAAGATGGTCTGCCTGGACCTGGACCACCCCGACATCGAGGCCTTCGTGGACTGGAAGGTGGCCGAGGAGCGGAAGGTCGCCATGCTCGCCGCGGGCAGCGTCCTGCTCCGCAAGCACTGGAACGCCCTCTGCGACGCCGTGGAGGGCAGCACCTCCCGGGACACCAGCCCCAAGACCAACGGAGCGCTCAAGAAAGCCCTGGCCCTGGCCCGGAAGGAAGGGGTCCCGGCGGCCTTCCTGTCCCAGTGCCTCTCGCGGCTCCAGGACGGGGACATGGAGCGGGATCTCAAGCTCTACGACACCAGCTGGGACGGAGAGGCCTACTACACCGTCAGCGGCATGAACTCCAACAACTCCGTGAGGGTGCCCGACAGCTTCATGCGGGCCCTGGAGGCGGACGGCGACTTCGAACTGAAGCGCCGCACCGACGGCAAGGTTTCGAAGAGGCTCCGGGCCCGGGACCTCTGGCGCCGCATCAACGGCGCAGCCTGGGCCTGCGCGGATCCCGGCCTGCAGTACGACACCACCATCAACGACTGGCACACCTGCCCCGAGGACGGCCGCATCAACGCGAGCAACCCCTGCTCGGAATACATGTTCCTGGACGACACGGCCTGCAACCTGGCGAGCATCAACCTGTGCACCTTCCTCACCCCGGACGGCGGCTTCGACCTGGCGGGCTACCGGCACGCGGTCCGCCTCTGGACCGTCGTCCTCGAGATCAGCGTGCTGATGGCCCAGTTCCCCAGTGAATCCATCGCCCGGCTCTCCTACGAGTTCCGGACCCTGGGCCTGGGCTACGCCAACCTGGGCGCCATGCTCATGCGCCTGGGCATCCCCTACGACAGCGAGGAGGGCACGCAGTGGTGCGCGGCGCTCACCGCCATCCTCACGGGCGACGCCTACGCCACCAGCGCCGAGATGGCCCGGCAACTGGGCCCCTTCCCGGGCTTCCCGCGCAACCGGGAGCACATGCTCCGGGTGATCCGCAACCACCGGCGCGCGGCCTACGACGCCCCCGCCGGGGAATACGAAAGCCTCTCCGTGACCCCGCGGGGGCTCCACGGCAAGGGGGTGCCCCGCACGCTCCTCGACGCGGCCCGGGAGGCCTGGGACCGCGCCCAGGAGATGGGGGAGGCCCACGGCTTCCGCAACGCCCAGGTGAGCGTCCTGGCCCCCACGGGCACCATCGGCCTCCTGATGGATTGCGACACCACCGGCGTCGAACCCGATTTCGCCCTGGTGAAATTCAAGAAGCTGGCCGGCGGCGGCTACTTCAAGCTCGTGAACTCGGCCATTCCCGAGGCCCTCATGCGCCTGGGCTACACGCCGGCCCAGATCCGCGACATCGAGCGCTACGTGGTGGGCTGGCAGGAGATCAGCGACGAGACCCCCGGCATCACCCGCGCCATGCTCCTTCAGAAGGGCTGGCTGGAGGCCGAGCTGGAGGAGATCGACCACAAGCTCCCCACCGCCTTCGATCCCTCCTTCGTGCTGGACGTGGAACGGCTCAAGCGGGACTTCAGCCAGCCCTCCGTCGAGGCCTTCCTCGATGCGCTGAGCGGGTCCATGACCGTGGAGGGGGCGCCCCACCTCAAGCCCGAACACCTGCCGATCTTCGACTGCGCCAACCGCTGCGGCCGAAGGGGCCAGCGCTACATCAGCCCCATGGGGCACATCCGCATGATGGCCGCCGCCCAGCCTTTCCTCAGCGGCGCCATCAGCAAGACCATCAACCTCCCCGCGGAATGCACCGTGGCGGAGATCGGGAAGATCTACGAAGAGAGCTGGCGCCTCATGCTGAAGGCGGTCGCCCTCTACCGCGACGGATCCAAGATGAGCCAGGCCCTGGCCACCAGCCTGGACCTCCTGGACGGCGTGGAGACCGAGGCCCTCACCGAGGACGCCCCCCAGGCGGACAAGGTGGCGGCCATGGCCGCGGCCCAGACCCAGGCCCTTTCCCAGCAGATCGTCCGCACCTACCGGCGCCGCCTGCCCAACCGGCGGGGGGGCTACACCCAGAGCGCCACCGTGGGGGGCACCAAGCTCTACCTGCGCACCGGGGAATACGAGGACGGCGCCCTGGGCGAGATCTTCCTGGACATCCACAAGGAGGGTGCGGCCTTCCGGGCGGTGCTCAACTGCTTCGCCATCGCCGTGAGCATGGGACTCCAGCACGGCGTGCCCCTGGAGGAGTACTGCGACGCCTTCCTCTTCACCCGCTTCGAACCCAACGGCATGGTTCAGGGCAGCGACACGGTGAAGTTCAGCACCTCCATCATCGACTTCGTGTTCCGGGAGCTGGCCATCAGCTACCTGGGCCGCTACGAGCTGGCCCAGGTGGAGCCCGAGCAGCTCATGACCGTCACCACCAAGCCCATGAGCCAGGCCGCGGGCGTCAAGCCCGCCCCCGAGGGCGGCATGACCCCCCTCTTCAACGAGAGCGAGGCCCCCACGGCCCCCGTCCCGGTGCCCCAGCCCGCCTTCGCCCAGGTGATGGCCGCGGGCCGGCCGGCTCCCAGCGCCGCCCAGGCGGCCCGGGAGAAGGGCTACACGGGGGACCCCTGCCCCGAGTGCGGCCACCTCACGCTCGTCCGCAACGGCGCCTGCCTCAAGTGCCAGACCTGCGGGGCGACGACCGGGTGCAGCTAGGGAAAGATCACCGCCAAGACGCCAAGAACGCCAAGAAGCCCATGAATACTAGGTTTGACGTTCCCGGCGTCTTCTCGGTACCGGCTGCGCCGATACGCGAGACAAGATGGAGTCTGGTGCCTTGGTGGGGACTCCTTCTGCCGCAACCCCGGATCAGCCCAGCAGCCCTGGGATCTCGGCCAGGCTCCGGATGGCGTGACGGGGACAGGCGGGCAGCACCTCCTCCGGGGCGTCGGCGCGGTTGACCCAGAAGGTGGTGAAGCCGAAGGCGGCCGCTCCGGCGACGTCCCAGCCGTTGGCGGAGACGAAGCCGATGGCCTCCGGAGGCAGGCCGAGCCGCTGCGGGGCGAGGGCGTACACCGAGGGGTGGGGCTTGAAGATCCCGGCGGCCTCCACGGAGAGCACGGCCGCGAAGCGCGGCTCCAGGCCCTGGTGGCGCACCACCGCCGCCAGCATGGCCGGGCTGCCATTGGAGAGGATGACCAGGGGCCGGGGCGCCAGTGCTTCCAAGGCGTCCTTCACCTCGGGGAAGCAGTCCAGGGCCTGGTACGCCGCCAGGAGGACTGCCTCCGTCTCCGGAGGACAGGAGAGACCGAGGGTCCTGCAGGCGAAGCGCAGGCCCTCCGCCGTGACCTGGGCGAAATCCGCGTGGCGGCCCATGAGGCTCCGCAACCAGGTGTACTCCAGCTGCTTGGACCGCCAGAGGCGGGACAGCTCGGTTCCTCTTCCCGGGAAGCGCGATTCGCACGCCGTGATCACGGAATGCACGTCGAAGAGGGTGCCGTAGGCGTCGAAGACCAGGGCCTGGATGGGGTTTGCCACGGGGCGTTCCTGAAGGGGAGGGAGGGACTGGTGCCGGTGCTTTCGATCAGGCCGAAGGACTCGCGGGAAGCGGCCGCGGCACCTCTTTCAGAACGGCAGCTCCACCGCCCCGCAGATGAATTTCACCAGGGGCACGGCCTGGCGGCAGGCGGCGGTGACGCGCTCCAGGAAGTCCGGCGAGAGCACTTCGGCGTCCGTGAAGTCGGTGCCGAAGTAGAAGTCCTTCCGCTTGAGGTCCTCGGCCCAGGGGTGATCCGGTGGAAAGCCCTGGGGCACGCGCTTCAGGGTGTCGCCGAGGATCTCCTGGCCGGAATCCCGGATGGCCTTCCAGGCCTTGGGCTGGGCGGCGATGGCTTCCCGGACCATCCGGAGGGTGGCGGGCTCGGGGTGCCAGAGGCCACCGCCCGCGAAGCTGCCCCCGGGCTCCAGGTGAAGGTAGAAGCCCGGCCCGTGGACGCCCTCCGCGCCCTCCCCGCGATGGGGGAAGTGGGCCCCGAGGTGGGTCTTGTAGGGGCTCTTGTCCTTGGAAAAGCGGGTGTCGCGGTGGAGGCGGAACATGGAGCCTCCCACGGGACGGGGGTCCGCCACGAAGTGCTTGCTGATGCGGTGCAGCTCGGGGGCGAAGGCGCCGATGAAGGTCAGCAGGGGGTTCCGGGCATCCGCCTCGTAGCGGGCCTTGTGGACCTGGAACCATTCCCGGTCGTTGTGGGCCTTCAACTCCTTCAGGAACTTGAACAGCCCTGGTCCGAAGGGGGCCGTTCCCGCCGCCGTGCGTGCCGCCATGGGATCCTCCTCTCAGAGGCCCCAGGGTACTCCCCTCGGAAACCGCCTCAGGCCTTCAGGTCCAGGGTGGCGCCCAGGAGCTTGTCCTGGGCCCGGAAGGCCGCGGCGTTGGCGCGGAAATAGAAGGAGCCGCTGAGGAGCTGCACCATTTCCGTGGCCAGGTCCACGTTGGAGCTCCCCTCCACCGGAGTCTCCTGGCTCTCGGACACCTGCCCGAGGTGGACTCCGCCATCCGGAGAGGAACTGAAGTCCACCCGCCGCGCCCGGTAGTCCTTGCTGTTGAGGTTGGCCACGTTGCCCGCCGCCGCCGCCACCTGCAGGGCGGCGGCGCTCAGGCCGGACAAGCTGGGACCATAGGCGGCCACGGGTGCTCCTGGAAGGGTCATCGGCAGGTGGGGGGCGGGACATGAGGGATCCTTGACAATCGGCGGAGGGGGAAAAACAATATTTCGGAGAATGACGAAATGAGCCCTTCCACCGTTCGCCCCGCCGTGGACCGCCTGAAGGCCCTCGCCCATCCCGCACGGCTCCGGATCCTGGCCCTCCTCCGGGAGGAAGAGCTGTGCGTGTGCCAGGTCCGGGAGGTGCTGGGCATGGCCACCTCCACGGTGTCCGAGCACCTGGCGGGCCTCCGGCGTGCGGACCTGCTGGAGGAGCGGAGGGAAGGCCGGTGGGTCTATTACCGTCTGAAGTCCCCGGACGGAACGAAAGCCTTCCTGGACGGGCTGTGGTCCCTTCTGGAAGGAATCCCCCAGGTCGCCCAGGACCGGCGGGCCTGCGCGGAAGTCCTTCGACGGCCCGTGGGGACCGTCTGCCGCCCCGGCCCGCAGCCCCGCCCGGAGCGGGCCCGGCGGGCAGCGGCCCCGCGGTGACCTGAGGAAGGCCTCCATGGCTTGGCGACGACCCTCCGGCAGTGCCTCTCGCGGGGAATGGCTGTCCTATGCCCGCTTCCTGGCCCTGTTCACGGTGCTGTACAACCTGGCCGAGGGTCTTGTGTCCATGGGCTTCGGGTGGACGGACGACTCCATGGCCCTCTTCGGCTTCGGCGCGGACAGTTTCATCGAGGTCGGGTCGGCCCTCCTGGTGCTCTGGAGGCTGCGCGGGGATGAGGACGGGTGTTCCGGCGCACGCCTGAACCGCGAGCGGAAGGCCGCCCTCGGCATCGGCGCGCTTTTCGTTCTCCTCGCGCTGGGAACCGCGGCCGGGGCCATGTTCCATCTGATCCAGCGCCACCCTCCGGGCACCACGCTCCCGGGGGTGGTGGTGAGCCTGCTGAGCCTGGCCTTCATGGCCTGGCTCTGGGTGTCGAAGCGGAAGGCCGCCTCGGCCCTGGACAGCCGCACCCTGGAGGGGGACGCCGCCTGCAGCCTCGTCTGCATCCAGCTCTCCGGGGTGCTGCTGGCCGGAAGCCTGCTGTACCTGCTGGTCCCCGCCCTGTGGTGGGCCGATGCCGTGGCGGCGCTGGTCCTCTCCGCCTTCATCGCCCGGGAGGGCATCTCGGGGATCCGGGCGGCCCGGAGGCCTGATTTCACCGGAGGCTGCGGATGCCACTGACCCCAGGCTCTCCCCCGTTCCCGAAGGAGGTTCCGTGAGCCAGGAAAAGCGTCTCTCTTTCCTCGACCGCTACCTGACGGTCTGGATCTTCACGGCCATGGGAGCCGGCGTGCTGCTCGGCTACGCCGCCCCGGCCTTCAACCGCGCCATCAACGCCTGGAACGCCGGCACCACCAGCGTTCCCCTGGCCCTGGGCCTGATCCTGATGATGTACCCCCCCCTGGCCAAGGTGAAGTACGAGGAACTGCACCTGGTCTTCGAAAACCGGAAGGTCCTGGGGCTCTCCCTGCTCCAGAACTGGGTGATCGGGCCCCTGCTCATGTTCGGCCTGGCCGTCCTCTTCCTCCGGGACCGGCCCGAGTACATGCTCGGCCTGATCCTCATCGGCCTGGCCCGCTGCATCGCCATGGTCATCGTCTGGAACGACCTGGCCCAGGGCGACACGGAGTACTGCGCCGGCCTGGTGGCCTTCAATTCGATCTTCCAGGTGCTCTTCTTCAGCGTGTACGCCTGGTTCTTCGCCACCATCCTCCCGGCCCGGCTGGGCCTCCAGGGCGCCGTCGTCCACATCACCATCGGGCAGATCGCCCGGAGCGTGTTCATCTACCTTGGAATCCCCTTCATCGCCGGATTCCTCACCCGTTTCCTCCTGGGGAAGGCCAAGGGCCTGGACTGGTACCACCGGGTCTTCGTCCCGAAGATCAGCCCCCTGACCCTGGTCGCCCTGCTGTTCACCATCGTGGTGATGTTCAGCCTCAAGGGGGAAGCCATCGTGAAGCTGCCCCTGGACGTGTTGAGGATCGCCCTCCCTCTGCTGATCTACTTCGTGGCGATGTTCCTGGTGAGTTTCTGGCTCTCCCGGAAGGCCCAGGCCACCTACCCCCAGAGCGCCACCCTCAGCTTCACGGCCGCCTCCAACAATTTCGAACTGGCCATCGCGGTGGCGGTGGCCACCTTCGGCATCGGACACGGCGCCGCCTTCGCCGCGGTGATCGGCCCCCTGGTGGAGGTGCCGGTGCTGATCGGCCTGGTCGGCGTGGCCCTCCGCCTGCGGCGCCGCTGGTTCGGAGCGGAAGCTGCCGCAGGGAACTAGTCGTCCAGCGCCTTGCCCTCCAGGAGGGCCTCGGTGGGCAGGGTGCGCGGGCCCTGGGCGTCGCAGACCGCGTAGCGGCTTCCGTAGAGGGAGACCCCGGCGGGCTCCCCCTGGGCCCCCAGGATGTAGAAAGCCACGTTGAAGTTGGGCAGGCCCCGCCGGTTCAGAAGGCGCTTCTCCACGGTGTTGGCCTTGATCCGCCGCAGGGCCTCCATCCCCGCGTCCTTGGGGCGCAGTCCCCGGCGCATGAGCTCCACGATGAGGAAGGAACTCAGGCCGTACAGGTTGGCCTCGCCCCGGCCCGTGCTGCCGGCGGCACCCACGGCGTTGTCCACGTAGAGCCCGGCCCCCAGGATGGGGCTGTCCCCCACCCGCCCCGGGATCTTCCAGGCCAGGCCGCTGGTGGTCGTGACCCCGCAGACCTCGCCCTTGGCGTTCACGCCGTTGCAGTTGATGGTGCCGTAGAGGTGCTCGCCGTCCAACAGACCGTCCCGGACCATGGACAGGCCCGCGGCCAGGCTGGCGGCGCTGCGCTTGGCGGGGTCCAGCCAATGCTCGGGATCCACGCGGCGCTTCCACTCCCGCCACCTCGACCGGCTGTGCTCGGTGTTGAGGTCCGCCTCCACCGTGAAGCCCATCTGACGGGCGAAGGCCTGGGCGTCCCGGCCCACGAGGAGGTGGTGGTCGGTATGCTGCATCACCGCCTGGGCCACCCTGGAAGGGGTTCGGATGCCCTCCAGGCAGGCCACGCCCCCCGCCCGCTTCAGGGGGCCGTGCATGCAGCAGGAATCCAGCTGCACCACCCCCTCGGCGTTCGGAAGGCCACCGTACCCCACGCTGTCGTCCAGGGGGTCCAGCTCCACGATGTTGACCCCGGCGACAAGAGCCTCCAGGACATCGCCCCCCTTCTCCATCAAGGCGAAGGCCTGGGCCACGCAGGTGAGGCTGCCGCCGTGGGTGAACCGGTTCCCGTTGGCGCTGGCGATGACCACCGGGCTGGGGCCGCCGCGCCTCACGGCGGGAGCCTGGGCGGGCTGGGCGGCGGGAAGGGCCGCGGCCCCGAGGCCCGCGGCGGCGGCGGTCAGGAAATCCCGGCGGTCGAAGGGAGTCCGCATGGTCACCTCCAGAGGGGGATGCGCCCAGGTTAGCCGCATTGGGGACCCGCCGGATCCTTGATCCCAAGGGGCGTTCAAGCCCACCAACAAGCCACCCCCCACCGCCAAGGCCCCAAGCACGCCAGGAACGGATTGGGTGACGGTTTTTCTATTCTTGGCGTCCATTCGGCCTCGGCCGTGCCGAACAACGGAAAGCAAAGGGAGCCTGGAATCACGGAGGTGCGAACCTTTAATTTTTCGCAAATTCGCATGAGTCCCGGCGTTCGAAGAGGCATCCTGGAGGCAATCCCGGAGCTTCCATGCGCCTCGCCCTCATGGCCTGCCTCGCCCTCAGCCTCGCCGCCGAGTCCCCCCTCCTTGTGAAGGCCGCCCGGCTGTTGGATGTCCGCACCGGAAAGATCCAGTCCCCGGGCCAGGTCCTGGTGCAGGGGAACCGCGTGGTGGCGGGTCCCGTTCCCAGGGATGCCAGGGTGCTGGACCTGGGGGACCGCACGATCCTCCCCGGCCTGATCGACGCCCACACCCACCTCATGTTCCCCGCCGGCCTGACCGAATTGCAGCACCTCAAGCTCAGCCGGGCCGAGATGGTGATCGCGGGGGTGGTGAACGCCCGCACCGTCCTCGAGGCAGGCTTCACCACGGTGCGGGACCTGGGCTCCAACAGCCAGTTCGGCGAGGTGGCCCTGCGGGACGCCATCGCCGCCGGGACAGTTCCCGGGCCCCGGATGCTGGTCTCGGGCCCCGCGCTGTCCATCACGGGGGGCCACGGGGACCTCAACGGCTACCCCTGCCACCTCCACGTGGAGCGGGAGAACATCGTGGATTCTCCCGAAGAGGCGGTGGCCAGGGTGCGGGAATGGAAGAAGCGCGGGGTGGACCTCATCAAGATCCACGCGACGGGCGGCGTGCTCTCCAACCACGACGACCCCGCCGCCGCCAGCTTCTCCCCCGAGGAGTTCAAGGCCATCGTCGAGGAGGCGGGCCGGCGCGGGATGGACGTGGCCGCCCACGCCCACGGGGACGCCGGGATCCTGGAGGCCACCCGGGCCGGCGTGCGCTCCCTGGAGCACTGTTCGCTGGCCAGCGCCTCCACCGCCAGGGAGATGAAGTCCCGGGGCGCCTGGATGGTGCCCACCCTCTACGCCCTGGAGTGCATCATCGTGCCGGGCAACCCCGGACGCTTCCCGGCCGGCTCAGTGGAGAAGGCCAAGGTGATCCAGCCCAGGCGGGAGGCCGCCTTCCGCCAGGCGGTGGCCCTGGGCGTGCCCGTGGCCTACGGGACGGACATCGGCGTCTTCGACCACGCCCGGGCCGCCGCGGACTTCCGCTACCTGGTCGCCTACGGCCTCAGCCCCCTGCAGGCCATCCAGGCCGCCACCCTCAACGCCGCGGGCCTGCTGCGCCTGGAATCAGAGGTCGGGACCCTGGAGCCCGGAAGGTCCGCCGACCTCATCGCCGTGGAGGGGAATCCCCTGGAGGACATCACCGTGCTGGAGAAAGTCGCGTTCGTGATGGCCCGGGGGAAGGTGATGAAAGGCGCCGGGCGGTAGGGCCCCCGGGAGGCCCGGCCGGACACCCCGGATCCCATTCTTGGAGCCGCCATGAACACCCCCGGGCTCGCAGCCCTCTTCGCCTTCTGCCTCCCCCTGGGCCCCCTCCAGGCCCAGTCCCGCTTCGACGCCGCCAGCTTCCAGCCGCCCGCCGATTGGAAGGCAGCCCGGGAGGGGGACCACCTCGGCTTCACCCACATCGACCGGACCGCCGGCACCTACTGCATGCTCGTGCTGTACGAAAGCCGCCCCGGCGGCGGGGACGGGACCCAGGACTTCGCCCGGGAGTGGCGGGACATCGTCCAGGCGACCTACCGCGGCGGGCCAACCCCGAGGCCGGTGCGGGGCAACACGCCCGGAGGCCTGGCCTACCTCGAAGGCTCCGGGACCGGCGCCTTCAGTGGGGGGGACCTGCTGGCGCGCCTCCGGGTGTTCTCCTTCGGGAACCGCGTGTTCAGCGTCCTGATGCTGGCCCCCAGCTCCCAGGCCCTGGCCGCCCGGCAGGCCGCCCTGTCGGCCTTCTTCGGGAGCCTTCGCCTGGGATCCCCTGGACCCGTCCCTGCCTCCCCCCAGGCTCCCCCGGCATCGTCCGGGCGGGAGGGCCCCTGGAAGGGCGGCGGCATCTCCGGCGTCTGGATGGGCTTCAAGTACCTACCCGCCTCCGGCAGCCACGAGCCCCAGCCCCGCTGGTACCTCTTCTACGACGACGGGCAGGTGTTCAAGGACCTGCCTCGAAACGGCCCCGCGGGTTTCGACCGGGCCGCCGCCCAGGCGGACCCGAACCTGCAGCCCTACTGGGCCACCTACCGGGTGTCCGGACGCAGCGGGGAGATCCTGTCCGAGGGCAGCCGGTTCACCACGCGCCTGGAGGTCGACCGGGCGGATTCCATGCTGGTGGACGGGGAGCGCTTCCACCGCTGCGCCCCCGTGAACGGCCTGCGCCTGGAGGGCGCCTGGAGCACCTACGCCGCCGGGGACACCACCGTGCTCCAGCGCCCCGCAGGACAGCGCCCCCTCTTCCGCTTCACCCGGGACGGCCGCTTCAGCGACGAGGGCGTCTTCCGCAGCTACCTCACCTTCTTCGGCGGCGACGACTCCCCGGGCCAAGGCACCTACGAGATCCGGGACTTCACCCTCTTCCTCCGCTACGCCGACGGCCGACAGAAACAGGTGGCCTTCAGCGGGATGCTGGGCTCCAGTCCCGGCTCGGAGAACGGCATCCTCTGGATCGGGCGGGGAGCCTTTCATCGGATGAAGTGAGGGGGGACCCTGAGCCGCCCGGGTGGAACGGACCTCTCCCCCGAAAACGAACCCGTGCGCCCTTGCCTCTTCCTTCGAGGGGTCACCACGGCAATTTCCACCTGGTAAAACCGTTTCCCAACAAAATTAAAGTTCATGACCCTGGGGTCGATTCCGGGGGGGTCCAGGTTCCCTCCTTGGGATGGAACGCCTATCTGGACAGGCCGTCGGCTTGGAACAGGGAGCGTCATCGACCCTGATCCCGGGCCCGGGCCTTCTCGGATCCCCTGAGACCACCTCCAGGAACCCTGTGCCCCCTCCGGAGCCTGTCCTCGTCACCGCGGGTTGCCACCCGGGGGGACGGTCTCCGGAAAGGCCCGCTCTCCCCATGGAATTCGAAGGGTCCATGGCGGAATCGGTTTTCCGGGCCTTGGACACCTCCCTGGTGGGTGCGGCTGTGCTGGATGCCCAGGGAAGGGTCACGGCGGCCAATCGTCCCCTTTGCGACCTCCTTCACGCCCAGGAATCAAACGTCCTTGGACGGAACTGGTCCGAGTTCTCCCCAGAGGGCGAACCTTTCCGGGATGGCCTGGGATGGGCCACTGATCCGGGGGATGGCGCCCGGGTTCCTCTGGAAAAATGCCTCCGGGGGGCGGACGGATGCGTCGCCAGGGTCCGGATCGAGGCCAGGCCCTTCCGTGACTCCGGCGGCGGGGTGGGGGGTGTCCTGATCCTGGTCCAGGACCTCACCCAACAGGGAGGAACCCCGGCCCTCCTGGCGAACAGCGAGGAGCGCGCGGATCTCATGCTGGCCGCGGTGGAACAAAGTCCGGCCAGCATCGTCATCACGGACACCTCCGGAGCCATCGAATACGTCAATCCGAAATTCTCCGAGCTCACCGGGTACGCCCCGGAAGAGGTTCTCGGGGCGAATCCCCGGATCCTGAAGAGCGGCCTGCAGCCGGACAGCGTCTATGAAGAACTGTGGAAGACCATCACGGCCGGAGGGACCTGGCGGGGACAGTTTTCCAACCGGCGGAAGGACGGAACCCTGTTCTGGGAAGAGGCCCTGATCGGCCCCATCTTCCGGGGCGGCCGGATCGCACATTTCCTCGCGGTGAAGGAGGACATCACCGCGCGCCGGGAGCTCGAATTGAGCCAGCGGCGACTCATTTCCGCCCTCGAGTTCGCGGACGAGTCGGTCGCGGTGTGCACCACGGATGGGAGGCTGATCCAGGCCAACAAGGCCTTTCATCACATCCTTGGCTGCGAATGCGAGGTCTGCCCAACCCAGGGCATGGAGGATGGCAAGTGCCGTCTCCTTCGGTTCTTCCGAGGACCCGGGAAGGAGATCCTCGACGCCATCCAGGAGGGGGGCCTCACCGCGGCCCAGCCCCTGCGCCTTCGGACCACCTGGATCCGGAACATGGAGGAGAAAGCGCTGGCACTGGCCATCTCCGCATCCTTGGTGGCGGAGCCCGGGGGGGAAGGCCAGGACCTCCTGGTGGTCATCCGGGACGTGACCCAGGAAAAGGAGATGGAGAAGCACCTTCGTCAGGTGGAGAAGATGGACGCCCTGGGGGCCCTGGCCGGGGGGATCGCCCACGATTTCAACAACATCCTCACCGCGATCCTCAGTTCGGCGGAGTTGATGGACTGGAAACTCCCGGAGGACAGCCCCCTGCGGCCCAAGCTGCAGATCATCCTCCAGGCCGCCAACCGGGCCAAGGAGCTCAACCGCCGGATCCTCACCTTCAGCCGCCCCGCGGAGGAGAAGAGGATTCCCTTCGACCTCTCGGCGGTGGTCCGGGAATGCGCTCAGCTGCTCCAGAACACCCTTCCCAGGAGCGTGGTCCTCCAGGTCAATGCGGGTTCCTCCATCTGGACCGTGGGCGACCCGGGCCAGGTCCATCAGGTGGTCATGAACTTGGCGCTCAACGGATTCCAGGCCCTCTCCGGCGGCCGCGGAAAGTTGGAGATCACCCTGGTGGAAGCCCCCTCGACCCTCGTCCTGGAGCCGAGCGGCGAGGCGGGTGCGATGTGCGCCGTGCTGCGCATCCGGGACGACGGCACCGGCATGGAGGAAGCCGTTCTGGCCAAGGTCTTCGAGCCCTTCTTCACCACCAAGGACCCGGGGGAGGGCACGGGCCTGGGCTTGTCGGTTGTCCACGGCATCGTCCGCCAGCAGGGGGGGCGGATCCACATCGAATCGGCCCCGGGAAGGGGCACCCTCGTGACCGTGGAACTTCCCTCCGCGGCGGCACAACCCACCGGCGAGAAGAAATCCAACCTGGCCAGCGTCCAGGGGAAGGAGCACCTGCTGGTGGTGGACCTGGAAGATGTCCGCGTGGCTCTCACCAAGGAGGGCCTGCAGACCCTGGGCTACCACGTCACCGCCAAGGGCCACCCCCGGGAGGCCCTGGACGCGTTCCGGGAACACCCAGCCATCTTCGACGCGGTGATCCTCAGCTACCGGCAGGGACCCATTCCGGCCGAGGAAGTGGCGCGGTCGATCCGCAAACTCCGGCCCCGGATCCCAATCCTGCTGGCCTCCGGAAGCGCCGCGGCCCTGGAGGAGGTGGGTCGGACCGAAACCCTCTTCGACCGGGTGGTGCCCAAGCCCTTCGGCATCGAGCAGATCGGCCGTGCCCTGCGGGAAACCCTGGATTCCAAGGCCCCCGAGCAGAAGCCGGTCCTGGATCCCACCCCCAAGGCCGGAACGCAACGGGGCGCGGTGCTGGTGGCGGAGGACAGCGCCGTCACCCTTTCTCTGCTCAGTTCCTGGCTCGGCAAGGCGGGCTTCACGGTCTTCCCGGCGCGGGACGGACGGGAAGCCTGGGAGATCTTCACGGAGCGGGGGGCTTCTGCCTTCGCCATGGTCCTGACGGATTTCGTGATGCCGCGGATGGACGGGATGCAGCTCGTGGAGAGGATCCGCGAGGTCGACGGAGAGATCCCCCTGGTCCTCCTGTCCTCCAACGTCGAAAAGGAATCGCTGGCGGCCGCCCTCCACCTCCAGGTGAACGAATTCCTGGCCAAGCCCTTCGAGGCCGAGGCCCTGGTCGCCTGTGTGGAGCGACTCCTCTCGGGGGCCGGGGCGAGGAAGCGCTCCACCGAGACGGTCCAGGCGGTGCGCAGGGCCCAGAAGGCCCTGGTGGCGGAACCCGAACGGGACATGCCGATCTATTCGGTCCACCAGTCCCTGACCGACGCGGGTGGCGACGTGTTCAGGTGCTTCAAACAGGCCGATGGCTCGATCCTGTTCATTCTCGCCGATGTGGCCGGCCATTCGGTCATCAGCAGCTATGCGGTCGCGGCCTTCCTGGGCCTGCTGTCCAGCCTCGTGGGGGATTTCCGAAGCCCCCTCCAGCTGGCCCGCCGGCTCAGCCGAGGAATCCTGGAAGGGCCGTTCTCCGAGGTTCCGATCTGCGCCGCGATCGGCTTCTGGACCCCCGCGACGGGCCGGCTCCACGTGCTCAACGCGGGCCTCCCCCACGGCCTGATCTCGGGCCCGAGCGGGTGCCGCCGGATCGCCCTGAACGGCACTCCCCTGGGGATTTTCGACCAGCCCCTCGTGGAGGAAAAGGTCCTGATGCTGAAGGAAGGGGATCGCATCCTTTTCGGTTCCGACGGGGTGTTCGAGGCCCAGGACGGGGATGGGAGGTTCTTCGAGGACTCCGCCGGTGAGGCCTGGTGTGCGGTCCGCACCACCCTGTCGGTCGACGCGGCGGTGGCCCACATGGCGGACGCCGCCCGCGCCATGACGGGCGGGGTGCTCAAGGACGATCTCCTGGCGGTCGGCTTCGAACAGCCCGCCCTGGCCACCGGGGACCTGCGGGTGGAGCTCGATTCGAGTCCCGAAGCCATCGATGCTGCCGTCGAACAGCTCGAGGCCCGGGTGCAGGCCGGCCCCCGTTCCATCCCCCTGACCCGTTCCCGCGCCTTCGACATCCTGACCTGCGCCCGGGAGGCCCTGACCAACGCCGCCGCGCACGGCAATGCCGGGGACCCGAGCAAGGGCATCGTCCTTTCGGCGGGTTGGAGTGTGAGTCCCCCGTCCTTCCGCCTGGCGGTGGTCGACGAGGGATTGGGGTTCGACCTCGAAAACCTCGCGCCCCCCGAAGATCCCCTGTCCGAACGCGGTCGGGGCATTCCCTACATCCGGCACTGCGCGTCCCGGGTGGTCATGGTGGGCGGAGAACTGGAACTGGTCTTCGAATGGGAGGCGTGACATGGCAACCAAACCCGGGGCCCTGAAAGTCCAGAAATCCGAGGAAGCCCTCAGGTTGAGCCCCCGCGGGGACCTGGTGGCCAGCACGGTGGAGTCCCTGCGGAGCGGAATGCTGAAGGCCATCGACGGTGCGCAGGGGCCGGTGGTCCTGGACCTGGGAACCGCCCGGCAGATCGATTCCCTCGGCATCACCCTCACCCTGGGCTTGTTCAAGAGTTGCCAGAAGAAGGGAATCGGATTCTCGGTGGAGGGGGTCAGCCCGGACATTCTCCGGGTCTTCCGCCTGTTCAACCTGACGCGCTTCTTTCCCATCGAGGAGGCTGCGAAATGAGCAGTTTTGCCGACGAAAGCATCATCTCGGATTTCGTCGCGGAAAGCCGGGAGCATCTCAGTTCGATCGAGCCCGATCTGCTGGCCATGGAACAGGATGGAGCCGCGGCGGTGGGAGAGGTCATCAACCGGGTGTTCCGCGCCATCCACAGCATCAAGGGGGGGGCGGGGTTCTTCGCCTTCGAGAACCTGAAGCGCCTGAGCCACGCCATGGAAAGCGTTCTCATGCAGGTGCGGGACGGGAAGCTGTCCGTGACCCCGGCCATCATGGACGTGGTCTTCGGGGCCCTGGACCGGCTTCGGGCCATGCTGGACGACATCCAGAGCAGCGATTCGGTCCCCTGCGAGAAGGAACTGGAGGCCCTCAAGGGGATCCTGGACCGGCAGGGGGTGGCCACCGGGAAGACGGTCAAGGCGAAGACGAAAGGAGGGGGCCCGCTTTTCGACCTGGATGCCGAAGGTGTGCGATCGGCCCTCCGCCGGGGGATGACCCTCTACCACGCCATCGCCTACCTGCACCGGGATGTGCGCGACCAGGGCCTCACCCCGCTCGCCTTCCTCAACAACGCCCTGTCGGTGGGAACCTGCCTGGACGCCTTCATCGACGTCATGGCCATCGCCGACCTCGAGGGCTGCCTGGAGCAGGACCTTCCGGTCACCCTGCTGTTCGGGACGGTGCTTGAACCGGAACTGGCGGCCCTGGCCCTCAAGCTGCCCCCCTCCCAGCTCAAGCCCCTGGACATGGACGCCTTGAAGAAATCCGCCAAGGTGGCGGATCCCAAAAAGGCGGACCCCCTCCAAGCCCCGGAACCCCAGCCCGTGGGCGGGACCCCGGAATTCTCCCCGGTGCCCGCGGCGGGGGGGGCGGATCCGGCTCCGGAGGGATCCCCGGAGGAGAAGTCTGCCTCCAAGGCCTCCCGCGAGGCCGGTTCCGAGACCCTCCGGGTCCGGGTGGAACTGCTGACGAACCTGATGAACCTTGCGGGAGAACTGGTCCTGGGCAGGAACCAGCTCATGCTCGCCGTCGGAGACCGGCGGCGGGACATTCCCGGTCTCAACGGGATCCTGCAGAACCTCAACCAGGTCACCACCGAAATGCAGGAAGGCATCATGCAGACCCGCATGCAGCCGATCGGCATGGTGTTCAGCCGCTTTCCCAGGATCATCCGCGACATGAGCCGCCAGCTGGCCAAGCAGATCGAGGTCCAGATCCAGGGGGCGGAGGTGGAGATGGACAAGTCCATCGTGGAGCTGCTCACCGACCCCCTCACCCACATCATCCGGAACTGCGCCGACCACGCCATCGAGGACCCCGCGGAACGCCGCAGCAAGGGCAAGAACCCCACCGGAACCATCTACCTCGATGCCTATCACGAAGGGGGCCAGGTCAACATCGTCATCCGGGACGACGGGCGAGGCATCGACCCCAAGAAGGTGGGCGCCAAGGCCGTGACCAAGGGGCTCATCACCCAGGCCCAGCTCGCCGAGATGAGCGAGCGCGAGATCGTCAACCTGGTCTTCGCCCCCGGGTTCTCCATGGCGGAAAAGATCTCGGACATCTCGGGCCGGGGCGTCGGCATGGACGTGGTTCGCACCAACACGGAGAAGCTCGGCGGGCACGTGGAGATGGAAAGCGTCGTGGGCCAGGGCACCACGGTCCGCCTGCAGCTCCCCCTCACCCTGGCCATCATTCCCTCCATGATCGTGGGGGTCAGCAACCAGCGCTTCGCCATCCCCCAGGTGAACGTCGTCGAATTCGTCTGGGTCAAGGCATCCGAGGTCCGGACCAAGGTCGAACGGGTGCAGGGTGCGGAGGTGCTGCGCCTGAGAGACCAGTTGCTCCCCCTGGTGCGTCTGGCGGACGCCCTCGACCTGCCCAGGATCTATGTGGACCCCGACTCCGGGGAAGCCGCCGAGGACCGCCGCCAGAGCCTGGCGGACCGGCGCGGGCCGGGGGAGGGAAAAAGCCTCCGGGCCGAGGACCGCAGGAAGGACTGGCGCAGCGACTACAACGTCGTGGTCCTCCGGCAGGGCCCCAACCAGTTCGGGGTGATCGTCGACGAGCTCTTCGACATCGAGGAAATCGTGGTGAAGCCCCTCTCCAGCTTCCTCCACGACACCAAGTGCTTCAGCGGCGCCACCATCCTCGGCGACGGACGGGTGATCATGATCCTCGACGCCTCCGGCCTGTCCAACCTGGCCGGGCTGCATTTCACCGACCTTCAGGCCGAAGGCAAGAAGCGCGCGGAGAAGGAACTGGAAGCCCGGGCCCTGAAGGCGAGCCGCCTGCGTTCCGTGATCCTGTTCAAGGCGGCCGTGGGCGAGCATTTCGCGGTTCCCCAGGACAAGGTCCAGCGTCTGGAGCGCATCCAGGCCGGGGCCATCGAGCGGGTGGGGGACCGGGAGTACATCGATTACCGCGGGGAGGGCCTGCCCCTGATCCGCCTGGACGGGGTGATGGAGGTCAGCCCCATCGCTCCCGGCACGGAGGAACTCTACGTGATCATTCCAAAGGTGCTGGGAAGCGAATCCCCTCCCCCCGCCGGCATCCTCATCTCCACGATCCTGGATGCCGTGGACGTGGAAGTGGACCTCAAACCGGTGGAGATCAAGGGTCCGGGGCTGCTTGGGTCCGCCATGGTCCAGGACCACCTCACCCTGTTCCTTGATCCCGTGGCCCTGGCCGGGTCGGCCGCAGGAGTCGCGCCATGACCCAGTACGCCACCTTCCGAGTCAACGACCGGCTCTACGGGACCGACATCCTCTCGGTCCGGGAAATCATCCGGGTCTTCGACATCACGCCGGTCCCCCGCACCGACGGGCACATCCGCGGCCTCATCAACCTCCGGGGCCAGATCGTCACCATCCTGGATCTGGCGGTCCGGCTGGGCATGGACCGCCCTGAGATCACGGACAACAGCCACATCGTGGTCCTCAAGACCGCCGCCGAGATCGGAACCGCCCTCAGCCGCGGCAGCGGCGGTCCGCCCCAGGGAGCCAACGAGCCCGTCGGCCTCCTGGTGGACGCCATCAGCGACGTGGTGGAGGCCGAATCGGGCCACACCGAAGCACCCCCGGCCAACCTCAACGAAACCGAGGAGCGCTTCCTGTCCGGCGTGGTCAAGACCGACGCCGGGCTCCTGATCCTCCTCAACATGCACGATCTCCTCTTCAGCCATTGAAACCCCTGGACCCCCTTTCCTGCCTCGGAGGCACACCATGAAATTCCTCGACAACATCAAGATGGGACCCAAGCTCATCGTCTCGTTCCTCTTCACGGCGGCCATCGCGGTATTCCTGGGGTTTTTCGCGGTTGCGAAACTAGCCGCCGCGAATGAGGCCGACACGATGCTGTTCGAGAAGGGAACCGAACCCCTCATGGTCTGGGCGGACATCCAGCAGGCCACCTACCGGATCCGGGCGAACATTCGGGACATGTACATCACCGGCGATGTCGAGGCCTACAACAAACGCATCGCCGCGCGACAGGAGGAGCGCGCAAAGAACCTGCCCATTTTCGAGAAGTCCCTGGCCACCGATGCCGGTCGGGCCTTGTGGAAATCCTACGTCGAGAATCAAGCGAAAATCGGGGAGACGAACAAGGAGATCGCCAGACTCCTGGCCGCGGGCAGCAAGGGGGAGGCCCAGAAACTCCTCTACGGCGAAGGGGAAAAGCTTCAGGCGGACCAGAACAAGATCTTTGATGAAATGGCGGATCTAAAGGTGAAATTCGCCAAAAACCTGGCGGAAAAAAACACCGCCGACGCCCATGGGGCCGAGAAGGCCATGTACATCTTGATGGCCCTGGGCGCCCTCCTTGCCGCCGGGTTGGGAATCGTCATCTCCCGATCCATCGCCCGTCCCCTTGCCAAGGGCGTCGAAATGATGAACGAGATGGCCAAGGGCCACCTCGGCATGCGCCTGAAGATGGACCGCAAGGACGAGATCGGGGCCCTGGCCAAGGCCATGGACGGCTTCACCGACGACCTGCAGAGCGTGGTGCAGGGCCTGCAGCAGATCGCCGCGGGCGACCTGTCCCGGGACTTCCAGGCCCACGACGCCCAGGACGAGATCGCCCCGGCCCTCAAGAAGGCCACCGAGACCCTCCGCGCCATGTCCAGCGAGGCCAAGATGCTCGCCAAGTCGGCGGTGGAAGGGAAACTCGCGACCCGGGCCGATGCCAGCAAGTACCAGGGTGAATACCGGGCCATCGTCCAGGGCGTGAACGACACCATGGACGCGGTGGTGGGGCCGGTGAACGAGGTGATCCGGGTGATGGGCTCCATGGAGAAGGGGGACCTGACCGCGCGGATCGCGACGGCCTACCAGGGGGATTTCCAGAAGCTGGCGGAAGCGATCAACAACAGCGCGGCGAAGCTGGCGCAGGCCTTGACGGAGATCAGCGGGGCCTCGAACACGGTGGCGTCGTCGGCGGACGAATTGACGGCGAGTTCCAACGTGATGGCCGGAACGGCGGAACAGATGACCAACCAGGCGAACACGGCGGCTGCGGCGTCGGAACAGGCCTCGGCCAACGTGAAGAACATGGCGGCGGGGGTGGAACAGATCAGCGCCAACGCCAACACCGTCGCCTCGGCGTCGGAGGAGGTCAGCACGAACCTGCGGACGGTGGGCGCCGCGGTGGAACAGATGTCGGCGAACATGCGAACGATCGCCTCGGCGTCGGAGCAGATGCAGTCTTCCGTGAACTCGGTGGCCACGGCGATCGAGGAGATGTCGGTGTCGCTCAACGAGGTGTCGAAGAGTTCCGGCCAGGCGGCGACGGTGGCGAGCAAGGCGGCCCAGTCGGCGGGAAGCACCGCCCAGATCGTAGACAAACTGGGCAAGAGCGCCCAGGAGATCGGCAAGGTCGTGGACATGATCAAGGGGATCGCGGCGCAGACCAACCTGCTGGCGCTGAACGCGACGATCGAGGCCGCGAGCGCCGGCGAGGCAGGAAAAGGCTTCGCGGTGGTGGCCAACGAGGTGAAGGAGCTGGCCAAGCAGACGGCCAGCGCCACCGAGGAGATCCGCGCACAGGTGGAGGGGATGCAGACCAACACCCAGGGCGCGGTGAAGGCGATCGACGAGATCGTCCAGATCATCAACCAGATCAACTCCATCAGCGGCACCATCGCCGCCGCGGTGGAAGAACAGACCGCCACCACCAACGAGATCTCCAAGAATGTGGGGAGCGCCGCCCAGGGCGCCGGGGACGTCGCCAAGAACGTGACCCAAGCAGCGGTGGGGGCGAACGAGGTGTCCCGAAACGTCCAGGAGGCGGTGAAGGGGGTGACGGACATTGCCCGGAACATCAACCAGCTGGCGGCGGGGGCCACGGACGTGGCTCGGAACGCGGGCGAGGCCGCCAAGGGGATGAACGACGTGGCCCGGAACGTGGCTTCGGTCAGCGGCGCCGCGAAGGACACCACCCGGGGGGCGACCGACACGAACGCGGCCGCGAAGGAGCTCGCCCGGCTCGCCGAGCGCCTCCAGGCCAACGTCTCCAAGTTCAGGCTGTAAAAAAATCCGGGCCGGCGGACCTCCGCCGGCCCGCCCCCTTGGACAGGGGGTTTTGACTCCAATCGGACGGCCGAGCGTCAGCTCGCCGTCCGGGACCCAGCAGGGTCCAGCCTCCAGGGAGAAGGGTCTTGAGCAGGAACACCGTGTTGGGGAAGACGCTGCCCCCGGTCATTGGGGTGCTGGTGCTGATCTTCGGGGTCGCCATGACCATCCAGTGGCGGCAGATGAACGACCAGACCACCCGCCGCCTGAAGGACGGGGGCACCGCCCTCACCACCGTGTTGGCTGCGTCCCTCCACAACGCCATGCTCAAGGGCGACAACGAGGGCGCCCAGGTCATGACCGCGGAGGTCGGGAATTCCCAGGCGGTCCGGCGGGTGTTCGTCCTGCGGGCCGATGGGAGGGCCTTCCTCGCCTCGGACAAGAATCTGATCGACCGGCCCTACGCCGCGGAAGAGGTGACCCTGCTGAAGGGAGGCGCCCAGGAGACCTTCAAAATCCTGGAGGACGAAGGCCGGCCCTATTCAAGGACCGTCGCGCCGATCCTGATGGAACGGGCGTGCGTGGACTGCCATGCGGGGATCAAGGTCGGGGAGCAGCTCGGCTACCTGGGGGTCGAGCCCTGGGCCGACAAGGACTTCAAGGAAACCTCCGCCTCGAAACGGAGCCTCGTCGCCTTCAATTTGGTGGTGGTTCTCCTGGTGGCGCTCAGCGTGTTCCTGATGCTGCGCTGGATCACCCGGCCGCTCGGGGAGATCGCCTCCGCCGCCACCGGGATCGCCAAGGGAGAGGTCAACCAGGACCTCAAACATCGGTCCCGGGACGAGCTGGGCGTCCTGGCGGATTCCTTCCGGGACCTCGTCGCCTACATCAAGGGGATCGCCGCGGCCGCGGATGGGCTGGGCGACGGCAACCTCAAGGTATCCCTGGCCCCCAAGGGCGAGAACGACCTCCTTTCCCGCAACATGATCCGGGTCACGGAGGTGCTGAACGGGCTGTCCGAGGAGACTTCCAGGGTCAGCAAAGCCGCCCGGGAGGGGCGCCTCGACGTCCGGGGGGATTCCAGGAATTACCGGGGGGCCTACGGACGAATCGTGGAGGGTCTCAACGAGGCCGTGGACGCGGTGGTGGGGCCGGTGAACGAGGTGATCCGGGTCATGGGCTCCATGGAGAAGGGAGACCTGACCGCGCGGATCGCGACCGCCTACCAGGGGGATTTCCAGAAGCTGGCGGAAGCCATCAACAACAGCGCGGCGAAGCTGGCCCAGGCCTTGACGGAGATCAGCGGCGCCTCGAACACGGTGGCCTCCTCCGCAGACCAGCTGACGGCGAGTTCCGATGTGATGGCTGGAACCGCGGAACAGATGACCAACCAGGCGAACACCGCGGCGGCGGCGTCGGAACAGGCCTCGGCCAACGTGAAGAACATGGCGGCGGGGGTGGAGCAGATCAGCGCCAACGCCAACACCGTCGCCTCGGCGTCGGAGGAGGTCAGCACGAACCTGCGGACGGTGGGCGCCGCGGTGGAGCAGATGTCCGCGAACATGCGGACGATCGCCTCGGCGTCGGAGCAGATGCAGTCTTCCGTGAACTCGGTGGCCACGGCGATCGAGGAGATGTCGGCGTCGCTCAACGAGGTGTCGAAGAGTTCCGGCCAGGCGGCGACGGTGGCGGGCCAGGCGGCCCAGTCGGCGGGGAGCACCGCCCAGATCGTGGACAAGCTGGGCAAGAGCGCGCAGGAGATCGGCAAGGTCGTGGACATGATCAAGGGGATCGCGGCGCAGACCAACCTGCTGGCGCTGAACGCGACGATCGAGGCCGCGAGCGCCGGCGAGGCAGGCAAGGGCTTCGCGGTGGTGGCCAACGAGGTGAAGGAGCTGGCCAAGCAGACAGCCGCCGCCACCGACGAGATCCGCGCACAGGTGGAGGGGATGCAGAGCAACACCCGGGGCGCGGTGAAGGCGATCGACGAGATCGTCCAGATCATCAACCAGATCAACTCCATCAGCGAGGACATCGAATCCAGCGTCAAGGAACAGACCGCCACCACGGCGGTGATCACCCGAAGCGTCGGAACCGCGGCCAGGGGAGCGGGGGACGTGACCCGGAACGTGACCCAGGCGGCAGTGGGGGCGAACGAGGTGTCCCGAAACGTCCAGGAGGCGGTGAAGGGGGTGACGGACATTGCCCGGAACATCAACCAGCTGGCGGCGGGGGCCACGGACGTGGCCCGGAACGCGGGCGAGGCCGCCAGGGGGATGAACGACGTGGCGCGGAACGTGGCATCGGTGAGCGGCGCCGCGAAGGATACCACCCGGGGGGCGACCGACACCAACGCTGCGGCGAAGGAGCTCGCCCGGCTCGCCGAGCGCCTCCAGGCCAATGTCTCCAAGTTCAGGCTGTAGCCTCTTCCGCGGGGCCGGACCCCGATCCAGGATCCTCCAATGACTGACACCCCCCTTCGAGTGCTGGTGGTCGACGACACCGTGCTGTACCGCCGTCTATTGACCGAGGCCCTGGAAGCCCATGACGGGGTGGAAGTGGTGGGCAGCGCCCCCCAGGGCAGGCTGGCCCTCGCCAAGCTGGAACAGACGCAGGTGGACCTGGTCCTCATGGACGTGGAGATGCCTGAAATGAACGGCCTGGAAGCCCTGGGGCACATCCGGGTCCGCTTCCCGGGCGTTTCGGTGGTGATGATCAGCGGTTCCAACACGCTGGCGGCCAACGCCACCATCCAGGCGCTGGACCAAGGTGCCCTGGACTTCATCCGGAAACCGGAGGGGCAGGACCCCGAGACCAGCCGGAGCGAACTCCGGGAATCCCTGCGCCCGCTGCTCCGCCATGTCCGGATGAAGCGCAACCTCAAAGGCGCGTCCCCGGGAACCGTCGTCGCCCCTAGCCCTCGGACCACTGTGGAAGCCCCCAGCGCACCGCCAAGGCTCACGGCCCCCCCGGTCCGGGCAGCGGCCCAGGTTCCGGGAAGGATCGAGGTGGTGGCCATCGGGGTCTCCACCGGGGGACCCAACGCACTGGGGGAGGTCATCCCTGGGCTGCCCAAGAACCTCCCCGTGCCCGTGGTCCTGGTCCAGCACATGCCGGCAGGGTTCACGGCCTCGCTGGCCGAGCACCTGGACAGGCGGTCGGCCATCGCGGTCAAGGAGGCGGTGGAGGGGGAAGTCCTCGAGGCGGGTTGCGTGTACATCGCCCCGGGGGGCAAGCACATGGTGGTGCGCAGCAAGACCGACCCCTCGGGGGCGCGGGTGCACCTGGTCGGGCTCAACGAGAACCCGCCCGAGAACAGCTGCCGCCCCTCGGTGGACGTGCTGTTCCGTTCCGTGGCCGCCCAGTACGACGGAGGTCTCCTGGCGGTGGTGATGACCGGGATGGGCAGCGACGGCTGCGAGGGGGTGCGGACCATGCGGCGTCACGGGTGTCACTGCATCACCCAGAGCGAGGCCAGTTGCGTGGTCTACGGGATGCCGCTGGCGGTGGATGAGGCGGGCCTCTCGGACGAGCAAGTTCCCTTGCACCTCATCGCGCCCCGAATCATCCAGATCGTCCAGAGGGGGCGTTGAGATGGCCGTCGGAGCGTTGAGCGCCGCAGAATTCCGATTGCTGCGCGACTACATCGAAACCCACTGCGGCATCGCCCTGGGGGAAGAGAAGGGCTACCTGGTGGAGACGCGGCTGGCGGGCCTCCTGGCCGAGACGGGCTGCAGCGACTACGGGAGTTTCTACCGCCTCGCGGCGAACGGGTCGGGAACCGACCTCCGGGACAAGATCGTCGACGCGATGACCACCAACGAGACGCTGTGGTTCCGGGATACCCACCCCTTCACCATCCTGAGGGAGCAGCTGATCCCTCCGCTGGCTGCGCAGATCCTGGAAGGGCGCCGGTTCCGGATCCGGATCTGGTCCGCGGCCAGTTCCACCGGACAGGAACCCTACTCCATCGCCATGGAGATCCACGAGTACTGCCGGACCCACCCCGGGATCCGCCCGGAACACTTCGAGATCCTGGCCACGGACATCTCACCCTCGGCGCTGTTCCTGGCGAAGGCGGGGCGCTACGACGACGCGGCCATCGGGCGCGGCCTTCCGCCCGGCATGAAGGAGCGGTACTTCGTGCCCCAGGGCTCGGTCTGGTGCGTGTCCGACGACCTGAAGAAGCTCGTGACCCTGCGCAAGTTCAACCTCCAGGACTCCATGGACCCCCTCGGCCGCTTCGACATCATTTTCTGCCGCTACGTGACGATCTACTTCGCGCCGGACTTCAAGCGGCGGGTCTACGAGGGATTCGCGAAGCTCCTGGCTCCGGATGGATTCCTGGTCATCAGCGCGGTGGAGAGCCTGCTGAACGTCACCAATGCCTTCGACGCCCTTTCTCATGGGGGCGGCACCTACTACCAGTGCCGGCCCTGAGGAGTCCCGCCATGCCGAACTCGATTCTGACGGTCGACGATTCATCCACGATCCGAAAAATCGTGGGCCAGGTGGCCGCCGTGCTGGGTTACGAACTCCTGGAGGCCGAGGACGGTCAGATGGCCCTCGACACCCTGGAGACCCATTCCGCGGAGGTGGCCCTGATCATCCTGGACGTCAACATGCCGGTCATGGACGGAGAAACCGCCCTCCACCGGATCAAGGGCGACCCCCGGTTCCAGCACATTCCCGTGATGATGCTGACCACCGAATCGGAGGGAACCCGGGTGCTCGGCTTCATCCAGGCAGGGGCCGCCAATTACCTGATGAAGCCCTTTTCCGACGACGACCTTACGGCCAAAATCGCCTCCTGCCTGGGCCTGGGGTTCTGAGACGGCATGGCACGGGCGAGGGAGATCCAACCGGAGCGGAGGGAAAACATGGACCAGGCTCCCAACCAGCGGGAATTCACTCGGGTCCACCTCCAGGTCCAGACCGAAGTGTCCGCTCTGGGGAGGGTCATCCACAGCTCCCTCTCCCAGGACCTGAGCATGAAGGGCATGCTGGTTCGCACCGACGAACGGTTGCCGGCCGGAACGCCCTGCATCGTGCGGCTGACCCTGGGGGAGGGCCTCCCCGAGATTCGCGCGGAAGGCACGGTGGTGCGCGATTACGAGGACGGATTCGCGATCCAGTTCACCTGCCTGCTTGGCGTGGAGAGTTATGAACACCTGCGGAACCTGGTGCTCTACAACGCCGTCGACACGGAACGCATCGAACAGGAATTCCACGACCACCTAGGGATCCGGAAGAAGGCCTAGCCACTCCTTGGCGGAACGTCCCTCCCGCTGCAGGCCCATCGCCTGCATGTTTATCACCTAGGGGCCTCCAGGATTCCGTGCCGGGCGAGATCCTGCAGCAGCCACACTTTCTTATCCTCCATGGCGTCGGGACGATAACACCCTCAAACCCCCAAGTCCGGGGGGTCGAGGCTGGATCGATCCCAATGCCCCAAACCGAACATGGTCCTTTCTGGGCGCCCGTCCTGGATGTCCTACCTCAGGGGGTCCTCGTCGTGGACCAGGGAGGATGCATCCTCGAGGCGAACGGGGGGGCGCTCAAGATCCTGGGCATGGAACGGGAGACCCTGTTGTCTCTCAGTCTCTTCGACCCACGCTGGAAGGCCCTGCGTCCCGACGGGACCCTCATGCCCGTGGAGGAATTCCCAGGTTTGCTGCCCGTCCTGACCGGCCAGCCCGCCCTTCAGAAGAGCATCGGCCTCGTCCAGCCCAGCGGGGACACCCTCTGGCTGGAGGCTTCGGCGGGGCCCCTTCCAGGGGGAGGCGCCATCGTCTCCTTCGAGGACGTCACCGAGCGCCTGGGCACCGAGCGGATCCTGGGGGCCCGGGCCCGGATTGTCGAGGTGGCGGTCCGGGGTTCCCTCGAGGAGGTCCTGCGGGCCACCCTGGACGAGGCGGAACGGCTGAGCGGGAGTTGCATCGGATTCTTCCACTTCGTGGACCCGGACCAGAACACCCTCACCCTGCAGGCGTGGAGCACCCGCACCGCCCGGGAATTCTGCCGGGCCGAAGGAGCCGGACTCCACTACCCCGTCGATCAGGCTGGGGTCTGGGTGGACGCCCTTCGGTGCCAAGGGCCTGTGATTCACAACGACTACGCCTCCCTGCCCCATCGGAAGGGTTTGCCCGAGGGACACGCGGAAGTGAAGCGGGAACTGGTGGTGCCCGTGCTGCGGGCGGGGCGGGTCGTGGCCCTCCTGGGCGTGGGAAACAAACCCTTCAATTACGGCCCCCGGGACGTGGAACACGTCCAGCGCCTCGCCGACCTGGCCTGGGACACCGCGGAGAGCAAGCGCCGCCAGGCCTCCCTGGTCCTGGTCGAGGAGCGGTTCCGCACGCTGTTCGAGAGCATGACCGAAGGCTACGCACACTGCCGGATGATCTACGAGGGGGATCGTCCCGTGGACTGGTCCTTCCTGTCGGTCAACCCCGCCTTCGAGGCCATCACCGGCCTGAAGGGAGCCGCGGGTCGCCGGGTCAGCCAGCTGATCCCCGCGATCCAGGAGGCCGCCCCCGACCTGTTCGAAACCTTCGGCCGGGTCGCTCGGATAGGCGTTCCGGAGACCTTCGAGAGTTTCGTGCCTCCACTGGGAATCTGGATCGCGGTCCGGGCGTTCAGCCCCGCCCCGGAGGAACTCGTCGCCACCTTCGAGGACATCACGGCGCGCAAGCGGGACGAACAGGACCTTCAAGAAAAGGAAGCCAAATTCCGGGCCCTGTTCGACGAATCCCCCCTGGGTATCTGGGAGGAGGATTTTTCCGAGATTCAGGGACGGATCGAGCGCCTCAGGGCTTCGGGGGTGGAGGACCTCCGGGGCCACTTGAAGGATCATCCCGAGGCGGTTCTGGAATGGGCGGGTCTTGTGAAAGTCCTGGAAGTCAACCAGGCCAGCGTGGAGCTCCTGGGTGCCCCGACCAAGGAGGAAATCCTTCGGACCTTGCCGGCCTACTTCACTCCCGCCTCCCTGGATGTGTTCCGCGAGGAGATCCTGGCCCTCGCCGCGGGCCACCGCAGGTTCCGGAGCGAAATTCCCCTGGTCAACCTCCGCGGCGAAGCGATCGTGTTCGACCTGGCCCTCTCGGTCCGCCCTGGCTTCGAGGACACCTGGGCCCGGGTGCAGGTGTCTTTCGTCGACATCACGGAGAAGAAGCGGATCAGGGACGCCCTGGAGGCGAGCGAACTCCGGGCCCGGACCATGCTCCGCACCGCCCTGGAAGGGATCTGGCTGCTCGACGACCGGGGCAAGCTCCTGGAGGTGAACGACGCCGCCTGCAGGATGTCGGGATATTCGCGGGATGAACTCCAGCGGATGAGCATTCCCGACCTCGAGGCCGCGGAGACCCCCGAGGAAACCGCGGCCCACGTGGCCAGGGTCATCGAACGGGGCTTCGACCTGTTCGAGACCCGCCACCGGCGGAAGGACGGCACCGCCTTCCCGGTGGAGATCTCCGTGACCTTCCTGCCCGAGTCGAAGCAGCAAGTGGTCTTTCTCCGGGACATCAGCGAGCGGAAGGCCGCGGAGGAGCAGATCGCCTCGGAGAAACGGCGGTTCCAGAACATGGTGGACTCCGTGGACGGGATCGTCTGGGAATTCGATGTCAGGACCTTCTGTTTCACTTACGTGAGCGCCCAGGCAGAGCGGCTCCTGGGGTACGCGCTGGAAGACTGGAAGGCCCCGGGATTCTGGGTGGACCACCTCCACCCCGAGGACCGGGACTGGGCCATGGATTTCTGCCTGTCCTGCACGAAGCGCCTGGAAGACCACGATTTCGAATACCGTTTCCAGGCCAAGGATGGGCGGTACCTGTGGCTCCGGGACATCGTGGCGGTGGTCGCGGACGAATCCGGCGTGGCCCGATGGCTGCGCGGGATCATGGTGGACATCTCCGAGCGAAAGCGCTCGGAGCAGGCCTTGGTGGAGAGCGAGGGCCGCTTCCGGGGACTGTTCGAGAGCATGCAGGAGGGATTCGCCCTCCACGAGATCATCACCGACGACTCCGGCCGGCCGGCCGACTACCGGTTCCTGGATGTCAACCCCGCCTTCGAGAAGGCCACCGGGATCCCCAGGGAGGAATGGGTCGGGCGGCGGGTCTCGGAAGTGATTCCCGGGCTGGAGAAGAAGTGGATCGAGGCCTACGGGCGTGTCGCCCTGACCGGGGAGCCCATGGTCCTTGAGGACTTTGCGGAACCCCTGGGGCGCTGGTACAAGGTGCTGGCCTTTTCCCCTTCGCCGGGGCAGTTCGCGGTCCTCACCCTGGACATCACCGCGTCGGTGGAGGCCAGGGAAGCCGAGAAGGCTGCCCTGGACTTCCAGAACATGCTCCTCCAGGGCATGCCGATCGGGGCGGTGGCCTACATCGGGGAAACCGGCCAGTGCGTGCTGGCCAACGATGCCCTCGCCGCCCTCACGGGTTCCACCGTGGAGGCCCACCTGGCGCAGAATTTCAGGACCATCGAGTCCTGGCGAGGGTCGGGGATGCTGGAGACGGCTGAATTCGTGCTCCGGACCGGGGAGAAACGCCTCCTCGAGGTGAACATGGTCTCCACGGCCGGGAAAGAGGTGTGGGCGGCCTGCCAGTTCTCGACCTTCCTCGCCAAAGGGGTGCAGCACCTGCTGGTGCTCTGCACCGATATTTCGGAGCGCGTGTCCGCCCAGAAGTCCCTCCAGCGCACCAATGAACAACTCTCCCTGGCCCAGCGCTCTGCCGGGGAGGGGATTTGGGACTGGGACGTCCGCACGGGGCGGATCGAGTGGTCCCCCGAGCTGTTCGCGCTGTTCGGCCTCGAGCAGAAGGAGGCTCCCAGCTTCGACCTGTGGCGGAAGGTGATCCACCCCCTGGATGCGCATCTGGCCGAGACCCGGATCGAAGAGGCGATCCGGGACCACAAACCCCTCTACAGCGAATACCGGGTGGTCCTGGGATCGGGCGAGATCCGGTGGGTCCTGGCCCTGGGGGACACCACCTACGATCCCGGCGGAGAACCGATCCGGATGGCGGGAATCTGTTTGGATGTTTCGGATCGCAAGCAAGCGGAGGAGCGGCTTCGTGAAAGCGAATCCCGGTTCCGGACGGTCGTTGAACAGGCCGGCGACGGCTTCGAACTGCTGGATGACCAGGGGCGGTTCCTCGATGCGAACGGGGCCACCTGCCGCGCCCTCGGCTATTCCAAGGAAGAACTTCTGGGCATGACCATCCTGGAGGTCGATCCCAACCAGTCGGCGGCCTCGTTCAGGGAAACCTTCGATGGGCTGATCGGCCAGCCGCCGGCCACCTTCGAAACCGTCCACCGCAGGAAGGACGGTACGACCTTCCCCGTGGAGGTCACGGCCTCGGTCATCGAGGTGGGGAACAGGCGGTGCACCATCGCCTTGACCCGGGACATCACGGCCCGCAAACGCCTGGAGGAGGAGCGGCGCCACCTGGAACTCCAGCTCCAGCGGGGTCAGAAAATGGAAAGCCTGGGAAGCCTGGCAGGGGGGATCGCCCACGACATGAACAATGTCCTGGCGGCGATCATGGCCCTCGCCTCGGTGCATCGGCTGCAGGCGCCGGAAGGCTCCTCCCTGCGGGCCAGCATGGACACCATCACCAAGGCCTGCGACCGCGGCGGCTCCTTGGTCAAGGGCCTGCTGGGCTTTGCCCGCCAGGGACTGGTCGAGGAGGTCACCCTCGATTTGAACAACCTCCTGCAGGAGCAGGTGAATTTGCTGGAACGGACCACGCTGCAGAGAATCCAGATCCGGCTGGACCTGGAGGCGGGCCTTCGCCCCATCAAGGGCGACCCCGCCACCCTGAGCCACGCCGTCCTCAATTTGTGCGTGAACGCCGTGGATGCCATGGGCCAGGGCGGAACCCTTTCGCTGAGCACCCGGAACGCCGGCCATGAGGTTGAAGTCGAGGTGGAGGACACCGGATGCGGCATGTCCAGGGAGGTCCTGGACCGGGCCACCGAACCCTTCTTCACCACCAAGCCGCAGGGCCAGGGAACCGGGCTGGGTCTGTCCATCGTCTACGGGGCGGTCAAGTCCCATGGGGGGCGCATGGAGATTGAAAGTCATCCGGGGGCGGGAACCCGGGTCAGGCTTCGATTCCCGGCCTGCGCCCCCGAGACCCGGGAGGGCGCCAAAGCCCCGGTCCCACCCCGGGGGTCATCGGCCCTCAAGGTCCTGCTGGTGGACGATGACGACCTTGTGCAGGCAAGCATGTCCGCCCTGCTGGAGGAACTCGGACACGCCGTGCAGGTCGCCGACAGCGGCGAAGCCGGCCTCCGCCTCATCGAGGAAGGTGGGGAGTTCGACGTGGTGATCCTCGACCTGAACATGCCGGGGCTCGGCGGGGCCGGAACCCTGCCCCTTCTCCGGAAAGCCCGGCCCGATCTCCCCGTGCTCGTGGCGACCGGGAAGGCCGATCAGGCCGCCATGGACCTGGTGGCCCGCATCCGGGGCACCCAACTCCTTCCGAAACCCTTCTCCCTCGCCGAGGTCCAGCGCTGCCTCGCCGGCCTGGGAGCGCTCCGCCCCTAGGCCGGGGGGCCGTCACGGCCCGAACGGCAAGGGCCCGGCGGTGCCGGGCCCTTGCTGCCTTCAGGCGCCAGGATGCCTGGCGCCCCGAATGGACGGTCTCACACCAGCCCGAGCCCTTTCACGGCGTCGCGCTCCTCGCCCAGTTCCTTGGCGGTGGCGTCCATCTTGGCGCGGCTGTACTCGTTGATGTCCAGGCCCTGGACGATGGAGACCTGGCCGCCCTTGACGGTGCAGGGGTAGCTGTACACCAGGCCCGCGGGCACGCCGTAGCTGCCGTCGCTGCAGATGGCCATGGAGATCCAGTCGCCGTCGGGGGTGCCGTAGGTCCAGTCGCGCATGTGGTCGATGGCGGCGCTGGCGGCGCTGGCGGCGCTGGAGAGGCCCCGGGCTTCGATGATCGCGGCGCCCCGCTTGGCCACCGTGGGAATGAAGGTCTTGTCGTACCACTCGTGGTCGTTCACGGCCTCGTAGGCATTCTTCCCGTCAACCGTGCAGTGGTAGAGGTCCGGGAACTGGGTGACGCTGTGGTTGCCCCAGATGGTCATCTTCTTGATGGCGGCCACGGGCTTGCCGGTGCGTGCGGCCAGCTGGGACATGGCGCGGTTGTGGTCCAGCCGGGTCATGGCGTGGATCTGGCCGGGGTTCAGCTTGGGGGCGTGGGCGATGGCGATGAGGGCGTTGGTGTTGGCGGGGTTGCCCACCACCAGGGCCTTCACGTTGCGGCTGGCCACCTCGGACAGGGCGTGGCCCTGGGGCTTGAAGATGCCGCCGTTGGCGCTCAGCAGGTCGCTGCGCTCCATGCCGGCCTTGCGCGGCAGGGCGCCCACGAGCAGGGCGTAGTCCGCGTCGGCGAAGGCCACCATGGGATCGTCGCTGGTGGTGACGCCCGCCAGGGTGGGGAAGGCGCAGTCGTTCAGCTCCATCACCACGCCATTGAGGGCCTTGAGGGCGGGCGTGATCTCGAGGAGCTGGAGGATCACCGGCTGGTCCGCGCCGAGCATGGCGCCGCTGGCGATGCGGAAGAGAAGGCTGTAGCCGATCTGGCCGGCGGCTCCGGTGACGGCAACGCGGACGGGCGTCTTCATGGGGTGTCTCCTGGGAACCTCTCCATCCTAGGAGGCCTCCAGGTCCAGAAGAAGCGGGATCCACCCGCTTTTCCTGTCACTTGCCTTTCAAGGAGGAACATTCACAGCTTCTTCGGACGGAAGGCCAGGCCCACGTCCCCCACGCTCCAGGACTCCTCCCCCCGCAGGAGGCAGGGAGCGTTGAGCCGGATGCCCCCCACCCAGGTGCCGTTGGTGCTGCCCAGGTCCTCCAGCAAGAACCCCTCGGGCAACTCCCTTAGAGAAGCGTGGCGGGCGCTGACGGAGGGATCGTCCAGGCGGATGGCGCTGCCCTTGGCGCGCCCCAGGTCCTGTTCGGGGCCCAGGACGAAGTGCAGCACCCGGCCACCCGGAAACCAGGCTTCCAGCAGATGGGTTTCGGCGCTGGGGACCCGTCCGGTGGTGGGGGGCAGAAGGGGCAGGGTCTGGGGGGCCAGCCCCCTTCTCCGGTGGGGGCGGCGCAGGATGAGGACGAGTCCCAGGACCAGACCCCCGGCCCCTCCGAGGATCCAGGCCAGGGGCCAGGACCGGCCCGGCTGGGAGGGAACGGCGGTGGCCTTCCCGGGTTGGACGGCGGAGGCCGACGCCTTCGGGGCCGCCGGGGGAGCGGCTTTGCGGGAGGGCGAGGGGGCCGTGGTTCCCACCAGTGGTCCTCCGGGTTTCCCCTCCAGGGGTCGCCCTCCCGGCCCTGCAAAGCTTCCTTCCAGGGCCACGGCCCGGTCCCCGAACTTGGGGTTCACCCAGGTGGCGAGGACGCGCAGGCCCCCCGCCCGGGCCCCGGCCGGGACGGGAAGGGACAGCTCGAAGGGGTAGGAGGACGCGGCCTGGGCGCAGAGCCGCGGGAGGGGCAGTTCCACACGCCGTTTTTCCCCGTCCACCCACACTTCCGCTTCCAGGGTGAGGAAGAATTCCTGGCCCTCCTCGTGGCAGGCCGGGGGCCGTCCGGTGGCGGTGCCGGAAACCCTCAACGCTTCATTTGCCTGAAGGTAGCCCTTGAGATGCCGGAGCTGGGTGTCTCCCCCCTCCTCCCCGGAATCCGTGATCCGGACCCCCCTCACCTGGTACTGGAGCTGGAGGCCGTTGAAGGGTTCCGGGGGAAAGGGGCCCCGCTCCTGGGCCGGCAGGGCGGTGGCCAGCAGCGCGGCCAGGGCCATGGCCAGGGCAAGGGCGCCCGGTCTCGAAGCGTGGCAGGGCTGTCCCGGCAGGGGCTCCTCCGTCCTGAAAGGGGTCTCCAGTCTAGGAGGAGGACCCGCCCGGGGCGAAGCCGGACTCGGCTCCTGAGCCCATCAACGGAGCTGGAAATGGGCCGCGACCTTGAAGCCTTTGAAAGGCGGCAGCGTCACGCACTGGCCACCGGAACAGACCTCCCCGCCCCGCAGCCGGCCCCCGGAAAGCTCCACGTAGGCGCCGTTCCGGAGGTTGGCCCGCACCCCTGCGCTGTAGAAATTCCGGCCCCCTCCCAGCAGTTCGATGGGGTCCCGGGAGTGCTGGCGGAGGACCCAAAGGGCGCCCCAGGAGGCCTTGGCCAGCTGAGTGTTCAGGTCCTGCTCGTGGAAGGAGGTCCCGAACTGGGAGGAGCGCTTGTCCCGGAAGCTCAGCTCCAGGCTCCAGTCTTGCTGGAAGCGGGTGGTGAGGTTGGCCATCGATTTTTTGACCGCGTAGCCCACGAAACGCAGGCCGTAGCTGTAGGAGGCGCTCACCGCGTCCCAGAGGTCCTCCGCGCTGAAGCCGCCGTAGACGCTGGTCCCGGCGCGGCGGCCCCGCCCGGGTATGTAGGGGCCCTCGACGTAGCGCCCCGCGCTTCCGAAGAAGGTGAGGTCCGGCCGGGCCACATGATACTGGGCGAAGAGGCGGGTGCCCTCCGAGTGGAGGAGGTCGTTCACCTCCTCCTCCCGATCGGCCAGGGGCAGGTTGTTCATCCCGTTGTCAAAGTTCTCGTACTTCTTGTGCTCCGCCAGGAGGAGCAGGCCCTGGCTGCGATAGGTGAGGTTGCCGTAGGCGGCGTTCCCGGCAGGCCGCCGCAGCTGCCGGTCCCGTTCGTCCCGGTAGAGCAGGCGGCCGTATTCCCCGTAGTAACTGAGCCCGGGCAGGACTTCGGCGCCCGAGAGGCTGAAGGAATCCGTGAGCCTCCGCCCCACCAGGGGCACGAAGAGGGGCGCCTCGGCGTCCTTCACCTGGCTGGCCCGCACCCCCAGACGGTGCCCCCGGAGCACCTCCACCACAGCCTCCGCGGCCGTCACATCCCACTTCTGCATCTTCCCTTCGCTGCGCACTTCGGTGCTCACACTGCCGCCCAGGGCCCTCAGGTCCAGCCAGGAGCCCTGCCAACGGGCCTCGGCCCCGCGGATGGTGCGTTCCCGGAGAAGGGTGTCGTTCTGGAGCACCGAGAGCACGAAGCCCTGGCCCAGGAGGGCGTGGAAGTCGCCCGCCTGCACGCTCCAGCCCTCCCGCCGGTACTTGGCCGACCAGCGGTAGAGGCTGGTCTCGGGGCTCCGGAGGGTGGCGTTGGGATCCTGCTTGTAGAAGTTGACCCCCCGCAGGGTGGCCCCCAGCGCGAGATCTCCCCCGGCCTCGAAACGGTAGGTCCCGAAGAAGGCGAGGGATTCCTGGAACTGATCCGGCTTCTTCTCCCCCGCCAGTGGCGGGATCTCCCCGGCGGGGACCTCGCGCTTGGCCAGGTCGTTCTTCTGGTACAAGGAATCGTTGGTGAGGAACCAAGTCCAGGCACCGGGCTGCTGGGCCGGAAGGGCGGCACAGGCCGCGAGGAGGAGGGCGGCTCGGGGCTTCATTTCCGGAGGGCCTCGAGCTTCTCGGCCAGTTCCTTCTCCTGGCCCGGCAGGTAGCCCGTGTGGGTGTAGGCCACCTCTCCCTTCTTGTCCACGATGAAGGTGAAGGGGATGCCAGCCTGGGGATTGAACATCTTGCACACCGCAGTGTCCGGATCGAGCAGGACCGTGAAGGTGTAGCCCCGCCCCTGGATGTACTGGGCCACCTTGGCCTGGGAGCCCGCGTCGTCGATGGAGATGGCCACCACGAGGACGTCCGGGTACTTGTCCTTCATCTCCTGCAGCTTCTTCAGGAGCTTGGTGCAGGGCCCGCACCAGGTGGCCCAGAAGTCCACCAGGATGACCTGCTTGCCCAGGTGGTCCTTCAGGCGGAAGACGCTGCCGTCCGTCCGCCGGAGGGAGAAGTCCGGGGCGGGGCCCCCCAGGGCGGGCAGCGCCAGGAGGGCGCCCAGGAGCAGGGTCAGGATTCGTCGAGGCATGGGGTGTCTCCGTATGGCGAGGGGCCGCGGGCCGGCGGTGTGGCGCCGGCCCGTTCAGGATGGGGTCCCCCGGTCAGGGCAGGAGGGCCGCCAGGGCGGCATCGATGGCCGGTTCGTCCGCCCCGATGATCTTGTATTTGATGACGCCGTTGCGGTCCACGATGAAGTTCGTGGGCCAGCCCGTGATCCCGTAGTTGGTGTAGATCCGGGCAGGGTCGGTGATCACGAAGAAGGTCAGGCCGTAGGTGTTCTTCCAGTTGACGCAGTCCGTCTGGTTGGACACGCCCCCGCTGGCGTTCTGGCTCAGGACCGTGATGACCTCCAGGCCCTTGGCCTTCAATTCCACGTATTTTGCCTGGAGGTGGGGCGCCTCCACCTTGCACCAGTAACACCAGACCCCGGAGAAGTCGAAGAGGACCACCTTCCCCCGCAGGGAGCTGAGGCTCACCGTGGCGCCGTCCCAGTTGGTGCCGCTGAAGTCGAGGGCCGTGTTGCCCACGTTGACGCCCACGGGCGGTGCGGAGCTGAAGTTCGCGGTGATGGTCAGGTTCTGGGTGACGTTGTTGACGGTGAGGGGGTTGCTCGTGGAGGTGGTGAAGCCGGCCCCGGTCCAGTTGGTGAAGCTGAAACCCGAATTGGGGACCGCGGTCACGGCCGTGCAGTTCCCGCCCGGGGCCACCGTCTGGGATGCGTTCCCGGTGATTGTGCCTCCCGCGCCGGCCACGAAGGTGACGGTGTACCCGTTGAGGGTGGCGCTGGTCGTGAGGGTGTGGGGCCCGTTCATGGTGACGGTGCCCGCCGCCGGGACCGGGGTGCCGTCCAGCCGGACCACGAGGTTCGAATAGCCCGCCTGGGCGGTGTAGCTGTAGTTCACGACCGTGCCGGCAGGGTAGCTGTTGCTGGCGTTGGGCGTGCCAGTGGTCCCGGCCCCCAGGGTGACGGTGAGCGTGTGGTTGGGCACGTTCACGCTCAGGGTGGCGGGGCTGCTGGGGGTGGTGCCGCGGCTGTTGCTGGCGAGGCAGCGGTACTGGGTTCCGTGCATGGTGCCGCTGGTGGCGCCGGTGGTGAAGCTGGCCTGGGTGGCTCCGCTGATGTCGAACCAGGTGCTGCCGTTGGTGCTGGACTGCCACTGGAAGGAGGCGCTGGGCTTGGCGTCGATGCCGACCGTGAAGGTGGCCGGCGCCGGGGCCGACACGGCCTGGTGGGCCGGCTGGGAGCTGAAGACCGGCGCCCACTCGACGGTCAGGGTGGCGGCCGAGGAGGTGATGCTGCCTGCGGCGTTGCTGGCCACCACGTCGTAGCTCCCCTCGTCATTCACCGTGACGCTGGGGAGGGCGAGGCTGCCGTTGGTCTGTCCACTCAGGTTCACGCCGCCCTTGCGCCACTGGAGGGTGGGGTTGGGGGTGCCGGTGGCCCCGGCGGAAAAGGTCACCGTGGAGCCCCGCAGGGCGTTCTGGCTCGTGGGCTGGGCGGTCCAGGTCGGCGCGGAGTTGGCGGGCCCGTTGCCGCCGCCGCCCCCGCCGCCGCCGCTGCAGGCGAGGGCCACGGCCAATCCCAGGGACGCTGCGATGGATAGGAGGGTGAAAGGTCCTGCCCTTCGTACGGAGCTGGAGAAAATACCGAGCATCTGGATGCCTCCCATAGTGATTTGTGATAGGTCCATCCTGTTTATCTTCACCCTGAGGTCTTTTCAAGGGCTTTCATTGAAAATTCAAGCGGGGCCCGCGGTCCGCCCCGCCCCCCACCGGGGGCCCCTTCGGAGCCACCGTGTCCCTGCCTCGCGACTCCTTCCAAGACTTGGTCCAGGAGGCCCTGGGGCTCATCCCGGCAGGTTTCCAGCCCTACCTGGAGAACGTGGAAGTCCTGGTGGAAGACTGGCCCGACCCGGCCCTGCTGGAAGAAATGGAGGTCCCGGTCGGTGAGAGCCTCTACGGAGTGTTCCTTGGCCACCCCTTGACGGAGGGGGGCACCCTCCCCGGGGAGCTTCCCGGACGGATCCACATCTTCCGGGGCCCCTTGCAGGAGGACTTCCCGGATCCGGAGGATCTGCGCCGGGAAGTGGCGATCACCGTGGTGCACGAGCTGGCGCACCATTTCGGAATCGGGGAGGAGCGCCTGGAGGAGCTGGGCTGGGGGTGAAGGCTCCGTGGGGGCAAAGGGCGGCTTCGGGAAGCTGCCCGGGTCGCGGTGTTCCGCAGCGTCCACCCCTGCGAGCATGGTTGCCATGCGCGAGCACTTCCTCCTGGACCCCGGGACCGTCTTCCTGAACCACGGTTCCTTCGGCGCCTGCCCGCGGGAGGTGCTGGAGGCGCAGCGCAGCCTGCAGTTGGAGATGGAACGGAACCCCGTGGACTTCCTGGCCCGGCGCTCCGCCTCCCTGCTGCGGGAGGCCCGGGGGCTGCTCGCTGCCCACCTGGGGGCGAAGGGATCCGACCTGGTCTTCGTCCCCAACGCCACCACCGGCGTCAACATCGTGGCCCGCTCGCTGGAATTCACCCCCGGGGACGAGGTCCTCACCACGGACCACGAGTACGGCGCCTGCGACAACACCTGGGATTGGGTGGCCGAGCGGCGCGGGGCCGTAGTCCGCAGGGTGGAGATCCCCCTGCCCTTCCGCCCGGCGGAATTCCTGGATCGCCTCTGGGCGGGGGTGACACCGCGGACCCGGCTCATCTTCGTCAGCCACCTCACCTCCACCACGGGTCTCGTCTTCCCCCTGGAGGGCCTGTGCCGCCGGGCCCGGGAGGGGGGAATCCTCAGCCTGGTGGACGGCGCCCACGCTCCGGGGCAGCTCGACCTGGACCTGGACGCCCTGGGCGCGGACTTCTACACCGGCAATGGCCACAAGTGGCTCTGCGCCCCGAAGGGCGCGGGCTTCCTCCACGCGCGGGCCGAGCACCACGAAAAGCTCCACGCGCCGGTGGTGAGCTGGGGCTACAGCGCGGCCTCCGGCGGCCACAGGGGATTCGAGTCCTACACCGGTGAGAGTGTCCTGGAGCGGCGCCTCCAGTGGCAGGGCACCCGGGACCTCTCGGCCTTCCTGGCGGTCCCCGCGGCCATCGAATTCCAGCGGCGCCACGCTTGGCCCGCGCTGCGGGCCCAGTGCCACCGCCTGGCCGTGGAGGCGCTGGCCCGGCATTGCGCCGAGCACGGCGTCGAGCCCATCGCGGAGGACGGGGACTTCGCCCAGATGGCCTGCCTGCCCTTCCCCGCGGCGGACCCGGAAGACCTGCGGCGCGCCCTCTTCGAGCGCTTCTGCATCGAGGTGCCGGTCACCCGCCACCGGGGCCGGGTCTTCGTGCGCGTCAGCGTGCAGGCCTACAACACCGAGTCGGACCTGGAAGCCCTGCACGCGGCCCTGCGCCGCATCGCCGCGGAGCGGGGCTGAGACGGGGGGCCCAGGAAAAGAGGAGGAAATCCACCACCGGGACGGTCCCTGCCGGTCCGGGCCTCACTTCCCCAGGTCCCGCACCACCTGCTCGCCGCCCATGAGGCGCATCTGGTTCAGGATCCAGTCCCGCCGGCCCAGGATGTAGGGGCTGGGGCGGTCGGCGCGGAAGCGGCGGGGGTTGGGCAGCACGGCGGCCAGGAGGGCAGCCTCCTCGGGGCGCAGGGCCTTGGCGGGCTTGCGGAAGAAGGCCCGGGAGGCGGCCTCCACCCCGAAGACGCCGTCGCCGAACTCCACGACGTTCAGGTACACCTCCAGGATGCGGCGCTTGGGCCAGCCCGCCTCCAGGAGCAGGGTGAACCAGGCCTCGAAGCCCTTGCGCACCCAGGACCTCGAAGGCCAGAGGAAGAGGTTCTTGGCGGTCTGCTGGGAGATGGTGGAGGCGCCCCGCTTCCGCCGGCTGACCTCGTTGTGGGCCATGGCCTGCTCGATGGCCCCCCAGTCGAAGCCGGCGTGTTCCGCGAAGTTCTGGTCCTCCGCCGCCATCACGGCCAGCCCCATGGCCGGGGCGATCTGCTCCAGGGGCACCCAGGCCTTCTGCGGCTTCCAGGGCTTCCCCGCGGACCAGGCCTCCACCCGCCGCTCCAGGATCAGGGAGGAGGTGGGCACCGGGACGAAGCGGAAACAGGCCACCGGCAGCACGCCCAGGGCCAGGAAGGCCCCCGCCGACCACAGGGCGATCCTCAGGATCCTCCTTTTCCATGGCCGCTTTGCGATGGCCGCCTCCCCTTGACCCGTCCCATGATACGGGCCTCCCGAGGAGCCCCCCGCTCGCCTAAACCCCCTACGGCTTCCCTCGTAGCCGACCGCGAACCGTTCTCTGACAAGGAGGAAGCCATGTCCCTGCCCCGCCGCCTCGCGGCTTTTGTGCTCGTCCTCGCGCCCCTCGCCGCCGGGGACCCGGTGGTGATCCATCCCGCCCAGGCGGAGACGGTCACCGAGACCCGCACCCTGGCCCTGGCCAGTGGCTCCACGCTGAAGGTCAAGAACGTGAACGGCTTCATCCGGGTGGAGGGCTGGGACCGGGAGGAGGTCGTCTTCAAGGGCGAGTTCAAGCCCAGCTCCAAGGATGAGCAGGTGAAGGTGATCCTGGACAGCGGCCCCAAGGGGCTGGAGATCCGGGGGGAGTACCCCAAGTCCAACGGCTGGTTCGGTTACCGGGGACCCGAGTGCAAGATGGAGCTGAAGGTGCCCCGCAAGGTCTTCGCCACCCTGGAAACCGTGAACGGGGAGATCACCCTGGCGGGGGTTTCGGGCGACGCCGCCTGTAAGACGGTGAACGGCGGCATCCGCGCCTCCGAGCTGGGGGAGGGGCTGAAGGCGAGCACGGTGAACGGCGCCATCAACCTCGAGCAGGTGAAGGGCGCCCTGCACCTGAACACCGTGAATGGCAGCATCCAGGGCCGGGGCCTCGAGGGTGGCGGCCGGGGCATCGAGGCCTCCACGGTGAACGGGTCGGTGAAGCTTCAGACCGAGGGGCTCAAGGGCCGCCTCAGGGCCTCGACGGTGAACGGATCCATGAGCTTCAAGGCCAAGGGCGCCGAGCAGGTGGAGGTTTCCAAACGGCACATGGAGGCCACCTTCCCCGGGGGCGACCAGAAGATTGCCCTGAGCACCGTGAACGGCAGCATCACGGTGGAGTGAGGCCCACCGGGACGCCTGGAGGGCCGGCCTGCGCCGGCCCTTCCCGCGTTGGGCGTCCTACCAGCGGCGGAACCAGAGGGACTGGCGGGCCACGGGTTCCGCCCGCTTCTCCAGCGCGGCCATCTGCTCGGGGCTGAAGGGCGTGAAGGCCCGGGCGATGGCCACGTCCTCCTCCAGCTGGGCGAGGGTGTCCACGCCGAGGATGACGGTGGAGACGGGCAGCGTGAGCACGTAGCCCAGGGCCTCCTGGATCGTGAGGGCCCCGCCCCGGGTGACCTTGGTGGCGCCCCGCTGCTGCTCCGGCGGCGGGGGGGTCCAGCTGGAGAGGAGGCGTCCCCGGGCGGGGATCTTCATCCCGATGATGCCCATGCGCTTCTCCACCGCCAGGTCCAGGAGCTTTCTGAAGCTCAGGTGGAAGGGGTCCGCGGCGTTGATGGCCATGAGCACGCAGTCGAAGGGGAAGCGCCGGATGGCTTCCGCCAGCACCTCGGGGTCCGTGTGCCCGGAGAGCCCCAGGTGACGCACGAGCTTCTGCTCCCGGGCCCTAAGGAAGGCCTCGATGGCCCCGCCCTTGGCGAAGACCTTCTCCACGTCCTCCAGGGTGCTCATGGCGTGGAGCTGCCAGAGGTCCACGCGGTCCGTCTGCAGGAGCTCCAGGGACTTCTCCAGCAGCTTCAGGGAGCCGTCCCGGCTGCGGTCGTGGGTCTTGGTGGCCAGGTAGGCCTCGGCCCGCCGCCGTTTCATGACCTGGCCGATGTACTGCTCGCTCCAGCGCGCCTCGCCGCCGTAGCGGGCGGAGGTGTCGATGTAGTTCACGCCCAGGTCCAGGGCCCGTTCCAGGATGGGAAGGGCCACCGCCTCGTTCTGGGGTTTTTCGAGGGCCGCCTGCCCGCCGAGGCTGAAGAGCCCCACCAGGTGCCCCGTGCGGCCCAGGTTGCGGGTGGGCATGGCCCGCGCGGTGGCCTGGTTCCATGGCAGGGGCGCCGCCTGCGCCGCCGGTTCGGCCGCCGACAGCCGCTCCGCCAACAGCCCGGCCGCCGCCGCGGCGCCGAATTTGAACAGGTCCCGCCGTTCCAGGCTTCCCGCCATGCTCTTCTCCGCCATGGGACCCTCCCCCTCCCAGTATGGTCGTGTCGGCGAACCCTCGACAGGCGCCGGGAGCCGGTGCATCCTCGCCCCGGAGGTGGACCATGGCCGAAGCCCTGAGCGGCGCCGAACTGGAGGCACTGGTGGCCCGGGTCTTCCAGCCGGGCCCCGCGGACCGGGGCCTGGCCATCCTGGTGGACCTCCCGGACGCACAGGTGGCCGACACCCCCGGCTGGGCCCAGCGACGGGCCATGGCGGCGGACTGGTGCGCCCTCCTCGCCGGCCGGACGGGCCCCGGCTACGCGGTACGCCTCGTGTTGTACCGGAACGCCCACAGCAACAACGGCGAGCTCCCGGAGCGGGCCTGGATCCACGGGGGCGGCCCCCTCCCGGCCGCGGCGGAGGCGCTGGATCCGGCCGCCTCGGTCCCCTTCCCGGACATCTACGCCGCCCACAGCATGCTGATCGCCCCCACCCATTTTTCCGCCACGGCCCCGCTGAAGATCGCCGCCCGGAGCCACCCTTTCCGGGCCGCCACCATGCCGGGCTTCGGCCCGGAGATGATCCCCGCCCTGCGCCTGGACTACACGGAGATCAACCGCAGGGTGGAGCGCCTGAAGACCCTGCTGGACCACGCCGAGGGGGCCCACCTCCGCTTCGCCCACCCCGGAGGAACCTGCGAGCTGCACCTGGACCTCCGCGGGCGCACGGCCCACGCCTCGGGGGGCCTGCTGCCCAGGAACGGTGTGGCCGGAAACCTGCCCTCCGGGGAGGCCTACCTCGTGCCCTACGAGGGGGAGCGGCCGGGGGATCCCAGCCGCAGCGCCGGCGAGCTGCCCGTGCAGTTCGGCCCCGAGGTGGTGCGCTACCGCATCGAAGGCAACCGGGCGGTGGCGGTGCTCTCCGAGGGCCCCGAGTCCTCCCGGGAGGCCGCCCTCATCCGGGGCGAGCCCGCCTACGCCAACCTGGCGGAACTGGGCCTGGGGGTGCTGGCGGCCTTCGGCATCAAGCCCATCGGCTCCGTGCTGCTGGACGAGAAGCTGGGCCTCCACATCGCCTTCGGCCGCAGCGACCACTTCGGGGGTACCGTGGGCCCCGCCCAGTTCTCGAGCCCCGACGCCGTCATCCACATCGACCGGGTCTACGTGCCTGAGATCATGCCCGCGGTGAGGGTGCGGGCCCTGGACCTCCTGGACGCCGGGGGGATCGCGGTGCCCGTCCTGCGGGACGATGCCTACGTCCTGGATTTCGGGGCCCCGTGAGCGATTCTTCCTGGGACACCTACACCCCCCAGCGCCCCGCCCGGGCCTGGTGGGGGCCCCTGGTCCTTGGGGCGGGGGTCCTGGCCCTGGCGGTCCTGCTCTTCGGGGCGGGACTGGTCTTCTCCATGCGGAACATGCACGGGGCGTCCTGGGTCCTGGTGCAGGACCTCGCCACGCGCCTCCGCACCGAGGACCGGGCCCGCCAGCTCTACCGGGCCAATCCGGCCCTGGCGGAGGCCTACGGCAGCGAGGAGGCTTTCCTGGCTCGGGTCCGGGAGCTCAGGGAGGGCTTCCGGCCGCCGCCCCAGGCGCCCAGGGAAGGCCCGGACTACCGGGTCCAGGCCTCGCCCTGGCGCCTCTGGGTGCGGGTGAAGGCGCCCGGGGGCACCTGGCTGGACGCGGTGGTGGACCACGGCGGGCCCTTCGGGCAGGCCCGGGGGGAAGGCCTCGTCCGCCTGATCCTCGCCCGGGACCCCGAGGAGCTGCGATCCCTGGCGAAAACCCAGGTGGCGGCCATCCGGGCGGCGCGGGATTCGGCCGCCTGGCGCCGCTTCTCCGAGGCAGCCCGAACCCTCGCGGACCCCGGTGGCCTGGAGCGGCTCCGGCAGGGGTCCGGGGAGTTTCAGACGGTGCCCTCGGACCCCGAGGCCTTCCGGCGGATCCTGGAGCAGCGAAGGATGGCCCTCCAGGCCCTTCCGGAAGACCCCGGCAGGGTGTCGGGCCGCAGCTCCCGAAGCCAGCGGGGGCCCTTCCGCCATGCCTGGGAGGGGCAGGTGTCCCTTCCTCAGGGCGGCCTGTTCCGGGCCCGCTGGGTCAACGACCGCCTGGTCCTGGTGGCGCTGGATTGAGGGGTGCGCCCGCTTGCGGGCTCCGGGGACGGGTGCTAGCGTGGCCCATGCCCCGTTCCTCCCACCCTCCCATCCAGGGGATCATCAGCCCCTCCGGGGGGGCGCGGGCCAGGGCCTGAAGGGTCCGAACCCCGTGACACCCCCCGCTCCGGCGGGGGGTTTTCGTTTCCAGGAGTCCCCATGAGCCGCGACCTCCTCGAGCGCATCCTCACCGCCCAGGTCTACGACGTGGCCATCGAGTCCCCCCTGGAGGCGGCCCCCCTGCTCAGCGGACGCCTGGGCTGCAGCGTCTGGTTCAAGCGGGAGGATCTGCAGCCCGTCTTCTCCTTCAAGCTTCGGGGGGCCTACAACAAGATGGCGGGCCTGACCGCCGCCCAGCGGGAACGGGGGGTCGTGGCCGCCTCCGCCGGCAACCACGCCCAGGGGGTGGCCCTGGCGGCCCGCAAGCTCGGCTGCCGGGCGGTCATCGTCATGCCCGTGACCACCCCGGCCATCAAGGTGGAGGCGGTACGGGCCTACGGGGCGGAGGTCCAGCTCCACGGGGATACCTTCGACGAGGCCTTCGCCCGTTCCCAGGAGCTGCGGGAGGAGAAGGGCCACACCTACATCCACCCCTACGACGACCTGGACGTGATCGCCGGCCAGGGCACCATCGGCATGGAACTGCTCCGCCAGATGCCCCGGGGGCTGGGAACGGTGTTCGTGCCCGTGGGGGGGGGCGGCCTCATCGCCGGGGTCGCGGCCTACCTCAAGCGCCTCAGGCCCGAGGTGCGCGTCGTGGGGGTGGAACCCGAGGACTCGGACGCCATGCACCGCTCCCTGCTGGCGGGGCGGAGGGTGCGCCTCCCCCAGGTGGGGCTCTTCGCGGACGGCGTGGCCGTGAAACAGGTGGGCAAGCTCACCTTCGACCTCTGCCGCCGCTTCGTGGACGAGACCATCCAGGTGGGCACGGACGAAATGTGCGCGGCCATCAAGGACGTCTTCGAGCAGACCCGCTCCATCCTGGAGCCCGCGGGGGCCCTGGCCGTGGCGGGCCTCAAGCGCCGGGCCGCGGGCGGCGGCCTGGAAGGGAACCAGGTGGCCATCCTCTCCGGCGCCAACGTCAATTTCGACCGCCTCCGCTTCGTGGCGGAGCGCGCGGAGCTGGGCGAGCAGCGGGAGGCGGTCTTCGCGGTGACCATCCCCGAGCGGCCCGGCAGCTTCCGCGCCTTCTGCGAGCTCATCGGAGCCCGCTCCATCACGGAGTTCAACTACCGATACGCCGACCCCGCGCAGGCCCACATCTTCGTGGGCCTCCAGGTGGCGGACCGCCGGGAATTCCAAGACCTCCTCGGGCGGCTGGAGACCGCCGGCCTGCGGCCCAGGGACTTCAGCGGAAACGAGATGGCCAAGCTCCACGTGCGGCACATGGTGGGAGGCCACGCCCCGGGACTCGCCCACGAGCGGGTGCTGCGCTTCGAGTTCCCGGAGCGACCCGGCGCCCTGCTCCGCTTCCTGGACCACATGAGCCGGGGCTGGAACATCTCCCTCTTCCACTACCGGAACCACGGGGCCGACTACGGCCGCGTCCTCGCGGGGATCCAGGTGCCCCCCGAGGAGGGCGCGGCCTTCCGGGCCTTCCTCGAGGGGCTGGGCTACCGCTACGCCGACGAGGGACGCAACAGCGCCTACGAACTGTTCCTGGGCTGAGGCCTGGGGGCCTCAGCGCTTGGGGTAGGCCGGAACCGGTGGGAAGGCCTCGGTGGGTTTCTCCTTGAGCTCCTTGAGCAGGGTGGCCACGCCGACCTCCAGCTGGCGGTCCTGACCGGCCAGGAGGCTGGCGGGATCGTTCTCCACGAGGAGGTCGGGGTCGGCGCCATGGTTCTCCACCCACCACCGGCCCTCCCTTCCGAAGAAGGCGTTGTTGCTCTGTTCCACCCGGCCGCCGTCCACGGTCCGCTGGGTGTTGATGATGCCCACCAGGCCGCCCCAGCTGGGGACGCCCACGATGGTGCCCAGCTTCAGGGCCCTCGCGTGGGCCAGGAAGGCCTCCCCGTCGCTGCCGTTCTGCTCGTTGGAGAGGAACACGAAGCGGCCGTCGGAGGCGCTGCCGGGGTATCGGAAGGGGCCCATCCCGCGAAGGACATTGAAGCCCACCTGTTTCTGCTCCAGCTTGTCGATCATGAAGTACTCGGTCCAGCCGCCGCCGTTCCCCCGCACGTCCACCACCAGGCCCTTCCGGTAGCGGAAGGCCCGCCAGTACTTGTCGAACTGTCCGATGTTGGCCACGCCCATGGCGGTGAGGTGGAGGTAGCCCAGCTGGCCGCCGCTGGCCTTCTCCACCTTGGCGATGTTGTCGGCCACCCAGCGCTCGTAGCGCAGGGTGGAATCGGTCTGGAGGGGCTCGACCTCGACAGTTCGGGCCCCTTCCATGGAGGGCTTCCCGTTCACCGTGAGCTTGAGCTTCTGCCCCTTCACCACCTGGAGGCGAGAGGCCAGGCTCTCCGGAGGGGCCACGGGCTGCCCGTCGATGGCCAGGAGGTAGTCCCCCTCCTTCACCTTGGGGGCCGGATCGGCCAGGGGGGCCTTGAGGTCAGGCTTGTAGGGCGTGGGACCGAAGACCCTGGCGAATCGGAAATGGCCGTTCCCAGGGACCAGGTCCGCCCCCAGGCGCCCGGTGAAGACCGGGGTCGGGAGCGGGAGCTGAGGGGCGAAGTCCCCGCCGCTGACATAGGTGTGGCTGACGCAGAGTTCCCCGACCATCTGGGACAGGAGCCAGTTGAGCTCGGCCCGGGAATTGAGCTCCGGCAGCCAGGCGGCGAATTTGTCGTGGATGGCCTTCCAGTCCTGGCCGTGCATGCCGGCGTCGTAGAAGAAGTCCCGGTACCAGCGCCAGCAGTCCTCGAAGATCTGGGCCCACTCCGAGCGGGGCTCCACCCGCAGGCTGAGGCGCTCCAGGTCCACCTTCTCGGGCAGGGCCTTGGAAGCGGTCAGGGAGGCGACCTCCCCCACGTGGAAGACCCCGCCCTTGCGGAGAGCCAGTTTCTTCCCCTCGGGATCGAAGGACCAGTCGCTGACGGTGTCGTTCAGGACGGATTCCTTCTTGGTTGCCCGGTCGTAGAAGTGCAGCTTCCATTTGTCCTGGCCCCGGGGGGCCCAGAATTCCTCCAGCACGTCCTCGTCCCAGCCTTCGATTCCGGCCCAGGCCACCACCCCCTTCCCCGCCTTCAGGTGGAAGTGGTTGCCAGGCTTCACCGGCAGGGGGGCCGTGCGCTCCTGCAGGCCTTCCGCGTCGATCCGGAAGGGTCCCGTTTCGTCCCCGGCCTTCAACTGCACCCGCATGATCTGGACGGGGGCGTGCTGGATGTGGTTGGCCTCGCTGGGGTCGATCCGTGTCTCGAAGTTGGAGTAGCTGAGGAAATAGAGGCTGCTCCCATCCAGGTCGAAGCAGGGGTTCAGGCTGTCGAAAAAGCCGCTGGTGACGGCCACCTTCTTCCCGGTGGCCAGCTCCTGGATCCAGATGCGCCCGTTCCGGCTGGGCTCCACCACGGTGTAGGCCACCCACCGGGAATCGGGGGACCAGGCATAGTCGCTGATCTCCCAGGTGAATTCGTCGTTCTTCAGGTCGTGCCACTCGGCCAGGGTGCTGAGCTTTTTCGTGGCCAGGTCCATGACGCGGATCGCGAAGCCCTTGTCCCCGAACAGGATCTTGGAGCCGTCGGGACTCCATTCCAGGTGGTAGACCGTGGTCTTCAGTCCCGTGGGGATCCGCTCCGCGGGCCCCCCTTCGGCCGGCTTCACGTACAGGTCGTAGTCACCGCTGGCGTCGCTCCAGTAGGCCACCTTCTTCCCGTCGGGGGAGAGGCGTGGCATGCGCTCGCGGGTGCCGGGGGTCCGGGTGAGGTTCGGGGCGGGCTTCGCCGCGTCGACGGGCAGCAGGAAGACATCCCCGCGGGCTTCCAGGGCCAGGGCGTCCTTGGCCAGGGCGAAGGACTGGATCCAGTCCTTCGGGTTCACGGTCCGGGGGGCAACCTTCCAGGCGTCCGAGACCACCTTCAGTTCCACCCGGCGGATCTGCCGGGTGGCCAGGTCCAGCGCCTGCAGCCAGCCCCCGTGCACGAAGACCACCGTGCGGCCGTCCGTGGCGGGCCACTGGACGTCGAACTGCTGCACCTGGGTGAGGGGCTCCACCGCCTTCGTGGCGGGGTCCAGGGCGTAGAGGTCGGTGAGGCCGCTGGGGGAGCGGTCCGAGGTGAAGAGCACCTTGCCGCCGGCCCACATGGGATGGCCGTTCTTCCCCTCGAAGGTGCTCAGCTTCTCGAAGCGCCCGGCCTGGAAGTCCCCGATCCAGAGGTCCGGGGCCTGGCCGCCCTTGTAGCGTTTCCAGTAGTACTCCGCGTCGCCGCGGGTGCTGAAGGCGAATCGGGCCCCGTCGGGGGAATAGGCGCCTTCCGTGGCCTTCCGCAAGGGCAGGGGCTCGGGCTCGTGGCCCTCCAGGTCCACGGAATAGATGCGGGAGACGGGCCGGACGTCGAAGTCCTGGAAGCTGCGGTAGAGGACCTTCTTCCCGTCGGGGGTCCACCCCAGGACCGTGGCGGCGCCGGACCAGGTGAGGCGCCTGGGCGTGCCCCCCGCCGAGGGCATCAGGTACACCTCCTGCTGGCCGTCGTACCGCGCGTTGAAGGCGATCCACTTTCCGTCGGGGCTGAAGCGGCCGTTGTTCTCGGTCCCCGGATGCGTCGTCAACCGGTGGGCGCTGCCCCCCTGGAGGGATCCCACCCAGAGATCGTCCTCCCAGGTGAAGAGCACCTGCTCCCCCCGGACATCGGGGGTGCTCACGAACCGGGGCAGCCGTTCCTGCGCCACGAGGGTGCATCCGGCAAGAAAGAGGACGATGCAGGCGGCGCGGCGCGGCATGACGGTCTCCGAAAGATCCAGGGGCCAGCATAGCTCCAATGGAGCGCGCCCAGGCAGGCCTGGGGCGAGCCGTGACGGGTCCGGGGCCGGCAGACCCGGCTCAGAGCCGTTCCAGGGTCCGGTGGAATTCATCCAGGGAGTAAGGTTTGGCCAGCACCTGGACCTTGCCCAGGGAGAGGAACGGGTCCAGGTTTTCGTGCCCCAGGTACCCGCTGGCCATGAGGACGGGCAGCCCCGGGCGCAAGGCACGGATGGCCCCAAGGGCCTCCCCGCCATCCATCCCGGGCATGTTCAGGTCCAGCACCACGGCATCCACCTCCAGGCCGGCCTCCAGGAGCGCCAGCGCCTGCCGGCCGCTGGCGGCGGCCTGCACCCAGTGCCCCGCCGAGGCCAGCATGGCCGGCGCGGTCTCGCGGATCAGATCGTCATCATCCACGAGGAGGATCCGCCAGGCCCGGGCAGGTCGGCCCCCCGGCTCGATGGAATTCCCCGCACGGGACGGTTCGACCTCCGAAATGGCGGGGAGGCGCAAAATGACGCGCGTTCCGCGGCCCACCTCACTCTGGATCTCGAGGTTCCCGCCGTGGGCCCGGGCCGTCCCAAAGACCGCCGAAAGCCCCAGCCCGGTTCCCTTTCCGCTCGGCTTGGTCGTGAAGAAGGGCTCGATGGCCCGGTCCAGCACCTCCGGCGGCATCCCCTGTCCCGAGTCTTCGACAAGGATCTCGATCATCCCTCCGGCCCCGCTGCGGGTTCGCAGGGCGAGTTCCCCGCCCCCAGGCATCGCGTCCACCGCATTGACCCCGAGGTTCATCAGCGCATTGGCGACGGCGTTCGCGTCCCCAAGGATCAGGGAGGGTTCTGCTTGCAGGTCCAGGACGATCTGGATGCGTCCAAGGGTGGTGCCCGAGAGCAGCTCCGCCTCGTCCGTCAGGATCTCGTGCAGGTCCAGGATCTCCTGCCGCTCCGGCGCTTTCCTGGAGAAGTCCAGGAGGCCCTTCACCAGGTTCCGGCCCCGGAGGCACGCCTTCAGGATGAGCTCCGCCTTCCCCCGGGCCGCTCCCCCGGCCTGGTGCAACTGGGTGGCCATGGCGAGGATCGCAGCCAGCACATTGTTCATGTCGTGGGCGACCCCCCCTGCCAGGCGGCCCACCACCTCGAGACGTTGCAGGTGCTGCAGCTGCTGCTCGAGCGCCCGCCGGGCCTCTGCCTCCTCCTTGCGTTCGGTGATGTCCTGGTCGGTCCCGAAGGTCCGGAGCGGCATCGCGGGACCCTCGAACTCCGTGCGGCAGTGGCTCCGGATGTGCCGGACCTTCCCCGAAGGGAGGATCAGGCGGTACTCAATGGCGTAGGGGGATCCGCTGGCGAGGTGGCTGTCATAGGCCTCCTGGACGCTCCTCCGGTCCTCCGGGTGGACGATGGAGAGGAAGGCCTCGTAGGATGGCGGCGGTCGCCGGGGATCGTGTTCGTGGATCCGGTGCAATTCCTCCGACCAGAAGGTCCAGCCGTCCTTGTGGTGGTACTCCCAGTGGCCCAGCCTGGCCAGGGTCTGGGCCTCGCGGAAACGCTGCTCCCGCAGCCGGATGGCGTTCTCTTCCCGCATCCGCTCGGTGGTGTCCCGTTCCAGGGCCACCGAGAACACCCGCCCCCCGAATTCAACCTGGTGGGCGAGGACCTCCACCTCGAAAAAGGAACCGTCCTTCCGCCGGTGCCGGACATGCATGGGGCGGCCCGGGTGTTCCCCCAGCCAGCGGGACCGTTCCGCCCCCAGCTCGGGGGTCATGTCTGGATCGATGACCGTGATGGGCTGTCCCAGCAGCTCGGATCGCGCATATCCGTGGGCCCGGGCCGCCGCCTCGTTCAAGTCGGCAATGACCGGAAGGCCCCGCCCCGTGATCTCCAGCACCAGCACGGAGTCGCCCCGACCCTCGACGGCCGCCGATGAATCCTCCTTCTCCACCTCCGGGGCTCCGGCGAACTCCGGCGGAATGGGCCCCAGGTCAGGAGCCAAGCCATCCTCCGGCGTAGGAGGGTTTTCGTGGGTGGTCAGGTTCACAATCCTCATGGCTCCCGCGAGTCCGGACCTGCCGGATTTTTCTATCAAACACGCCGAGGACCCAGGGGTCCACAGGAATATGACCCTGCGGCCTTCAACAAAGTCGTCCCACCAGGGCGGCGAGGGCGGTTTCCACCCTCAGGATCCGCGGGCCCAGGTCCACCTCGCGGAAACCGGCCCGGCGAAGGCTTTCCCGTTCCTCATCGATCCAGCCGCCCTCCGGCCCGATGGCCACCACACCTCCGCCCGGGAGGCCCACCGGACAGGTCTCCGCCGCGCCTGGATGGGCCAGGAGGCGGGTGCCGGGACCCGCCCAGGCATCCAGCCTCTCTTCCACGAAGGGCCTGAAGAGCCTCCCGATGCTCAATTCCGGCATGACCGTGTCCCGGGACTGTTCCAGGCCGAGGAGGAGCTGGCGGCGCAGGTTGTCCGGCTCCAGCTTGGGGCTTCCCCAGTAGGCCCTCTCCACCTTCCAGGCGTTGACCAGGGCCATCCGGGCGACGCCCAGGCTTGTGGCGGAGGCCAGCACCCGGTTCAGCACCTTCGGGCGCGGCAGGGCCAGCACCAGACTCAGGGGCAGCTTGGGGGGCGGTGGCTGATCGAGGACGACTTCCATCTCGAGTGCCTCTGCGTCCAGGGCCCTGACCTTCCCGATCCCCATGGCCCCGCCCAGGAGGCCCACCCGGAGGGCGTCCCCCACCCCGACCCGGTGAACCTGGCGCACGTGGGCCCACCGCCGGCCCTGGAGGCGCACCCGGGCCTCGGCGACGAAGTCCTCGGGAAAGAGCAGGACCAGGTTCATGCCCCCATCCTGGACGCGGCCCGCCCCCCTGGGAAGGGCGCCCCTACTTCCCGGGGGCCCTGCAGAAGGTGGTGGGCGATAGGCCCTGCTTTTCGACCAGGGAATGGAAGCGGGGCTCGTCCCGCAGGAGGTCCCATTCCGGGTAGTTGAGCGGCATGAGGGCGTTCACTTTGTTCGCCTTGGCCGCCTGTTCCAGGTAATCGAGGGCCTTCCGCTTGTCCCCGCGGCGGGCGTAGAGGTCCGCCAGCCAGACCGGGACGAAGGTCTTGGACTGCTTGAGCAGGAACTGCTCCAGCCAGCGGTCGTAGGCCTCCCAGGTCAGGCCCTCGGGCGGATTGAAGGCGTCGCCGAAGGCCACCTTCCAGGTCTTGCGGGATTCCTCCTGGGCAAGCTCGCGTTTGCCTTCGCGGAAATGAATCCGGAACAGGAAGTCCAGGGCGAAGAACCAGTGGGGGTCGAGGTCGAGGATCTTCTTCGCCTCGGCCTCGGCCTCGGAAAAGCGGCGCTGGCAGTAAAGGGCCGTCATGTAATTGCAGCGCTGGACTTGGCCAAGCGGGTCCAGTTCCACCGCGCGACGCACCAAATCTTCGCCGCGGGGGTCCCCCTGGCTGAGAAGGTCTAGCCCGTAAGTGCCAAGGGCGATGGAGTTGTTCGGGTCCGCCTCCGTCGCGCGGCGTTCGAATTCCAAGCATTCCAGAGGCCGATTCATGGCGAGGCTCAGCTGGCCCTTGGCCCACAGGGCCCAGGAATGGTTCGGGTCGAGGGCCAGGGCGGCGTCCACCTCCTTCACGATCCGCGGATGCACTTCCCAGTAGTCGCCGAAGCCCCACGCGGACCACTGCTGGAGGGAGGCGGCGATGCCGGCGTGGGCCTCCACGGACTGCGGGTCGAGGGCCGCGGCCTTCTCGAACAGCTGGGTCACCCTCGGCAGGTCGTTCGGGTTCCCCAGGTTCTCCAGGAGGTGGCGGCCCTGCAGCACCAGGTCGAAGGCCTCGGGCTTGACCTTGCGCGCCGGTCGCGCGGGACCGGCCACCTCCGGGCCCAGCGCCACCTTCACCTGCCCGGCGATGGCCCGGGCGATCTGGCTGTGCAGGGCCAGGACATCCTCCTCCTGGCGATCGAAGACCTCGGCCCAAAGGTGTTCGTCGGTGGCGGCACGGATGAGCTGGGCGTTCACCCGCACCCGTCCGCCGGCGCGGTGCACGGTGCCTTCGATCACCGCCTCGACGCCGAGGGCCTTGGCGATCTCGGGCAGGGACTGTTTGGAGTTCTTGAATCGCATGCAGGAGGTCCGGGAGATGACCTTCAGTCCCTTCAGGCGCGTCAGCTCGGTGATCAGCACGTCCGTCATCCCGTCGACGAAGTACTCCTGTCCCGCGTCCCCACTGAGGTTGGCCAGGGGCAGGACCGCGAGGGAGGCGATGGGGGCGGGGCCGGGCCGCCCCAGGAGTTTCCATCCTGCCGCGAGGCCACCCAGAAGCAGGAGGGCGGCCGCTGCGGCGGCGACCCACCCGCGTCCCCCTGGCGAGGATCCGCGCCCCTTGTCCAGGTCTTCCAGGGCGCGCCGCAACTCGCCGGCATTCTGGAAGCGGCGCTGCGCATCCTTCTCCAGGCACCGCTCCACCACGCGCTCCACACCCTCCGGGAGCTCCGGGTTGAGCTTCCGGGTGGAAGGGGGCTTGGAATGGAGGATCTGGTCGGTGAGGACCGGCAGGACCTCTCCGTCGAAGGGCCGTCGTCCGGTGGCCAGCTCGAAGAGCACCACCCCGGCGGCCCAGATGTCCGTCCGGGGATCCACAGGCTCCGCGCGCAGCTGTTCCGGAGCCATGTAGGGGAAGGTGCCCGTGACCGCCCGGGCCTCGGTGAGGGCGCGGGTGCTGTCCTCGCAGCCCCCCAGGTCCACGAGCTTGGACAGGCCGAAATCCAGCACCTTGAGGTCGCCCCGGGTGGTGAGCCTCAGGTTCCCTGGCTTGAGGTCCCGGTGGATGATTCCCGCTTCGTGGGCGGCCTCCAGCGCTCCGGCGAGCTGCCGCGCAGCCCGGAGCCATTCGGCGCCTTCAAGGGGGCCCCGGCGCAGGCGGGACCCCAGGGTCTCTCCCTCGATCAGCTCCATGGCGAGGAAGTCCACCTCCCCTTCGCCGGAGAATTCGAATACCTGGCCGATGTTGGGATGGCTCAGCCTGGCCAGGGCCTGGGCCTCCTGCCGGAACCGCCGGCGGGCCGCCTCGTCCGCCAGGGAGCCGGGCGGAAGCACCTTGACCGCCACATCCCGATCCAGGACCTCGTCCCGGGCACGATAGACCACGCCCATGCCGCCCGCGCCGAGCTGGGCGTCCAGGCGGACGTGGCCCAAGCGCCTTCCAATCATGGTTGTCCCGGGAGTGGGTCAATCCTAGGCAGGCCCCTCCGCCGCGTCAACGCCCGCGCCCCCCGGGAGACGGCGCACGAGCACCAGGTGGGGCAGTTCCTCCCCTCCGAATCGCACGATCACGCGCCCCGCCTCCCGGAATCCGTGGGCCCGGTAGAACGCCAGGGCCCTTGGATTCCGCTCCCAGGCCTGGAGCCAGAGGGATCCGGCCCGTCGCCGCCGGGCCTCTCCCAGGCCCGCCTCCATGAGGGCGAAGGCCGGCCCCCGCCCCTGCCAGGCCCCCCGCACGTAGAGCCGGGACAGTTCGAGGGGGCCGGGCTCGACCACGCAGCCCGGGGGGGTCCCCTCCGCCAAGGAGAGGAAGCCCACGGCCTCCGCGCCTGATTCGGCCAGGAACCAGGCCTGTCGCAGGTCCGCCAGGTCCAGGGCCAGGCGATCCGGGGCATAGGCGAGCGCCATGCGCTCCTGGATGAAGGACCGGGGGAAGGCGTCGCCGAAGGCCTCCTGGAAGGTCTCGGGCCCGAGCTTCGCGAGGATGCGTTCGTCTCCCGGCCCGGCCGGCCGGATGGTCCAGGCCTTCGAGGATACGGGGCTCACCCCAGGCCCGGAGGTCGAAGGGGAGAGGCCCATCAGAAGCTCGGGAGGTACTTTTCCTTGAGCACGCCGAGGTGGTGCAGCTCGTGCCCCGCCAGCATGAAGGCGATGGCCCGGGCGGTGAGGGAGTTGCCGTTCACCGTGCCCCGCCGCGCCAGCTCCTCCTCGCCCATGCCGCGGAGCAGGCCCAGGGTCTGGCCCCGCACCAGGTCGTACTCCTCCAGGAGGGTCTCCAGGGGCTTGGCGTCGAAGTTGGCGGCGGCCACGTAGGCGTTCTCGTCGAAGCCCGGAAGGGGGGTCTGGTCCCCCCGGGCCACGCACAGCATGCGGTAGGCAAAGATGCGCTCCGCGTCCACCAGGTGTCCCAGGAGTTCCTTCACGCTCCACTTGCCCTCGGCGTAGCGGAACTCCGCCGCCTCGTCGTCCAGTTCCTCCAGGAGGCAGCCCAGTTCCTCCCACTGGGCCTCCAGGATCTCGTCGAGGTTCCCATCGGGGACCTTTTCGATGTACCTGCCGTGGTAGGGGGCATACTCGCCGGGCTGGGGACGGAGGACGAGGCAGCGGTTCATGGGAGTCTCCCGGGGAGGGCATTATCCGTCCGCCCACGGCGGGGGTCGAGCCCATCCTTCCAGCTCCGAGGATGGAACGCCGCCCCCTCGAGCGATGCTAGGCTCTCCGCCAGAGCCCCCTTCCCGGAGGTCCCGTGCCCATCACCCAGCTCGACCAGATCCTGGAGGCGGTCCGTGGGCGGCCGCGAAAGCGGCTGGCGGCGGCCGTGGCCCAGGACGCCCACACCTTGGAGGCGGTCCTCCAGGCGGTGGCCGGGGGGATCGTGGATGGGATCCTCACCGGCGACGAGCCCGCCATTCGGGACATGGGCCGGTCCGAGGGGTTGGACCTCGGGCCGCTGCGCATCCACCACGAACCGGATCCGCTCCGCGCCGCCGCCCTGGCCGTGGATCTGGTGAACGCCGGGGAGGCGGATCTTCTCATGAAGGGCTCCCTCAGCACCGACCGCTACATGCGGGCGATCCTGGACAAGGATCGAGGCCTGGTGGACCCCGGAGGAATCCTGAGTCATGTGACCGTCGTGCAGCACCCCCGGTATCCGAAGCTCCTGGTGTGCGGGGACCTCGCCGTGATCCCCGAACCGGACCTGGCGCAGAAGCTGGCCATCACGGCCTACGTCATCCAGACCCTCCGCACCCTGGGCATTCCCCAGCCCAAGGTGGCCCTGGTCGCGGCCAGCGAGCAGGTGCTGCCCAAGTACCGGCACAGCACCGAGGCGGCGCTCATCGCGAAGATGGCCGATCGGGGGCAGTTCCCCGGGGCCTGGGTGGACGGGCCCATGGGCCTGGACGCCGCCGTAGATCCGGAGGCCGCCCGGATCAAGGGCCTGGGAGGACCGGTGGCGGGGGACGCCGATGGTCTGGTCTTCGCCAACATCGAGGGGGGCAACGTCTTCTACAAGACCAGCACCAAGCTTGCGGGAGCCGAAGTCGCGGCCATGGTGGTGGGGGCACGGGTCCCTTGCATCCTCAGCAGCCGCGGGGACAGCACCCGCACCAAGCTCTGCTCCATCGCCCTGGCCGCCCTGGCCGCGGGCTGAGGGCCGGCTTCCAGGCAGGGCAGCGGCGGCCTCCTCCTCCCTTGACAGGGGGCCGTGGGGGCCTATCGTCTGATTAGACTGATCGGTCTAATCACCCATTTCACCCAGGAGGCGCGACATGCGAGTTGCCAAGGAGAAGGTGCAGGTCAGGATGCAAATCCCCGGCGCGGTCATCCGCCAGCAGACGGATTTCGGCGACGCAGCCGGGTACGGGAAGATCAGCGGGGAGTATTTCACGCTGGCGGCGGGTGTGGACACCACCCCGCTCTTCCACGGGCTGGAGGGGAACCTCTGCCAGTGCCCCCACTGGGGCTTCGTCCTCCGCGGAAGGATCACCACCACCGACGGAGCAGGCCGACAGGAAACGGTCCGCACGGACGATCTGTTCTTCTGGCCTCCGGGCCACAACGTCCGGGTGGACGAAGACGCGGAAATCGTCATGTTCAGTCCCCAGCACGAACACGGCCAGGTGATCCGGCACATGATCGAGAAGGTGGGCGCCTGAAGCGGTCCGCCGGCTCCGGGGGGGCGGGGCGCGGGGGGGCGGTGGCCCCACAGCCTTCCCTGCCCCGCCCCGAGGGGCGGACAATGTCCCGATGAGCCCTTCGACGAAGCAGCGTCTGATCGAGGCCGGCCTCCGCCTGCTCCTGGAGCACGGCTACAACGGTCTGGGGATCGAGGCCATCCTGGCCGCCACGGGGATTCCCAAGGGCTCCTTCTACCATCACTTCAAGGACAAGGAGGCCTTCGCCCTGCAGGTGGTGGACGCCTACATGGCCCAGGTCCACGCAGGCCTGGATGCGTGCCTCGGGGACCCGGCCCTTCCGCCCCTGGCGCGGGTGCGGCGTTTCTTCAGCCTCACCAAGGAGGCCTATCGGGAGGAGGGCTACATGGGATGCCTCCTGGGAGGGCTCGGCCAGGAGCTTTCGGGCGTGAGCGAGGCGTTCCGCGGCAAGATCGAGGCGTGCTTCGCCGCCATCGCCGCCCGCCTGGCCCTGTGCCTCGGGGAGGCGAGGAGCCGGGGCGAGATCTGCTCCCCCTGTGAGCCCGTGCAGCTCGCGGAACTGCTGGTGGATTGCTGGGAGGGTGCCGCCCTGAGGAGCCGCCTGCGCCGGGATCCCGCCTCCCTGGACGCCATGCTGGACTTCTACCTGGGTTCGGTCGCCTCCCCCCCTTCCGCCACCTGAGCCCAGGAATCTGCCGTTCCTTTTCTCTGGGACAGGAGGGGTCCAGGAAACCCGCAATCGGCGGAAGGGGCTGGGGCTCCCACCCCTTCCGCCCGCGATCCGGGGACCCCCTCCCCGGCGCGAATCGCTCAGTTCAAGCGCGTGCTGGCGGAGACGGTCTTGCTGGTGTCGATGAGAAGGACCCCTCCAGCGGTGGACTCCCGGACTTCGTAGTGGGCCAGGACGCTGCCGACCGGGGCCGGACCCTTGGTGACCGTCCCGTTGAGGTCATAGCCGCTGCCGTGGCAGCCGCAGGAGAAGCCGCCGGCATTGGGGGTGATCCGGCCCCCCAGATGGAGGCAGCTGGCGCTGATCGCGAAGATGCCCCCGCTGTCCCGCGCCAGGTAGTACCCCTGGGCGGCACCGACCGAGTTCGGACAAGGGGACGAACTGCTGGTGTAGTCCCTCACGGTGCCGGCGGGTTGGGCCAGGAGCCCCGCCTTGGTGTCGGTGGTGGTCACCGTCGTGGAGCCCCCCCCGGGGGGAGGCGTCGTGGTCCCACCACCCCCTCCGCCGCCCCCGCAGGCGACCCCCGCGGCCAGGGCCAGGCCGCAGGCGCAAAGGGTCCTGCGATCGAGATCGGGTGTTTCGGCGGAGGATGGCATGGGCGCTCCTGGGAGTTCGGGTGAAGGTCCTGCCTCGGGCAGGGTCCGGTGGCTGTCGCTGGGCCTGACTTTGGGTTCGGCCCCCTCCCCGTCCCAGATCCGGTCGAAAAAAGGACCCCCCTCCGGTCCTTCCTCCCGGACCAGGATCCGCCATCCTTTTCTGGAGGCCGGCCCCGTGAACCCTTCCGCCCTGGACATCCTCCTGGACCGTTCGGCCCGGGAACCGCTCTACCTCCAGTTCGTGGCCGGAATCGCCGCGGGGATCCGGAAGGGGCGGCTTCGACCCGGGGACTGCCTGCCCGGCTCCCGGGCCCTGGCGGAACACTTCCGGGTGAACCGGAACACCGTCATCGCGGCCTTCCGGGAATTGGAGGCGGAAGGCTGGATCCGCTGCGAGCCGGATCGGGGCAGCTTCGTGGCGGAGCACCCTCCCCAGCTCGTTCCTTCCGAGGAGGCCAGCATCGCCGCGGGGGATTCGGGTTCCTGGACCTCCGCCACCCCCCTCACCGAACCCTTCTTCCAGCCCCGGGCCGTGGACCGGGGGGGCTTCAGGCTCATCCCAGAGCTGCCCGACGTGCGCCTCGCCCCCACGGCGGCCATCCACCGGGCCCACGGGCGGGTGCTCAACCTCCAACAGCAGCGCATCCTGCAGCCCGCCTGGGACCCCCGGGGTCTTCTGGACCTGCGGGTCTCACTCTGCCGCCTCCTGCGGGAACTTCGGGGGCTGGTGGTGGAGCCGGGCAACCTGGTGCTGACGCGCGGCCTCATGAGCACGCTCAACCTGGTGTCCAGGGTGCTCTTCGCCCCCGGGGATGCGGTGGCGGTGGAAAACCCGGGCTACTTCCGGGTGGCCGAGGCCTTCCAGGCCGCCGGGGCCCGCCTGTTCCCCATCCCGGTGGATGGGGAGGGGCTTCGGGTGGACCTGCTTCAGGAGCTCATGGCGCGGGAACCCGTCAAGCTCGTCTGCATCACCGCCAGCCCCCAGCACCCCACCCACGCGGTGCTCAGCACCGCCCGGCGCTCCGCCCTCCTGGGCCTGGTCCAGGCCTCCGGGGCGCGGATCCTGGAAGGTGATCCGAGCCTGGGGTTCCAGCGGGAGTCCAATCCGTCCTTGCCCCTTGCCAGCCAGGACAGCCGAGGATCGGTGCTGTACTACAGCGCCCTGGAACCCATGCTGGCCCCCGGGATGCAGGTGGGCTTCATTGTAGGAGCCGCGGGCCTGGCCAAGACCCTGGCCAAGCAGCGCCAGCTCATCGACTGGCCGGGCAACCCCGTCCAGGAGGCCACCATCGAGGAGCTCTTCCGGGACGGGGAGATCCATCGGCACCTCTCCCGGATCCGCAAGATCACCGACGCCCGCCGGGAGAGCATGGTGGACCGCATCCTCCTCCACCTCCATCCCCACCTTCAAGTGGAGGATCCCAAGGAAGGCTTGTCCCTGTGGGTCCGGGTCTCGCCCCAAGTGAACCTGGATGCCTTCACCGAACGCTGCGCCGCCAAGGGGGTGGTCTTCTACCCGGGACGCCTCTACGAATTCAGCCGCCGCCCCCTGCCCGCCATCTGCCTGGGCTTCGCCGCCCACGACCTGGCGGAGCAGAACGAAGCGTGCCGTCGAATGGCGGAAGCCCTGGCGGAGGTGATCGGCGGGGCGGCCCGGGCCTCGGGGTAGAGGTCGCCGGAAGCGGGATGGAGGCGGGGGGCCTGGCCCCGCCCCTGAGCCTTGACCTGGATCACAACCATGGCGTCCACAGCACTTGGACTTCGGGTAGGGCCTAGACTGGACGGAGGTCTTTGGAGGCTCTCATGCCCAAATGTGTCAGTGCCGCCGAAGCGGTCGCCTGTGTCCGGTCCGGCCACCGGGTCTTCCTTCACGGCGGCGTGGCCACGCCCCTGGCCCTGGTGAAGGCCCTGGTGGACCGTGCCCCGGAGCTTCGGGACGTCGAGATCACGCACCTCCACACGGCGGGAACCGCCGACTACGCCCGGCCCGAGTTTGCCGCCAGCTTCCGGGTGGCCAACCTCTTCACCGGCGCCAACATTCGCCCTTACATCGACCATGACCGGGTGGACTATGTGCCCTGCTTCCTCTCCGAGATCCCCAGCCTCTTCCGCACCAAGACCCGGCACCTCAGCGTGGCCATGGTGCAGCTGAGCCCTCCGGACCGGCACGGCTTCTGCACACTTGGAACCAGCGTGGACGTGGCCCGGGCCGCGGTGGACAGCGCCGACATCGTGGTGGCCCAGATCAATCCCCGCATGCCCCGCGTGCACGGGGACGGATTCGTCCACCTCGGCAGCGTGGACTACTTCATCGAGGAGGAGGCGGAAATCCCCGAACACCGGCCCGAACCCCTCACGGAGGTTGAGCGGGCCATCGGCCGCAACTGCGCGGAGCTCATCGAGGACGGGGCCACCCTCCAGATGGGGATCGGGGCGGTCCCCGACGCCGTCCTGGCGGCGCTGGCCCACCACAAGCACCTGGGCATCCACACCGAGATGTTCAGCGACGGTGTGCTTCCCCTCTACGAGAGCGGGGCCATCGACAATACCCAGAAGGTCATCCACCCGGGAAAGCTGGTGGCGGGCTTCACCGGGGGGTCCCGCAAGCTCTACGACTTCATCGACGACAACCCGGCCGTGGTCTTCCTGGACATCGCCTACGTCAACCAGCCCAACGTCATCGCCCGGAACCCCAAGATGGCCGCGATCAATTCGGCGGTGGAGGTGGACCTCACGGGCCAGGTCTGCGCGGACAGCATCGGCCACCGCATCATCTCCGGGGTCGGAGGGCAGATGGACTTCATGCGCGGCGCCTTCCTCAGCAAGGGCGGTAAGCCCATCATCGCCCTGCCCTCCACCACGAAGCGCGGGGAGAGCCGCATCACCACCACCCTCAAACCCGGGGCGGGCGTGGTGACCACGCGCCCCCATGTCCATTTCGTGGTCACGGAGTACGGTGTGGCCTACCTCTTCGGGAAGACCTTGCGGGAACGCGCCAAGGCCATGATCGCCATCGCTGCGCCCCAGCATCGCGAACAGCTGGACCGGGAGTGGCACGAACTCTGCCGTGCTTCCAGGGGGTCCTGAGCGGCCTGGAGGATCGTCGCCCTGGGGTCCTGGGAGCCGCCCCGAACCCCGGCGCCTGGCCGGAAACCTCCAGACCTTCAGGCCTGGCCCGTCCTGGCCGCCTTGAAGGGAGGCATGGGCGCGTCGGGATTGGTGCGCAGGATGTTCTGGAAGGTCTCGTAGTGCGTGAAGAAAAGGTCCGCCAGCACCGGGTCGAAGATCTCGCCCCGCTTGCCCTTCATGTAGGCCAGGGCCTTTTCCTCGGGCCAGGCCTGGTGGTAGCAGCGGTGGTTGTTCAAGGCGTCGTACACGTCCACGAGGCAGGTGATCCTTGCCTCCAGGGGAATCTGCTCATTGCGGAGCCCCGCGGGGTAGCCTGAACCATCCCACCGCTCGTGGTGGCAGACCGCGATGCGGGCCCCCATGGAGATGAACGGCACCTCTGAATCCTGCAGGATCGCCGCCCCGGTGGCCGCATGGGTCCGCATCACCCGCCATTCGTCTTCGGTCAGGGGACCTGGCTTCTGGAGGATCCGGTCCGGGATCCCGATCTTTCCGATGTCGTGCATGGGGGCGGCGGCCTGCAGTGATTCGATGCGGTCCGGGTCCCAGCCCAGGAGGCGGCCCATGGCGGCGGCGTAGAGCCCGATGCGCCGGATGTGGGCTCCGGTCTCGGTGTCCCGGTGCTCGCTGGCCGCCAGCAGGCGCCAAGCGATCTCCTCCCTGGAGGCACGAAGTTCCAGGGTCTGCTCTCGGACCTTCCGGGCCAGGATCGCCTCCCGGTCCCGGTGCTCGATCTCCAGCATCCGGCGGCGCAGGGCATTGGCCACGGCGATCAGGATGGCGTTGGGCAGGATGGGCTTGATGACGTATCCGTAGGCCCCGAGGCCCAGGCACTCGGTGGCCACATTGGCGTCGTCCACCCCCGTGACCATCACCACGGAAACCTCCGGGATCCGGTCGGCCATGGCCTTCACCAGGTCCAGCCCGGACCGGCCGGGCATCTGGATGTCGGCCAGCACCAATTCGGGAGGCATCTTCTCCAGGAGGGACAAGGCCTCGTCCGTCCCTTCCGCCTCGAGGCAGTCGTACCCGGCCTTGTGCAAAATGGCGACGAGGGCTCGCCGGGTCAGGGCCTCGTCGTCAACCACGAGGATCCGGGTGGAATGTGTCGGGTTCTGAAGCACGTTCACCTGGCACGGGCCTCAAGGGCCCCTGCCCATCATCCTCCAAGGCCGTTTTTCTGCAAAGCCTTCCGCAAGTCCCGGTGGGGCCCCTTTGGATGCAGGTCGGCCCGCCGGGCCCTCCGCCCGGCGTTTCCGGCCTGCCCCGAAGGCGACGGTGGCGTACACTTGCCGCGTCCCATCCCGGAGCACCCATGGACTTCAACTGGTTCCTCGAACACCCAGGCCTGGCTTTCCTTCTGTTCATCGGGGGGATTGCCCTGCTGATCCTCTTGGCCAAGACCTTCCGCTACATCCCCAACAACCGCGTGGGCATCGTGGAGAAACTCTTCGCCCCCAAGAAGGGGTCCGTGGCCAAGGGCTACATCGCGATGAACGAGGAGGCTGGGTTCCAGCCCGAACTCCTCAGGGGCGGCTGGCACTTGCTCATGCCCTTCCAGTACCGGATCCACAAGATGCCCCTGGTGACCATTCCTCAGGGCAAGATCGGGTACGTCTTCGCCCGGGACGGGCAGGACCTGCCCCCGACCCAGGCCCTGGCCAGCAACGCCAAGGGCGCAGATTTCCAGGACGTGGTGGCCTTCCTCCGCAACGGGGGCCAGAAAGGACCTCAGCGCCAGATCCTCCGCGAGGGCATCTACGCCATCAACCTCGCCCAGTTCGTGGTGCTCACCGAGGACCGCCTCTTCTACCTGCCCCTGGATCCCGGGGAACTGGAGACCTTCCAGAAGATGAGCGCCATCATCGCCGAGCGCGGAGGGTGGCGGCCCGTGATCATCAAGGGCACGGATGACGCGGTGGGCATCGTCACGGTCCACGACGGACCAAGCCTGCACAGCGGGGAGATCATCGCCCCCACAGTCGGCGAGGATTCAAGCCGCGTCGACACCTACCACAACAATTTCCAGGATGCGGACAAGTTCCTGCGTGCCGGGGGCCTTCGGGGGCGCCAGTACCAGGTGCTCGTGGAAGGCACCTACTACATCAACCGCCTCTTCGCCACGGTGGAACTGATCCCCAAGACCATCGTGGAGGTGGGCACGGTGGGTGTCGTGGTGAGCTACACCGGAGAGAAGGGGGCCGACATCAGCGGCGCGGAATACCGTCACGGTGAGCTGGTGGCCAGGGGCCAGCGGGGCGTCTGGAGCGAGGCCCTGCTGCCTGGGAAGTACGCTTTCAACACCTACGCAGGCAAGGTGTCCATTGTCCCCACCACGAATTTCATCCTGAAGTGGACCCGGGGAGAGGTGGGGAGCCATAAATTCGACGAGAACCTCACTGAGGTGAGCCTCATCACCAAGGATGCCTTCGAACCCAACCTGCCCCTCAGCGTGGTGGTGCACATTGATTACCGGAAGGCCCCCCTGGTGATCCAGCGCTTCGGGGACGTCAAGAAGCTCGTGGAGCAGACCCTGGACCCGATGGTCAGCGCCTATTTCAAGAACATCGGCCAGACCCGGACGCTCATTCAGCTGATCCAGGACCGCAGCAACATCCAGTCCCAGAGCAGCCAGGAAATGAAGGAGAAGTTCGCCCTCTACAACCTTGAGCTGCAGGAGGTGCTCATCGGCACCCCCACCAGCGGCGCCCCTGGGGGCCAGATCGAACAGATCCTCATCCAGCTCCGCAGCCGTCAGATCGCCAACGAACAGGTGGAAACCTACGAGCGGCAGCAGAGCGCCGCCGTGAAGGAGCGGGAGCTTCGCGAGGCCGAGGCCAAGGCCAAGCAGCAGACCCTTCTCACCGAATCCTCCATCAGCATCGAGATCCAGAGCAACCAGGGCAAGGCGGACTACGCCAAGGCCCAGCAGCAGGCGGCTCAGATCCAGACCCTGGCGGGGGCCGAGGCGGAGAAGGTGCGCCTCATGGGCGAGGGGGAGGCCAAGCGGATCAAGGTCATGGCCGAAGCCCAGGCCGAACAGGCGGCCCGGGTGGGCATCGCCCAGGCCCTGGCCATCGAGGAGCAGGTGCGCGCCTACGGCGGACCCCAGTTCCAGCTGGTTCAGCAGGTCATGAGCCGCTTCGCGGAGGCCATCGAGAAATCCCAGGTGGACGTGGTGCCCAAGATCAACATGGCCGGGGGCACCCAGGGAGGCGGAAGTCTCATCGAGAGCCTCCTGGGCCTGCTGCTGAGCCAGAAGGTGGGCGAGATGGCCGGAGTCGGTGCCGCCGTCCCCGATCCCCAGGCCGAGGCCATCCGGAACGAGCTGCGCAGCCGGATGATGAAGCCCAAAGGCTGATCAGGTACCGGGGCCTGACGCCCCCCGGCGGGCGCACCCGGCTTCGACCCAGGGGCCTGACCTTGGCCTTGGCCGGGTCGCACCTCCAAAAAGGCCCGGCCCCCTCCGAGGCGTCCCCCATTGCAGGGAACGTGCAGACGGCCCTTCCCCGGGTGAAGGCCAGCTTCCCGGACCCGGGCCCTCCCATGCCCCCGAGGATCGGGACGGTTCCGGCTGGCGACCTTAGGGCTTCCGGGCCTTCAGGCGTTCCATGGCCTGACGCGCGGCGGTACCCATGGGCCCGTTGGGATCGAGGGAGATGACCCGCTCCCAGGCCTTGAAGGCCTTGTCTGGTTTCTTGAGGTCGTCGCCGTAGACCACCCCCATGTTGTAGAGGCTCTGGAGGTGCTGGGGATTGAGTTTCTGGGCCTTCTCGAAACAGGCCAGGGCCTTGTCGTGCTGGTGGAGTTCCCGGTACATCACCCCCTGGTCGGTCAACACGTCGGGGTTGGGCTCCATGGCCAGGCCCTTGTCGTAGGCCTCGATGGCCAATTGGGGCTGATGGGTGTCGAAGTACTCGTTCCCCAGGGCGAACCAGGCCCGGGGGTCCTTGGGGTTGCGGCTGGTCGCCTCCAGAAGCACGGCGATCTTGCCCTGGGCGTCCACCTTCGAGCCCGGGGGCGGCATGGAGGGTGCTTGGCCTGGCATTTGCGGCGGCATCTGGGCCGGGGGCATGGTTGCGGCAGCCGTGACGGGGGCCGCCTGGGATTCGCTGTTCCTTCCCAGGAAGAAGCCCGCCGTCAGCCCCACGACGAGGCCCAGGCCGATCGAGATCATGATGTCCTGCCGCATGGATCCCCCCCGGCGCACAGGCCGATGCCTCCATCTTGCCAGAGGGTTTCCTTCAGCGCCTTCCGGTCCAGGCCTGGAGGGCCACTCCCGCCACGATGACCGCCAAGGCCACCCAGCGCAGCCCCGGCACCTGCTCCCCCAGGAAGGTGCGGGCCATCAGGGCATTCGCCAGGAAACCCAGGGCCAGGAAGGGATAGGCGAAGTTCACCTCGGCCAGGGAGAGGGCTCCGAGCCACACCACCACGCTCACCGCGTAGCACGCCAGCCCCCCGAGGATTCCCGGCTGGATCAGCAGCCCGACCAGGGCCCCCGGTTCCCAGGCCAGACCCCCCGCGGCCTGCAGGCCCTTCTTGAGGAAAACCTGCGCGGCGGCGTTCAGGAGGACGCCCAGGAGGATCAGGGGGATGGCCTTGAGATTCGGCGTCATGGGGCAAGGGTAGGCCATTTTCGGTTTGCGATTTTCGAATTCCGCCAAAAGGGCTCCAGGCTGTTCCCGAGGGCATGACGGCCTACACTGGGGGCTGGAGGTGTCTCGTGCTTCTCCGCGCCCTGCTCCTTCTGTCCGCCTTGCCCATGGCCGCCGAGGACCCCAAGGAACGGATCCGGGACGATGCCCGGGGAGCCGCAGGTCAGGTCCGGGAGGCCGGGCAGAAGGTCGGCGAGGCCGCCCGGGAGGTAGGCCGGAAGGTGGGCCAGGCCGCCAAGCGCACCGGCAAGGCCGCCAAGGCAACGGCCAAGGAAGTGGCCTCGGGCGCCAAGGAGGCCGGGAAGGGCGTGAAGGAAGGCGCCAAGTCCCTTGGAAAGGGGGTTGCCGAGGGTGCCAAGGAGGTCGGCAAGGGCGTCAAGGAAGGCGTGAAAGGATCCTAGGCATCCATTTCGGGAACCCTGGGTCCCCTCCGTGGAAACGGGCGACCTGAGGAAGAGGGCTGGGGGGATTGGTTAGGCCTTTGGGGAGGATCACCGCGCCGCCTCCCCCGCCACCGTCCAGGTCCCCGGGACCCCCGAGGGGATTGCCCCGCCTCGACATACGGTCGAGGAAAAGGCTGGAAACTGGCTCCGCCACAGCCAGGAGGGGGCAAATCCCGGAGGGTCCGAATAATAAATGATTTTGGGTCATTAAAATATCGAACTTCCGGTCATCCCAGATGGGGGGGCCCCTCCCGGTCGCTCAGTAGAACCTTCAGGGCCGCCTCCACCTCCTCACAGGAATAGGGTTTAGGAAGGATGCCCACCCTCCCGAGCCGCTCAAGTTCATCCGTGATCCGCCGCTCGAGGTAGCCGCTGACCACCAGGACCGGGAGGCTTGGGGCCAGAGCCCTGAACCGGCGGAGGGTCTCGACGCCGTCCATGCCAGGCATGTTCATGTCCAACAGGACCGCGTCCCATTCCCCCCCCTTCTCCAGGAGGCTCAGGGCGGCCCTTCCCCCATTGGCGGCTTCCACCCGGTGGCCCAGGCTTTCCAGGAGCGCGGGGGTGGTCTCGAGGATCAGGGGATCGTCGTCCACCACCAGGAGATTGAGGGAAGCCCCCGAGGCCGGCGCGGGAAGCGTGGCGCTCGATGGGAGCAGGCGGGGACCTCCCCGGACCGGAAGGGTGACCTCGACACGGGTTCCCTTCCCCGGTTCGCTATGGATCACAAGGGTTCCCCCGTGAGCCTGCACCGTCCCAAACACCACGGAGAGGCCCAGGCCCGTGCCCTTCCCCGCCGGTTTCGTGGTGAAGAAGGGTTCCATGGCCCGGGACAGGACCTCGGGCGGCATGCCCAGGCCGCTGTCCTCCACCACCAGGCTCACCTGTCCATCCCCGGCGCGGCGGGTCCGCAGGCCAAGCCTCCCTCCCTCGGGCATGGCATCCACCGCGTTGACGCAGAGGTTCATGAGGGCGGTGGAGAGACCCGTCAGGGATCCGGTGACCGGGGGAAGGTCCGGTTCCAGGTCCTGCTCGATATGGACGCGCTGGAGTGTGGTGTTCGCCAGGATTTCCGCCTCCTTGCGCACCACCTCGTTGAGGTCCACCGGCTCGACTTCCTTCACTTCCTTCCGGGCGAACTCCATCAGGCCTTTCACCAGGTTCCTGCCCCTCAGGCTGGCATCGAGGATCAAGTCGGCCCACTTGGAGGCGTCGGGGTCCCCCGTTCCCTGGAGCAGCGTGGCCAGGGCCATGATCCCCGCCAGGACGTTGTTCATGTCGTGGGCGATGCCTCCAGCCAGGCGCCCCACGCTCTCCATGCGCTGGAGGTGGTGGAGCTGGGTCTCGAGGGCCCGCCGCTGTTCCTCCGCGAGGACACGCTCGGAGATGTCCGTGGCCATGGAGATGAGCAGCGCCTCGCCACCCACCTGCAGCACCTCGGCGGAGAAAAGGCTGGGGATGGCGCGGCCGTCCTTGGCATGCAGGTTCATCTCCAGGTTCCGGACCCGGCCCTCGGGGTCCAGGCTGGAAACCAGGCGCCGGCGGTCCTCGGGGTGAATCCAACCAAGGTCCAGCGTGGTTTTTCCCAGGCACTCCTCCCTGGAGAAGCCCGACAAGGTGCAGAAACGGTCGTTCACTTCCAGGAGGGTCCCGTCCTCCAGGCGTGTCAGGGTCATCATCAGGGGTGCCCCGCGGAAGGCCCGCTGGAATTTCTCCTCGCTGGACCGGCGCTCCTCCTCCGCCCGCCTTCCCTGGGTCACGTCCCGGAAGCTCCAGACCCGGCCCACGATCTCTCCCCCCAGGCGCTGGGGACAGGAGTACCGCTCGAAAACCCTCCCGTCCTTGAAGGGAATCACGTCGAAGCACTCTTCACCGGGATGAGCGTAGAGCCCCTCCACCTTTTCCAGGAAGCTCGAGGGATCTTCCACCTGGTCCAGGACGAAAGAGAGGAGGGCGCCGTCCTCGTGACGGTCGAGGAGGGCCTGGGGAAGACGCCACATCTGCTGGAACTGGTGGTTGAAACCCTGGACCTGGCCCTGGTGGTCCACCACCAGGATTCCGTCCGCGGTGGACTCGAGGGTGGCCTCCAGCAGGGACACGGTCCTCTGGCGCTCCGCCTCCGCGAGCACCTGCTCCGTCACATCCTGGTCCGTGCCGAAGGACCGGAGCGCCTGCCCCTCGGGGCTGAACTCCGTCCGGATGAAGGTCCGGAGGTGCCGGACCTCCCCTCCCGGGAGCTGGATCCGGTAGTGCCCGCTCAAGGCCCGGCCCCCCTTGAGGTGTTCCTCGAAGCGTTCCACCATCCGCGGGCGGTCATCAGGATGGATCCGTTCCTGGAAGGCCTTCCAGTCCGGGGGGCTGCCATGAGGATCCAGTCCGTGGACCCGGTAGAGCTCTTCGGACCAGGTCACCTTTCCGCTCCGGTGGTCCTGTTCCCACCAGCCAAGGCGGGCCAGGTTCTGGGCTTCCCTGAGCTTGGCCTCGCTGGTCCGAAGGGCCTCCTGCGCCTCCACGCGCTTGGAGATGTCCACGATGATGCTGAAGAGGAAGTTCCGCCCCCCCACCTGGATGGGGCTGGAATGGACTTCCACGGTGCGGATCTCCCCGCACGCCAGGCGATGATCTGAAATCCACTGGGTTTCCTTCCGCACCAGGCATTCCTCGAGCCGTTCCCGGACCCGCTTCTCCGGCAGCACGTTCACGTCCCAGACGTGAAAGGTCCGGAAGGTCTTCCGGCTGTACCCGTAGAACACCTCCGCGGCGGGGTTGACGTCCATGAAGGCCCCGCTTTCGGGCTCGACGAGGAGCATGGGCACCGCGTGACCCTCGAAGAGCTGGCGGAATCGCGCCTCGCTTTCCGCCAAGGCCGCCTCGGCCCGCTTCCGGTCGGTGATGTCCCGCTCCACCCCGAGGAGGAGGGTGCGCCCCGCGAGTTGGAAGGGGCTGAGCCGGACCTCCACGTCGAAGCGGGAACCGTCCTTCCTCCGGTGGCAAGCTTCGAGAAGCAGCCCTGCCTCGCCCATGGACCCCATCCGTTCCGCCACCACCCCGGGGGTGAGGTCCGGGTCCAGCAGCGTCATGGGCTGCCCCATCAACTCCTCCCGGGTGTAGCCGTGAGCCGCCAGCGCGGCCTCGTTGAAGTCCACAATGACGGGCATTCCCCCTGGCCTGGGTTCCACGACGAGCACATAGTCCCCGACTCGCTCGAACAAGGTCCGGTACTTGAGCTCATGTTCCATGAGGGCGAGTTCGGCCTGTTTCTGGTCGGTGATGTTGATCATCACCCCCCGCAAGGCCTTGGGCCGGTTGCCTTCCGCGAAAACGGAGACCACGTCCCGGACCCAGAGGGCCTTGCCCTCCGCGGTCATGAAGCGGTAGTCGAACTCGTGCTCCTCCAGGCGCCCAGAGCAGGCCATGCAATAACTCACGGCCCAATCCCGGTCCTCGGGGTGGATGTGGGCGGGCCAGAAGCCTTCCCCGTACCAGTCGGCGATGGGATGGCCGAAGAGGGCCTCCGCCTGGGGGGCGACGTAGGTGAAGCGGAGGGTCTCCAGGTCGAATTCCCATGGGATGGCCTTGGTGGACTCCACGAGCTGCCGGTAGCGGGTCTCCCGACCTGCCAGTTCGTCCTCCGCCCTGCGGCGCTCCGTGATGTCCGTGCCCACCCCCACCATGGCCAGGGGCCGCCCCTCGGGGTCCCGGATGAGGCTGGTCCGGAGGTCCACCAGGCTCGTCCGGCCATCCGGGCCCTGGGTCTGGACCTCTCCCCGCCATTCGCCCCGTTCCAGGGTCCCCTCGAGGATTCTGCGCTGAGCCTCGACCCCTTCCGGGCCAGGGGAATACCCCTCCACGGAACGCCCCAGGAGGGAATGCCGGGGCTGACCCAGGAAGGCGCACTGGGCCTGGTTGACGTAGATGATGCGTCCCTCCAGGTCCGTCACCGTGACCCGGTCCAGGGCCTGGTCCAGGGCCCAGGCCTGCAGGCGCAATTCGGCCTCCGCGGACGACCGGTACCCGATGTCCTGCAGGAAGACGAGGAATTCGCCCGCTTCCCGGAGGAAGGTGGCGCTCACCTCGACCTCCAGAATGGAGGCGTCCTTGCGGCGATGCCAGGTCTGGAAGCGGGCGAAGCCGGTCTCCACGATCCGCTGGATGTGCGCCTGGGTCTCTTCGGGGGCTTCCTTGGCCTCCAGGTCCGAGACTCGGAACCCCAACAACTCCTCTCGGGTGTACCCCGACATGGCGGAATAGGCCTCGTTCACTTCCAGGAGCCGGCCCTCGAGGTCCACCCGCAAGCATCCATCGGTGGTGGCCGCAGATAGGGCTCGGAACCGGTGCTGCTCCGAGGCACCCTGACAGGCCAGGAGGGCCCGCTCCTGGTCCAGGGGAGTGGCGTTCAGGGTCAGCCAGACGACCCTGCCGGCCGGGGAGGAGACGCCCAGCAGGACCTCGGGAAGGGCTTTCCCGTCCCGCAAGGCTCGGGCCCAGGGGAACTCTTCGGGGGCGAGGGGACGGAGGTCGGAGGCAAGGATCGGTCGGTCCCGGCCCCCGAGGACCCAGGGGGTTCCCTCGAGGGGGCCCAGGAGACCTTTTCCCGCCGGATTCGCCCGCAGGACCCGCCCCGATCCGTCCACCACCAGGAGGCCCATGGGAAAGGTCTCGAACAGGCCCTCCTCCATGGGGAGAGGCACCAGCTCGGATGTGGGCCTCAGTTCCATGGGTCGGGGCCTCCTGTCTGGGTCTTTTCGGCCTGGGGAGATTGAGCGATGAGCCCTGGGAGCTTCCGCCCCTCAGGCTTTCCGGAAGGGGTTGAAGTCCGTCCCTTCGTCGTACAGGTCCACTCCTTCGCTGCGCTTGAGCCAGGCCACGATCCCGTAGGTCAGGGGCGTGGCCAGGGCCTCGTAAGCCACTTTGAAGAGGTATCCCGATCCCGCGGCCACCAGCACCGTGGTCCAGGGAACCGTCCCCCAGAAGAACACCGCCGTGACGATGAGCGAGTCGAGGGCCTGTCCCGCAACCGTGCTTCCGATGGTTCGGGTCCAGAGCCAGCGGCCCTGGGTCCAGATTTTCATTTTGGCCATCACGAAGCTGTTGGCGAATTCCCCCGCCCAGAAGGCCAGGAGGCTGGCCACGATCATGCGCGGCACGGCGCCGAAGACCAGGCGGAAGGCCTCCTGATTGGCCGCGGGCCACTCGGGTGCCGCCGGGATCCACACCATGAAGACCCCCATGAGCGCCATCAAGGCATTGGCGAAAAAGGCGATCCAGATGGCCCGGCGGGATCCGGCGTAGCCGTACACCTCGGTGAAGATGTCGCTGAAGATGTAGGTGATGGGGAAGAGCAGCTGGGCCCCGCTCACCCGGAAGGGCCCGAAGGCGCTGAGCTTCTGCCCAACCAGGTTGCTGATGAGCAGCACCACGACGTACACCTGGACGAGAATCTCGTAGTGCCTGAAGGCCCCGAGACGCTGGTCCCTTGCGGTGATGCGCTGGATCAGGCCCTTCATCCCCCCTCCGGTAGGACTTCAGCCTAGCGGAGCCGTGCCCGGGGTTCGGGATTCCTCTCGGGGCGGAGGAAAAAAAAGGGGAGGGTTCCCGGATCCGGCCGGATTTCAGGAATTTTCCCGTCTGCCGACAAGGGAGGGAACCCCTCCACGGAGCCCTCCATGAAATTCAGCGCTATCACCCTGCTTCTGGCCCCGGCCGTCTGCCTGGGCCTCGCCGCCCAGAACGCCTCCCCCGCCGAAGTGGAGGCCCTCGTGAAGGAGGCCATCGCCTTCGCCAAGTCCAGCGGAAAGGAGGCCGCCTTCAAGGAAATCACCAAGTCCGGGGGCCGGTTCCACCGGCACGGGGGCGAATTGTACGTCTTCGTCTACGACCTGGAGGGCAAGGTGCTGGCGCACGGCCAGGGCGCCGCCAAGGTGGGAGTGAACCAGATCAAGGCCAAGGACGCCGACGGAAAGGAATTCGTGGTGGAGCGGGTCCAGCTGGCCAAGAGCAAGGGAAAAGGCTGGCACGACTACAAGTACCGAAATCCCGTGGACAACAAGATCGAGCCCAAGACCAGCTACATCGAGCTCTGGGAAGGGCTGATCTTCGGCGCGGGGATCTACAAGAAATAGGGGCGTTCAGGGCAGTCCCAGCAACAGGTTGTTCCCCCAGCGGGCCACTTCCACGAAGGGCCTCCGGGTTTCGGGACCCGCCGCTTCCCAGTCCCGGTCCTTCGCCAGGACCATCACGGGGCGTCGGGGCTGTTCGCCGGCCATCCGGCGGGCCGTGGGCAGCAGGGCCTCCGGGGACTCTGGCAGCCAGCGCTCGGCTTCGCTCGGGGAAAGCCTGGCCCGCCCGAAGGCGAGCTCCCCGGTCCCCGCCACCACCACGCAGCGCTCCCCCGTGAGGAAGGGGACCGCCTGGAAGTACTGGCCGAAGCTGATCCACTGGGCCCCGGGAGGCGCCATCCGCACCAGGCGGCTCACATCCTTCGAGGGGCCGGCGCTGCGGTGCACCCCGAAAGCCAGGATCCAGAGGGCGGTGCCCAGGAGGACCATCCACCGGGCCCCGCTCAGGCCCACGGGACGCAGCACCCAGATCCCCAGGGCGCCCAGGGCCGCCCCGGGGGCCAGGGCCCAGAACAGGTCCAGGCCGGGTTCCCGCCTGGAAACGACGGCCCCGGCGAGCAGAAGCACCCCCAGGACGAGGAGTTCCCATCCCACACGGCGGAAGGCGCCCTCCTCCTCCCCGGTCCGCTCGAAGCTCGCGGCCAGGGCGGCGAGGGGCACCACGGCGGGAAGGATGTAGGGCGGCAGCTTGGATCCCGAAAGGCTGAAGAAGAGCAGAGGCCATGCGAAGGCGGCGAGGACCGCCGCCACCACCCACCGGTTCAAATTCCCCGTGGCTCCGGTGAGGGCCCGGGCGTCCCGCCTCACGAAGGCCCAGCCCCGCTTGATCCCCACCACGGCGGCGGACAGCCAGGGCAGCAGGCCCACCCCGAGGACGGCGGCGAAGTAGAGCTTGTCCAGGAGCCAGTTGCTGGAGCCCTGCCGCGCGTGCTGGTGGGTGAGGAAGCGGGTGAAGTGCTCGTGAATGAAGAAGAACTGGGCGTGGCCCGGGTTGGCCCGCTCCACGAGGATGAACCAGGGAACGGACAAGGCCAGGTAGAGGGCCCATCCCGCGGGATCCAGGGCGGTTCTCAGCAGGGCCCGCCGGAGCGGAGCGTCCCGCCAGGCGAAGGGCAGGGAAAGGACGAACATGCCCCCGGTGAGGATGAGTTCGGCGAGGCCCTTGGTGAGCAGGGCCCCGGCGAAACAGGCGTAGGCCGCGAGGGTCCAGCCGGTGGCGGGGCTTCCCTCCCGCCGGGCCGCCACGGCCTCGACGAAGGCCGCCAGGCCCGCAACAAGGAAGGCGCTGAAGAGCGCGTCCAGGGTGAGGATCTGGCCCACCACGAAGCCCAGGAGGGCGGTGGCGGCCATGAAGGAGGCCCAGCGGGGGTCCCGGGCGCCCAGGCGCCGGGCCAGGCGCCAGGCTGCCCAGAGCATGAGGCCCGACGCCAGGGCCAGGGGCAGGCGCGCCGCCCAGGCGTGGACGCCGAAGAGCTTCATGGAGATCGCCGAGAGCCAGTACTGGAGGGGAGGCTTCTCGAAGTAGAGGAGTCCATTCAGGCGGGGGGTGAGCCAATCCCCGGCGGCCAGCATCTCCCGGGGGATCTCCGCGTAGCGCGCCTCGTCGGGCTCCCACAGGGGCCGCAGGAAGAGCGGAAGGAGGCCCAGGAAGAACCAAAGGGCGAGAAGGGTTCGGCGGGTCCTGCGATCCATGGGGCCAGCATAATCCGGAAGGTGGGGATTCCGCGGACCACTTCAGGGTCACGCCCGACCCCTGGGCCGCCCCGCCAACGCGAAGGGCGGCCCAGGACCTTCCGCCCCCATCCTCCTGGGCCCCTGCAGCTTTGCGCCTTCGCGCCTTTGCGTTGAGGGCTGTTGCGTTCAGCGGCTGTTCGCCGGCCTTCAGCCTTCCGTCTCCACCACCTTCTCCATGGCGCGGTGCTCCTCCACGAAGAAGTCGATGGCCTTGCGGAGGGCTTCCTTCATGCCGATCCTCGGGGCGAAGCCGAAGGTCTCCCGCATGCGGCGGATGCTGGGGGTGCGGCGCAGGACGTCCTGGTAGCCCTTGCCGTAGAAGGCCCCGCTGCTGGTCTCCACCATGCTCCCCTCGGGGATGCCCCGCTCCTTCCGGAAAGGATGATCTTTCCAGATCCCGATCATCATCTCCGCGATCTCCCGCACACTGAGGTCGTTGGCAGGGTTGCCGATGTTGAAGATCCTCCCGTCGGCCTTCCCGTCTTCATTGCGAAGGATGGCCATGAGGCCGTCCATGGCGTCCTCCACGTCGATGAAGCAGCGCCGGGCCTCGCCCCCGTCCACGAGGTTCAGGGGCTCGCCGTTGAAGAGGTTCCAGCTGAACTGGGTCACCAGTCGGCTGCTGCCTTCCTTGGCCGTGTTGAGGCTGTCGAGCTTGGGGCCCATCCAGTTGAAGGGGCGGAAGAGGGTGAAGCGGAGCCCCTGCTGGAAGCCGTAGGCCCAGATGACGCGGTCCAGCAGCTGCTTGCTGGTGCTGTAGATCCAGCGGTTCATGGGGATGGGGCCCGTGATCAGGGGGCTGCTCTCCTCGTCGAACTCCGCGTCGGTGCACATTCCGTACACCTCCGAGGTGCTGGGGAAGACAATGCGCTTCCGGTACTTCACGCACTGGCGGACGATGCGAAGGTTCTCCTCGAAGTCCAGCTCGAAGACCCGCAACGGATCCGTGACGTAGACCTTCGGCGTCGCGATGGCCACGAGGGGCAGCACGACGTCGCACTTCTTCACGTGGTATTCGATCCACTCCTTGCTGATGGAGACGTCTCCCTCCACGAAGTGGAAGCGGGGGTGGGCCAGGAACTCGGCCACCTTGTTCGCCCCCAGGTCCAGCCCGTAGATCTCCCAGTCGGTGTCCCGGAGGATTCGCCCCGTCAGGTGGGACCCGATGAAGCCGTTGACACCGAGGATGAGGACTTTCATGGGATCTCCCGAACCCGGGATTGTACCCTGGGGGGCTCCTACTTCATCCACCCGCGGCGGCGGAACCAGGCCAGGATGCTGAGGACCACCGCCCCCATGAGTCCCAGGGAGAAGGCGTAGCCCCAAGGCCACTTCAGCTCGGGCATGTGCTGGAAGTTCATTCCGTACACCCCCGCGATGAAGGTGAGGGGCAGGAAGAAGGCGCTGAAGATGGTGAGCACGCGCATCACCTCGTTGGTGCGCTGGGCGTTGACCGAGAGCTCCAGGTGGATCAGGCCCGAGGCCTCCTCCAGCAACTCTTCCGCGATCGCGTGGAGCCTCTCCGCGTGCTCCTTGAGGTCCTGCCACCGGGGGAGGTCCCCCTCGAAGAGGGGCTTCATGCCCTGGATGGCGGCAAGGGTCCGCCAAAGGCTGCGCTTCAGGGTCCGGATGCGGCGCTTGGTCCCGTGGATGCTGCGCAGGCTCGGGAGCCCACCCCGGCGCTCGAAGAGCTCCCCCTCCCGGCGGTCGAGGCTGGCCTCCGCCCTCGAGAGGGGTGCCTCGAAACTCGCCAGGGAGCCCGCCACGATCTCGGTGGCCAGGCCCAGGGGGTCCGAAGGACCCTGACCCCCCTCCTGCCGGCGAAGCGCCGCCTCCACGCAGGCCTGGGTCCCCCGGTGCACCGTCAGGAGCCCCCGGGGATGGATGAAGATGGCCACCTTGTGGGTGAGGGTCCGCAAGGTGGTCCCCGTGAGGGCTTCAGGGTCGAAGCTCCGCACCAGGATGAAGGTCACCTCCCCGTAGCGCTCGAATTTGGAGAGGTGGTCGGGCTGCATGCAATCCCCGAGGCTCGTGGCGTGCAGGCCAAGCTCGGCCCCCAGGGCGTCCAGTTCTCCGGGGGAGGGGTTCTGGATGTCGATCCACTGCATCCCTCCGGCGAGGGCGGTGTCACGGCGCATGGGGACTCCTTCGGGGACGGTGCCCCCAGATTCTCAGGAAGGAAATGAAGAACCATACGAAGCCCGCGGTGAGGAGCAGCATGTCCAGGCAGGTGTAGGCCGGCACCCGGGGGAACCAGGGGTGGGGCGGAAGGGTCCGTCCCGGCCAGAGGGTGGGGGCCGCGATCAGGAGCCAGGCGAGGCCAAGCTGCACCAGGGGATGAACGAGAAGCCTTTCTCCGGGGTTCCTCAGGACCGCCCGAAGGCCCAGGAACAAGGGCAGGGCGGCCAGGAACCACAGCTTGGCCAGCAGCATCGCCAGGAAGGCCGGGACGAGGAAGAGGATCACCACCGGGGAGGCCCCTTTCCGGTTTCCTGTCCTGGGCCCTGCGGCGCTCCGGGGAGCCGCCGCCACCGGCGCAGGGAGAGGTAGACCGGTCCCGCCAGGGCCGCCAGAAGCAGTGCGCCTGCGGCAAGGCGGGGTTCGGACAGCAGGCTGCCCGCCAGGAAGACGAGGCTGCCCCCGAGGCTCAGGAGAACGAGGAGAGGCTGCCCCGGAGCCAGGAACACCCCGGGAGGGTGGGGATCCCTCCGCCGAAGGACCAGGAGGGATGCGAAGCAGAGGGCATAGTTCAGGAGCACGAAGGGGCTCATGAATTGCACTGCTTTCTCGAAGCTGGGCAGCCCGAGACCACAGAGGGCCAGGAGCGCCGTGGCGGCCAGGCCCGTGGTGGGGGTCCCCCCCCGGTTCACGTCCGTGGAGTGGTGCCACGCAAGGCCCTCGGCTCCCAGGGCGAAGAGGATGCGGCTGGCGATGAGGGCGGTGGCGTGCATCCCCGAGAAGAGGCTCAGCAGGAGGATCCCAGCCACGATCCGGGCCCCGGGAGGCCCGAAGACGCGCCGTCCCAGTTCCTCCCCGGGAAAGGCGCTCGCGGCAAGTTCGCCGTGGCTCAACCCTCGGGAGAGGCCCCAGGCCAGGGTCAGGTAGAGCAAGGTCACCAGGGCGACGCCTCCCAGGAGCGACCGCGGCAGGGCCCGCCCCGGATTCCGGTATTCCTCCCCGAAGTAGACCGGCGCATAGAAATTGTCGTAGGCGAAAATCACGAGCTGCATGGCCCCCAGGAAGGCCACCGGGCCCGCCCCCGGGGGGGGCCCGGCGGGGTGCTCCCCGGGGGCCGCCAGGAAGAGTCCCAGCAGGGCCAGGCCCATCAGCAGGATCCCCTTGGCGGCGCTGGCCAAGTCCTGGACCAGGGATCCGGGGCGCAGTCCGGGCCACTGGAGGGCCACCACCAGGAGCACCGAACCCGCCGCCAGGAGGCGCGGGCTCCCGGGGACACCGAGACCGGCGGCCAGCTCCCCCACCAGGAGGCCGTAGGCGGCCACCGTGAAGGCGCTGGCCAGGAAGTCGCCCCAGCCCACGAGGAAGCCGGAGAAGGGGCCCAGCGCCTCCTCGGCGAAGCGCGTGAGGCCCCCGGTGCGGGGCACCCGGGTGGCCAGCTCCGCGAAACTCAGGGCGCAGAGCCCTGCGTAGAGTCCGCCCAGAAGCCAGGCGGAGAGGAAGAGTCCCCGGTCCGGGATGGCCCGGGCCACCGGACCCGGGAGGCGCAGGATCTCGCCCCCCACGGTGGCGCCCACCCCCACGGCCAGGCCGAAGCCGAGGCCCAGGATGCGGAGGAGGCCAGAACGGGAGGAAGGCTCGATCCTGGATCCACGGTTCTCGATGGAGGCACCACCTGGGATCCGAGCTTACTTCAACCCGGGACCCGGACAGGGGGGGTGGAACCCCGCCTCAGCCCACCTCGCACACCACCTTCCCGAAGAAATCCCCCGCCTTCAGGTGGCGCTGCGCCTCGGGGTATTCCTCCAGGGGGAAGATCCGGTCGATCACGGGGACGAAGGGCGGATTGCTCGGGTTGCGCTGCAGCAGACCCAGGAGGGTCCAGAGGTGTTCCCGCCGGCCCATGTAGCTCCCCAGGATGCTGATCTGCTTGGCGAAGAGCGCCTGCAGGTTCAGGGGCGACACGGGGCCCGTGGTGGCCCCGCAGGTCACGATGCGGCCGCCCCGGGCCACGGCGCTCACGCTGGCCTCCCAGGTGGCGGCGCCGGTGTGTTCGAAGACGACGTCGACCCCCCGCTTTCCGGTGATGTCACGCACCCTGGAGAGCAGCTCCTTCATCTCGCCCCGCACCAGAACGTGTTCAGCCCCCAGGTCCCAGCACTTCATGGCCTTGGATTCCGTGCCCACCACCGCGATGGCCCGGGCGCCCAGGAAGCGGCAGAGCTGGAGGGCCGCCGTGCCCACGCCGCTGCCCCCGCCCCATACCAGGACCCATTCGCCGGCCCGGACCCGGGCCTTGTGCACCAGCATCTCCCAGGCGGTGAGGAAGACCAGGGGGAAGGCGGCGGCCTGGGGATAGGTCCAGTTGGCGGGCACGGGGAGGAGATTGGCGGCAGGTACGAGGACGTGGGTGGCCGCCGTGCCGTCCCGGGCGTGCCCCAGGTTGCCGTAGGCGGGGCACTGCATGTCGTCCCCCCGGAGGCAGGCGGGGCAGACCCCGCAGGAGACGCCGGGGGCGATGAGCGCGCTGGCCCCCACCCCGAGCCCTGGTGGAAGGGCCGTGCCCTCCCCGACGCTCTCGATGGTGCCTGCCCCGTCGGACCCGGGGGTGATCGGGATGGGCAGCTTTACGCCGGGGATGCCCTGGGTGGTCCAGAGGTCCAGGTGGTTCAGGGCCATGGCCTTCACCTGGAGGCGCACCCAGCCCGGCCTGGGTTCGGGAGGGGAGAAGTCCTCGCGCACCGGGGAGCCGGCCGGACCGTGTTCATGGATTCGGAACCGGAAGGGGTTGGACATGGTCGTCTCCGGAATGAAGGGGTCAGCGCCGGTAGGTTCCCACCCACTGGGCCTCGCCGAGAATCCTATTCTCCAGCGCGCGCACCAGCTCGGCCCGGGTGGCCCCCGCCGGCAGGCCGGTGGGAGCGCCAAGCGCGATGAGTCGGAAGAAGTAGCGGTGGGCCTTCCCGGGGGGCGGCGAGGGGCCGTTGTAGCCCAGGCGCCCCAGGGAATTTCTCCCCTGCCTGGCCCCGCTGGCCAAGGTCCCCTGGGGGGGCTGTGCCTCCGGAAGCTCCCGAAGGGCCCCGGGCAGATCGTAGAGGACCCAGTGCACCCAGAGGCCCGCGGGGGCATCGGGATCCTCGACCACCAGCGCGAAAGCCTGGGTTCCGGGGGGGACGTCCCTCCAGCACAGGGGGGGGCTGCGGTCCGCCCCGTCCCCGGTGAAGGCGGCAGGGAGGAGCCCGTGGTCGGCGAAGGCAGGGCTGCTCAATTCCATGGCGGTTCCTTCCGGCACCCCTGGAACCCCACGGGGCGGGGAAACCCGCCCATGGTACGCCAGGAACCTTCCAAAAGAGGGGGCCCCGTGCTGCAATGGACCCGCACATCAGTTGACCCTCGGGTCCACCTTCAGCATTCATCCAGAAAATCACCTGGCCCCGGTGGGCTCGAGCCCGCCGTGTCCGCCCGCTTGGTCCCAGGATGCCCCCCGGGGGCCAAGGATGGAGCAGCCCATGACCTCGACCCTCTATTGGCTTCAAGGCGGCGGCTGCGGCGGCGACACCTGGTCCCTCCTGAACCTTGAGGCCCCGGGCCTGGTGGAGGCCCTGGAACTCCTGGGCGTCGAACTCCTCTGGCACCCCTCCCTGTCCCGGGGAAGCGCCCGGGAGCACCGGCAGTTGGTCGAAGACCTGGCCTCCGGCGCCCGCCCCCTGGACGTGCTGGTGGTGGAAGGCGCCGTGATCCGCGGCCCCGGCGGGACCGGGATGTTCGACACGGTGGAGCGGCGGCCCCGGAAGGAGATCGTGGCGGCCCTGGCCCGGCGGGCCCGCTTCGTCATCGCCGCAGGAACCTGCGCCAGCTTCGGAGGGGTGTCCGGCGCAGGGGAGGTGGAGGCCACAGGGCTGCAGTTCGATCGGGAGGAGCCCGGAGGCTTTCTGGGGACCGCCTACCGATCCGGGGCCGGCCTGCCGGTGGTGAACCTGCCGGGATGCCCGTGCCACTGCGAAGCCCTGGCCGGGACCCTGGCGGCCCTGCTCTCCGGCGCGGCCCCGGATCTGGACGAGTGGAACGCCCCCCTGGACTTCTACGGCCTGCAGGTGCACCAGGGCTGTCTGCGGAACGAGTACCACGAGTACCGGGTGGAGGACGCGGACTTCGGGCAGCGGGGCTGCCTCTTCTTCCACCTGGGCTGCCGAGGTCCCCTCACCCACGGTCCGTGCAACAAGCTCCTCTGGAACCGGCGAAGCAGCAAGACCCGCGTGGGGGTCCCTTGCGTGGGCTGCACCCGCCCCGACTTCCCTCCGCCCCATCCCTTCTTCCGCACCCGCAACATCGCCGGGATTCCCCTGGATCTTCCCGACGGCGTGGATCGTCCTCACTACATGGCCTACAAGGGCATGGCGGCCGCGGCCGCGCCGGAGCGCCTCGTCGCCCGGAAGACCCGGATCTGAAACAGGAACCCGAGGCCAGGAGCCCCCCGTGTCATCCACCCTCACCCTGAACGTCCCACTCAACCGTGTCGAAGGCGACCTGGAAATCTCTGCAGAGGTCCGGGAGGGCCGGGTGACGGACGCCTGGTGCTCCGGCACGATGTTCCGCGGCATCGAGAAGGTGCTCCTGGGGCGCGGCGCCCTGGACGGCCTGGTGATCACGCCCCGGATCTGCGGCATCTGCAGCACCGGCCACCTGGCCGCCGCGGCCCTGGCCCTGGACGCCATCGCGGGCATCGCTCCCCCGCCGGACGCGGTTCGTCTGAGGAACGTCCTCCAGATGACCGAGCACCTGCAGAGCGACCTGCGGCAGAGTTTCCTCACCTTCGCCGGGGATTTCGCGGGACCCGCCCACCGCCAGGTGCCGGGCCACGCCGATGCCGTCCGGCGCTACGAGCCGTTCAAGGGCGAAACCGTCCTGGAGGTCATGCGGGAAACCCAGCGGCTGCTGGAGATCATCGCCATCGTGGGGGGCCAGTGGCCCCACGCCTCCTACATGGTGCCCGGCGGCATCGTCTCGGCCCCCAGCCAGCGCTCCCGCCTCCAGTGCCGGCTGATCCTGCGGCAGTTCAGGTCGTGGTACGAGCGCCGCATCCTGGGCTGCACCCTGGAGCGCTTCGCGGAGGTGAGGTCCAGGGATGCCCTGCAGGCCTGGCTGGAGGAGCGGGAGTCCCACGCCTCCGGTGACCTGGGATTCTTCATCGCGTTCGCCCGGGCCCTGGGTCTGCACCAGGTGGGGGCGGGGCCCGGGAGCTTTCTCAGCTACGGGGCCCTCCCGGTCCCGGAGGACAGCGCGGTGCGGGGAGTGGGTGGAAGCGGCTACCTGGTCCCCCCCGGCTTCCTGCAGGGCGGAGAGGTCCGGGGCTTCGACCCCTGGAGCATCACCGAACACGTGGCCCACTCCTGGTACGTGGACTACGAGGGGGGCCTTCATCCCTCCGTCGGGGAGACCCGTCCCTACGCCTCAGGGAACGAGGGCCGGAAGTATTCCTGGGCCAAGGCCCCCCGCTACGAAGGACAACCTGCGGAGACCGGCCCCCTGGCGGAGCTGGTATTGGCCGGCCACCCTCTCATCTCCGACCTGATGAAGCGGGAGGGACCCAGCGCCTTCCTTCGCCAGCTGGCCCGGATCCTCCGCCCCTCCCTGCTCCTCCCCGCCATGGACGCCTGGCTGGCCGAGGCGGGGGGACCCCTCGGCTACTACCGTTCCCCGGGCCCGATCCACGAGGGAGAGGCCTGCGGCCTGACCCACGCTTCCCGCGGAGCCCTTGGGCACTGGGTGCGGATTGAGGGCGGCGAGATCGCCCACTACCAGATCATCACCCCCACGGCCTGGAACGCCTCCCCGCGGGACAGCGCCGGCCGGCGGGGCCCCATCGAGGAGGCCCTGGTGGGAACTCCGGTGGCGGACCCCGAGGACCCGGTGGAACTGGGCTATGTGGTGCGCTCCTTCGATGTCTGCCTGGTCTGCACGGTCCACAGCCTCCGGCGGGGACGCCCCGCAGGCCGGCTCCGCCTGGGGACCTGAGGGATGCGGCTCATCATCTGCATCGGAAATCCCCTCGCGGAAGAGGACGCCGCGGGAAGCGCCGTGCATGAATTTCTGGGCCGCCAGGCCCTGCCCACGGGCGTGGAACTTGTGGATGGAGGCCTTCGGGGGCTGGACCTGCTGGGCCTGGTGGAGGCCTCGGAACGCGTGGTGTTCGTGGACTCGGTGTCAGGCTGGGGCGCGCCGGGGGAGGTGGTGGCCCTGGATCCTCCCCAGCTCCAGGAGGCGGTCGCGCGGAGGTACGAGCATGCCACCGGTTTCACCTACCTGCTGCGCTCCCTTCCGCACCTCGTGGACCCGCCCGTGCCCTTCAGGGTGATTGGACTGGAGTGGGAGGCGGGCCCCGAGGCGGTGGAAAAGGCGGCCCGGCTGGCCCTGGAAGCCGTGGTCGAGGTCGGCGCAGTCGGGGCGGGGAGGTGAGCGTGGGCCAGACGCGGGACCTGGAATCCCTGGAGGTGGAGAATGCCCTCCTGACAGCCGAGATCCATGCCGCCCGCCAGGCTTCGGAGATCGCCGCCAAGCTGGTGGTCCAGCAGTTCGTGGAAATGGAGCAGGTGCACCTTCGCCTGGAGGAGATGGTGAGCCGGGAGCAGGGTCTCACCCAGCGCCTGGCCCAGCAGAACGCCATCGTGAAATCCATCAATCAGAAGGTGGACCTGGAGGAACTGCTGGGAGCCATCCTTCAGGAGGCACGCGTCATCCCGGGAGTCCAGGCCGCCTCCGTGCTTGTGCTGGATGCGGAGCTCGGCCGCTTCCGCTTCCGCTCAAGCCTGGACTGGGAACAGGGAGGGCGGGACCTCGCCTCCATCGAGCTTTCACCCGAGGAGGCAGAGGCCAGGTACATCCACGGGGCCCGGGAACTCGGCGAGGCCCTGTTCCTGGTGGAGGAGGTGGAGGGGCGAGCCTGCCAGGAACGGTTCCGGCACCTGGGGGTCCCCAGGGTCATGCTGGTGGCGCGGGTCTGCCTCGAGAACCGCCCCGAAGCCTACTTCGTCTTCGACAACCTCCAGGACCCAGATGCCTTCGGTCCGGAGTCCGTCGGCATGCTCCGGGACCTGAAGGAGTCCTTCGTCTCCGCCTTCCTCAAGGCCCGCACCACGGACCTCTTGCAGCGCCTGCTCCAGGAGACCCGGGAGTCCCGGGAACGGGCGGAGGTGGCCACCCGGGCCAAGAGTGAGTTCCTGGCCAACATGAGCCACGAGATCCGCACCCCGATGAACGCCATCCTGGGCTTCGCGGGCCTGGCCCTCAAGCAGGAGCTGAACCCCAAGCTGCGGGACTATCTCCAGAAGATCGCCAGCTCCGGGCACCACCTCCTGGGAATCATCAACGACATCCTGGACTTCTCCAAGATCGAGGCGAACAAGCTGGAGCTGGAGTCGGTCCCCTTCCAGCTGCTGGACGTCCTGAGCCAGGTGGCGGACATGTTCTCCCACAAGGCCTCCGAGAAGGACCTGGAACTCATCGTTGGCGCCTCCCCCCAGGTGCAGGGGTGGCTCGTGGGCGATCCCCTGCGGCTTGGACAGGTGCTCGTGAACCTGGTGGGGAACGCCCTGAAGTTCACCCACGAGGGGCACATCCGGGTGAAGGTGGACGTGGTGGAACAGGGGGACGCGAATGTTCGCCTTCGCTTCACCGTGGAGGACTCGGGCATCGGCATGAGCCCGGCCCAGCTCTCCAAACTCTTCCAGGCCTTCTCGCAGGCGGACACCTCGACCACCCGGGAGTACGGCGGGACGGGTCTGGGCCTCACCATCTCCAAGCGGTTGGTGGAGAAGATGGGAGGGGAATTCTGCGTGATGAGCACCCCCGGAGCGGGGAGCACCTTCACCTTCACCGCGAATTTCCCCGTCTCCCAGGAACCCGGGGTGGTGGTGCGTCGGGCCCCCCAGGAGCTGGAGGGTCTCAAGGTCCTGGTGGTGGACGACAGTCCGCTGGCCCGGGAAATGCTGGAGGACCAACTCCGGGGTTTCGGCTTCCAGGTCACGACCGCGGGCTCCGGTGGTGCCGCGCTCCAGGAGCTGGATGCAAAGCCTTTCGATCTCGTGCTCATGGACTGGAAGATGCCCGGCATGGACGGGATCGAGACCACACGGAAGATCAAGGAGGACCCGCGCCTGGCCACCATCCCCGCCGTGATCATGGTGACGGCCTTTGGCCGGGAAGAGGTCATGCGGGCCGCAGAGAAGAGCGGGATCCGGGCCTTCCTCATCAAGCCCGTGAATCCCTCCCTCCTCCTGGACTCGATCCTCGACGTGCTGGGGCGGGAGGCGGTGTCGGCGCTCAAGGGGCCGGATGAAGCGGGCGTCACGGCCGCGGAACGCCGGCTGGCGGGGGTGCGGATCCTGCTGGTCGAGGACAACCTCATCAACCAGCAGGTCGCCAAGGAGATCCTGGAAAGCGCGAGCATCCGGGTGGACATCGCCTCCTCGGGTCTGGAGGCCGTCCACAAGGTGGATCAGAAGCGCTACGACGCGGTGCTCATGGACATCCAGATGCCGGACATGGATGGCTACGAGGCCACCGCCCGGATCCGCGAGAAATCCAGGCACGCCGACCTCCCCATCATCGCCATGACCGCCCACGCCATCGGCGGCTACCGGGAGGAGTGCCTGGCCGCGGGCATGAACGACTACCTCACCAAGCCTGTGGACCCCCAGCGCCTCTTCGAGACCCTGTCCACCTGGGTCCGGGAGCCCAAGCCTGCGGAGGAGGAGCACCCCCCGGAGGCACCGCCCGCATCCGCCGCGGAGGGCCAGCCGCTGGCCCTGCCCATGATGGACGTGCCCCGGGCCCTCGCCCGGGTCAACGGCAAGGTGACCCTCCTCCGCTCCCTCCTCCGCAGCCTCCTGGATGAACAGCCTCCCGAGTCGTTGATCGGGGAGGCCCTCGCCCAGGGAGATGCGGAGGGCGCCTTTCGGGCGGCCCATACCCAGAAAGGCGTCGCTGGCACCCTGGCGGTGGGTGCGGTGGAGGAAGCCGCCCGGGTCCTGGAGGCCCTGCTCAGGAACCCCGGGAACCTTGATTCGCAGGAAATCCGGGAGGCCCTCCAACGCTTCGGGGAATGCCACGCGGAATTCCGGGAGCAGGTCCGCCGGGCCCTGGAACCCGGAGCGGACGGCCCCGCCGCCGCGCCCTCCGGGGCGGACGCGGAGGCCTTGGCTTCGGCGTTGGCCGCCCTGGACGCCGACCTGGCCCGCAACAGTTATTCCGCCCGGTCCCGGCTCGATCAGTTGAAGGGACTTGGGGGGAGCGGAGGACTGCCCCCGGGCTTGGAGGTGGTCCAGGCCTGCATGAACCGGATGGATTTCAAGGGGGCCCGCTCCGCCCTCCAGGCCCTTCTGCCTGGCAGCGGCCCAGGGCCCGGCGAGGGCCCCCCTACCCCGCCCCGAGGTGAGCCATGAACGTCGACCCCGCTGCGCCCTCGCTTCGCGGCCGCATCCTCGTGGTGGACGACTCTCCCACCACCCTGACCACCCTTTGCGAGGTTCTCGTGGAGGAGCACGAGGTGCTCTTCGCCACCACGGGGACCGAGGCCCTGGAAGTTGCCCACGACCAGGAGCCCGACCTCATCCTCCTGGATGTGGTGATGCCCGGCATGGACGGCTATGAAGTGTGCACGAGGCTGAAGGCCAGCACCCGGACCGCCGACATCCCGGTGCTGTTCATCACCAGCCTGGGAGAAGAGCCTGACCAGAGCCGTGCCTTCGCCGCGGGGGGCATCGACTTCCTCCAGAAGCCCATCAACCCCGTTCTGGTGAAGGCCCGGGTGAGGAACCACCTGGAGCTCAAACGCCGCCAGGACGCCCTGAAGGGCCTCTCGGTGAGGGACGCGCTCACGGGCATTCCCAACCGCCGGCACTTCGACGAGACCCTGCGGGAGGAGTGGATGCGCGGGGTTCGCAACCAGAAACCCCTCTCTCTGATCATGATGGATCTCGACCATTTCAAGCTGTTCAACGACACCTACGGCCACGCCGCCGGGGACAACTGCCTGAAGCGCGTGGCCGAGACCCTCCAGAAATCCCTGCAACGGCCCGTGGACCTGGTGGCTCGTGTGGGAGGAGAGGAATTCGTCTGCCTGCTCCCTGAAACCGAGCTTCGGGGCGCCGTCCAGGTGGCGGAGCGCTTCCGGGAAGCGGTGGCCGCCTTGGCCCTTCCCCACGCCAAATCCCCCACGGCCGCGCATGTGTCCATGAGCCTGGGGGTCGCCACCCTCCTCCCGGTGGCGGAGGGTCATCCCGAGTCCCTCTTGCTGGAGGCGGATCGCTGCCTGTACGAAGCCAAGGGCGCGGGTCGCAATCGGATCGCCCAGGCGGGGACGGGATCGCCGGCGGCAGGAGTCCCCGTGGCGGGCAGGCCCCTGGTCCTCCTCGTGGAGGACGACAAGCACATGCGGGCCCTCCTGGCGGAGCGGCTGTCCTTCCTCGAGGCCAGCGTCGAAACCGTTCCCAGCGCGCCGGAGGCCCTCAGCTTCCTCGCGCGCAGCAAGGCCCAGCTGGTCCTCAGCGACGTGGTCATGCCGGGCATCGACGGCTTCACGCTCTGCCAGCGCCTCAAGGAGGATCCGGCACGCCGCGGCATTCCCTTCGTCCTCCTGACCTCCTTGAGCCGGAACCTGCGGGAGCGGGCCGCCCAGGTGGGGGCCGACGACCACCTGAGCAAGCTCGAGGAGGATGCCGTCTTCCGCATGCGGATCCGCTTTCTCCTGGAGCTCGGCGTCCTTCCGCCTTCCGAGCCCCCGGAAGGGGGATCCATTCTGCTCCTCTCCCCCTCCCAGGCGGTGCGAACCCAGTTCAGGATGCACCTGCAGCCTGCGGGCATGCGGGTCCGGGACGGGGCCAGCCTGGAAGAGGCCCTCGATTCCCTGGGCCAGGAGCCGCCCGAACTGCTGTCCCTGGACCTGGATCCTTCCTTGGGGGACCCGGGGGACATCCTGCGGCGCCTGCGGGAGGTCCCGGGCTGCGGGGATCGGCCCGTGGTGCTCCTCGCCGCCAAGGCCGAGGAAGGCCCCCTGGCCAGGCTGGAAGCCCAGGCCCAGGACCGCCTTCCCAAACCCCTGGAGGCGCAGGAGGTGCGCCACCGCGTCCGCCTCCTGCTCCGCCTGGCCCGGGCCCGGAAGGCCGCCTGCGCCAAAGTGTAGGGGTGCTCTGCGAAGCCAAAGGCCCTGTGTGGGCTTTTCGACCAAGGGGCGTTCCACACCTCGAAAAGGGATGACTCCCCGCCAGGACACCAGGGACGCCAAGAGGTGCAGGAATTTTGGATCCCCTTTTCTCCGCGTCCTCTCGGTATCGGCTTTGCGGATGCGCGAGAAAAGATGAAATCTGGATCCTTGGCGGTGGGAAAAACCCTATGAACACCAATCCCTTCGACGCTTCGTGCCCTTCGGGGTGAAGCCTGTTCGGCGATCCTCCCTCAGGCCCACTCGGACTTGAGGGAGCGCTTCATGAGGCGGGTGACGGCCTCCAGGGGATCGGCACCCGCCAGGAGGCGGCCCACCTCTGCCGCAATGGGCAGTTCCACCCCCGCCCGCTGCGCCAGGGCCAGGGCAGCCTCCGTGGTGAACATGCCTTCCACCACCTGGCCGCCCAGGGCCTCCTGGGCGGCCTTGATCGCGTAGCCACGGCCCACGAGTTCCCCGAAGCCCCGGTTCCGGCTCTGGGCCCCGGTGGCGGTGAGCAGCAGGTCCCCCATCCCCGCCAGGCCCATGACGGTGCTGGCCTGTCCGCCCAGGGCCTGGACCAGGCGGCTCATCTCCGCCAGACCCCGGGTGATGAGGGCGGCCCTCGCGTTGTGGCCCAGGCCCATGCCGTCCACCAGGCCCGCCGCGATGGCCAGGATGTTCTTCAGGGCCGCACAAAGTTCCACGCCCACCACGTCGCGGCTGAGGTAGACCCGCAGCCTCTCGGTGGCCAGAAGGGCCTGGAGTTGCTGGGCCCGGGCATCCGGCACGGGTTCCGGGAGGGCCAGCAGGATGGCCGAGGGGAGGTTCCGGCTCACTTCGTCGGCAAAGGTGGGGCCGCTGAGCACCCCCACGGGGATCGAAAAAACCTCGGCGAGGGCCTGGCTGAGGGTCTGGAGGCTTCCCTGGAGGATGCCCTTGCTGCAGTGGATGAGGGCCTCGGGGGGCCCCGGGGCCAGCCGGCGCAGGTCCCGCCAGGCCCCGGGGCTCACCTGGGTGGCCATGGCGCTGACCCAGAGGGGCGCCTTGAAGGCTTCGGCGGGGTCCTGCACCGGGCGGAGGGTGACGGGCAACTCCACGTCCGTGAAGCGGGGATGGCGCCTGGTGGCTGCCAGGGCCGCGGTCTCCTGGGGAAGGGCGCTCCACACCACGACGTGCGCACCCCCCCGGGCCCAGTTGATCGCCAGGGCGGTGCCCCAGCTGCCTGCGCCGAAGACCGCCAGGTCAGGGAGCCGGGTCATCCTCGGGCCTCCTTGCGTCCCCAGAGGGGGCTCTCCTCCCCCTTCAGGAGGCGGCGGATGTTTTCGTGGTGCTTGGCGATGACGAGGAAGAAGGTGGCGGCCCAGAGCAGAAGGCCGGGCCACACGGGGCCCGGCGGCTTCCGGAAGACCAGCACCAGGGGCATGAGCGCCGCGCCGGCCACGCTGCCCAGGCTCACGAAGCGGAACAGGGCCAGCAGGACGGCGAACAGCCCGAGGCTGGGCAGGATCCAGACAGGATCCAGCGCGAAGGCGGCCCCCAGGGCGGTGGCCACGCCCTTGCCGCCCTGGAACTTGAGCCAGGGGGTGAACACGTGCCCCGCCACGGCCAGGAAGCCGACCAGGGCCACGAAGTTGTAATCCAGCCCGGCGCGACGGGCGAGCCAAACGGAAAGGCCCCCCTTCAGGATGTCGAGCAGCAGGGTGAGGACCCCCAGGGCCTTTCCACCCACGCGGCTCACATTGGTGGCGCCGATGTTGCCGCTGCCGTGCCGGCGCACGTCCCCCTTTCCAGCCACCTTCACCAGCAGCAGGCCGAAGGGGATGCTCCCCGCCAGGAAGGCTCCCAGGCACCAGAAGGCCAGCCTCGCGGGGTCGGAAGACGCCATGGCGTCCACCATAGCAGACGGAAGGAGGGGACCTCGGGCCCTCGGCGGGGATCAAACCCCATGAGGCCTCCGGCCGGCCCTCAGGTCCCCAGGATCCTCCTTCGCAGGAAGTCCAGGGCCCAGCCCACGCTTCGCAGCTGGACGCCCGCCCGGTCCGTGGGGAAGGCGTAGCGGGCGGCGCACTCTCCCGCGGGGCCGCAGACCGCCACGAAGAAGGTCCCCACCGGGGCGCCCTTCCCCTCCGGGTCGGCCTCCGGTCCGGCGTTGCCCGTCACCCCCAGCGCCCAGTCCGTGGCCAGGCGCGAACGGAGGCCCCGGGCCAGGGCCAGGGTGACCGCCTCCGAAACCGTGCCCTCGGCCTCCAGCAGGCCGGCATCCACCTCGCAAAGGAGGCGCTTGGCGGCGGCCGAATAAGCCACCGCGCCGCCCCGGAGGACCCGGGAACAGCCCGGGATGGCGGCGAGGCGCGAGCAGATCAGTCCTCCCGGCATGCTCTCCGCCACGGCCAGGCTCTGGCGGCGGGCCTGGAGAAGGGCGAGAACGGTGTCCTCCAGGTTTTCCGGGCCCGTGCACACCAGGTCCGTCCCGAGGAAGGCCGCGAAGTCCCGGCGCGCGGCTTCCAGGGCCTCGGGATCCCGGCCCCGGGCGAGGAGCTCCACCTGGGTGAGGGCGGAGAGGATGGTCCACTCCAGTCCGCCGTGGCGTTGCCGAAGGGATGCCGTGCGCTCGTCCAGGAAGCTTTCGGGCACGCCTCCCACCACCAGGCGGAGGGTGTGCACGGCCTGGTCCCCGCGGGCCTTCAACCGGGGTTCGACCGCGGATTCCCAGAGGTGCTTCATCTCCCGGGGCACTCCGGGCAGCATCACCACCGTGCGGCCCGGGTGGGAGGCGGGCTCCCACCAGATCCCCGGGGCCGACCCCACGGCGTTGCGCAGGGCCTCGGCGCCGACGGGAACCAGCGCCTGCTTGAAATTCGTGCTGGGCGGCGTGCGGCCTCGCCGGGCGAAGAATTCCACGATGTCGGCCTTCACCTGGGGGTGCTCGGTGAGCTCCGCGCCCAGATGTTCCGCCCAGAGTTCCTTGGTCACGTCGTCGAAGGTCGGTCCCAGGCCTCCCGTGCAGATGATGAGCTCGGAGCGCGTGAGGGCCTCGGCGAACACAGATTTCAGATCGTCTGGGTCATCCCCGACGCAGGTCTTGCGATGAAAGGCCAGGCCCAGCCCGGCCAGCCGTTCCCCGAGCCACACGGAATTGGTGTCCGTCCGCCGCGTGGTGAGGAGCTCGGTCCCGATGGCGATGGCTTCGATGCGCATGTACCTAATCCACCACGAATTCCAGGTTTCACCCAGGGGACTTCAGCGCCTGGTGGGGTCATAGGCGGGACTTCCCAGTGGATTCCCGTCCTTGTCCACCAGCACCACGTCCTTCCGGGCGCCCTTCAGGATTTCCTGTTTGAAACCCTCGACCCCCCTGTCCAAGGCCGGAGACAGGTCCGCCATGGCCGCCGCCACGCTCTCCTTGGACTGCTCCCGGAATGCCTCGGCCCTCCGGGCCCAGGTGGAGCTGCCTTTCACCGTCCCCACGGCCCCGGCCCGGAAGAGGAAAGTACGCGAGGGCACGTGATAAACCGCCGCATCCACCAGGGTGGTGGTGTCGTTCCGGTCCCCCCGGACCATGTAGGCCCCCACCAGGGTCCAGTAGGTCCAGGAATACCAGCGGGGGCTGCTGAACTGGATCTGGTCCACGGAGACCAGGGCGATGACGTCCACGCCGAAGGCCCGCGTCACCCCCTCCAGGTCCTCGAAACCCCCGCCCTTCTTGAGGTAGAGGGAGGGGATGATCTTGAAGCTGAGGGCCCAGGGTTTGGCCTGGAAAACCGCGGTCACACGCTGGTGAAGGTCCTGCTCCCGGTCTGGGCTCCAGGGCCCCTCGAGGTTCTTCATGGTCATCTCGCCACGGTGTTCGGTCGGGTCGGGGGGAACGAAGGCGATGCCCAGGCGAAGCGGCAGCTGGAGCCGGGCCGGCCCGGAGGGAGTCTCCCCGGGGGGCTGGGCCTTCCCGCCCAGGTAGGCCGCGAGGCTGCTGCGTCGGTGCACGGTCTCAGGGGTGGCGCAGGCCAGCGCCAGAAGAGCCAAGAGGCCGAAGAGGAGGGTTCTGGATCTCATGGTGTCCTCCCCGGAGGGTCCAGGCAGGAACACGATACGCCAGGAGAATGGGTCGTGGAAATCGGCAATCCCGTAAGCTGGGAGAAGCCCGGACCCCTCCATGAATTCCCTGCCCGACGACCTCGACGAACTGCGCCTCGCCTCCGAGGATGACGAACTCTTGGAGGAGTTGGACCGCCGGGTGCTCGCGGAAGGTCCCTGGACCTCCATCGCCTTCCTGGTGCGCACCCGGCGGGACGGGGAGGCTCCCTGGGAGGGGCCCTTCCTTTGGCTTCACCGCTACCAGCGCACCTCCCAGGGGTGGAAGCTGGTGAGCCGTTTCCGCACCACCGAGGCCGTGCAGTTGAAACGCCTCGCGGAGGCCCTCCGGGCATGGACCGAAGGCGACCCCGGATGGGCGTGATTCCAAGGGGCGTTCAATCCTTCGGAAAGTCGGTTCTCACCGCCAAGACTCCATGCAAACCAAGAACTGCATGGGTATTGGATTTCCCTTTCTTGGCGCCTTCTCGGTATCGGCCTTGCCGATGCGCGAGGCGAGGAAAAACCTGGCGCCTTGGCGGCGGGTCCTGGGTCGTTGATCGCAGATTCCTATGAATCCCTTTCATGCCCTTTCGTGTTTTTCGTGGTGAAAGGACATTTCTTCCCTCCGGGCTGCCGCGACGGAGATGCCTCGCCTACTCCATCCAGTTCCGCGAGATCCAGTGGGCCCCCCAGAGGCCCAGGCCCGAGAAGAGGGCCGACAGGACCACCGCGGTCATCAGGCCCACGAAGGAGCCCAGCCACCAGCCCAGGGCGCTGGTGGCGCTCATGGCGGCGAAGCGGAAGAGGGCCTTCATGTCAGAACACCACCACCTTCAAGGAGTTGGTGGTGCCCGTGCGCCACAGGGGGAGGCCGAAGGTCATGACCACCGTGTCCCCCCGGTCCAGGTTGTGGCGCTCCTGAAGCAGGCGCTCCACGGATTCCACCATCTCGTCGGTGCTCTCGAAGCGCCGGATGAGCAGGGGTTCCACACCGCGGAGGAGGCCCATGCGCCGGGCCGTGCCCAGGTCCGTGGTGGCACCGATGACCCGGGTGGGTCCCGCGAGCCGGCTGACCATGCGGGCGCTGCCCCCTCCTTCCGTGAAGGCCACGATCCAGCGGGCCTCCAGCTGCTCGGCGCAACGGCTGGCCGCGAAGGCCACGGACACATCGGTGCGCCCGGTGTGATGCTGGACCAGGTCCGGTTCGTCCCCGCGGACCGCCTGGGGGTGCTGGTCAGCCTCGGCCGCGATTCTGGCCAGCCAGGCCACGGCCTCCCCGGGGTACTGCCCTGCGGCACTCTCGGCGCTGAGCATCACGGCGTCGGTGCCGTCCCAGATGGCGTTGGCCACGTCGCTGGCCTCGGCCCGGGTGGGGCTTGGATTCTCGATCATGCTCTCCAGCATCTGGGTGGCGGTGATGACGGGCTTCAGCGCCTTCCGTGCGCACCGGATGATGTGTTTCTGGGTGGCCGGGACCCGCTCCACCCCCAACTCCACCCCCAGGTCCCCCCGGGCCACCATCACCCCCCAGCTGGCCTCCAGGATCTCTTCCAGTCGCTCCAGGGCCTGGGGGTGCTCGATCTTCGCGATGATGGGCTGGGTCCCCCCTGCCGCGGCGATGAGGCGTTGCAGTTCCCGGATGTCCGCCGCGGACCGCACGAAACTCTGAGCGAAGAACTCCACTCCGTAGCGGACCCCCCAGGCCACGTCCTCTCGGTCCTTGTCGGTCAGCGGCTCCACGGCCATCTCCAGTCCCAGCGGGTGGATCCCCTTCCGGGCCTTCAGGAGTCCGCCCCTCACGACGCGGGCGCGAACCCCGCCGGGCCCCGCGGAAGTCACCTGCAGCTCCAGGGAGCCGTCGTCCAGGAGCCAGCGCTGGCCGGGCCGTGCCCCCGCCAGGATCTCCGGGTGGGGCAAGGGGATGTCCCATGCGGCTCCCTGCAGGCACGGATCCCCCGGCGCAAGAAGGCATCCGATGCTTTCCGCAGGCAATTCGATGGGCCGCGGCAGGTCCCCCACGCGCCACTTGGGTCCCTGGAGATCCAGGAAGATGGGGACGAGCCGTCCCAGGTCGGCGCTCAAGGTACGTACCTGTTCCACCGCCCGGGTCCGGCTCGGGGCATCGCCGTGGCTGGCGTTGAGCCGGACGGCGTCAGCTTCCCTGAGGACTTCCCGGAGCAGGTCGGGGTCCTCCAGGGAGGGGCCTATGGTGATCACGAGCTTGGTCTTGCGCATCCGCTCCTCGGGTTTCTCCACACGCATTCCACAGGGATTTCCACAGGAAACCCGCATGGACATTGTCTCACGAAGGCTTTGCAAGCTCCGCCGGGAGTGCTACCTTCGTCCTTCCCATTCGGTGCGAGGTGCGCGGTGATGCGCGAGAGTCTGAGGGCCCTGGTCAAGGAAATGGTCCGCCACGACATCCCCTTCGATGTGGCGAAGCGCGAGTTCGAGCGCCTCTTCGTCGAGGAGGTGATCAGTGCGCATAAGGGAAACCAGAGCGCTGCGGCCCGGTCCCTGGGCATCCATCGGAACACCCTCAGCAAGAAGCTGGACGACTTCCTGGCCAACCGCCCGGGGGTTCGCGCGGCGAGCTGATTCTCCCCCGGGGCACCGCTGGTCCCGGCCCCCACATCCCGCGCATTCCACAGGGGAACCCCATTCAGGAATCTGGGAGGGGGGGCTCCCGGGCCGGTGCAGCCAAGGCGTACCAGGCCACGGACAGGAGGACCACGATTCCGCCCAGGAGGGCCCATCCGCCGGGTTTCTCGCCGGTCCCCAAGTACACCCAGACCGGATTGAGCACCGCTTCCAGGGTGCCGACCACCAGGGCCGCTGTGGCGCTGAGGTGGCGCATGCCGGCGTTGAAAAGCAGATAGGCCACGGCGATCTGAAAGACGCCCAGGTAGAGCAGCAGGAATGCTTCCCGGGCTCCCGGCATGGGGCCCTGCAGCCCCGTGGGCAGGCAGAGCAACGCCACCAGGATGTTGCCCAGGATGATGGCCCCCACAGGATCGGACCCGGGCTCCCGCTCACGCTTGACCTTGAGGAGCAGCGTGAAGGTCGCGAGGAAGAGCCCCGAAAGGATTCCCAGCAGGTTTCCGCCCAGGTGGCCCCGTTCCAAGCGCCCCAGGAAGAAGAGCGCCATGCCTCCGAGGCTGAACCCCACGGCGGCGAGGTCGCGGGCCCGGACGGGCGTCTTCAGGACCAGGGGCTCCAGGAGCACCAGGTAGATCGGCGCCGAGAACTGGAGGAAGATCGCGTTCGCGGCGGTGGTGAGCTTGGTGGCCCCGACGAAGGCCACCAGCAGGCCGGCGTAGGCCGCGGCGGCGCCCGCGCCCAGGAGGTCCGGGCGGAGCCTCACGGGCCTGCCCAGGAGGCGCAGCGCCAGCACCATCGCGGCGGCGGCCACGGCGCTCCGGAACCCGGCGATGGCCAGGGGTCCCAGGGAGAGCACCTTGATGAAAAGGCCGCTGGAACTCCAGAGCAGGGCCGCCCCGGCCACGAGGGCGCTTCCGCGGCGCGGGTCCAGGGGGTTCACGGCTGGGGCACCCTCCAGCCCAGCTCGCGGTGGAGGGCCAGGTGGCGCGGCGTCCACGCAGGGGGGTCCTTTCGCACGAAGCGCGCACGGGCCACGTGGTAGGAGGGATCGAAGCCGAAGAAGTTTCGCCGCATCTCGGCCAGCTCTTCCGAACGGTAGGCCGCGAGGGATTTTCTAGCCTCGTCCGCGACCCTCCTCCCCCGCTTGGCCTCCAGCCGAGCAAAGAAGCTTTCCCCGGCCAGTTTCTCCGCGCGCCGTGCCAGTTCCGCGTGGAAACCCGCCGGGTCTCCTGGCAGGAGGGCATCGTAGAATCCCGTGCGCACCGCCTCCTCTGCCCCCATGGGGAGGCGGTGGCGGAGGATCGCGCGGGCGCCGGCCTCCCCCACCCGGGCGGGAAGGAGGTAGGTCCAGAACTCGGATCCGTGGAGGTTTCCCATGTTCTTGTAGTGGGGATTCAACACCACCCCCTGGCGGACCCACACCTCGTCGGCGGCCCGGGCCAGGAAACAGCCTCCGGCGCCCGCGTTGCCCTGCAGCGCCGCGACCACCAGGCGATCCTGCGCGCCGAGGATCGTCTCCGCGAGGTCGTCGAGGGCGTTGATGTTCTCCCAGGAGGCATCCGCCGGGGAGGGGCTGGCCTCGATGAGGTTCAAGTGCATTCCGTTGGACCAGAAGTCGGGCCCCCCGGCCAGCACGAGCACGCGGGCGGGGCGGCCCAGGGACCATTCCACGGCCTGCCTGAGTCGCCGGCACTGCTCGGTTCCCATGGCCCCGTGGCTGAACTCGAAGCGCAAGAGGCCCACCGGGCCTCGCTCTTCATAGGAGATGTCCTGCCAGGTGTCCTGCGGGCTCCGCCACCAGCCGGTCTCCGAGGGCAGTTCGGGGAGGGCGGCCGACCCTTCAGGAAAGGCCTGCGACGCCGGGAGTTTGATCCTTCCCTCCCTGCGGGCCTGTCCCACCCAGAAAGCCCCGTCCCGGGCCCCCACGAGCAGGGCGCCCTCCCGGCGTCCCAGCGCCTGCCCCGCTTCCCCGCGGAATGCGCCTGACTCCGGTCGGGGATCGTAGAGGCGGCAGGGCTCTCCGAAGAGATGTGCGGCGACGCCGGGCTGGCCGTCCGCGGCGCGCAGCTTCCGCAGGATCTCCTCCACGCCGTCCGTTTCCCAGCGGATCGCCCGGTCCACCTGCCGCATGGCCGGCCGGGCCCGAATGGCCTCTCCCTCGGGACGGAACAGAGGCCCGGCGCCGGCCTCGAAGCGTTCCAGGGCCGTGCCGAGGGCCCGCACCGCGGCCTCCGTGACCTCGTGGCGGTAGAGGCTGGACTTGGAGGCGGGCCGCATCGCGAAGGCCTCGTGGGCCCACACGGGGCCTCCGTCCAGCTCGCCCTCCGCCTGCAGCACCGTGACACCCCAGCGGGAGGCACCTTCCTTGATGGCCCAGTCCAGGGAGGAGGGTCCCCGGTCCCCCGGCGGCCCGGGGTGGATGATGAAACAGGGCACCCGGCCCCACACGGCCTCTGGAAGGCGCCGTTTGAGGAAGGGCGCCACCACGAGGTGGGGCTTGAAGAGGGTCAGGGCTTCTTCCGTGACCGCATCGGCAATGTCGAATTCCACGGAGACGGTGTGGCCCTGGACCTGGAGATCGAGGAAGATCCGCTGGGCCAGGCTATTGAAGGCGTGGGTGAGGAGGAGGAGGCGCACTAGCAGATCCGCGGCAGCTGGTCTCCCGTGAGCCAGTCCACCACCCGGCTGCCCCCGAAGGCCGTGCGCATCTGGACGAAGGCCTGGGCGTCCTCGACCACCTCCCCGATGCGGGCCGCTGCGTTTCCGAGGGGGTGGGATCGCATGGCCTCCAGCAGGATCCCGGCCTCTCCGGCGGGGCAGACGACCAGGCAGCGGCCTTCGCAGGCGGCGTAGAGGGGATCCAACCCCAGGATCTCGCAAGCCGCCGCCACGCTCTCCCGCACCGGGATGGCCCGCTCCTCCAGCACGATCCCAACCCCCGACTGTCGTGCGATCTCATTGAGCGAGGTGGCCACCCCCCCCCTCGTGGGGTCCCGGAGCACATGGATGCCCGGCGCGGCCCCAAGCATGGTTTCCACGAGTCCGTGGAGGGCCGCGGTGTCGGAAACGATGGGGGACTCGAAGGCGAGTTCTTCCCGCTGGCCCAGGATGGCCAGCCCGTGGTCCCCGATGGGACCGGAGACCAGGACGGCATCCCCGGGCCGGGCGCGGTCCCCTCCCAGTTCCACCCCGGGCAGGGTGACCCCGACGCCGGTGGTGGTGATGAAGACGCCGTCCCCCTTCCCCCGTTCCACCACTTTGGTGTCCCCGGTCACGATCGGCACCCCGGCCTCCCGGGACGCCCGGGCCATGGAAGCCACGATGCGGGCCAGGTCGGCCAGGGGGAACCCTTCTTCCAGGACGAAGGCCGCGGCCATCCAGAGGGGCCGGGCCCCCATCACGGCCACGTCGTTGAGGGTGCCGTGGACCGAGAGGCAGCCGATGTCCCCCCCGGGGAAGAAGATCGGGGAGACCACGTGGGCGTCGGTGGCCACCACCAGGCGGCAACCCTCGGCGCCTGGGGGCAGTCCGAGGACGGCACCGTCGTTCCCCTGGCGCAGCGGCCCGTTGTCGAAGGCCTTCGCGAAGAGTTCCTCCACCAGCTGGGCGGAGGCCCGTCCTCCGGAGCCGTGGGCCATGTCCACCCGGCCCTGGGCCAGGTCGAGGGGTCGGGTTCCGTGGGATCGGGGCGGGGGCATCGGGCTGGGGTCTCCCAACACCATGCCACGGTGCCGGGGCGTCTTGGATCCCGGGAAGCTGATACCGGGCCCATTTCTAAGGGAATTTCCTCACCTGGCCGATCAGCCTCCAGGTCCTTCTCCGTCCCCTCCGAACCATCCCTGGATCCACATGCGCCTCCGTTCCCTGGGCATCCGCACCAAGCTGCAGGTGATCTTCGTGGCCGCAGGGTTGCCGGTCCTGGTCACCACCGCCGCCATCTTCCTGGCCTATTACCGCTCCGATTCCCGCCAGGCCGAAGCGACGGTGCACCGCACCGTCCACGCCGTGGCCAGCGAGCATGTGGCGGAGGTGGAGGGGATCCACAACCTCCTGATCTCCATCGCCGTGAGCCCCGACGTGGTCCGGCGTGATGGCGAGGGTGCCACCCGCCTGCTTCGGGAGGTCCAGCGCCTCAGCCCTTACGCCTACAACCTCGGCATCGCCGACCTGGAGGGGCGCCTCATCGCCTCCGCGGTCCCTGGGACTTTCACGATCGGGGACCGGAAGTACTTCCGGGATGCCCTCCGCAGCCGGGACTTCAGCGTGGGGGAGTACGTCATCAGCCGGGCCGTGGGAAAACCCACCCTCCATTTCGCCATGCCCGTCCTGGACGCCCGGGGGAATCCCATCGCCGTGGCCTATACCACCTACATGCTGAACCGATTCGACCGGGTGTTCGAGGATCAGGGCCTTCCGCCCGGTTCGGTCCTGAATGTCACCGACCACCGCGGGGTGCTGCTCTACCGATACCCCGAGCACCCCACGATCAAGCCCGGGCTTCAGGACCAGCCCAGCATCCGCGAAAAGCTCACGGGCCCCCCGGAGGAAGGGGTGTTTCGGGGAACGGGCCTGGACGGGGTCCGCCGGGTCTTCGCATTCCGCCGCCTCCGCCTCCGGCCCGGGGAGCCACCCTACGTGTACATTCGGGTCACCATCCCCGAGAAGACGGCCTTTGAAGAGGCCACCCGCTTCGCCCTCTGGTCCTCGACGGGGTTCGCCCTCTCCGGTCTCCTCGCCTTCCTCCTCCTTCGGACCCTTTCCCGGCGGCACCTGGTCGGTCCCATCGAGCGGCTGGCCGGGGTGATGCAGGCCGCGGGGGGGGGCGACCTTTCTGTACGGACCGGCCTCCAGGGACGGGGGGACGAGATCGGACTCCTCGCGCGGGCTTTCGATGGCCTGGCCGAATCCCTGGCGGCCCGTCAGGCGGAACGGAACCACGCCGAATCCGCGCTCCGGGAGGGCGAAGCGAAACTCCGGACGATCCTGGACCACATCAACGACGCCCTGTTCGTGCACGACCTGGAGACCGGGGACATCCTCGAGGTCAACCAGACCGTCTGCACCATGTACGGATACACCCGGGAGGAGCTGGGAAACCTCGGGGTCCAGGACCTGAGCATGGGGGAGCCTCCCTACTCCCAGGCCGAAGCACTCGCGTGGATGGCCCGGGCCCGCGCCGGGGACCCCCAGGTCTTCGAGTGGCAGGCCCGACGGAAGGGAGGCGACCTGTTCTGGGTCGAAGTAAGCATGCGGCGGGCGCCCATCGGCGGGTCGGAACGGCTATTGGTCCTGGTCCGGGACATCACCGAGCGCAAGAACGCCGAGGAAGAGAAGCGTCATCTCACCGACCAGCTGCACCAATCCCAGAAGCTGGAGTCCATCGGCCGCCTGGCGGGCGGCATCGCCCACGACTTCAACAACCTGCTCACCCCCGTGGTGGTCTACGCGGAAATGGTCCAGGAGTCCATGAGAGAGGGTGAGCCTTCCTGGGGGCACCTGGACAAGATTCTGGTCGCGGCGGAGAAGGCCAAGTTCCTCGTCCAGCGCCTCATGGGCCTGGGGCGCAAGCAGGCCCCGGACCTGGCGGACCTGGACCTGAACCACGAAATCTTGACCTTTGCCGAGCTCCTCCGCCGGACGATCAGGGAAAACATCGAGATCCAATTCAGCCCGGCGAGCGGACCGGTGGGGGTTCGGGCCGACCGCACTCAGCTGGAACAGATCCTGATGAACCTGGTGGTCAACGCCCAGGACGCCATTCCGGGAAATGGTCGCATCCAGGTGGCCGTCGGGCGGGTCCTCCTGGGCGAACACAGCCCCGACAGGCCCCTGGATCTGGCCCCGGGGCCCTATGCCCGCCTTACCGTGGAGGACGACGGCAGCGGGATGGATCCGGCGACCGCGGATCGAATCTTCGAGCCCTTTTTCACCACCAAGCCCATGGGAGAGGGAACGGGCCTGGGTCTCGCCACCGTCTTCAGCATCGTCCATCAGCACCGCGGCCACGTGTCCGTGCGTTCGGCCCCCGGCCGCGGGACCTGTTTCACGGTTCTCCTCCCGGAATGCGTTGATCGGCCATGCGCCAACCTCCCCCCTCCCTCTCCGGAGGTTCCAAGGATCATCCCCGGGGGTGGCACCGTGCTCCTGGCCGAAGACAACGAGCAGGTCAGGGCCCTGGTCCTTGAACTTCTGGTGGCCATGGGGTTCCGGGTGCTGGAGGCGGATTCTCCGGAGAGGGCCCTGAGCCTCTCGGAAGGCCAGCACCCCGACCTCCTGGTCTCGGACGTGATCATGCCGGGCATGAACGGGCCCGAACTGTTCGGGCGGCTCCGGCAGGCCCATCCCGGACTCAGGGGGCTCTTCATTTCCGGCTACACCGACACGATCATGACGGAACTGGGGCAACTGCCCCCGGGAACCGACTTCCTCCAGAAACCCTTCACCACCGCTGCCATCCGGGCCAAGATCTCGGCCCTCCTTGCCGGGACTTCCTAACGCTGGACCGGGAAGAGGGATGACCTCGTGGAAGGTTGGGATCGGGCTCCAGGTGAGGCCGCTGCCGGGTCACCCTTCCCCTGACCCTGGATGTAAGGCTCTTGTCCGCCGGTGGCCGACGAAATGGAATGCCCCCGTCCCTTCTCCCCAGGAGGCCCTGGTCGGCTTTCCCGTCCCGCTCGCCCGGGGGGGCTTCCCGCCCAGCCGGACCTCAACCCCCGGCGCGGTCCTGGGCCTCCTCCCGGTGCCGCCCATAGGTGTAGTAGGCCGCGCAGGCTCCTTCGGAGCTGACCATGCAGGACCCGATGGGATTGTCCGGAGTGCAGACCCCTCCGAAGAGCTTGCAGTCCTTCGGCTGCTTCACGCCCCGAAGGATGGCCCCGCATTCGCATCCTGGGTGATCGGGGACGGCCCGGTAATCCAGGGCGAAGCGCCGCTCCGCGTCGAAGGGGGCGAAGGCTTCCCGGATCCTGAGCGCGGAATAGGGAACGATGCCGAGGCCGCGCCATTCGAATTCCTTCCGGAGCTCGAACACCTCGGCCACCAGGGCCTGGGCCTTGAGGTTTCCGTCCCGGGTGACGGCGCGGGTGAATTCGTTCTCCACCTCGGCCCGGCCCTCGTTGACCTGGCGGACCAGCATGAGGATGGCCTGCATCACATCGAGGGGCTCGAAACCCGCGATGACCACCGGCTTGCGGTACTCCTCGGCGAAGAACTCATAAGGACGGCTGCCGATGACGGTGCTCACGTGGGCGGGCCCCACGAAGCCGTCCAGGGGCACCGTCCCCCAGGCCCGAACCTCGGGGCTGTCCAGAATGCATGCGATGGCGGAGGGCGTCAGGACATGGCAGCAGAGGACGGAGAAGTTCCCCAGGCCCGCCCCGGCGGCCTGCCGGATCGCCACGGCCGTCGGCGGCGTCGTGGTCTCGAATCCGATGGCCAGGAAGACCACCTCGCGTTCGGGATGCCCCTCCGCCAGGCGCAGGGCGTCCGCCACGGAGTACACCATGCGAACGTCCCCCCCCCGGGCCTTGGCCTTCAGCAGGCTCAGGCCCCCCGAGGCGGGAACCCGCAGCACGTCGCCGTAGGTGCAGAGCATGGCGCCCCGTTCCAGGGCCAGGGAAATGGCCATGTCCACCCGGCCGATGGGCAGGACGCAGACGGGACAGCCGGGACCGTGCACCATCCGAAGGTTGGGCGGCAACAGTTCCTGGATGCCATACCTTGAGATGGCGTGGGTGTGGCCCCCGCAGAATTCCATGAAGGAATAGGTCCTGGCGGGGTCCGCGGTCCTCCGGATGGCGCCCGCCAGGCCCTTCGCCAGCTCCCCGTCCCGGAAGGCCTCGATGTACCTCATGCCTCGCCGGCGGGGCCCGCAGCCATGGCCGCCGCCCGGGCCGTGACCTCCTCCAGCATCCCCATCTCCGCGAAGAGCGCCAGGGTCTTCTCGGCCTCTTCCGCATCCAGCTTGGAAAGCGCGAACCCCACGTGGAGGATGACGAAATCCCCCACCTGAACGTCATCCACCAGGGCCAGGGAGATGAGCTTCCGGACCCCGCCCACCTCCACCACGGCCTGCTGCTCCGGGAGCAGCTCGGCGACGCGGCACGGGAGGGCGAGGCACATGGCAATCATTGTCCCTGGAAACGGGATGCCGTCGCAATGGCCATGCGCCTTTGGGAAAGCCCGCCGGCCGCCCTCGGAGAACGGACGGTCCGGGGATCCTCCGAGGCGGCCACCACACCCAAGGAGCTGGCCCAGGGCACCGGCCCTCCCGGACCCAGAGTCGCGGTTTTCTCTGCCCGAGGTTGGACCAACCGAATTCAGAAGGGATCTGCTTTACTGCCCTCACCGGTGCGAAGGAGCAGCCCATGGCCGATCTCGCGGAAGTCTCTGCATTCATCGCCTCTTCCTTCCCCCAGACCAAGTGCGTGGTGCGGGAGGTCGGGAAGGGTGGCGCCACGGTCTTCCACGAGGTGGGCCCCGCCGAGCTGCGCCCGGGCGGCACCGTGTCGGGACCCGTCCTGATGGCGGTGGCGGACGTGGCCCTCTACGTCGCCATCCTGGGGGAGATCGGGATCGTCCCCCTGACGGTGACCACGAGCCTCACCATCAACTTTCTCCGCAAGCCCTCCGCCGAAAGGGGCATCGTCGGCGTGTGCCGCCTCCTCAAGCTGGGGAGGGCCCTGGCGGTGGGGGAGGTGTGGCTGCACTCCGAAGGCCTGGACGAACCCGTCGCCCACGTGGTCGGAACCTACTCGATCCCCCCTGGTGTCCGGAGCTGATCCGGCCAGCGGACTGTCCCGACCTCACCTCAGCTTGAGGGAGCTCAGGGCGAGGATGCAGCACACGATGGCCGTGATCCAGAGTCGGATCACGACCTTCGTCTCGTGCAGGCCCCCCTTTTCCATGTGGTGGTGGAAGGGGGCCATGCGGAAGATGCGCTTTCCGCCCCGAAGCTTGTAGCTCCCCACCTGGAGGATGACGCTGAAGGCCTCGAGCACGAAGAGGCCGCCGGCGATGGCCAGGAGCAGCTCCTGCTTCACGATGATGGCCACGGTGCCGATGGCGCCTCCCAGGCCCAGGGCGCCGGTGTCGCCCATGAAGACTTCGGCGGGGTAGGCGTTGTACCAGAGGAAGCCCAGGCAGGCCCCCGCCATGGCGCCCATGAAGACGCTCAGTTCGGCGCCCCCTCCCACGAAGGGCACCGCCAGGTAGGCGGCGATTTTGGCGTGGCCCGCCACGTAGGCCAGGATCGCGTAGGTCACCGACACCGCCAGGGTGCCGCCGATGGCCAGACCGTCCAGCCCGTCCGTGAGGTTCACGGCGTTGCTCGTGCCCACCACCACCAGCCAGATCCAGGGCACCAGCCAGATGCCGACGTCGGGCTGGAACTTCTTGAAGAAGGGCACGGAGAGGCGGCTGGTGTCGGCCCCCCGGAGGCCGAAGTGCAGCACCAGCCAGGCCACCAGCAGCGCAATGCCCGTGAGCAGGAGCATCTTCTGCCAGCTCCGCAGTCCCAGGTTCTGGCGCCGGAGCAGCTTCTGCGCGTCGTCGAAGGCTCCCACGCAGCCGAAGCCCAGGAGCGAGAGCATGGCCACCCAGACGTTGCCGTTCTTGAGGTCGCACCAGAGCAGGGTGGAGATGAGGATCACCAGGAGGATGAGGATGCCCCCCATGGTGGGCGTGCCTGCCTTGGCCTGGTGGTTCTCCGGCCCCTCCTCCCGGATGTGCTGGCCGATGCCCAGGCGGCGCAGGGTGCGGATCACCCAGGGCCCCAGGAGCAGCGACAGGAGCATGGCGGTGGCCGCCGCGATGGCCGCCCGGAAGGTGACGTAGCGGAGCACCGAGAGGCCGGGGAGATCCTTGACGGCGGGGTAGAGGAGCCAGGGGAGCATGGGTCAATCCTGAGGGGGATGGCGGTTGAGGATCCAGTCCACGGCGCGTTCGGAGCGCCAGAATCGGCTGCCCTTGACGAGAATGCGGGCCCCCCGGGGAAGGGCGGCCAGGCCGGCGGGGTCGTCCCGCAGGGTCTCGAAGTCCGGGAAGGCGGCCCCGTCGGGGCCGAATCCCCCGGCCAGGTCCGCCGCGTGATCCCCGAAGGCCCAGAGCCGTGCCAATCCCGCGGCCCGCAGGCCTGCGCCCGTGTCCCGGTGGAGGCGCCCGGCTTCGGCGCCCAACTCCCGCATGGCCCCCAGGACGGCCACAGGCTCCCCGCCGGGCAGGTCCAGGAGGGCGGCCGCGCAGGCGAGCATGGAATCGGGGCTGGCGTTGTAGCTCTCGTCCAGGAGCCAGCCGCCGGCCCCCAGGGCGTGCAGGCGCCCGCGTCCGGCCTCGGGTTCCACCGAGCCCAGTCCCGCGGCGATCGCGCCCAGAGGGTGCCCCGCCAGGGCTGCCAGACTGCCCGCCAGGGCGGCATTGCGGACGTTGTGGAGGCCGGGGAGCCTCAGGGCGACCTCCACCTCCCCGGCGTCCGTGCGGAGCAGGAAACGGCTCCCTCTCGGCCCCAGGCTCCGGACCTCGGACCACCCGAAGGGCTGGCGTTCCCCGACCCGCACGGCCCGTGCCTCGGCGGCCCAGGGCTCCGCGGCGATCCAGGCGGCCCAGGGGTCGCTCTCCAGGTGCACCCAGGTGCCCCCGGAACGCAGGCCCGCCACCAGTTCGCCCTTGGCCCGGGCGATGCCTTCCTGCCCGTCGGGAAAATTCTCCACGTGGGCGGTGCCCACGCAGGTGAGGAGCCCCCAGTCGGGGGGCGCGATGCGGCAGAGGGTTTCGATCTCTCCGGGGAAGCTCATGCCCATTTCCAGCACGGCGGATTCGAGGCCCTCGGGGATCGTGGCCAGGGCCTCGGGAAGGCCCAGGGTGTTGTTGCGGTTCCCGGGGGTCTTCCAGCCCCCCGTGGCGGCGGCCAGCAGCTCCTTGGTGGTGGTCTTCCCCACGCTGCCGGTGACCGCGAAGACCTGCCTGGGCCGGACTTCCTCCAGGCGGAGCCGCCCCCAGGCCTGGAGGGCCTCAAGGGTGTCCCGCACGATCAGCTGAGGAATCGGGAGGTCCAGCTCATGGTCCACCAGCAGGGCCGCCGCGCCTGCGCTGAGAGCGTCCTTGGCGAAGGCGTGTCCGTCCCGGGCCCCCTTCAGGGCCACGAAGCAGGCCCCGGGCCGGAGGGTGCGGGTGTCCAAGCTGAGGCTCCCGGGAACGACCGAGGCGTCCCCGGCCACCCGTCCCTGGAGGGACCTCCCGACGCGCTCCAGGCTCCAGAGGCTCACGCACCCTCCCTCGTCGAAGCCCGGAGGAGCCGGTCCCGCACGGCGAGCCAGGCCTCCTCCGGAGGCGGCAGTTCAAAGAACACCGTGTGGAAGCCCGCGTCGTCCAGGGTGTGCAGAAGCGCGTAGAGGCTGGCGCCCAGCTCCACCGGATCCCGGCTGGCGGCCACCCCGTGCACCCCCTCGGGGAGAGGCGGCAGGGCCCCCAGGCTCACATAGGCGCTGCCCCTGCCGGCCTCGTGCAGCCCCGTGCCCGGCAGCACCAGTTCCAGCTTCGCCCGGGGAGCGTAGTGGCGGGCGGCCATGCCCGGGGCGGGCTGGGGCGCCCCCGGCGCGAGGACCCCGGGCCCCTGCCCCACCGCACCCCCCAGCGCCTCGAGGTCGCTGGGAGAGATGGGCCCCGGCCGGAGACTGCGGAAGGGGGGGCGGAGGTCCAGGATGGTGGACTCCAGGCCTGCGGAGGTTGGACCCGCGTCCAGGATGCAATCCACGATCCCACCCAGGCTGGTCTCGACGTGGCGCGCCGTGGTGGGGCTGAGGTGCTGGCTGCGGTTGGCGCTGGGGGCCGCCAGGGGGCGCCCGGCGGCGCGGATCAGGGCCAGGGCCACGGGGTGGGCCGGGCAGCGCAGGGCCACGGTGGGACCCCCGGCCCGGACGATCGCGGGCACGGCCTCCCCCGCGGGCAGCACGAGGGTGAGCGGGCCGGGCCAGAAGCGCCGGGCGAGCCGGTCCGCCTCGGGGGTCCAGTCGGCCACGAGCCCCCGGGCGTCCTCCCGGTCCGCCACGTGGAGGATCAGGGGATTGGTGGCGGGCCGCCCCTTGGCGGCGTAGATCCGAGCCACCGCCGAGACGTTCAGCCCATCGGCTCCCAGGCCATAGACCGTTTCCGTGGGAAAGGCCACCAGGCCCCCGGCACGCAGCACCCCGGCGGCTTCCGAGATGGCGGGGTCCCCGGGGGACGAGACGGCGAGGATGCGCGTCATGGCGCCCACGGCCGGGGCACGGGCCGCCCCTGGAGCGCCGCCTCGGCGGCGGCGCGGTCGCTGTAGGGATGCTTGACGCCCTGGATCTCCTGGTAGGGTTCGTGCCCCTTCCCCGCCAGGAGCAACAGGTCCCCGGGGGCGCAGGCGCGCACGGCGGCTTCCACCGCCAAGGCCCGGTCGGCGATGCGGTGGTAGCGGGCCGGATCCCCGCGGAGCCCCTCGGGAATCCCGGCGGCCCCATCGTCCAGGATCCGCTCGGGGTCCTCCCCGCGGGTGTTGTCGCTGCTGTGCCAGATCACGTCCGCCCCCGCGGCCACGGCCGCGGCCATGAGGGGGCGCTTGCGGCGGTCCCGGTCCCCCCCGCAGCCGAAGAGCACCTGCAGCCGGCCCCCGGGGGGCAGGAGCCGGCGCCCCTCGGCCAGGAGCTTCTCCAGCGCGTCCGGGGTGTGGGCATAGTCCACCATCACGCCGAAGGCTTGGCCGCAGTCCACGCGGTCCAGGCGCCCCGGGGCGCCCCGCAGGCCGGACAGCGAGGGCAGCAGGCGGGGCACGGCGAAGCCCGCCTCCACGCAGGCCGCCAGGGCCGCCAGGAGGTTGTAGACGTTGAAGCGGCCCAGGAGCGGGCTCTCCACGGGCCAGCGGCCCTCCTTCGAATGCAGCACGAATCGGGTCCCCGTGGGACTCAGCACCAGGTCCGAGGCGCGGTAGCAGGCGGGCCGCTCCACCGCGTAGCTGGCGTGGTCCTCCACCTCCAGGATCCGCCGCCCGTAGGGGTCGTCCGCGTTCACGAGGCCCCGCCCGCACTGGGCGAAGAGGCGGCGCTTGGCCGCGAAGTAGGCGTCCATGTCCCCGTGGAAGTCCAGGTGATCCTGGGTGAGGTTGGTGAAGACGCCCACGGCGAAACGGGCTCCGTGGACGCGGTGGAGGCAGAGGGCATGGCTGCTCACCTCGGCGGCCAGGGCCCGGTCCCCCGCATCGGCCGCGCGTCGCAGCCAGCGGTAGAAGACGGGACTTTCCGGGGAAGTCCGCACCGCCTCCTCTTCCTCCGGCCCGGCGGCCATCGTCACCGTGCCCACCAGGCCGCACCCGATGCCCGCTCCCCGCAGCAGCTGGCGGATCAGCGTCGTGGTGGTGGTCTTTCCGTTGGTGCCCGTGACGCCGATGAGGGCCAGGGCCTCGTCGGGGGCGCCGTAGAGGCGCCGGGAGAGGAGGGCCATGGCCTCCCGGGCCCGCCCTTCCTCGAAGCGGCCCCGGGCCGCGCCGCCCGCCTCCCGCAAGGGAGATTCGGAGACCACGGCGGCCGCACCCCGGGCCAGCACCTCGGGGACGAAATCTGCTCCATCCCGCTGGGAGCCCCGGAGGGCGAAATAGAGCCATCCGGGCCCGACCTCCCGGCTGTCGGCGCCCGCGTTCCCCAGCTCTGGATCGGGCCCTCGCAGGTCCGTGACGGGCATCCCGTGGACGAGTTCGGAGAATCTCATCCCCCCCCCACGCGGATCTTCACGGGCGTGCCTTCGGGGAGGGGGGCCCCGGCCGGGGGCGACTGGCCCGTGACCCGGAGGGCCAGGTTCCCCTCGGGCCGCCCTTCCACCTGGGGCGCACCGCCGGCCAGCACCACCCGCTGGATGGCTGCCTTGAGGCTGAGCCCCTTCAGGTCGGGCACCAGGCCCCGGCCGAGGACGAAACCGGCCTCGTCGCTCTCGCTGGCCGGCCAGTCCCGCAGGGAGAGCTTGAGGTCCGCCGCGGGGTCGGCGCCCTGGAGGCTCTGGCGGTAGCGCAGGATTCCGTCGCCGATCCGCTTGAAGAGGGGCGCCGCCACGTCCCCGCCGGTCACGTCGCCCGCCGGGTCGTCCAGCATGAAGAGCATGCCGTACTGGGGCCGGTCCGCCGGGAAGAAGCCCAGGAAGGAGGCGTAGTGCCGGCGGGGGTCGTAGGCCCCATTGATGATCTTCCGGGCCGTGCCGGTCTTGCCGAAGGCTTCCACCCCTTCGAGGCGGGCCTTCTTTCCGGTTCCGGTCGTGAGGACGCCCTTGAGGGTCTCCCGCATCATGGCCGCGGTCTCCTCGCTGACGACCTTGTCCCGCCGGACGGTGGGCTTGAACTCCCGCAGGAGCTTGCCCTGGTCGTTGAAGATCTTCTGCACCAGGATGGGCTGCATCAGCTTGCCGCCGTTGGCCAGCACGCTGGCGGCCATGAGGATCTGGAGGGGGCTGGTGCTGAGGCCGTATCCGTAGCAGAAGGTGGGCTGGGTGGTGCCGCTCCAGCGGTCCGGGGCGATGAGGCGGCCCGCGGTCTCCCCGGGGAAGTTCAGGCCCGTGGGTTCCCCGAAGCCGAAGGCCCGCAGGTAGCGGTAGTGGTCTTCAGGGCTGAGGCGCATGCCGATCCGGGCTGCGCCCACGTTGGAACTCTGCCAGAGCACCTCCTCGAAACTGAGCACGCCGTGGCGGTGGGTGTCCGTGATGGTGAGCTTGTTGCTGAAGGCCCAGCGCCCACCCATGCAGTCGATGGGCTCCCCGAGGCGCACCTTCCGTTCCTCCAGGGCGATGGCGGCCGTGAAGATCTTCATGGTGGAACCCGGTTCGTAGGCGTCCTCCACCGGATGCACCTTGCGAGCCGCCTTCTGGCGCTCCTTTTCCTTCCGCAATTCCTCCCGATCGGCGGGTCCGAGTTCGGATTCGGGGGTCACCATGAACTTCCGGGGCAGCACCTGATTGGGATTGAAGGTTGGAGTCCCCGCCATGGCCAGGATTTCACCTGTGTTGGGATCCACGACCACCGCGTAGGCCGTGGCGGGGCGGCTGAGGCGGACCCCCTCCTCCAGGGCCTCCTCCACGATGTGCTGGATGGTGGCGTCGAGCGTGAGCTGGAGGGTGCTGCCGTTGGCGGGAATCTTGGAGTAGTTCTCCTGCAGCACCAACAGGCGGCCCCGGGCGTCCCGGGGGGCCTCCAGCACCCCCGGACGCCCGGCCAGCTGTTCGTTGAAGCTGTGCTCGATGCCCAGCTGGCCCACCCCGTCGATGTTGACGAAACCCAGGATCTGGCAGGCCAGGCTGCCCCGGGGATACTCCCTCCGGCTCTCCACCAGGAAGTCCAGGGCCTCGAAGCGGCTCTCCTTCCTGGCCTTCAGCTCCCGGTTCCTGATCTCCCGTATCGCGGAGACCTTGGCGGGGCTGAGCTGGCGCTCGATCCACACGAAGGGCGTCTTCTTCAGGAGCTTCTCCACCACCGCGGAGCGGGGCAGGCCCAGGATCGGGGCGATGCGGGAGGCCACCTCCTGGGCCGCCTTCCGGTCGGGCTCACCCCAGGCGCGGACGTCTCCGTTGCCCGAGTAGTCGGGGTAGAAGGCCGGGGGATTGGCGAACAGGCTCTCGGCCTTCACGCTGATGGCCAGGCTCTCGCCCCGGCGGTCCCGCAACTCCCCGCGGATGGGATCGATGCGGATCTTCTCCGTGTGCTGCTGCAGCGCCCGGGCCGCGAAGCGCTGGTGTTCCACCACCTGGAGCCACAGCAGCCGTCCCAGCACCAGCAGGGCCCAGAGGAGCATGGCCAGCAGCACCCAGGGCATGCGGGAAGCCATGAGGTCGTGGGCCTCCGGCCGGCCCAGGAGGCGGCGGGTGGGCGGGGGGCCCGCGAAGCGGCGGAGGAAATCCATGGAGGGCATCCGGGCGCGGCGCCGGGCGCCGCTGCACCATTGTGGGGCCAAGGGGCGCCCGCGGCGGCGGGCGGGCCCCCCGGAGGAAGGATCAGGGCGCCGGGGTGGGGCCCAGCTTGGCGAGGCGCTGATCCTCCGCCGTGAAGGAGCGGGGGACGAAATGTCCCTGCTTCCGGGGTTTCATCCCGGTCCTCGTGGCGTAGGCCTGGATCTCCTCGTCCCGCTGGAAGCGGGAACGGATCAAGAGCAGCTGACGCTGGGTCTCCTCTTCCTCCCGGATGCGGCGCTTCACTTCCCCCATGTCGTAGGAGATCCGCATGTTCTGGATCTTGAGGTAGATTCCCGAGGCCAGGGGCAGGGCCAGGGCGAAGGCCAGGAGGAGCATCCGCAGGATCCCTTCCCCTTCGAACTGGCGGGGGCGGGCCGTGAAGCCGGGACGGAGCAGGGTGGTGTTCATGAGGCCTCCGGGGTTTCGGAGATCCGCTCCGCGACGCGCAAGCGCGCGGAGCGGGAGGCGGGATTGGCGCTGAGTTCGGCCTCGGAGGGAACGATCCCCCCGGGGTGGACGAGGCGGAGGAGGCGGGGCAGCGGCTCCGGGGGCTGGCGGCCCGGGCCGTCCCAGATGCCCGCGAGGTGGCGGAAGCTGCGCTTGACGATCCTGTCTTCCAGGCTGTGGAAGCTGATCACGGCGATGCGTCCCCCGGGCTTGAGCTGCGCCACGGCCCGCCGCAGGGCCTCCCCCAGGCGTTCCAGCTCGCCGTTCACCGCGATGCGGATCGCCTGGAAGGTCCGGGTGGCGGGATCGCTGAGGCCCTTGCGCTTGGCGGGTTCCCGGGGGATCACGGTGTACACCGCTTCCGCCAGGTCCCGGGTGCTGTGCAGGCGCCCGGCTTGAAAGGCCAGGAGGATGGCCCGGGCGATGGGCCGGCTGGCCCGCTCCTGCCCGTAGCTGAACAGGGCCGCGGCCAGGCTGGTGGCATCCTGCTCGGCGATCCACTGGAGGGCGGTGGGTCCCTGATCGGGATCCATGCGCATGTCCAGGGGCCCCTCCTCCCGGAAGCTGAAGCCCCGCTTGGGGTCCCGCAACTGGAGCATGGAGCAGCCCAGGTCCATGAGCACCCCGTCCAGCCCCTCGGGGGCCTGGAGGGCGCGCCAGGCCTCGAAGGCCGGATGGTCCCACACGTCTTCGTAGGTGTCGGCGAGGATCGTGAGCCGGGCGTCGGCGCCCAATCGGGCCCGGGCCGCGGCCCGGGCCTCGGGGTCCCGGTCCACCCCCAGCAGGCGAAGGCCCGGGCCGCTGCGGGCCAGGATGGCCTCGGCGTGGCCCCCCAGGCCCAGGGTGAGGTCCAGCATGCGGCCCTCCGGGGGCAGCTGGAGCTGCTCCACCACCTCCTGGAGCATCACCGGGACGTGGGCGGTGATCTCCGCCACGGCTAGATCCCCAGCTCCGCGAGCTGCGCCAGGTCCTCGCCGCTGAGAGGCTCCGCGGCCAGGCGCTGTTCGAAGCCGCCGCGATTCCAGATGGCCAGGTGGTCCATCTGCCCCAGGATCGCCACCTCTCCCACGAGGCGCGCAGCCTCCCGGAGGATGGGGGGGATCACGAAGCGCCCCTGCGCGTCCGGCACCTGTTCGCTGCCGTAGTAGGCGGTGACCTCCAGGAAGCGGCGCTTGGCGGGGTTGGTGGAGGGGATGGCGGCCAGCCGGGCCTCGATGCCCTCCCACACCGGCATGGGGTAGAGGCGGGCGCTGCGGCCGTCCAGGGAGGTGAGGTAGTGGCGGGACCCCCCGGTCCCCTCTTCCTTCGCGAAGGCGTCCAGGTCGGCCTTGAAGGTGGCGGGGAGCTTGAGGCGCCCCTTCTCGTCCACCGTGGCCGGGGAATTGCCGCGGAGTCGCAGCACGGTTCAGCCTTTCAAGTGCCATCAAGGGTCGGAAATGAAAGTGGATGGTCCACCATGAGCCATTTCATTCCACTTCGTTCCATTGATTTCCACTTGAAATTAGATAAGTCGAACAAAATCAACAAGTGAAAATTAAAACGAAATATTTTCGATAATTTCGTATATCCAAACCTGATCCGCTCTCCCATTCAAGGGAGCAGACCTTCCCGCTCAGGCGGGGTCCTCATACTTGGGGTGATGTACGTGCCCGGCCGGGAAACCCGACTGCCCTCCGCCGCCCTGCTGGTGGGCTGGGCCATGGCCGTGCTGGGGGGCGCCGCCTTGATGGCGCCTCGGCACCCCTGGGCCGGTCCCCTGGGGATCCTGGCCATCGCCGGATCCGCGATCCTGATCTTTCGCCGGGGCGGAGCGGAGGGACCGCCCCCAGGCGGGGGCCCCCCGGGTCCCTGGGAGGGGGCGGGGGCCTCGGCCCTGCTCGTCCAGCTGCGCGAGGGGCTCGTCCTCCTGGACCCGGCGCTTCGCGTCCTGGGCTTCAACCCCGCCGCCCGGACCCTCCTGGGCCCTTCCAGCCTCCTCGAGGCCGGGGCTTCGGCCGCGGAGGTCTTCCGGGAGCCCGAGAGCATCCGGAACCTGGAGCAATGCGCCGCAGGCATTCCTGCCGAGTGGACCCTGCACCGGGATCCCCGCGTGCTCCGGATCCGGGCGCTGCCCCTGGAGGACGCCCCGGGAAAGGGCCAGGTCCTCCTCACCGTGGACGACTTCACGCGCCTGGAAGCCCTGGAAAGCACGCGCCAGAAATTCATCTCCAACGCCAGTCACGAGTTGAAGACCCCCGTCACCAGCATCCGCATCGCCGCGGAAGGACTGCTCGAGAGCGGCGAGATCCCTCCCGAGGGGGCCGAAGGGCTGCGGTCCATCCTTCGCTCGGTGGATCGCATGACGCTCCTGCTCAACGACATCTCCGAGCTGAGCCGCATCGAGACCGGGGCCCTGCGGCTGGAGCCCCGGGAGGTGCTGCTCGCGGACTTCCTGGCGGACCTGGAGCGGGGGCTGCAACCCGCCGCGGCGGACAAGAAGATCCGGCTCACCGTGGAAAGCGAATCATCCCTGTCCGGCCATCGGATGCGGGTGGACCTCCACCGCCTCCACCAACTGCTGGACAACCTCCTGGGCAATGCAGTCAAGTTCAGCCCGCGGGGTGGGAAGGTATCCCTTCGCGTGGCCCCCGAGGGACCCTGGCTGCGCTGGGAGGTCGCCGACGAGGGCCCAGGGATCGCCGAGAACGAGCAGAAGAGGATCTTCGAACGCTTCTACCGAAGCCCCTCGGTCCGCGGGGTCCCAGGAACGGGCCTGGGGCTCTCCATCGTCAAGCACCTGGTCTGGCAGATGGGGGGGGAGATCCAGGTGGAGAGCGAGCTGGGACGGGGTTCCACCTTCACCCTGCGCCTTCCGGGGTGAGGGAGGGCGGTTGCGGAGAAGGAGGGGTGCCCTCCCCCGGGAAGGGGCCTGAACGGCCACGGGTGACCCCGGAGAGGGCATCCCCGCCTTCCCTGCACGGCGGAGCCCCGGGCCGCCCCCGGCTGGGAAGTCCGCCCTACCCGCGCCCCACCATTCCACCCAGTGGCCGGCCCCCCAGGAGGTGGAAGTGGAGGTGGAAGACCGCCTGGCCTCCATCCGCGCCGCAGTTGGACAGGAGGCGCCAGCCGGATTCGGCCACGCCCAGCTCCCGGGCGAGGCGGGCCGCCACTTCCATCAGGCGAGGCACCGCGGCCTGAACGTCGGGGGTCAGTTCGTTCAGGCCGGAGCAGTGGGCCTTGGGAATCAGAAGGATGTGCACCGGCGCCCGGGGGGAGATGTCCTTGAAGGCCAGCACCTGCTCGTCTTCATGCACCACTTCCGCCGGAATCTGCTTCCGCACGATTTTGCAGAACAGGCAGTCGCTCATCCCTTCCTCCGCTAGTCTGTCGTGGAATGTTCCACATCATTCTGCACCAGCCCGAGATCCCCCAGAACACGGGCAGCATCGGCCGGCTCTGTGTCTCCAACGGGGCCCGGCTCCACCTGGTGCACCCCCTGGGCTTCGACGCGGGGGAGGCTGCGGTGCGCCGGGCGGGCCTGGACTACTGGGAACGCCTGAACCCCACCCACTACGCGGACTGGGACGACCTCCTCGCCCGGAATCCGGCCCGCCGGCTGTGGTTCTTTTCCACCAAGGGGCGACGAATCCATACGGAAGTCCCATTCGCCGCAGGGGATGGCCTGGTCTTCGGTCGCGAGACGGTGGGCCTGCCCCCGGAGATCCTGGAGGGCAACGCCGATCGCCTGGTCCGGATCCCCATGCTGGGGGACTTCCACCGCAGCCTGAACCTGGCCCAGGCCGCCGCCGTGGCCCTTTACGAGGCCCTGCGACAGACCCAGGGGTGGTGACCCCGCCCCCCCCCGTCCCTTCCCCCTGCGGGGTCCATCTGGGGAGGAAAAGGGCGTGCTTGGTTGCGGGAAAGGCCCTTCAGACCATCTTGGGCTTGTACTCGCTGGCAATCTCGCGGACGTCCATGATCTCCGCGCCGGTCTTCTCCAGGGCAGCGAGGACCGCCTCCCGTGCAACCTCCTGCACCTTCAGGGTGATCTCCCTGTGCTGGGCGTCGGAGTTCTGGAAGACCGCGAGGCTCACGATGTTGCCTCCCAGTTCGGCGATCCGGGCCGTGAGTTGGGCCAACTCGCCCTTCACTTCGGGGACGCGCATCACGATGCGGAGGCCCTTGGCCCGGCCCCCCAGGGCCTCGGCCATGACCTTGAACACGTCGGTCTCGGTGATGATGCCCTTGAGGCGCTTTCCTTCCACGATCGGCAGGCTGCCGATCTTGTGGTCGATCATGATGCGGGCCGCCTCCTCAAGAGGGCAATCCTCCCCCACGGTGAAGACCTGCTTGGTCATCACGTCCTGGATGGCCAGCTTGGACAGCAGGTAGTGGACCTCGTACACGTTCAGCGTGGTGGCAGGAGAAGGCGAGGCGAAGAGCAGGTCCTTCTCCACCACGATCCCCACCAGGTCGCCGTGCTTGTCCACCACCGGGAGGCGCCGGATCTTCTTCTCCCGGAGCAGCTGGAGGGCGTCCTGAAAGGAGGTCTCGGGATGGACGACCACTGGATTCGCCGTCATTCGTTCGCGCACGAGCATTCACCACCCCCACGGGAAGAACAACAGATTAGTCCCATTTTCTCAGGTCATCGATCACCTTCCCGTCGGCGGGGAGGGAGTCCCCCGGGACCCAGCGGCATCCCGCACCGATCCCCAGGGCCTCCCGCAGGCGGGTCTCGATCCGGACCCGGAGCCCTTCGTCCGGGGCCTGGGCCTCCGCCTGGACGGTCAGGACGTCCCGGCCCTCCTCACGGGTCACCACGGCGCGGAAGCGGGCCACCTCCGGGAATGCCCGCATGGCCGCCTGGACCGCGCCGGGGTGGAGGAACATGCCCTTGACCTTCACCAGCTGGTCGCAGCGCCCCAGCCAGCCCCGGAGCTTGGGAGCCGGGCGGCCGCAGGCGCAGGCAACAGGGTCCACCGCGGAGAGGTCGCCGGTTCCGAGGCGAAGGAGGGGAAAGGCTGGGCTCAGGAGGGTCACCACGATCTCGCCGATCTCCCCGGGGCCCAGGGGACGGCCGCTCTCGGGATCGGCGATCTCCACAATGGCCCGGCTGGCCAGGTGCATGCCGCCCCTCTCGTGGCACTCGTAGGCCAGGCACCCGCACTCGGCCGTGCCGAAGCCCTGGCGGACCGTGGCACCGAACATCTCTTCCACCGAGTTCCGGAGGCTGTCCGGCAGGGGCTCGGCGGTGGTGAAGGCCGCCTTCAGGTGGAAGTCCCGGGCAGGGTCCAGGCCCTGCTCCCGGGCGCGCTCCCCGATCTGGAGCAGGAAGGACGCCATGCCCGTGTAGCCGGTCACGCCCAGGGAGCGGAGGATCTCGATCTGGGTGTCCCGGTCTCCCACCCCCGTGGGAACCAGGGGGCAGCCCAGGGCCCCCAGGGCCTCGTCGAACATCATCCCCGCCGGAGTCATCTGGTACCCGAAGGTGTTGACGCACACGTCCCCGGGTCGGAAACCAGCGGCGAAGAGGCCTTCCTCCCAGCCCCATCCCTCCCCCGGGGTCTGGGGGTCCAGGATGGGCCCCGGGGAGCGGAAGATCCGCCGGACCTGGGCCAAGGGAACCGCCAGGAAACCGCCGAAGGGCGGGTGCTCGCGCTGCAGTTCCACGAGCCGGGCCTTGGGTGTGACCGGAAGGCGGCCCAAGTCCTCCAGGCTGTGGAAGTCGCCTGCCCGGGCCCCGGCCCCCCGGAGGAGGGCCGCCACAGCGGGCGCCTGGGCCTCGCCGAGGGCCAGGACCTCCCGGAGGCGCGCGGCCTGGAGGGACCGCTGTTCCTCCCAGTCCCTCGCCTCCACCTCCGCGTGCAGGAATCCCCGCGTCCGGTCCATGGGCCCCTCCCCGCCTGCGCGTTTCAGGAAAGCCAGCGCTTGCGCCGTTTGTAGTGTTTGGCGTTCTTGAAGGAACGCTTGGTGCCCCCCTCGCCGATCCCGAGGTAGAACTCCCGGACGTCGGGGTTCTCCCGCAGCTTCTCGCAGGGCCCGTCCAGCACCACCTTGCCCATCTCCATGATGTAGCCGTAGCTCGCCACCTGGAGGGCCAGGGAAGCGTTCTGCTCCACGAGCAGGATCGTGGTCTTCTCCTCCTCGTTGATCTTCGCGATGATCCTGAAGATCTCCCGCACCAGGAGCGGAGCGAGGCCGAGGCTGGGTTCGTCCAGCAGCAGCAGCCGGGGCCGCGCCATCAGGGCCCGGCCGATGGCCAGCATCTGCTGCTCGCCGCCCGAGAGGTACCCCGACAGCTGCGACCTCCGGTCCCGGAGGCGGGGAAAATAGTCGAACACGAGGTCGATGTCCCGCTTGACCCCCGCCCGGTCCGACCGGGTGTAGGCGCCGCAGCGGAGATTCTCGACCACGTCGAGGTCCTCGAAGACCCGGCGGCCCTCCATCACCTGGAAGATGCCCTTGCGCACGATCTTCTCCGGGGGCATCCCGTTCAGCTTCTCCCCCATGAATTCGATGGTGCCCTTCGTCACCTCCCCCTCCTCGCTCTTGAGGAGGCCCGAGATGGCCTTGAGGGTGGTGGACTTGCCGGCGCCGTTGGCGCCCAGGAGGGTGGTGATCTGGCCCTCCTTGCACGCGAGCGAGAGGCCCTTGAGGACCAGGATCACGTCGCTGTAGACGACTTCGATGTTGTTCACGTTCAGCATGGGTTCGGCTCTTCGCTCCCTTTCACGCGGAGAACGGCAGCCCGGCGAGGCCGGGAAAGGCGGGGGAGGCCGTCGCCTCCCCCGCTTCCGCCCGGAAAATCAGAATCCGATCCACTCCTGCTTGCGCGGGAGCTCGACGGTGGCCTTCTTCACCATCTGGCCGCCCTTGAACTCGGCCACGATGACGGACATGAAGGGCCGGTGGTCCGTGGAGGTGTAGGTGATGGGGGCGGTGAGGCCCTGGGTGTTGAAGTTCTTAAGCTGTTCGGCATGCTTCCGGATGCCGGGGCCGTTGAGCTCCTTGGCCTTGTCGGCGGCCTTGAGAACCTCGCACATGGTCATCATGGAGACCCACCCGCGGATCCAGTGGCTCACAACCGGCTGGTTGTTGGTGGCCTTCTTGATCGCGGCCATCCCGGGAACGTTCTCCCCGTAGAGGGCGGCGCCGATGATGATCATGTAGCCCTCCTCTGCGCCGCCGGCCAGCTTGGGCATGCCTTCGTCCGCGCTCCAGATGTTCCCGAAGAACTTGGTGCGGAGGCCGAGCTTCTTGGCGTCCTTCAGGATGACGGAGGTGGAGACCTTGGTGCCGCCGATCCAGGCGAAGTCGGGATCCTTCTTCTTGATGTTCAGGAGCTGGGTGGTGGCCTCCAGGGCCTTGAGATCGACGTTCTCCTCGCCCACGATCTCGAAGCCCAGTTCCTCGGCGTACTTCTTTCCGGCGGGAATGGGGGCCTTGCCGTAGCCCACGTCGGGATAGATGAAGGCCACCTTGGGCTTGCGGCTCTCCTTCCAGTTGTCCTTGAGGTACTTGAGGGCCCCTCGGAGGGCGGTGGAATAGTCCACGGCGCAGAAGAAGTTGTAGGGAGACTTGGCCGGGTCCGTCAGGTGGGCCGAGTAGGAGGCCGACCAGTAGGGGATCTGGTCCTTGGCCACCTGCTCCTTGAGGGCCTCGGTGTCGCCGCTGCCCCAGCCCTGGATGGCGAGCACCTTGTCCTGGTCCTTGAACTTCTTGTACAGGGCCAGGGCCTCCGGGATCTTGTAGGCATAGTCCTGCTGCAGGAGCTTGATCTTCTTCCCGTTGATGCCGCCGGAGGCATTGATGTGGTCGGTGTAGGCCTTGACGCCGTCGGCGTACGGCTTGCCTACGTCCCCGGTGCCGCCCGTGATGTCGGCGAGGTTGCCGATGACGATCTCCTGGGCCCGTGCGGGTACGGACAGGGCGGCCAGGACGGCCAGGGCGATTGACGCGGTCAGTCGCTTCATAGCGATCTCCTTTCCAGGTGGAGTGGAACTGCCGGTGGTGGAGGCTCGGCGGTGGCCGAGGTGGATGAAAGGGTGGGGGTTGAAGTGGAGGGAATCGACAGACGGCCTGTCCGGGAAAGCGGGGACCGTCAGTAGCTGAAGGGGAAGAGTTTCCAGTAGGCCTTGATCTGGCGCCATCGGTGGGCCAGACCGTCGGGCTCGAAGATCAGGAAAAGGATGACGATGAGGCCGAAGACCCCGTCCTTGAAGCTCATGATCAGGAAGCCGATCTTCGGAAAAGTCTGGGCCAGGGCCCCGGTGCCCACGGTGAGGGCCTGGGGGAGGAGGGTCATGAAGATGGCCCCGAAAATGGAGCCAAGGACGCTGCCGAGCCCCCCGATGATGATCATGGCCAGGTAGTTGATGGACTCCGCGATGGTGAAGTGCTCCGCGGAGATGTACCCCGTGTACATCCCCCAGAGGCTTCCCGCGACGCCGGCGTAGAAGGCGCTCACGGCGAAGGAGAGGAGGCGGTACTTGAAGAGGTGGATGCCCATGATTTCCGCGGAGAGGTAGTGGTCCCGCACGGCGATGAAGGCCCTTCCGTCCCGTGACCGGACCAGGTTGGTGGTGAACAGCACGGCAAGGACGGCGATGGTGATGGTCAGGTAGTACTTGGAGCGGTCCCCGTCGAAGGCGAAGGAGCCGATCTCCGGGGGTGGAGAGGGGATCCCGTTGCTGCCGCCGGTCACGGCCTCCATGTGGATGAAGAGGTACTGCAGGATGAACTGCGCCGCCAGCGTGGCGATGGCCAGGTAGAGGCCCTTCAGGCGGGCGCTGGGGAGCCCGAAGACCATGCCCACCGCAGCCGTGGTGAGCCCGGCGGCAGGCATGGCGATCCAGAAGGGCATGTGCAGGATCCGCATGAAGTAGGAGCAGGCGAAGGCCCCGACGCCCATGAAGGCGCCCTGGCCGAGGGAGATCTGCCCCGTGAAGCCGGTGACGATGTTGATCCCCAGGGCGCCGATCACCGCGATCCCGATGGTGGTCATGGTGCTCGTCGCGTAGTTCGACATGAACAGGGGGAACACGTAGAGCAGGACCAGGAAGGCTCCCACGGAGACCCGGACGAAGCGGGTTTCCAGGACCTTCATGTCGTCCTTGTACGATTGCCTGAAGTCTCCGCAGTGGGCTACGCTCATGGCTTCTTCCGCTCCGCCGTGGGATTGAATGCCTGGCCAGGGGTCACGCCCGGGTCCTTCCTCGGTCCGCTCATACCCGCTCGATCTCCTTCTTCCCGAACAGGCCGTAGGGCTTGACCATCAGGATGAGGACCAGGAAGACGAAGGGCGCCACCTCCTTGATCCCCTGCAGGCCGAAGGCGCTCTTCAACACGCCGTCCGAGAGGTTTTCGAGAACTCCCACGATGATGCCGCCCACGGCGGCACCCAGGATGGAGTCCAGGCCGCCCAGGATGACCGCAGGAAAGACCTTCAGGCCGAAGTGGCCCAGCTGGATGTTGATGCCGTTGATGGAACCGATCAGGACCCCCCCGATGGCCGAGACCACCGCCGCGATGCACCAGGCCAGGGCGAAGATGTTCTTCACCGGAATCCCCATGGAGAGGGCCACCTGGTTGGAGAACGCGGTGGCCCGCATGGCCACGCCGGCCTTGGAGAACTTGAAGAAGAGGCCGAAGAGCCCGAGCAGGACCGCGGCGAGTCCGAAGCTCCAGAGGTACACCTGGCTGGTGGGGATCCCCATGAGGTTCACGGCGGTCTCGGGGAAGAGCGGGGGCTCGTAGACCTGGATCTGGGTCCCCCACACCGCCGTCACGATGCTCCGCAGGACCGATGAGAGCCCGATGGTCACCATGATGATGGAGATGACCGGCTCCCCGATCATCGGACGGAGCACGAGCCGCTCCACCAGAAGGGCGAGCACGATGGAGAAGACCAGCGTGAGCAGGAAGGCCCAGAACCACGGGATCTTGTACTGCACCACCATCGAGAAGCAGTAGTAGGCGCCGAACATCAGCAGCTCGCCCTGGGCGAAGTTCACCACGCTGGTGGACTTGAAGATGATGGCGAAGCCCAGGGCCACGAGGGCGTAGATCGAGCCCAGCACGAGCCCCGAGATGACGAGCTGGATGTAGAACTCCATGGATCCTCCGGGTTGCCTGCTCCCGATTCAGGCCACGGCGGGCCGGGCTTCCCCGGGAGCGCCGAGGTCGCGGACGTGGATGGTGGTCTTGAGCTGCGAGGTCTTGCCGTCCTGGTACTTGATGACCGCGTCGATGGGAATCTGGGGCTTGCCCTCGTAGATCCCCTCGAGGATGTCGGCGAACTTCTGGTCCACGAAGCCCCGCCGGACCTTCCGGGTGCGGGTGAGCTCGTCGTCGTCCGCGTCCAGCTCTTTGTAGAGCAGGGCGAATTTCCGGATCCTCTGGGATCCAGCGAGGGTGTCGTTGACCTTCAGGACCTCCTTCTCGACGAGGTCGTACACCTGCGGCTTGGAGGCCAGGTCCGTGTAGGTCGTGTAGCCGATCCGCTGGTCCTCGGCCCACTTGCCCACGATGCCGAAGTCGATGCAGATGAGGGCGATGATGAAGTCGCGGCCCTGGCCGATGCAGACGGCCTCCTTCACGAAGGGACTGAACTTCAGCTTGTTCTCGATGAACTGTGGGCTGAAACGCTCCCCGCTGCGGAGGGTCATGATGTCCTTCATCCGGTCGATGATCACCAGGTGCTGGTCCTGGTTGAAGTAGCCCGCGTCCCCGGAGTGGAGCCAGCCGTCCACGATGGTCTCGGAGGTGGCAGCCTCATTCCTGTAGTAGCCCTGGAAGAGGGCCGGGCTGCGGGAGACCACCTCCCCGACGCCCTGCGGGTCGGGCCGGTCGATGCGGATTTCGGTCTCGGGGATCGGCTTGCCCACGGAGTCGAAATTGATGTCGCCGTCCCGGTGGATGCAGGAGATGCCGAAGATCTCCGTCTGCCCGTAGATCTGCTTGAGGTTCACCCCCAGGGCGTGGAAGAAGCGGAAGGTGTCGGGACCCAGGGCCGCGCCGCCCGTGGAGGCCGAACGGATGTGGGTGAACCCGATCCGGTCCTTCAACGAGCGGAACACGAGAAGGTAGGCCAGGCCGTAGCGGAGCCTCTGGAGGAGGGTGGGGGTCTTTTTCTGGAATTTCAGGTCCGCCCACTCGTAGCCCACGGGAAGGCAGCGATGGTAGAGGAATCGCTTGAGCCAGGACGCGTCCATGATCTTCACCTGGACGGTGGCGGCCAGGTTCTCCCACACCCGGGGGGGACTGAACAGGAGGTGGGGCCCGATCTCGCGGATGTTCTCCGTGGCAGTCTCGGGCTCCTCGGGGAAGTTCACGGTGAAGCCGAAGAGGATGCCGCTGGCCACGCTCATCATCTGTTCGCCCACCCAGGGAAGGGGGAGGAAGCTCACGAATTCATCGCTCTCCCGCTTGGGGTCCACCTGTCCCAGGTTGGTGGCCATGGAGATCATGTTCCGGTGCGAGAGCAACGCCAGCTTGGGGTGGCCCGTGGTTCCCGAGGTGATGCAGATGTGGGCCGGGTCCTCGGCCCCCGTGGCGTCCACCAGGGCCTCGTAGGCGCCGGGATGAGCCTCCTCGTAGGCCCGCCCCAGGGCCTCGACTTCAGGGAAGTAGACGAGGCGTCCGTCCTCGTACTTCCTCATCCCCCTGGGATCCGTGTACACGATCCGCTTCACGGTGGTCAGCTCGTCGCCCATGTCCAGGACCTTGTCGACCTGCTCCTGGTCCTCCGCGACGATGAACTTCGACTCCGCCAGGTTGATGATGTAGGAGACCTCCTTGAGGATCGCGTCCTGGTAGATCCCGATGGCGATGGCCCCCGCGCTCTGGGCCGCCAGCTCGGCAAAGAGCCACTCGGGCCGGTTGTCGCCGATGATGGAGATCGTGTCGCCCTTCGCCAGCCCGAGCGAGACCAGGCCCAGGGTGAAGTACTTGACGTGTTCGTAGTAGTCCTTCCAGCTGTAGGGCTGCCAGACGCCGAACTCCTTCTCGCGGAGGGCGACCTTGTCGCCCCCGAAGGTCTGGGCGTTGCGCCGGAGCAGCTTGGGAAGGGTGTCGTGGGAGTGTCCGGCCATGTCGTCCATTCTCCTAGCGGCCCAGGAAGACCGACGCCTCGCCACCGAGGTAGGCCTTCACCACTTCCGGATTCTGCTGGACCTCCTCGGGGGTGCCCTCGCCGATCTTCTCCCCGAAGTTCAGCACCACCAGGCGGTCGGAGATGTCCATCACCACGCCCATGTCGTGCTCCACGAGGATCACCGTGATGCCCCGTTCCTGGTTGATGTCCAGGATGAAGCGGACCATGTCCTCGGTCTCTTCCAGGTTCATGCCCGCCATGGGCTCGTCCAGGAGGATGAGCTTGGGGTCCAGGGCCAGGGCCCGGGCCAGCTCCACCCGCTTCTGGAGGCCGTAGGCCAGGGTGCCCACCACCCGTTTCCGGATGTGTTCGATCTCCAGGAAGTCCACGATGTCCTCGACGAAGCGGCGGTGCTCGATCTCCTCCTTCCGGCATGGACCCAGGTAGAAGCCCCCGCGGAAGAGACCGCTCTTCAGGTGGGTGTGGCGCCCGATGAGGATGTTGTCCAGCACCGACATCCCCTTGAAGAGGGCGATGTTCTGGAACGTCCTGGCGATGCCGAGCCGGGCCCGGGCCGCCGGGGTCAGGCGGGTGACGTCCTGCCCCTCGAAGCTGATGCTCCCGCGCTGGGGATGGTACCGACCGCTGATGCAGTTGAGCATGCTGGTCTTGCCGGCCCCGTTGGGTCCGATGATGGAGAAGATCTCGCCCTTGCGCACCGTGAAGCCCAATCCGTCGAGGGCCATCACTCCGCCGAAGCGCAGGTTGATGTTCTCGACCTCAAGCTGGACCGTCCTCTCGGAGGATTCCGTCATGCATGACCTCTGGGGTTTTCCGTGGCGTTGGTGACGAAATGGTACTGTTGGCCTCGGGAAAAATGAAGAAGGCAATTCCGCTTCACCGAGGGGCGCCGGATGCTCCGGCGGCAGCGCAGACACCTTTTTCGCAAGGAGACAGACATGGGAATCCTCTCCGGCCTCCGGATCCTTGAGATCGCCGGGATCGGGCCCGCACCGTTCTGCGGCATGCTCCTGGCCGACCTGGGGGCGGAGGTCATCCTCCTGGAGCGCGCCATGCCGAGGCCCGGAGATCCGCTGGAAATGGGCGTGAAGAACATTCTCAACCGCGGCAAGCGCTCCCTGGCGCTGGACCTGAAGAAGGAAGGCGCCGTCGAGGCGGTTCTGGAGATCGTGTCGGGGGCCGATGCCCTCCTGGAAGGGATGCGCCCCGGCGCCATGGAACGGCTGGGCCTGGGGCCCCAGCCCTGCCTCTCGCGAAACCCCCGCCTGGTCTACGGTCGGATGACAGGCTGGGGTCAGGATGGTCCCCTCTCGCCCTTTGCGGGACACGACCTGAATTACATTTCCCTGTCAGGGGCCCTCTGGTACGCCGGTGCGCCCGGGACGCCCCCCTTGGCGCCTCCGACCCTTGTCGGGGACCTCGGAGGCGGCGCGCTCTACCTCTGCGTCGGGGTCCTCGCCGCCCTGCTCCACGCCCGGGCCACGGGGTGCGGGCAGGTGGTGGACGCGGCCATCGTGGACGGCAGCGCCCACTTGATGAACCTCCTTCTCGCGTTCCACGCCGCGGGCCGAATGCCCTTCGAACGCGGCCAGGGGCTGGTGGACGGACCCCACTGGTACGGCACCTACCGCTGCGCGGACGGACGCCACCTCAGCCTCGCCCCCGTGGAGGGCCAGTTCTACCGGCTCCTCCTGCAGAAGCTGGACCTCCATGAAGACCCTGATTTCCTGGAGCCCTACGAACCCCGGAGCTGGGATCGCGCCCGGGTCAAATTGGAAGCCCTCTTCGCAAGCCGACCGCTGGAGCACTGGGCCGCACTCCTGGAAGGCAGCGACGCCTGCTTCGCTCCCGTACTGGATCCGCGAGAAGCCATGGACCATCCCCACCTCCGTGCCCGTGGGGTCTACGCTGAACCCGGCGGAATCCTCCAGGCGGCACCGGCGCCGCGCTTCTCAGGGTTCAAGCACCAACCCGGCCCCGTGCCCCCGCGCGGGGCCCACGGGCGCGAGATCCTGAGGGAGGCGGGTCTGGGGGAAGCGAAGATCGCCGCACTGTTGGAAAAGGGCGGAGACTGAACGGTTCCCCAAACGCAACGGTTCGTCGAACCCGTTCCCTCGAAGGTGTATCGCCGATCCGCCTGCGTCGACCGCCACGGGTCCGTGGGGACCGACGACAAAGGCCTCCACCCTGCGTCTGGGGGAAAGGCACGGCATCGCCGCCCCTCGCACAACTGAATGGACTCCCGCGCGAGCCAGGAGGCGTGGACGGGAAACCGGTCCCGGGAGCGGGACCGTCATGGCCTCGCCCCTTGTGGGTCACGGCCGCGGCATGTTCAGGAGCACGAACACCCCCACCCCCAGGGGCAGCAACAGGAACAACCCCGTCAGCCACCAGGCGGCGGGCCGGGCGTAGTTGAGGGTCCAGCCCAGCCCGAAGCGCTTCTCCACCCAGAGCCTGGGATCCCCCGGGTTGTGGTAGACCATCCCCCACCGGTAATGGACGGCGTCGGGCTGTCCGGCCATGGCCCCCTTCATCTGGCGCACGAGGATGGCCACGCCCAGCACCAGGCAGGCCAGCAGGGCCCCCACGCCCCATCGGACCACGCCGAGGCCTCGGGAGGGCACCGCCAGGAGGGTGGCCATGAGGGCGCAGAAGCCCACCGGCATCAGACCCCGCAGGGGGAAGAAGGCATGGAAGCGGGCCTTCAGGGGGTCCTTCTCCAGCCGGGCGCCCACCGTGCCCGCCACCCACAAGAGGGCCCAGGCGAAGAAAGGGGTCCCCAGCAGAAGCCAGGGCAGGTGCGCCCGGGGGGTCCAGCCGTTGGCGCGGCCGGCGGCGTCGAAATGGGTGGGCACCGGATCCGGCAGAGAGGGGAGCATTCCCTGCAGGAAAGCCAGGAGGGCCATGGCTGCCACGAGGGGCAGGAAGTCCCACCAGGAGAAGAGCCGCGGCCGCATGAGGGCCTCCCCGCTGTCCATCGTCGCGCGAAGCGGGATCCCCGGCCAAGGGCCGGGGATCCCGGTCCCCCCGGCCGCGGGCCCCCGCCCGGCCGGGCTACCATGGGAACAGGGAGGTGGCTCCATGTCCGACGCACCGATCCGGGTGGTGATCGCCAAACCGGGCCTGGACGGCCACGACCGCGGGGCCAAGGTGGTGGCCCGCGCCTTGAGGGACGCGGGCATGGAGGTGATCTACACCGGGCTCCGGCAGACCCCCGAGCAGATCGTCAACGCCGTGGTGCAGGAGGACGCCCGGGTGCTGGGCCTCTCCATCCTGAGCGGCGCCCACAACCAGATCTTCCCCGAGGTGATGCGGCTCCTGAAGGCCAAGGGCGCCCAGGACGTCATGGTCTTCGCCGGCGGCATCATCCCCGACGAGGACATCCCGGGCCTGAAGGCCCTGGGCATCCGGGAAATCTTCCAGCCCGGCACCAGCACGGAGGCCGTGGTCGCCTTCATCCGGGACCACGTCCCGGCCTGAAGCCCCTCTTCAATCCAGGGATAGACGCTCCCCGAGGAATTCGAGCGTGCCGTCCCGCCCCCAGCGGGGAGGTTCAGGGTCGGGGACCTTCGATCCCCTGGCATCACACCAGACGGCCGCGCACAGGCGGTGCGCCCCAGGGGGAAAGGCTCCGGCCAGGACGGGGGCCAGGCTCTCGGGGTGCAACAGGTTGCTCCCTGGAGGCTGGCGTTGGACGCGCCCTTCCCGGGACGCCTCTCCGACGATCAGCGAGGTTCGGGGCCCGGCCGCGGCCCAGGCCCAGCCCGGACCTGCGTCCTGCCGGGCCCCGGGGGCCTCCACCGCGAAGCCTCCCTCCAGGGTCTCCACGGTCATCCCGCATTCCAGGCGGTGGATCCGGAGGTGCCAGGGTGGCCGGGCCAGCAGGAGCGTGTCCACCCGGACTCCGGGGAAGGGCGACCACGCCTGGCTGAGGCCGTCGGAACGGAGGCGGGGCGCCTCCCGCTTGAGGGGCGGCCGCAAGGCGCCCCCGGGAAGGGCGATGAGGAGGGTCCCGTCCGCCACGGGCCGGTCCAGGTCCGTCTGCAGGGAGGCCGGGAAGCCGGTGGCGTAGGCGAACTTCCCGTAGGTGGACACCCAGGGGCCCGCCCAGCCCCCCAGTTCCCTCGTCGCGCAGAGGGCCTGGACCTGCCCGTCGGGACCCCGCCAGAGCCTCGCGGGCCAGACATCCTGGCGGTGGAGGTCCAGGGGCGGCAAGGGTGACGAGGGGGCCTGCCAGAAAGGATGGGAGGGAGGCAGGAGCAGGGGCAGGAATGCCTTCAGGGCCCAGTAGGGCGAGCCCTGGCTCTGGTAGGGCTCCCCCAGGGCGTCGTTGGAGTAGCCGTAGCCCAGGCTCAGGCTGCCGTCTTCCTGGAAGATGGGCCGCTGGAACCACCAGGAAAGGTTGCGGCGCCAAGCCCCGGCGAGGACGCCCCAGTCCACCCCGGGGGGGTCGCAGAGGGCCAGCGCCCCCAGCCCGGCGGCCTGGGCGAAGCGGTATCCCAGGCTGCGTCCGAAGGCCAGGGCCGCGCCATCCTGGGCGAACCAGGCCAGATGCTCTGGAAGCCATTGGCGGGCGCGTTCCGCGGATCGCTCCATCAGGGACCGTTCCAAGGGTTCCGCCTGGGGATCGCCTCGCGCCAGCCAGGCCAGCAGGGGTCCGTAGAAGTGGAAGGCCCAGGGGCCGTACCAGTCCACGCGGCCCGTGGGCCCGTCGCCGTACCAGCCCTCGCCCAGGTGGAAGGAATCGGCCCGTTCCAGGGATTCCCTGAGGGCCCGGGGAGAAGAATTTGGAGAGCCCACCGCCCGGAGCCCCACGTTCACCAGGGCGCGGAAGTACACCCAGTTGTTGTCAGGAATGTCGCGGTGGTTGATGGCGCCCAGCCAGGCTCCGAGCCTCTCCCGGGCCGCGGGGGCGAGGGGTTCCCAGCAGACGTCCGGGCAGAGCCGGAGGCCCAGGCCCAGGACAGCGGCCTCCACGAGGCGCTGGTCCAGGTCCCCGGGTTGGCCCCAATGGTCCGGATGGGAGGGATCGCACCCCGCCTCGAGGATGCCCGAAAGGCGCCTGGACAACGGATGTCCACCACCCCCCCCCAGAAGGGGGAACAGCCCCCAGAGGGGTCGCAGCACGGCTTCCACCTCTCCGGCGACGGCACCCTGCCATCCGTCCCGGCGCCCGAAACGGATCCGCGCGGCACCTTCCCGGTGGCGGCCCAGCACCGCGTCCAGAAGCAGCGCGCAGGCCCGCTGGGCGTGGTCCCTGCGGCCCGGGTCCAGGCCCGCCAGTCCCGCGTGGACGATCATCCCGCGCCTAGGGTTTCGGGGCGGCGCCGATCCACCTGGTTCCCGGGGGGGCGTCGAAACGGAAGGGATCGGCGGGAAGCTTGCCCGGGGGTCCCGTGAGCCGCAGCAGCTGCCTGGCCCCGGTGGAGTCGGTCCAGCGCAGCAGGGTGGGAACCGCGCCCTTCCCTTCCAGTTCCACCACGGGCAGGTTCGGCTTTCGCGGTTTCAGCCGTACCCCCGTGGCACCGGAGGGAAGCACCTCGAAATGCTCCCCCAGGGCCCCCGGGTCGAGGAGAAGGCCGAGGATGGGGGCCTCCCTTCGGGCCAGGCGCAGGTCGAAGCGCTGGGCGGTGCGGGCATCGGGATCGTACTGCACGAGGTGGGTGCCGTCGGCGACGAGCAGCAGTCCATCGTCGTAGCTCACCCTGATCTTCCCGCCCTTGGAGACCACCAGGCTCCCCTTCTTCTTGATGGATCCGAAGACCGCGCTCTCGGACTCCTGCACAAAGCCCGAGGCCACCCGCGCACTCCGGGTGAATCCGTCCCACCAGCCCGGAAGGGCCGCGAGGGAGAGGAGAAGGGCCGCACAGCAGGCCAGCACCTCAGCCCCGCTTGAGCTCGACGCTCACCTTGGCGGCGATTCCTTTCACCGGGGGAGGGCGCTTGATGTGGTTCTCGACCAGGACCTCACCGCGCTGGCGCACCTGGACGACCACCTCGATCTCGTCGGGCGGGCAGTCCCCCGGGATTTCCAGCCGCACCACCGAGGGCGCGCCCAGCTTGCCCACCTGGGTCAATTCCCCCAGCAGGGAATTGATGGCGGCCTTGGGATCCGAAGCCTTGGTCTTGGGAACGGGCTTGGGCGTGGGCTGCACCGTGAACTTGGGCACAGGCGGCAGAGGCTGGGTCCTGACCACCGGCGCGGGTTCCTGGGGGGCCGGTGCGGGCGGGGGAATCGCTTCAGGGGGGGCCGAGACGGGAGGATCCCCCAGGGCCCCGGCCAGGGCCTCGAGGGGCCGCTCGTCCCGATCCTCGTCCGGCAGGGGTTCCAGCGGCGGGGCGGGGAGGGCCATGAACTCGGCATCCTCCTCCAGCATCTGGCTCACGGAAGGCAGGTCGGAGAAGGAAAGGGCCTGGGGCGGGGTGGGCCCCGGGGCCGGCTCGGCTTCGGGGGGCGGACCCACCTGGGGAACGGACAGGCGGACGGTTTCCCGGCTGCCTCCAAGTTCACCGAAGTGGTTGGCCTTGATGTGGGCCAGGGCCAGCTTGGTGACGCCCCGCAGGGTCTCGAAGACGCCCGTGCCGTCCTGGGCGCAGGACTCGAAGCTGGGGACCATCCCGGGATTCAGCTCGGCCTCGAGCTGGGGCACGGGAACGACGTTCTTGAGGTCCCGCTTGTTCCACTGGAAGACCATGGGAATGTCCTTGAGGTCCATTCCCAGTTCCCGGAGGTTGTCCTTGAGGTTCTGGAAGCTCTCCTTGCTGGCCTCCAGCATGGGCACCTGGCTGTCCACGACGAAGACGATGCCGTCCACTCCCTTGAGCACCAGCTTGCGGGTGCTGTTGTAGAAGACCTGGCCGGGCACCGTGTAGAGCTGAAGTTTGGCCTTGAAGCCGGAGATCATGCCCACGTCCATGGGCAGGAGGTCGAAGAAGAGGGTCCGGTCCGTCTCCGTGTTCAGGCTCACCATCTCACCCCGGGCCTTGGTGGAGGTCTTGGCGTAGATGGCGTTGAGGTTGGTGGTCTTCCCGCACAGGCCCGGGCCGTAGTAGACGATCTTCGCCGTCATCTGCCGCGTGGCGTGATTGAAAAACACCATTCCTGGACCCCGGTGGAACAGGTCAGTGTAGCCCGAAGCTCAGAAAGCGGCCAATCCGGTCCACTTCAGCTCAATTCCTTGAGGATCGCCAGCACCTGCCGGTCGTGGCCCGCAGTGTCCACCTCCGTGAGCACGCGACGGACGATCCCCTTGCGGTCGATGATGAAGGTGACCCGCCGGGCAATCCCCAGGACCGGCATCCGCACTCCGTAGGCGTCCACGATCTTCTTGTCGGGGTCCGCCAGGATGGAGAAATTGAGGTTGAACTTGTCTGCGAAGGCCTTGTGGCTCTTCACGTCGTCGGCGCTCACGCCTAGAACCACGGCCCCGGCGGCCAGGAGGGCCCCGTGCCCGTCCCGCAGGGAGCAGGCCTGCTTGGTGCAGCCCGGCGTGTCGTCCTTGGGATAGAAGTAGAGCACCACGTTGGCCTTCCCCTGGAACTGGGACAGGCTGATGGTCTTCCCGTGCTGGTCCTGCGCGCTGAAGGCCGGGGCCGGCATGCCCGCCTGGATGTCGGCCGCCTCCCCCCCCATCCCGAGCATCGAAAAGATCCCCATGGCCACCCCCGTTCTCCGAAGCATGCACCCACCTCCGGGGCCAGCCTAAACCCAATTCATTTCATGGCAGGATTGTCCTTTGCGAAGGAGCCCCCCTGCGCCTCGCGGTGATTCCTGGCGACGGCATCGGCCCCGAGGTCATGGCCGAGGCCCTGCCCCTGCTGGCCTGGGCCCGGGACCGGGGGCGGGACCTGGAATGGGAGGTGCTCGATCTGGGAGCAGAACGCTTCCTTCGCACCGGGGACATCCTCCCGGAGGCCGATTTCCTTGAGATCCGGGACGGAGCCGACGCGGTGCTCCTGGGGGCCGTGGGGGACCCGCGCATCCCGGACGGCCGCCATGCCGAGGGAATCCTCCTGCGCCTGCGCCGCGAACTCCGGCTCGGGGTGAACTGGCGCCCCTGCCGCCCCCTGGGGGACGGGCTGGTGCCCCTGAAGGGTGTCTCCGCGGGGGACCTGGATCTGGAGGTGTTCCGGGAGAACACGGAGGGGGCCTATTGCCTTGAAGGGGAGAGTGCCCCTGACCGTCGGGTGGACCGCGCCGTCCACACCCGGCCCGCCGTGTCCGCCCTCCTTCGGGAAGCCTTCCAGCGGGCCCGCTCCACGGGGAAGCCCCTCGCCCTGGCCCACAAGGCCAACGTCCTGAAGCACGGCCATGGCCTCTGGCTGGAGGTGTTCCAGGACGCCCGAAGGGAGTATCCCGAGGTCCGGGCGGAGGCCCTTCACGCCGACGCCTTGCTGTTCGCCCTGGTCCGCCAGCCGCAGCGATTCGGGGTCATCGCGGCGGAGAATTTCATCGGAGATCTTCTCAGCGATCTGTTGGCAGCCTACCTGGGAGGGTTGGGCATGGCCCCCTCGCTCAGCTACGCCCCGGGGAGCCCCTACCGCTGCACCGCCCTGGCCGAACCCGTGCATGGCAGCGCCCCGGACATCGCCGGAACCGGCCGCGCCAACCCTTTCGGGATGCTCCTCAGCCTGGGTCTGCTCTTCGGCCGGTGGGGCTGGACGGCGGAGGCGGAAGCCATCCAGGCTGCCGTAGCCCGCTGTGTTGAGTCGGGCCCCAGGCCGCTGGAGTTGGGGGGAACTGCCCGTACCTCGGAGGCGGGGGCGGCGGTGAGGGCTCTGCTCTGATCCGGGGGCCGGAGGACCCGCAGCCTTCCGGTTGCGGCGGGAACTCCATTCCAGGGGCCAGCTGCCCCCAGGCCTCTCCTCAGAGGCTCCGCATGAGTCCCACCACCTGGCCCTGGATCTGCACGCGGTCCAGGGTGTAGTGGACTGGCTTGAGGTCGGGATTGTGGGGGATCAGCCAGACCCCCTTGTCGTCCCTGCGGAATTCCTTGAGGGTGGCCTCCTCGCCGTCCAGAAGGGCCACGACCCGGTCGCCGTTGCGGTATTCGCCCTTCCGCTGGAGGACCACCAGGTCCCCGTCCAGGATGGCGTCCTCGACCATGGAGCTGCCCCGCACCCGCAGGACGAAAAGGTCCCCCTTCTCGCGGTGGATGCTGTTGGGAACCTCCACGGGCAGGGCACGGGATTCCGGGATGAGGGGCGTGCCCGCGGCCACATCGCCGCAGAAAGGCAAGGTCCGCGCCCCACCCCTGGACGGAGATTCGGCCTCTCCCGCGATCCCGCCCTCCTCCGCCACCACCAGGTTGTTCCCCCGGCCGTGGCTCCGGAGCAGGTAGCCCTTGTCGATGAGGTGCTGGACGTGCTTGTGGATCGTGCTCACGGCGCTGGAGCCGACTCCCTTGGCCACTTCCGTGAGGGTGGGACTGCGGCCCTCGGCGGCCGTGAAATCGCGGATGAAGCGCAGAACCGCGAGCTGTCGCTTGGTCAGGTCGGCCTTTTTCATACCGTCAAGGTAGGCAGGCCTCGGAAGGCGGTCAATGCCTTTTTTTCGCTTTTTTTTTGAATGAGGCCAGAATCACCCTGAAATTCGCTGGGGGCCCGCCCTTCGCCCCCGCGCCCCCGGCCATGGATGACCAGGATGTAGGTTAATTCCGATCTAGAATTGGCAAAAGTACTAGTAATCACGGGCCTTTGCGATAGACTTGAGGGCCCGCGGGGCGCACCGCCGGGAAGGCGACGGCGCGCCCCCTGTGCCGAAAGGAGCGCCATGACCACCAGCCTTGCCGAGGGGAGCGCCACCCTGGTCAACGATTTCTCCATCGAGGTGGCCACGGTCAACGGCTCCGGCAGCCAGACCGCCAACAACGTCCTCATGCGCACCATCTTCCAGATGGGTGTGCCCGTGAGCGGGAAGAACCTCTTCCCCTCCAACATCGCGGGCCTGCCCACCTGGTTCCAGATCCGGGCCAGCGCCAAGGGCTACGTGGCGCGCAAGCATGACATCGACCTGATGATCTGCATGAACCCCGAGACCGCCAAGGAGGACGTGGCCAAACTCAAGCCCGGAGCCATCTGCATTTTCGACGAGCCCCTCAAGCTGGACTCGCTCCGCACGGACCTCATCTGGTACCCCGTCCCCTTCCAGAAGCTGGTGACCGCCTCCTGCCCCGAACCGAAACTCCACAAATTGATCAAGAACATGATCTACGTGGGGGTCGCCGCGCAGCTGCTGGGCCTGGACATGGCCGAGGCCAAGAGCGCCATCACCAAGCAGCTGAAGGGCAAGGCCAAGGCCGCGGAGCTCAACCACGTCGCCGCGCAGGCCGGCTATGACTGGGCCGCGGCCAACATGCCCGAGCAGCACCGGCTCAAGATCGTCCGGGACGACAAGACCCGGGGCCAGATCATGCTGGACGGCAATTCGGCCTGTGCCCTGGGGGCCATCTTCGCCGGGGTGACGGTGGTGGGCTGGTATCCCATCACCCCTGCCTCCACGGTCGTGGAATACCTCATCGACTACGCCGACGAGCTTCGCAAGGATCCCGTCACCGGCAGGCCCACCGTGGCCATCGTGCAGATGGAGGACGAGCTGGCCAGCGCGGGCGTGATCCTCGCCGCCGGGTGGGCCGGGGCACGGTCCATGACCAGCACCGCGGGCCCCGGCATCTCTCTGATGAGCGAATTCATTGGCCTGGGCTACTTCGTGGAGGCCCCGGCGGTCTTCGTGAACGTGCAGCGCACCGGCCCCTCGACCGGTCTTCCCACCCGAACCCAGCAGGGCGACATCGAGCTCTGCGCCAAGGCCAGCCACGGGGACACCCACCACGTGTGCCTCTACCCCGCGAACATGGAGGAGTGCTTCCGCTTCACCTACGATGCCTTCGACCTGGCGGAACGGTTGCAGACGCCGATCTTCCTCATGACCGACCTGGACCTCGGGATGCAGAACTGGGCCTCGAAGCCCTTCACCTTCCCGGGCAAGCCCTTCGACCGGGGGAAGGTCCTGGGAGAGAAGGAGCTCGCGGAGCTGAAGGACTGGGGCCGGTACAAGGACCTGGACGGCGACGCCATCTGCGCCCGCACCCTCCCCGGGACACCCGGAGGCAAGGGCGCCTACTTCACGCGCGGCACCGGCCACAACGAATATGCGTACTACTCCGAAAAGCCCGACGACTGGACGAAGCTGGTGGACCGTCTGAGGCGCAAGCTGGAGACCGCCAAGAGCCTGGTCCCCAGGCCCGTGGTGGACGGAGAGGACCGGCGCGGCATCCTCGCGTTCGGGTCCTCCGATCCGGCGGTCTTCGAGGCCAGGGACTTGCTGCGGGCCGCCGGGAAGGAGACCTCCTACCTTCGCCTGCGGGCCTTCCCCTTCACGGCCGAGGTGGACGCCTGGCTGGAGGCCCGGGAGGTGGTCTACGTGGTGGAACAGAACCGGGACGGCCAGATGACGGCCCTCCTGCGGGATTTCTATCCCCAGCACGCGATGCGATTCAGGAAGGTGCTGCACTACGACGGCACCGCCCTGAACGCCCAGACCCTCGTCGATCAGATCTCCGGCTACGAAAAGTGAGGACGCCATGACCACCGCCGCCCCCAGCGCCCCCGCCACCAATCGCCTCGGCCTCACCAAGCAGGACTACGTGGGCTCCAAGTCCACCCTCTGCCCCGGCTGCGGCCACGACGCCATCACCGCCCAGATCATCGCCGCCGCATGGGAGATGGGCCTGGAGGGCTCCAAGGTCACCAAGCTCTCCGGCATCGGCTGCTCCTCCAAGTCCCCGGCCTACTTCCTGAATCAGAGCTGGGGGTTCAACAGTGTCCACGGCCGTGCGGCCGCCATCGCCACCGGCACCGCCCTGGCGAACAAGACCCTCAAGAACATCCTGGTCAGCGGCGACGGCGATTCCATGTCCATCGGCATGGGCCAGCTGGTCCACCTCATCCGTCGGAATGTCCCCGTGGTCTACATCCTCGAGGACAACGGGGTCTACGGCCTCACGAAGGGCCAGTTCAGCGCCACGGCCGACGTGGGCAGCACCCTCAAGCACGGGGACGTGAACGAGATTCCCCCCATCGATCCCTGCAGCCTGGCCATCGAGTTGGGATGCGGGTTCGTGGCCCGGTCCTTCAGCGGCAACCCCAAGCAGCTGAATGCCATCCTCAAGGCCGCCATGGCCCACACGGGCTGCGCGATCATCGACGTCATCAGCCCCTGCGTCACCTTCAACAACCACGACAGTTCCACCAAGTCCTACAAGAATGCCAAGGACCACGACTACCCGGTCCACGACCTGGGCTTCGTCCAGTACAACGAGGTCGAGGAGGTCGAGATCCGGGCGGGAGACGCCCGGGAAGTGGCCTTCCCCGACGGCTCCGTGGTCTCCTTCCGGGCGGTGAAGGACGACTACGACCCCACCAACAAGCTGGCGGCCATGCAGGCCATCCACGCCTCCAAGGCCAAGCAGGAATTCCTCACCGGCATCCTCTACCTGGATCCTCAGGCCCCCACCATCCACCACTTCTGCCCCACCGTGGACGAACCCCTGGCCACCCTGCCCCAGGCCCGGACCCAGCCCGGCCCGGAGGCCCTCGAGCGCATCATGCAGGGATTGATGTAGGCCGGAAGGCGCACAAGGCGAAGACATCAACGCAAAGGCGCGAAGGCGCAAAGAAGGGCCCAGGAGAGGGTCATGAAACCCTCCCCCCTGCCTTTGCGCCTTCGCGCCTTTGCGTTAATCCATTTTCATTCGCGCCTTCGCGTTCGCGTCCCGCCCGCTCCCGATTCCGTGCCCCGGCCCCCCCAGCGCCTTCCCTAGCGGCGGCGGAACTTGGGATCCTTCGCCCAGGGATCCAGAGCGCTGTACCAGACCGCGGGGGCGAGGGACGGGGCAGGGTTCTGGTTGGGGTTCATGGCCAGGGCCATGAGCTGGGCCAGCATCTGGCCCCCGATCGTGGCGCTCCTCCCCCCGTCGAAGGCGCTGCGGAACAGGGGCGAGAAATCAGCCACGAAGCGCTGCATCTCCTCCTGCCGTGCGGATTCCGAATCCCCCCAGACCACCACCGTGGCCTCGGCCCTCTCCCTGCGATCCCCAAGCTTGAGGGGGACCCGAAGGGCCGGCGCCGGGTCTGCTTCCCGCCAGTTCACCTGGAAGTTCCGCTCCTGCTTCACCCCCACCCAGACCCGCACCTTCGGCTCTTCGCCGGCCAGAAGGGCCGGGAAAAGCAGGAGAACGGCGGGCGTCGGGATCCTCATGCCTCCAAGGTGGGTCCCCCCGGCCCCGACGCAAGCCCCAATCGCCCCCCCAGGTGGCATCCCCGCCCCGGGACCGCTAGACTGGAAGGCCCGGGGCTGTAGCTCAGCTGGGAGAGCGCTGCAATCGCACTGCAGAGGTCGACGGTTCGATCCCGTTCAGCTCCACCAAAGCGAAAAGGGGGCCACCTGCGTGGCCCCCTTTTCGCTTTGGTGAAATTGAAGAACGGGATCGAACCGCCGAGAAAGAAAATCGCCCCGGTAGGCCCTAGGCGGAGACAGCGCACAAGGCGCTGTCGGAGCCGTGAAAGGGCCGGGGGCAGATTTTCGCGAGGTTCGGTCGCCGACCCCGAAACCACGACGCCCCAGCGCGAGAACGCAAATCGGCCAGAACGGGATCGAACCGTCGAGGAGGCTCCGCCGCCAAGAGCGCCGCGCCAATAGCACAAGCGATTGGGAGGACCCTGCGGCGCAGGGTCCGATCGGCGGAGGTGATTCGCCCCGGCGGACAGGGGGCCCCTCCTGGGGCCCCTGCCCTTCCGACGGCCATCCCCGACAAGGGAGCGTCGGACCCGGATCGCGAATGCAGGGCGAGGCTCTTCCCCGGCGCTATTTCGCGGCCTTCTTCAGCAACTTCATGGGCCCGCTGGCCACGGGGGAGGTCCAGGTGCCCTCCAGGGTGGTGCCGTCCTCGGAGACGGTGACCTCGAAGTCCATGGTCTGTTCCCGCACGGTGAGCTTGCGCCCCTTGACCTTGGCGCTGGTGAAGCTGTCGTTGAAGTCTCCCACCACGGTCGCGTACCAGGTGGTTTCTCCCTTGAGTGAATTGCCGCTGCCAGACCTGATCTTCGCGGTGAGCCTGCCTCCGTTCTTCTCGAACTCCCAGCGGCCTTCCCATTCGCCCACGAGCTGGGCGGCCAGGGCGGCGTCGGCCTCCTGGGCCGGAAGGGGCAGAGCCAGCAGGCAGACGGAGAGCAGCGGCAATCGGATGGGCTTGAGCATGGAATTCCTCCGGGGGCGGTGGGCCGGGATGGGTCGGGCGCGATGCCGACCGTGGGGGGGGGGTCAGAGCTCCTTGAGCATTTCCTGTTTCTTCTTCTGGTACTCGGCCTCGGTGATGAGGTCCTTGTCCCGAAGGCCTTTGAGTTTCTGCAGCCGCTCTTCCAGGCTGGGCCCAGGAGGCGGGGCCGATGGCCGCGGAGTCTGCGGCGCGGGTGCGATGGTGGGACCCGGGACGGACGGCGCTGGGAGCCGGGGGGCCGCAGCGTCCGGTTTGGGGAGCCCCTCGGCCAGGGGGATCGCCAGCCAGTCGGGCCGCAGGGTCTCGGCCTCCTCGGCCTTCAGCCGGACGCCAGAGGCCTTGCTCCTCGACCCGTACACGAAGGTGGGCACTTGGAAGTCACGGAAGTACTGGTCCACGAAATCCAGGCGACCGTCGTGGACGATGAAGTTCAGACGCCCTTCCCGCACGAAGGCCCGGGCGGTCACCCCGAGGGACCCCCGAAAGGGGCCCCCTGAGCGTTTCTCGGTGCTGAGCAGTTCCAGGTCCTGCTCGGGACTGGCCAGGGCCAGGGCCTCCGAGAGGGCCCGGCCCAGGGCCTCCACCTCGGCGGCGTCGAACAGAGGCTCCTCGGGCGGGCCCACCAGGCGCAGGGCCGCGAGGGCCCGGGCCACGCCCGCCGCCTCCACCCGGAAGGGATGGCCATTGGCCGGGGCCCCCTTCTCCGCCGGGACCCTTCGGACCCAGGAGAAGCTGGAGATCTGCCAGTGACGGCGGGTTTCGGGCGGGGCTGCCTGGGCCAGACCGCCCGCGGCGAAGGCGATCAGGAGGAGGGAGGCGGTGGCGTGGGGGGCGGGCATGGGGGCTCCGGGGAGGACGGCATAGGCTCACATTCTGGCGGGAGGGGCGTCGTTCCCCAGGATTCCGCCGAGGGCCTCCAGGAAGGCGGCCGGGGCTTCCTGCTGGGGCATGTGGCCGCAACGCTCCAGGACCACCAGCCGGGCGTCCGGAAGCAAGTCGAGATGCCGCCGGGCGTAGTCGAGGGTCAGGAGGCGGTCGCTGGACCCCCAGATGAACCCGACGGGAACCCGGAGGGCCTTCAGCTGGGCCTCGTCCAACACCCAGGGCTCCATGCTGTCGGCGGTGCCCGCGAAGCGCGCCAGGGGGCCTTCCCGGGCCTCCAGCACCATGTCATCCAGGAGGGCGTCGGAGGCGCGGGGGGCGCCGGGATCCATGACCGCGTCGTAGCTCGCCCGGGCCTCCTCGCGGGTCTTCGGCAGCAGGCGGGCGTGCGCGTGCGTGCCTTTCAGGGCGCCCCCATCCACGGCCACCACTCCTTCGACCCAATCGGGATGCCTGTGGGCCAGCTGCAGGGCCATCCAGGCTCCCAGGGAATTGCCCACCACGGTGACCTTGGCCCGCCGGGCGTGGGGGCCCACCACCCCTTCCAGGGCGGCGTAGACCGTCTCCACCGGGATGGGACCTTCCAGCGGGGCGCTTTCCCCGTGCCCCGCCAGGTCGGGGACCACCAGGGTGTGGGAGGACGCCAGGGCCCCCGCCACGGAGGACCAGGTGCCCGCCTGGCTCCCGGCGCCGTGGAGGAGCACGAGGACCGGCCCCGTCCCCCCGACGAAGACGGTCTGGACCCCCACGGGGGTCTCCACGACCGTCTTCCTCAGGCCGGCCCCGGCCAGCACCTGACGGGTCCAGTGGGCCCAGAGAACCAGGGGACGCTCGGACATGGGGGCTCCCGTGTGGAGGGGCGGGGGGAGAAGGACCGCCGGCAGCAGGGCGCAGGACCTTACGGAGCGGCCCCGGGGTGTTCCGTCCCGGCCTGGAAGTCCCGGGGAAGCCCTGGGGCGGGCGTGGAGGCGGCGTGGACGCGGTGGGGCATGGGGGTGAAAATGAGGGTGGATCCGCGTTCCATTGTAGGCACCCCCTCGGGGCGCGGACAGCAAGGATGGCGGGCATGAACCCTCAGGACCTCTACCGTTCGAAGCGCATCGCCCTCGACGAGGCCGTCTCCCACATCGGCAGCGACCAGGACGTGATCGTGGCCATGTGCGCCTCCGAGCCCCAGGGCTGCATGTCCCGATTCCACATCGTCGCCGACAGGATCGAGAACACCCGCGTGTTCTCCTGCCTGACCCTCAAGCCCTACGACTTCTACATGCGCCCCGAAATGAAGGGGCGCTTCGAGCTTGCCAGCTGGGTCCAGGCCCCGGGCTCGCGGGAGGCCCTCAAGAACCAGACCGGCACGGTGACCTACGTGCCCAACATGCTCCACCGGGCGGCCAAGGACCGCATCCACGCCCACCGACCCGACATCTTCTTCGGCACCTGCACCCCCCCGGACAAGCACGGTTTTGTTTCCCTCTCCCTGGGAATCACCTACGAGAAGGACGTCATCGAGGCCGCCGGGATCGTGGTCCTGGAAGTAAACCCCCGCCTGCCCCGCACCCTGGGGGACACCCAGATCCACGTGTCCCAGGTGGACTTCTTCGTGGAGCACGACCAGGAGGTGCCCACTTTGCCGGAGCCCAGGCCGAATGCCACGGACCTGGCCATCGGAGCCCACATCGCAGAGCTGGTGGAGGACGGTTCCACCCTCCAGCTGGGCATCGGGGGCATTCCCAACGCCGCCGCGCTCGCACTCAAGGACAAGAAGGACCTGGGCGTCCACACCGAGATGCTGGTGGACTCCATGATGGAGCTCTACGAGGCCGGCGTGATCACGAACGCCCGGAAAGCCCTCAAGCCCGGCCGCTTCGTCACCACCTTCTCCATGGGCTCGCGGAAGCTCTACGACTGGCTGGACGACAACGTGGCGGTGGACTTCGAGCGGGGCAACTGGGTGAACGACCCGCGGGTCATCGCCCAGAACTCGCGGATGGTGTCCATCAACACCTGCATCTCGGTGGACTTCACTGGCCAGGTGGCCAGCGAGTCCATCGGCGTGAACCAGTACTCCGGCACCGGCGGCCAGTCGGACACGGCGCAGGGGGCCGTCTCGGGCTTCGATGGCCTGGGCAAGAGCATCATCGCCTGCGCCAGCACCGCCAAGGGGGGGACCCTCTCCACCATCATGCCCGTGCTGCCCGAGGGCTCGGCGGTGACCCTCCACCGCTCCCACGTGGACCACGTGGTCACCGAGCATGGCGTGGCCCGGCTGCGCGGGCGCACCGTCCGGGAACGCACCCAGGCCCTCATCGCCATCGCCCACCCCGATTTCCGCGAAGACCTGCGGGCCCAGGCGCGGAAACTGGGGCACCTGTGAAGCCCGCCCACCCGCGCCCTTCGACAGGCGGCCCTCAGAGGAGCGCTCCATGACCCCCCCGATCCCTCCCGGCAGCTTCCAGGTCGGCCAGAGCTTCGTTTTTGAACAGCGGATCGGCGAGGATCTGGTGCAGGCCTTCGCCGAGCTCAGCGGGGACCGGAACCCCATCCACCTGGACGAGGCCGTGGCCAGGACGAGCCGCTTCGGGCAGCGCATCGCCCACGGGGCGATCCTCTTCGGAATCGTTTCCAAGGTGCTCGGCATGGACATGCCGGGGGTGGGGACGGTCTACCTCAGCCAGACCTGCAACTTCCGGCTCCCCGTCTTCCTGGGGGACACGGTTCGCCTCGAGGCCGTCATCGTCGAGCTGCTCCCCAAGAGCATCGCCCGGATCTCCACCGTCATCACCCGCCAGACCGGCGAGGTGGTCATGGACGGCGAGGCCCAGGTGAAGCTGCCCGGGTGGCTCTTCCGGGAGGTCGGGACGCCCGGGGCGGGATCAGGACCCTAGGGGGCCGGCTGCTTGGCCAGGAAGCCCAGGAGGATGCTGTTGACCTCGGCGGGCTTCTCGATCACCACCACGTGGCCGGCGCCGGGCACCAGGTGGAACTCGGAGCCTGGGATGCCGCGGTGGAGGAACTCGCCGTAGCTCCGGGGCTTCAGGAGGTCCAGCTCAGCCGAGACGATGCAGGTGGGGACCCGGATCCGACCCAGGTCGGCGCGCACGTCGAAACGCTGGAAGCTCGCCAGCAGGCGGTCGGCGGCGGCCAGGTCCAGCTCGGCGTAGCGCTGCTCCGCCAGGGGCACCAGGTCCGGCCGGCCGGCCAGGACGGATTCGGAATACACGTCGGCGCAGAGGAGGCGGAAGAAGGTGGGCCCGTCACCTGTGGACGCGGCGATGCGCCAGCGCTGGATCATGGCGGCCATGAGCGCCTCGCTGTGGGACACGGAAGCCACGATGACCAGGCTCCGGCAGCGCTCCGGATGGTGGATCCCCATCACCAGGTTCAGCTCCCCCCCATAGGAGGTGCCCACCATGTGGGCAGGCCCCAGGGCCAGCGCGTCCATGAGGGCGGCCAGGTCCTCCCCGTGTTGCTCCAGGCTGTACGGGCCGTCGGGATGCTCGCTTCGCCCCTGTCCGCGCATGTCGTAGGAAAGGACGCGGTGCGTCCGGACGAGGTCGGGCAGCTGGAAGGCCCAGGAGGCCGTGTTCATGAACACGCCGTTGTTCAGGATCACCAGCGCGCCATCCTCGGGGCCGTGGAATTCATGGTAGAGGCTGACGCCGTTGACGCGGATGTGGGGCATGGATCCGGGCCCTCCAGCGGCCCGTGCCTCAGGCAGGAGGCCGGGCCTTCAGCCTGAGCTTCCCCACGATGCCGAAGGGGAAGCGGTAGATGCTCACGATGAAGAGGATTCCCAGCCACAGCAGCCAGCGGTCGGGGTGCACCAGGTCGCGCAGGAAGGGGATGGGAGTGGCCGCCACGCTGGCCAGCTTCATGAGGTCCTGGAGGTAGTTCTGGGTGACGATGAACAGGGAGGCCCCCAGGACCCCCCCGTAGAGGGTTCCCATCCCGCCGATGACCACCATCAGGAGGATGTCGATCATGATCTCGAAGGAGAGGGAGGTGTCCGGCCCGTTGTAACGCAGCCAGAGGGCCAGCAGCACCCCCGCCAGGGTCGCGAAGAGGGCCGACAGCACGTTGGAGAGCGTACGGTACACCACGATCCGGTAGCCCAGGGCCTCGGCGCGGAAGGCATTCTCCCGGATGGCCTGGAGCACCCGCCCGAAGGGCGAGTTGACGATCCGCAGCATGAGAAGGAAGAGCAGACCCGTGGCGGTGAAGACCAGGTAGTAGGAGAGGAGCTTGCCGTTGAGGGAGACGCCCAGGAAGGGAGCCTCCCGGAGGCTGAAGGCGGCGGAGAGCAGCTCGGGCACCTTGAAGCTCAGGCCATCCTCACCTCCAGTGAAGTCTGAGAGCTGGGAGGCGAGGGTCATGAAGGCGGTGGCCACCGCCAGGGTGATCATGGCGTAGAAGAGGGCCTTCACGCGCAGGCTGAAGAGCCCGATGAGCAGGGACAGCAGGAGGGAGACCAGGAGGGCGCATCCGGTCCCCGCCGCCACGCCCGCCCAGGTGGGCCCGAGGCGGGTGATGGCGATGGCCACCCCGTAGGCCCCGATGCCGAAGAACATCGTGTGGGCGAAGGAGACGATGCCCGTGTATCCCAGGAGCAGATCGAAGCTCGCCACCAGGACGATGAAGATGCAGATCTTGGCGGCCACGTTGAGGGCCTTGGCCCCTGGGAACAGGAAGGGGGCGAAGGCCAGGGCGGCCAGGACCCCCAGCAGCAGGAGGGTCAGCATGCGGCTGCGGGGGAGATCGCCGGAAAGAAGTCGGGAGAACATCACTGTTTCCCCACGGAGAAGAGCCCCTCGGGGCGCCACAGCAGCACGATCACCATCAGCAGGATGTTGGAGAACAGGGCCACCTTGGGAGCCAGGAATCCCGCGTAGTTGGCCACCAAGCCCACCAGCAGGGACCCGATGAAGCATCCCCCGACCGATCCCATGCCCCCGATGATGATCACGATGAAGAGCAGCACGGTGATGGCCCCGCCCATCTGCGGGACCACGCTCTGCTGGAAGAGGCCCCAGAGGACTCCGCCGAGCCCCGCGAGGGCCGAGCCGGCCACGAAGACCCCGATGAAGAGCCGCTTGATCCGGTAGCCCAGGCACTCCACCATCTCCCGATCCTGCACGCCGGCCCTGATCAGCAGCCCGACCTTGGTCCGGCTCAGCACCCAGAACATCGCCGCGAAGACGATGAGTCCGATCACCACCGCCACGAGCCTGTACTTCTCCACCGCCGCCTCGCCCATGAGGATGGACCCCCGGAAACCCGCCGGCAGCAGCAGTGGGATCGCCTGGGGACCCCAGACGACCTTGATGAGCTCCTCGCCCACGATCATCCCGCCCATGGTGATCATGATCTGCTTCAGGGGCTGGCCATAGACGGGACGGATGATCGCCCGCTCGAACAGGAAACCCACCAGTCCCACCAGGATCATGGCCGCGACCATGGCCACGAGCACGGCCCCGAGGTTGAGCAGGATTCGCTCGCTGGTGGTCCAGCCCGCCAGGGGGCCCAGGATGGCGGTGGCCAGGAAGGCGCCCAGGGTGATGAAGACGCCGTGTCCGAAGTTCAGGACGTCCATGAGCCCGAAGACCAGGGTCAGGCCGGAGGCGATGATGAAGATGATCATCCCCATGGCCAGTCCGGCGAAGGTGAGGGTGACCCAGGTCGAGAAGGACCCCACCAGGGGCACGCCGAGGAGGGCGATCACGGGGATGAGGGCCAGGGGCAGCAGGTCCCGGCGGACCCTGGGGAGTTCGTCGAGCGGAGAGGCCGCCGGAGGGCTGGGATTCATCGCGGCTCCTTCCTTCACTGGTGGGAGGCCAGGGAGAGGCCCAGCAGGCGCTGCTGGAGGGCCTCGTCCCCGGCGAGGCTGGCCATGGTCCCGGTGTGGACGATGCGCCCGCCGTCCATCACCGCCACCCGGTCCCCAAGCTGGCGGGCGAAATTGAAATTCTGTTCCACGAGGAGGATGGTGGTGTCCGTCCGCTTGAGTTCCCGGAATGCCTGCACCATGTTCTGGATGATGGAAGGGGCCAGTCCCTTGCTGGGCTCGTCCACCAGGAGCAGCTTCCGGGGCTCCACGATGGCCCTGGCCACGGCCAGCATCTGTTTCTGCCCTCCCGAGAGCAGGCCCGCGGGATGCTGCCAGAATTTCCTCAGGGCCGGAAAGAGTTCGAAGACCCAGGCGAGCCGCTTGGGGTCCATGTCGGCGGAGCGCTTCGCCCCGCGGGCGGCCAGAACGAAGTTCTCGTGCACGGTGAGGTCCGCGAAGATGCCCATGTTTTCCGGCACGTAGGCGATGCCTCGCTGGGCGATGTCCGGGGTGCCCAGGTTCCCGATCTCCTGGCCCTCGAAGCGGATGGAGCCCTCCGAGGCGGACCAGATTCCCATGACCGTCCGGAGGGTGGTGGTCTTTCCCGCGCCGTTGCGGCCCAGGAGGATCGTGAATTCCCCGGGGGGGACCTCCAGATCCACCCCCTGGAGGATGTGGTAGGCGCCGATGTGGGTGTGGACGCCCTGGAGCTGGAGGAGGGGCTCGCTCACCGGGAGGCCTCCACGCCCAGGTAGGCCTCCTGCACCACGGGGGAGGCGATGACCGCCGCGGGCTCCCCGTCCGCCACGAGGGACCCGTTGTGCAGCACCACGATGCGGTCCGAGAGTTCCCGGACCACGTCCATTTTGTGCTCCACCAGGAGGATGGTCTTGTCCCGGCGGGTCTTGAGCTCTCGGATCAGGTCCAGGATCACCGGCACCTCGTCCACGCTCATGCCGGCCGTGGGCTCGTCGAACATGAAGACGTCGGGCTCCAGGGCCATGAGGATTCCCACCTCCAGCTTCCGCTGGTCCCCGTGGGGAAGGGCGCTGGCGGGGAGGTCCCTCTTGGCGGTGAGGGCGACGGTCTCCAGCACCTCCTCGGCCCGGCGGATGAGCTCCCGGTGGCTGCTCCAGATGCTCCAGAGGTTGAGCCCCAGGCGGGCCCGGGACTGCACGGCGAGGCGGATGTTCTCCAGCACCGACAGGTTGGGGAAGAGGTTCGTGAGCTGGAAGGCACGGCCGATGCCCCGGCGGCTGCGCTGGGGCGCCGGGGCGCCGCTGATGTCCTCCCCGCGCAGCAGCACGCGGCCCGAGGTGGCCTTCAGTTGCCCCGAGATGAGGTTGAAGTAGGTCGTCTTCCCGGCCCCGTTCGGGCCCACGATGGAGGTGAGGGTGCCCGGGGCGAAGGTGCAGGACACCGCGTTGACGGCCACGTGGCCGCCAAAGCGGATGGTCAGGTCGCGGGTCTCGAGGGCGGTGTCCATGGGCCTTCGGGTCGGGGGTGGCTGGCGGGAAGGGAACGGCCGCGCGTCCACGCGGGGCGCGGGCACGCGGCCGTCTGCGGTGCGATCAGCGCTTGTTGCGGATGGGGATGTCCATCTCCTCGATCTTGATCTCCCGGACGAGCTCGGGGATGGCCCAGGTCACCTTGGGATCCACCTTGATCTTGAAGTGGTACATGGCCTGCAGAGCCTGGTGGTCCTCCTTGCGGAAGACCATCTTCCCCTTGGGCGTCTCGAAGGCCATGCCCTCCATGGCGGCGATGAGCTTTTCGGTGCCCGTGTCCCCCTGGGTCTTCTTCAGGGCCTCCACCACGGCGATGCCCGCGGCCATGCCCCCGGCGGTGAAGAAGTCCGGCGGGGCGCTGAAGCGCTTCTGGTGCTCGGTCACGAGCCACTTGTTCACGGCGTTCTTGGGGATCTCGTAGTAGTAGTAGGCCGCGCCCTCCATGCCGGGGAAGGCCTTGTAGGCCGCCAGGGCGGGCAGGATGTTGCCGCCGGTCGCGATCTCGATGCCGAAGCGCTGGGGATTCAGGTCGGCGATCTTGAAGGGGTTCCCGGCCCCGGCCCAGTTGATGAAGATCACCTTCCGGCCCTTCTTGTCCTTGAGGGCGTCGAAGAGGCGCTGGGCGCCGGCCGTGAAATCCGTGGTGGCCATGGGCAGGTATTCCTCGTGCACCAGCTGGGCGTTCTTGATGGCGCCCTTGAAGGCCTTCACGAAGTCCTTGCCGAAGGCGTAGTCCTGGGCGAGGGTGGCGATGAAGGTGCCCTTCTTGTCCAGGGCCACGGCGTTGGAGATGGCGTCCTGGGAGGAGTTGCGCCCGGTCCGGAAGATGTAGCGGTTCCACTTGTCCCCGGTGATGGAGTCGGCCACGGCAGGCTCCACCAGGAGGAGCTTCTTGGCCTCCTCGGCCACCGGCAGCATGGCCAGGGCCACGCCGGAGCTGGTGGCGCCGATGGCAAGGTCGGCCTTGTCGTCGGCGAAGGCGGCGGCGAGCTGGGCCTTGCCCACGTCGGGCTTGCCCTGGCTGTCCTTCTCGATGACCACCAGCTTGCGGCCGTTCACCGTCATGCTGCCCTTGGTGGCGTACTCCAGGCCCAGCAGCAGGCCGGTCTGGGTCTGCTTGGCGTAGGCCTCCAGGGGGCCCGTCTTGTCGTAGACATGGGCGATCTTGATGTCCTGCGCGGCCAGGCCGGCGCCCAGGGCCAGGGCGGCCAGGGTGGCGAAGGTCTTGCGGAAGGGCTGCATGGTGCCTCCTTTCAAGGCTTTGGACTGCGGTAGGAAGGACAATTCATGCGTTCCGAAGGAAGCCCCCGGAGGAGGCTCCCATCGGAAAAGACAGGGGGGGTCGACCATTTTCCTGTCGACTCCCGCGCTGAAAGGATGCCCTGGAGGAGGGCTGGGGGCGCCGCAGCGCCCCCGAGGCGTGCACTAGAACCAGAAGTGGAGCCCGAGCTGGATCTGGTTGAATCCCTCGCCGTTGATGTTGGCGGCCTGGGTGGCGCCGGCGGGGTTGGAAGCGGAGGCGCCGAAGGAGGTGCCCAGCAGGAAGGGATTGTAGTGGGCGTTCTTGTCGTTCTTCAGCGTCGTGTACTGGATGCCGATGAAGGTCTTCTTGTTCAGGGCGTAGTCCCAGGCAAGGCAGAGCTGGTTGGCGCCGGTGTCGGAGGCGTCGGAAACGTTGCCGGCCTTGGCCCAGGTGAAGTGGAACATGTGGTCGCCCATGGCGTAGGACACGGGAACCATCATCACGGTGCGCTTGGCGTCGCCCACGCTCTGGCCCCAGCTGGTCACCCCGGCATTCAGCGGGGCGACGCCGTTGGCGATGGTGGTCTGGTCGTAGACGAAGCCGACCTTGAAGCCCATGCCGAACTTGTAGGAGGCCCCGAAGCGGAGGCCCGTGGTGTCCAGGGGGCCGTTGAAGGCGGTGGAGGTGTAGGTCCCGCCCTGGAGCTTCTGGTCCAGCATGCTGAGGATCAGGGAGAGGCCGTTGCCGTTGTAGCGCACCCGGGCCCAGGTGGTTCCGCCGGCGTTGTAGTCGCGGGCGTAGCCGGCGGGCTGGGTGGCCGAGCCGGGGAAGAGCTGCTCGGCCCCCACCGCGTTCTTCGTGTGGGCGATCGCGAAGTCCACGCCGCTCTTGTTGATGTTGGGGGAGTCGTAGCGGAGCACGTTCCTGGAGCGGGTGATGCCCAGGGTGTAGGCGCTGCCGATGACGCCGGCCTTGTTGATCACCATGGCCTGGTTGAGGAAGGTGAAGGTGCTCAGGCCCTGCACGTCCCACACCCGGTAGTTCTCGCCGGGGCCGTCGAGGGCGGGGGAGATGTGGGGAAGCCCGATGGTGTCGGGCCACCAGAAGGAGTTCTTGCCGAAGATCAGGCGCCCGTAGGGGCCCGCGATGCCGGCCCAGGTGTCGTCATCCGCCCAGCCGCTGATGTTGGCGACCGGGACGGTTCCCACGCCCGAATCCCCAGGGCGCACGTCGGCCAGGAAGCGGCTGCCGATCTGGAAGACCGCGTTCCACCCCTCGGCGATCTTGGTGCTGCCGCTGAAGAAGATGCGGGAGGTGTTGTCGTCGAGCCGGAGCTCGGAGTTCGGGCCGACCCCGTTGGCCCGAGCGGAGCTCACGCTCTGGACGCTGGCCTGCTTCAGGCCGATGGCCATGAAGCCCGAAATGGAGAACCTGGTGTCGGTCCCGACATTGAAGTCCGCGCCCAGGGCGGGGAGGGTGGATGCGAGGGCCGCCGCGGTCGCGACGAGGGAGTGACGTACCTTCATGGTGCCTCCTGGTTGGAGTGGACGAGCCCCAGGTGGGGCGACGCCCAGGGGTTGGGGGGATGTGGGGTTGGAATTGAAGAAATCCTACACCTGAAGGATGGGGACCGGGAGGTCCGCAGGATGGAAAAATCCCCAAACATCATTTGGCGATGCCTTTGGGATAGCAGAGGCCCCCGGTGATCTCCAGGGTGGTGGCGTTGATCGCCTCGTTTTCTGCACAGTGGGCGATCAGGGAGGCAATCTCTTCCGGGGCCACCAGGCGGCCCAGGTGCACGTCCTGGAGGATGGCCTTCAAGGCGTCCTGGTTCATGCCGGTCAGCATGGGGGTGGCCGTGTAGCCAGGGGCGATGGCCACGCAGCGGATGTTCCGGATTCCCCGCATCAGGAACTCGCCCACGAGAATTTTGGGCATGAGGGCGTCGGCCACCTTGGCGGAGGAATAGTTGAGCTGCCCCACCTGGCCGACCTTGTTCACCGAGGAGATGGGCACCAGCAGCCCGTCCCACCCGCCGTTGACCATCGCCTCCGCGGCGTCCCGGAGGGTCAGGAAGGTCCCGGTGAGGTTCGTCTCGATCACCGCCTGCCACTGATCCAGGGTCATCTTGCGGGCCACCTTGCCGGTCTCCTTGTCCGGGGTCAGCATGGTGCCGTCCCGGATGATCCCCGCGCAGGAGACGGCGATGTTGAGCTGCCCGAAAGCCGCCAGGGTCCCCTGAATGAAACGGGCCGTGTCCGCCTCGCTGGTGACATTGGCCTGAATGCCGACGGCCTCGCCGCCCGCCACCTGGATGTCCTTGACCACCCGGTCGAGGTTCTTCTGGACCAGGTCCACCACCGCCACGCGGGCCCCGCGGGCCGCGAACTGCTTGGCCACGGCCTCCCCGATGCCATTCCCGCCGCCGGTCACCAGGGCCACGCTTCCCTTGATTTCCATGGATCATTCCTCCAGACCGCATGCTTGTGGGGGTCCCCGCTCGATCAGAGCTCACGGGGGAAGGAGACGGTGTCCTTGTTCCAGTGGGTGAAGGCAGGGTGGGCCACATCGGGCCCGATGATGCGCAGATCCCCCACCCGCAGGGGGTGGCTCACGTCGGGACCCACGATGCGCGTGCCCACGGGAAAGAGGAAACGGACCAGGTCCCGGGCCCTGGCCTCCGCCTGGCCCCCGTCCAGGCCCCGGAAGAGCCCGGTGCCCGCCACGGCGCTTTCCCCCCCGGGCAGGGAGCGCAGCAGGTCCCAGCAGTCTCCCCGGGGCGCCAGGGAGAAGGCCGTGTCGTTGTAACGAAAGCCCCCCATCGCGCCTCCTACAGCTTTCTCAGCACCGTGACGCAGTTGGAAACCGCGGAGCCGCCCACGTTGTAGGCCACTCCGATGTCGGCCTTCCGGGCCTTCACCCCGATGCCCTCCCCGATGAGCTGCTTGTAGATCAGGGCGTGCATGGAGACCCCGGTGGCGCCCACGGGATGCCCCTTGGACTTGAGGCCGCCCGAGAGGTTCACCGCGATGCGGTCGTCCCGGGTGAAGCGGCCCTCCAGGTGGTCGTGGCCGCCCCGCCCGTCCTTCGAGAAGCCCAGGGCCTCCACGGACAGGAGCTGGTTGATGGTGAAGCAGTCGTGCACCTCGGCGAGGTCCACGTCCGAGGCCGAGATCCCGGCCTCGGAATAGGCCTTGGCGGCGGCGTCCTTGCCGGCCATGAGCTCGTGCATGTTGGGGCGGACGTTCTCAGGGAGGCGCTCCACCGAGTGCCCGATGCCGGCGATCTCGGCGGCGCGGCGCCGGTCCGGGACCTCGGCGCTGAGCGCGACCACCACGGCCGCGGCGCCGTCGGTGACCAGGGAGCAGTCGTGAAGCCGCAACGGAGGGGCGATCATCATGTTCTTGCACTTGCCCTTGGCGTCCGGCTCGTTGAGCTTCATGATCTCCTCCACGGTGGCCGGGCCGTTCCGCACGTGGGCCAAGGGATTCTCCGCCCCGTTCCGGTAGCACAGGGCCGCCGCGGTCCAGAGCATCCGCTCCAGGTCCTCGGTGGGGATCTTGTGGTGCGCCTGGTAGCCCTTCGCATACTCCGCGAAGAGCATGGGGAAGCTCATGCCCCGGGAGCCCTCCGAGGGCCAATGGGAGGAGCAGGCCAGCACGTGGGTCATCTGGGGCGTGGGGAGCAGGTTCATCTTCTCCACACCGATCACCAGCGCCCGCCTGGCCCGGCCAGCCTCCACGGCGTAGAGCGCATTGTAGAGGGCCACGGAGCCCGAGGCGCAGGCACATTCGCAGCGCGTCATGGGCCTGAAGCGGAGGTCGGGATGGATCTCCGCCGCCAGGGGCGCCACGTGCTCCTGATTGATGAAGGAGCCCGGGGAGCAGGAGCCGACGTACACCGCGTCGATGTCCCGCGCCTCCAGGCCCGCGTCGGCGATGGCCCCGCGTCCTGCCTCCACCAGCAGGTCATAGTAGGTCCGGGTGTCGGTGATCAGCCCCGTGGCCTTGTCCTTCTTCACGAAGGCCCCGAATTCCGTGTTGTAGGCACCGATGAGGCTGGTCCTGCTCATGGTCCGGTCCTTTCAGGTGAGGATCATGCCCGGCGCTCAGGGCATGAGGAAAGCACAGGCGGCCTGGTTGTAGCCCACGCCGGAGCCCACCAGGACCACGCGGTCGCCCGGTCGGATCCGGCCCTTCCCGAGGGCGTCGTCCAGGGCCATGGGGATGCAGGCCGAGCCGGTGTAGCCCCAGTCCTCCATCACCGTGTGGGTCTTCTCCATGGGCAGGCCGAGGTCCGCCATGACCAGTTCGATGGAGGGCTTCCGGACCTGGGTGAAGAGGATGAAGTCGATGTCCCCCAGCCCGAATCCGCACCCGTCCGCCAGCTTGCGCACCAGCCGGGGCCACCCTTCGTGGTTGATCTCGGGAGGGTAGCGTTCGAGCATCTTCACCAGGGTCCTCCCCGCCTGGACGGAGTCCACCGTGGCCGGTTCGAAGGTCCCCCCGGAATAGATGCCCCAGTGCTTGTGGAAGGCGCCCCCCGCCTGGGCGGCCGCCCCCAGGAAGCCCGGCCGGTCCGAGGCGGTCAGCACCGCGGCCCCGGCCCCGTCCCCGTAGAAGAAGGTCATGGGGTCCCCCGGATCCGCCAGCTTGTGCATCAGGTAGACCCCCACCACCAGGACGCGCCGGATTCCAGGATTGGTGGCGATCCACCCCGCCGCGGTGGCGGCGGCCGTGGGGAAGGAGGCGCAGGCGCACCCGATGTCGAAGGTCCCGGCGTTCACCGCCCCCAGCTTGTGCTGGAGCACGACGGAGGTGGCCGGAGTGATGTAGTCGGGGGAATCGGTGCCCAGGATGATGAGATCCAGGTCCTCCGGCCCGATGCCGGCCCGTTCCAGAGCCTGCCGGGCCGCGGGGAGGGCGAGGTCGGAGGTGGCCCATTCCTCGGGGGCATGCCACCGGCAGCGGATCCCCGTGGAGGCCTCCATGCGGTCCACGAAATCCGGGAGATGGGCGAAGCGCTCGCGCAGCAGGTCGTTGGAAACCCGGATGTCGGGCAGGTAGGAGCCCGTGGAGGCGACGACCGCATGGCGCGCCATCAGGACCGACCTCCGCCCGTGGCTCCGGCCGAAGGTCTGGGGTTCGCTGCCATGGGTCCTCCGTGCGGCCGGGGTGGAGCTGCCGGGGCGGGCTCCATAAAACCGAATGGTTGGTATGTTTCAGGATTTTCCACCCGCTTTCCCCCCTGTCAAGGCAAAAGTGGGGTGGGGGTCAGGAAGCCCCTCCAGGGGCTACGGGGCCTTGCGCCCGGACTCCCCCTGGACCGGGGGCGCCAGGGCCCCCCAGCGAAGAATCTCCGAGATCTCCTTCACGGCCTGGGCCGTGGGCCGTCCGAACTGGTCGGGAACTCCGAAGAGCACTTCCACGGCGAAGTAGTGCAGGAAGATGCGGCTGGCCAGCATGAGGGCCGCGGTGGGGTCCGTGCCGGGACGGAGCCGCGCGCCCAGGCGCCCGCCGGGGTCGCGCTGGGCCAGGAAGGCCGCGAAGCGGTCCGCCATCTCGGAATAGAACTTCCGGATGTGGGAGCCGTCGAACTCCACCACGTCCACGTAGATGAGGGCGATGTGCCCCCGGTGGGCCCGAACGCTCTCCTCGGCGGCCCGTCCCAGGGCCTCCAGGTCGTCCGGAAAGCAGCCCTGGGCCAGGGCCTTGTTGAAGGGGAAGTCCGGGCTGGCGATGGCCGTCCAGTACTGGTCCAGGAGGGTCCGGAAGAGGGCCTCCTTGTCGGGGAAGTGGTGGTAGACGTTGCCGGTGGAAAGGCCCGCGGCCTCCGCGATCTCCCGGATGCTGGTGCCCCGGTAGCCCTGGCGTGAAAAGAGCCTGAGGGCCGCCTCCAGGATGAGGGCGCGGCTGCGCTCGGATTTCTCGACCTGGGTGCGCTTCACGCCCGGCTCCTGGGCCGAGGGTAAGGGGCGACCCTGGAGGGGTCAAGGCGGCCGGATCGCAGGCCGGGAGCGGCACCCGGGAACGGGGAGGTCCGTCCCTCGGCCGTTCGCGGCGGCCCCTCGGCGCCTTAGGATGGCTCATGCGCCCCTTCAAAGCCCTCGCCCTCGCCGCTCTCCTGCCCCTGGGGGCCCAGGAACCTTCCCTCTTCGGCCTCGGGCCCTTCCGCGCGGAGGTTCCGCGTCCGGCCCTGGGTCTTCGGTACACGCCCCACCATGAGCTGGTGGCCTGGTACCAGGCCCTGGGGGCCGCAGCCCCCGACCGGGTGAGGGTGCAGATCTTCCATCGCACGGAGGAGGGCCTGCCCCAGGTGCTGGCGGTGATCAGCAGCCCCGCCAACCTCGCCCGCCTGGACGCCCTCAAGGCCGGCAACGCCAGGCTCTCGGATCCCCGGACCTGCAGCGAGGCCGAGGCGGAGGCGCTCATCGCCCGGCAGCCGGCCTTCGTGTGGCTGGGCTACTCGGTCCACGGGGCCGAGCCCGGGGGCGCGGAAGCCTCCATGGCCCTGGCCTACCGCTACGCCGCGAGCCAGGATCCGAAGGTCCTGGAGCAGCTGGAGCGGGTCGTGCTGGTGCTGGACCCCACCCAGAATCCGGACGGACGGGAGCGCCACATCCACGCCGTGGCCCAGGCGCTCCAGGGGACCAATCCGCCGGACCCTCAGGACGCCCAGAACACGCCCGCGTGGCCCGGGGGACGCTTCAACCACCGGCTGTTCGACCTCAACCGGGACTGGTCGTTCCAGATTCAGGCGGAGAGCCGAGCCAAAGCGGCCCTGTTCCGTGAATGGAATCCCCAGGTGGCGGTGGACCACCACGAGATGGGTCCCGAGCCCTCGCCCTTCATCCCCCCGCCGGCCGAGCCGGCCAACGGGCTCATTCCGGCCCCCTTCGCGGGGCCCTGGCAGGCCCGGATCGGGCAGGCCATCGGGGCCCTGATGGACGCGGAAGGACAGGCGTGGTTCAGCCGCGAGACCTTCGATCTGTTCGCGCCCATCTACGGCGACACCTGGACCAGCGCCCAGGGCATCGCGGGCTTCACCTTCGAGTGCCCCAACCCCGGGGGCCTGGCCATGAAGCGCCGGGACGGAGACCTGCTCACGCTGGAATGGCGCATCCGCCGCCACCTGCAGGCCAGCCTGGGGGCCATCTCGGTTGCCGCGGTCCAGCGCCAGGCCCTCCTGGCGGACTATCACCGGGCCAGGCGCGAGGCGGTGAATGCCGGGGAAAAGGCGGGAGCCTTCTTCTTGTTGGAGGGTCCGGATCCGGGCCGCGCCCGGGCCCTGGCGGGCCTCCTGGAGCGCAACGGCATCGAGGTGCACCGGATCCCGGAGACCCTTCCCTCAAAAGGCATGGAGGCCGTGGCGGGCCTCCTTCCCGAGCGGCTCCCCGCCGGCAGCTACCTCGTGCCCCTGGACCAGCCCCGAGGGAGCCTCGCCCGGGTGCTGCTCGCCCGGGACGTCCCCTTCCCCTCCAAGAAACCGAGCTACGACATCACAGCCTGGTCCCTGCCCCACCTCTTCGGCGTGGGGGCCGCCTTCGCACCTCTGCGCCCCCGGGTCTCGGCGCCTCCCCCTCTTCCCCCCGAGGTCCCCCTGGCCCCGGCGCCCTGGGGCTACCTGCTGCCTTGGGGAAAGGAAGGCCAGGAGAAGGTCCTCGCCGCGCTCCTCGCGGAGGGCTTCCGGGCCCAGGCGCTCCAGGAGCCGGTGGAGTTGGGAGGGCGGGGCTTTTCGCCGGGCAGCGTGGTCCTGCGAAACCAGGGTCAGGACGCCGCGCGGCTGCTGGCCCGCCTGCGCGAGCTGGGAGCCGCCCACGGCGCGCCCGCGCTGGGTCTCCAGAGCGCCCGGGCGGTGAAGGGCCCGGACCTGGGCAGCCCCAAGTCCCTGGTGCTCAAGGCGCCGCGCATCGCCCTGCTCATGGACAGCCCCGCCAACCCCACCGCGGTGGGAGCGGTGATCCACACCCTCCGGGAGGCGGGCCTGTCCTTCACCCAGCTGCGGGCCCAGCGCTTCGCCGGGGCCGCCTTGCGCTACACCCACCTGGTGATCCCGGACGATGGCGACGCCGGGCGCCGCTGGCAGAGGCAACTGGGCGAGGGGGGCTTCCAGCGCCTCAAGAATTTCCTCCAGGAGGGCGGGACGGTGGTGGCCCTGGAGGGAGCCGCGGGGGCCCTGGTGCGGGGGGGCGTGGCGGAGGCCGGCCACCGCCACCTCGGAAAGGCCGAGGTGGAGGCCTGGCACAAGGAGAAGGATCCCCAGCGGGCGAAGCCCACGGCCGCCCCAGG
>JACQZU010000019.1 GCA_016213735.1 Acidobacteriota bacterium | reverse complement strand
CCGGCCATGCTGCCACCTCTGAGTTGGTCCAGACTGGCATTGTGCTGACCGGCAAGACCACGGATGGCTGTTTGGGCATGGGGATGGGTGGGAGCAACTACACCATGCAGAGCGTCCAGCTCACGTCCTCCTTCATGGGCTGGATCCAGGCGATGGACTCCACGAACGCCCGCATGACCGTGATGGGACAGTCCCTTCAGGTGAATGCGCTCACCCAGCTCGCCCAGGAAAACCAGGACGGGACCTACACGACCCTGACGCTTGCTGATCTCCAGGCGGGGGACTTTGTTTCCGTCCATGGTTCATTCCTCGCCGACGCCAGCTACATGGCCACTCGGGTCGAACGCCGCAAGCCCGGCATGGACACCAGCCAGCAGGGCACCATGGGGCAAGTCTCAAACCTGAACACCTCCACCAAGACCTTCACCCTGGGTTCCTGGACCGTCAGCTACGGCTCGGCCACGGTGAACGGCAGCCTCGCCAACGGGGCTTGGACCCAGGTCCGTGGCGCCGTCACCGGCTCGCAAATTGCAGCCACCTGGGTGAATGTGATGGGGGCCATGGGTGATCCGGGCAGCGGCATGGGGCTGCGAGGACTGGTGCTGAACCTGAACACCACCGCGAAGACCTTCAGCCTGATGAACCTGACCGTGAACTACGCCCAGGCGACTGTGTCCGGAACCCTGGCCGAAGGCGCCATGGTGGAAGTCCAGGGAACAGTTGCCACTGGCTCGACGACCCTCATCAACGCCACTGCCGTGCAGGTCGAGTTCTCAGGCATGGGCGGCGGGATGGGCTCGGGCTCGGGGATGACCAACATGCAGGCGAAGGGCGCGATCACAGGCCTGGACCTCACTGCCATGACCCTTGCGGTGTCCGGGACCACCTTCTGGATGGACGCCTCCACCCTGATCATGTCCCAGGACGTCACCATGACCCCGTCCCAGCTCAAGGTGGGCGACTGGGTGGCGGTGATGGCGGATTCGACGCGAAAGAACGGCGCAGGCTACGCCTATGCCACTCGTGTCGCCGAAATGGCCAATGGAGGGACGGGGATGGGCTCTGGAGACCTGATGGGCCCAGTGACCTACGCGAGCCCATCGGCCCAGTCCCTGGTGGTCAACGGCTATAACGTCAGCGTCTCGGCCAGCACCACCTACGCCTCCCAGGGTGTCTCCATCACGGCTGCCAGTTTCTGGGGCTCGGTCCAGGTGGGCAGCATGGTCGAGGTGTATGGAACGGCTTCCGGTTCCTCCTTCGCAGCCACCCGCCTGGTGCTGGGTGGAATGGGTGGAATGGGCGGCGGTGGTGGAATGGGCGGCGGGGGAGGCATGGGTGGCGGCGGGACGGGAACCGGCACCTTCACCGCGGCGATGCCCATCCCTTCACTTCTGGCTTCGACTTCCACAACACCCGGCACGGCCAGCTTCACCCTCAAGCCGCAGACGGGAACGACCTCCTTCCTGAGCGGCAAGCCGACCACCACCTGGGGCTACAACGGCGCCCTGCTCGGCCCCACCCTGCGGGTCCATCGCGGCGATGCGGTCACTATCACGATCAACAACCAGCTTCCCGAGGCCACTACCGTGCACTGGCACGGTCTTGTGGTTCCTTCCACGGCGGATGGCGGTCCCATGGATTCCATCGCCTCCGGGGCTTCGGTGCAGCGGCAGTTCACCGTGAACCAGCCCGCCGCCACCCTCTGGTACCACCCGCATATCCACGGCCACACAGGCTACCAGGTCAACATGGGCCTCGCCGGGTTCCTGCTGGTGGACGATCCGGCCTCCGACACCCTGCCCCTTCCGAAGACCTACGGGGTGGACGACATTCCCGTCGTCGTCCAGGACCGGATGCTGGATGCCAATGGCAACCTCGTCTACCTGAACACGGGCATGGGCAGCGTTGGGATGATGGGCGACCAGATCCTGGCCAACGGCGTCATCACTCCCTACCTGGAGGTCCCGGCGGGTCTCGTCCGGCTGCGCCTGCTCGACGGATCCAACGCCCGCCGCTTTTCGTTCTTCTTCGAGGACAACCGCAGCTTTGCCCAGGTCAGCTCCGATGGCGGGCTGCTGACGGCGCCGGTGACCCTTTCCCGGTTGCCGATGGCTCCCGCCGAGCGAGCCGACATCCTCGTGGACTTCTCCCACGACGCCATCGGCAAGACCCTTGAACTCCGCAGCGACAACATGATCGGCATGGGCAACATGACCGCCAGCGGCGCAGCCTTTCCGGTGCTCCAGATCCGAGTGGTGAAGGCGGGTACGGCCTTGGCCATTCCTGGCACCCTGGCCAGCATCACCAAGATCCCTGAGTCCCAGGCCACGGTGACCCGTATCTTCCAACTCTCCGACATGGGCACCTTTGCCATCAACGGCAAGACCTATGACCCCGCCCGCATCGACGAGCATGTCCAGCTCGGGGCCACCGAAATCTGGGAAGTCATCGGGTCCTCGACCTCCGGGATGGGCGGCGGCATGGGGGGTGGAATGGGTTCTGGTACGGGCATGGCACACCCCTTCCACATCCACGGCGTCCAGTTCCAGGTTCTCGGCCGCTCCACCGGGGCTGTTCCTATGAACGAGCAGGGCTGGAAGGACACCGTCCTGGTCTCCCCAAGCGAGCACGTCCGCCTGATCATGCGCCTCACCCAGCCCGGCGACTTTCCCTTCCACTGCCACATCCTGGAGCACGAGGACCGCGGCATGATGGGGCTCTTCCAGGTCAAGTAGGGGTGCAGGAAAACCATCCTGCGCACCGACGAGTGGTCATCTACCTGACAAGGAAATCCACCGAGGGCGTGGGGAACACCTGCACGCCCTGCGCGTTCGTTTGTCCGGGATCGGTAAAATTACATAATAGTCTTTAATAACAGGGCTCTTAGGGATACTGAATATCTAAACAACGGGCGCCCGAATGCAGCGCCCGCCTAGCATCACGCAGCCGCCGCCAGGAACGGCTCGAACACCTTCTTCCGCTTGGCCAGGTCGTCGAAGAAACCCTTCACCGTCTCCGACGTCGCCGTCCTGAGGTATTCCAGGCAGCGCTCCACAGCGTCCTTGGGCAGGTTGGCCTCTTGAGCAGCACGAAAAAGCCAGGCCTCGCGTTTGGGCGAGAGGGTGACCCCGGACTTGACCATGGACACTGCGAGCTTCGGCTCGGAAGTCTCCACCTTCGGAACGACCGGCTGCAGCAGCTCTGGGAAGTCCTCCAGGTCCTGGGTGAAAAGGTCCGAGGCTCCGGTTGCCATCAGCACCGCGCTGACGAACGCCCGCTTCTCGCCCATCTTTTGCACCGTGTTGCGGATGTCGAACAGGGACAGGCTGCGGTACTTGGCCTCACGGTTGTTGCAGCGGGCGGAGCAGCGGCTGAGGATCTCGCCGTTCGGACCCTGGATGGTGCAGGTAGCCTCAACCTCGAAGAAGCCTGTGCAGGTGCCGGTGACGACGGATCCATCCCGCCTGGGCAAGGAGTAAGCCCATTCCGCCTCGGGATCGTCGACCGTGACATGGCTCTCCAGCAACGGGGCAAGACGGAAGGTCATGCACAGGATTTCAGCACCGGCTTTCCACAAGGACGCTTTGGGTGTACCCGGGATGGTGCCGTAGTGGGTCCCTTCCTTCATCACGCCCTTCATGACTTCTTGGATGGCGTGGGTGCGTTTGCGGATCTCCGTGACACCGAACGGCGGCATGGCGGAGGGGGTGACGATGGGTGGCAGGGTTACGACGCCATTGACCATGGGCTTGCTCCTTTCAGGTTGAGGCGGAGGGTGGTGTAGGTGGAGGTCTTCAGAAAGCGCGAATACATCTCGGGCGCATCTCGAAGCAGGGCCTTGCTTTCGAAGCTGGTGCGAGTGCTGGAGACGAGTTGAGCCGTGCCGCCCTCCAGCACAACCCTCTGGACGCCAAAGGTGTCGAGGGCAGTCTTGACCTGGTTCCGAAGCTCGGTGCACCGGGCTTGGAGGGGATCCAGGATCTTCTCGGCTTCCGACAGTTCCTCCAGTTGGCACTCCAACTGGAGCCGGGCTACCTCTGGCAGTTCACCGGAGGCGCGGCGGGCCTGGAACTGCGGGCAATTGCCTGCGTAGGGGCAGTTGAAGCAGAACCCCCGCTCGCATTCACCAGCAGGCAGTTCTGCCTGCTGCTCGAGGTACGGTGCCGCGGAGGCGGCCCGGGCTTCTAACCCGGCGAAATGCGAGGGGTCGTAGGTCACCTTGAACGTCGCGACCTCAGCCAAGTTCTCTCGGGAAACCAGCACCACCAGCGCCCAGCCGAGGCCGGACAGTCCCATCTGGACCTGCACCTGGTCGAGGTAGTACGGGGGTAGACCTTCGCTCTGGTAGCGCTTGAAAGCGGCCGCGCTGGCGGTCTTGACCTCCAGGACGCCGTCGCCGCCGGGGTCGAGAATGCGACCGTCGGGATGGCAGCGGAGGGGAAGCTCCGGATGGATCCATTCCTTCTGCACACGCCCGGTGTCCCTCACGTCGAGAGCGAGGCGGACCAGCTGGACGACCTCGTTCTCCATCGCCCGGCCGGCGAGCATCCGTCCCATGGAGGCGGTGTCGAAGGTCACCGGGGTGATCTTGGAGGCAATGACCCGGCGGAGGCAGGTGCCAATCTCGGAGGCGCCGAAGTAGGCGGCGCGGTCAGGGAAGGTATTCGGGGACTCCAGGCGAGCTTGAAGGGCGGCTTGGTAGTCAGAGGGAGTGAGTGGCCTCATGGGCGCCCACCTGAGGAAAGCAATGAAATGCGGGGCATGGGTTCTCCTGGTCTGGAATAAGGGTTGGATTGAAACCGTTCTGTTTACGGCTATCTACCGCGACACCAAAGCCATCGCCGTATCGAAGGCCTGCTGCTTGAACTCGGCTGCCCGGCCGAAGAGGATGCTATTCGTCCGGCGAGACTCGTCCGCGGCCTGGCCCCTGGCCTTCATGTCGTAGTCGGCAAACTCGATCATGCTGTTCAACGCCCACCAAGCCGTGCCATGGACGCCTGGCAGGTCGACGCCCTTGCCGAATGCCAGCCGACCCTCGATGAGGGCGATGCGGTTCTCCATCATGGTGCGGGCGCGGCCATCGGAGACGTTGAGGGGGTTGCCGACCATGCGTTCGAGGTATTCGTCGAGCCAGGCATCGTCGATGCGGACGCTGGCCAACTTGCTGAACTGGTCACTGACCACATCGAAGTGTTCCCGGTAGCGGAGCATGACCATGGCAGCCATCTCGAGCTTCTGGCGCATCTGGCTGGTGTGGCGGATAGCAATCACGCCCCGGCTGCCCCGCATGGCGAGGTTGAAGGTGTTCGCGCAGACAACCCTGATGTCGGTGAAGCGGATTTCGGTCTTGGTGGTGCCGTCATGGGACGTGGTGCCGAGCAGGTACTTCTCGACGCCATCGCCGGCCAGGGGGTAGAAGACCTCAGGCAGCTTGGCCAGCATCCAGACCTTCTCGCCCTTGCCGATGGCGCCGGCGGTCTGCAGCTTGCCGCCGGACTCCTTGAGCAGGATGTCGAAGAAGTCGAAGGCCTCGTAGTTCTGGAGGACTTCGTAGACGCCGCCGACCACGCCCAAGACATCCTGTGTGTGGCCGTTGATGGTGGCCCAGGCGTCGATCGGTTCGGTGAAGTTGTCGCCGAGGTCGGAGCGGCGCCGGTACAACTGCTCCTTGAGGACGGGGAAGTCCAACCTGGCGGCAGCGATCGCTTCCGCGCTGGTGAATTCCTGCTCGAACTGGACGCCGAGCTTGTGCCAGGGGCGCTGGCCCGTGAAGGCCATGGTGTTGCGGTAGAGATTGTGGACCATGGGGCGGTCCCTTTCATGAAAATGCCCCGCAGATGCGGGGCAGAAGTTGGGGGATAGGAGGGATTAGTCGGCGTCGCCGAGCCACCACTCCAGGAGCGCCTTGACGATCACCGCGGCTGCGATGGGGATCAGGTTCAAACGTGCCTCCATAACGAAGGAAGCCCGCCGGGATGGCGGGCTAGAAGGTCCTTCATAGTGCTTATAACAAATACTGGCGCAGTTTAGCGCAGGTTAGGCGGAGCCTGTGTCCGCTAGGCTACGGACGCTTTCCCCCGTGCGCGGATTCTTTCCCAGCATGGCGGCCTCGATCCAGGTGGAGGTCGCCTTCGATGCTTCTGCCAGGATTCCAGTGGGGTTCAGGTGGGTGTAGATTGCCTGCATTCCTGGCAGACGATGGCCAAGCAAGGTATCAAACACCTGTGGAGGATAGCCAAGCTCCGCGCAGGTGGTATTGAAGGTCCGTCGGAGGTCATGGGGGGTGACTCCTACCAACCCGGCCTTCTCCGCAATCTTCAACCAGAGCTTGCCGAAACCCTGGAAGGGTTTGTTCATGGACAACCCGGAAAATACATAGACAGAAAGAGATTGCCCCATCCTGTTTGTGAGGACCGATTGCAATTGGGCATTGATTGGAAGCACCTTCGCCCCGTGTTGATCAGTCTTGTGCTCGGCAAACGTCATCGTCCCCTTTGCCAGGTCCAACGCATCCCAACGAAGGGTGAGGGCTTCTGAGCGACGGAGGCCTGAGAAAGCGAGGAACCTGACAAGATCGGCAACCACAGGCTCAAGTTTGAAGGGCTGTCGGTTTGGATACTTCTTGGACTTCCATCCGGTCTCAGCGAGGTACACGATGGCCAGTTCAAGGCGGCGCAGTTCGTCTATGGTCAGGACCCGCGTCTTTGGGTGCTCGATCTCTCTTTCCAGACCTTTGACGGGGTTTGAACCGGGTGGCCGCCACTGCTCCCGCTCTGCGATGTTGAAAAGCTTGGAGAGGATGGCGCAAGCTCTGCCGGCCTGAGTGGGGGTCTTGGCTTTTATCGCACGGTAGAAGGCTCGGATGTCTCCATGTGAGATGTCCCTTACCAACCTGTCTCCAAGGCGGGGGATGATGCAGGTCTTGAGAATGCTTTCGTAGGAGGAAAGGGTGGTGGGCTTCCGGCGAGGGGCATAGTCGGTTCTCCAGATCTCCACCAGGGAGGCAATGGTATTGGGCTGCCGCTCCACCTCCAGAAAGGCCTTCACGTCCCGGCCTTCCTCGTGCAACTGGCGAAGCCGGTACGCCTCCTCCCGGGCCTTGGCAGCGCTCCAGGAAGGGTAGGTCCCGATGGTGAGGAAGACCTTTGCTCCACCGCGGGTGAACTGGACCACGAAACTCCTGGCCCCTGAGGGGAAGACCTGCACCCCAAATCCCGACACCTTGACGTCCCAGATCCGGTACTGGGAAGCCTCCGGCTTGGCCCTTCCCACCAAGGTGTCGGTCAAGTTCGCTTTCGCCCTTCGAGCCATTCCGATTCACCCGGTGGCTGATCTCAAGTCACTTCACAGTCACTTTGAATTTGCCGTCACAGAAGTGTACGGCGAGTCATGCAACATTTCAAGTATTTTATAATGAGCAAATTACATTGATGCGTGAAGAGCCGTGAATGGCCATGAAGGATCAGGTTTTTAACTGAAAATCCATGTGTCGCTGGTTCGATTCCGGCTCCAGGCACCAGCGGATGAAGGCCCCGGCCTGCCGGGGCCTTTGGCCGTTGGAGAGCCGGAATCGAAGTCACAGGGGTCTTGGGTTCCGCTTTGGAGCCCGGAGGACGCATGCGTCCGCAGGGCGGAAGGGACCTTAGACCACGTGCGGCGGAGCGGCGACGCATGCCGTCGCCGCGGAGGATTCCGGCTCCAGGCACCACCATTGAGCAGGGAGGCTCCGCGTCGGCAAACACAGCGCGCAGGAGCGCACAATGTGCGCGATACGCGGAGGCGAAATAGGACGGAACCGCCGGAGGCGGTTGCCGCCCGGAGGGCCAAGGCTCAGGACGAGCCTTGGTCAGGGGATGAAGGCCCCGGCCTGCCGGTCCTCCCGCTGAGGCCCCTCCGAAAGCACCCCCTCGCGCGGTATTGGAGTGTTGGAAGGAAGGGGATTCGTCCAGGGATGGCCCTGAAGGGAATTCCTGGCTCGGCCGGGGGGTGCACAGGCTTGCTTGAACCCAGCTTGCATTGAGGAGGAAGAGGGCTCGTCCAGCTCGCCCCCGAATGGGATTCCGCCCCGGAAAAGTCCCGGGGGCCCTAGACCGATGAAACGGACCACCGGTGGAGAGAACGAACCTGTCGGACGCTCTGATTGCCGGGAGTCCCCTGTCGCGACCAGGGATGGATCCCCCAGGCCAGACATAGGTTCAGGGAAATGGATCATTCGTTCCTTCGGATGCGAGTCCAACCCTGAAGCGTTCAAAGGCATCGTCGACGATGTCTTCCATATGGTTCGAACGGAGGGACTCGAAAAACCGATCCTGGATTTGCGCAACAACAGTGGGGGAGATCCCTTTTGTTCCTCCCATCTGCCTTTCCTGGTCGAACGGCAACCGGCCTCCTGTTTCCACCGGGGAGTATGGAAAGCGCTTTTCTCCCTTGGCCAGGCCCATCCCGAAAACCCGGAATGTCTCCCGGGGCAGGCCTATCGTGCTCATGGACGGGGCTGTTTCTCGTCCACCGCCCACCTTCTGGCGCTGCTGCACTGCCATGGGGCCGGCACGCTCATCGGTACCGACGCCGGCGGCACATTCGTCTGAAGCGACGGGAGCCAACCCACGCCCTTCCATGGGGCGGAATCAACCCATCCATCCCACGCCTTCCCATTGCCTGGGCAGTGGACCGATGGCCCGGGGGATTGGGGATTCAGCCGGGCGAAATCGTCTTCCAGGACCCGGATGATCTTGCGAAGGGCCACGATCACCAGCGCGAGGCCGCCTTGAGAAGGGCGGCCAGAAGGGGGTGGGTGGACCCCCTGAGACCAGCGGAGAACTCGAGGCGGGGAGGATGGGCCATTTCCGCCGGCGGCGCACCCATCGGAGGCCGGTTCCGATCCACCCTTCGCCGGCTGGGGCCTGCCCCGCGAAGGGGTTCCGTGGGATCTTCACGGTGCCCTTTCCGGATCACCTCTCGGGTGGGCGGGCAGAATTCCCGGGGGTCTCAGGATGAAAGGACGGTTCGGGCTCTTGGTTCAAACGGAAGGTCAGGGTAAGGCGGTTCAGCTTTCGCTCCACATGTCCGAACTGTCCTTGGGGGCCCTGGAATGTGAAAGCATTTCTCTCCACCCGCCGCATTTTCAATGAGCGATCGAGCCCTTCCCGAACGCGACGGAGGGATTCCATGGCCGTGGTTTCATCGAGGTAGTCGATGACCAACCGGGAAAAGTTCCCGCCTCGCGCACCCCTGTATTCGGCTCCTGAGGCGAAGAGCCTCCCTTCCAGGCCAAGAAGGTCGCCGTCACCCAAGGTGAAGACGGTCTGGAGCCCGAGGGGGCCCCGGACAAGGAATTCCGAACCCTGTACTCGGCCTTCCGGAGGAAGCCGCTCAAAGAGGTCCCGGGGCTGCTCCTCCGGAATGCCTTCCAACACCGTGTTCGCCCAGGCGACCATTTCCACCATCGCCTCTTCGCCACCCTTCGGATTGAGGAGATGAAGGAGGGTCCTCCCTTTCAGGGCCGTGATCTGGAAAGCGCTGCCGGTATGACGGGCTTCGATGCCCTTCAGACGGGTTTCCTTTCCCGCGCTCGACAAGTAGATGCCGAGCGCCGCTTCCGGGCTCGTCATCCTGTACTGCTCGATGGTGAACTCGCGTTCACCTTTTCGGAGGTGTTGAACACGAAGCGAATCGAATCCGAATTCCAGGAGGAGCTCCGCGCCTCCATTGATATGCCCGTAGAGGTTGTTCGCCGAAAACAGGAGGGATTTCTCCACCTTCCACCCTGGAGGAATGGCCGCAGGACCTGGGGCGCTCAGGAGGACCAGCATGAAGGGTGGGACCCATGGATTTCGCATCTTCGATTCCATCAGATTCGTGAATTCCAGGTGTACCCCGCCCCCAGGGAGGGGCCTGGACCCTGGCCGAAAATCTGCCACCAACGAAAGGGTCGGGGCAAGCCTCCGCGTTGAACGCGGCACGGTCGGCGTTGACGAATCGTCGTGGCGTGCACTGGAAGAATCCAGCCGTCCTTTCCCGCGGCAGGCGAAGCTGGGAAGCCCCAGGATCTCCAAATCTATCCCCTGTTTGGATCACAGGGCCGGGATGGGGTGAATCCCCCTGGAGTGGGGTGAAACGAATTCGTTTGTCGACGACGACAATGGTTCAATTGAAGGCCGAAATTGGTGGAGGAAACCGGCCCCTTCCGCCCCATTCAGGAACCAGGCCATCAACCAGGAGGTCCCATGGGCGGCGACAATGCTATGGATCGGCGCGAATTCTTGGCCCTTGGGGGGGCTGCGCTGACCGCCGCCCAGGTGCCTCATCTACAGACGCCTCCAACTCCAGGTGCCACCTCCGCACCGGCCACCGCGCAAAGGGTCGTACGGCCCAATCCCACGGCCCTCCACACGAACGTTGCCGTGGCACTGCGCCAGCCCAAGACCCCCTTGTCCATGCCCGGCCCCTATCCGGGAGTCGTGGCCGAAGCCTACTTGCCAGGTTCCATGAAGAACATGCAGCCGGTTCCTGGGGCGGCAGAGCGAATGGTTGAGGCGGCCCTGTTGACGCTGACCGGCGACAAGGACGTTCGGGATGCCTGGCGTCGATTTGTCAGCCCTGGAGAACGTGTAGGAATTAAATTCAATCCGGTGGGACATCAGATTTGTGGCGTGACGCGAGAGCTGATCTCCGCAGTGGTAGCAGGGATCGAGAAGTCTGGCATCCCCCGCAAGGACATGCTTGTATGGCACCGTTTTGATGATGAGCACGCCCGGACCTACAAGCCGGAGGAAGTGCATCCGGGGGTCCAAGCCTACTTGCTGAATTGGTTCATTGTGAAGGATGGGCGGAATACGCCTGGGGGGTTTGAACGCTGGGATCAGAGCGCCTTCTACGAGGCGGACTTCGAGCTCCCCGACGCCGACAACATGCTGGAGGAGATGTTCCATGGGGGGCCGAGGAGCTATTTCCCCAAGATCCTGACCCAGGGCGGAAAAGAGGGCGGGGTGGACAAGGTCATCAACATCCCGGTGCTCAAGCATCACGGCATCTCCGTGATCACCGGTGCCCTCAAGAACCTCGCCTATGGCGCAACCACGAATTGTCCCCGCGGGCACTACTTCATCCACCGATACGTCCCGGAGGTCTGCGCCTTCCCCCCGCTCCGTGACAAGGTGGTCCTCAACATCATGGACGGCTTCCGCGTCCAGTACGATCGAGGGCCATCTCCCGCGGCCCAGTTCATCGTTCCCCACGATCGCATCTACGCCGCGACCGATCCGGTGGCCCTCGATAGCGTGGGTTTCGATGTGATCCTCGCCCAGCAGGTTGCGTCCGGACGATTGAAGCCTGACCAGATCCCGGGGCTCCGCCAACGCCACTACGGTCTCGCGGTGGCAGAGAACCTGGGATTGGGCATCCATCAAGGTCGAGCCATCGATTCCAGAAAAGTGACCCTGGCCTAGCTTCTTGTTTCCCACCGGCCCCCTCGGTTGAAGGAGGCTGAGGGGCATCTGGACCCTGAAGGATGGGAAGGATGGCTTCCCAAACGTCCCAAGGCCAGGGCGGGATCCGAAGTTGAACCTGGGCTTCCCTAAGACTGATTCCCCTGGGAAAACCGCACTGAGAAATTCGCCGGATCCGCCTTCCCCCCCCGGGCGTCGAATCCAAGACCGACGGGCCACCCTGGGGTTCTCCTGACCCCTGCCCCACCTGCCGGGAATCCCCCTTTCGGACACCAGGTCGGTCTTCCCCGGGCCCAGCAGATCGCCTCCTAGGCCTCAACCCCACGAGGGGTTTTCACCATTCGGAAGCCTTCCGCCAGGGTGCCAACAAAATTCTCGCGGGTGGGGACCCGCGAGAGAGGAAAAGGAGACCGCATCGGGTCACCTCAAGAACGGTTGATGGTGGTCTTTGGGCCTCCCCGGAGCAGGGCCGGACGCGGATCTTCTCCTCAAACGCTGGCATCGTGCCGGGACTTCCGGCGGATGTCCGCGGGCACCCCGAAGCGGTACCAATCTCCGGGATTCCGAACCAACCTTCAGACCGTGGCCATCGCCTCGCAATGATCCGGGGGCGAAGCGCATTTTTTCGGAAGTGAATCGACCCTCCTCTTCACCCGTGCTCCAGGGGGATTCTAGGCCCTGACCCAGGCATCCCCCCGGTTGGTAAGGAGGCGATTCTCAACCCGGACCAGGACCTCCCGCGAGGGCACATGAACCCGCCCCCCCGCAATGGCCGCTGGGATCACCGGAGGGATGCACCCATGGTGCGTGGGTTCAACTCCCCGGGCCATCGTGCACCGTCGTCCTCTACGTGTTGATCCAAACCATGGAGGAAGGTTCCCCGATCTCGCCCCGAGAAAATGCGATTCCCATCGCGGCGGGCGCGACTCACCCCGGGCTCATTGTCGCAAGCGGATGCGGAGGTAAAGGTAGGGCCATTCTTTGAGGAGGAGAACCATGACAGAAAACGAACTCTGTCTCGGGCGGGTCGCGTTGATGCCTAGGCCGCGCAGAGGGCCAACCCCGCACTCCCTTCAAGGTGACCACCCCCCCAAAGGCTGGTGAGCATTTTGGGTACGTGGGACAACCACCTTGGCCACCCCCGCTTATGGCGGCAGCGCCACTTCGCCTGCGTGTGGTTCCACCCGTCGGCCCGAGTTGGCGCCTGATTTGGTCGGTGTTGGGGGCAGGGGCGCCGGCTCCAGCATCGACGGATTCGGGGGGCTGAATTCGAAAGGGTGCAAACCCCCAGCGGCCAACCCGTCGCCTGTTCTTCGATCAACTGAAACACCCGGTTCGGAGCTCGCGCGTCTGACCCCGCATTCACCGAATCGTCGCCTGAAAAAGCTCTCCTGGAGGAAATGAATGCGACATCTATTGCCACTGGTTACCCGGGTCATGGTGGGTACTGGGTTCCTCGCGACACCCCTTTTCGGGGAAGCGCCCTGGTCCTTCGCCATGAATTTGCACGGTGGTCCAACGCTCGCCGGCCTCAAAACCGTGAGCCAGGACGCAGGTTACACCTTTGGGCTCTCGCTCGAAGGCGGCAAACGACTGGCCAACGGGGCCAGCCTGGTGACCTCGGTGGGTTACCAGTGGATTCCCGGGGACAACCGCCTTGTTAGCAAATATGCAGCAAGCGTTCCAGCGACCGGCATCAATCCGTCCATCTACGACATGCGCATGCGGAAAACGAACGGAGGCGGGTTCCAGGCTGCCGTGTTGTATCGCGCAAACCTCGCCTTCGACGGCTTCTTCGTACAGGGTGGCCTGCAATTCGGTTCCATAAAAATGAATGAACGCGATGGGGGAACCCGGGTCACGACGAATGGCACGGCCATTTCGAACATGTACAATCCGTCCTCCCCTGGAATCCTGAGCATCACAACCATTCAGGATGACCACGACGCAACCGCGTTCACGGTGGGTCCCAAGCTGGGTGCGGGTTACATGGTGAATGACTTCGCCGCGTTGACCCTCAACGCGACCATGTTCCGGGCCAAAAGCCATTCCTCAAATCCCGTGAACGGTTGGGCGGCGGAACTCGGCCTGAACATCCGGTTCTAATCCGAATCTGGTTGATAGGAGATACCCCATGTTTCGTTTTCAAACGCGGAATTTGAGTTGGATAGCCCTCGCCGTCGTCGCGGTCACTGGACAAGCGCAGGAACTGACTGGAACCTTCGTGGGCACGGTGAAAAACAAGAAGGGAGGGGTCTCCCTCCCCGGCGTTCAGGTACGCCTGACCTCACCTGCCCTCATGGGTACTCGTACCGTGATGACCGATCCCGCAGGGAATTTCCGCGCTCCCTTGCTGCCCCCGGGCTCCTACACGGCGACCATCACCCATCCAGGCTTCTACACCACCACCTCCTCGGCCGATGTGGGCCTGGGTCAAGTTGTCCGCCAGGACATCTTGCTGGTTGAAGAGAGGGAAGCCGGAACCGTCGTTGAAGTGGTCGCTACGCAGGCCACGGTGGACAAGACCGACGTAAAGGTCGCCACCCTGGTCAGCTCCGAAGCCATGGATTTGATGCCACGGACCACCCGCGGTCTCGAGGACATGGCCATGCTGGCCCCTGGTGTGATCTCCAATGTCAACACCAACAACCGCCTTGCCATTCGCGGCAGCCAGACCACCGGAAACCGCGTGTTGCTGAACGGCACCGACATTTCCGACAACACCTACACCGGCGGAAACGGGCGCCAGTATTTCGTGGACGATTCGATCCAGGAAATGCAGGTGATCCAGAGCCCCATCCATGCCCGTTATGGGAACTTCACGGGCGGTGTTCTCAACGCCATCACCAGGAGCGGCGGGAACGATTTTACCGGCGTCTTCCGTGCCCTCCTCGCCCGGCCGAGCTGGAGTGCCCAGGCGCCTCGGGGCGACCGTGCCACCTTGGCCCCGTCCAATGCCGGAACAGCCCTGGCCAACGACATCTTGTCCCGGGCCTATTCCCTGACCCTGGGAGGCCCGATTCTCAAGGACCGCTTGTGGTTCCAGATCGGCACCAAGGCCCAACCTGCCACCTACACGGCTGGGACCATCGCCAGCCCGGGATCCACCGTCCTCAACAGCGACGGCTCGCCGCGCTATGTATTCCCGGACGAGGGTTCCTCCTACACCACCGTCACCGACACCAAGTTCTACGAACTCAAGTTGACCTTTGCCGCGACCCAGAATCACACCTTCGAAGTCGGCCAGAGTCGACAGACCCAGAACACGACGGACTACAACTTCACAGCCGCCAACATTGATCGGGCCGGGCTGTGTCCGAGCATCAACATCGCGGAATACCGCTCGATCATGTACCGCGGAGTGTTCGGTTCCAGCCTCACCGGCGAACTGAAGCTCGCGGAAAAGAAGTCCGTCATCCAGTCCGGCGGTGACGGAACACGCCAGTACCCGATGCTGACCCTGGTCCGGTTCAACAACACCACCACCCCCTACCGTTTCAACAACGCCACCTTCGACAACGAGGAAATCAAGCACCGCGACAACAGCACACTCTCCGGCAACCTGACCTGGTTCGGCCCAACGAATGCGCTCGGTTCGCATACGCTGGACCTCGGGTTCGAACGCATGGGCTACTCCCAGGCCGAACCGAACCGGCAACAGTACGGACCGGCGCGCGCCTACGTCAACGGCATCAACCCCGACCGAACCTATCGTATGTACCGTTACGACACACGGCCCACCGGGGTGCCGGATGCCACGTACCTGATGCTCTACGTCACCGCCGACGGGCGGGCGAGATCGACTCAGACCTCCTTCTACATCAACGACCTCTGGTCGATCACCGATCGGTGGCAGGTCATGGCGGGTCTTCGCTACGACAAGGCCCACGCCGAAGACACCTTCGGCAGCCCCACGGTCGACTCGAGCAAGATCAGCCCTCGCTTCCAGGTCACCTGGGACATCAATGGCGACCAGCGATGGCTGGCTCGCGCCCACCACGCGACCTATGTCGGCGCCCTGCACAGTGGGTTCGTCAACAAATTCACCTACGCCAGCAACCCCTACACCGAAGTGTATGCGGCTCGGGCCAACAATTTCGCCGTCACCTACGCGCAGTTGAGCAACCTTTCAACCAGTTCACCCGTCTGGGACATCAGTCCGGCAGGGTTCGAAGGGGCCAGCGGCGGCCCGACGGCGAAGGTGGATCGGGGCATTACCGCACCTTCCGCCACCGAATCCAGCATCAACCTTCGCCATACCTATGCCAACGGTTCCTTCCTCTCGTTGACCTATGCCCAACGCAACTTCAAGGACTTCTACAACGATTTCACCAACTTCGGAAATGAATACAGTTTCATGTCCCCCTTCTCCGGGGTCCAACTCTGGGATATCCGGACGTTTTGGAAGACCGACGACCGGATCAAGCGCACCCTCAAGACCCTCGAACTCGAGCTGAACCTCGTCCTCAACAGGGATTGGTCCCTCGGGGGCAACTGGAGCTATTCCGTCCTGCGCGGGAATGGCGAAGGATCCGACTCCACCGCTACCTCCAGCACCGTCGGCGATCGCATCGGCGATTTGGATGAATTGTGGGCGGCCAAGGGCATTCCGGTTTCTGAGTACTATCCCGAAGGCTACCTGCGCGGAGATGTCCGCAACCGCGGCAACCTTTGGCTGGGCTACAACCACCGCACCGCGAGCAGGGCCACCTACTACGGGTCCCTGATGCTGAATTATTTTGGCGGCAGCCCCTGGAGCCTGACGCGCACCCTCGACCGTTCCGCAGATGTCACCGCCTATTACAACTCCTATGCCGCCGCCAATCCCGGGGCCCTGCATGGAACCCTGGCGAGCTACCTCGCGAATGGTGCAGGTTGGACCCGCTTCTTCGGCCAGCGCGGTTTCATGCGCGACAACGACTATTTCAACTTCGACCTGAAACTGGGATACGAAATGGCCCTGGCATTCAAGGTGCGGGTCTTCACCGAATTGACCGTGCTGAATGTCTTCAATCATTGGCAAGAGACTGGCTACCGGGCCACCAACGGCGGCACGACCGGAACCTACGGAAACGGCAAGGACGGCTTTTTGGCCATGCCCTGGACCCCTGGAACGGGAGCCAACGCGGGCACATGGACCGGCTTTGGCACCAAGGATTTCAACGATTTTACCGGCGGCCGTGTCGTCCGGTTGAGCCTCGGTTTCAAGTGGTAGGCAATACAACTTCTGGAGCATCAATATGAACAGACAAATCGCATTCGTGCTGCTCACCGCCGTGGCTCCGGGGCTTTCCGCGGAGGATCCCAAGCACGCCTTCGAGGCACACGTTTCAACCCTGTTTGCCTCCCAGGACACCGTTCGGATGGTGGAAGGCGGGAAACTCAGCGGAATGTCCGTAGGTCTCGCCTACCGCGGTCAGTTGAACGCGGGGTTACACCACCGCGTCTTCGTCGACCTCACCGGCCTCAGGGCCAAGGCCGAGACAGGAATGTCGGGTTCCGCCCCCAAGCACCTCGGCTTCGGCTGGGACATCATCCAGGATGTCAACAAGTGGTCCTTCTATGCAGGTTTGTTCGGGATCCGCTGGAAACAGGCTGTCGACCAGCAAACCACCAACGACTACCGCGACCTGGCCTCCTCTGGAACGACGAACTACAACAACACACCCAAGGGCACCAAATTTGCCATGCGCCTGGGGGCCGAACGCGCGCTCACCAAGGATTTTTGTATTCGGGTGGACTACACCCAGACCGAATTCAACAAAAAATTGAATCCCGGCTGGTACAGCTTGGGCCTCCTATACAAATTCGGGCGCATGTAGCCGGCTCCGATCCAAGGGGTATCGCAAGACAGGAGGGGCCTCGGCCCCTCCTGCGATTTGACTTGGATCAGGGCGCCCTCCCTGGAACCCCTGGCCGAATGTTCTTCCAACGGGGGGCCCGTGAAACGCCGGCCGTCGACCCTCAGGATTTCCGGGATGAATCTGTTTCCCGAGAGGCCAGGCCTGCGGCGGCGGCGAGGTGGGAAAGCGGCCTGAATCACGCTGTTCGATTGACGGATCCCCAACCTGGTTACCGCGGGGCGATCTCCCATCCCCAGGCGGGATGGATGCCCAGTCGGAATCGCCACCCGTTGAGGCGGCCTGGCCCGAGGGTGACGCCTGGATGGTGAGGATCATGCCCAGGTTTCGAGCATCCACCTGAATGCTCGGCCCATGGCCGAAGCTCTAACGCGTGGCGGCGGAAGCCGCCTTTTCCATCTCCAGGACATGACCGTTCCCTTTGGCAGGGACGTACCGCTGAATGAGTTTTCCCGCTGGGGTCACCTCCCAGGTTTCGACATAGTCCACGGAATCGTTCGCGAAGGTGAGGGTGCCTGTCCGGATGATTTTCCCCTGGTCTTCACGGATGGTTCCTCGGTCCAGGGTGCGTGGGGTCACCGCCAGGTAGGCAACCTGAGCGTTCCTGAAGTCCCAGAAATAGGTGACCCTTGTGACTTCGGAAGCGGATCTCGAGTTGCTCCTCAATTCCTGGATCACCCTCCCACCCAGGAGTTTCTCCCACCGAACGATGTAATAGCCTGGGGCTGCCATGGGGAGGTTGGGCGGCAAGGCACCGCCATTGGCGAAAGAAACCATGCGCCCGGACCAATCGCTGGCCACCATCAGCGAAAAACCAGGGAGGTTCTTCTCCAAATCCTGGGCGGAGGAAGGTGGGGAGCTGGGACTCAGGATTGTGATGAGGGCCACGAGCGGTGAGGCGAGGTGCATGGGGCTCCAGAGGAGATGAATTCGGGTTGACGGGCTTGGCCAAAAGGCTCCAGGGGGGTCGTCCCTTCGGAACTAGAATCCAAATGTAGGAACGCTTCGCGGAAGGCTCACCTCGGTCCCATCCGATCGCTCAAGGATGAGGGTGGCCATCCCATCACGATCCTCGAAACAGATCCGGGCGGCGCCCAAGGCGAAACGCCCCCCGCCAAGATGGACCAATTCCTCTGGCAGGGCCCCCGCGTTGCGCGCGTAGGTGACCCGCCCCTCGCGGACCCTCACCACCCTTCCCCCGTAATTCCCTTCGTACCGGGCCAGGTTCTCCCGGTCCACGGGCAGAGGTCTTCGGCGCGCTTGGGCGGCCTCCACCAATCGTTTGAGCACTCGGACCCGATTCGGATCGGGAATGGTGTCGATCAGGCGCTGGAGTGCCGCGACATGAGCCTCTTGAAGGGCCCATTCCGGGGAAACGGCGACATCAGGCTGGACCCCGACCTGCTCCCAGGTCGATCCGGTCCTGGGATCAGACACGTGGGTGATGGAATAACCGAGGGTGAATCCCTGCCCTGCAGGGAAGAATCCAACCGTATTGCCTGCACCTGCCGTCCGCGTGCCGATCACGGTGGCACGGCGGAGGTTTTTCAGGACGAATGCAAAGGCTTCGGCCGCCGATCCTGTCCCTTGGCTGGCCAGAAGGTACAGCGGGACGTCTGGGCGCCGCGGCCCCGGCACCGCCGCCAGGCTGTGAATGACCAGGGGTTCGGGTGCATGCCGGGACTTGATTCGGACGGTAGGTATCGCCCTTGCTTCAAGGAAATGGCTCAACAGGAAATCCCCCATGTGGCCACTGCCGCCCCCATTCATCCGAAGATCGATGATCATGGCATCGGTGCGGCTGAGGAATCGGAGGGCGTCCACGAGGGTCTCTTCCCAGCCAGAACCCTGCAGGAAGCCGGAAAACGCGAGGTACCCAACGTTGCCCTCGAGGATTTCCGCACGGTTTATGCCGAAATTCTGCTGCCGGGCCCCTGCGAAAGGATCGAAGCCAGGTTGACCTCCTCCCCGGGCCCCCGCCGGGTCAGGGGAGTAGCGCAGGGTCAGGTGCAGGTCCCCGTTGGTTCTTTGCAGGTCTTGGGTGACGGCTTCGGCGAACTGGGCGGGACGGTCCAAGCGATCGTAAGCGCCCCCCTTGAGTTTCTGCTTCAGAAGTTCTCCGATTTCACGCCCGGCCTTTCCATCCACATAATTCCGGTCCAACTGGTCGGCGATTTTCTCGATGAGTTCGGCACGGGCCGCGGCGCCCCAGTCCGACCCCGGTTGGGGTCGAACACCTGAAGGGGAAGAGGCGCTCTCAATGGGAGGAGTGGCCGGGAGATGGTTGCCCTGGCTGAAAAGCACGGCCCCTGCAAGCACCCAGAATGTGGATCGAAGCATGCTGCCCCCTTTCAAGGCTGAGATGGCCCAGGTGTCCTTCCCTCGAAACCCCAACCGCCTAGTCCCGCCTCAACTCAGTCACCAGGTGACTCGCGTCGTAGACCTTTTCGAGTGCCTCGAGGATTCCACGGGCATCGACGCTGATGCTGCGGTTCACCCTTTCGTCGTAGTAGTAGCGCCCGGGAATGGAGTCGATGTTCCCATCGAACACCAGACCCACCAGTTCTCCTTTCCGGTTGACGATGGGGCTGCCGGAATTTCCACCGATGCTGTCATGGGTGCTAAGGAAGTTGAAAGGGGTGCTCGGATCAAGTCTGTGACGTCGTTCGCGCCAGCGTTGTGGAAGGGCCCAGGACTTGTTCTCCGCCTCGGGTCCCCAGGCATCCGCCCGGTCGAACAGACCGCCAAAGGTTGTAAAGGGTTGGAGCAGGGTGCCCATAGCCCTGCAGGTGGATACCGTTCCAAAGCTTAGGCGCAGCGTGAACGTGGCGTCGGGGAATTTGGACTTCCCGTAGACCGCAAAGCGGGCCTTCGCGATGCGGGCGGCGTGTTCGGAGATGACCGCTCTCACGCCCTCCTGGGCCTTGCGCAGTGTTCGGTTCATGGGATCAAGGGTGCGGGCCAGGAGGATGAACGGGTCCTTGCTTTCCTGTATGGCTTTCGTCCCCTTCTCGAGGAGTTCCTTCCGGAAGGAAGCCTCGTGCATCCGTGTCCGAGCCACCACATCCTTCGCGGCATCTGCTGGGGATTTCCCTTCGAGGAGGGCCTCGACGAACGGATGTTTCGCTCCGAGTTCTTCCAAGGCCTCTTCGAGCCCGATCGTAAACTCTCGCACCTCCTCCTCAGGACGGCGTGCCTGCTCTTTCTCGAGCCTCGTCCGAGTGGCCTGCAGGGTCTTTTCATCCCGGTACTCGCCCAGACGCTCATGGGGGGACTTGGCGAGTTCCTCCGGAAGACGGACGAGGTGAAGGGCCAACTCGAAGAGCACGCTGCCACGCGTGTTGACCGTAAACAGCTCTTTGATGAAGGTTCTTCGCAGCTGAAGGGCCTCTTCGATCTTGTTCCAGCTGTCCCCTGCGTACGCCTTCAGTTCTGAATTTTCGGCCACCCTGGCCCTCAGCTCCTGCTCAGCCTCCGCAACCCTGCCCATGGCTTCCGTGTCCTTCAAACCTGCCCATTCTCTTTCGAAGACCTTGAAGAAATTTTCCGCGGACATGAGTTGCTGGGACACCTCCATGGCTTGGGCGGGGCCCTGGCTCGCGTGCCTTCGGTAGGCCTTCTTCATCCGTCCCTGGTTCCGAAGCCGGAAGGGAACAACCTCTTCCAAGGCGAATTTCATCTGAGCAAGGGTGTCCAAGCGGTTCGTGTTGCCAGGATGCCCCACCATGAAGATCAGGTCCCCAAAGGAGGCTCCCTTTTCGGCCCAAGTCAAGTGGTGGGGAGGGTGAAAGGGTTTCCCGTTTTCGTAAACCCGGAACAGGGTCATGTCCAGATCGTGCCGGGGATACGTGAAATTATCCCAGTCCCCCCCAAAGGCTGCGACCCCGAACTCCGGTGCCATCACGAGCCTTACATCGTTCAACAGCTTGTACCGGTAGATCCATTCCTCCCCACCCTGATAAAGCGCCACGGATTCACAATGAAGCCCGCTCTTCTTGTTTTCCTCTGCAACGAGCCGGGCGATGGTCTCCGCGCGAAGGAGGTCCTTCCTGGTGCCACTGGGAGCCGCCATGACGGCCTTCTCCACAAGGCCGGTGATGTTCTCGGTGCTCACCAAATACTGAGCTGTATAGCCTGGAATTTTGATTTCGTCAGCCCTGGAGGCCGCGACGAATCCGTTTTTCAGGTAGTCGTTTTTCTCGCCGGAGACCTGCTGGATCGCCCCGTGAGCCACATGGTGGTTCGTGAGGAGGAGCCCGTCCTTGCTGACGAAGGAGGCGCTTCCATGGGGGACGCGCACGGAGGCCATACGCACGTGATCGAGCCAGGCCTGGTCGGGCGCGAAGTTGTAACGCGTCTTCAAAATCCCCAGCGGCAGGTTGTCAAAGGTCCACATCCCTTCGTCGCCGCGCACCTCTTGGGATGCAAAAAGCACGGTGAGGAGGGAAAGGAGTAGGCGGCCGGCATGGCTGGTCATGAGCTGTCCTATGGTCAAGGGGTGGGGGTCCAATACCTGAAGCAGGGGAGAGGGGAGTCCTCGGGGGCCGGAAGAAAGGCCAGGGGTGAAGTCGCGGGCCTTTGGACCCATCGCGGAGGACCGGCCGGGAAATTCGGAACATTCAACTCTTTGGGATGGAAGAGCCATGGGGCCGGGCGCGCTCACCCATTTCTGAGGAAGAAGACACCCCTTTGCCGGATCGAGGCCCTGTCTTTTGTCATTGATCCAGCTGACTGATCTCGACTCCTGGGTCTATCCTGGATCCTCCTGCTGAAATCAAAAAAAGTGCGAATACCGGAATATTCTTTGGAATACCAATTTACGCCGCGAAACACCGAAAGTTAATCCACTCCCACCAAACGTTCCCAGACAACCAGGAATGGAATGGTTGGATCCAGGAATGGTCGCTGGCCCGGCCCTGAATCCCTTGAAACTTATTCAGGATGGGTTGATTTCTTGCATGCCTTTGAGTGCCAGGAACCCGGGCCAGGATCCGCCTTGGGGCTTGGCCCTGATGGGTCCCTGGAATGGTCTCCCAGGGTCAGCCGGCACTCAAAAATTCTCTTTGATTCTGCGCAGCATTTTTTGTTCGGTTGCAAACTCTGACATTTTTTAAACAAGGGAATCGTTGCTGAGCTGCATGCGTACGTGCGATTTTATAAATGTAGGATCGACATTTTATTCCCAGATCCAAGCAAGCGGCACGAATGCTTTTCCCTTCACGTTCAACGATCCTGAAAATCGGATCGAATCGACATCCATGACGGTCCCTCCTGTTTCCTTTTTCAATCATGGCCAAACCCGGGTTCGCCCTGAGGACCTTAGAAACCCAGTTTCTCGATAAGCCGCATTCCGCAGCCGCTTCCTTGGCGGTTTTTCCTGAACAAATTAAATTATTTATGATATTTTTTGCGTTTTGTAAACGAATTCTCCTTACTCCACCGGGCACTGGCGCGTGAAGAGTGACTATTTGCCGAATTCGTTCTCCTGATAACCCCAACCGCTGACCGACCTCCTTAAGGGATCCCCCGCCCTCGAGAATCGGCCAGGCTATCTCCAGGATTGATTGGATCCTTTTTTTATTATCACAATTAGCGCAAATATTTGATTCATTCGAATAATTTTTCTTCCGCTTGTATACTGCGCCACCACACACATTGCATGTGCCGATCCTTTTCCTTTCCTTTCCGGTCATGCAACAAAAACATACATCACGATTTAGATTTGTCATTTGTCCACAAATTTTACATATGGATCTCATGGGAACTCCCTCGGCAGACAATCGAAAACCTTTTTCTGGGTCATCCAGGTGAAGTCACGCCTTCCCCGATGACATAAAATTGATTGGATTTCCAAATTTTGAGAACAGATCAGGGGTGGAATTTTGGAGATGAGGGGCGAATCGAGCCGTTGGGAAGGTCAGTCGAACACCTTCCTTCCGGGCCACGTGTGAGGGCGCAAGTTGGCTCCCACAAGAAACAAGGGGATGACCGCCCTGGCCCGAGCCTCTCCAGGAGGAACTTGCGGAAGCAGGGCCCAAGAGGACCACGGAATGCTGAACCTGAAAGCAACGCCGTCCCCGCGGCGGATGAGGATGCGCGCTAATGCAAGAGCCTTGTGGGCGCGCGAGGGGTTTTCCTATAGGTAGGGCGTCGAGATTCCGGCTCCAAACATCGCCGATCGGAGCCGTCCCTCGGCCCGAACGTCCATTTGGAGACCGGGTGTTGGGAGCGTCGAGAAGCGCCCGGGAGGTCCGTCACGAGGTGCTTTTCGGGGCCCCTTCCGACTCGGCTTGGGGGGGCCCAGCCTCAACAGCGGCCCCCCCCGGCGCGGGGCTAGGGGATCTAGCGTTCGGCGCTGATGAGGTTCAAGGTTGCGGCACCGCTGCTCTGATCCTGACGAAAAGCTTGTCCCTGCTTGGGCAGAATCACACTGATGTTGCCGATGGGGCGTTCACTGACCAGCAAGTGGTAGCCGGTATGCTCACCCACCGCGAACACCGCGCCCTGCTCGATGGCCCGTGGAGAGGTCCCCACGCTGGGAACGCCGAGGCGAGCCAAGGCCCGAACCAGGACCGTGCTCCAGAAACCGCCCTCGCCGTAGAAGCCGCCACTCGGCATCAGCAACAAAAAATCCGGCCTCCGCCTGGCAAGGATGTGGCTGGCCGCCAACCACTCACGTTCGGCATGGACATCGACCACAGTGATGACGGTTTCTTCCCCTGCGATTTTTCGGAGGGACTCGATCCGACCCGCCTGTTCGTTGTACTTGCACACAACGCCGATATGGAGTTTTTTCGCCCACGTGGTGCGCGCAACATCGAGCAGGGCCCTGTAGTCCGAAGCATGGAGGCCGAGGCCGGCGAGGCCAAGGGCAAGGGTGACGAGGTGCCTGTTGAAAAATCTCATGAAACCTCCTGCTTGTCGCCCGGGCTCAATCCGGGTGGCATTGTGAAAGACCCGCCGCGCCCCTGGGCTACGGCATGAACGATGGATGCAGGTTCGATCAGCCGTGCCCTCCCGGCGAGGGTTTCGGGGTCGGACGCAGAAGGGTCGGGGCGAACTCTCGGATAGCCTGGGCATGTCGGAACGCTCCAATCCACCAGGCCAACAGCCCTCCCCGTGGAGGATGGGAACTCCCCGTACATCCCCTTTTCATCGGAGACCACCGAACCGAATCGAACCACCACCCCCTTGCTCCCGCGGGTGAAGGTCAGGAATCCGGACGTCTCAAGGGAAGAGGGGACCAGGTTGCGTATTCCACCTGTCCCCCTGGGAGGTCTTGGCGATCCCCCAGACCTTCGCGACCCTGCCCCCTTCCTTCTCTCACTTGATCCGTCCTCCACACGGACAGCACCGGGAGGCCCGCGGGAAACTCTTTCGAAGCTTGACTCGGGATTTCATTCTTCGGGACATCCGCCCCAAGGGGCCCATCGCCATCCGCCGGGCCCCTGGGACCCCGCCTTTCCCGCGGGTGGGCGTCAAGGCGTCGATGCAAAGGCATCCCCGCCCGGCCTCTGCGCCAGTCGGACCCCCTCCCACTACTGACGATCGCCTTTTCGCAGGATCCTTCCTCATGCCGTGTTCGGGCATCTGACCCTCCCGGGCCCGGCCCCAGTCCCCCGCCCGTGGGCGAAGGGCGTCGGCCGCAGGTCCCGGCCCGTCATCCTCCAGCCTCTGAGGGCACGCCGCCTCGCTGTCCCGGCCCTTCCTCCAGGTGGCTCTTCGGCTGCATCGAGGTGGAATCAACAGGAGGGTGGGACCAGGGCACAGGAGAAATCAAGTTGGAGGGTCTCCCACACCGGGGCGGCTTGGGCAATCCCCAGGAGGAATTCAGCCCTGAAAAAAGCGCCCGGGTGTCCCCGGGCGCTTCTCCTTGGCATCCAGCGGCTAGAACTTGAATCCGAAATCGACCTGGATCTGGCGATTGCCGATGTAGTTGGCCGGGCTGACGGGTCTTCCGAAACGGTTGCGCGCGATCCAGACATCGTTCGGAGTGCCCGGAGAGACTCGGGCCGTGCTCCCGTCAACATTCCAGGTGGCGAGCTGGATATTGTTCAGGACGTTGAAGGCCGTGAATTTGACAAAATAGCCGAGGCGGTTGGTGGCGCCGCTCTTTGGGCCGATCTTCCCGTCCCACTGCACCGAGAAGTCCATGGTGTAGACGTCATTGAAACGGCCGATCCCGCGCTTGCCGTAATACCGCAGATAGGTGTTGTAGGCGGCATCCACATAAAAGTCCGTGGCAAAGGTGTCGGTGGTATAGGCCGTGCGCGTGAAACTGTATGGCTTTCCGGAGGCGTAATCGAAGTTGAAGCCGAGGGCCAGGACGTTGTTTCCAATGGGTCTATTCCAAAGCGCCTGGGTTTTGATTCGGACCGGTTCGTCGTTGGCCAGCCGGCCGTAGGCCGTTGCGGCAGAGTTGGGGGAGGCCAAAGGCCAGTCCCCGAGAATGGTTCCCCCGCCGGGCTGATTGCCGCCGTCACCCTCGTAATTCCCTTCGAGCCGGCTCAGGGTGAGGTTGCCGCGCCAAAAGAGTCTTCCGCCGTAGAGATCGGAACCCACCTCCCAGGTGCCTTGCAGGGAGCGATACACCCGGGTGGCCTCCGAGGCGGTCACGTTCCCCCACTGGATGATGGAGAAATCGTTGCCCCCAATGTTCACATGTCCGTACATCCCCTTGTAATCCTCGAACATCCGGGTCTGGTTGCGGTAGACGTAAAGAAGGGTGAAGTTGGCGCTGTCACTCAGCTTGTGCTTCATGCCAAGGGTCCATTCGATCGTGAGGGGGGCCTTGAAGTCGCTGGACAGCTTGGTGTTCAGGGTGGCATCGCTGACGTAGAAGGGGGTGTTGGAATAGTCCGATCGCCGGAAGCCCGGTGTGGCAGCGCTGGGGGTGACCCCGCTGGCATCCGGTCCGGTATAGGCGAACAAGGAAAGGGCCGGATTCCCCACGTAGGTGCCCGCGGTGACGATGGAGGCATTTGCCTTCCCGGCATAGTGGGCAAAGGTGGTGTTGAACTGCCAATTGCTGTCGCCCTTGGGGTCGAAGTTGATGCCGACCCGGGGGGTGATGTCCTGGAAGCCGGGCTTGGCGTAGAGGGCGTTGCCCGAGGACCCTTCCCACTTCTCGAAACGGGCCCCAAGGGTAAAGTTCCAGTGGTTGTTCAGCGTCCAGTTGTCGTTCAGGAACAAGGACGTGTAGGTGCTGGTGAATTTCCCTCCGGGGGCCTTGGACCAGTCCTCCAGGTAGGAATCCGCGTCGAAGTCGTACGTGATGTGATTGACGTCGGTGTAGTTCACGCCCGATGCGTCGACGACGAACCCGGTCGGAGATTGCAGGTTCGTGCCGTTGTTGATCTCTTTGAACTGCTCCATCCCAACCTTCAACTGATGCTGCCCGGCGCCTGTGAGGTACATGGTCAGGGTTGCCTTCAGGCTCTGGTTATCCCGGTCCTCCGGATCATTCCCGAAATAGTGATTGTTGAAGAGCAGTCCGGTGGTGTCGAACACGGGGCTCTGCCAGAAGGCCGTGCCGCCGTTGTTGCCCCTGTTTTTCGGGCTTGAGGTGGTGATCCTCTGCAGCTTCTCCGTCCACATCACGTCCAAATTGACCTTGGGAGAGAGGATGCCGTTGTACTGCAACGTCTTCAGGCTGAGAGGATCCCTCCGGTGCTGAAGGCCAGCCGGGTCTGCGGTATTGGCGACCAGGGGGGCGCGGTTGAAGTTCTTCACTTCGCGCGTCATGTAGGAGGCCAGAAGGCGGTGATTGTCGTTCACCTGCCAGGACAAGTTGCCCTCATAACGGGCCTCCTCATTGGTCTGAACGTACTGGAAGCCGGAGCCAGGAAGGCTGTTGCTTGCTTCGGTCTTGAGGGTACGCCCGGCAGCGAAAAACCAGAGCTTGTCTTTGATGATGGGTCCACCCACGGTGAAAATGTAGATCGGGTTGACCTTGTTGACGATGGTGCTCCGGTAGTTGATTGGCGCGATCGCGGTGGCCCCAGTGGCGGGGTCCTGGTACCTCTCGATGTTCGGCAGCACCGCATTCCAGTTCTGGTTGGTCATGGTGGCGCGAAGGGATCCTTCAAAGGCATTGCCACCCCGCTTGGTGATCGCATTGATCACGCCTCCGGTGAAACGACCCCACTCTGCGCTCACCCCGTTGGTCAGCACCTGGGTCTCATCGACGGCGTCCTCGATGAACAATCCCACATCGGTCCCGAAGTAGTTGTCGTTGACGTCCGCTCCATTGACCAGGAATTTGTTTTCGTAGGTGGCAGCGCCCCCAATGACCGCCCGGGGGGGGTTGCCAACGCCGCTCGTCACCCCTGGGGCCATCTGGGCGATGCCGAGCAAGGTGCGGGCGACCGGCAGCTTCAGGATGTCCTCCTGGCTGTAATTCTCGGTAATGGAAACCTCGGCCTTCTCGATCTTGCTTTGAGTTGCCAACACCGTGACTGTCACCCCGGCTGTGTCGATGGGCCGGAGCACGGCTTCAGCGGTGGTGGAACCGCCCAGGGGCACGGTGGCGGTCACGGAAGCAGAAATATAGCCCTCCATGGTGATGGTGCCGGAGTAGGCTCCCGGGGGCAGGAGCGGAGCCCGGAAATACCCGGTGTTGTCCGTCACTCCGGAACGCAGGCCTTGCAATTTGTCCGACTTGACCGTCACCCGAACCCCAGGCAGGGGTGTCCCTGCCTGGTTCTTGACGCTGATGACCAGGGTGCCGGTCTGGGTCTGGGCGACCAGGGCCGGGCCGGCAGCCAGCGCAAGCATGGACGCGACGCGCCCAAGGCACAAAAATTGGTTTTTCATCGGAAGGCTCCTAGAAGATGGCCCAACCATCACGCTCGGCTCCCCCCGTGACAACCTGGGCGGGGCGAGTCGCACGAATCCTGACGGGAACCCCGTGATCCTTGGTGTGAATGACGGGAACCTACGGGCGATTTCAGTTCAGCGGCAGAAACCGGGAGCCCCGGCCATCCATGAAGCCGCCCGGGATTCCCCTGAATTCACTCTCCACGAACCGAAAGGGATCGAAGGTCCGGCCCATGGACCCCCTGGGCCTCCGCCGCCAGCCTCTCCCAGGACTGGCCTCGCTCCCTCCTCGGTTCCAAACAGGCCCCCCCGCACAAAGGTCCGGCCTGGTCCGGTGGCTTCACCAGGGCGGTTCCAAAGGCAGCGAGGGGTTCTTATTAGGAAGGGCTGGACTTTCTCGCCCCACCCCGCGGGGGCGTTTTTCATCCTGGTTTATTAGTTGAATCCCAATATGAGGAAATGACAGGGTCGGTTGTCGGGGTCATAGATCCAGGTTGCCGATTGAGTGCATGCCCCCTTTGGCCCATCCGGGGGAGGCGAGGGTATGGCTCCGGGCCTTCCTTCAATGGAAGGAGGGCCTCTTGGACCTGCATCCCCAGGGGATCGGCTGTGATGGCCTGTTTTCCAACCTCCTCCTTCCACCCAAACAGGCCCCAAGGAGACCTGTCCCTCCAGGAGACTGACCAAGGCCCCCCAGAAGGCCCTTCGACACCTTCCTTGGCCCGTCAGGCCAGCACCAGGAATCGCCCCGAGGGGCACGCCACCCCCACCCCCCACGCAAGTCGCAGGGGCTCGGCCTGCCTCCCTGACTGCGTGTGAAGCCTGCTTCGCTGACCCCTCACTGGAGGAGCCCGATCCATCCGAATTCGGGTACCCGTCGGGAGATGTATGCGGGCCCTGCGGCGTGGGGGGGAGCATTTCCTGCAGGACACTCCCCTCCTCCCCCTTCGGATTCCAGGCGTCCCAATGGGAATTCACCCCTTTCGGGTGGAATCCCATTCCGGCAGGACCCGTCCGGCGACTTCCGAAGAATCATTCGGGGAACCGATCCCTCCGGAGGTCCAGGCCGCCCGGTTCGAAATCCCGGATCCGGCCTTACACGAGTTCCTTGAGTTGTTCGCGGTAGGTTCGGCTCATCGTGAGCTTGGTCCCATCCTTCATGATCAAGATGTGGTCGCCACTGAACCACGGATGGACTTCGCGTACGAAGTCGAGGTTCACGATGCTCGACCGGTGAATCCGTCGGAAGACTTCCGGGTCGAGTCGGGAAAGGAGGCTGGTCATGGACATCCGCAGAAGGTGGGAGGTTCCCTCAACGTGCAAGCGGACATAGTTGTCCTCCGCCTCGATCCACTGGATGCCCGAGGTCTTCAGGATGATGTGGTGGTCGTCCTGCTTCACAAGGATCCGTTTCAGGTGGGCCTCCTCCTGCCGAACCATGGCGAGCAGGCTTTCCAGTTGCGCCTGCACATCGTTCGCCTTGGCTTTGCGATGCCAGTTCCGGACGCGCTCAAGGGCGAGATGCAGCCGGTCCGGGTCAATAGGCTTCAGCAGGTAGTCCAGCGCGTTGCATTCGAAGGCATGGATGGCGTGCTGATTGAATGCGGTGGTGAACACGGTGGGCGGCATCTTGTCGGACCCGATGGTCTCGAGGACCCCGAACCCATCGAGCTCAGGCATCTGGATGTCGAGGAAAACGACGTCTGGATGGTGTTCACGGATCCCTTCAACCGCTTGATGGCCGTTTTCGCTTTCTGCGATGACATGGAAATCCGGAACACCATCCAGCAGTTGGATGACCCTCTGGCGCGCGTAATACTCGTCATCCGCCACCAGGGCGCGCAGGGGAGGCGAAAAGTTCATGACATCCCTCCGGACAGGATCCTGGGATTTTCAATGTGGTCGTAGGGCAGGGAGCAACGGGCCAAGGTCCCGCCCTCAGGCAACACCTGGAGTTCGAGGGATTGCTCCTTCCCAAAAAGGTGTTCGAGTCTTGATTTCGCGATCTCGAAACCCGTCTGGGATTCTGGATCCATGGGACGGGACCCGGGAGCGTCGTCCTCGACTTCCAGGACCAGTCGGGAATCCTCCTGGCGTGCCCGAATGACAATCCTGCCTCCGGTGGTTCGGGGGGCCACACCGAACTTGATGGCGTTCTCCAGCAAGGGCTGGAGGAGGAAAGTTGGCACTAGGGCTCCCCGAAGCTCTGGAGGTATCTGGATTTCAACTCGAAGACGATCCCCGAAGCGGTACCGCTCGATCTCAAGGTAGTTTTCGATCGAACCAATTTCCTGGTTTAGTGTGCTTTCTTGATCATTGGCATTCTTTAGACTCCTTTGAAGAAGGTCGCTTATTTTTGACAACATCAAATTTGCTTCTTCAGGATCTCGCCGGATGAGAGCTGCGACAACATTCATGGCGTTAAAAATGAAATGGGGACTCAGCTGCATTTTTAATGTCTGCGTTTGGGCTTGGATCAACTTGGCCTGGACTTGATATGAAGTCCGCTGTCGCTCTTTGTAGTTTCGAAAAAGCATCAAGCCTTCATGAATGCCCACAACACCCCAGTAGTAGAGGAGGTAGCCAAAGTGGAATTCCCTTCCAGCAAGATCCCGCGCTCTGGTCATGAGCTGTTGACCGCTGCAGGGATAGAACAACGGCTGGACGGCGGCCAGGAGCAGGATCCCGAGGGCCGTCACGGGGAGGCCGGCCAGGAGATGGATGGACCAGGTCCGGGCCGAAGGGCTGCGATGAAGGGGAACGGCGCGGACGATGGCGAGCGTCAAGAGGGATACGGTGGCCCAACCGTAGCTGCGCACCAACACTATGCCAGCCTCCAGGAGGATGAAATCCAAGTCCAGGTCTGCCTGGATGAAGAACAGGCTGATGCTGATCCTGTAGATCGCCACCAGGGTCCAGACCCCGAGGTACAGCCCCAGACGACGGATCCAATGCGCCCACCAGCCCTGGGCTGGCATTCCTTTTCGGGGGACCACCGGAGGAGGGAAATCTGGGAACATCAGCGGACAGGCGCGGGTGTCGGGCGTAATTCGTGCGCAGGTTGCTGGTACCTGGCTGGAATCGGGTCGCCATCGCGCTGGATGGGGAGGGTGATCCGAGCGACCGTCCCTCCTCCTTCAGGAAAAACCAGCATGGTGGATTGAGCGTGTCCGTAGAGGGCCTCGAGTCGCATGCGCATGTTCTGCAAGCCGGTGCCGGTCCCGTGGGTGTGACGCAACCCTGCATGCCGCCCCATGCCATCATCCAGGACTTCCAGAACGAGCACATGATCCTCTTCCCAGGCCCGAACCTGGATCGTTCCGCCGTCTTTCCCGGCCGAAAATCCGTGTTTGATCGCGTTTTCGATCAACGGCTGCAATAAAAAGGCGGGTACGAGAATGTCATGAAGGTAGGAAGGTACATCGAAAATCACTTCCAATTTATTCCCAAATCTGATTCGTTCAATTTCTAAATAATTTTGAACAATGTCTAATTCCTTTTCGAGACGAATGTTTTCGTCGGTCCTCTGTGCCAATGATATTCTAAAAAATTGACTGAATTTTAATAACATTCTCTCAGCTCGGACCGGATCACTGAGAATGAGTGCAGCCAAAGTATTTAGACTATTGAAAAGAAAATGGGGGTTCAATTGCACTTTGAGGGCTTCTAATTGGGCCTGTGCCAATTTAGATTCAAGGATCGAAACCTGCAGATCTTCTTCTTGATAACGTTTAAAAATTTGTATTCCTGCATGAATACCAACCAATCCCCAATAATACACCAAATATTCAAAGGCAAAATAAAAGGCGGCGTGATGCAAGAATTTCGGCAGGAGCGGTCCCTTGCTTGACCAAAACAGTATGGCGATCATGCTTATGGAGATTCTGATAATGCTGACAATGATGACACTTGATAACAGGTGGATTCCCCAATGCCAGCCCGGTGGATCTCGGTAGAGAGGAAATTTTTTTGCAACCCATAAGGTGGCGAGTGAAATAAAGCCAACGATCAGCAATTGGCCAAGATTCATCGTTATCACCTTGACCACCAACCCTAGGGTTCGCGACCTTTCCACCAGGACCAAGTCCTGTGAGGCGAAGAAAAGACCGAAGAGAACCCAGGCCGCCCAATATCGCCTCATGGTGAGGTGTTTAGACAATTCCATGGCTACCACCATAGCGATTGTGAATGTTTGCGTTCTTCCGAGGGGTGAAGCGCTCCCAGGTTTGGGCAGAACGAATCATGGCGGGGTGAATGGACCCCGGGGCACCCGCTCGCCCCCGACGCAGCCGGGTGCCGCCGACCGGACCCCCCGATGAAGCCACCGCACAGCGCCAGGGCAGGATTGGAATCGCGACGAAATCGCAGACCAGGGGGGTCAAGAGCTGAGAAAGCCGGGCCCCCACGGCCTGGCGGATGCCCAGTTGATGCAGCCGCGAGGTGCTGCGCCCCCACACCAAGGTGGAAGGGTTCGCCCAGGCCGGCACCGGGGGGAACGCCGACACCCAGCCCAGAAGGGGGGCCTGCCGTTCCCGGACCCTGCCGCCGAAACACCGCCGCAGGAGCGGCTGGGGCGCAGCGGTGAGGGACTGCTGCGCCGGTTCCCCTTCCTGGAACCGGCGACTGAGGGTGCGGAAGGCGGTCTGTCGGTCGGCCTCCTTCGACCCGGGCCGGGTTCGACCCGCCACACTCGAGAGGCTGCTTCTCGAGGACTGCTCCATGGCCGCGTGCTTTGGCCGCGCAAGCACCTGAGCGCCCATCCCCATCGCCGCGGGGGATTGACACGCCCACCAGGATGCGGGAGCGGCCATCCTCCCTGAACGACTTCTCGAGAACCTGGGCGTCCTTCTGGAGGGTCGATGCTCCCAGCCGGTGGGAGGTCACCATCACCCCCTCCTCCGGACCCTCGGGGGGAAGCCCCCGCATGGGTTTCACTCCCACCAGAGGCCGGATCTCGGGAGTCACCCGCGTCATCCTCACGGATTGGGGGTCTGCACCCCCAACGAGGGTGGCCCTCAGGCCGGTGCACCCGGCGAAGGATACCCGCGCCGTCGGCTGCTCCCGCCAAAGGGGGTAGGTGGCCCAGGGGTTGTCGAGGGTGAACGGTATCAACGGGAAACGGGCCTTCCGGGGTGCTAAGAACACCAGCTCCTCGGGGATCTTCCAGTCCAACGGCGGGCTCAAGGCCATTCCCAGCGCAGAGGGGGCGACGGCGCTGGCGCCGATCCCCAGGGCCCGAATGGGGGCGGCAACGATCAGGAAGCCCGGGGCCTTCCAGATGCCGCCCGGGTACTGCCAGGATTCGAAGAGGAGGGTGCTCATGGGTTGCTCGCGAGGTTATTCCTCGCGCAGCGCCCGGTTGGGATCGAGGCGTGCGGCCCGAAGAGCCGGGAACAGGGAGGCGAGCAGGGATACGGTGCCGAGCAACATGACGGCTGCGGCGACAACGAATGGATTGGTGGGCGAGACTTCGTAGAGAAGGCTTGCCAGGAAACGACCCAGGAACAGGGAGGCAACAATCCCCATTCCCAATCCCAGAGCAGCCAGCGCCATGCCCTGCTTCGTGATGTCCCCCGCCACCCGGTGCGGGAGGCCGCCCAAGGCCATGCGGATGCCGATCTCGCGATTCCGCTGGGCCACGGAGAATGCCAGGACCCCGAAGGTGCCTGATCCGGACAGCAGGAGCGCGATGCCGGCCAACAGGCCCAGCAGGGTCGCCTGGGTGCGGGTGCCTGCCATTGCGGATTCCAGGTGATCCTCCAAGGTTCGCATTTGCGGGATCGGCAAGTCGGGATCAACCCGTCGAAGGATTTCCCGAACGGCCGGGATCAGGCCCATCGGATTGCCACCGGTCCGGATTACGACGTTGGTGGCCGCGAATTCTGGAAAGTGGTACCTGGGCCAGTAGATGGTCTCCAGGTTGGAAGTGATGGCGGGCCCTTGAAATCTCACGTCGGCCACCACTCCCACGATGGTCATCTGGCCCCCACTGCCATCCATCCAGATGTGATTGAACTGCTTGCCGATGGGATCCTCCCCAGGCCAGAAAGCTTCCGCGAGGGAATTGTTGATGACAACGACATTCGGGTTAGGCGCGTAGTCCGAGGCCGTGAAATCCCTGCCTCTGAGAACCCTGATTTTCATGGTCTCGAAATACCGGGGGCTGACCAGGCGAATCGCAACCGCAGCGCCCTGGCCCTCCCGTCCGGGAAGGCTGAAGCTGAAGCTGAAGGGCGCGGTGTCGACAATGGGTCGCAGGTTGATGGTGCCCACGGATTGGACACCGCCAAGACCGGAGAGCTCCTCGACGATTCCTTGCACGACTCGCTCTCGCTGGACAGCATCGGGAAGCTTCCTGGGATTCAGGCGCAACGGGAAAGTAAGGGCGCGTTCGGTGGAGAAACCAATCGGGGCGGACTGGAGCTTCCGGAGGCTGGACCAGAGGGCACCGAATCCGACGCTCAGGCAGAGGGCCAAGGCCACTTGGAGGACCACCAAGGAACTCCGGACCCAGGGACGGTGGCCCGGTCCCCTGACCCCCTCCTGCAATTGGGAAGACAAGGCGCGGTGTGGGAACAGGAGGGCCGGAATCAACCCACAAATCAGAGCGGCCAGGATGGAAAGGGTGAAACTGAAAGCAAGAACCCCCGCGTCCAGCCGGTAGGCGCTCAGGAGTTCGGCAGGCACCAGGGGGCGCAGCAGATCCGATCCCAGGCTGGCAAGCCACAGGCCCAGGCCGGCTCCCAGCAGGGAGATGATGAGGGCGTCGGCCAGAAAGGGCGCCATGATCTGGATCGGACCTCCGCCAAGGGCCCGGCGCAGGGCCGTCTCCCGATGCCGAACCGTGGCCCTGGAGAGCATCAGGTTGGCCACGTTGGCACAAGCGATGGCGAGAATGAGGGCCCCGGCCAGGAGAAGCATGGCCAACAGGGGGCGCTGGTTGCCGTAATAAAATTCCCAGAGGGGAACGGCGTCCACCCCAGCCCCCTGGTCTTCGGGATATTCCGCCTGGAGTTGGCGGCCGATACCCACCAAGGATTGCCGGGCCTGCGCAAGGTTCACGCCAGGCTTGAGCCGGGCCACCACCTCCATCCGGGCGAGGCCGCGGCTCCCCTGGATTTCGCTGGGTGTGAACACCAGCGGAGTCAATACCTCCGCGACCCCCCGAAGGGTTTTCAACGTGAGGTTCGCCGGCAGGATTCCCACCACGGTCGTGTTCTGCCCGTTCAGCACGATGGATTGGCCAACGAGCCCGGCGTCACCGCCGAAGCGCCGCTTCCAGAACCCGTGGGAGAGCACAGCCACCCTGGAATCCCGGCCGTCCTGAGGTCCCACGAGGCGGCCCAAGGGAGCCTTGATGCCCAGGGTTGAACCCCAGTCCCCCGTCACCTCCAGGGATGGAACCCGCTCGGGCTCCCCTTGCCCCGTCAAGGTAACGGCGCCGGGCTGAGAGGCGGCCATGGATGAGAAGCACTGCTGACGGGCCTTCCAGTCGAGGTAGTGAGGCACGGAGGCCGGGATGTACCGGATGCCCGGCAGGCGCTTGGCGAGGTCGGAGGTGTAGAGGGCCACCAGCCGCCCAGGTTCCGCAAACGGCAGGGGTCTCAAGAACACCACCTTGATCACGGAGAACACGGCGGTGTTGGCGCCGATGGCCAAGGCCAGGGTCAGTACGGCGATCAGGGTGAAGCTCGGAACCCGAAGCAGCCCTCGGACCGAAGCTTTGAACTGGTGGAAGAGAGACGTCATGGGCGACCTCGAGGGTTCATTCGCCAGGAAATTTCACCAAGGGGTTGACTGGGCGAAGACTTCCGATCCGCGGGCGTTGCCTTGGCCAGGGGGGGCCCCGTTCTACAGACGGGATTGGGACTACTTCAAACGAATTCGATCCACCGCGTCGTAATGGGAGGTGTCGGAAAGGATGATCTGTTCTCCTTCTTTGAGGCCATCCAGGATCTCCACCGTGGACACGGACGCCCGGCCCAGTCTGACCTTCACGCGGAGGGCTTCGGAACCATCGGCGCTGACCTTGAACACAGTGATGGAACCGAAGGATTGGGCGAAAACGGGGCGCCCCGTGAACAGAGCGTTGGCGGCTCGGTCCAATTCCACGACCCCTTCCACACTCAGGTCGGGGCGAGCCCCTCTGGGAAGATCCCCTTCCACGCTCGCGTCGACGGTCACCGTTCCATTCAATACCGCCGGATCGATGCGAAGGACCTTGCCCTTGACGACCCCGTTGCGGGTATCAATGTCCACCGTCTGCCCTACGAGGATGTCCTTCGCCTGGGTTTCACTCACCTTGAGTTCGGCTTTCAAGGGCCTCGGCTTGGCCACCTTGGCCAGATTGGCCCCGGGCATGACCTGCTGACCCACCTGCAGCGGGAGGAGTTGCAGGATTCCCCCCATACCCGCCCGCACTTTGAGCGAGGCCATCTGTTCCCGCCGGAGTGCGTGAAGGGCCTTTGCCTGTTCCAAACGCGCCCGGGCCGGACCCACCTGCCCACCCTTGGTCTCGAAAAGGCTCATCCTCGCCTCTTCCGCGGCCAGGCGTCCCGCGACCTCTTCGGCCTTCACCCGGGCCCGCAGCACATCCAGATCACTCTGCATTCCCTCCTTCTGAAGGCGCTCCATGGCCACGAGCACCGCTTCGGCTTCCCGGGAATTGGCCCTGGCGGCATCCAGGGCGGCCCTCTGGTTCAGGCGATCCACTTCGTAGTCAGCTTCGGCCCTGCGCATCTGCCAGAACGCATCCTCGGCGGCCTGTTGCAACTCCGGAGCCGACAGCTCGGCAATGATGCTTCCTTCCGTCACCGCCGTGCCGGGAACCATGAGGATGCGCTCCACCTTGCAGGGGACCTGGGCGGTGATCATCCGCACATCGACGGGGACGAGGGTTCCCGTTCCTCTCACCTGGAAGACCATGGCTCCCCGTTTCACGGAGTCGATCAGCAGGCTGGACCGGTCGGCCACTGGAGCAGCTGGTTTTATTCCCGCCAGCCCGATGCTGAGGGCAAGAAGGCCCACACCTGATGCGCCGGCCACCATCCAGCGGGGCCGGCGAGGTCGATGAGTGACGGGGATATCCATGGGGATTGGGGGAGGCCCATTCCTTTCAAGTGAACTAGTGCTCTCGAGCCTCTTTCTCCGCTACGATGCGGCCATCGAACAGGTGGATGGTCCGGTCCGCTGCCTTCGTGAAACGGTCATCGTGGGTGACCATGCAGATGGTGGAACCACGCTTGTGCAACCCCCGCAGCAGTTCCATCACCGCTTCGCCGTTGCTGCTGTCCAGGTTCCCAGTGGGTTCATCCGCCAGCAGGATGCTGGGGCGCCCCGCCAGGGCGCGAGCCACCGCCACACGCTGCTGCTGGCCACCGGAGAGTTGGTTTGGCAGGTGTTTGGCCCGGGGGGACATGCAAACTTCCTCGAGCACTTCCATGCACCGGGCGCGACGCTCGTGGGCGGGCATGCCTCGGTACACCAGCGGCAGTTCCACGTTCTCGAACACGGTCAGATCGCCGATGAGGTTGAAACTTTGGAAAATGAACCCGATCTCACGATTACGGATCCGGGCCCGTTCCCTTAGGTTCAGTTGGGTGGCCGAAACACCATTCAGGAAGTAAGTTCCCGAAGTGGCCGTGTCCAGGAGACCCAGGATTGAAAGCAGGGTGGATTTTCCGCAACCCGATGGCCCCGCAATGGACACGAACTCTCCACGATGGATGTCCAGTTCCACATCTTCCAAGGCGTGGGTCTCGATTTCTTCGGTGGTGAACACCTTCTTCAGGGATTCAAGGCGGATCAAGGGCGGAAACACGACGGGCTCCAATTCTGCCGGGGGTTCAGTCAGCACTGCCCGGAGCCTACGGGGCTGTGCTGCAGCCGGGTAAGGGGATTCCACCAAGGGTTGGATGGAGTCCACGAACGGGCATCTTGCGCCCAGGAATCACCCCGGGGTGGAACGAAGGCCCGCGGAGGGTGGAACGCTGGCCGCGAAGAACTCTCCCGTGAGGGCTGGCTCCGGCCTCTTAAAGACCCAGGAGATCCTTCAACCGCTGGGAAGCTCCTCGGCTCACTTCCAAATCCAGCCCGTCGCCAACCCGAGCCAGAAGCCGCCCCCCGAAAAGGGGTCGGACCGCGAGGACCACTTCTGGACGGAGGAGGATGTGCCGCTGGATCCGGATCAGGGAAGCCTTTGGAAAGGAAGTTTCCACCTCAGATAGCCGCCTCCAAGGTGTTCGGAATCGCGACCCCTGGACCCAGGCATAGACAATTTCTTTTTCCATCTCGAAATGGGTGACCTTCCTGAAATCCAGAATGACGTGGCCCTGTCCGGCCCGGGCCGGGAAGCGCAACCCAGAGGTGCCCCGGCTCTCGGATTCATCGCGGGGTCGGGATTCCCCGCGCCCCAGGCGCTCCAGAGTCTGGTTGAGACGGGCCGCGGTGACGGGCTTCAGCAAGTAGTCTCTGGCCTCGACCTCAAAGGCGTGGAGGGCATGTTCGGGATGGGCTGTGACAAAAACCAGGGGAGGCAGGTTCACTCGTCCAGCCAATTCTCCAATGACCTCAAAACTGGATGCCCCCGGCATTTGAATGTCCAGAAACAGGGCATCCAGGGGTGGGGCTTCCTCCAGCCAGGCCAGCAGGGAGGGGCCGTCGCACAGGCAGGCGACCACTTCGCATCCAGCGGCCCGCAATTGAAGCGTGAGGCGTTCCCGGGCCAAGGGCTCATCCTCTGCGAGGGCTACGCGCATAGGCTTCATGCCAGTTCCTTCAAACACGGTATATCAATCGATGCCAGGGTTCGTCCGCCAAGGTCCTGGAGGGTGAATACGCCATCTCCATCGAAGGCCAGGTCCAGGCGGGATTCCAGATTCCGCAAACCCAAGCCATCTCCGTGCCGGCCCTTGTAGGGACGCCCTGTGTTCTCCACCTGGAGGTGCACCCGCTGGTTGCGCAGGGTCGCCTGGATCCTAAGGGTTCCTCCACCCGGGCAGGGAGAGAGCCCATGCTTAAGTGCGTTTTCAACCAGCGGCTGGAGAAGGAACGGCGGGGCCTCCACTTCATCCAGAGCCGGATCCCAATCCCACTCCACTCGCATCCGCTCCCCCAGCCGCAGGGATTCCATGGCCAGGTAGTGCTCCACCAGTTTTCGTTCTTCCGCCAGGGGCGAAAGATGGCGATGGGCATGATCCATCAGCCGGCGGAAGAGTTCCGCCATGTCCTCCGCAGCCTGTTCTGCCCGATCGGGGTCCTTACGGATCAACCGGGCCAGGTTGTTCATTCCATTGAACAGGACGTGGGGGCTGAGCTGTCCCTTCAATAGAATCCACTGGGCTTCGAGTGCTTGTTTTTGTGCTTCCTTCCGGGCTTGGGCTTCCTTTTCGATGGAGGACAGGCCGAACCCAACCAAGCAGAAGAAGAACAGGAATACGATGGCGTTCATCTTTATTTCGGCGAGGATCTGGGGGCCGAACCGGGCTCCCGTCATCGTCATCCTTGCGGCCTCCACCACACACAGCAGGAAGATGATCGACAATCCATAGAGTGCGACTTGGAGCAAGGCCCTCGGGATGCGGGGGAAGTCGCCCTTGCGCCCTGTCCAGAGCCAAGCGGCTGGGGACAGCATCACAATGGCCACGTAGGGAAGGCCCTGCGAGATGACGGCCAGGGAGCGCTCCCCGAGCGCGGGGGCTGCCAAGGCGGGTTTCAGAACGTCTCCCCTCGCGAGCCAGACAGCGAGCCAACCCGCCACCATGATCCATGCCCAGGGCCTCCGCCAGTGGGTGTGGTAATAGCGAAGGACTTCCTGGGCGGTCATGGAATGCTTTCCTTCGGCGCAGGATGACTGGAACGGTGGCGAGGACAAGAATCGAATCGCGCCGAAGGAAGGGCCTTGACGGTCTTCAATGGATCGGGCGGCACTGCGGGGTTCCCTGGGACTGGATCAGATCAGAGTCGCGATTTTCGCACGAACCGTATGAGGCTTTCCGTCGCGTTCCAGAAGGAGGGTTCGGACCTCTCCCGGCCGGCCCCGCAATGCCTGGACTGCCTCCCCCATGGAAGCTCCGGTTACCTTCAAGGAATCCACTTGCAGAAGGTGGTCCCCGGGCTGAACCCCTTCCACGCACGGCCTGCCATCCTTCTGTACCACCCCGGCCACCATCAGGCCCCCTCCCGGCAGCGGCCGAAGGGTGAGGCCCACCATGTCAAAAGGCTCCGCGGCGCGTCCGGAGGCGGGCGTCCACCAACTCATTTGCGCCACGGGGTCGATTTCGACCCGGAAGTTTTTCAGAATGTTCCCCCCGATGAAGCCACTCACAGGCGCGGCCGTTTTCCGGGAGTAACCATCAAAAATTCGCTGGTCCAGCCCGAGAGCACCCACGCTGCCCAGATTCATGGGGCCCAGATGCAGTTCTGGAATCCGCACCAGCCGTCCCTCGGCCTCGAAAGCGAATCCGAAGAAATTCGCGCTGCCCGCGGCCCCCGTCGCGGCGGGCCATTCGCTGTGTCGATCCACCAGGCTGCGGGAGATCCATGTCCCAGCAGAGCCCGTGTCCACCGCCAGTTGGACCTTCTCGCCGCCCAGGGTGACGGCCACCTGCACCATTCCTGTATCGGGATGCACTCGGCAAGGGATGGCCGCACCTCCTCGGTCCCCGCCCCCAGGCAACGAGAGGCGAAGCCTCCGGGCCGGGTAATCGAGGGTCATCCGGAAATTCCGGAACACCCTTGCGGGCAGGGTTACCTCCGCCTGGACTCCGGCACGGACCTCCCCATTTGGCTGGACCTGGACCGGGGAACCATCCACATCCAGCGCCACTCCTCCCGCAAGAATGACGGGTGCGGGGGAGGTCGAGGGGGCGCCACGACCCTCCGGCCCAAATGCCGGAATCTGGAGCCCCATTTCCCGAGCCAAGGGCTCGGCCAATTGCAGGCCCGGACTTCCTGTGTCCAGCCAGGCCCGCGCTTTCCGCCTGGAGCCGTTCGGTCGGCAGAGTTCCACATCCAGGGTCAACCGGTTGTGGTCCAGGGTGAACGGCAGGTCCACGGGCAGGCCTGCCAGGCAGGTTGAAGCCCAGGAAACCGCGAGGATGAACAGGGTGGCCTTCATCAATGCCTCCAATGAGGACCGGGCGACCTCTTCCTCCGGGGTGGAATGGCGTCACCACTCAGGTTGAGACCTGGCGACGTTCACGATCATCGAGGAATTTCGTAAGCCACCAGTCCACCATCCAGGTAGGTGGGGGCGACGACCATTCGCCTGCCAGGCACGTAGGTGATGTCCCCCAGGTACTGTCCTGGCACGGTGGTATCGAGCAGCTCGAGGATGGTGCCCCGGGGGTCGATGCGGAACAGACGCCCCTCGTTGTGGGTCATGAAGAGGTTGCCCGCCTCGTCAGCGGCGAGTCCGTCTCCGATCCCTTTGCCAACCGGAAGGACCTTCTGGATGGCCTTGGTGGTAATGTCGACGGCCTTCAGCGTCCCGTCTCCATTGGTGGCCACCCAGAGCCTTCCACCTTGGAGCAGCAGCCCGTTCGGGCGCACAAAGTCCGGGCCATCGAGGAACACCTCCGGCTTTCCCCCCGCCATCCGGAGGACACAACCCTTCCGGCTATCGGACACGTACACGACGCCGGAAGCGTCGACCTCCACATCGTTGAGCATCTGGGCCCCGGGGATGTCATGCCGGGCTCGGATATTCCCAGCCGCAATGTCAACCTCAACCAGGGCGCGGGGTTCCACAACCCACAGGGTGTCACCGTGCACCTTCAGCCCGGCGGGGTTCCGCAGGTCCTTCACCCAGTCCCGGTCGAGGATTTTGCCGTCCAGCCCGACCCGGCTGATGGTTTGACCCGCACCGAGCCGATAGGGGTCGAAATTTGAAACGTACAAGACCTCCCGAACGCTGTCGTAGGCTGCCGATTCGGGGACCCTGAATCCGGTCGCCTTCCAGAGCTTGGAAACGCCCGGGGCCGCGAAGGTGGCCTTCGCGTCCTGGGCGACCAAACCCCACCCACCCATGCTTTCCGTCAAGGTGACCTGAAGTTCGTTGTCACCCTTCCGCAGCGGCAGGAATAGTGTGTCGAAGGTGCCCATGATGCCCAGGAAGGATGGGTCCCGGAGGGTGTAGGAATTGTCGCCGGTGTAAATGGGTTTGCCATTCAGAAACACGGTGGCGGTGTCACTGTAGCCGAAGCGAATGCGTCGGATTTCGTCCTGGTCCGCACGAAGGGTGGTTCGGACAAACACGGTATCCGGGCCACCAGGCTGGCGCCCCAGGAACCGGGAGACGTCCAGGCGGCCTTGGGAATCGACCTTTGCCGGCCGCCAGGCGAGCGCGGGGAGCCTCTGGGCCTGGGGTGGTCGGTCATCCTCTACAAGGGCTGCCTTCACGGCACCAGACAGTTCCCAGTCCCGGATGATGCCTGGCGCCCCCCAGACGGGCGGCGGAGGATCGAACCGCAACGTGTCGTCCTTCCGGTAGCTGAGGTTTGAGAAAAAGGCCGAGCCGTCCATGGGTGCCATGAGCCCGATGCCACCGCTGGCCGGTTCCCGCTGCAGGTGGGGGATCTCCAGGGCTGGGGATTTCATGTCGCCGACGAAGATCCGCGCCTGGGAACCCTTGACCTCCAACCTGACGTGGAACCACTGCCCCGTGGGCACCGGCGCAAATGCTGTGAACCCATCTCCGCTGTAGAGTTGCCAGGAATCGACGCCGTTGAACATGGGGAGGTACTGCACCACGTCGGGATACCTGGCAGCGGTGGCGCGGTGCGGGCGGAGATAGAACCGTTCCGTGTTCCCCGGCGACACTTGCCGGAAGAGCACGCCTGGATAGGATCGTTCTCCGGTCACCGCCATGTCCAACTCGATGACCCCGTCCTGGAACATCGCATCCTTGAGGGTGGCGCTGCCCACCAGGGCCTGCCGTCCCAGGTGCTCCACCACCCGCGCTCGCCCAAGGTCCCATCTCGCTGCGTCGAAGGGAACGGCTCGGGCGTCCTGCCCAAACCCAATCGAACTTGCCCAGGCGAGGGGAATGGCGGCGAGCCACGAGCGCCATTTCCTGGGGGACAGATTGCGGATCATGGGACGTCCTCCATCGGCGGAGCAGGCTTAGGCACTCTGTTCAGCGCGTCTCCTCAGACTACGGAGCATTCCTTCACCGGATGAGCCCGTCCCATGAACCGGAGAAAATCGCCCACGAACCGCCGGTTGGCATCCATGGACCCTGCCTGTTGGACTGGGCTGCAAAACGGCCAGGGATTTGTCGTCTTGGACCGCTTCCCTCCCTGGACCGCGGCCGAGTCCTCCCGGGGTTCCTGGGATCTAGATGCCGGTTCGTGGATGCCATCCACCCGCTGGTGGACGCTCCTCAGGCGTTCTGGCTCCAGTCCCGTAGTCTCCTGGATGTTCACGCAACACGGATGCGGGAGGCTTTCCATGGGCCGGAAACACCGAACCCTCCATGCGCTCTTCGCGTGTTGCGCCACCTGGGGGGTCCCCCAAGACCCGCCCGAGGCCAGCGTTCGCCACCTGGCCAATGCAGGGGTTCTGCTGCAGTCGGGGAACTCGCGTGTGGCCGTCGATTTCCCCTTCACCGGGGGGTTCGATTGGGCGGTCTGGCCCACCGAATCCCAGATCGGGGCCTGGCTGAGGCGGGAGGCGCCGTTCGACCGGTTGGACGCCGTCGTCTTCACCCATGACCACCTGGATCACTTCGATCCAGGGCTGGTGGCGCAGGGGTTGGCGCTCCGTCCGGAGACCGTGTTGGTGGGAACCACACGGGTCCTGCAGAGGGTCCGGGAGGCCGCGGCTGCGCCCCTGCGCAACCCCATGTTCGAAGCCCGGGCGGGGCAACCCATCCAACTGAAGGGCCTGGGGATCCTTCCCCTGAAGGCTCCGCATGCCCGCTACTGGGACATCCACCCGGTGACGAAACAGCGCGTGATCTATGACGATGGTTACATTCATTCCGCTTACCACATCACCCTGGGCGGCTATTCCTTCCTGCATGGGGGGGACGCCCACCAGATCGACCTTCCACCGGGCACCACCGCCGATCTGCTGCTGCTCACCCGGGGCGTGGTGCGGGGGCTGGGGCTTCCTGCCGTGAAGGAACTGCACCAGCGCATGGGTGCCCAGCATACGGCCTTGATCCACCTGGGTCCCACCGAGTGGAAGACATTGGAGGTCGCCATCCAAAGTGAGAAGGACTGGCTCTCCGCTTTCACCGAACGGGATCTCTCGATTGTTCTTTCCCCGAAGAGCCATCCGACCAGGAATCTTCCCCCCTCCAAGGTGGTCCCGAAGGCCCGACTCCCTGTCCCAGCGACGGAACCTGCGCCCGGGCCCGGCCACCCTGCGGAAGCAGGCCACCTCCGGTGAGTCCGGAGTGAAGACCCTGAGGCATACACAGTTCCTGGGTGACACCTTCCCGGGGACCTTCGTGAATGTAGGCGCCGTGATCGGGCCCGCGGTCGATCCCACGCACGCCGGGCCGAAGCGAGGAATGAAGTCATATCCATCCCTGTTCACCCTGGTGCTGGGGGTCCTATTCCAACCGATGGCCAAAGCCACTGAGCCGGCCGCTACGGCCCCAGGGTTCCTGGAGTTGATCCAGACCCGCGGATTCTCCCAGGAGCCCCTTGGTTCCGAAGGCCGCTCTTCCGCCTATGTTTTGCATGTCGACGACCTAAGGCCCTCCGGGAGCGGGAAGGGCTCCTGATGGCTTCCCGGGAGGGACGGTCCGTTCGGGCCGTCCCTCTGCCGGCTGGGGACCTCGCCCCCTCCATCCAAGGGTTTCCCGGGTCACCTGCTCGACGCTTCCAGGTCACCGCGATCGGGCGAAGAATCCATGACCATGTGATTAATTGTAAAAAATAGAATTAAAACCTTTTCATTTTCGGAGGGCGGAAGGGGCCTCAGGACCCCGGCTCGCCCACGGCGTCGGAAAAGGTCATGGGGATCGCCTTTTTCAGCTCCTGGTCGAACTGCCACTGCCCGTAGTTCTGGGACAGCTGCGCCTTGACCTCCTCGAACCCGGGCAGGCCAGGGTTCTTCCCCTTGATGTCCTCGTACATGGCCCGAAGTTCGGCGTCCCCGGGTCCGCCGGCCTTCTGGCGCCGCTGGACCAGGGCCTGGAAATAGGCCTGGGCCACCGCACGGTCCACATGGGCCTGGACGGCGGGATCCGAATCCAGTCCCTGCTTGCGTCCGAAAGCGAGAATCGCGCGCTCGTAGGCGACCTGCCTCACGAAATCCGCCCGTTCACGCTGGAACTTTGCTCCGGTCAGGTACTGCCCGAGCATCTGCGGGTCCGGAACCAGGGCCTTCAGGCGGACCTCCAGATCGTGTTGGGTGAACTTCTCCCCGCCGATGTTGGCGAGGACGGGCGAATGGTCCTGGGACGGCCTGTTGCAGGCGGCCAGGCCCAGCACAAGGAGGATCAGGAACGGCTTCTTCATGCCACACTCCGTCGAGCGGCCGCGAGGGCCCACAGGGGAGTGTGACATGGCCGGGGCGGTGGATCTCCAGGGGTTGGAGCTTCAGGTCTTCTCGGCCCCATGGTGCCCCGATTGCCGGCGCCTCGACCGCTGGCTCCTGGACCAGGGGGTCCCTCACCAGAAGGTGGACATCGAGGCTGACCCGGAGGCGGCGGAGCGCCTGGAGCGCGAGACGGGGAAGCGCGCGATCCCCTTCCTCCTGGTGAACGGCAAGGCTTGGGTCCGGGGCTACCACCGCGAACTGCCCTCGCGGTTCGATCCCGCCCTCCTGGTCCAGGAGCTCCGGACGGCAGCCTTCCCCGCCGGGCCCGAGGCTGGGGCTCCGGGGTCGCCTGTGGCATCCTAGGGGGTTCCCGGGAGCCGAGGGTGCCGTCTGTTTTTTCGCGAGAATTCTGGTCCAACCTGTTCGCCACCGACCTGGCCATCGACCTGGGCACCGCCTCGGTCCTGATCCACACCAAGCAGGCCGGCCGGATCGTGGTCTATGAGCCCTCCATCGTGGCCATCAACACCCAGACCGGGGACGTGGAGGCGGTGGGGGACGAGGCCAAGCAGCTCCTGGGCCGCACCCCCCAGGGCGTCCGCACGGTGCGCCCCATGAAGGACGGGATGATCTACGAGGTGGATGCCGCGGAGAAGATGCTGGCCATGTTCATCCTGAAGGCCCGGCCCAACCGTGGCATCGCACGGACCCGGATCGTCGTGAGCGTCCCCCCCCGGGCCCACCAGGTGGCGCGGCGCGCGGTGAAGCAGGTCTGCTACGACGCCAAGGCCGGGGAGGTCTTCCTGGTGGACCAGACCATGGTGGCCGCCATCGGCGCCGGCCTGGCCATCAACGAGAAGCGCGGCTGCATGATCGTGGACATCGGCGGAGGCACCACCGATGTGGCCGTCATCTCCTACAACGGCAAGGTCTTCTCGGACTCCATCACCATCGCCGGGGACGAGATGGACGAGGCGATCATCAAGTACATCCGCGAGAAGTACAACGTGCTCATCTCCGAGAGCGCCGCCGAGGAGGTGAAGTGGACCTTGGGCTCCGCCTGGCCCGCGGAGCAGCCCCGCACGATGGAGGTCAGCGGCCGGGACCAGTTCGAGGGGCTGCCCAAGACCCTCACCCTCAACGACGCCGAGATCCGGGAAGCCCTGGCCGAGCCCATCAACGCCGTGATCGACCTGGTCCGGAAGGCCCTCAACGAGACTCCCCCCCAGCTGGCCGCCGATCTGATCGAGCGGGGCATCTGCCTCACCGGCGGCGGCTCCCTCATCCAGGGCCTCGACGAGCGCCTGCGGAAGGAGACCCACCTCCCCGCCTACCGCGCGGAGAATCCCCAGACCGCCGTGGTTCGGGGCACCGCCCGGCTCCTGGACGACATTCCCTTCCTCCGGCGGATCCAGATCCTCGACTGAGGCCTGGGGCCGCCATGTTCCCCCGGAGGGCTGAAGCATGAAGGCCGCAGGGTGGGGGTGGAGCGCCCGGGACCTGATGCGCTGGACCGTGTTGGCGCTTTGGCTGGGCCATGGCGTCTGGGTGGTCCTGGGCCGGGGGACGGGAACGGCCCTGCGGCGGTCCCTGGACCTCTTCACCGGGCCTTCCCAGTGGGTCTCCATGCGCTGGGAGGGGTGGAAGGTCGCCCGCGCCCGCCGGATCTCCGACCTTGCCCAGGCCCAGTCCGAAATCGAACGCCTCCGGTGGGAGCTGGAGGCCCTGCGGGTTCAGCAGGCCCGGGAGGCCCCGGAGCGCAGCGAGGCCCGGGAGGCCACCCGGTTGCTGGGCCTGAAGCCCATGGTGGGGCTGGACCTCAGGGCGGCCCGGATCGTGGTGAACAACCGGAAGGCGCCCTTCAGCGGCATGGTGATCGAGCCGGCCCTGGGTCCCAGCCTCCTCCCGGATCAGGGCGTGATCGCGGCGGAAGGGGTGGTCGGCCGGATCTGGTCCGCCTCCCCGCAGCAGGCCAGCGTCCTGCCCCTGGACGCCTACAACGCCTCCACCGGGGTCATGCTCGCCCGCAGCCGGGCCACGGGGGTGCTGCAGGGCACCGGCCCGGGGAGGGCGGAGATCCGCTACATCAGCTCCCAGGAGGTCGTCCAGGTGGGGGAGGCGGTCTTCACCTCGGGATTGGACCGGGTCTTCCCCAGGGGCCTGCTGGTCGGCCACGTGGTCCAGGTGTGGACCCGGGGCTCGGAGCTGGGGGTGGAGGTGGGCCTGGCCGCCCCCCTGGACCGGCTCCACCTGGTTTTCGTCCTCCCCGCGGAACCCCCCCTCGAAATCGAGCCCCCGGGCCAGGGTTCCGCCAAACCTGATCCAGCCCGCAGTGGGAAACGATGAGGTACGCTCCCCCCCTCATCCGGCACTCCCTGGCGGCGACCCTGCTGCTCGGCGGCATCTTTTTCACCGCGCCCTGGCCCTCGCTCCAGGGGGTCTTCCATGCCTTCCTGGTGTTGGGGCTGGCGCCGCAGGCCTCCAACCTCCTGCTGGCAGCCCTCTGGGCGGCGGCAGGGGGCTGGATCCTGGAGGGGACCCTCCGTCTCTACCCGGTGGTGGGGGGCACCCCCTGGGCGGACATCACCCTGGTGGTGCTCGCGGCCACCCTCGCCAGGCGCTGGCCCCCGGACCGCCTGTGGATCCGCTGGGCCCAGCTCGCGGCCCTCACCGCCCTCCACGCCCTGGCCGTGCACGGGGCCGTGCGCCTGGCCTGCGGCCCCCATCCCTGGGGCACCGGCTGGGCCTGGGCCCTGGCCAGCGTTCCGCTCTGGGGCACCCTGATCCATCATTTCCAGAAGCGCCCCTCCTGGAGGTGACGTGGAACCTCGGCAAAGGCGGATCCTGCAGGAACGGGTGGGCACCCTTCAGACCTTCGCCTGGGGCTTCTTCCTCTTCCTGGCGGCGGTCTATGGATGGCTCCAGCTGGTCCGCAGGAACGAACTCCAGCGGCTGGCCCTCCAGCAGTCGGTGAAGGTCCGGACCTCACCGGCCCAGCGGGGCATCATCTTTGACCGGAACGGCTACCGCCTGGTGGACAACAAGCGCGCGTTGCACCTGGTGATCCAGCGGGAGGACCTGCCCCTCCGACCCGAACCGGTCGAGGCACTGGCCCGCGGGCTGAACACCGATCCGGAGGCCCTGAAACGGAGGGTCCAGGCCATCCGGAATTCCGGGGGGAACCGGGCCCTGCTCCTGGCGGACAATCTGGACGAGGCGGGGCTCGCCATGGCCGAGCGCCTGCGTGCCCGCTTCCCCTTCCTGAGCATTGTCGTCGCTCCCAGCCGGGTCTACCTGGGGGACGAGCTGGCCGGCCACGTGCTGGGCTACGTGGGGGAGGTGACCACCGACGCCATGCTGAAGGAGCCGGGGCGCTACCAGTTCGGCGAAATCGTGGGCCGCACCGGATTCGAAGCTGCCCGCAACGAACATCTGAAGGGCAACGACGGGCAGCGCAGGATCCTGGTGGACCACCTGGGACGGGAGGTCAGGCTCTATGACGGCAAGGAGCCCAACCCCGGCCGAAGCCTCTTCCTGACCCTGGACGCCGGCCTTCAGAAAACCCTCGCCGACGCCTTCGCGGGGGAACAGGGCGCCGCGGTGGTGCTGGACCTACGGGACGGGGGCATCCTGGCCCTGCATTCCAGTCCCTCCTTCGACCCCAACATCTTCCTGGGCCACATGGACCGGCAGCAGGCCGACGCCCTCTTCCGGAATCCCAGCAAACCCCTGCTGAACCGTGCGATCCGAGGCCGCTACCCCCCCGGCTCCACCTTCAAGCTCCTCGTGGCCCTCTGCGCCCTGGAGAAGGGGATCATCACGCCGGAGTCCACCTTCACCTGCCGGGGCCGGAAGACCTACTACGACCGTGAATTCCGCTGCGACGGGGTCCACGGCACCGTGGACCTGGTCCAGGCCATCGCCCATTCCTGCGACATCTATTTTTACGAGCTGGGGATGCGGCTGGATGTGGACGACATCCACGCCACCGCCGTCCGGTACGGGGTGACCGAGCTGACGGGAGTGGACCTGCCCCATGAGATTCCCAGCCGCGTGCCCAGCCGGGACTGGAAGGCCCGGACGGCCAAGCGGGCCATCGACCGCAAGTGGTACGCCGGGGAAACGATCAGCGTGGCCATCGGGCAGGGACAGAACGGCCTGACGCCGATCTCCCTCGCTCGCTTCTACGCCGCCATCGCCACCGGGGGAAAGCTGCTGACCCCCCACCTTCTCTACGCCTTCCGGAACGACCGGACCCGCCTCCCGGACCTGGTCCCCCCGCCCGCGCCCCGGGACCTGGGCATGGATCCCAGGATCTGGACCGCGCTGGACGAGGGCCTGGCCGGCGTGCTGCGCTACGGCACCGCCCGGAAGGCGGCGCTGCCGGGCATCGAAATCTGCGGCAAGACCGGCACGGCCCAGGTGGCGGAGTTCAAGGACAAGGCCCACTACGCGAAGCAGGCCAAGCACCTCAAGGACCATAGCCTCTTCGCCGGCTACGCGCCCCGGGAGAATCCCCAGATCGCCTTCGCGGTGGTGGCCGAGAATGCCGGCTTCGGCGCGGACACGGCCGCCCCCCTGGCTCGGCGCATCTGCCAGTACTGGTTCCTGGAGCGGCCCCGCAAGCCCCTTCCGCCCCCGGGGGGCCGGATCCCCGACGCCTTCGAGACCGGGCCCCGGCAGGCGGGCCTGAGGCCGGGCGAGGGTCCGTGAGCCGCCCATGAAGACCTCCCTCCGGGCCCTGGAGCTGGAGCTCGCCCTGCCCGTACTCCTCCTGGCGGTCATGGGAACCCTCACGGTGTACAGCGCCGGCGTGGGGACCCCCCAGGCCCACCTCTGGATCAAGCAGAGCCTGTGGAATGTCCTGGGCATCGCCGCCGCAGGCTACCTGGCGGGGATGGACCATCGCCGCCTCTTCCGGAACAGCCTGCCCATCTACGTCGTTGGCGTCCTGAGCCTTGGGGTCGTCCTCGTGGCCGGGAAGACCGTCGCGGGGTCGAAGAGCTGGCTGGCCCTGGGGGGCGTGACGCTGCAGCCCAGCGAGTTCGTGAAGTGGATGACCCTGCTCTTCGTGGCCCACCGCCTGGGCTCCAAGGCCCCGGACCAGATCCCGGGCTGGGAGCTGGCGGGGGTGGCGGGCCTCATCTGCTTCCCCATGCTCCTCGTGCTCCGGCAGCCCGACCTGGGCGTGGCCCTCACCTTCACGCCCCTCTTCCTTTTCGTTCCCCTGGTGAAGGGCATCAAGTGGCGCTGGGTCCTCCTCGGCCTGCTGGGCTGCGTGGCCCTCTCCGGCCTGGCCTGGCAGTACAAGCTCCACCCCTACCAGAAGGAGCGCATCCTCACCTTCCTCGATCCCTCCCGGGATCTGAAGGGCAAGGGCTACCAGGTGCACCAGAGCCGCATCGCCATCGGGTCGGGGGGGCTCCTGGGGCAGGGCTTCATGAGCGGCTCCCAGACCCAGCTCAACTTCCTCCCCGTCAAGACCACGGACTTCGTCTTCTCGGTGTGGGCGGAGGAGCGGGGCTACCTGGGGGTCCTCATGGTGCTGGGCCTCTTCGGGGTCTTCATCAAGCGCATCCTGGACATCGCCAAGGAGGCCAAGAGCGCCGCGGGGGCCTACTTCTGCGCCGGGGCAGCCGGGATCTTCGGGCTGCACATCCTCATCAACGTGGGCATGGTCAGCGGCGCCGTCCCCACCACCGGCATCCCCCTGCCCTTCTTCACCTACGGGGGCAGCAGCACCCTGGCCTTCTTCCTGGCCCTGGGCGTGATCCTCAACATCCGCTACCTCTCCAAGGTGCGTTGAGGTTCCGTGGGGGGCCACCGCGCCCCTGGACCCTCCGCCTGGAAGCTCCGGGCGAGGCTTCCAACTAGGATGGAGGCATGGAACCTGGGCTGCGGGAGCGGATGAAGCGTCTGGCCGACGAGCTGCGGCTGCACCGGTACAACTACTACGTCCTGGACCAGCCCACCGTCAGCGACGCCGAGTACGACGCCCTGGAGCGGGAGTTGCGCGGCCTGGAGGCCCAGCACCCGGAGCTGGCCGACCCCAACAGCCCCACCCAGCGGGTCGGCGCCCCCCCCGTGGAATCCTTCCCCAAGGTGCGGCACCGCACCCCGATGTACAGCCTGGACAACGTGTACTCGGAAGAGGAGCTGGACGAGTGGTTCGGCCGGGTGGCGCGGGGCCTCCGGACCGATGCGCCCCTCCTCCGCTTCGCGGTGGAACTCAAGGTGGACGGCCTCTCGCTGGCCCTGATCTACGATGACCGGAGGCTGGTGCAGGCGGTGACCCGCGGCGACGGCCTGGTGGGGGAGGGGGTGACCGAGAACGCCGCAACCCTGGGCGAGATCCCCCTGGTGCTGCCCCCGGAGGCGCCGGCTTCCCTGGAGGTGCGCGGCGAGGTGTTCCTGTCCCGGCGGCGGTGGGAAGAGTTGAACCGGGAACGGGACCGCGCCGGAGCGTCCCGCTTCGCCAATCCCCGCAACGCCGCCAGCGGCACCATGAAGCTGCTGGACAGCGCCGAGGTGGCCGTCCGTCGCCTGCAATTCATCCCTTGGCAGGTGATGGGGGCCCAGGACCACTTCGACTCCCTGAACCGCCTGGCGGACTGGGGGTTCACCGTCAATCCCCTCCGGGCCGCCGGTTGCGACCCGGGGATGGTGCGGCACTGGATTTCGAAGGGCCGCGAGCGCAGGGACCAGCTGGCCTTCGACATCGACGGCCTCGTGATCAAGGTGCAGGACCTGGCCCTCCAGGAGCAGCTCGGGTACACCGACCGCGTTCCCCGCTGGGCCATCGCGTACAAGTTCCCGGCCACCCAGGCCACCACCACCGTCCGGGAGGTCACCTGGCAGGTGGGCCGCACGGGGAAGCTGACGCCCGTCGCCGAGCTGGACGCTGTGGAAGTGGCGGGCAGCACCGTGCGGCGGGCCACGCTCCACAATGCGGATGAACTCGCGCGCCTTGGCCTGCGGCTGGGCCAGCGGGTCTTCATCGAGAAGGGCGGGGACGTCATCCCCAAGGTGGTCTCCGTGGTGCCTGGGGAGCGCGAGGATGGACCCCTCCCGGAGGTGCCGGAGGCCTGCCCCGTCTGCGGGGGACGCGTTGGCAAGGACGACGACGCCGAGGTGGCGGTGCGCTGTCTCAATGCCGAATGCCCCGCCAAGTTGGCCGCCCGCATCTTCCATCTGGGCAGCCGCCCGGCCCTGGAGGTCGAGGGCCTGGGGGACGCCCTGGTGGACCAGCTCGTCGCCTCGGGACGCTTCCCCCAGCCCTGGGACCTCTTCGAACTCCTGGGCCGCCCCCAAGAGAGCCTGGCCTTCCTGGCGGGCCTGGAGCGCATGGCCGAAAAGAGCGCCCAGAACCTGCTCCAGGCCCTGGACGCCGCCCGAACCCGGCCCCTGGCCCGCTGGATCCATGCCCTCGGCATCCCCATGGTGGGCGCGCGCACGGCCGAGCTCCTCGCGGAGGCCTACCCCAGTCTGGAAGGACTCTGGGCGGCCCCGGAAGAACGCCTCCAGGGCGTGGAGGAGGTGGGACCGAAGGTCGCCGCCTCCATCCGGGCCTTCGCCCAGGCCCACCCGGAACTGCCCCGGCGCCTGGCAGACCTGGGGGTCCGCCCGACGCCCCCCGAGCCGCGGGACACTTCCCGGCTCCCCCTGGCGGGGCAAGTCGCCGTGGTCACGGGAACCCTGCCCACCCTGGGCCGGGAAGAGGCGGAGGCCCTGCTCAAGCGCCTGGGAGCCAAGGTGACGGGCAGCGTGTCGGCCAAGACCACCCTGCTCCTCGCCGGCGAAAAGGCCGGCTCCAAGCTCGCCAAGGCGCAGGAACTGGGAATCCCCGTGCGGGACGAGGCTTGGCTGCGGGAGCAGGCCGGGGCCTGAAGGCCGCAGGGGGCGGACTTCGAAAACCCCGGGGGGGACGGGGCCGGCCACTGCCCTCGCGGCCGCAGTGGTGTTTCGAGAACGGACCACGGCCACGGCTTCGTGGTACGAGAACGAGAACGAAAAACGAATGCGGGACGGCCGCTCCATCGTGGTCTTTTTCGTGGTCTTTTTCGTGCTCGTCCCCCGTGCTCCCGGCCGAGGCCGTTTTTCGACCCAAAGGCCCCTCGATCCTCCCTCCATCGCCACGGATTCCTGCTCCCCCCCTCAACCAACCCGCCGCCCGGTGCGTCTATCCTGGATCCAGGCCCCCCATGCTCGAGCGCATCGGCAAGTACGAGATCCTCCGGCCCCTCGGGCAGGGAGCCATGGGCGAGGTGCACCTGGGGCGGGATCCCCAGATCGGCCGGGAGGTGGCCATCAAGACCATCTCGGCCGCCAACGCCCAGGGCGACGAGGCCCGGGGACGCTTTCTCCGCGAGGCCCGGGCGGCGGGCACCCTGAGCCATCCCAACCTGGTGACGGTCCACGAATTCGGGGAGGACCAGGGCCTGCTCTACCTGGTGATGGAATTCGTGCCCGGGGACGACCTGCACAGCCTGCTGAACCGCAAGCTGCTCCCGCCCAGGGAGGTGCTGGACATCCTGGCCCAGGTGCTGGACGGCCTGGCCTTCGCCCATGGCCGCGGGGTCCTCCACCGGGACATCAAGCCCAGCAACATCCGGGTGGCGCGTCCCAACGGACGGCCGTTGGCCAAGGTCATGGATTTCGGGATCGCCCGCATCTCGGGTTCGGACTTCACGGGCACGGGCACCCTGCTGGGCACCTTCGGCTACATGGCCCCGGAGTACATCCAGACCGGTCGCCCGGACGCCCGGTCGGACCTGTTCGCGGTGGGGGTCATCCTCTACGAGGCCCTCACCGGCGTCCGCCCCTTTCTGGGAGACACCACGGCCACCGTGCTCTACCGCATCGTGCACGAGCAGCCCCCTCCCCTGGACCCCGCCGTGCTCACGGGGGTCAGCCCCTCCGTGGGGGCCATCGTCTGCCGGGCCCTGGCCAAAGACCCCGAGGCCCGATTCCAGAGCGCCGGGGAGATGGCCCTGGCGCTCCGGGCCGCCATGGATCCCACCTGGCGGGGCCTGGATGGCGAGGCCACCGTGGCCGTGGCCCGGCCTGCGGGAACCCTTGTTCAGAATGAAGCGAGCCCCACAGGAGCGGCGCTTCCACGCCGGGGACCCTGGATCGCCGCCGCCGCGGGCCTGCTCCTCCTGGTCGGAGGGGGTCTCCTTTTCTGGCCCCGGCCCGGGGCGGCCGGCCCCGCGACCTTGCCTGCTTCGGCGCCCTCTCCTGTCCCCGCCCCCCCGCCGGCCCCACCTGCGCCCCAGGACCCCGCCCCCGGGCCGCAGGATCGTCTCCCTCCCCAGGTTGCCTCCACCTCCAGCGTCGACAGGCCGCCCCCGGCGGCTTCGAAGGCTGTTTCGGCCCCCGGGATCCCGCGGCCTGCACAAGCTGCACCCAAGCCACCGCCCATCGCCACCCTCGACGAGGCGGGTCAGGCGGTGGACCGGGACCCCCGGGCCGTCCTGGCCTTCCTCGACCGATTCCTCCGGGAGGATCCGCGGAACCCCCGTGCCCACGCCCTGAGGGTGGTGGCCTTCTATGAGTTGGGCGACTTCGAGGGCATGAAGGAGAGCCTGAAGACCCTTCCCGCCAGCGGGGTCCCTCCGAGGGCCCTCCTGGCCTTCCCCCGCTACCGGGCCATGCTGAAGCAGGAACTGGAGAACCCGAAGCTACCTGCGGAAATGCACGAGCGCATGGTGGAGGCCCTGCGGCGGGAGGGACTGCGCCGCCGGGGCCCCTTCAAGGGTTCGGGGTCCTGATCTCCCGTATCCTCCACCGCTTGTCCCGCAGCTCCCATCGGATCACCAGGGTCCGGCGGGAGGACTCCTCCGGGATCAGTCCACCCCGTCGCCCGGTGAGGAGGAGGTCGGCGGAGTGCATGGCCACCGGGCCCTTCAGCTCCAGCCGCTGGGCGATCACCGTGACCCCCACCTTCTCCTGGCGCAGCCAGCCGAAGAGGTAGGCCCGGGCTTCGGCCTTGTTCATGCCCTCCGGGCCCTGGAATTCAGGGTGCAGCACCTCCACCGCCCCGGCCGCGTCGCCGGCCTCCACCGCCTTCACCGCGTCCCCGAAGGCCTTGCGGACCTGGGCCTCGGGGCTCTCGGCCCCGCACGAAATCAGGACCACGGTCACAGGCAGGAGGGCAAGGCTTCTCATGGGGATTCCCCACCCTCATTCTAGAACCTCCACGCGAGGATCCCATGGGCGACGCCGGCCACCGCTTCTCCACCCGATGCATCCACGCCGGGCAGAGCCCCGAGCCGGTGACCGGGGCCATCATGACGCCGGTCTTCTTCACCTCCACCTACGTGCAGGAGGGGCTGAACCAGCACAAGGGCTTCGAGTACGCCCGCACCCGGAATCCCACCCGGGACGCGGTGGAGGCCAACCTCGCCGCCCTGGAGGGCGGAACCCACGGCATCGCCTTCGCCAGCGGCATGGCCGCCGTGCAGACCCTGCTGCAGCTTCTCTCCGCGGGGGACCACCTGGTGCTGGGGGACAACGTCTACGGCGGCACCTTCCGTCTGGTGGACAAGGTCATGACCCGCCTGGGCCTCGCCTACACCCAGGTGGACACCGGCGACCTGGGGGCCCTGGACGCGGCGCTGCGCCCCGAGACCCGCCTGGTCCTCCTTGAGACGCCCACCAACCCGATGCTCTCCCTCACCGACATCCCCGCGGTGCGGAGCCTGCTCCAGCGAAAGGCCTCTCCAGCGCTCCTCGCGGTGGACAACACCTTCGCCACTCCCTTCAACCAGCTCCCCCTCGCGATGGGGGCGGACTTGGTGCTGCACAGCACCACCAAGTACCTCAACGGGCACAGCGACAGCGTGGGCGGCGTGATCGTCACCTCCAGCGAGGATCTGGCGTCCCGCCTCCGTTTCCTCCAGAACGCCGCCGGGGCCATCCTCAGCCCCATGGAATCCTGGCTCATCCTTCGGGGCACGAAGACCCTTCACCTCCGCATGGAGCGCCACAACGCCAGCGCCCTGGCCCTCGCCCGGTGGCTGGAAGGGCGGAAGGACCTGGCCAGGGTTTTCTACCCGGGCCTGGAGAGTCATCCCCAGCACGCCCTGGCGGCGCTCCAGATGAAGGGCTTCAGCGGCATCGTGAGCTTCGACACGGGAGATCCGGAACGGACCCGGCGCATGGCGGCCCGCTTCCGCCTCTTCGCCCTGGCCGAGAGCCTGGGGGGGGTGGAGAGTCTGGTCTGCCACCCTGCCTCCATGACGCACGGCAGTGTTCCCGAGGCCCAGCGGGCGGCCCTCGGGATCACGGACAGCCTGCTGCGGCTCAGTGTGGGGGTGGAGGACCTGGAGGACCTCCGGGCCGACCTTGAACAGGTCTTCCAGGGCTGATTTTATCTGGGGGCAAACGGCGGCTTCGCCGCCTGGGCCCCCAGACCCCGCGCGCTCGGTCGGCGGGGCCTCCCTCCCGCTTCCACTCCTCTCTTCACCCTGGGGGCAAACGGCGGCTTCGCCGCCTGGGCCCCCAGACCCCGCGCGCTCGCAAGCCTTCAGCCTTGGGGGACCTCGCTGAACAGGGCGGCGTAGCTGCGGGTTTCGATGCGGTCGGGCCCCAGGCCCAGGGCCTCCATGGCCAGGTGGATGGCCCGAGGCTCGCCCTCCAGTTCCAGAAAGTTCCCGAAGGGGGTCTCGTCCAGGCAGGCCACCAGTTCTTCCCGGTCCCAGACGGCCCGGGTCTTCACCATCCGGAGCACGGGGCGGAAGCCCAGGGCCTGGAGGATGGCCTCCAACGCCTCACCGTCTTCCACCGCGGTTTCGAATTCGGGGCGGATCTTGAGGGTGGGGTGGGGTTGGCGGGCGCCCTTGAAGGTGAGGAGGGTTGCGCCCCCGTAGCGCCGCACCCGGAGGGCACAGCCCTGGTCCAGGAGCTCACGGCCCCGGTCCCACAGCACGCTCTCCTCCGCCTGGGCCGGCGTCCGCGGCTGGAAGCCCAGGGCCCGGAGGCCCGGCTCCAGGGCTTGGGGGCCGGGGATCCGGAGTTTCATTTCGGTCTCCAGGCCTGAGCCACCTTTCATGAAGCCCTCTCCCCCGATGACGCCATCATGGAGTCGGAATGATACCCACTCGGTACCTGATCGCCACGCTGTTCATCGCGGCCCTCCTGCTGCTGGTGGCCGTGGTGCAGGCCCCGCGGTCCCCGAAATCCGGTGGGGTCGCAGCGGCCCCCGGGGGGGGGAGCGCCCTCACCCTGGAGAGCTTCGAGGTGGTGGCCGAGGCGAGGCTCGAAGAGGGCTGGGCCCCCCGATTCAGGGGAACCCGGGATCCCGATCAGCCCGATCCCTGGCCCTTCGAAGGGGGATTCGGCGCACCCTGGGAACCCGCCTCGCCCTACCTCTGGGATCAGGGTCTGGCCCTGAACGGTCCCCGGGACCGCAGCGAGGTGATTCTGTGGCGGGGGCTTGAGTGGCGGCACTACCGCTTCGATGTTCCCCTGGTCTCTGCCCGCATCCATCCCCGGCGGCTCAACCGCCTCCTCGTCACCCTGCAGGCGGGGCCGTTGCGGTTCGAAACCCGGCTCCTGGAAATCCCCGAGGGGAGGGTGCTGTGGTCCGTGGACAGCGGCCCCTGGAGCCGGTTCAGCTGGGACGGCGCGACGGTCCTGATCGGACTCCAGGATCCCCAGGATCCCGAGCGTCTCCTCCTCAGCTCCCTGCCCCTCGAGGGGGAGCCGCCCTCGAATTCTCTGTCCCCGTGGGATGAGAAATCCCTTCCCCCTCCGCCCCGGGGGTGGCCCCTGCTTCCCGACGCCCTCTGGGACGACGGCAAGGACCTTCCGGGAGCCCGGATCCTCACCCCCTTCTCCATGGAAGACAGGATGTGGATGCCCACCCGGGACCGGCTCTGGATCCAGACCTCGCCGGGATGGACGCTCTGGGGGCTGGAGGGCTCCCATTGGAGGCGGCAGGCCGCCGGCCCGGGGCTCCTCGCGGCGCAGCCCCCCCGACGGATGGGCCTGGTGCGGAGCGGTCCCTCGGGGGACCCCGAACGAGCCACGAGCCCCCTCGAACAGGCCCGGTGGACGACCCTGCCTCCCGGGGCCCCCTCCTGGCCCGCCTACGATCCCTCCTGGGTCTGGCGGGACGACCGCAGCGCCTGCACCGCCTGGGATCTCCGCTGGGCCGAGGGAAGTCCGGTCCTTCCCCGGGAACAGCAGCGGGAGGCCTTGCTGAAACGATTCCGGGGAGACTGGCGGGCGGCCCGGGGGTTGCGGGCCTCCGTGAAGGGCTGGCTGCCCGCGGGTCCTGAACTGGCCCTTCGGGAAGGGGCGGGGGCCGCCTGGGTCTGGGTCGGCGATCGGGTGGTGCTGGTCAAGCTCCCCGAGGGCGAGCGCCTCCGCCAGATCCGGAAGATCCTGGGGCTGCGGTGAACCCCCCATCCCATTCTTCCCGCGCCCGGACCGCTTCCCGAATCCCCGCCCAGGGTATCCTTCGTTTCTGGTAGCGTTAGCGCAGCATCCTTCTGCCCCGACCGCCCGAGGTCCCCATGCCACGCCTGCTCCTCGTGGACGACAACCCAAGCATCCACAAGATCGCGGAGACGCTGCTGGCTTCCACGAGCATCGATCTCACCTGTCTTGAGAGCGGGGAGGAGGCCCTGCGCCGTGTGGAGGCCGGGGAGCGGTTCGACGTCGCCCTCATCGACACCGCCATGATTGGCATGGACGGCTGGACCCTGTTGTCACGGCTTCGGGAGCTGCCCTCCACCGCGCGGATTCCCGTGGCCATGATGGCCGGCGTCCTGGATTCCGTGGATCCCCAGCGGCTGGAGCAGGCCCCCATCCAGGGATTCCTCAAGAAGCCCGTGGAGCTTCGGGAATTGGGCGACCGGGTGCAGAAACTCCTGGAAACCCCTGTCCCCCTCCCGCCCTCCGCCGTGGCCACCGTTCCCGACACTCCCGTGGCGGAGCTTCTGGCCGCCCAGGATGAGGACGTCCTCGTCCTGGGGCCGGAGGACCTCTTCGCGGAACCCGGGGCCCTTCCCGCCGCACCGGATGAGTCCCTTGAACTGGAGGAACTGGACCTGGAGAGCCTTCAGAGTCTGCCCGGGGTCCCCGTGGAAAACCTGGCCTTCCCCGGGGCGGCCGGCCCCTCTCCAGCGGGCACCGAGCTCCTGATCGGGGACGATCAGGAACGCCAGGCTGCGGCGGCGGCGGATGTCTGGGCGGACGAGGCCTGGGATCGCCCCACCGCCCCCAAGGCCGAGCCGGAGGAGGTCCCCTTCCTCGTCACCGCCGACGAACTTCCCGATCTGGGGGATCTCGTGGCCGCGGCCGAGGCCCCCACCCTCACCCTCGACGCCGCGCCCGCTCCCTCCCTGGAGATCGCCCCCCTGGACCAGGAGGGCGAACTCTCCCTGGAGGAAGAGTTGGACCTCGGGCCCGCCGTCTCGGGGCCGGAACCGATTCCCGTCAGCCCCCCCACGGATGAATTCGGGGGGCTGCCCCCGGCCGCCCTTGCCATCCCGGCCGCTGGTCTCGCCCTCGGGGCCGGGGCCTTGGCGCTGCGCGAGGGGGCCTCCGAAACGTCCGCGCCCCCCGTCGCAGGACCCGCTCCGTCACCGCCCGAACCCTCGGCCGCCCCAGCGCTCCCGGCCGCGGCACCCTCGAATCCCATGCTCCAGGCCTTGCTCCAGGATCCTGCCGCCATGGATGCCCTGGCCCGGGCCCTCGTCGAGCGCCTCGGAGAGAAGAACCTCCGCGAGATCGCCTGGGAGGTCATGCCCGAGCTGGCCGCCCGCCTGAAGGTCTGAGCGGCCCCCATGATCACCGGCTACAACACCGACGTCCGCCACGGCAACCGCGTCTTCCACGTCCAGACCGAAGACAAGGGCCTGTCCAACCCCAGGATCGAGACCCTCATCTACGTCGGGGGCGAGATCCTGGACAGCTACCGCAGTTCCTACGAGGACCTGGTCGCCGAGGGTCCCGTCAGCGACCCCGTCATCCAGGGGCGCATGGACGAGCAGCACAAGGCGGTCATCCGCGACATCAAGAACGGAAAGTACGACACCACGCCGCCGGACCTGTCCGAACAGCAGATCTTCAACGACCGCCCCCTGGACCAGGCCATCCTCGAGTACCTCCAGGCCGAGGGCGAGGTGGATACCCTCGAGCTGGTCCTGGACGCTCCCATGAAGCCCCGCTTCGGGAAGCCCTTCCAGGTCCAGATCCGGGCAAGGCATTCCCACAGCCAGAACCCCGTGGTGGATGCCGAAATCAACATCCGAATGGTCTCCAGCCTGAAAAAGGCCGTCCCCCTGCTCACGGGCCGCACCGACGGGGAAGGGCTCTTCCGGGGCGAGGTCGAGCTGCCCCCCAGTCAGCCCGGACAGTGCGCCCTCGTGGTGGGCTGCAGCTCCGAAATGGGGAACGACGAAGTCAAGGCCCTGGTCACCGAGTAGGGAACGACTGCCCATCCCTCAGGGCCCTTCCCCGGCTTTCAGGCCGGGCTGGGAAAATTTCGGTGCCTTCCGTGGTGCGTCGATTGGCTGAAAAGTTCCTGAAAATTTGAAAAAATTCGCGAGAAGAACGATTTTATAAATACAAATATTTCAACAAAAATAAACAGGATTAATTTATCCTCAAATTCTTTTTCTTGATCTCATAAAAAATTTGGACCCATCATGGGCCACCTTCTCCCCCCTGGAGTGTGAACCCGCATGATGGACCTCCAGATCCTCGTCCCAGCGTTCAATCCCGATCAATCCGGAATGAATCCTCACCGCATTGCGGGCGTTCCTCCCTTTTGAATCATCCCGGCCGCTCCGGCGCGCCGGCCTTCCAGAGGAGTCTCCATGTTTCCACGAGCCATGCGGGGCGTCCTGCCCCTCGCGCTTCTCACGGCGGCCGCGGGCCTCCAGGCCGGCGACTTGCTGGACAACGCCCATTTCAAGGTCCGGGCAGGGTACGGCACGGGCAACCTCCGGACCGACCTCCACGCCGAAAGAATGATGGGGATCGGATTCGGATCCGCGATGAAATTCGGCGGGGGCAAATTGACCTTCGAGGCCAATTTCGACTACTTCCCGGGGAAGAACTGGGACGCCATGCCCCGGAGCGGGACCTTCTACTACAACCCCGCCAGCCCCTCCTCGACTCACAACAACACCCCCGTGACCCTGGTCATCATTGCCACCAGCCAGGCCAGCGGCTCCACGGACAACCGGAAGAATTGGTTCCAGGGCTTCAACCTGCGGGGCGGCTACGCCCAGAACTTCGCCCAGGGCTGGGACTGGCAGGCGGGCCTCTCCCTCGACTTCCACCGGGCCACCGAGGAGGTCTCCGGGACCCTCTATCCCATCGGGGCGGGGAACGCGAACATCCCCAACCCGAACACCAGCGGCCCCGTCCAGCCCTACTACGAATCCCTGGCCACGGTGAGCAACAAGTCCAAGCCGGGCTTCGGGGTCTACGCGGGGGTCGTGAACCAATTGACGGGCGACGTGCGGCTGGAGGCCAACCTCCGCAGCGTCGGCTACACCAAGCTGACCTACAAGCCCTTCACCTACACCGGCAACCCCGCCCGCACCGAAGAGACCTCCCGCATGGGCATCGTCTTCGAGCTGGCCATGGGCATCCGGTTCTAACCCGCATCGGCCTTAGGAGGGAAGAGCATGTCTATCCAATTCCGATTGACCACGGTGGCCGTGATGCTTGCGGCCGCCTCCCTTGGGGCCCAGGACGTGACGGGGTCCATCTCCGGCCAGGTGAAGGACAGGAAGGGCGCCGCCATCCCCAATGCGACGATCCGGCTCACGGGCAGCAACATGTTGGGCGAGCGCGTGGTCCGTTGCGGCCCCGACGGCAGGTTCCGCATCCCGCTGCTCAACAGCGGCCGCTACAACATGGTGGTCACCGCCGAGGGGTTCCTCCCCTCCAAGGCTGAAACCACCCTCTCCGCGGGGCAGGCCCTCTTCCAGGACCTCACCCTGAGGCCCATGGCCGAGGTGGAGAAGGCCCAGGGGGCCACCGTGGAGGTGGTCGCCGTCGCCGCCATGGCCGACAAGAACGAAACCCAGACCATGACGGCCTTCAGCCAGGAGAAGATCGTCCAGATCACCGGGACCAATCCCTACGGGATCGCCCAGCTCTCTCCCGGCGTGGTGGGTGGCGTCCAGAACCTGTCCATCCGCGGCGGCGGCCAGCAGCAGGCCAACTACATGGTCAACGGCATGGCCTCCCGCGACAACGCCACCGCCCAGGGACGCCTGGGGGACTACACCCTGGACGACCTCATCGAGAGCACCGCCGTCATCCAGTCCCCCCTCAATGCCAAGTACGGCAACAGCAGTTCGGGCATCGTCACCCTGGTGACCAGCCGCGGCTCCAACGAGTTCAGCGGGGTCATCCGGGCCAAGATCAACAAGAACTCCTGGATCTCCAGCTACGTGCCCTTCTCCCTGCGGCAGGCCCCGGCCAGCGGAACCCCGTTGACGGCCGCCCTGCCCAGCCTCGGGACCGACGACCTGCAGCGGACCTACGAGATCACCATCAAGGGTCCCATCATCAAGGACACGCTGACCTTCGCCTACGGCGCCCGCCTGGCCCCCGAGGCTCCCGCCCAGGCCCAGACCCAGCAGCTCACCTCCATCCAGCGGGGCTACGTCCCCTTCGGCGGCACGAGCTACCGGGCCAACACCTTCCAGGAAGGGCAGACCCAGTACGCCAGCTCCAAGTCGGCCTTCAACCAGTACATCCTCTTCTGGCAGCTCAACACCAACCACAGCTTCGAGTACAACTACACCCAGGTGGACAGCCAGACCGCGGACCTGCAGTTCAACTACGTCTCGCCGGACGTCGAGGTCAAGGGCATCCAGAAGACCTTCCGCCAGTTCTACAACATCGGCTACCGCGGCATCCTCGGAGCCAACCATACGGCGGAGGTACGGTACGGGAAGAACCGCTCGGACATCCAGTTCCCCAGCGGTCCGGGCATGCCCCTGACCCTGTACTCGGGCCCCCAGACCGCCACCAACCTCACCCAGCTCAACCAGACCTACCTCACCGGCGGCGCCACCTCGGACAACAAGCCCGAAGGCCGGGCCACGGAGAGCCTCCTGGCGGTGGTCACGGGGGTCTACGACTGGCACGGCAGCCACACGGTGGACTTCGGCTTCGAACGCCAGAACCCCATCTGGGACACGGTGAGCCGCGGGAACTCCTATCCCATGCAGGTCCGGGTGCCGGGTCAGATCTCCCCCACGGAAGCCGCCAACGCCGGCATGTTCATCGTCTTCAACCGCACCGCCACGGCGGCCGATCTGGGCGGGACGGGCAACATCACCAGCCTGATCCCCCGCATGGACATCTACGAGGGCCAGGAGAAGGTCATCGTCAAGAACCCCAACGACAGCTTCTTCATCAACGATCTCTGGGCCATCAACAACAAGTGGTCCGTCATGGCCGGCCTTCGCTATGACCGCATGCGCATCCAGGACGCCGAAGGCACCAAGATGGACGCCAAGACCTGGTCCCCCCGCTTCGAGGTCAAGCTGGACCTCTTCGGCGACCAGAGCCGCATCTTCAATCTCAGCTATGGGCAGTTCAGGGGCAACATGGCCGCCCGCACTTGGCGCAACTTCGTGGTCACCCGGAAGGTCCAGCAGGCGGTCAAGCTCTGGAACGTGGGCAGCAAGACCCCCTACCTGGTCACCTACGCCGACATCACCAACCCCGCGAACTACGCCTACGTCTCCTTCAACAACAGCAGCGCCTTCACCCTGGACCAGAGCTTCAAGCCGGAGGTGAACCACGAGTGGACCCTGGGACTGCGCCGCAACCTCCCGGCGGGCGGCTTCTGGCGCGGCACCCTGGTGCTTCGCACCTACAAGGACCTGCCCTACGCCCCGGCGGACGCCACGGCCCCCATCTCGGTGGCCAACATCATGGACCCCAGCCAGACGGCCCTCAACTACCGCCGCACCCTCATGAACGACCCGGAGGGGGAAAAGGTCTACCGCAGCTTCGAGTTCGAGTTCCAGGTCCCCCTGGGCTCCCGGTGGACCGCCATCGGCAACTACACCTGGGGCCGCACCGTCGGCAACAACCTCTTCGCCGACAGCGCCAGTTCCGACTCCGCCATCAACGTTTCCACGGCTGGCGAGTTCCGGCGCACCTACCGGGCCCTGGGGTACACCGACAACCAGTTCAACCCCTATGGCGTGCTGCCCAACAGCATCGAGCACCAGGCCAAGCTGGCCCTGCTCTACAACCTGACCAAGGGCCGCTGGACCTCCAGCATCGGGTTGCAGGCCCTCTACAACTCGGGCGCCCGGGAGAGCCTCATCAACAACTTCGTGGATTCCCGCCTCGGCGCCGCCATGATCCCCGGCCTGGGCACCAACTCGGACATCCCCGCCACCATCGGCCTCTACTGGAACGGCCGCGGCCGCTACACCAACGAGGACACCTACAGCATCAACCTCCAGTACAACGTGAGCGTGAAACTCAAGGGACGCCTGGAGCTGTTCTCCGAGATCCGGGTCACCAACTTCCTCAATCACCAGTACCAGGACGGCATCCGGGGCCGGGCCGGCTACCAGTTCAACAACGGCACCAACTACATCGTGTACGCCCTGCAGAGCGCCGACGCCAACGCCTTCTACAACGGCTACCGGGTGAACGGGGCCAATGCCAACATCTACGGCACGGACACGGCGCCCGGCGGCCGCCGGAACATGGCCACCGTCGATGTCGGCGTGCGGTTCTAGGACAAGGAGGACACCATGAGAATCCATTCCATCGCCGCGGCAGGCCTCCTCGCCCTCTCCACCACCCTCGGCGCCCAGGACGCCGACCACGCCCAGGCCAAGGCCGGGCTGCTCCTCACCTCCATGGGCCAGCTCAAGGGGATCACGGGGAAGAACACCGCCCCGAACTACGAGCTGGGCTACTACTTCGCCAACGCCGGGGACCTCGGCCTCGACCTCATGCCCTACGCGGGCTACCTTCTCATCGAGGGCAAGACCGACATCCGCTATGTCCCGGCCGCTCCGAGCGTTCCCCAGGGCGCCCCCATTGCCTCCCAGTTCTACAAGGTCAGCGCCTTCCGCTTCGGCGTGGACATGGTGTGGGCCAAGGGGAAGCTCTTCAACCAGGCCTGGGCCTTCCGCACCGGACCGGTCTTCCACAACTACATCGCCGAGGGGAAGCGAACCCCCAACTCCCTGACCAACAAGCGCTGGCAGATCGGCTGGCGCGCGGGGGTGGACGTGGCCATCACCTCGAAGTTCTTCCTTGCGCTGGACCTGAGCGCCGGTGAGTGGCGCGGCGGTGCCCCGGGCGAACCCCGCCTGGAGGACGTCAACCCCAACAACCCCGCCTACGGGGCCTTCATGGTGGGCTACCGCTTCTGAAACCGGCGGACCCTGGAGCGGGGGGTTCCGGCCCCCCGCTTTTTTTTGCGGCCCTTGAGGGTCCCCCCCTCTTTCGATACCGTGATCCGGTTCCAGGGGTGATCCGTGCGCAGCCTGCTCCTCTCGTCCTGTTGTGCCCTGCTGCTGGGGCAGTCCCCCGTCCTCCCCCCCTCCCAGCGAAAGGATGTTTCCGCCCTGGCCGTGCAGGATCCGGCGCAGAAGGTGGTCACCCGTGTGGCGGACGCGCGGGGGAGGGTGGTCGTCCTGGGGGTCCTGGTGCGGTGGGCCACCGCCAGCCGGGCCCTGGCGAAGGAACTGGATTGGCTCCAGGCCAAAGAGGCCTCCACGGCGGTCTATGTCCTTCCCGTCTTCCGGGTCCAGGCCGGCCCGAGGCCGGGCACCGACAATCCCACGGAACTCGCGGAGTGGGCGAAGAACTACAAGGATTCCGATCAGGGGGACTTCACCCTGGTGCCGCCCAAGGAGTACATGCTCCCCCTGGGCTTTCGCGCCTACATCGAACGCCCCGGCGCACCGGGGCAGGGGCTGGACCTCCTCCCGGCGCTCCGGAAGCCACCCGCCGCCTACCTGATCGACCGGCAGGGGCGCCTCGCGGCCGTCCTGGAGGGATACCAGAAGGGCCTCCTCACCAAGACCGTCCAGGCCCTGCTGGACGAGAAGGACTAGCGTGGACGCCCGTCACCCCCGGCCGCGGATCCTCCTCCTCCACACGGGCGGCACCTTCGGGATGGCCCCCGCGGATCCCCACCATTCCCTGGCCCCGGGCCCCGCGCTGGAACGGATCCTGGAGCAGGTGCCCGAGCTGAAGGAGCTGGCGGACCTCCGGCTGGAAATCCCCTTCAATCGGGATTCCAGCGAACTGGAGCCCGAGCACATCCTCCTCCTGGCCCGGACGGTCCGGGAGCGGGCCCCCGACTACCAGGGCATCGTGATCATCCACGGCACCGACACCATGGCCTTCACGGCCTCGGTGCTGGGCTTCCTGCTGGCGGACCTGGGGAAGCCCGTGGTGCTCACGGGCTCCCAGCGCCCCCTGGCCTTCGTTCGCGGAGACGCCCGGAAGAACCTCATCGATGCGGTGGACCTGGCGACCACCGGAGTGCCCGAGGTGGGCATCTGCTTCGGCGACTTCTGGTACCGCGGGGTGGCCTCCGAGAAGCTGAGCGTCACCCGCTACCGCGCCTTCGGCTCCCCCAACCTGCCGCCCCTGGCGGAAATCGGCATGAAGGTGCAGCTCTATCCCCACGCCGGCCAGTTCGAACGACGGGTCCCCCCGGGCCTGGGCACGGCCCTGGAGGGCGCCATCGCCGTCCATTCGCCCCATCCCGGCATGCCGTGGGCCCTCCCTCCCGAAGGCATCCGGGGCCTGCTCATTCTCGCCTATGGCGCCGGCAACCTGCCCATGGAGCGTCAGGACCTCGCCGCCCTCCTGGACCGGGCCAAGGAGCGACGCCTCCCCGTGGTGGTCCTCAGCCAATGCACCTGGGGGGGGGTCGAGTTCGGGACCTACGATCTGAGCCGCAAACTCGCCGCCACGGGCGCCATTTCGGGCGGCCTCCACACCCGCTGGGCGGCCCTGGCCAAGCTGGGCCTCTGCCTGGGGTCGGGCTGGGATCTCGCAGCCATCCGGGAGGCCTTCGCGGTTAGCTGGGCAGGGGAACCCGTCTAGGGGTTGCTCAAGTCCCATGTCGAATGAACCAGCCGGGACCCTGAGGTTTAGGGCCGGCCCCGGGTGTGAAAAACTCCGCCTGAATTCAATATTCCATTAATGAAATATGCTATTTAATCGTCCAAATATGAACAATTAGGTCTTCTTTTTTGTTGTTTTCGAGGATCCACATTTACATATAGTGAGACGAGGTAGATCATGAACGACCCCCGGGTGCTCAACCAGCCCGGATTCCCCCACCAAAGCAGTGCTCCCTGCCCTCCGTCCCAACTGTCACCGACCGGGTGAACCTCCACACGGCGAGGCCAAGCCCTGGCTGGCGACACCTTTTCCACCCCCCCTGCCCTTCCACCCCACCCCACAAGGAGGAACCGCATGATGAGAGAGCTCAGGCGAATCTCGCTGCTCGCAGCGGCGCTGGCGGCCCTGCCGCTGGCCGCCCAGAGCGGCTACACCTACGGGATCAAGTTCGGCGCGGGCCCCGTGGTCAGCTCCGCGGGCGACCAGAAGGCCCACGCCGCCATCAACTTCGCCCTCAGCGTGGAGCGGCCCCTGAACCAGAGGGCCATCCTCTTCTGCGAACTGGGCTACCGCTTCTTCCGGGCCGAGGACCACGAGGTCACCCGGTTCGGCACGGGCTACGCCCCGGGCGGGGCCACGGGCCCCATCGTGAACACCTCCTCGGTGGACATCCGGAAGGACATGGTCGAGGGTTACGTGTTCAACGGCGGCTACCGCGCGGTCCTTTCCGGACCCTGGAGCTGGCAGGCCGGCCTCACCGTGGCCCGCATGGTCTCGAACCAGGAGGTCACCGGCCAGATCCAGGTGGGCACCTACCGGGAAGGCCTCAACTACGTGGTCTCCAAGAGCGCCCTCAGCGTGGGCGCCTTCGCGGGCCTGCGGCTGAAGGCCACCGACGCCTTCTTCGTCGAGCTGAACCTGTCCTCGGTGGGATTCTCCCAGGCCAACTACGTGCCCTTCGCGTACACCGGCCAGGCCCCGACGACCACGAGCCAGACGAAGAACAAGGTCGTCCTTGACGCCAACCTCGGGTTCCGCTTCTGACGCCCCGGCGCCAGGAGCCCCTCATTCAACTGCCGGAGGAATCCACATGAACGGTATGTTCCGCATGACCACCCTGGCCGCTGTGCTGGCCGCGGCCCCGCTGCTGGCCCAGGAGAGCATCGGCACCTTCGTGGGCACCGTCAACGACACGAAGGGACAGCCCCTCGCCCAGGCCACCATCTCCCTCGCCGGGGTCAAGGTCCCCATCCAGCGCGTCTTGAGGACCAACGACAAGGGCGAGTTCCGCGTTCCCCTGCTCCCCCCCGGGGACTACGTCATCAACGTCGCCAAGGACGGTTACGTCGGCGCCCGGGCCGAAGCCTACCTCTCGGCCGGCTCCACCCTGCGCCAGGACTTCAGGCTCCGTCCCGTGAAGGCCGCCGAGGCCGAGGTGGAGGTGATCGGCACCGCCGCCGCGGTGGACAAGACCGAGACCAAGACCAGCACCAACCTGACCCTGGAAAAGCTCCAGAACCTGCCCCTGGGCCTGAACTCCTACGCCACCCTGGCCCTCTCGCCGGGCGTGGTGGGCAGCACGGCCTATCCCGTGGTGCGGGGCAGCATCGCCGGCCAGTCCAACTTCCAGGTGAACGGCATCAGCGTCCGCGACAGCGTGGTCCGCCAGGGCCGCCAGTTCGAAGTGGTCATTGACGACCTCACCGAGGATGTCTCGGTGATCCAGTCCCCCCTGAACGCCAAGTACGGCAACAGCTCGGGCGGGATCGTCAACCTCGTCACCAAGTCCGGCACCAACCAGTTCGAGGGCAGCTTCCGCGCCAAGCTCTTCCGCAATTCCTGGTTCGCCGGCCGGGGCCCCCTGCCGGCCCGCTACGGCTCGGCCTTCGCGAGCAATTCCTCGGCCATCCAGTCGGACGACCTCAGCCGAACCTACGAGGTCACCTTCCTGGGGCCCATCTGGAAGGATCACATCACGTTCGCCTACGCCAACCGCATCAGCCCCACGGTGTACGCCGTCGGCGCCCGGCCCAACATGGTGACCCAGGGCTTCTACTATGTGCCCGTCAGCGGGGCGGCCCAGATCGCCTACACCTACGGCGTTCCCACCAGTGGACCCAACGTGGGCGCCGATGTCATCTCCAGCGGCCAGCAGTACACCAACACCCAGCAGTACAAGCTGTTCTGGATCATCAACCCCACCAGCCAGCTCGAGGTCTTCTACACCGACGACAAGCTGGGCCCCTACTTCGACACCCAGTACGGGAATTACGACCCGACCGCGATGACCAGTCAGTCGTCCAAGCGTCCCTTCTACGGGATCAACTACCGCGGCACCTTCGGGGACAACATTCTTGTGGACGCCCGCTTCGGCAAGAAGATTTCTGACGTCCGCTTCTCGGGCGGCCCGGACGATCCCATCTTCCAGCGCGTGTACTACAGCAACGTCACGACGATCTTCAACACCGGGACGACGGCAGGCACGATCCTGACCGGCGGCGATCCCTGGTCGGGCGACATCCGGCCCGCAGAGCACCGCGAGGCCAACACGGCCAGCGCCAACCTGAACTGGTTCAACGGCACCCACAGCATTGACGTGGGCTTCGAGTGGCTGCGGGAGAAGTCCTACCTCCCCGAGTCCAGCGGCGTGAACCGCCGGCGTTTCTACACGCCGGGACGCCTCGCGGACGGAACCTACCTCGTCTACAACTACGTCGGGTCGCCCGCCCAGAACAGCGCGACCTTCCGGGACGGCGCGGCCTACGTGGCCGAGTTCCGGCCCTACCAGGACGGCGGGGGGACGGGGGTGGATGCCAACAACTACGCCACCACCACCTCCTTCTACCTCAACGACATGTGGACGGTGAACAATCACTGGATCGTCATGGGCGGCCTCCGCTTCGACCAGTGGAAGCTCACGGACCGGGGCGGTGAGCGCATCAAGTCCAGCGGCGTGAGCCCGCGCCTCATGACCAAGTACGACCTCACCGGGGCCAACATCCACGTCTTCTCGGCCTCTTACGCTCAGATGCGGGGAACGATCGGCCTGGGCAACGTGAGCAGCACCTTCGCACGGACGCCCGGCAATCAGATCGCCCGCTATTTCTGGAACCAGGGCAGCACGACCCCCTACGCCGTCTCCAAGGCGGAGATGCAGAACCCCGCCAACTACGGCTACCTGTACACCATCCAGGACAACGACATCCTGTTCGACATGGACCACAGCCTCAAACCCGAGGTGGCACACGAATACACCCTGGGCTACAACCGGAACTTCACGGGGGGCGGATTCTTCAAGGTCACCGCCATCTACAAGCACTTCGCGGACCTCTGGTACTCCAAGGGAATCAACGCGGTGGTGAACGTGCCAGATTTCACCGGGAAGGCCTCGGTCACCCCAACCGGCTTCAAGCAGATCCTCACCTTCGACCCCATGGCCAAGCGAAACTACCGGGGCGTGGAGACGGAATGGGCCTACCCCATGTACAAGGGCAAATCGCTGCAGATTGACCTGAACGGCAACTACACCATCAACCGCCTGTACAGCACCGATGTCTGGCGCGAGGGCAACGTGGCCAACAACGCCGCCCGCTTCGACGACGCCTACCGCGCCGCGGGCCTGGATCCGGGCCAGTACAACCCCTACGGGGAGAACGCCAACAGCATCCACAACGTCCTGAAGGTCTGGGCCACCATGACTGTCGGCGCTCCCACCGGGATCCGGAACACCTTCAGCCTCCTCGGCCGCTACACCAGCGGCGCGCCCTACAGCCTGGTCAACCAGCAGACCATCCCCACCGGAACCCTGGTGGGTGCGCCTGGAATGCCCACCAGCGTGAACGAGTACTTCAACGGCCGCGGGAAGTTCACCGGTCCGGACTACTTCACCTTCGACTTCCAGTGGAACCTCTTCATCCCCGTCAAGGGCGGCATCCAGTTCTTCAGCTACCTGAGCTGCAACAACCTCTTCAACACCAAGATGCCCGCCACCATCACGCGCACGGCCTCGGGGACGCTCCACGCCACCCCCGACCCCAACCCGACCTACGCCGCGGCCAGCTTCACCACCTGGGGCCAGCCGACGGCCCTCCAGGGCGGGCGAACCTTCAACATCGACATGGGCTTCAAGTTCTGAGGCCATCCCGACACTAACCAGGAGGAAACAGTGAAGAATGCATTCCGCACCTCTCTTCTGGCGGGTCTGGTGGCCGCTTCGGGCTTCGCCCAGGACGCCGCCAAGCCCCCCATCTCCTTCAAGATCCAGGAGATCACCACCTTCGCCGACTGGCGTGCTTACGCCGGCGGCAAGTCATTCGGCTGGGGCTTCGAACTCGGCTACGACTTCTCCACCCCTGGCGATGTGGCCGGCATCGCGGTGTACGCCGGCTATGTCCGCAGCATCGGGGACCTTCGCAAGGAGATCTACCAGACCCCCACCGGCAGCTTCGCCCCCATCGGAACCGGCTTCAACCTGATGGGCTGGCGCCTGGGCGGGGACATCCGCTTCGAGACCCCCATCAAGGGCCTCACCCCCTACATCGGACTCGGCCTGGTGTACTGGAAGGGCGAGCGCATGGGCGACAGCCCCATTTTCGGGCCCAAGGGACCCATCCTGGAATCCAACGCCAAGTTCGCCGGCCGGGTCGGGGTGGAATACCAGATCACCAAGTCCTGGGGCGTCTCCGCCGACTACAACTACTCGGAGTGGCGGGCCAATTCCCGCGACACCAACATGAACGGCAGCAAGGAAGCGAGCCTCAAGATCTCGGGCTACAACCCCATGAACCCGAGCTGGATGGCCATCTCCGCCTCCTACCGTTTCAACTGGGGCAAGTAGCTCCCCCAGCCACCCTCACCCTCCGGGGCCCGGGCCAACGCCCGGGCCCCGCCCTTTCCGGCCGGCTCCAGGACCCTCCGTTAGACTGGACGCTGGAAGGACCTCCATGCTCGATCCCACCCTCCTCCGCAACGAACTGGACGCCGTCCTCGCAGGTCTCGCCCGGCGGGGCTACGCCTTCGACCGGGAAGCCTTCGCGCAGCTGGACGGGAAGCGCCGACTGGTCATCCAGGAGGCCGAGGCCCTCAAGGCCGAGCGGAACCGGGTGAGCGAGGAGGTGGCCCAGCTGAAGCGGGCCAAACAGGACGCGGCCCACCTCATCGAGGCCCAGAAATCGGTGGGGGAGAAACTCAAGGCCCTGGAGGCGGCGGAACGGGAGGCGGAGGCCGAGTTCCGGGCCTTCCTGGCCCTGGTGCCCAATGTGCCCCACCCCAGCGTCCCCGAGGGGCGGGACGAGCACGGCAACGTGGAGGTGAAGCGCTGGGGACAGCCCCGCGCCATCGAGAAGCCCCTGGACCACGTGGAGCTCGGCACCCGCCTGGGCATCCTGGACCTCGACCGGGCCGCCAAGATCAGCGGCGCGCGGTTCTCGGTCCTCAAGGGGGCCGGGGCCCGGCTCGAGCGGGCCCTGATCTCCTTCATGCTGGACCTCCAGACGAAGGCCGGCTGGGGCGAGATCCTGCCGCCCTACCTGGTGAACGCCGACAGCCTCTACGGCACCGGGCAGCTGCCCAAGTTCGAGGAGGACCTGTTCAAGGTGCCCCACGGCGACGGAGCGCTGTACCTCATCCCCACCGCCGAGGTGCCCGTCACCAACCTCTACCGGGACGAGATCCTCCCCGCCGCCCAGCTGCCCCTGCGCCACTGCGCCTTCACGCCCTGCTTCCGCAGCGAGGCCGGGAGCTACGGCAAGGACACCAAGGGCATCATCCGCCAGCACCAGTTCCACAAGGTGGAGCTGGTGGCCTTCGCCGCCCCGGAGCAGGCCGAGGCCGAACTGGAGCACCTCACCGCCTGCGCCGAGGCGGTGCTGGAGGCCCTGGAACTGCCCTACCGCCGCGTGCTCCTCTGCACCGGGGACATGGGCTTCTCCAGCCAGAAGACCTACGATCTGGAGGTCTGGCTGCCCTCCCAGCGGACCTACCGGGAGATCAGTTCCTGCAGCTGGTTCGGCGATTTCCAGGCCCGGCGGGCCGGCATCCGCTTCAAGGGCCCCGAGCCCAAGGCGAAGGCGCAGCTGGTGCACACCCTCAACGGCAGCGGCCTGGCCGTGGGACGGACCTGGGTGGCCATCCTGGAGAACGGCCAGCAGCCCGACGGCACCGTGAGGATCCCCCGGGCCCTGGTGCCCTATTTCGGGGCCGAGGTCCTTGCCTGAGCTGAGCCTCCTCTCCCTCCGCGGGCTCGGGCTCCAGCGCGGCGGAACCTGGACCCTCCGCGGGGTTTCCCTGGAGGTCCAGCCGGGCCAGGCCTGGGGCGTGGTGGGGGAGAGCGGCGCGGGCAAGACCACCCTCATGAACCTGGTGCTGGGCCTCCTGGAGCCGACGGAAGGCAGCGTACTCCTCGAGGGACAAGCCTGGTCCGGGCTGCCCGAGAAGCGGCGCCGGGCCCGCCGCCCCCTGCTCCAGGCGGTCTTCCAGGATCCCCTGGCCTCCCTTCCGCCCCACCTGACGGGCTGGCAGATCCTGGAGGAGCCCCTGGTGGTCCACAAACGGGGCGACGCGGCGGCCCGCCGCCAGGCCGCGGGTCGGATGGCGGACCGGGTGAAATTCCCCCAGCCGGGCCTGGATCAGCGTCCGGCCCAGTGGTCCGGGGGCCTGGCCCAGCGCCTTGCGGTGGCCCGGGCCCTCATGCTGGATCCCCGCCTCCTGGTGCTGGACGAGCCCCTCTCGGCCCTGGATCCGACCCTGGGCGGGCACCTGCTGGAGCTGCTGCTGGAGCTCAGGGCCGGGGGCACGGCCCTCCTCTTCGTGAGCCACGACCTGCTGGCGGTGCGGCGCCTCTGTGACCGCATGCTGGTGCTGTACGGCGGGGAGCCCATGGCCCAGGGACCCTGCGAAAGCCTCCTCTCCGAGTTGCGCCATCCCTACCTGCGGGGACTCTGGGAAGCCCTGCCCGACCTCAGCCGTCCCGGGGCTCCCCGGCGGTGGGGCGTGGAGCGGCAGCGGGACCTGAGCCCCGGAGGCTGCCGCCTCCTGGACCGCTGCCCCCGGGCCGGGGAGGCCTGCCAGGTCGCCCCGCCGATGGACCGGGAACTGCGCTGCCACGATCCTTTTTGAATTCCCTTTCTGGACCCTTGGTTGTGGAGCCCACCGGTGGGATCCCGGTGCGCGGGGCTCCATCCAAACGGCCCTCGGGGATCACCCCTCGGGAACCGGAGGGCAGCTACTCCTCTTCCCCGCCCTCGAGCTTGGTCTCGGCAAGCTTCGGATTGACCCAGATGCCGTTGAGGCGGCCCCACAGGGAGCTGAGGCCGGGGTGGAGGCGCCCCTGCTGCTCCAGGGCGCCCAGCTCGGCCTGGATCTGCTTTTCCGACTGCGTCCGCTGGATGTCGCCGAGCAGGGTGTTCCGTTTGTCGAACGGCAGGGCCTCCGCGGGGGTGCGTTCGGTCACCGTGGCCACCCAGAGGTGGCCGGTGGGATTCCAGATCGGGGGCGTGGTGCCGCCCACGGAAGTCTCCAAGAGCGCCTTGCGGATGCCGGGGTGCTGGCCCAGCTCCCCCAGGGCCTGGAGGGTGGTGGCGGCCTGGTGCTGCACGGTTCCGGCGGCCTGGAGGCCCCCGGAGGCCAGGGCGGCCCGGACCCGGTCCACCGTGGCCTTCCGGGCCTCTTCCAGCTTCCAGGCGGCGAGCACCTTGGCCCGGATCTCGCCCAGGGGCGGGACGCCCGTGGGCTTTTCCTCGATGACCCGGAGCACCGCGTAGGCGTCCCCCGCCTGGAGGACCTTGGACACGTCCCCCACTTTCAGCCGGAACATTTCGGCGATGAGGGGACGGGAGATGGTCACGCCCTCCAGGGGGGTCGAATCTTCCTCCAGGAGGGGCGGGGTGGTGGCGATCTTGAGGTTGAGGTTCTTGGCGGGGGTGCTGATGTCGCCCCGGTCCCCGGCCCGCTTGCGAAGCTGCTCCAGGCGTTCCTTGGCCCGCAGGGTGAACCGCTGCCGCTCCTGCTCGTCCTTCAGCTGGACCTTGGCCTCCTCGAAGCTCTTCTCGCGCCGGCCCTCCAGCTTGATGAGGTGCACCCCGAACTGGGTCCGGACCGGCTGGCTGATCTCTCCGATCTTGAGGGCCCGGGCCGCGTCCTCGAAGGGTTTCACCATGGCGCCGCTCTTGAACCAGCCCATGTCGCCCTTGTTGACCTTGGCGGAGGGATCCTGGCTCTGCTCCTCCGCGGCGTTGTTGAAGTCCTGGCCGCCCGTGAGCTTGGGCCGCAGGGCCTCGGCCTTGGCCTGGGCCGCCTTGAACTCGGATTCGGTGGTGGCCTTGAACAGGATGTGGCTGACCTTGAGCTCCTGGTAGCGGGTCTTGTTGGCTTCGTAGGTCTTCTTCAATTCATCGTCCGTGACCCGGACCGCGTCCCCGAGGGTGGCGGGCGTGAGGGCGACGAACTGCGCCACCCGGCGGGGAGCCTGCTGGAAGCGGGCCCCCCCGGCCTTCAGGAAACCGTCCAGAACGGCGTCCCCCGGGTCCTTCACGGCGTTCTCGTCCGGGACAACCGCGACATAGTCGAAAGCGACCTTCTCGTTCCGGACCCGGTTCTCCCGGTCCAGCCACTCCGCCGTCACCGGAACCTGGGCCGCGGCCTGGTCCTGGAGTTTCCCGAACACCAGGGCCCGCTTGATGTCCCGCTCCACCATGGCCAGGGTGAAGCCCTTGTCCCGCAGGTAGGCCTCGATCTCCTCCCGCGGCATGAGCTGGCCGTTGGGCTGCACGAAACCGCCCCGGGTGAGGTCGTCCTTGAGCCGGGCCAGGACCTCGTCGTCGGTCACCACTACGCCCCGGCGCTCGGCCATCTCCTCCATCACCCCCTGCTGCACCAGGCCGCGGATGGCCTGGGACTGGATGAAGGGCATCATGGAGTCCAGGTTGGCCTGCTTGCCCAGGGAGCGCTGGAGGTTGCGCACCGCCTCCAGGAAGTCCCGGTAGAGGATCTCCTTGCCGTACACCCGGGCCACCACCGTCTCGGGGGCTTGGAGCGAACCGCCCCCGGGGAGCAGGTAGGTCAGCATCCCCACCGAGAGGATCAGCATCATGCCCCCGGTGAGGCCCTGCTTGCCCTTGAACACGGATCGGAAATTGCGGAGCATGCCATCCCTCTCTGGCGCGGTCAGGCGCCCGTCCTGCGCGAGCGCCCGGGGGCACCCCGGCCCCGGCATCCCGGCCCGGCCCGAACCTCCAAGCTTATCAAGGATTCGCCAGGTCCCGAAGCCCGGGGACCGGCCCGGCGCCTAGGGGTGTCCCGTGGCCGGCTCCCCGTTGGGGACCTGGATGCCCCGGCGCCCCCTGCTCCCCGCCCAGCCCAGCGGCAGGATCCGCAGCGTCAGCCCCGCCTGCAGTTCGCGGCGGTCCCCCAGGCCCACGTAGAGGCCCGGGCTCCACCACCGCCCCTCTCCCACGATTCCCGGATAGAGGTTCAGCCGCGCCTTGAGGTTGTCGGTTCCGTTGAGGATGAGGGAGGCCATGAGGGAGCCGTTGCGGTCCCAGAAGAGGCCGCCCGCGGGCCGGGTCAGGGTGGGGTCCTGGGCGTGGCGCATCGCCGCGCCGTAACCCCAGGAGATGGAATCCGTCGCCGTGATCCGGTGGGAGAGGCCGAAGACGGTGGTCAATCCGAAATAGACGAAGGGCCTGTGCCGCGCGGAACCGAAGAGGTCCGGGCGCACCACGAAGTTCTGGCCCACGTTCACCAGGCGGCCCCGCTTGTTGACCGCCTTGGGCTGGTCGGGATCCCACATGGGCTGGTGGTTCCACTCCTCGAGGCGCAGGGTGTCCGCGGCCCAGCGGGCGAAGGGTTCGTAGCTGTAGAGCAGGAACCCGGCGGGCCGGAAGATCAGGAGGTCGGCGATCTCGTCGTCGGGCTTGGTGGAGGACTTCTCCAGGACCTCCTGGTACAGCTCGGCGCTGGCGCACCACAGGGCCGAGGCCAGCCAGGGGAGCGGCACCCCCTGGGCCTCGAACCACTCCTTCGTCTTGAGGTGGACCATGCCGCCCCCCAGAAGGTGCAGGGCGTAGTTGGGGATCCAGTCCTTCTCCGTCATGCGGTAGGGAAACACCTGGCGGTTGACGAAATCCGCCCAGGAGCCCCGCTTCCGGATCGCACCGCCCAGGTGGGTGAGGTCCCAGCGCACCGTCCCCCAGCGCTCCCGCAGGTGCCAGTCGTCGAAACTCTCGGGAATCTGCTGGCTGTCGTAGGCCCAGGTGATCCAACTGTGGAGGGGGGTCCATTCGGAGCTGGACCCGTAGGGGAGGGGCTTGTAGAAGACGGGCCCCTGGGGGCGCGGCGTGGCCTCGGCCCCCGGCTCCTGGGCCCGGCCCCCCAGGCAGGCCAGGGCCAGGGCCACCGTCCTCGCCAGGGCGGAGCCCCTCACGCCTTCGGCTCCCCCTGGCCGTGCACCTTGCGGACCATGTAGCGCGGCCGGTCCCGCACTTCCACGTAGATGCGGCCGATGTACTCCCCCAGAAGGCCGAAGGCCAGGAACTGGGCCCCGACGAAGAAGAAGAGGATCGCGAAGAGGGTGAAGACCCCCTGCACGGTTCCCTCGGGGTGGAGCACGCGGTAGATCATCAGGTAGACGCCGAAGCCGATTCCCAGGGCGCTGATGCACACCCCCAGCACGCTGAGGGCCTGCAGGGGGATGAGACTGAAGCTGGTGAGCAGGTCGAACTGCAGGTTGATGAGCTTCCAGAGGCCGTACTTGGAGTCCCCCGCCGCCCGCTCGGCGTGGTCCACCGGGACCTCCGTGATGCGCTTGGCGAAGGAATTGGCCAGGGCGGGAATGAAGCTGTGGCGCTCCTTGCACATGAGCATGGCGTCCACCACTTCCCGGCTGTAGGCCCGCAGCATGCATCCGTAGTCGTGGAGCTTCACCCCTGTGGTCCGCCGGGTGATGGCGTTCACCACCTTGCTGGGCAGCCGGCGGAAGATGGAATCGTTCTTTTCCCGTCCCTGGCGCCAGCCCCCCACCACGTCGTAGCCCTCCTCCGCCTTGGCCACCAATTTGGGGATCTCCTCCGGGGGGTTCTGGAGGTCCGCGTCCAGGGTCACCACGATGCGCCCCGACACCTCCGCGAAGGCCCCGAAGATGGCCGCGTGCTGGCCGTAGTTGCGGTTGAACTCCACCACCTTCACCCGGGGCTCCGCCGCGGCGATCTCCAGCAGCATCGGAAGGCTTCGGTCCCGGCTTCCATCGTCGGTGAAGAGGACTTCCCAGTCCCGGCCGGGCCCCGCGAAGTTCTCCGCGAGCACCCTGGAAAGGCGCTCCCAGAGGGCCGGGATGTTGGCCTCCTCGTTGAAGATGGGGATCACCACCGAGAGGAAGGGGGACATGGGGCCATTCTACGAGGTCCCCCGGCCTCTCCCCCTCCCGGGTTCCCGGCGCCAGCGCCGGGCGTCGCGTTCCGGGGTCGGAACGGCGTCCAAAAAATCGGTCGATCGAATGATTTTCATTGAATTTTTCATAGAGCCAATCAGCGGCCTATAGTGACCGTGGACTTGCAGGAGGAAACCGTGCGCTCGTCCCATTCCTTCATGATTTGCCTCGCCCTCGGATCCGCCCTGGCCTGCGGGGGAGGCGGAGGCGGGAGCACTCCTGCCCCGCCCCCGGCCCCGCCCACCTCGGTGTCCTACGGCGCCGCGTCGTACCTCCTCCAGGTCGGCACCGCCGCCTCCATCCCGGCCCCCACCGTCGGCGGGGGGACCGCCACCCAGTTCACGGTCAATCCCGGCCTGCCCTCGGGTCTTTCCTTCAACGCCGCCACGGGGGCCGTCACCGGGACCCCCGCCGCCGCCACGGCCTATTTCAGCACCTACACGGTGACCGCCAGCAACGGCGGCGGTGGCACCAACGGCCAGCTCAAGCTCGCCGTCAACCCGGTGCCCGCCAGCCAGTGGACCGCCACGGGGAGCACCACCTTCCTCGCCAGCTACCAATCCCTGACCCTGCTGCCCGACGGGAAGGTCCTGCTCGCCGGGTACTACGGAACGGGCGTCTACGATCCCGGGACAGGAACCTGGAGCGTGGTGGCCAATCCCGCGCTGCGCCGGAGCGGGGCGGCATCCGTCCTCCTGCCCTCGGGAAAAGTGTTCCTGAGCGGAGGCTACAACTCCGATTCCTCCCAGCCCACGGCGACCTGCGAGCTTTACGATCCCGCCCTCAACACCTGGACCGTGACGGCCCCGATGGCCACCGCCCGCCAGTGGCACTCCGCGACCCTCCTCACGAGCGGAAAGGTCCTGGTGGTGGGGGGCGCCACCACGGGGCAGACCTCCATCGGGTCAGCCGAACTCTACGATCCCGCCACCAACGCCTGGTCCGCCGTCCCGTCGGTGTCCCCCAGGGACCTCCACTCCGCGGTCCGGCTCGGGGACGGCCGGGTGCTCGTGGCGGGGGGCTACCAGCGGCCCGCCATGACCACCACCAACGGGTCCACCCTCTACGAGCCCTCCACCAACACCTGGCGGTCCGCCGGTGACCTCCCCGAGGCCCGCGCCTACGCGGGGGCGCTCCTGCTGCCCAACGGAAAGGTGCTCCTGGCCGGGGGCAGTGCCCAGGGCCAGAGCAGCGCGACCTGCCGGCTCTTCGACCCCGGAACCCTCGCCTGGAGCGCCACGGGCAGCCTCCCCCAGACCTTCCCCAACGGGCCCGGCCTGGTGCTCCTTCCCAACGGCAAGGCCCTCCTCGCCGGAGGAGAGGCCCCCGTGGCCGACCCGGGCGCCAGCGCGCTATACGATCCCGCCCTGGGGACCTGGCAGACCGCCGGCACCCACCTCCACGGCGTCTACGCCCACGACATGATCGTCCTCCTCAACGGCAAGGCGTTGCTGGTGGGGGGGAGGAACAACCAGAATGGCGGGTTCACCAGCGCCGAACTGTTCTGGTGAACCTCGGGGGCCCCTGGGCCTGGAACCCGGGGGGCCCCGGCTCCGATTCCGACTAGGATGCTCGGAGGGAGTCATCCCATGGCCCAGCCCCGCATCCTCCTGGTGGAAGACGAACTCAGCCTGGCCGAAGGCATCCGCCTCAACCTGGACATGGAGGGCCTGCCCTGCGAGTGGATCACCCGGGGCGACGAGGCCCTGCGCCGCGTCCTCGCGGAGCGCTTCGACCTGGTGATCCTGGACGTGATGCTCCCGGGCATGGACGGCTTTTCGGTCTGCGAGCGGGTTCGGGATGCCAAGAACTTCACGCCCATCCTCTTTCTCACGGCGAAAAACACGGAGGACGACCGTGTCCACGGCTTCGAGACCGGGGGCGACGACTACCTGGGCAAGCCCTTCCAGGTGAAGGAGCTGATCCTCAGGGTGCGGGCGATCCTGCGCCGGGAGGCCTGGTACCGCAACCGCGGGGGCGAGGGGCGCCAGCACTTCGGGGAGCACTGGGTGGACTTCGAGAATTACGCGGGGGAGGGGCCCGGCGGCCCCTTCCAGCTGGGCATGAAGGAATGCATGATCCTCAAGCTGCTGATGGAGCGCCCGGGCCAGGTGGTGAGCCGCGCCGACATCCTGGACAGGGTCTGGGGGGAGGACGCCTATCCCACCACCCGCACCGTGGACAATTTCATCGTGCGGATCCGCCGATGCATGGAGAAGGACCCCCACCACCCGCGGTGGGTCCACACCATCCGCTCCGTGGGGTACCTCTACGACCCCGAGGGCCGGCAACGGAAGGGCGAGGACTGAAGCTCACTCCTCCGGGGCGTAGACCTCCCGCGGCTTCCCCGCCCCCCGGTCCGGCCCGATGATGCCTTCCTCCTGCATGCGGTCGATGACCCGGGCGGCCCGGCCATAGCCGATGTTGAGCTTGCGCTGGAGGAGGCTGGTGCTGGCCTTGCGCTCCCGCCGGACCACGGCCACGGCGCGCTGGTAGATGTCGTCCCCGGCCCCTTCGGCCTCCGGGGCCTCCCCGGCCCCCTCCTCCTCGGTCTCCAGGGCTGAGAGCAGGGCCTGGTTGAAGGCGGGCTCCCCGCGGTCCTTGAGCCAGTCCACCAGGCGCAGGGTCTCCTCCTCGGTGAGGAAGGGGGCGTGGATGCGACGGGGCTTGGCGGTGCCCGGGGCCAGGAAGAGCGCGTCCCCCGCCCCCAGCAGCATCTCGCCGCCACCCTGGTCCAGGATCGTCCGGCTGTCGATCTTGGTGCGGACGCGGTAGCTCAGTCGGCTGGGGAGATTGGCCTTGATGACCCCCGTGATGATGTCGACGCTGGGCCGCTGGGTGGCGAGGATGAGGTGGATGCCCACCGCCCGCGCCTTCTGGCTGATGCGGGCGATGCTGTCCTCCACCTCGCTGCGGGCGACCATCATGAGGTCCGCAAGCTCGTCGATGACCACCACCACGTAGGGGAGGGCCTCCAGTTCGCTGGGGCGGTCGGGCCACCGGGGATTGGGGGTGCGGTCGTTCAGCTCGAAGCGCCCCCCGGCCTCCCGGATCTTTCCGTTGAACTGTTCCAGGTTCCGCACGCTGAGAAGGGCCAGGCGGCGGTAGCGGTCCTCCATCTGGGCCACCACCCACTTGAGGACCCGGCCGGCCTCCTTCATGTCGGTCACCACGGGGGCCCAGAGGTGGGGAATGCCTTCGTAGACCCCCAGCTCAACCATCTTCGGATCCACCAGGATGAGCTTCACCTCCTCGGGCAGGGCCCGCACGAGGATGGAGCAGATCATGGCGTTGACGCCTACGCTCTTCCCGCTGCCCGTGCTTCCGCCGATGAGCAGGTGGGGCATGCGGGAGAGGTCCGACACCACCGGGCGGCCCCCGATGTCCTTGCCCAGGGCCAGGGTCAACAGGCTCGCGCCGTCCCGGCTGGAGGGGTCCCGGAAGGAGGGGCTGTCGATGATCTCCCGGAAACTGATGATCTCCCGCCGGGGGTTGGGAACCTCGATGCCCACGAGGTTGCGCCCGGGGATGCGGTCGATGCGGATGGCCTCCGCCTTGAGGGCCAGGGCCAGGTCCTCCTCCATGCCGAGCACCTTGGCCAGGGGGATCCCCGCCTCGGGCTGGAACTCGAAGACGGTCACTACCGGCCCCGGCTCCAGGCCCACCACGGCCCCCTTCACCTTGAACTCCGCAAGCTTCTGCTGGATCAGCTCCCGCACGGGCTCCAGCTCCGCCGCGGCGATGCGGCTGTGCTCCACGGGGGGGTTGAAGAGGCGGCGCGGAGGCAGCTCGTGCCGGTCCGCGGGTCCCGGGGCCGCTTCGGCCGGGGGCGGGGGCCCGGGCGCATGGCGCCTGGGCGGCGGGGTGGGGTCCGCCCCGTGCCCCAGGGGGCGGGAGGGGGTGGGCTCGGTGAGCGGAAGCGCGGGCTGGACGATGGTGCGGCCGTAGCGGTCGTGCATGATTCGTTCGTTCACCAGGGGCTTCTTCCCCTTGGGGGCGTTCCGCAACAGCACCGGCGCGGGCCGCTGCTCCCTGGGCAGGGACTGGAAGGCCTGGGCGTCCGCCTCGAGGATGGCCGCCTCGTCCTCGAGGTCCTCGAGGCGCACGCTGTGGATCACGGGCAGGGAGAGCTCCTCGGGCACGGCCTTGTGGGTCCTCCGGTAGTCCGCGGACTCCCGCTCGGCTTTCAGCAGGGCCTGGTGCTGCTCCTCCATGACCCGCTGCTGCTCGGCGATGATGGCCAGCTGCCGGGCGTCCTCGGCGCTGAGGTCCGGCAGGTCCTCCGTGCGTTTCGTCCAGGGCAGGGTGGCGCGGCGCATCATGCCGATGACGCCCTTGGCTCCGCGCCCGGGCAGCATGCGCAGGAAGGGGATGGCGCTGGCCTCGGCCCAGGCCCCCAGCCGCGCACCCGCCGCCCGGGCCATGGCCGGGGCCAGCACCAGCAGCGAGAGGAACATGAGCAGGCCCAGCGCGAGGGGCAGGCCGAAGGGACCCAGGAGGTTCAGGCAGAGGGGCCAGAGCACGCTGCCCAGCCAGCCCCCCCAGCGGGTCTCGAGGGGAGGCAGGCCCGGGCCCGCCGACCAGTTCCGCGCGCCGAAGGCGCCGAGCAGCACCCACACGGACAGCGCGAAGGCCGCCCACGCCAGCCGCCGGGCCCACAGGGGCTTCTCCCGGGGCCAGCACTCCCAGACCACGTAGGCGGGAACCAGCCAGGCCCCGAAGCCCACCAGGGTGTTGAGCAGGCCCGCCAGGTAGGCTCCCACCGAGCCGCAGAGGTTCCGGACGGGCCCCCCCACCGTTCCCGTGGCGAAGAAGTGCGGGTCCAGGGGATGGAAGGTGAGGATGGCGAGGGCGAGCATCAGGGCGAAGGCACCCGCCGCCACCCGCAGGACCACGCGCCCCATACCCTTCACGCCACCTCCGCGGGTCCAGTGTAGCGGCAGGCGACCAGGGCCCAGGGGCTCAGGGCTGGTGGGCCCCCTGCGGGAAGGGGCTGCCCCGGAGCATGGCCACCCGGCGAAGCGGATTCCATTCGGGCTTGCCCAGATCCCGGAGGAAGGCCCCCACCGGAACGAAGCGCCAGCCCTCCTTCGCGGCGCGGTCCATGAACCCCCCCAGGCTCTTCGCCGGGCGGTCCTCCTGGGGCCTCGCGCTGCCCAGGTGCATGAGGACGATCATGCCCTCGCCGTCCTTCGCGAGTCGGCGGTGAAGCCGCTCGAGGATCGCGGTCCCGCTCCGGTACAACTTCCGGTCGCTGGCCGTGGCCCAGTCCAGGGTGTCCGCCCCCTCGCTCCAGCCCACGTGGCGGTAACCCAGCTGTTCGGCCCATTCCCGGATCTCGGGGGTCTGCTCGCCGTAGGGCGCGCGCCAGAAGGGATCCATGGGCCGGCCCAGGAGGGCGTAGAGGGCCTGGTCGGCTTCCAACAGCTCCCGCTGGAACCGCTCCCGGGTCCACCGGGGATCCCGGCGGCCTCCGGGGGCGAAATGGGGGTGGTTCATGGTGTGGTTGCCCAGCTCGTGCCCTTCCCGGGCCATGCGCTTCACCAGGTCTGGATAGCGCTGGACGAAGGCCCCGGTGAGGAACATCGTGGTCCGGACCTGCCGGGCCCGCAGCGTGTCCAGGATCTCCCCCGCGACCTCCGCGCTGCTGCCTCCGTCGAAGGAGAGCACGAGCCGCTTGCCGTTCCGCGGTCCCCGCGCCAGGTGCAGGGCCTCCCCGGCGCCGGGCCAGGCGCCTCCCGGGAGGGGAGGGCGGAGGGCCGGGAGCGGGGGGGGCTGGATCTTCGCCCTGGGGGCGGGGGGCACCTCCGGGAAGCCGAACTGGGGCCTTCCAGGGAGCGATTCCGGCAGCCCCAGGGGACCCCGAAGGCTGGACTCGAAGGAGGCCAGGGGAGTCGCTTCCTTGGGGATCTCCTTGGGCGGGGCGGGGGGCTTCGCGGACTCCGATCCCTCCGGGCCCGCCTTGGCCTCGGGGGCCTCGACGGCTTCTCCCGGGGCCGGCTCCCCGGCGGGGGCCTCCGGGCCGGGGGTGGCCTTGGGGGTTTCGAACCGGAAGCGCGCGAGCACCTTTCCCGAGGCCATGCGCAATTCGGCCCGCTCACCTTCGGGGGGCCGAATGATCTCCCAGCGGAAGCGGCCGGCGCCGGCCTTGGTGCGCTGCAGGGTGCTGGGGCCTTCCAGCACGACCTCGCCGGCCTCAGGGATCTCCCCTTCGATCACCGCCAGGTTCCCCAGGGGCCGCCAGGTCCAGGTGACGGGCTTCTTCGGAGGGGCCGGGGCGGCGGGCTTCGGGGCCGGGGCCGGCGGGGCGGGAGCCGGCGGGGCGCTGCGCTCGCAGGCCAGGGGGGCCAGCAGGAGGAGGGCCGAGAGGGCGCGCCTCACGACCGGGCCTCGCAGGCGGCCCAGTAGTTGGGCTTCTCGGTGACCTTCACCCGGCGGGGGGCCAGGCCTTCCGCCGCCAGGGCTTCGAACGCACGCTGGGCCAGAAGCTCGGCCGTGGGGTTCCGCCGGGCCAGGAGAGGGGCATCGTTGAGTAGGGCGTAGTCCAGGCTCTGCACCCAGGCGTCGAGGGCGCCGGCGAAGGCCGCTTCGCCACCCTCCGGGTCCTCCACGGTGGCCTCCACGGTCCAGTTGTGGCCGTGGCGGGCTTCCTGGAAGCCCGGCCGGTCGTGGAAGTGATCGGCCACGAAGCTTCGGCGGAGGGTGCGTTCCAGGGGGGCCACGGCCCCAGTGTAATTCATCCGCCCAGCTCGGCCCGAAGGTCCTGGAGGAATCGGTGGACCAGGGCCTCCCGGGCCTCGGCCCGGCGCCGGCCCGAGGCGGTGTGCATGGCCTCGCGCAGACGCAGCAGCTTTTTCGGAAAGTGGTCCAGGCTCCAGGCCTTGTCGTCCAGTTCCCGATGCTCTCCCCAGGGGTCTTCCGGATGCCAGAGTCCCCCGCCGAAGTGGCCGCCGGTGGCGAAGGCCCGGGCGATGCCGATGGCTCCGAGGGCCTCCAGCCGGTCCGCGTCCTGCACCACCTTGGCCTCCAGGGTGCGCGGCTCGATCCCCCCGCTGAAGCTGTGGGCCTCCACGCAATGGACGATGGCGGCGGCCCGGGCCGCCAGGTCGGGGAAGGGGGCGCACCATTCCGGAACCAGGGCGGCCGACAGGGCCGCGCTGCGGGACGAATCCGGGTGGTTTTTTGGAAAGTACACCAGGTCGTGGAGAAGGGCTCCGGCCAGGCAGATGTCCGGGTCCGCGCCCTCCTCCACCGCGATGTCCCCGGCGAGCCGGGCCACCCGCAGCACGTGGCCGAGGTCGTGGGCCCCGTCCCGGGGGGGACCGGATTCCAGGTGCCGGCGCAGGGATTCGGTCAGCGGCTGCAACCAGGGGAAGGCGGGCGGCATCCGTAGAGCATAGCCCTCCCGGATAGACTGGGTGTGGAGCGCCCATGCTGAAAAAGCTGTTTCTCCTTCTGACCCTGCTCTCCCCTCTCGGGGCCCAGTTCGACCCCGAGAAGAGCGTCGCGGTGTCCTTCGCCAAAGGCGTGGTCACGGTTACCTCCCCGCAGGGCTCGCACCTGAAGGAAAGCTTCATGAAGGTGGAGCTGCAGTCCAAGGGCGGGAAGATCGTCGTTGGCAAGATGACGCCGCCCAACGCCAAGGACGAGCTGGGCGACCCCATCTGGCACGGACCGGTGAGGATCCCGGTCACCGGCGAGGGCCTCAAGGACCCGGTGGAGCTGGCCGTGACCTACCAGCCCTGCACGGAGGGCGAGGGCGGGGTGTGCTTCCCGCCGACCACCAAGGTGATCAAGGTGAAGGCGGCGGACATCCCCGCCGCCGCGCCGGCGGCCAAAGCCGGCGTCGAATCCACGAAGGCCGAATCCTCGGCCGCGGCCCTGCCGGCGGCGGCTTCCGCCGCGGTGCCGGTGCCTCCCCCCTCCGCGCCTTCCCCCGCGCCCGCCTCCGACCAGCAGGGCCTCCTCTGGACCCTGCTGCTGGTCTTCCTCGCGGGCATGGGGGCCAGCCTCACGCCCTGCGTGTACCCGATGATCCCCATCACCATGGCCATCATCGGGGCGAAGGGCGGGGGCAAGGCCCGGGGCTTCGCCCTCTCGGCGGTGCTGGTGCTGGGCATGGCCCTGACCTACACGGTCCTGGGCGTGGTCGCGGCCAAGAGCGGCGCGGCCTTCGGCGCCTTCGCCCAGAAGCCCGCCTTCCTCATTCCCGTGTCCATTCTCTTCGCCTTGTTCGCCCTGTCGCTCTTCGGGGCCTACGAGATCGCCCTGCCCGCCGGTCTCACCGGGAAACTGCAAGGCAGCGGCGCCCGCAAAGGATTCGGGGGCGCCTTCGTCATGGGCATGGTCCTGGGCCCGATTTCCGCTCCCTGCGTCGGACCGATCATCGGCGCGGTGCTGGTGGCCATCGCCCAGAGGGGGGACGTCTTCCTCGGCGGTCTCCAGCTCTTCACCTTCGCTCTGGGCATGGGTGTGCTCTTCCTGGCGGTCGGCACCTTCGCCGCGGCGCTGCCCAAGAGCGGCGACTGGCTGACCCGCTTCAAGCACGGGATGGGCCTGGTGGTGCTGGGCTTCGCCGCCTGGAACGTGCGGCTCATCGTGCCGGAATGGGCCAATTTCGGAATGTGGACGCTGGTGACCCTGGTGGGCGCGGCCACCTTCGGCGCCTTCGAGGCCGCCGAGGGCTTCGTGGCCCAATGGCGGCGCGGCTTCGGCATCCTCCTGCTGGCCTGCGGGACCCTGCTGGGAATCAAGGCCGTGGAGGCCCACCTGGGCGTGGACCTGTTGCCCCGAGGGGGCGCGCCGGCCACCAAGGACCCGCACGCGGGCTGGATGGAGCAGGACTACGAGGGCGCGCTGAAGAAGGCCAAGGCCGAGGGCAAGCTGGTGCTGGTGGACATCTATGCGGACTGGTGCGCCCAGTGCAAGGAGCTGGACGAGAAGACCTGGCCGGACCCCGCGGTGAAGGCCTGGATCGCCCGGAACGCCGTGGCCATCCGCATCGACACCGACGCCCGGCGCAAGGACTTGGCGGGCCCCCTCCAGGTTCGCAGCTACCCCTCCGTCATCCTGCTGGACGGGGACGGCAAGGAAGTGCGGCGGATTCTCGGCTTCCAGAAGCCCGAGGCCATGCTGGCCTTCCTGCAAGGGAAGTGAGGCCTTGGCCTCCCCGGGCCTCCGTGCTTGAATGGCAGTTCCAGAACCCTTCCGATGAAACGTCCCTCCTTCACCTTCGCCTTTACCCATCCGCTTCCGGCGGAGGGTCGCTAGGCGCAGCCGCGAACCTCGAATCCACCGCCGGAGCCTCCCAGCCCGGCGGTTTTGCTTTGCAGGAGCCCCCATGAAGGACGATGAGAAAGCCCCCGCCGCCCCCCAGGACCGCACCTCCCGGGCGGACGACGAGCACATCGCCACCATCGTTCCCCTGCCCCCGCCCGAGCACCTGATCCGCTTCTTCCCCATCCAGGACACGCCCGTGGAGGAGCTGGTCACCCGCACGCGCCGCAAGCTGCGCCAGATCGTGCACGGCAAGTCCCAGCGGCTGCTCGTGATCGTGGGCCCCTGTTCCATCCACGACCCCCGGGCCGCCCTGGAGTACGCCCAGCGCCTGGCGGGAGAACGGGAGCGCCTCTCCGAGGACCTGGAACTGGTGATGCGGGTCTACTTCGAGAAGCCCCGCACCACCGTGGGCTGGAAGGGCCTCATCAACGACCCTTACCTGGACGGCAGCTTCAGGATCAACGAAGGCCTCCGGGTCGCCCGGGACCTCCTCCTGCGCATCAACCAGGTGGGCGTGCCCGCCGCCGTGGAATTCCTGGACACCATCTCCCCCCAGTACATCGGGGACCTCATCAGCTGGGGGGCCATCGGCGCCCGAACCACCGAGTCCCAGGTGCACCGGGAGCTGGCCTCCGGCATCTCCGCCCCCATCGGCTTCAAGAACGGCACCGACGGCAACATTCAAGTGGCGGTGGATGCGATCCAGGCCGCCCGGCAGAAGCACCACTTCCTCTCCGTCCACAAGAACGGCCAGGTGGCCATCGTGGGCACCAAGGGCAACCCGGATGCCCACCTCATCCTGCGGGGCGGGGCCCGCCCCAACTACAAGCCCAAGGACCTGGCGGAGGCCGAGGCCCTGCTGAAGAAGGCCGGACTGGAGCCCCGCCTCATGGTGGACTGCAGCCACGCCAACTGCGGCAAGGATCCCCTGCGGCAGGCCGCCGTGGCCGTCGAACTGGCGGCCCAGATCGCCGCCGGCGATGGGCGCATCCTGGGCCTCATGCTCGAGTCCCATCTCGTGGCGGGCCGGCAGGACCTGAAGCCGGGCAGGGCCCTGACCTACGGCCAGAGCATCACGGACCCCTGCATGGGCTGGGAGGGCACGGTGGAGGCCCTGGACACCCTGGCCGCGGCCGCGCGGAAGCGCGCCCGGCGCCGCTGAGGGCGGAGTCTCAGTTCCCCAGGAACTTCTCCAGGGTCTTCTCCAGCTTTTCCCCCCGCAGGTCGGACTCCACGGCCAGGATCCGGCCGTCGGGTCCCAGCAGCACGGGCTTGGGGATGCCCATCACGCCGTAGGCCTTCGCCAGTTCGCTCTGGAACCCTCCCTCGACGAAGGCATGCTTCCAGGGCATGGGGGTTTCGGGCTTGGCCCGGAAGGGGGCGATGTCCTCGGCCTTCCGGTCGAAGGAGAGGCTCAGGATCTCGAAGCCCCGGTCCTTGAAGCGGGCGTAGGCCTTGTGCACCGCGGGAAGTTCCGCGCGGCAGGGCGGGCACCAAGTGGCCCAGAAGTCCACCAGCAGGACCTTCCCCTTGAAGGCTGCGGGGGTGTAGCTGGTCGAGGGATCCCCCAGGGCAGGAATGGCGAAGGGCGGAGCGGGCTTGCCGGGGGCCGTGCGGGCTGCGCTGTCCACCCAGCGGCGGGCGTTCTGGGCCTCCCGGCTGCCCGCATGCTCCTTCTCCAGCTTCGCGAGCGCAGGTTTCCAGGCGGCCTCCTCCCCCCACTCCAGCCGGTCCAGGAACCAGGCGAAGAGGGCGGCCCGGCGAACCTCCGGCGCGGGGTTCTTCTCCATGGCCTCCAGGAGGTAGGCCTTCTGGGCCGGCTTCTCGAGGTCCATGACCGCGGCGAGGGCGCCCGGATTGGCCATCCAGACCGGGGAGGTGGGATGGATCCCCGCGCGCAGTTCATCCAACTGCTCCGGCGAGGGCCTCTGGAAGGCGAGGCGCTGGTACCCGTACCTCGCCAGCAGGAGCGCCTCCCGGACTTCCACGGGGTTTTCGCCCTTCAGGCGCTCGGCGATCTCGGCCAGTTCCGCGCCCACCTCGGCCTTGAAGTCCTTCGGGGCCTTCCCGGATTCGGTGTGGGCCTTGAGGGCCTCCCGGATGGCCTTCCCTTTGGCTTCCACGCCGTCCAGCACCGCCTGGGCCGCGGGGCTCAGGGCCACGGGAACGGGGCCCTTCTCCTGGGGCGCAGAGGCCCTTTTCGCGGTTTTGGCCTTGGGAGTGGGCCTGGAGGCCTCCTGGGGGCCGAGCGCCAGGACGAGGCCGAGACCAAGGATCGCGAGCATGGGGACACCCTCCGCAGGGCTCCATTGTGGGCCAGGGCGCGGCCGGGCTCCAGGGGTCGGGAGCCTCCTCCGACGCTGCGGACCCGCCCCAACCGTGGCATCATCGCTCCCATGCCTTCCCCGCTACGCGAATCCCTGCTCGCGCAGGTGGCGGAATCGGCGGAACTGCGCCGCCGCTTCTTCGACGCCGAGATGGACCACCTCCTCGCCCAGGCCGACGACATGGCCGAGCGTCTGCGCCGGGGCTGCCGGATCCTGGTCTGCGGCAATGGGGGGAGCGCCGCCGACGCCCAGCATTTCGCCGCCGAACTCTCCGGGAGGTACCTCAAGGAGCGGCGCGGTCTCGCGGGCCTGGCCCTGACCACCGACAGCTCCGCCCTCACGGCCATCGGCAACGACTACGGCTTCGACCAGGTCTTCTCCCGCCAGGTGGAGGCCCTCGGAAGGCCCGGGGACCTGCTGGTGGGAATTTCCACCAGCGGCAACAGTCCGAACGTCCTGAGGGCGGTGGAGGCCGCCCGGGACCTCGGAATGCGCACTTTGGGCCTTCTGGGGCGGGACGGAGGGAAGCTCCGGACGGCGGTGGACGACCCCCTGGTCGTTCCCAGCACCGTCACCGCCCGCATCCAGGAAGTGCACCAGATGGTCTACCACTTCTGGTGCGAGGCCCTGGACGAGGCCTTCCCGTGAGGTCCGCGCTTCTCCTCCTCGCCCTCTCGGTCCTGCTCCCCGGCCAGACCCAGATGTACCGCTGGAAGGACAAGAAGGGGGTGGAGCACGTCACCAACACCCCGCCTCCCCCGGGAGCCACGGCCCTGGAGGTCCCCCCCGCCCAGAACGGCCGGGAGCCCGGCGCCGGGTCGCCCCCCGCCGCCGATCCCCCCGAACGCGCCCCGCGAAAGAACCTGCAGGGGCTGAGCGAGCAGCAGCTCGAGCGCTGGCGCGCCCTGGACCTGCGCCTGGAGGAGGCGAGGAACAAGAAGGACGCCGCCACCATCGAGGCGGTGGTGGAGGGCCTGTTCCGGGAGAGCCTCTGGGGCAGCGGACTCTGGGCCCTGCCCCTCCTGCCCCTGGCCACCCTGGCCTTCCTCATCCTGCTGGGCTGGTGGATCGCCACGGGGCTCCGGCCCCCCGCCTCCGTGGCGGTGGTGGGACTGGCCGCCGTGCTGGGCCTGGGCCTGGCCCACCTGACGCTCACGCGTTTTCTCTTCCGAAATCAGTTCCTGCGCCTCCAGTCCAACCTCGCGGTGCTGGAACAGCACCTCGGAGGCCGGTCCCCCCGGCCCTCCAACCAGGAGGCGCTGCGCCAGCACCTCCAGACCCTGGAAGCCGCCGCGCGCCCCGTCTCGCCCCCCTGGGCCTTCTTCCTGGAGACCCGCGCCGCGGAGGACACCATGATCCGCGTGGCCCTGGATCCCTGATCCCCGCCATGGCGGCGCCCGATTCCCTCCCGGCCCGCCTGGCGCCCTTGCTTCCGGCCCTCCGGGAGGCTGCCCGCGAACCCCTGGGCCTGTACCTCCATTGGCCCTTCTGCCGGGACCGCTGCACCTACTGTTCCTTCGTGACCACCCGGGACGGCGGGCTGGAAGCCGCGGTCCTGGCACGGCTCCTGGAGGAGATCCGGGGGTGGGGGCGGGCCCTGGGGAGCCCGGCCCTGGACACCCTGTACCTGGGCGGCGGCACCCCTTCCCTGCTGGGCCTGGAGGCCCTGGGGGCCCTGAGCAGAGGGATCCGGGCCGCCTTCGGCACCCTGGGCCTGGCGGAAGCGACCCTGGAGGCCAACCCCGGCACCGTGGACCAGGACTGGCTCCAGGGCGCGCGGCGCCTGGGGTGGGACCGCGTCAGCCTCGGCGTCCAGAGCTTCGACGACGCCCTGCTCGCCCGCCTGGGGCGCATCCACGACGGGGCCGCCGCGGAGCAGGCCCTCCGGGCCGCCTCGGCGGCGGGATTCGCCCGGCGCAGCGCCGACCTCATTCTGGGCATCCCGGGCCAGCGCCTGTCCGGGGTCCTGGAGGACGCGCAGCGCCTGGCGGACCTCGGGGTCACCCACCTCTCCATCTACATGCTGGACCTGGACAAGGCCTGCCCCCTGCGCGCCGAGGTGGAGGCCGGCCGCCTGGCCCTGCCCTCCGAGGACGACGTGGCCGAATGCTTCGAGGCCCTCCAGGCGCGGCTCCCCGCCCTGGGCCTGGAGCCCTACGAGATCAGCAACGCCGCGGCCCCCGGCGAACATTCCCGCCACAACCTCCGCTACTGGGAGCGCCGCCCCTACCTGGGCCTGGGCCCCAGCGCCGCCAGCCACCTGGGCCGCTGGCGCTGGACGGCCTCCCCGGTGATCCCCGCCTGGGCCGAGGGCCGGGGAGAGACGGAACTTCAGGAACTGGACGCGGCGGAAGAACTGGGGGAAGTCCCCCTCCTGGGCCTGCGCCTCCACCAGGGGGTGGACTGGGATGCCCTGCGCGCTCGGGCGGAGCGGGACGGCCTCCTGCCCCTGGTGGACGCCTGGGAACAGAACCTGTCGACCTTCCACAGCCAGGGCCTGCTCCTGCGCGAAGGCCCCCGCCTCCGCCTCACCCCCCGGGGCATGCTGCTCAGCAACCCCGTGCTCCAGGTCTTCGTGTGATGGAGTCCCCCAGGACAGGCCCCCCCATGTGAAAGAAGTTCAGACCCGGCTGAGCCGGGTCTGAACGCGGGGTGTGGGGGCCCAGGCGGCGGAGCCGCCGTTTGCCCCCACGGGAGGATCAGCGCTCGTACTTCGGGCGCTTCTGGATGACCGTGCGGCTTCGGACGCCGTCGGAGAACTGAAGCTCGACCTCGTCGGCTTCGGTGTTGAGGCGCAATTCGCCGCCCTGTCCGAGGCCGATGACGAGGCCGGTGGCCTTGTCCCGGACCATGACGGCGGGCTCGGCGGCGGCGTCCCAGAGGAGCCGCGTGCGCCCGTCGAACATGGGCTGCATCAGGGGCTCCATGCTGGGGCCCCCGGTGCGGGCGGTGGCGGTGCTTCCCTGGCGGGCCAGCAGTTCGCCCGCCTTGGTCCAGCGAAGTTCATGGAGCCGGAGCGCCTCAGCGGGGCTCAGGGGCACGGAGAAGCTGAAGTGGCGTGCCCGCCCAGGCTCCAGACAGCCGACCTCCCGGAGGCCGAAAGAGCGGCTGAAGATCCGGCGGCCTGAGGCATCCAGGCCCTCGAGCACCTGGTCCCCGCCCTCGGGGACCTGGGCGTCCACCGCCATGTGGAAAGCGGGTTCGAGCGTGGCCACTCCGTCGTCCAGCCGGCCCCAGAGAAGCAGGCTGCGGGGTCCCGTGGCCGACGGCCCTTCCGGATCGGGGGGCGCCGCTTCCAGGGTGCCGCCGCTGCGGTTGAGGACGACGTTCTTGAAGTTGTAGTCGCTCACCCAGACGGTGCTGCAGTAGCCCATGATGTCGTGGTAGGTGGAGGGGCTCTTGAGCGTGGCGCTGCCCACGTCGATGCCCCAGGTGCCGATGAAACCCCCTGAATAGGGGTAGCCCGGGTCGGGACCCGCGGGGCCTCCGCAGGGGGCGTGCTGGATGCCGAAGTTGTGACCCACCTCGTGGGCGTAGACGCCCGACATCAGGCCGCTGTCCGAGTAGCCCGAGAGCTTGTCCCAGCCGATGGCCGCGGGCCAGCCGATGTAGCCGAGCCCGGCCACCCCGCCGCTGTAGGTGGGGTTCACCACGCCGTAGTAGTACCGGGTCGTGGCGCCGTCGGCGGTGCGCTTGGCGTCCAGGGCGCTGAGGGTGGGGCTCCAGCCCGTACCGTCAGAGAGCAGGACATTGCTCGTGGCCCAGATTCCTCCGTAGACCCGGTCGGTGGCGGGGTTGATGGGCCAGATCTGCTCCAGGAGGCTGGTGTAGCTGCCGATGTTCCCGGCGTTCACGTTGCCCACCCGGGGGGTGGGGACGTCGGCCGTCTGCACGGCCCAGAAGGTGACCCGGAAGGGGTTCACGGTCTTGAGCCGGGTGCTGTCGAAGGTCCAGGGCGTGCCGGAGGCGGGCCAGGTGACGCCTCCCGCGCTGAGGGTGGCCAGGAGCGTGTAGCCGGGCTGGATGTAGGCGCCCGGCACCGCCACGTTCCAGGACTTGCTGAGCAGGCTCTCGTCCACCGCGGTGGGCACCGAGGCCCCGGGCGCGGGGATGACGCTGCTGAAGACCGTGGTGCCCCCGCCGTTCTTGATGGTGATGGTCAGGGTGGGCGTGGCGCTGTTGGCCCCGCTGGCGATGACGAAGGCCCGCAGGTAGCCGTCCCGGTCCTTCACCAGGGGCACGGTGAAGCCCTGGTTCTGGTTGGCCTGGCTGATGTAGAGCACGGGGATGGTGTAGGTCACCGCCCCCGCGGGAAGGATCGTGAGGCTGAAGCCGGCGGTGCGGGTCAGGGTGCCGTCCGTGCCGTTGCAGGTGAGGCTGTAGGTGCCGGCGGTGGCGCCGCCGGGAACGCTGAGGGTCAGGGTCCCGGTGGAGTTGCCGCTGGGGATGGTGCCGCTGCCCGTCACGCCCTGGCCGTTGGCGGCGATGCTCAGGGTGATGGTGGTGTTGTGGCCGCCGCTGCGGGTGGCCGTGACTGTGGTTCCCGCGCTGCTCCCGGCGGGGATGCTCGGGGGGGCCGCCACGGAAAGGGAGAAGTCCGGCGTGGGAGCTGCCGTGACCGTGAGGCTGAAGCTGGCGCTGCGGACGAGGGTGCCGTCCGTGCCGGTGACGCTGAGGGTGTAGGTTCCGGGGGTCACGGGCGCCGGAACGGTGATGCTGACGGTCCCCGAGGAGGCTCCAAAGGAAATGGTTCCGCTGCCGCTGATGCTCTGGGGGTTCGGGTCGATGGAGAGCGAGATGGCGGCCGTGTGGCCGCCGCTGCGGTTCGCGGCCACGGAGGTGGCGCCCGTGGCTCCGTTGTTGATGGAGGCCGGGGGGGTGACCGAGAGCGTGAAGTTCTGGGCCGGGGCCGCCTGGACGGTGACCGTGATGGAGGCGCTGCGGGTGAGGGTGCCGTCGCTGCCGTTCACCGTGAGGGTGTAGGTGCCCGCAGCGGTGGGGGCGGGCACCACGACGCTGAGGTTCGCGGTGCTGGCGCCGGAGAGGATGTTCCCCGTCCCCGTGATGTTCTGGGGGTTGGAACCGATGCTGAGGGCGATGGCGGCGGTGTGGCCGCCCACCCGGGCGGCCGTCACCGTGCTGGTGCCGCTGGAGCCCGCGGTGATGGTGCCGGGATTGGTGGCGCTGAGGCTGAAATTCGGCGCCGCGGTCACCACCAGGTTGAAGCTGGCCGTCCGGACAAGGGTTCCATCGGTGGCGGTGGCGCTGAGGTTGTAGGAGCCCGGGGCCACGGAGGCCGGCACGGTGAGGAGCAGGGTACCGCTGTTGACCCCTGCGGCGATGGACCCGCTGCCGGTGATGCCCTGGGGATTGGTGGCGAGGCCCAGGCTGAGGGCCGCGGTGTGCCCGTTGCTCCGGGTGACCGCCAGGGTGGCGTTCCCGGTTCCGCCCTGGACCACCCCCGCCGGGGGCGTCACGGTGAAGCCGAAGTCGGGACCGGGGGTGACGGTCAGGGAGAAGGTGGCGCTGCGGCTGAGGGCCCCGTCGGTGGCGTTGGCGGTGAGGGTGTAGGTCCCGGGTGCGGCCGTCAGGGGCACGGTGAGCGCCAGGTTGCCGCTGGTGCCGCCCGCGGTGATGTTCCCGTTGCCCGTGATGCCCTGGGCGTTGGAGGCCAGGCTGAGGTTCACCGCGGCGCTGTGGCCCCCGCTGCGGGTGAGGGTCACGGGGGTGAAGCCCGTGGCGCCGGCCTGGATGGCGGGCGGGGCCGCCACCGAGAGGCTGAAGTCCGGAGCGGGTGTCACGGTGAGGTTGACCGTGGCGCTGCGGGTGAGGGTGCCGTCGGTGGCACTGACGTTGAGGGTGTAGGCGCCCGGGGTGGCGGAGGCGGGGACCGAGAGGTTCAGGGTTCCGGAGACGGAGCCGCTGGCCACGCTGCCGCTCCCGGTGATGCCCTGGGGCGGGCTGGACAGGGTGAGGGTGACCGCGGCGCTGTGCCCCCCGCTGCGGGTGAGGGCGACCCCCGTGCTCCCGCTGGAGCCGGCCTGGATGCTGGAGGGGGCGGAAACGGACACGCTGAAGTCGGGCGTGGGCGGGGGCGGGTTCCCTCCTCCACCCCCGCTGGAGCCTCCGCAGGCCAGGGCCAGGGAAACCAGGATGCCGGTGACGAAGCTGCGCAGGCGCATGGGGACTCCAGGCCTTCCAGGATAGGCCACTCCATCCTTTCGGGCAGTCTGGGTCCTTCCTTAACCCCGCGATCGGCTTCGAAAGTGGTCCCAGATGAACCAGGCCACCCCCAGGAGGATCAGGGCGCCGATCAGGAGGTCGAAACGGTGGAACCAGGCGCCCAGGATGCGCCACTGTTCCCCCAGCTTGAAACCGATCCAGGCCAGGCCCAGGCACCAGGGCAGGCTCCCCAGGAAGGTGTAGATGTGGAAGCGCAGGCGCTCCATCCGGGCGATCCCGGCGGGCAGGGCGATGAAGGTCCGGACCACCGGCATCATCCGGGCGATGAGGATGGCGGAGCGGCCGAAACGATCGAAGAAACGGTGGGCCTGGTCCAGGTGCCCCAGGTTCAGCCAGATGTAGCGGCCGTAGCGTTCCACCGCCCGGCGCCCGCCCCAGGCGCCCACCTCGTAGGCGGGCCAGGAGCCCAGGTTGCAGCCCAGGGCCCCGAAGATCCCCGCGATCCAGATCTGGGCGGTGGGGTTCCCCGCGCCGAGGCCGAAAAGGCTCATCTGGTCCCGGTAGGCCAGGTAGCCCGCGAAGGGCATGATCACTTCGCTGGGCAGGGGGATGCAGGCGCTCTCGATGGCCATGAGGACCATGACCCCCGGGGGGCCCATGGCGGCCATGACGGCGGTCATCCAGGCCACGATGGGCTTCAGCAGTCGTTCCAGCATCCCCCCAGGATCCCGGGGACGGGGCTGCGGCTCAAGGTGAAGGCGCGCCCGGGCTTTCCGGGTTCCCGGGGAACCCCCGGGCCAGCAGCTCGCGGGCCAGGGCCTGGTCGGATTCGTGAATGTGGGCCAGCAGCCAGGATTTCACCTCCAGGAGGGTGGCCGAGAGCCCCTGGAGGTCGAAGCGGGCCTGAATCTCCGCCAACTGCTTCAACAGGTGCCCGTGGTGCCGGAAATGGGCCTCCTGGTCGGAGGTGCGGAACGTCCGCATGAGGTCCTCCTCCAGGGCGAAGTGGACCCGGACAAAGGCCGATACGGCCTCCAGCCGTTCCCGCAACTGGTCGGGGGGCTGAGCGTCGAAGATGGCCCCCGCCAGGTCATTGCAAAGCCCGGCCAGGTGCTGGTGCTGAGCGTCGATGACCGGGATGCCCACCAGGGCGGAATTCCCGAAGGTGATGAAGGGGGGCCGGGTCCCCGGCCCCTCCCGGTCTCCGGCGGCGGCGTGGACGAAGGTGTTCGTCCCCCGGGACTTGGCCGCGTACATGGCCCCGTCCGCCCGGGCCAGGAGCAGGTCCATGGTGTCCCCGTGCACCGGGAACCGGGCGGCGCCCAGGCTGCATCCGACCCGAACCGGTTCGCCCCGGAGCTGGAAGGGTTCCCCGAGGGCCTCCAGGATCTTCCGGGCCACCGCTTCCAGGTCCCCCTCGATCCCCGTGTCGGGAAGGAGGAAGGCGAATTCGTCGCCCCCGATGCGCGCCACGGTGTCCGTGGCCCGGAGGGCAGCCTGGAAGCGCCCGGCGGCTTTCTTCAACAGAAGGTCGCCCGCCTCGTGGCCGAGGCGGTCGTTGATGGCCTTGAAGCCGTCCAGGTCCCCGAGCAGGACGGAAAAGCCTCTCTGGTGCCGCTTGGCGAGCCGCAGGGCCTGGTGGAAGCGGTCGTAGAAGAGCATGCGGTTCGGCAGACCCGTGAGGGGATCGTGGAAGGCCAGGAATTCCAGTTCCCGCTGGGCCCTGCGCTGGGCCCCCACCTCTTCCAGCACCATCAGGCGGGTTTCCCCCAGGGTGGCGAGACGGATGAGGACCTCGCGCTCGGAGCCGTCCCCGCAGGTCAGCCGAGCCTCCAGGGGCCGATCCTCCCCTTCCTTGCCCGGGGCCCAAGACGCAAGGGATTCCAGGAGGCGTCGCCGGTAGAGCGGGTCCGGGAAGGCCTTGGACCACCAGTCGTCCGGAGTCGCGGGTCCGGCCCAGGGATGGCCGAAGGATTCGACGAGGCACCGGTTGAGCAGGCTGACCCTGAGGTCGGGCCCTTCCAGCACCGCCAGGGGCACCGGAACACTGTCCAGGAGTGCCAAGCCATCCACCATTGGAGTTTACGACCTCGGTTCCCCCCAGGCCCGGGCCGGCCTGGAAGGGCGCCTTGGACACCCCATCGGCAAGGGCCAGGTGAACTTGTGTTCGGCAGGGGCGACCCCCTCGCCGCGCCTGCCACAATGACCGGGCCATGACCGCCGACCTGGTCCGGAACCGCCGAGCCCTGCACGACTACCACGTCCTTGAAACCTGGGAGGCCGGGGTCTGCCTCCTGGGGACGGAGGTGAAGAGCCTGAGGGCCGGGAGGGGCCAGCTCCAGGACGCCTACGTGGATGTGGTGGCGGGGGAGCTCTGGCTCCGCCAGGCCCACATCAGCCCCTACGAATTCGGCACCTTCACCAACCACGAGCCCCTGCGCCCCCGGAAGCTCCTGCTCCACAAGGCCGAGATCCGGAAGCTGGCCTCCAAGGTGGACCGCAAGGGCTACACCCTCATCCCCCTGGCCATGTACCTGAATGAGAAGGGGAAGGTGAAGCTCCGCATCGCCCTCTGCGAAGGCAAGCAGGCCCGCAGCAAGAAGGAGGCCCTCAAGGAACGGGAGGCCAAGCGCGAAATGGACCGCGTCCGCAAGGGCGCGCGGGAGTGAAACGCGGGGGTTGAACGCAAAGGCGCGAAGGCGCAAAGGCTGTGGAGGACCGGCCGCCACCTGGGGCTTGGATCGAAGGCCCTGATCTCTCTTTGCGCCTTCGCGCCTTTGCGTTGACCCCTTCTCCCCTCACTTCCGGAACCGCAGGATGTCCAGGAAGATCACCAGGCCCATGAGCCCCATGAGGAACACGAAGCCTCCCATGAGGATGCGCTCCTTCACCTTGATGGCCAGGTCCCGCCCCCGGAGCTTTTCGAAGAGGAGGATCGCGGCGTGGCCCCCGTCCAGGAAGGGGATGGGCAGGGCGTTGAGCACCGCCAGGTTCAGGGAGATGAAGGCCAGGAAGCGCAGGAAGGCCGTCCAGCCGATCTGGGCGGTGCGGTAGGCCATGACCCCGATGGTGCCGGGGCCCCCCATGTCCTTCACGCTGGCCTTGCCCACCACGAGCTTGCCGATGCCCGCCGCCACGCCACCCGTGAGGTAGAGGGTCTCCTGGGTCCCCTGCACCGCCCCGTCCCGGAGGTCCTTCAGGGTGAGCGCGCGCCGCTCCAGGGGCCGGCCCTGGATTTCGGGGCCGAAGCCCAGGCGGCCCTTGCCGCCCTCGTTGGCGGGCACCAGGTTCAAGGTCAGTTCCTTCCCGTCCCGCTGCACCACGAAGGGCACGGCCTTCTCGGGGCTGGCCTGGATGGCGGGGAGGACTTCCTTGCCCCAGTCCGCGCCGGGGAAGCGCAGGTCCCCGATCCGGACCAGCACGTCCCCCCGCTTCAGGCCCCCCTGTTCGGCCCGGGAGCCCTTGGCCACCTGGCCCACGGCCCAGCGCTCCTCGAACTTCGTGACCCGGCTCAGGTCCGCGGCCACCACCATGAGGCAGAGCCAGGCCGCCAAAACGTTGAAGATCACGCCCCCGGCGTAGAAGAGGAGGCGTTTCCAGGCCGGCTGCTGGAGGAAGCCGTGGGGATCCTCCGCGTCCGGCTCCTCGGGGTTGTAGCCCGCCAGCTTCACGTAGCCCCCCAGGGGCAGGGCCGACAGCCGCACGTCGGTCTCCCGCCACTTGAAGCCCACCAGCCGCGGGCCGAAGCCTAGGGAGAAGACCTCCACGGGCATCCCCATGCGCTTGGCCATGAGGAAGTGGCCCAGTTCGTGGACGAAGATCAGGCCCCCCAGGGCGCCCACGATGCCCAGGACCCCCTTGAGGTCCGGGAGGGCGAGGAGGATCGGGAGGAGGTCGGGGGTCATGGAGCTCCTGGGTGGGCATGGGGCCGGGGCCGGGACCGGCGCGAAGCTCCATTGTCCCAGGGATCCGGAGGGGACCAAGCAAGAAGCTCAGGCCGGACCCCGGAGGGGATCCATGGTTTCAAGGGAGGGCCCCCCCCTGGATCAGTTGCCCGCCCGCCGCCGGATCCAGTCCTGGGCGCAGGCGCGGGCGCGCCGGTCGGCGTCCAGCACCTGGGCCAGCTCCCCGGCTTGTTCGGGGGGGATCCGCGCCAGCACCTCGGCATTGAGGGCCTGGATGTCCCAGAAGCCGATGGCGCGGCTGAGGAAGGCGGCCACGGCCTCCTCGTTGGCGGCGTTGAGGAGGGCCGGGGCGGTGCCTCCCAGCCGCAGGGCCTCGAAGGCCAGGGCCAGGCAGGGGAAGCGCGCCAGGTCCGGGGGCTCGAAGCTCCAGGCGCGGGCCTGCTCCCAGTCGTAGGGGGGCACGGGCCCGGGCAGGCAGTCTGGGAACAGCAGCGCGTACTGGATGGGCAGCTTCATGTCGTTGGCGCAGACCTGGAGCTGGTAGCTGCCGTCCCGGAAGTCCACCATGGCGTGCACCTGGCTCTGGGGGTGCACCGTGACGCCCACCTGCTCCGGGCCCAGGCCGAAGAGCACGGAGGCCTCGATCACCTCCAGGCCCTTGTTCATGAGGGTGGCACTGTCCACGGTGATCTTGGGGCCCATCTTCCAGGTGGGGTGGTTGAGGGCCTCCTCCACCGTGGCGGCCCGGATGCGGTCCAGGGGCCATTCCCGGAAGGGCCCGCCGCTGGCGGTGAGGCGCAGCTCCCGAACGCTGGCGGGGTCCCGCCCGGCCAGCAGCTGGTGCAGGGCCGCGTGCTCGCTGTCCACGGGCAGGAGTTCACCCCCCCCTACGGCCAGGGCCTTCCGCAGCAGGCCGCCGCCCACCACCAGGCTCTCCTTGTTGGCCACGCAGACCCGCCGGCCCGCCCGCAGCGCGGCCTCCGTGCTCGACAGCCCGGCGGCCCCCACGATGGAGGCCAGCACCGTGTCCGCGCCGGAGCGGAGGGCGCAGGCTTCCAGGCCCTCCAGGCCCCACTGCACTTCGATCTCCGGGCCAAGCTCCCCCGCGAGCCAGCGGGCATCGGCCTCCTGGCCCACGGAGACGAGGGCCGGCCTGAAGCGCCGGCACTGTTCCCGGAGCAGTTCGCGGTTCCGCCCCGCCGCCAGGGCGGTCACCTCCAGGCGATCTGGAAAGGCGGCCGCCACCTCCAGGGCCGAGGTCCCGATGGACCCCGTGCTCCCGAGGATCGCGAGTTTCCTCATGGCTCCACACGGCCGATGGAAGGTTCAGCCATCGAACATCGAACATCGACAATCGAAAGTGAACCGGGCCCTCGCATCATCCCAGCCCATGCACGAAGTGGACGTAGGCGTAGAGCGCCGGGGCCGCGAAGACCAGGCTGTCCACGCGGTCCAGCATGCCTCCATGACCCGGGATGGCCACCCCCACGTTGCTGTCCTTCACGCCGGCACTGCGCTTCCAGGTGCTCTCCACCAGGTCCCCCAGCTGGCCGACGGTGCCCAGGAGCAGGCCCAGCAGCAACGCATCCACCAGGCTCCATTCGATGCACACGAAGGCCTTCATGAGGAAGGCCCCGAAGAGGTTGCCGAAGTAGTTTCCCGCGAGGCCCTCCCAGGTCTTCTTGGGGCTGATGCGGGGGGCCAGCTTCCGCTTCCCGAGGGTGCTGCCGATGAAGTAGGCGAAGGTGTCGCCGAACCAGACAATGATGTAGAGGGCGAAGATCAGCCGGCTGCCGGTCTTGGAGAGGCTGCCGTCCAGCATGAAGATCTTCTGCTGGAAGCCCAGCCCCAGGCCCATGTAGAGGGCTCCCAGCCAGGTGATGGCCTGGCTGGGGAGGGCCTGGTCGAGGTCCTTGTCCCGGAAAAGGGCCACGAAGTGGATCAACGCACCCCCCCCGGCCAACACGAGCCAGAGGGGCATGGGGTTGTCGCCCCGGGTGGGGCGGTCCAGGAAGAAATGAAGCAGCAGGCCCCAGGCCACCACGAGCCCCGCCGCCAGGGAGGGGTGGTAACCCATCTTCCGCCCGATGAGGGTCATCTCCCGGACCCCTCCGAAGATGCCGAAGGCCATGAGGGCCAGGTACACCCACGCGCCCCAGACCCGGCCGTCGCCGAGGCTCAGGCTTCCCAGGCGGCTGGGCCCCCCCCCGAAGAAGAGGATGCCGATGAAGAGCACCGCGAAGACCAGGGAGGTGGCCACCCGGACCTGCATGTTCTTCTTGTCGAAGGAGGCCCTGGGGGCCGGGGCTGGAGTGGTGGTCATCGCATCCTCGTCACAGGCCCCCGAAGCGCCGATCCCGGGTGGCGTAGTCGTCCAGCGCGGCCCGGAGCTCGGCGGGGCCGAAGTCGGGCCAGAGGCAATCGGTGAGGTGGAACTCGGCATAGGCCGCCTGCCAGAGCATGAAGTTGGAGATCCGGTGTTCCCCGCTGGTGCGGATGAGCAGGTCCACGTCGGGGACGCCTGCGGTCCAGAGCCGGTCGTTCAGGGCGGCCTCGTCCACCGCCTCCGGGGAGAGGCCATCCTCCACGCAGCGGCGGGCCGCCTGGGCCAGTTCGAGGCGGGAGCCGTAGTTCACCGCCAGGTGGAAGCAGAGGCCCTCGTGATTCCGCGTGGCCTCCGCCAGGGTGTCCATGTCCGCCAGCACCCCGGGAGGAATGCCTTCACGGCTGCCCAAGTGGTGGAAGCGGATCCGCTTCTGCCGGAGGCTGGGCAGGAAGACCCGCAGGTAGATCCGGAGCAGGGCCATGAGGGCCATGACCTCGCCGGCCGGGCGTTTCCAGTTCTCCGTGGAGAAGGCGTAGAGCGAGAGGTGCTGAAGGCCGGCCTCCGAAGCCGCCTCGAGGATGCGCTCCACCGCCCGCACCCCGGCCTTGTGCCCCTTGATGCGAGGCAAGCCCCGCTGGGCGGCCCAGCGGCCGTTGCCGTCCATGATGATCGCGACATGGGCGGGGACGCTCACGGGAGACCCCCAAGCCCCTCAGAGCCCTGAACGCCCGGGAAGGAGGTCTCGCGCATGGCCGCAGGCCATGCCGAGAAGATGATCGCCACTTGGGCGGGGGCGCTCACGGGAGACCCCCAGGCCCCTCAGAGCCCTGAACGCCCGGGAAGGAGGTCTCGCGCATGGCCGCAGGCCATGCCGAGAAGATGATCGCGACCATTCCCCAGGATTGGGGAATAGGACGGAATCGGCGAAGCCGATTGCCGCCCCGGAGGGGCGAGGGCACAGGAGGTGCCTGAGTCACATGGGCGGGGACGCTCACGGGCGCCTCCGGGGATGCGGAGCGCCCGCCGGAATCCATTTCCCTCCCGTTCGGGGGGGGCGCATCGGAGGGGGCGGGATCGGCATGGGATGAAGGACGGGGAGCCGTGAAGGCGGGGGTGGAAACCGAATGTAGCATGCGCCTTTTTCTAAGGCCCGTCCCGACGGCAGAAGTATGGGTCCGCCGATCCCTGGTAGGCTTTGAGCAACTCCTGGCGGAGCCCCATGGTCCAATTCAACACGCGCGCGAACGAGATCCTGCTGAAGCTCGTGTACTACGGTCCCGGACTGTCGGGAAAGACCACGAACCTGCAGATGCTCCACGCCATGTGCGCCGACGCCAGCCGGGGGGAGATGTTCTCGGTCAACACACAGGAGGACCGCACCCTCTTCTTCGACCTGCTTCCGATCAATCTGGGATACATCTACGGGAACGCCATCCACCTCCAGGTCTATACCGTTCCGGGGCAGGTCCAGTACGACGCGAGCCGGCGGGTGGTCCTCGGCGGGGCCGACGGGGTGGTGTTCGTGGCGGATTCCAGCGAAGCCAAGATGCAGGAGAACGTCGACTCGCTCTCCAACCTCTACCACAACCTCAATGCCAACCGCCTGAACATCAAGCAGATCCCCTTCGTCCTGCAGTACAACAAGCGGGACCTGGCGGACGCCATGCCCGTGGGGGTCATGAACCGGCGCTTGAACTTCCGCTCCGTGCCCTATTTCGAAGGGGTTGCCTGCAAGGGAACCGGCGTGCTGGACACCTTCCTGGCCATCACCCGGGACACGGTGGGCACGACCTTCCGCAAGTACCACCTCGACAAGAAGATCAAGGACTTCGATGAGATGCTCAACCTCATCGAGACCAACATCCGTTCCACCATGCAGGAGCCCCTCCCCACCGAGGCGACCCCCGCGGTTCCGGATTCGACCGTCCTCCGGCACAGCAACGTCTCCGTGGCGGACCTTGTGCCAGGGAAGGTGGCCGACGCCCAGGAACTCCTGGAGGACGCCCTCAAGTCCAACATGGAGACGGCCAGGCTCTACAGCGAGCTGAAACAGACCAAGGAGACCCTGGAGAAGAAGAACGACGAGATGGCCCAGCTCTTCACCCAGCTGGAACGGGCCAATCAGGACAACCTCAAGACCCGGCGCTACCTGGAGGGACTGATCCAGAGCGTGGGGGAGGCCATCATCTCCTTCGCCCCGGACGGAAAAATCCTGACCTGGAACTCTGCCGCCGAGCGCATCTTCGGCTTTGCCCGCACGGAGATCGTGGGCAGGACGATGCAGCAGCTGACCCCGCCCTCCCGCCTGGGCGAACTGGATCAGGCGGCGGCCATCGTGTCGAAGGGCCAGATCCTCCGGGATGTCCAGACCACGCGGCTCCGCAAGGACGGCCTCGAATTCCCCGTCAGCATCACCTACGCCCCCGTTCGGGGAGCCGACGACAAGGTCCTCGCCTTCTCGGCGGTGGTCCGCGATCTAGGCGAGAAGCGCGAACTCCAGCGGCGCCTGGAGGATTCGGAGAACCGGGCCGCCATGGGCAGGCTCCTGCCCGGCCTGTTCAACGACCTGGCCAACCGCCTCAGCCCCATCCTCATGCAGGCCCGCCTCCTCCAGGATGAATTGCAGAACAGCCCCCAGTCCCCCAAGGTGAACCGCCTCTCCCACGCGGTGGAATCCGTCCAGACCCTCATGAGGCCGCTTCTGGTGGTGCTCATGCCCTCCACGCCCCAGCCCGTCGCGACCAACCTCAGCACCCTGGTTCGCGAGGCCTGCCGCCGGGTGGAGCCCGAGGCCGCCGCGAGCGGGGTGAGCCTGGAGTTCAACCTGGATCCTCAACTTCCCGAGGTGGGCCTGGATCCGGACCAGATGGGCGAAGCCCTGGTGGGCCTGGTCCGCAATTCCATCTGCGCCCTGGCCCGGGCGCCGGTGAAGCGGGTCCGGATCGGCACCCGGAAGGCGGAGGGGTCCGTCCAGTTGGTGGTCCAGGACACCGCGCCCGCCCTTACCGAAGCCCAGCAGGCCGGAGTCTTCAAGTTCGCCCAGGCCCCCTCCCTGGAGGCCCTCGGGCCCGTGGTGGCCGCCGCCGTGGTGCAGGCCCACAAGGGCCGAATCAATGTCCGGTCCCAGGAGGGAATCGGCAACGCCTACCTTGCCGAGTTCCCCATCGAGGCCGGCCGGTCGGCCACGCCCCCCTCGGCGGGACTGGAGGGCCGCAGGGTCCTGGTGGTGGACGACGAGCCGATCCTGCTGGAGGTTCTCACCGAGGCCCTCGTGTCCTGGGGCTGCACGGTGGTCACCAGCGGGGACGGGCAGGAGGCCGTGCGCCAGCTCGGGGAATCTCCCTTCGATCTGGTGGTCTCCGACATCCGGATGCCGGGAATCGGCGGGATCGAGCTTTACGAATGGATGGAGGCTCAGCGGCCCGAACTCTGCCGGCGCCTTCTCTTCACCACCGGCGATTCCTTCGACCAAGAGACCCGCCAGTTCCTGGACCGCAGCGGAATCCCGTTCCTGGGCAAACCCTTCGATCTCAAGAAATTCAAGCAGGGGCTGGAGCGCCTCCTGGCCGGCGGCCCCGACCACTGAGGCCCACAGACGGGCGGCCCCGGCCCCGCCCCCATGGAGGAGTTATGAATCACCGTTGGGCCTTTGCCCTCGCTGCGGGTTCGATGTTGTTGGCCCAGGCTCCGGCGCCCGCAGGAGCGGGGACGGGCGAGCTCGAACGCGTCGGAGAGAACGGCCGGGACCTGATCGTCATGGGCGTGGACGCCCCCGGCTTCGACAAGCTCAAGCGCACCCAGCGCCTCCAGGCCTACTACCTGACCCGGGCGGCCATCGCCGGCCATGACATCTACTACCTCCAGAGCCATCGCTTCGCCCGGGACATCCGGGACCTCTTCGAGGAGCTCTACGAGCACCGGGAGGCCCTGGATCCGGCGGTTGCCGAGGCCGCGACCGAGTACCTGAAGCTGATTTGGGCCAACCACGGGAACTACGGCCACTGGAGCCACGCGAAATTCACCCCCCGGAACCTCACCTTCAAGCAGCTCCAGCAGGCCGTGAAGGCGGCCAAGAAGAAGGGGGCCCGGTTCGCCATCCGGAAGGGGGAGAACCCTGAGCGCCTCCTGGCCCGCCTCAAGCCCTTCATCTTCGACCCGAAAGTGGAGCCGCTCCAGGTGAACCAGCAGGCGGGGGCCGATCTCATCAAGAGTTCCGCCGTGGCCTTCTACGACCCTGGCATCACCCTGAAGGACATCGAGGCCCTGCCCGCAGAACAGCAGGCCCGCCAGAACGTGCGCTTCACCCTCAAGCGGGACAAGCGCGGACGTCGCGTGGTGGAAGCCGAACCCTTCATGGTGGGCGGGGTCTATGGGGAGCAGCTCTCGAACGTGGTCTTCTGGCTCAAGCGGGCCCTGGCCTACGTGGACAACGAACGCATCGAGGTGGAGAAGGACGGCCAGAAGAAGGTCCGCTTCGAGCCGGTGGCCGTCCAGAAGAAGGCCCTGGAGGATCTCATCGCCCACCTCCAGACCGGCGAGGAGGCGAAATTCCGGGATTACAGCGTGGCCTGGCTCAAGACGAAGGCCTCCGTGGACTACCTCAACGGGTTCATCGAGGCCTACAAGGATCCGCGGAGCCTCATCGGGACCTACCAGGCCAATGTGAGCATCCGGGACGAGGGCCTCAGCGAGGCCCTGGACAAGCTCAGCCAGAACGCCGCCTACTTCGAGGCCAAGATGCCGTGGCAGGACGCCTGGAAGCGCGCCAAGGTGGAGCCGCCCCTCGCCTCGGTGGTGAACCTCCTCGTGGCCACCGGGGACGGCGGACCCATGGGCCCGGTCGCCTACAACCTCCCCAACGCCGCGGACCTGAGACGGGACCACGGAAGCAAGAACGTCATGCTGCTCAACGTGGAGAACGCCCGCAGCCCCAAAATCAAGCAGCAGATCCTGGAGGCCTTCTACACGGCCGAAGACCAGCCCCTCATGTCCCGCCTGGGCGACCGGGCCCGCAACTGGCTCGTCTACCTCCACGAGGTCATCGGCCACGGCTCGGGCCAGCCCGACGCCGGCCTCGCCGAGGATCCGGCCAGGAAGATCGGGCCCTACTACACCGCCCTCGAAGAGTGCCGCGCCGACGCGGTGGCCCTCTACCAGTTCCTGGACCCCAAACTGGCCGAGATCGGGGCGGTGAAGGCCGAGGAGCACCTCGATGCGGCGAAGGCCCTCTTCCTGGCGGCCCTGACCCGGCAGCTGCGCGCCAACGGCGAGGCGGACGGCGAGGCCATCCGGGAGGCCCACGAGCGTGGGGGCCAGGTGATCCTCAACGTCCTCACCGAAGCCGGCAAGGACACCGGTGTCTCGGTCCTCCAGAAGGACGGAAGGCACTTCGTCCAGGTGTCCGATCTTTCAAAGGCCCGGGAGGCCGTCAAGGACCTGCTGGTCAAGCTCCAGACCCTCAAGTCCACCGGCGACGCCGCAGGAACGGCGGACCTCTTCGACCGGTATGGAACCCGGGTCAACAAGGTTTGGCAATCCGACGTGAAGGCCCGTCTCGAGGCCCTGGCCCTTCCGAAGAACACCGCCCTGGTCTTCCCGAAGGTGAGCGCCGTACTGGCGGACTCCAAGTTCGCCAAGGCCCCCGGCGAAGGGGAGGACCCCCGGAAGGTCGTCCAGGACGCGAGTCTGAGCACCGGCGAGAGCTTCGCCGAACAGATGCTGCGCTTCAAGCGGTGGGCCCGCAGCCGGGACCTGGCTCCCCAATAGGGACGAGGTCAGCCGTTGCCGCCGCCATCCGGGGCCGGGGATTCCTCGGTCTCGGCCTTGGGGCGGCGCGGAACCCGCCACTGGCTTCGGTCCCGAACCGGAGCGATCCCCGAGGCGTGGCAGGCCTGGCAGCTGCCCAGGGCGGGGTCGGCCCCGCGCCAGTAAACCCGCTCGGCCCCACCGGTCTCCCCGCGCTTGGCCTCGGGAACCCTGGCCCAGTAGAGGGTGAAGCTCGGCTTTCCGTCCCCCCGTGTCTCCATCACGTACAGGGGTCCGGCGTCAAAGCCGGGACGCCCCCATCGGTCCTCGGTGCTGCTCATCACCGCCAGGCTCCCGGGCGGAAGGGCCTTCCCGGCGGCGTAGGCCTCCGCCGCGGCGGGGGTCACCCACACCCGGATCCACCGGTTTCCGTGGGGGGGGCTCTTCACCGGTTCGAGGTGCATGGGCTCCAGGCGCAGGTAGTCCAGGGCGCGCAGGGGTGCCTCGGCCTCGGGATCCGGCGGGGGAGGCGGCGGCTCTGCAGCCTTCTGGCCTTCGGTGTCCTGGCTCGGCCCCGCGTGGGCGAGCTGCCCGCCGTAGTACCCGGCGGCTCCCGTGAGGCCCGCCCAGAGCAGGCCGGCCAGGAGGGCCAGGATTCCGATTCCCTGGTGGTCCTTCCGCTGGCGATGGGCCGCCTTGAGCGCCACCCAGCCCACCGCCACGCTCGCCAGGGCCAGGAATTGATGGCGACGGGCGATCCAATTCAGGCTGCCGGAAACCGGGTTCCCGGGCACCAGCCACCCGCCCGGGGGGATCAGGGCGGTCTTCCGGGCCATGGCGAGCCCGGTGAACACCGCGAAGAGGCCCACGATGCTGCCCGCCAGGATGAGGAAGCGGGCGGCCGTCCACCAGGGCCGGATGCCCCGGCCCGCCCGTTGGGCTGCAAGCAGCGCCAGGGGCGCCAGGAGGGCCGCCGCAACCGGGAAGTGCACCAGCATGTGGTGCTTGAACGAGAGCCAGTCGATCACAGGAACTCCGGGCGGACCCGAAGGTATCAGGATGCCCGAACTCCCTGATTTCCGCGAGGATGAATCACGACCGCCCGGCAGGGGCGCCCCGTCCCGCCCGCGTTTTCGGGGATCGGAGCAGGGCGGGAAGGGTCTCCCCGCTGTGGGGATCGGCGCATTCTCCCTTTCCCGTGGGACACAACCGGAGCAGGGGGCAGTCCGCGCAACGGGGTCGCTGAGCGGCGCAGACCTGCCGCCCGTGGAAAATCAGTTGGTGGTGGAGGGGGATCCAATCCTCCCGGGGAATCACCGCGCAGAGATCGGCCTCCACCTTTTCAGGGGTTCGGGCCTCGGAGAGGCCCAGACGCCGGGCCACGCGGAAAATGTGGGTGTCCACCGCCAGCGCGGGCACGCCGAAAGCGTTGGCGAGGACCACGTTGGCGGTCTTCTGTCCCACGCCGGGCAGGGCCGAAAGGGCCAGGGGATCGGAAGGCACGGCGCCCCCGTGCCGTTCCACCAGGGCCCGGGCCATGCCGACAAGGTTCCGCGCCTTGTTGCGGAAGAAGCCGGTGGAGTGGATCAGGGCTTCCAGGTCGGGCAGGGAGGCCCCGGCGAGGGCCACCGGGTCCGGGTAACGCAGGAAGAGGGCGGGGGTGACCAGGTTCACCCGGGCATCCGTGCACTGGGCGCTGAGGATGGTCGCCACCACCAACTGGAAAGGGTCCTCGTGGGCCAGGGCGCAGCGGGCGTCAGGGTACGCCGTGTCCAGCGCCTCCTGGAGTTTCCGGACCCTGCCCCGCGTCCACCGCATCGCCTCATTGTGGGCCATGGCCCGGCCGGAGGGACAGGACCCCTGGATAGAATGGCCCGTGGGGTGGGTAATGCCTTCGATCATGACCCGGAAGCTGGACTGCCAGGAAACCGCTGGGCACTACCGTGCCCTGGTGCTCAAGAACATCCAGAAGCTGGGCTTTTCTCCCGGAGTCGGAGTGATCCTGGGCTGCGACGACCTGGGCTGCGTCGTCTACCAGCGCTACCTCATGAAGGACTGCGAGGAGCTGGGGATCGACGCCCGCGACATCCGCGTGGAGAACGGGATCCAACTGGTCAAGACCATCGCCCGGCTCAACCAGGACGACAAGACCCACGGGATCTTCATCTTCTATCCCCTGCGCTATCCCGAGCTCAAGGACGACGAGATCATGGACCTGGTGGACCCCGGCAAGGACATCGAGGGGCTGCATTCCATCAACATCGGCTACCTGAACAAGTACCGGAAACGCCTGGACGAGGGCAGCCAGCACCGCTGCATGACACCCTGCACCGCCCGCGCGGTGGTGAAGACGCTGAAGCGGGGCTTCGGCGACGACTGGCTGGTGGGGAAGACCGTCCTCATCATCAACGACAGCCTGCGCATCGGACGGCCCCTCAACGCCATGGTGGCCAACATGAAGGCCACCCCCATCATCTGTCATGCCCACACCAACCAGGAGCACCTGGCCCACTTCATCAAGCTGGCGGACGTCGTCGTGAGCGCCGTGCCGGCCGCGGGCTACCAGATCCGCACCGAATGGATCAAGGACGGGGCCTTGTGCTTCGACCTCAGCGGCCAGGGGAACTTCGACTACGAAGCCTTGGCGGCCCGGGGCATCCCCTACACGGACACGACCAAGAACAGCATCGGCAAGGTCACCCGGGCCATGGCCCTGCTGAACCTCACCTACGCGGCCGGCCTCGAGGGGTAGCTACTCCGCCGCCGGAGCCCCTTCACCGGCCATCCAGGCCAGGGTGAGGGCCAGGAATCGGCGCAGTTCGGTGCGGGTCACCACCTTGTCGACCATTCCGTGGGCCTGGAGGAACTCGGAGCGCTGGAATCCGTCGGGCAGGGTCTGCTTGATGGTCTGTTCGATCACCCGGGGACCGGCGAAGCCGATGAGGGCCTTGGGTTCCGCGATGTTGAGGTCCCCCAGCATGGCGTAGGAGGCGCTGACCCCGCCGGTGGTGGGATCGGTGAGAATGGAGAGGTAGGGGATCCCGGCCCGGTCCAGCTTCGCCAGGGCCGCGCTCACCTTGGCCATCTGCATCAGGGAAAGGGTGCCCTCCTGCATCCGGGCGCCCCCGCTGCAGCTGACGATCAGGTAGGGGCAGGCCTTCTCCAGGGCCCGTTCGGCACCCAAGCGCAGCTTCTCTCCCACGACGCTGCCCATGGATGCCGCGAGGAAATCCCAGTTCATCGCCGCCAGCACCACCTCCCGGCCTTCCAGGCGGCCTTCCACCACCACCACGGCCTCCTCGGTCTGACCGGATTCCACCAGCTTCCGGAGCTGCTCGGCGTAGGACTTGGCTGCCACGAAGCCCAGCGGGTCCACGCTCCGGAGGTGGGAGAAGAGGACGGTCCAGCCCGGGTCCAGGAGGCTGGCCAGGCGCTCCTCCACCCCGATGCGGAAGTGGTAGCCGCATTTGGGGCATACATTCCGGGTGTTGACCAGCTCGGCCCTGTAGATCAGCTCCCGGCAGGCGTCGCACTTGATCCAGAGGCCCTCGGGCACCCGGACCGTCCTGGCCTCCACCGCGGTCTTCTGCTGGCGCTTCTTGATGAACCAAGACATGGGAAACCCTATGGAGAATGTCGAAGGTCGAAGGGCGGTTTTCGAGTCCGGTTCATCACGCCCGCTTCCCCTTGGGGCCGGCCTTCAGGGCCTCGAAGAGGCGGTCCAGCTCGGCCTCCCCGCCGTAGTGGAAGGCCAGGGAACCCCCCTTGCCCCGAGGCTTGATCTCGACCCGCGTGGACCAGGCCTGGGTCAGCTCCTCGGCCGCGGCCTTGATGAAGAGGTGGTGGGGGTGCTTCCGCTTCACCCGCGGCTTCCGCGCCTTGGCCAGGTGGGCCACCTTGGCCTCCAGGGTCCGGACGCTGATCTGGTTGCGGAGGATCTCTTCAGCCAGTTGCTCCTGCATCCGGGAATCCTCCACCCCCAGGAGCACCTTGGCGTGCCCGGTGCTCACCCTTCCGCCGGCCACCAGGTCCTGGATGTGGCTGGAGAGCCTGAGCAGCCGGAGGGTGTTGGCCACCTGGGGCCGGGACTTGCCCACCCGGTCGGCCACCTGCTCCTGGGTCAGGCGCAGGTGCTCCCCCAGTTGCCAGTAGGCCCGGGCCTCCTCGATGGGGTTCAGCTCCTGGCGCTGGATGTTTTCCACCAGGGCGAACTCCAGGAGGCGGTCGTCGGGGACCTCCTTGATGACCACCGGGACCATGGCCAGGCCGGCCTTCCGGGCGGCGCGCCAGCGCCGTTCTCCGGCGATGATCTCGAACTTGGGGCCTACCTTCCGCACCACGATGGGTTGCACCATTCCGTGGTTCCGAAGGCTGGCGGCCAGTTCCTCGAGGGCCTCCTCGTCGAAGTGCGTGCGGGGCTGCTGGCGGTTGGGCACGAGGGAGCCCACGGGCAGCTCCCGCTGCGCGGTCTCCTCCGGCGCCATCTGGGACATGAGGGAGGTGAGGCCGCGGCCCAGGGCCGGACGCTTGGCCGTGGTGTTCATCTGGCGCCCTCCTTCATGGCTTCCTCCTGGCCGAGCCATTCCCGTGCGAGGCTCAGGTAGGCCTGGGCCCCCTTGCTCTTGAGATCGTAGAACGCCACGGGACGGCCGTGGCTGGGTGCCTCCGCGAGCCTGATGTTCCGGGGGATGCTGGTCTGGAACACCTTGCCGGGGAAGGCCTGCCGAACCTCCGCGGCCACCGCCGAGCCCAGGTTGGTCCTCTCCTCCGCCATGGTGAGGAGCACCCCGGCGAGCTGGAGCCGGGGGTTGGGCCCCTTCTGGATGCGGCGGATGGTCTCCATGAGTTCCGCGAGGCCGTCCAGGGCGAAGAATTCGCAGGGCATGGGCACGAGCACGTCGTCGGCGGCGGTGAGGGCGTTGAGGGTGATCATCCCCAGGGCCGGAGGGCTGTCGATGAGGATGTGGTCGAAGCGGTCCATCAGGGGCTCCAGGGCCTGCCGCAGGACTTGGAGCTGGGGCAGCTCGAAGAGCTCGAACTCCAGCTGGGCGAGGTCCTTCCCCGCGGGGATCACCTGCAGCATGGGCACCTCGGTGGAGAGCACCAGGGCTTCCGCCGGGGCGCCCTTCATGAGGGCATAGGCTCCGGCGCGATGGTCCGGCTTGGCGAAACCCAGGCCCGTGCTGCTGTGTCCCTGGGGATCGAAATCCACGAGGAGCACGAGCTTTTCCATCATGGCGAGGGAGGCCGCCAGGTTGATCGCCGTGGTGGTCTTCCCCACCCCGCCCTTCTGGTTGGCCACGGCCGTGATGCGAGCCGTCATGCGGGGCTCGTTCGGGCAGTGCGGTGGCAGGCGTGGCTCATATCCAACGGGGGACCTCGGGCGTGGAACATCCCAGCTTAGCAGGGGGTTCCACGGCGCGTCAGGCCAGCTCGGACGCGAGGCGGGCGACGACCCCCTGCCAGTCTCCGGGACGGCTCTGCCGGACCAGCCGCAGGCTGGGGTACCAGGGACAGTCCTCCCGGCCCCAGAGCCAACGCCAGTCCGGGCTGTAGGAGAGGAGGCAGGCCGTGGGCAGGCCCAGGGCCCCGGCCAGGTGCGCCGGGGCGCTGTCCACCGTGATGAGGAAGTCCAGACGCTCCATGACCCACGCCGTTTCGCTGAAAGTGGTCAGGAAGGGGGCCAGGTCCACGGCCCCGAAGCCCGGTGGGAGGCCGCCGGGGGTCATGCCGGGCATGGGCTTCTGGAGGGAGAACCAGGAGACCCCTCGAAGGGCGGCGAGGGGCGCGAGGATGGCGGGGTCCAGGGAGCGGGAGGCGTCGTCCCGTTGCCGGGGATTCCCCGCCCAGGCGAGGCCGACCTTCCGGCCAGGGGCCTCCTGGAGGCTGGCCGCAAGCCCCGGGGGGACCTGGACCCCGGGCGCCGACGGCGCGGACAAGTAGGGCCCCTCCCAGGAGAGCTCCTCGGGCCTGGGCCCCAGCACCGCCGCGAGGGACAGAAGGGGGATCTGCAGATCGAATGGGGGCAGCGCCTCGTGTTCCCCGAGGACCTGGTCCACGCCTTGGCAGGTGGCCAGCACGCCCAGCAGCGGGGTCTGGGCGCGGAGAAGGACCCGGCCGCCCAGGTGGCGAACCCTGGGCAGGAAGCGGACGAATTGAAGGGTGTCGCCCTGGCCCTGCTCGGCCCATACCAGCAAGGTCCTCCCCGGGAAGGGTTCGCCCTTCCAGGTGGGCTCCCGAAGGCCGGGATCGTGGGCCCGGGCCTCGGGGAGACGAAGGCGGGCATCGAAATCGGGCCAGGCTTCGGTCCACCTCCCCTGCAGGAGGCGAACGAAGGACAGGTTCCACCGGGCGAAGGGGTTGTCCTCTTGCAGGGCCAGGGCGCGGAGGAAGCCGGCCTCCGCCTCCTCCAGGCGGCCAAGCTTCAGGAGAATGTGGCCGCGGTTGACATGGGTTTCGGGCCGTGCCGGCCAGGCTTCGAGCGCCTCCTCCGCGGCCGCCAGGGCCTCTTCCAACTGCCCGCAGCGCTGGAGGGCCCCGGGCAGGTTCACCTGGGCCCCGGGATGCCCCTCCGCCTGCGAGAGGGCTTTCCGGAAGGCCGAGACGGCCTCCCCCCAGTGCCCCAGGTCGCCCAAGGCATTCCCGAGATTGGCGAGGGCGTCCGGATGGGCTGGAAGGAGTCCCACCGCCTTCCGGGCGGCCTCCAGGGCCTCTTCGCCGCGCCCCAGTTCCCTCAGGAGCGCTGAGAGGTTGCACCAGGCTTCTCCTGAATCGGGGTGGCGGCTGAGGAGCTTCCGGAAGGCCAGCAGGGCGGCGGCATGATGACCTTGCGCCTGGCGGGCCAGGGCTTCCTGGATCCATTCTTTCGGGGGACCGCCGGTCATGGGCCTACCAGGGGACCCCGGACGGGCCCGGACGGAAGGCTCCGGCCAGATGGACGGGCCCCTGCAGCCAAAGCCCCCGCCATGCCCCCTCCGTCACGGCCTCCGCTGTCACGCGCACGGCTTCCCCCCCGGCGGTTTCGAAGACCCACTCGGATTGCCCCGTCCTGGAGGAGAGCCAGGCGCCGGCCACCGCGCAGCCGGTGCCACAGCAGAGGGTCTCGCCCTCCACGCCCCGTTCCCAGGAACGGATGCGGGCCCGCCCCCGGTCCAGGACCTCCACCACGTTGACATTCGTGCCTTCCTTGAATCCTGGATGTCGGCGGAGGGGCCGCGCGAAGGCCCCCAGGTCCAGCGCGGCGACTCCGCTTCGCTCCACCACCAGCTGGGGGTTCCCGATCCACCCGTAGGTGTGGGGTTCGGGAAGGTCCAGGCTCACCGGGCGGAGGCCGAAGTCCGGCCCTTCCGGCATGCGGATTCCGGCGAGGAGACCGTTCCGCCTCAGGTGGACCTCCATTCCGTTCGAGGTGGCCAGGACCTCGTCACGCTCCGGTGCGCCGGGAACGGCCAAGGCCGCGCGGGTGCCATTGCTGCAGAAACTCGCCGAACCGTCCGCGTCCCAGTGCTCCATGGCCCAGCGCGCGCCGGGACGGGGCGTCTGCAGGAGGAAGAGCCCATCCAGGGCCAGGCCCCTGCCCGGGGCGCAGAGGCCGCGCGCCCATCGGGGACCCTCGAAGCCTTCCGGAGCCTCCCGGGCCCACAGGTAGGCGAAGGCGTTGCCCGACGCGGAAGCCAGGTGGAATTCCGGGACCATGCAGGCCTTCAGCGCGCCTCGCCGCGGTCCCGGAAGGTGAACACCGTCTCCCCGGGCCGGGCGAATCCCTGGCGGCGGGCCAGGGCCTCCATCAAATCGGGATCCTGCCGTGCCAGTTTCCGGACTTCTTCCAGGATTTCCCTGTTCCTCCGCGACTTCTCGATCAATTCGTTCCGGTACTGTCGAAGCTCCGCCCTGCGCCGGCCCAGGCTGGGAAAGCCGTCAGGGGAGATCCAAAGGATGGCGGCGGAAAGAAGGCCCGAACACACCAGCACACCCCAGAGGGTGGAGGAGCGGAGCAGCCAGGCGCCGTTGTTCATGGCATCAGGCGAGCAGCCGGCCGAACGCCTCCCGGCCCGCGTATCGGGCGGAGGCGCCCAGCTCCCATTCGATCTGGAGAAGCCGGTTGTACTTGGCCACCCGGTCGGTCCGGCAGGGGGCCCCGGTCTTGATCTGGCCAGCACCGGTGGCCACGGCCAGGTCGGCGATGAATGCATCCTCGGTTTCGCCGCTGCGGTGGCTGATCACGGCCCGGAAGCCCGCCTTGTGCGCCATGTCGACGGCCTTGAGGGTTTCCGTCACCGTGCCGATCTGGTTGAGCTTGATGAGGATGGCATTGGCCACGCCCTCGGCGATCCCCCGGGCGAGGATCAAAGGGTTGGTCACGAAGAGGTCGTCCCCCACGAGCTGGATCTTGGAGCCCAGCGCCTCGGTGAGGGCCTTCCAGTTCTTCCAGTCGCTTTCGTCGCATCCATCCTCGATGGTGACGACGGGATGGCGGTCCACCAGGCCGGCGTAGTAGTCCACCAGGGCCTTGCCGCCCTTCCTCGTTCCGTCGATCTCGTACTTTCCGTCCTTGTAGAACTCGCTGGAGGCGCAGTCCAGCCCCAGGAGAATGTCCTTCCCCGGCTTGTAGCCGGCCTTCTTGATCGCCTCGCCGATCAGGGTGAGCGCCTCCTCGTTGGAGCCAAGGTCCGGGGCGAAGCCCCCCTCGTCCCCCACGCCCGTCGCGAGCTTCTTGGACTTCAGGACTCCCTTGAGGGCGTGGTACACCTCGGCGCCCCATCGCAAGGCCTCCGCGAAGGTGCTGGCGCCCACTGGCAGGATCATGAACTCCTGGATGTCCACGTTGTTGTCGGCGTGGGCACCCCCGTTGAGGATGTTCATCATGGGCACCGGCAGGAGGCGCGCCGAGGCCCCTCCGAGGTAGCGGTAGAGGGGCTGGCCGCAGGCCCTGGCCGCGGCATCCGCGAGGGCCATGGAAACGCCGAGGATGGCGTTGGCCCCCAGGTTCGCCTTGTTGTCGGTGCCGTCCAGGTCGCAGAGCAGTTCGTCGAGCTCCGCCTGCTGGAAGACGTCCATGCCCCTCAACGCCTCGGAGATCTCCGTGTTGATGGCGTGGACGGGGCCGAGGACCCCCTTCCCGAGGTAACGGGTCTTGTCTCCATCCCTCCGCTCCAGGGCCTCGCGGCTGCCCGTCGAGGCCCCGGAGGGCACCAAGGCCTGACCGAAACTGCCGTCGTTCAGGTAGGCCCTGGCAAGCACGGTGGGATTCCCACGGCTGTCCAGGACCTCCAGTCCGGCGACGCGTTCGATCAGTTTCATGTGGCACCTCCTGTGCCACGCCCTCCGGGCCGCCGCTTGGAAGCGGTGGCCCATCGCTCCTGCTTCGGGCTCATGGCAAATACCTTGGGATGGTGACCCCCCGGGAGGGGTTCCGCAGTGCTCGGTGCTTACTTCTTGGCGGCCTTCTTGGGGGCGGCCTTCTTGGCGGCCGGCTTCTTGGCGGCGGCCTTCTTCTTCGGCGCGGCCTTCTTCACGGCCTTCTTGGCGGCCGGCTTCTTGGCGGCGGCCTTCTTCGGGGCGGCCTTCTTCGCAGCCTTCTTCGGGGCGGCCTTCTTGGCGGCGGCCTTCTTCGGGGCGGCCTTCTTGGCGGCCTTCTTCGGGGCGGCCTTCTTGGCGGCGGCCTTCTTCGGGGCGGCCTTCTTGGCGGCGGCCTTCTTCGGGGCGGCCTTCTTCGGGGCAGCCTTCTTCTTCGGCGCGGCCTTCTTCACGGCCTTCTTGGCGGCCGGCTTCTTGGCGGCGGCCTTCTTCGGGGCGGCCTTCTTCGCAGCCTTCTTCGGCGCGGCCTTCTTGGCGGCCGGTTTGGCCGGGGCGGCGGGGGCGGCGGGGGCGGCGGGCGTGTTTAACACGTCGTTTGCCATTTGTGGCTCCTTATGGCCCTTTCGGGCTGGGTTAGGGGGTGAAGAGGGTGAAGTTGTGGAGAGTGTAAGGTTTTTGGCGGATTTCGCCGCAGTTTCCTGCGGTTTTCCGGTGGACGGTACACCCTTCGCTGGCGCGGGTCCGCTTGCTGGCGCGGGCGCCTCGGGTTTCTTGGATTTCGTGGATTTCCGTGGCGGCTCGACTCCGGCGAGGATCTGTGCGAGCCGCTTGCCCGGGTAGAACTCGTCGAGGAGGATGTCGCCGATGATGACTCCGTGGACGCCCATGCCCTCGAGCTGCTTGATCTGGGAAAGGGTGGAAACCCCCGCCTCCACCATGCGGAGGCACTTGGGGGGAACCTTGGCGAGGAGGGAGAGGGCCTTCTCCCAGGAAGGCTCCCAGGTCTCCAGGTCCCGGCCCACCACACAGACGATGTCTCCCCCGGCCTCCAGGGCCCGCTCGAGTTCGGCGGCGCTGAAGACCTCCATGACCACGTCCAGGCCCTTGGAGGTGGCGAGCTTCTGGAGGGCCTGGAGGCGGTCCACCTCGAGCAGGGAGGGCATCAGGTAAATCGCATCGGCTCCGAGGATCTTGCTTTCCTCGACCTGGTATTCCTCGAAGATGAAATCCCGCCGGATGAGGGGGGCCTTCACCTGGGCCCGGGTCTCCGAGAGATGCTTGTCCTCGGCCGCATAGAGGAAGCGATCCGTGGCCACCGAGATCGCCCGTGCGCCATTCTCGAGGATGCTCTTCGCGTGGGTGGCTGGCCGGTAGTTCTCGCGCACCTGCCCGCGAAGCGGGTTCCCGCCCGCCACTTCGCCGATCACCGAAATGCCCGGCTGGCTGAGCTCTTCCTTGAGTGAATGGTGGCCTCTGTATGCTTCCTTGACCGCCACGGGCCCCCTCTGCTTCTTGATTTCGACATCGAGGGCCTTGAAGATGGCGACCTTCTTAAGCATCGTTCCGGCCTCCCATTGCTCCTCCACTGCGTGCGATTCGTGCGTGACTGAGAATTGCCTATGGATTCCAACTAAACCAGCGATTTTCGGTGGGTCAACAATTTTGTTGCATGTTGGAGGGTGTTTTGTTCCACCGCGCACCTTCTGCTTTCCCGGGCCCGGGACTACCCCCACAATTTAAGTGCACTCGCGGAGCCGCGCCAGTCGGGCCTTTGCGAGCGTGGAACAATCGGGGGAAAACGTCATGGAACTTCACGTCATCGACCACCCGCTCGCGCATCACAAACTCGCGCTGCTGCGGGATCGCAAGACGCCCGGGAGCCTTTTCCGGGATCTCGTGGATGAGCTCGGGACCATCCTCGCGGTGGAGGCCACCCGCGCTCTGGCCACCGAAACCATCGTCGTGGAGACGCCCCTCGAGCGCACCCAGGGCCGCCGCCTGAGGTCCCTCGACCCGGTGCTGGTCCCGGTGTTGCGCGCCGGCCTGGGACTCCTTCCCCCCTTCCAGCGGCTCCTCCCCACCGCGAAGGTGGGCCACCTCGGCCTGTACAGGGACCATCACTCCCTCGTCCCGGTGCCCTACTACCGGAACTTCCCTCCTCTGCTGGAGGAGCGCCCCGTCCTCGTGCTGGACCCCATGCTCGCCACCGGGGGCAGCGCTTCCGAGGCCGTCCGGCAGCTCAAGTCCGCGGGCGCCCGCATGCTCACCCTGGTCTCGGTCCTGGCCGCCCCCGAGGGGCTGGACCGTCTGGGTTCTGACCATCCTGATCTGGCGGTGGTGGTGGGTGCGGTGGATCGGCAGCTCAACGACAAGGGATACATCCTTCCCGGCCTTGGGGACGCCGGGGACCGCCTATTCGGAACCACCTGAGGCCCTGACCCCCACCGCGCACCTTCCGGGGCCCGGATCAACGGGTCTGGGATCCGTACCCCTTCAAGGCCCGGTTTCCCCGGGCCTGGTCCGTCAGTTCGCGGCGGACTTCCTCCGCAGACTCCCTCCACGCCTCCACCACCTTCGGGAGCCGGGCCCCCAGGGCGTGGGCCCGGCCCAGAATCCCTTCCCACCCCGGCCCGCGCCGGGCGGATCCCACCGCGCGAAGGAAGCCTTCGTTCCATCCCTGGAGCCATTCGGGGTCCGGAATCCACGCGTCATCCGCCAGGCGATCCTCCAGGACCTGGATGAGGCGGAGGACTTCTTCGTCCGACATCATGCCTCTCCGTCCACCGGACGCCCGGGCAGGAGGGGGGCGGCGTCTTCCCGGGCCTTCTGGACCCAGGCCTCCCGCATCGCGCCCATCTGTCCGGCGATCCGGTCCAGGCGTGCCAGCTCGTTCCGGGGAGCCCCCTCAAGGAGCTCGTGGAGCCACCACTCGTAGACCCGGGAGAGGTTCTGGACAAGTTCTCCGCCAGCCTCGTGGTCCAGGCGCACCATCATCTCCTCGATCCAGGCCGAGGCCCGGGGGATCAGCCTTTCCCTCGCCGCGGGGTCTTGCCGACGGATCGCCGCCATGAGGTCCTCGAGGGCCCGCTGCCCTCCTTCGAGGAGCCGGGCGGAAACCTCCGCCGGCGAGCCCCCGAGGGAGGCCGGATCCATCGGATCCGCTCGTCCGGGTTCCTCGGGCGGGGTGCTCATGTCCCTCTGTAGCAGGTCCGGGGCCTGGAGGTCCACTTCCCGGCCCCCGCCCCGCGGGAGTCCCGGGCCCGGAGAGCCAGGATCACCCCGCGAGGTCCGCGGCAAGGCTCGCGGCAGGTTCGGAGGCCACCGCGCACCGCTGTTGGTGCAGGGTCATCCAGGTCTGGCGCATCTCGCCCATGAAACGGCTGACCCGTTCAAGGGGGGCCGTTTCGAGGCTCATGCTCGCCTGCAGGATCTCCCGGTTCCACCATTCGTAGATCCGGACCAGGTTCATCACCAGGTCCCCTCCCTGGTCCAGGTTCAGGCGGACGGTGAGTTCCTCGATGATGCTGAGCACCCGGTTCAGCTCCTGGGTCTTGGCGGCCAGATCTTTCCGCTGGATCGACCGGATGGCCTTGCCCAGGTACCGCTGGCCAGCCTCCAGGAGCATGGCGTGGAGCTCCTCGGGGGAGGCTCCGGCCACCCGCTGGGCGAGGTACTGGTCGGTGGCCTTGGTGGGGGGAGTCATGGGATGTCCGGATTCTGTATCGGGCGTGGGCGCCGCCGACTGGAATTCAGCCGAGGTTGGTCAAGCTGGAACCCGCGGACTGGAGCTGGCTGATCACCGATTCCATCCGCGAGAATTCCGCCTGGAGAAACTCCTTGCGCTTGGCCAGGCGCTGTTGCTGCGTGTAGATCTGGTCCGACAGGGCCCGATTGTCGTCCGAGATCCGCTGGAGGGCCTTGGACATGCTGCCGGTCACGGCCGTGGTGATCTCGGAGACCGCGTCCCGGGCGGCCTGGGCCACCCCGCGGGTGAGGGTCAGGGTCCCCGTCCCGGTCCCCTGGACGTTGAGGATGAGCCCCTCCAGGGGGGTTCCGGACCCTCCCTGGAGCACCCCGTTGGTCCCGGTCAGGGAATAGGGGACCCCGCCGACCGTGAAGGTCCCGGAGACGCTCCCCCCTGGAGTGTAGCTGGTGATGTCGAAGGCCACGTCCCCGGTCACCGTCGCGGCGCCCCCGGAGGCGAAGGAGACCGCACTGTTGGTGCTGCTTCCCGTGAAGGCGAAGATCCGCTTCACCGCGGCCGGGTCCTGGTCCAGGGCGGCCTGGAATTTGGTCACGTCCAGGGAGAGGGTTCCGTCGGGGTTGGTTTTGATCCCCAGGTCCGCGGTCCCCTGGAAGGGCGCCGTTCCGGGAAGGCCCGCGGGGACCCCCGTGAGGGCGCCCCGGATCTTCTCAAGGAGGCCCCGGGTCTGGGAGTCCCCCGTGAACACCCCCGGCTTCTTGTTCCCGGAGCTGTCCGTGGTCACCGCCGCGCCGTTCTTGTAGGCCTGGAGGAGGGCGTTGAATTTGCTGATGACGTCCTGGAGTGCGGTAGTCACCGCGCCCTTGTCCTGGGCCACGGTAAAGGTGGTGGTCCCGGTCTGGTTTCCCTGTTTCAGGGTGATGGTCATGCCCTCCACGGCGTCCGTCACCACGTTGCTCTTGCGGGTGAGCTCGATCCCGTTGAGGGTGAAGAGAGCGTCCACCGCCGCGGTGGCGGACTGGAGGCCCCCGGTGAGGGTGGTGGGATTCACCAGGTCATTCACCGTTCCGGCGGTGATTCCCAGGGTGTTGACCGCGCCCCCGGCCGTGACGTCGGCCAGCGTGACCAGGCCCCCGGTGGTCCCCGTGCCCGTGTCCTTGGCCGTCACCACGAGCTGGTAGGGGTTCACGGCCTTTCCGGTGTTGACCACCGTGGCCACCACCCCTGCACCGGAGGAGTTGATGGCATCCCTCAATCCGTTCAGGCTGTTGCTGCCTGCCCCGAGGGTGAGGGTCTTGATGGTGCCGTCCGTGCCCTGGACCGCGAAGGTGGCGGAGGCCCCGGTGAATACCGGGGTGGCGAGGGGGTCGGCGACGGCGAGATTCGTCGGGTTTCCGGCCAGGTCCAGGGTCGGCGAGATCCGTCCCTTGGTGGCCACCCGGGCGACCTGGAGGTCGTAGGTGCCCGCAGCGGCCCCGGCGGCGGTGGCCGTGGCGTAGGTACCGTTGGCATCCGTGCTGGAGACGCTGCGGGCGTCGAAGCTCGTGTTGCTCAGGCTGGCCAGGCTGCTCGCCAGCAGGGTCATGTTGGTCTTGAGGGAGGTGAGTGCCGTGGTCCGCAGCGTGTTGCGGGTCTGGCGGTCCTGCAGGCGGTTCAGGGTGCCGCTCTCCGATTGGAGGATCGCGGCCACGAGTTGGTCCGTCTGGATGCCGGACGAGAGCCCCTGGAAGCTGACTGCGGATGCCATGGAATACCTCCACCCCCGAAGGGCTCAGCCCTTCTTGTCCAGCAGGAGGCCTGCGGCCTCCTTCGGCGCGGCGAGTTCACGCAACTTCCGGGCCGCGGAAAGGATCTCCTCCGGAGGAATCTGGATAAGCACTTCTCCCGTCTGGGGATTGACCACTTTGAAATAGGTTCGTCCCGTGCTCTTGTCCACCACGAACTTGAGTTCGGAGTCGGCCTTCTGCACGCGTGCTTGTAGGTCCTTCGCGGCGGATTCGAGAGATGGCGGGCCGGATTCGACCCTCCCGCCCTCCGGTCGCTGGGGCTGGGTGTCCTTGGCCGGGCGGGACGCATCCGGGGCCTGCCGAGACTTCGCCGGGACCATGAAGGCCGCAGCGATTCCGGACGTGATGCCGCCCGCTGGTTGAATGAGATCGGCCACGACAGCGCTCCTCACCGGTCACCCGGGAGGCGGTTTTTGCCCGCCCCCCGGGGGATCAGCGAATCCCGTTACCGGAGGAGGGCCAGGACTGCCTGACCCGCGGAGTTGGCCTGGGCCAGCGCGCTGATGCCGCTCTGGTTCAGAATCTGCCACTTGGAAAGATTCACCACCTCCGTTCCGACGTCGGCGTCCATGATCTGGCTCGCCTGGGCTGTCTTGTTCTCCGCGGCGATGCCGAGGACGTTGGCGTAGCTCGAAAGCTGGGACATGTAGGCCCCGTACTTCCCGCGCTCGGTGGCGATGTCACCGAGAACCGTGCCGGCGTTGCCGGTGGCGGCGGTGGTGCTGAGGGCGGTGAGGGCCGTCTTGGTGGCGGTGACGGTGCCATAGGCGCCGGCGTCCGAGGCCACCGTCGCCCGCTGGCCGTCGATGGCGGAGAGCGCGGTCTTGATCTGCGCGTATTCCGCGTCGATGGCGGTCTGGCCGGCGCCGTTGGCGCCCTTGTAGGCGGACTCCAGTTCGGCCGCCCGGGTGGCCAACTGCGTGGCCTCCTCAAGGTAGCCGTCCATGGTCTGCAGCTGGAAGTAGCCGTCGTTGGCGTTGCGCCGGGCCTGGGTATCCACCCGGACGCTGGCCGTCAGACTGTTCGCGATGGACAGGCCGGCGGCATCGTCGTTGGCCCTGTTGATCCGTTTGCCGGTCGTCAGGCGCTCGATGGTCCGCTGGAGGCCCAGGTTGGTGATCCCCAGCTGCCGGGTGGCGCCGAGGGCCGCGACGTTATTGAGAATACTAGGCATTGCATCCTCCGTGATGCGTGAAGACAGCATCCGTGCTGTCCTGGTTCGGGTGCCGGGTGGCGCTCCCCGACCTCAATCTATTCGGCAGATCTCCGGCAAACCTGAAGCCCGAAATGGGAAATCAGCGCGCCGGTTGGGGCATCGGGGGCCGGGACCCGGGGGAACGCGGGAAGGGGGCAGAGTCCTTCCTGGACGCCAAAAGGGGCCGGTTTCCCGGCCCCCAGAAAAAACAGCCCACCCGGATTACCGGAGGAGGGCCAGGACCGCCTGGCCGGCGGAGTTGGCCTGGGCCAAGGCGCTGATACCGCTCTGGTTCAGGATCTGCCACTTGGAGAGGTTCACCACTTCGGTGCCCACGTCGGCGTCCATGATCTGGCTTCTCTGGGCGGTCTTGTTTTCGGAAGAAATGCCCAGGACGTTGGCGTAACTGCTGAGCTGGGCCATGTAGGCCCCGTAATTGCCTCGCTCCGTGGCGATGTTGGTGAGGACCGTGGCGGAATTCCCCGCCGCCGCGCTGCCCGCCAGGGCGGTGAGGGCGGTCTTGGTGGCGGTGACGGTGCCGTAGGCCCCGGCGTCGGCGGTGACAGTGGCGCGCTGGCCGTCGATGGCGGTCAGGGCGGCCCCGATCTGGGTGTATTCCGCGTTGATGGCCGTCTGGCCCGCGGCATTGGCGCCTTTATAAGCGGACTCCAGCTCGGCGGCGCGGGTGGCCAGCTGGGTGGCCTCTTCCAGGTAGCCGTCCATGGTCTGGAGCTGGAAGTAGCCGTCATTGGCATTGCGCCGGGCCTGGGTTTCCACGCGGACGGAAGCCCCGAGGCTGTTCGCGATGGACAGGCCGGCGGCGTCGTCGTTGGCGCGGTTGATCCGCTTGCCCGTGGTCAGACGCTCGATGGTGCGCTGCAGGCCCAGGTTGGTGATCCCCAGCTGGCGGGTGGCTCCAAGGGCCGCGACATTATTGAGAATACTAGGCATTGCATCCTCCGTGATGCGTACAGACAGCATCCGTGCTGTCCAGGGTTGGGTCGCCAGGGAGCGCCCCCCGACAGGGGACTGTTCGGCAAGGGGCCCGGAGATCTTTAAGTGTTTTTTCGGGCCGGGCCCTCGACCCCGGGCGGAAGTTCCCTCAGGAAGCGTCCCCGAGCTTGACCGCCAGGGCCTGGAGGCCTTCGTGCCCGGGAAATACCCTGAGGCCGTCCTGCACGGCGGCCCGGGCATGGGCCAGCCGCCCGGCGGCCCAGAGCTCCGTCCCCACCACCCAGTGCCAGATCCCGTTCCCTCCCGAGGGGCACTGCCGGATCGCCAGGGCCGCGTCCCCCAGGGCCTGGTCCCGCCGATCGTGATCCAGGTCGAGGCGAACGAGGGCTTCGAGCAGGAGCTCCTGCCCCGGGTGGTGCCGGATGCTCTCCAGGAGGGTGGCTCGGGCTGCCTCGAATTCGCCCAGCTTCGACTCCTTCTCGGCAAGGGTGATCGAAAGGAGGGCCCAGTCGGGATTCCGCCGCACCGCCCGCCGCAGCACCGTCAGGGCTTCCCCCTCCTGTCCCAGGTCGGACAGGATCTGGGCCCGAAGCAGAAGACAGGGCCCGTGGTCGGGGAAGGCCTTCAGCAGTTTTTCGAGCCAGGGCAGGGCCTCCTTCGGGCGGCCCAGCTCACGCAGCACCTGGGCCGCCGTCAAGGACACCAGGCGCGGGGAATTCGGATTCAACCGCAGGCAGGCCTGGGCGGCCCGAAGAGCCTCCTCCAGCTCCCCCACCTGCTGGGCCTGGATCATGAGGTTGAAGTGGGCCTGGAGCTCCCCGGGGTGTTGTTCGGCCTCCCGCCGGGCCATCTGAAGATAGACCGGCTGCTTGGACACCTCCCCCCCCCGGTCCATTTTCCCGAAGTGGTGGACCACCGCCCGGCAGGTCCCGATCTTCATTCCCCGTTCCTGGAAGAAGGGATCCAGAAGCTCGTGCACCACGCCACGGTAGGCCAGGCCTGGCAGCCGGCGGCACAGGCGCAGGGCCGGGTGGTCCGCATAGTAGGCGCAGGAGGACCCTTCGGTGTATCGGGTGGTGTTCCGCCGGGGGGTCTCGTCCATGAGCGTCATGGCGCCGTGGGGAAGGTAGTTGCGCAGCGTGACCCGAAAGGCGGGGGGCCCCTTCCGCTCCATCGCGCCGCGGATCACGGGGTGATCGAGGGGGTCCACGGCCTCGTCGGCGTCCAGGACCAGCACCCACTCCCCGGTGCAGAGATCCAGGGCGGCGTTGCGCGCCGCGGCGAAGTCGTTGCACCAGACGAAATGGCCCACCCGGGCCCCGAAGGACTCCGCCAAGGCGACGGTACCGTCGTTCGAGCCCGTGTCCACGACCACCATTTCGTCCACCAGGCCCCGGACCGAGCCCAGGCAATGGGACAACCTGGCTTCCTCGTTCTTCACGATCATCGCGAGCGACAGGCTAGGCATGGCGATATGAAATCACAGCCCCCGGCGTCCAGGTCAATCCATCGTGGAGGTCCCGGACCGATCCTCGGGGGCCTGCGGCTATCCTCAGCCCATGCCCACACTGTCCCTGGCCATGATCGTGAAGGACGAGGCGAAGATCCTGGGACATTGCCTCGCCTCGGTCCGGGGCCTGGTGGACGAAATGGTGGTCGTGGACACGGGCTCCCGGGACGGGACCCCCGAGCTGGCCAGGAGCCACGGAGCCCGCGTGGGCGAATTCCACTGGATCGATGATTTCGCGGCGGCGCGAAACGAGAGCCTGAGGTTGTGCTCGGGGGAGTGGGTGCTGGTCCTGGACGCCGACGAAACCATTGACGCCCTCGATCACCCGGTGATCCGTAGGGCCATCGCGGAGGGGACGGCCCCTGCCTTCCGGGTCATCCTCCGGAACTACTTCCAGGACGGGAACCAGACCACCCTCGACGAGGCCGCCCGACGCAATGACAGCCCTTATTCCGAGGGCTCCGCCTTCCCCTATTTCGCCGAGGGACGCGGCCTCCGTCTCTGCCGGAGGATGGACGGACTGGCCTTCCAGGGGGCCATCCATGAACTGCTGGATCCCTTCTTCGCCGTCCGGGGGCTGCCGGTGGAGAACCTGGATGCGGTCGTCCACCACTTCGGGAAGACCTTCCCCGAGCGGGAGGCTGAGAAGCGGCAAAATTACCTCCGCCTGGCCGAGCGGGAAGCCCGGGCCCGGCCGGGGGATCACCAGTGCTGGTTCAACCTGCTCCAACAGGCCGTGGTGGCCTCGGAGTGGACCTTGGTCCTGGAGGCGGCCCGGCGCTACATGGAGATGGAGGCCCGGGTTCCCATCCTCGTGCCCCTCGGGGCCGGCATGGCCCTCCAGGCCCAGGGTCACCATGAAGAGGCCCTGGGCCACTTCGCCAGCATCCTCGCCGAGCAGCCGCGGCATCCCGCAACCCTGACCCGGGCGGGCATCTCCCTGGCGGCCCTGGGTCGCACGGAGGAGGCCAGGGAGCGCCTCCTCGAGGCCATCGCGGTCCAACCATCCTTCATCGCTCCCCACGTCAACCTCGCCGAGCTCGAGGGTCAGCTGGGCCGTCCCGAGGAGGCCCGCCGGGCGCTGGAGCGGGGCCTTGCGGAGAACCCGGCCGATCCCGTCCTCTGGCATGCCATGGTGCAACTGGCCTCGGAAGGGGGAGACCTCATTCAGGCCGCCGCCCTGGCCTGGCAAGCCATCCGACGGTGCCCTTCGGGAGGCCGCGGCACCTGGCACCGTCTGGTGGCGCTGTCGCTCTACCAATCCGGACGGACGAAGGAGGGCAACGCCCTCGTGGACCTGGGCCTCCGCACCTTCCCCGGGGATCCCGACCTCGCCGCGATGCGATCCAAGTTCGGCGGGGGGTGATCAGCTCCGGTCGCCGCGCCCGAGCATGGCCTTGAGGCCTGTGCCGAGCCGGTTGATGAGGGTCGTCGGTTCCTTGATCTCCCCGACCGCCTCCTCCGGATCCAGGTCCGCCGGAAGGGGAACGGAAGGATCCAGTTCCAGCGCCTTCTTGTAGCAGCCCTGGGCGTTGGCCTTGAATCCCTTCCGAAGGTAGAGGTCCCCCATCAGGGCCCAGGGCTCCCCGGCCTTGGGCTGGAGGCGGGCGGCCGCCTGAAGCGCCTCGATGGCCCGGGTGGACCAGGCGGGGTTCCCAAGGCGGAGCTTCCCCAGGAGCAGCCAGGCCTCGTAGGCCTGGGGGGAATCGGGATCCAGCTTCAGGCACTGCTCCAGGGAGCGGATGGCCTCGGAGGCCCGCTCCTGCATGATGTAGATCTTGGCCCGCTTGAAGAGTCTCCGCGCCTTTCGAAGCGGGCTGAGGCTCTCCTCGTCCTCAGGGCCCGAAGCATCCATGGGTGGGGGAAGGACGCCGGAGACGGCGAAATCGATCTGCTCGGCAGGATCATCCGCGAGCTCGATGCTGATGGGTGCGTCCGGGGGGGCGTCGCCCGGGACGGGGGGCGCCGGCGCCGGGGCTTCCGGAGGTGCTGCGGAGGACGGAGCAGGCGGAGGAGGGGGAGGGGGCGGAGTTGGGCTTCGGGTGGGGGGGGGCGGAGCGAACCGCGGGGGGGTCGGCGCGGCCTTCGGAGCCTCCGTGCGGACCGGCTGGGGTGGAATGGGGAGAGGGGAGGGCGGCCGGGCGGAGGGGGGAGGCAGCGGCGCCGGACCGTCCTGGCGCCGGGTATGGATGGGCAGCTCCCCTTCGATCAGCTCCAGCCCTCCCAGGGCCCAGAGGGCGAGCAGGAGGCGGGCGGTCTCCTCCTCACCGATGCCGGTGAGGCCAAGGAAGGTCTCGAAGCCGATGGGTTCGGGCCCGAGGAAGGTGAGCGAGTAGGCGATGGTGGGATTGAGCGGCAGGTCGTGGAGGGTCAGGAGAAGGTCTGAGGGGGCCTTCCAGCGCCAGCTCCCCTGGGCGTAGAGGTGGTCCGAGAGCTCCGCCAGGTTGCGCATCTCCTGGAAACAGGACCAGACGAGCTGCCGGTGCTGGAGGGTGAAGTAGAGGTCGGCCCCGAGCCGGTCCCCGATGAGGCAGGGATCCCACTTCACCGTCACCACCGGATGCTCCAGCGCGTGAAGGAGGATCTGCGTCATGAGGGAACGGAGGTGGTTGTCCCTCTCCTCCACGGTGAGCAGGCCCCACTGCACCACCTTCTCGCCGAAGCGCGGGCCCTCTCCCGGGGCCAGGAGTTCCTGGAGGGCCGGCAGGTCCAGCACGCCCTGCCGGAGGAGGTAGTTCCCGAACTGCTCTCCCGCCACCTCGCTCTTGAGGTAGATCAGGTCCCCCCCCCACCAGTAGAGACGGCGGCAGCCGTCGTTCTGTTCCAGGACGAGCTCCCCCTCGGCGCGCTCCTGATGGAGGGCGCCAATGACGGCCGGCAGGAGCTTGCTCGTGATGGATTCGGGCACCCCCACCTCCTCAGGGGCCATCGTGGAGTTCGGGCTGAAAATATCGAAGTTCTAGGGGACTTCGGCGTGGGGGAATCCTACCCCGCATCTTGGCCGATTGACCAGAGCAACCTATGCTTAGATCCACCCAATTCTTCCACGCAGGGGCTCGACCCATGTTTGAAAAACTTGGCAAGTTCGACATCAAGCGGGTTCTGGGCCAGGGCGCCATGGGCGAAGTCTACCTGGGGGTGGATCCCGGCATCGGCAGGGAGGTGGCCATCAAGACCATCCTCCCCAGCGCCGCCTCGGGCGCCGAGGCCAAGGCCCGTTTCGAGCGGGAGGCCAAGGCCGCCGGGGTCCTGAACCATCCCAACCTCGTGACCATCTATGAATTTGGCGAGGACCAGGGGGTGATGTACATCGCCATGGAGTTCGTCCGGGGCCACGACCTCGAGGAGCTCCTCCGGGACCAGGCCCTGGCCCGTTCGGAGGCCCTGGAGATCCTGGCCCAGGTCTGTGATGGGCTGGCCTTCGCCCACCAGAACCACATCGTCCACAGGGACATCAAGCCCTCCAACGTCCGGGTCCTCCGGGACGGGAAGCGGATCCAGGCCAAGGTGATGGATTTCGGCGTGGCCCGGGTGGGCAACTCCGAGATGACCGCCACCGGGATGGTGATGGGCACGGTGAGCTACATGGCGCCGGAGTACATCAAGACCGGCAGGCCCGACCCCCGCAGCGACCTCTTCGCCATCGGCGTGATGCTGTACGAGGCGCTGTCCGGGCGGAAACCCTTCAGTGGCGACACGACCCCCACGATCCTCTACAAGATCGTCAACGAGGCCCCGGAACCCATTGACCTCAGCCAGCTGCAGGGGATCAGTCCGGCCATCCGCAGTGTGCTCGACCGCGCCCTGGACAAGAATCCAGACACCCGCTACCAGACTGCCGAGGAACTCGCCAAGGCCCTTCGGGCCGCCAAGGACCCCACCTGGACCGGCCACGCCCAGGGGGCCCAGGGGGATGGGACGGTGCTGCTCCCCTCCGCGGGACCCACCGTCACCCTTCCGCAGGCCGGCGCCACGGTGGTGCTGCCCCAGGCGGGTCCCACCGCCGCGCAGCAGGTCCTTCCCGGCACCGTCCAGCTCCAACCCACAGGGCCCGTGGCGGCGGGAATCCCCCCCACGCTCCCCCCGCCCGCCCCGGCCAAGGCCACCCGTTCCAATACCGGGTTGGTGGTCGGAGTGGTCGGCGGCCTGGCGTTGCTCCTCCTGGCGGGAGGCGGCTTTGCCTTTTGGCGCTGGAAGCAGGGCCAGGCCGCGCCCGCCCAGGCGGGAGGCGTCCCGGCCTCCGGACTCCCCCCCGCGGCGGATGCGCCCAGGGACACCCCCCCTCCCGCCCAGCCCCCGCCAGAGCCCGCCTCCCAGGATGCCGAACGGGGACCGGCTTCTTCCCCAGCCACTCCCCAAGGTCCATCCGGGCCGGCCGTCCCAGGGAAGGGTCGAACCCCCAAGGGAACCCGGGGGAGTGAACCATCCTTTGAGGGCGCTCCGTCGCCCACACGGGAAAGGGCCACCGCGGGCAGGGAGGATTCCCGAGCGGAGGAGGGTCGCGCCCCTGCCGATCCCTACGGGTTCGACGGCATGGACGGGGCCCAGCGAAGGAACGCCGGCATGAACATCCTGAGCGAGGCCACGGCCCTCCAGGAAAGCGATCCTCCCCGCGCCCTTGAACTGCTCAAGAAGTCCATCGCCGCCAATCCCAACGATTCGCGCCCCTACGCATGGGCCGTGGTCATCCTCTACCGGCAGGGCCGTTTCCAGGAGTGCCGGGACGTCCTCAACAAGGCCCGGGCGCATGGGGTCAGCACCTCGGAAATGATGCGCAACGCCATGTTCAAGCGGGTGATGGACACCGAGAGCTTCAACCGCAAGATTCCCGGGTGACCCCTTCCGCACGGCCCTCCCCGCCGCCCCGCGTCTCTCCCCTCGAGGCGGCCCTGGGCCACACCTTCCGGAATTCCCGCCTCCTCGAAGAGGCCCTCACCCCCCCTTCCTCGGGGCTCTCCCCGACCAACCAGCGCCTGGAATTCCTGGGGGACGGCCTCCTCAACGCGGCGGTGGCCCTGCTCATCCATCGGGAGCAGCCGGGCTGGAACGAAGGGGACATGTCCAAGCTTCGCGGGCTCTGCGTCTGCACCGGAGCCCTCTGCGACTGGGCCGGCGATCTGGCCCTGAAACTCCGCCGAGGGCCCCGCTCGCCTAAGGGGGATCCGGGGCCGTCCGCGCGGAGGAAGGCCCTGGCCGACGCCATGGAGGCCGTCCTCGCCGCCTGTTTCCTGGACGCGGAGGCCGTGGGTGACGACGCCTTCGGCCTCGTGGTCCGCATCGCGGAGCACCGCTTCGGGGATTTCATCCGCCTTGCGGAGCCAGGCGTCCTGTGGGCGCAGGACAGCAAGACCGCGCTCCAGGAAACCGCCGCCCGAATCAACCTGGCGCCTCCCACTTATTCCCTCCTGGCCCGGCAGGGTCCCGACCACGCGCCGCGTTACCGCGTCCAGGCGGAGCTTGCGGGACATCGGGTGGAGGCGGAAGCGGGAACCATCAAGGAGGCGGAGAGGGAAGCGGCCCGTCGCCTCCTGGCGGATCTGGAGAACGCGGGGGCCTTGTCTTCGTCCTCCGACCCTGGGTAAATTTCCAAAGCGCTTCGGGGAAAGGTCCGGCGGGTGAAGGTATTCCCAACCCTCAACATTGAGAACGGCCGGGCGGTCCCCACCTTCGGTGAGCCCTCCCCGGGCCAGGATCCCCTCGAAATCGTGGAACAGCTTCTTTCACGCGGGGTTGGACACATGGCCCTGGTGGACGTGGACGCGGCCCACGGCCGGGGCAACAACCGGGAGCTGATGGGCCGGATCCTGCGCCGGACCCGCGTGTCCTATCACGGGGTCTGCGTCCAGGTCGCCGGGGGCATCCGTTCCAGCGACCAGGCCCAGTTTTTCGTGGACCACGGCGCGGCCTGGCTGGTGGTGGGAACCCTCCTGCACAAGTCCCCCCTCGTGGTGGAACAGCTCCTGGCGCGCTTCCAGAAGCACCTCACCGCGGCCATCGACGCCCGGGGAGGTGCGGTGCACCACTCCGGGTGGCTCGAGAAGACCGGCACGCGTGCCGAGGACCTCGCGAAAAGGGTCCACGGCGACGGATTCAAGCGGGTGCTCTTCGTGGACCTTCCGGAGGACGCAGCCACCGGGCCTGATTTCGAGACCGCGCGCCGCATCGGGGAGAGCGCCCGCCTTCCCATGCTCATGGGGGGCAGCCTCCTGTGCCCCGAGGACCTCCGCAGGGCCCGGGAGATCCCGGGGCTCCAGGGCGTGCTGGTGGACGCCCTCCTCTTCGCCCGCGATCCCCGCATGGTGGAGTGCCTTCCCGCCTCCGGCTGCTCCTGAGGGGGGCCAGGTGGAACTCCCGGATCCCCCTTTCCTGGCGGAATTCAATGAACAGGAGCGGATCCATTTCGGGACGCTGTCCCGGATCCGCTCCATGCTGCCCTCCGAGTCCCAGCTGCAACTGGTGGAAGGGCTGAGCAGGAGCCTCAGGGCCCCCCGGCTGCTGACCTTGATCGCCCGGACACCCCACTGGCTGGCCCAGGGCCCCGTGCTCCAGGCCCTGGCCGAGAACGAGCACACCCCCGGGGCCATCCGCAGGGACCTGGAAATGGCGGTCTCTCTCTTCGATCTCATGCGGGACCTCGACCGGGCCCACGGAGAGGAGAAGGACGAGATCTCCCGAACGGTCCGCAGCCTCTACCAGCAGCTGCCCCCGGGCCTGAAGCCCATCGTGAAGGCCATCTCCAAGCAGCTGGCCCGGTCCGTGGTGCCCTCCGGCCACACCGCCGAGTTGCCCCCCCTGCCCACCGACCTCCAGGATTGGGAGGCCCTCACGGCCCCCCCGGTCATGGAGGAGCCCCTGGTCGTGCAGCCGCCGGCCGTGCCGCGCGCGGAACTCCTGGAACGGGCCAAGGGAACCCACCAGGTGGACGAACTGTGCTCCCTCCTGGTGGATGCGGACGGGGAAATCCGCCAGGCAGCTCTCAAGAATCCCCTGATCTCCGAGGACCTGCTCCAGAGCGTGCTGCCCGCCTGCCCGGTCCCGGAGCTCTTCGAGGAGGTGTACGCCGAGGCGCGCTGGTATTTCCGGGAGGCCATCCGGAACGCCATTCTCGAGGCCCCCGCGAGCCCTCAGGGGCTCACCCGGAAGATCGGCATCGCCCATCACCTGGTGGGGCTCCTGGCCCAGGGATCCCGGGACATCCGGGCTCTCCGGAGGATCACCTCTCTCTTTTCCCAGCTCGACGAGTCGGAATTCCAGTTCGTCACCTTCTGGGCGAAGCGCGAGAACCCCAACCTGCTCCGGGTGATCAAGTACTTCTACGACCGCCTCCAGCGCCGGCGGGCGAGCCAAGCCAGCGGGATGCCGTCGCATCCGGGAGAGGGCCGCTGGGCCTCCCTCGAAGAGCGCGTCTTCCTGGCCAACCAGGCCAACCAACCCGAACAATTCATCGCCTCCCTCAACGACCCGGACCCGCAGGTGTTCATGGTTGTCCTGGAGAACCCGGCCCTCACCCCCCGTGAACTCCTCGCCGCGATCCCTGGAATGGACCGCTTCAGGGCGGAGAAACTGGCCAACCACCACGCCTGGGGAGAGAACCCGGCCATCCAGGAGGCCCTCCTCCACAACCCCCACCTCGGGGAGTCCACCGCCCTGCGGCTGCTGGTCCCCCTGTCCTCCACCCGACCGCTCCTGGACCTGCTTCGGGACGCCCGCATCACCCACCTGGAGCTGAAACGCCAGGCCCTGGAAAAGCTCCGCGCCCTTTACCTGGGCATGGACTCCCAGCACCGGATCGTCACCCTCCGGGCCACCGGCGGCGAACTGATCCGACACCTTCCCCAGGAGGTGCTCCAGGATGTGGACACCCTGCGGACCATGGTCTCGGACCGGCAGCTGGACCCGAGCATCCTGCTCCGCCTCGCCCGGAACAAGCAGACCCACCGCTCCATTCTCGAGCAGATCGCCGTTCACCCGATCCTGCTGGCCCACCCCGCGATCATGCAGGAGCTCCTGCTCAACCCCAAGACCCCCAGGGAATCCGCCATTCGGATCTGGGGACTCCTCTCCGAGAGCGAGCAGCAACTCCTCCTGCGCAGCCCCCACCTGCCGGCCCCCCTCCGGAACCTGGCGGGGTCGGTGTAAACCCCTGGTCTGCCTGGCCGTAGCCCATGCCCCGGACTCACCCGATGCGACGACTCCTGATTCCCGCCCTCCTCGCGACGCTGATCCCCGTCGCGGGTTGCCGGTCCAGGGTTTCACCGGGGCCCGAATGGCTCCAGTCCGCTCCCCGGGGGTGCCAGGTGGCCTTTTCCGCCGAGGCCCGATGGCTTCTGGAGCACAAGGAATTCCAGACCCTCATGGCCCAGTCCAAGCTGGCGGAACAGGCTTTGGACCTGTTCCTGAGCCGCGCCCGCATCGCCCCCCACCTGGAGACCGGGCGGATCACCTTCTTCGTCCTGGACCTTCCCACCCTGGATAAGCCGAACACTTCGGACCTGGGGAAGGCCTTCCTCATCCGCCTGAGCGGGTTCAAGAATCCGAAGAACCTCTACATCGCGCTCGCCGACTCCTTCCCCGCCGAAGGCAGCCTTCGCGCCGGGGGCAAGGATCTTCCCCTGCACATGATCATGGATGTGAATCAGTTCAACATCCGGGCCCTGGCCGACCCCGACGGGCCCATCTGGATCGGGGACATCCGGGCCCTCGCCACCCTCGGGGCCAAGGCCCCGGGCCCCAGGAGCCCCCTGCGCCGGGCCGGGGAATGGGTGAACCCTTCCGCTGCCTTCCAGGGATTCCTGCTTCCGGACAGCCTCCTCGCCCGCCTCCCGGTGGACCGGTTGCCCAAGGGCTGGTCGTCCGAACTCCCCAAGGGGCTGGAAGCCCTCGCCTGGAGCATCCAGCCCGCCGCGGATCCCAAGGCCCCGCATCGCCTGGAGCTCGCCGTGGCCGGGAGCCCCGATGGAATCTCCCAGACCGTGCCGTGGCTCCAGCGCCTGGTGGCCATTTCCAATTCCCTGGACCCCAACGCCCGCCAGGTCGCGGAATTGATCCAGGAGAAGGACCGGGCGGGCATCCGCTGCAGCCTGAACCAGGAACAGCTCAACAGCCTGATGGCCAAGCTCGGCCAGCCCGCCTTCCGGGTGGGCCCCGGGCCGAAGGCATGAGCCCCCTGGCGGCCACCCTTCCCCCCGGGGCCTTCCCCGAGGGAGAGACGCCCGAACTCTGGATGTCCCAGCTCAAGGCCGGCCGGGAGGAGGCCCTCGCCTACCTCATGGCCCGCTTCGAGCGTCCGGTGTTCGCCTTCCTCCATCGCCGCCTTGGCACCGAAACCGGGGTCGTCCAGGAACTTACCCAGGAGGTGTTTCTCAAATGCCTCCAGCATTGCCAACGATTCGAGGAGGGCCGGCCGGTGGCTGCCTGGCTCTTCACCCTTGCGGCTAATGCAGCCACCGACCACCTCCGTAGACGGGGGCGGGAGATCACCCCTCCCGAGTCCTTTGACGCCGCCGACCCCCATCATCCCTCGCCCTGGGAGCAGGTGGACCAGGGCCGGCGAATCAAGGCCCTCCAGGAAGCCCTGGAGGGCCTGACCCCGCGCCAGCGCGGGATGGTCCTGGCCTACTACGTCCAGGAACATCCCGTGAAGCGGATCGCGGTGGACTTCAAGTGTGCCGAGGGAACCGTCAAGGCCACCCTCTTCCAGAGCCTCGCCAAGCTTCGCAAATTCCTGGATGTGCCCCATGACCACGAATGAATACCGTCAGCTCTCCGAACACGACAAATTCGACCTCCTGGCCCGGCCCGAGGACTGGCCCGAGGATCCCGCGGCCCAGGCCGAACTTGCCGGGCTCCTTGAATTGCACCTCGCCCTCTCGGCCCACGGCGAGGAAATCTCGGAATCCCTCCGGCCCCGGCGCTTCCGTCCCGCCCCCTGGCTCCTGGCCGCCGCCGCCGCCCTCCTGGCCCTCCTCCCCTCCGTCTATGTCTTCCGCCAATCCAGCCTTAGGGCGGAAGTGCGGCTCGTGGACCAGGAGGCCCGCAGGCGCGCCCAGGACCGGCTCTGGTCCGACTTCTTCACCCAGGCTTCCGGCCTGATCCAGGAATTCCACAAGAATCCCAGCATTTGCGGCACCAAGAACGAGGACCGCAACGCCGAGCGCGAAACCGCCAGCCTGCTGCTGGCCGTGAGCCATCAGTTGGCGGCCCAGGGGGCCCCGGTTCCCGAGGCCGAGAAAATCCGGACCACCCTCCACCCCTGGCTCACGGAGCTGAGCCTCGAGGACGGCTGCCTCACCCCCGCGCGCGCCGACGAACTCCGGAAGTGGGCTTCGACCCACCACCTGGAGGACCAGGCCGGGAAGATGGGCAAGCTCCTCAAGGAAGAGGGCTCCTGATGTTCCTGCCCCTGCTCGGAATCCTTCCCGGGCTGCCGGAAGCCGCGGCGCTGGTGTCCCTCCCCGTGGAGGACACCTTCCGGGAGGCCAAGCAGCTTCGCTACCAGGGCCGCTGGTACGAGGCCGCCGCCCGATACCGCCGCTACCTCGCCGAGCAACCCCAGGGGCCCAGGGCCGTGGAGGCTCGCTTCTGGCTGGCGGACTCCCTCTTCGGGGACCAGCGCTGGGACGAGGCGGCCCAGGCCTTCACGGATTTCCTGGGGCACCATCCCGACCAGCGCCTCTTCGGGAAGCAGGCCCGGCTGAACAGGATCCAGTGCTGGGGCATCCGGCAGGGGCAGAACCCCGGGGCCACCCCGGGGCTCCTGGAGGCCCTGCGGGACCCCCAGCCCGAGATCCAGGTGGCCGCGGCCCTGCAGCTGGCCAAGGTGGGGGACCGGCGGGCCGTGGGCGCCCTCCAGAAGGGCCTGGCGCTTCCCCAATACTCGGAGGCCTGCCGGCTGGCCCTCCAGGGGATGGGGGTGCCCCCGGACATCCAGGCGCTTCCCGCCCAGGGCCGCTTCCTGGTGCTCAAGATCCGCGGCAAGGACAAACCCGACGAGGTGACCATCCGGATCGCCCTGGGCCTGGCCCGGGCCGTCTCCAGCTACCTCTCGGAAGCCCAGCTGGAACAGATGCGAAAAAAGGGATTCGACAGCCAGACCCTCATGGACCAGGCCCTCAACGCCCCCAAGGGCAGCGAGCTGTTCTCGGTGGAGGACAAGGAGAGCAGCATCCGGCTCTTCGTGGAGTAGCCGGATCCGGACGGCCCTCCCGTTCCGGCGGGTAAGCTGGAGCCATGTCGGTCCTGGAGCGCTTCTTCCGCGAGCACCTGCGGCCCCACCTGGGCGGCCTCGCGGGGGGGGCGGTGCTTCTCCAGCTGGGGGGTCTCTGCCAGGCCCTCATGGTGGGCACCCTCCAGTTCGTCTTCGACGAGAATTTCGGCATGGCCGGGGGAGGCCAGGCCAGCCGGGCCCTGGGCGGTTTCGCTCCCCTGAACCACCTGAGGGACTGGCTGCTGGCCCAACTTCCCGCCGCTTCGGCGCTCCGGGAGGCCACCTACTTCGTCCCGGCCCTCCTGCTGGTCATATTCCTGGTGAAGGGCCTCTTCACCTACTTCGGATCCATGGTGGTGGTGCGCTCGGGCATCCAGGCGACCCAGTCTCTCCGGGAGCGGCTGTTTGCCCGTCTTCTGGACATGGAGCCCGCCTTCTTCCAGCGACACCCCGTCGGGGAGCTCCTCCAGCGGTGCGTCGGGGATGTGGGTCAGGTCCAGGGGATCGCCTCCAACCAGCTGGCGGATGCGGTGCGGGAGAGCACCCTGGCCCTGGCCATGTTCATTTTCGTGATGCAGCGGGACTGGAAGCTCACGCTGACGGTCTTCATCGCGGCGCCTCTGGTGATCTTCCCGATTCAGCGGCTCAGCCAGCGGATCCGGCACATCAACCACCGCAACATGGAGGCCTCCGGACGCTTGCTGCAGCGCATGAAGGAGGTCTTCAGCAACATCCGGGTGGTGGTGGGTTTCGCCCGGGAACGCTACGAGGTGGAGCGCTTCCACCACCACCAGCACGACCTCTACCGCCTGGGCATGAAGGCGGCCCGGGCCGGGGCCCTGAGCCACCCCGTCATGGAGATGGTGGGGGGGCTGCTCATGGCGGCGATCATCATCCTGGTCTCGGGCCGGATCCACTCCGGCGCCCTCAAGGGCTCCGACTTCGTGGTGTACCTCCTGGGCCTCTACGCCTTCTACGATCCCATCCGGAGGCTCACCAAACTCAACAACGAGGTGCAGCAGGCCCGGGCCAGCCTGGACCGCGTCTACCAGCTGATCGACCGGACTCCGGAACTGCCGGTCCCCGCAGCACCCAGGCCCGTCCCCGCGCTGCCGGGGCTCCTCCGCTTCGAGCAGGTCTCCTTCGCCTACGACCCAAGGCATTCCGTGCTTCGCGGGATCGACCTGGAGCTGCGCCGGGGAGAGACCCTGGCCCTCGTGGGGGGCAGCGGGGGCGGCAAGACCACCCTGGTCAACCTGGTGCCCCGCTTCTTCGATCCCACGGAGGGACGGATCACCCTGGACGGCACGGATCTCCGCGAATTCGACCCCCGCGAGCTGCGCCGCCGGATCGGCATCGTCACCCAGGAGACCCTGCTCTTCATGGACTCCGTGCACGACAACATCGCCTACGGCCGGGACGCGGACCGGGCCTCCGTGGTGGCCGCCGCCCGGCGCGCCCACGCCCACGACTTCATCACCGCCCTGCCCAAGGGCTACGACACCCCGCTGGCCGAGACCGGGTCCTCGCTGAGCGGGGGCCAGCGCCAGCGCATCGCCATCGCCCGGGCCCTGCTCCAGGATCCGCCCATCCTCATCCTCGACGAGGCCACCAGCGCCCTCGACACCGAGAGCGAACGGGCGGTCCAGCAGGCCCTCGAGTCCCTGATGGAGGACCGCACCACCCTGGTCATCGCCCACCGCCTGAGCACCATCCAGCGCGCCACGAGGATCTGCGTGATGAAGCACGGGCGGATCGTGGAGCAGGGCCGCCACGCCGACCTGCTGGCCCTTGGAGGGGAGTACGCCCGGCTGCACGACCTCCAGTTCGGGACCGAGGGCGCGGAGCGGAAGGGATGAAACGGGGCTTCTCGAACGCAAAGGCGCGGAGGCGCAGAGGAGGAATAGAGGACCCCGGGGCCCTGCTTGTTGTCCGCCTTCGCGCCTCCGCGCCTTTGCGTTGAAACCAAGGCCCCCGGATTCCCACCTGCCCCATGAAGCGCTCCGACTTCGCCTTTGACCTTCCCCCGGAGCTGATCGCCCAGCATCCCCTCCCCGAACGGGACGGCGCGCGACTGTTGGTGGCCGACCCCCTCCGGGGGCACATCGGGCATCGCGAGATCCGGGATCTCCCCTCACTCCTCCCTCCGGGGTGCCTCCTCGTTCCCAACGACGTGAAGGTCCGCCACGCGCGCCTGCTTCTCCGGCGTCAGGGGGGGGGCGCGGGGGAGGCCCTGCTCCTCCGGGCCCTGGACGGGGGCGCCTTCGAGGCCCTCCTCCGTCCCGGGGCTCGCCTGCGAAGCGGTGGCCGCGCCACCGTGGTGGATCCTCGGGATGGCCGGGAACTCGCGACCCTCGAGGTGGAAGCCGTCCTCCCGGAAGGACTCCGCCGGGTCCGGGTGCTGCGGGAGGGGGCCCCCCTGGACTGGGACGCTGTGGACGGCATCGGCCGCCTGCCCCTTCCCCCCTACATCCGCCACCCTGCGGATCCCGAGGACGAGCGCGGCTACCAGACGGCCTTCCACGCCGGGGCCGGAGAAGCCGTCGCGGCTCCCACCGCGGGCCTCCATTTCACCCCGAACCTCCTCCAAAACCTCCGCGCCCGCGGGCACGCCTGGCTTCCGGTGCGACTCCACGTGGGCCTGGGGACCTTCCGGCCCATGAGCGCCGACCTCCTGGAGGACCACGTGATGCATGAGGAGCGCTACGAAATCCCGGAGGGGACGGCGCAGCCCTTGGAGGAGGCCTTCCGCCTGGGCCGTCCTCCGGTGTGTGCCATCGGAACGACGAGCCTGCGGACCCTCGAGGCCGCCTGGGAGGGGTCCACCCTGCGCCGGGCGGGGAACACGCGCCTCTTCATCAGGCCGGGCCACCGCGTCCGGACGGCCAACCTGCTCCTCACCAATTTCCACCTGCCTGAAAGCACCCTCTTCGTGCTGGTCTCCACCCTCCTCGGCCTGGACTTCGCGAAGACCTGCTACGCCGAAGCGATCCGCGAGCGCTATCGCTTCTTCAGCTACGGGGATGCCATGCTCATCCCCTCCTTCGTGGAGGATGGGGCGCAGCCCTGACAAGGGCTCGCTTACCAAGGGGGCCAGGCAGCCCAGGCGCCCTCCGCCGCCCTTCCGGAGCTAGAGGTAATCCACGAACTGGTGGAGGATCGGAATCCGGTGCTTGCGGCCCTTGGTGCCTTGAAGGACCGAGGAGGCGGACATCCCCAGGCACCAGAGGAGCCAGAGCGGCAGGAGAATGCGGAGCGCCAGGTAGCCGAAGATCGGGAAGAGCCCCACGAAGATCAAGGTTAAGGAGACCACCACCTCCACGAAGGCCAGGAGAACGCCCTGCCGGGCGTTCCAATGAAGTTCCTCATCCTCGCGGTGGCGCAGGTAGGGCAGGAAGGCCCAGGGCCCCGCATAGCAGAGGATCAGGTTCTTGAGGCGCTCCCCCTGGTAGAGGGGCGGGGACGATTCCGCTGGCACGCCCACCTCCAGGGCCCAGCATACCTTCCCGTCCATGAAAATCACCTGCCGGGAAGGCCTGGCGCGGGCGCTCGGGCTAAACCTTCGACCTTTCGCCGGGTCCCTTCAGCCACATCCTTGCCCCCGGCTCCTCCTTGCCAGAACCTTAGGATCTGCCCATGTTCCGGACCACCGCGAGCCTCCTCCTGCTTGCCACCCTGAGTTGTGGCGGGGGTGGTGGCGGCACGCCCCCCGTCAGCGGGGGGAATCCGAACAGCGGCACGGATCCCTGCACGCCCGGCGTCACCATCCCCTACAACGATCCTCCCACCACCGTGGTGGCCAATCCGCATTTCGCGACCGACATCCTGCCTGTGCTGCAGGCCAGTTGCGGCAGCGCCTCCGACGCCGCCAACTGCCACGGCGCCGCCGCTCCCTACTCGAGGATCCATTGGGGACCTGAGCGGACCGCCCAGCAGATCTACGCCGACCTGACCGACCCCGCCGCAACCCGGGCCCCCGTGGGATGGATGGACGTCAACCCCTCCAATCCGGCGAAGAGCTGGGTGCGGGAAAAGGTGTTGCCCGCGGACGGATGCAACCCCCGTCCCGCTCAGGGAGCCACCCCTCAGGGGGCCAAGATGCCCCTGGGGGGGCTGCTCCGGAGCACCACACTCCAGACGCTCCGCAACTGGTTCGAACAGCCCCAGGGACCCGTCTTCTGACCCCGGGCGGCGCCCCTTCCTCAGGGAGTTTTCCATGGCCACCTTCGACGCCCAGATCACTTCCTGGACCGTGGCGGACGTCCAGCACTTCGGGCGCAGGGCCGGTTTCGGACTCACGCCCGAGCAGGCCTCGACCCTGGCGGCCCAGGCGCCCGGCCCGGTGATCGACGCCTGGGTGGACGACACCCTGGACAAGAACGCCTTCAACGCCGCCCTCCCCCGGGCGGACGTGGTGCCCACCGGAGCCAACGGCAACATCCCCGCCGACCCCGCGCCCCATCCCTTCCGCCTGGACGGGTGGCGCCGGCAGTCCGGCATTCCCAACGCCCAGGCCCACTTCGCCTGGCGCATGCAGTACAACCCCAACCCCCTGCAGGAGAAGCTTGCCCTCTTCTGGCACCAGTTGCTCGCCACCGGCGCGGAGAAGGTGGACAATCCGGCCCTCACCACCAAGCAGGTGGACCTCTTCCGTTCGGCCACCGCCCGGGGTCCCTTCGGGGCGCTGCTGCTGGCGGTGAGCCAGGATCCGGCCATGATGATCTGGCTGGACACCATCCTGAACCGGGTCCGTCCGGGCAGCAGCGACGTGGCCAACGAGAACTACGCGCGGGAGATCCTGGAGCTCTACAGCCTGGGCGTGGACAACGGCTACAACCAGCAGGACATCACCAACCTGGCGCGGGCCTTCAGCGGGTGGACGCTCACCCCCCTGGACGTCCAGACCGACCCGAACAATGCGAACAACCAGGCACCCAACGACGCCTCCTGGCGGGTGAATTCCACCTACCACGCGACGGGGACGATCACCTTCCTGGGCCAGAGCTTCGACATCGGGGCCCCCACCCGTTTCGGCCAGGACCTCCCCCAGGCCATCCTCACCTTGCGGGGTCCCAACGCGGCACAGTTCCTGGCCACCCGCCTGCTCCGCTTCTTCGTGGATCCGGCCATTCCCGCGACCCCCCTGGCGGACCTGCAGGCCCTCATCCTGGCCCAGGGGTTCGACGTGGGGAAGGTGCTGAAAGCCGTCTTCAAGTCCCAGTACTTCTACGCGCCCCAGAACCGCTACAACCTCTACGAGGGGCCGGTGGCCTGGACGGTGCGCGCCGCGCGCATGCTGTGCCCCACCCTCGCGGCCGCCGCGGCGGTCTCCCCCGTGCCCGCCTTCGCGGCCTGGCGGCTGGTGGTCAATCCCTACTTCTCCCAGGCCGGCCAGGCGGTCCTGGATCCCGACGGGCCCAACGGCTGGAAGGAGCACGGGGGCTGGATCAACAGCAACACCATGCGCTACCGCGGCAAGCTGGCGGCGGCCCTGGCCCTCGGGGAGACCACCAGCGGCCTCCAGATCTTCCCTTCCACGGTCGCCTCCTGGTTCCCCAGCGCCCCGGCCAGCGCCGTGGAGGTGTTCAACCGGCTTGTCGCCCTCCTCCAGCCCGCCCCCATCCCGAACAGCGTCCGGGACGCCTGGCTCTCGGGTTTGTGGAGCACCTTCACCTGGGACAACAGCTCCGGCACCCAGCAGAAGGTTCGCGAACTGGCCTTCCTCGTCCTCTGCTCCCCCTACGCCCAGTTGCATTGACATTTTCAGGGGGGCACCGCCTTCCATCTGTCGTTCCTGCCTCCACCGGGAGCCGCCATGACCTCGAGACGTTCATTCATTCGCACCCTCGGCGCCGGGGCGGCGGCCCTCGGCGGTCTCACCGCCTGTGGCGGCGGCGGAGGCTCCACGAGCCCGGGCGGGGGCGGCAACCCACCCCCGCCCCCGCCACCCGCGGTGTCCGGGCCCATCCTCGTGGTGATCCAGGTCCAGGGCGGCAACGACTGGCTCAACACCCTCCCGCCGCTCACGGGCGCCAACGCCGGGGCCTACCGCAGCAACCGGCCCGCCATCGGGATCCCGGAGTCCGAGCTGACGCCCTTGAACATGGCCGGGACCGGGGACGTGGGCCTCAACAAGGACATGCTCGGCATGGACGTCCTCCACGCGGCGGGGAAGGTCGCCTGGATCCCGGGGATCGGCATGCCCAACCCCAACCTGAGCCACTTCACCTCCACGGACCTCTGGGGCCAGGGCGCGGCGGTGCCCGACGGCAGCGGCTGGCTGGGACGATGGGGCGACGCGGTCTTCGCCCCCTCCGACATTCTCCGGGGCATCGCGGTGACCTCGGACATCATGCTCATGGTCCACGGAAAGAAGAGGGATTTCGTCAGCGTGGTGAACACCAGCGACTTCGTCTATCCCGCCTACCTCCGATCCACCGCCACCCCCCCGGACGCCAACTTTCTCAAGACGGGCTTCCTGGCCAGCCTCAACGGGGCCGCGGGAGACCCCGCGGCGGGCCTGGCCGCCAGCGAGGGCAAACTCTGGTACGACGCCCAGGCCACCTTCTCCACCCTCATCAAGGCCCGGACCCCCTCCGTCGCCTACCCCGGCGACGCGTCCTTCACCAATCCCCGCAACCTCACCCGCCTGAGCAGCCAGCTGAGCAGCCAGCTCAAGCTGGTGGCCCAGATGATCGCCTCCGGCATTCCCTGCCAGGTCTACACCGTCCGCCTGGGGGGCTTCGACACCCACAGCAACGAGGCCACCGACTACCCGCGCCTCATGGGCGCCCTGGGGGGCTCCATCAAGGCCTTCCACGACGACCTCGCCACCATCGACACCACCGTGGACGGCAAGACCGTCAAGGCCCAGGACCGGGTGCTGATGATGGCCTGGAGCGAGTTCGGCCGCCGCATCAAGGAGAACAACGGCGGCACGGACCACGGCACCAGCGTGCTCTGCTTCTGCGCCGGGAACATGGTCAGGGGCGGCTTCTACGGGGGGGGCTACCCCGACCTCACCAAGCCCGACGCCAACGGGAACATGGTCTCCACCTCGGATTTCCGGGGGCTCTACGCCACCCTCCTCGACAAGTTCCTCGGGGGAGACAGCAAGGCGGTCCTGGGGGCCACCTACACGCCCCTGGGCTTCCTGGGCTGAGCCCCTCGGGCGAAGGCGCGGGGGGGGACAAGGCCAAGGCGCGGATGGCCGGACGCGGGTACGCGGACCGGAAAAGGGCGGAACGCAAAGGCGCGAAGGCGCAAAGAGAGAAAAGTTGGGCCCGGGGGGCCTTTCCGGTCAGGTCTTCTGCAGGAGCAGGGCGGCCATGGCCACCAGCAGGAGGGCGAAGCCCCGGGAGAGCCAGGGACCGCGCATCCGGGAAGTGGCCCGGGCCCCCAGGGCGGCGCCCGCCGCGAAGCCCAGGGCCACTCCGCCCAGGAGCAGCCAGGGCAGCTCCGAGGACGCCGCGTACACCAGGACCCCCGGCAGGCCCAGGGGGGGCAGCAGCAGGACCAGGCTCTGGAGCTGGGCCTCCCGCTGGGAGAGGGGGAAGGCCCAGAGCAGCAGGGGAATCACCACCACGCCGCCCCCGATGCCCAGGAGGCCCGCGCAGGCCCCGCCGGCCAAGCCGATGGCCGCCGCGGGCAGGGGCGGGAAGCGCCCGGCCTGGGAATCCCCCGGCGCGGAGGGGGCTCGGGAGGCGCTCCGCCACACCCCCGCCGCCAGGAGCACGAGGAAGCAGGCGAAGCCCAGGCGCAGGGGCCGGCCGGGCACCGCGTTGGCCGCGAAGGAGCCCGCCACCAGCCCGGGCAGGAAGCCCCCCGTCATCCAGGCGACCAGGCCCCAGTGGATGGCCACCCCCTGCCGCCGGAAGTGCAGCACGGCCGGCAGGCTGTTGGGCAGCAGCATGGCCGCCAGGGTCACCCCCTGGGCCCGGTGCTGGTCCAGGTGGAGGGCCAGGGCCAGCAGCGGCACCAGGACGATGCCCCCGCCGATGCCGAAGGCCCCCGACAGGAGGCCCCCGGCCAGGCCGGAGCCCAGGCCCGCCAGGAACTGATGCGCCCCGTCCACCATGGGGCTTCATTATGAGGGAGGGAGGCGCCTGCCCCGCCAGACCTGGGGTGGGAGGAGCCGTGTTCCAATGGGGATGCCATGCAGATCCCCCTCTCCGATGACCTCGTCCTCGACTCCCGCCGCGCGGTCTGGCTCCCGCGCCACCGCACCCTGGTCCTGGCGGACCTCTTCTTCGGCCTGGGGGCGGCCCGGCGCAAGCGCTTCGACACCATTCCCTCGGGGCAGCAGCACGACATCTGGGAGCGCCTCCTGGGCCTCCTGTCGGACCTGGATCCGGAACGCATCGCCATCCTGGGGGACATGAAGCCCTCCCAGGGGAGCCTGGACCGGGACGAAGCCGAGGAACTGCGCGCCATCCTGAAGAAGCTCGCCGGGGGGCGCCGGGAACTCGTGCAGGTGGTGGGCCACCCCGAGCGCAGCGGCGGCCCCGTGATGGAGGCCGCGGGCCTGCAGCCCGTGGAGCAGTACCGGGTCGGCACTTTCACCCTCATGCACCGCCGGCGCATCTTCGTGTACCCCCGCCACGACCCGCCCAACGGCCTGTGGATCAACGGAGGCCTCCACCCCCTCTTCGCCCTGCCCACCCCGGGGCCCGCGGGCCAGGAGGAGTGGCTGCGCCACCCGGCCTTCCTCTACACGGGCTTCGCCCTGGTGATGCCCCCCTTCGTGTCCTACGCCCAGGGCTGGGAGGTCATGCAGCCCGAGCGCCTGCCCCGCCAGGCCCGGGCCTGGAAGCTTCTGGGGGAGCGCTTCGGCGAGCTGGACCTGCCCTCCCTGCCCTCACCGCCTGAGCAGCTCCGCACCATCACCCGGCCCGCCGCGAAATTCAAGGCCAAGGCCAGCGCCGTGGCCGAGGAGGACTGAGGCCTACTTCTTCCGCCGGCCCCCGCCCTTGGGGAAGGGGGCGCCCCCCTTCACGGGGGTGCCGTCGTCCAGGGTGAGGTCCCAGCCCAGGCGGTCCCCGTTCTTCAGGCCCAGGCGCCGGACGGTCCCGGCCTGGAATTCCACCACGTGCCGGGCGAGCACCTTCCCCCCGTACATGGGCAGGTCCGAATCCGCTCCGCGCCACATGAGGGCCGGCGGGGGCACCCGCTCCGCCATCTCCACGATCCGGCCCTCCGCCGTGATCCAGACCATGTCCAGGTAGATCAGGCAGTTCTTCATCCAGAAGGGGCGGTGGCCGTCCTCCTCGAAGAGGAAGATCATGCAGCGGTCCTTGGGCAGGTTCTGGCGGTACATCAGGCCCCGGGCCCGCTCCAGGTCCGTGGAGGCCACCTCGGCCAGGAAGGTCTGGCCCTTGGCCAGGACCGTCCCGCCCCCGCCGGCGAAGGCGGCGGAAGCGGCGACGAGGAGGGTGGCGATGAGGGCTGGACGCATCTGCAGGATCCCTGACCAGGATAGCCCGGGGGGGCGGGCCGAAAGCATCGCATTCAGATACAGTGGCTGAGTGCCGCGAACCTGGCTCCTGCTCGCCGCCCTGCTCGCGGCCCCTCTTTCTGCCGTCCAGGGCCCTCCCGGTCCCTTGCGGGCCGTCCGGGTTCAGGCCCCCGTGAAGGTGGATGGCCTCCTGGACGAGGCCGCGTGGGCGCAGGCCCCCGCCGCGACGGGTTTCACACGGCAGTGGCCGGACTTCGGGGAGCCCTCCCGGCTCCGCACCGAAGTGCGGGTGCTCTACGACGACGCGGCCCTCTACATCGGAGCCCGGATGCACCAGCCGGGAGGGGCGCGGGACATCGTCCGCCGGGTCCACCGCCGGGACCAGGACAGTCAGGGCGACTGGTTCGGCGTGTTCCTCGACACGCTTCACGACCGGCGCTCGGCGGTGGCCTTCTTCGTGAATGCCGGAGGGGTCCAGCGGGACGGGGTGCTGACCAACGACGGGAATGTCCCGGACGCCAGCTGGGACGGGGTCTGGGAGAGCGCCGTGCGCCTGGACGGGGGAGGCTGGACCGCCGAGATCCGGATCCCGCTTTCCCTGCTCCGCATCCCCTCCGGCGGGGGTCCCCTCGTCTGGGGCATCAATTTCCAGCGGGGGGCCCAGGGACCCATCCGGGAGCAATCCTTCTGGTTCGTCCCGCCACGCACCGAGAACGCCTGGGTCAGCCGCTTCCCCGAACTGGTGGGGCTGGAGGGGCTGGTGCCGGCCCCGCGCCGGGAGTGGATCCCCTTCCTGAGCGCCCGCCGGAAATTCGAGACCCGGGAGGCCTTCGAAGACCGGGCCTGGACCCGGGCGGCAGGTCTGGACGCCCGCCTGGCGCTCAACACCCATTCCCAGGTGGACCTGAGCATCCGCCCGGATTTCGGCCAGGTGGAGGTGGACCAGGCCGTCCTCAACCTCAGCACCCTCGAGACCTTCTTCCCCGAGAAGCGCCCCTTCTTCCTGGAGGGGGCGGACCTGTTCCAGACCCTCGGCCCCCAGCTCTTCTACAGCCGGCGCATCGGCCGGAGCCTTTCGGCCCCCGACCTCGATCCGGGCAGCCGCCTCCTGGAACGCCCCCTGGCCGCGGACATCGCCGCGGCGGCGAAATACACCGCCCGTTTCGACGGCCGGCTCAGCCTGGGCTTCCTGGCGGCGGGGGTGGAGCCCGGGAGGGCCAAGTTCGAGGATGCCCAGGGGCGCCGGGGGACCCTCGAGGTCGCCCCCTACACGAGCTACGCGGTGCTCCGGGCCCAGCAACTCCTGGGGCTCCACGGCAGTTTCCTGGGGGCCTTCGCCTCCCACGCCCGGGAAGCGGGACCCGCCGGACGGGAGGCGGTGGTGGCGGCCCTGGACGGGGCCGTGGCTTCCGCGGACCGAAGCAACCGGGTGGAGTGGGCCCTGGAACACAGCCGCCAAGGGCCGCGGACCGATCCTGCGGAGGGGTGGTACGGGCGCATCCGAAACGTCCACACCTGGACGGGGAACTGGAGCCTGGACACGCGGCTGATCAACGCCGGACGCCGTTTCGATCCCAACGACCTGGGCTTTTTCCAGAGTCCGGACAACCGCCACGCGGAATTCTTTCTCCAGAAATGGCGGGATCGCTCCCTCGGGCCCTTCCGGGACGGGCAGCTCAGCCTCTACGGGTCGGTGGACGAGGACCAGGCCGGACACCGGACGCACGCCGAGGTGAACGCCCAGGTGCGCACGAGCTTCTCCAATTTCTGGGGGCTCTGGGCGGGCGGGGGGAGCACCTTCCGGGCCGAGGACGACCGGGAGCTGCGCACATTCTCCGATTCCCGGAAGAAGTACCTTGAGGTGGCCCCGGCCCCCTATCTCTGGGCGGGCTTCGACACCGCAGGCAACAAACCCTGGTACCTGCGCTTCCAGTACAACGCCCAGAGGTTCACCGCGGGGCCGAGCCAGGACTTTACCCTGCAGCAGACCATCAAGCCCACGGAACGCCTGGACCTCCAGCTGGACAGCGCCTGGACGCGGGACCGGGGGGAGCTCCGCTACCTGGGCACCTTCGGGAGCGACCCGGGGCCTTTTCCTGGCCAGTCCGCTGGAACGCCCGTGGTGGGATTCCGACGCCTGAACAGCTTCAACCAGGTGATTCGCGTCGGCTACGCCTTCACGCCCCAATTCACCCTTCAGGCCTTCACCCAGTGGCTCATCGCGAGCTGGGCCTTCCGCGACCTCCAGCACTACGCGGGCGACCGCACCCTCGCCGCCGGTCTGCCGCCGGGCACCGCCCAGGCGGACACGGCCTTCAGCTACCGCACCTGGAACCTCAACCTCATCGGCCGCTGGGAGTTCAGGCCCGGTTCCACCCTCTTCCTGGTCTACACCCACGGCACCCGCAGCGACACGCTGCTCAGCCCCCGGGCGAGCATCCGCCCCCTCGTGGACTTCACCGACCTGCGCCACCTGCCCAGCGACGATGTCGTCCAGGTGAAGCTCAGCTGGCTTTTCCGCTGAGGGAAGGCGGGGCTAACGCAGGACCAGGGTGGTGGTGCTGGTGGTCTGCCCGGATTCCCCTCCGCCGGAACCGCTCCGCTCCGACCGGTGGTAGGTCGTGACGAGCCGACCGCCCACCCGGGCGAAGCGGGACTCACTCTTCTCCCGCTGTTCAAAGCTGACCACCAGGAAGGCCCGGCCTTTCATGCTGGTCTCGAACTGGGCCGCCAGGGGCAGTCCGTCGGAGCCCACCCAGATGCGTCCCTGGGCCTGGGACTCCTTGACGTACTTCTGGTCCCTCTTGGACAGCCGGGGCTGGAGCTTCACGCTCAGGAAGCGCGCGGCCTGTCCCTGGTAGGCCTCGGCGCGCTCCTCCAGGACCTGGGCGCCTTCCAGGGCCCGCAGAAGGCCGGCCCCGGCGTTGAGGACCTCGGTCACTTCGGCGGGGTCCAGGTTCGACATGGCCCGGCGGGTCGGGGCCTCCTTCTCGGGATCTTTCACCCGGGCCAGGGCTTCCTCCTGGGACTGGTCCAGAAGGGCCCGGCTCCATTGGATGCGGAGACCCGAGGGGTCCTCCTCCACCCAGGCCGCGGCTTTGCCCTGGCTTTCCCGGGGGGCCTTGGGGTCCCCCTGCCGGCTCTTGAACTGGTATTCCAGATTCCCTTTGACCGGCTCCAGGCCGCGAAGTCCCTGAAGGGCCTTCCGAAGGTCCCCCAGGGCGTCCCCCCTCAGGGCCGGGAAGGCAGCCATCGCCATCAGGAGCAGGGCTCTGCCGTGCATCATCCCTCCATGGATCCCTGGGCTACGGGCCAGGCCCCGGTGGTTTAGGAAAGGGCTGCAAGCCAGGCGAGAAGCCTGGTCAGGTCGCCTTCGGCGTGGAAGCCGTGGAAGGCCAGACGCAGGTAGCCCTCCCGCACGCTGGCGTGGATGCCCCGGGCGAAGCCGGCCTTGAGGGCGGCGTTCAGGCCTTCGGGGCCGCGCCCCCGGTGGTGCAGGGCCAGGATGGGGCCCAGGCGCCCCGCTCCGAGAAGCTCCGCGAGGCGGCGGGCCTCCTCCTTCCATCGCGGCAGGCCCCCCAGCCCCTCCAGAAAATTCGCCTGGAGCCGAGCCACATGGGCCGAAATGGCTGGGATCCCCGCGCCATTGAGGGTCCGGAGGGACTCGCGAAGGCCCGTGCAGGCCAGGGCCGGGTAGCCTCCACCCTCCAGGCGCCGGCCATCCTTCAGCCAGGCCCTGGAGAAGTCCGTGGAGGCCCGGCCGAAGTTGCTCCCGTCCTCCACCGAGAGCCAGCTTCCGCTGGGCACCAGGTCCTGGCGGAAGGCCTCCCGGGTCCAGAGGAATCCGATGCCCTGGGGGGTCAGGAGGCCCTTGTGCCCGCCTGTGGCGAAGGCCGAGGCGAAGCGGAGATCGGGAAGATGGGTGCCGGCCCCCTGGATGCCGTCCACCACCAGAGGCAGCCCCCGGGCGGCGCAAGCCTGGCCCAGCCGCGCCAGATCCAGCCGGAGGCCGTCCTGGAAACGCACCCAGGAGGCGGCCACCAGGCGGGTCCTGGGCGAGATCGCCGCCGCCAGGGCCCCTTCAGGGTCGCACTCGACGGTGGGTGGAGGAGAGTCCCAGGCCTCCCTCCCCGCCTGGTGACCGCGCCACAGCGGCACCTCCCGCACACTCACCCCCCGGGCCTCCAGGGACTTCCAGGGCCACGCGTTGCTGGGAAACTCCCCCAGGGGCAACAGCACCTCGTCCCCTTCCCGCCAGGGAAAGCCCTGGGCCACGATTTCCAGGCCCGTGGTGGTGTTCATGGTCAGGCTGACGTCCTCGGTGCGAACGCCGATCAGGGACGCGGCCTCCTCCCGGGCCCGGGCGGCGCTGCCCAGGAAGTCTCCCGCGAAGTCCACCTCCCAGGGATGGAGTTCCTTTTTCAAGAATCCCGCCAGCGCCCGGGCGGTCGCCAGGGGGATGGGACCCTCCGCGCAGTGCATGACCCACAGGATGGAGGGGTCGAGGTCGAAGAGGGCCGGATCCAGGGGAGGATGGGACATCAGGGCTCCGGGATCAGCGCTTTCAGGCCCGCCGGGTACACGCCCTCCACCAGTTTGCGGACCGCCTGGGCGTACTGCTGGATCTCCCACTGGGCATGGGCGTCCGTGCGCAGGCGGATGAAATGCGCCGCCGCCTGGAGGCTCACGGTCCAGTACACCTCGCTGTAGAGGGCGAGGGGCAGCACACAGCGGGCCTGCTCCCGGCACACCCCCTTGGCCAGCAGCTCCTTGTAGGTGGCGACCGCCGCCTTGCAACCCTCCAGGTAGAGCCGGCCGGCGGCCTCGCGGTGCTCGGGGAGGATCTCACCCTCGCTGCCCTGCTTGTTCACCTTGGCCTGCTGGCGGAAGGCGGTGGGAACGTAGAACTCGTCCTCGGGGAACTCCACGTAGCGCCCGCTGATCTCGTTCCAGCTGCAGCCCACCTGGTGCTTCATCCACTGGCGGAAGACGAAGATGGGCGCCTTGGCGTGGAACTGGAGGTAGGCGTGGCGGAAGGGGCTGGTGTGCTCGTGTTCCGCCAGGAAACGGATCAGCACCTCGTCCTTCTCGTCCCAGGCCTCCTTCTTCTTCCCGTAGCTCACCCGGGCGGCGTTGACCACGGTCAGGTCCGTGCCCATGTGGTCGATGAGGCGCACGAAGCCGCGGTCCAGGACGGGAATGGAGGATTCAGGCATGGGCGGGGCTCCGGCTTCCAGCTTTGCCCGCCCCCTGGGAGAATGGAAGGGCTTGGCAGGCGAACGCCGCCCCGGGTGGACAGGACGGCCCGGGGCGTTCCCTGCCATGGCCAGGAGCCGTCATGAAGTTCTTCCTCGACACCGCCAACCTTGACGAGATCAAGCGCATCGCCTCCCTGGGGATCCTGGACGGGGTGACCACCAACCCCAGCCTGGTGGCCAAGGAATCCGGCAAGCCCTTCGAGCAGATCATCGCGGAGATCTGCGCGGTGGTGGACGGCCCCATCAGCGCCGAGGTCCTGGCCCTGGAGGCCCCGGCCATGATCGAGGAAGGTCGGAAGCTGGCCAAGATCCACCCCAACGTGGTCATCAAGGTGCCCCTCATCGGCGAGGGGCTCAAGGCGGCCAAGGCCTTCAAGGCCGAGGGCATCCGCACCAATGTCACGCTCTGTTTCTCCAGCACCCAGGCCCTCATGGCCGCGAAGGCCGGGGCCACCTACGTCTCCCCCTTCGTGGGCCGCCTGGACGACATCAACCTGGACGGCATGGAGCTGATCCGCGAAATCGTCGCCATCTACGAGAACTACGGCTACGACACCCAGGTGCTGGCCGCCAGCATCCGCCAGCCCCGCCATGTGACGGAAGCGGCCCTGGCCGGCGCCCACGTGGCGACGATCCCCACCAAGGTCTTCGAGCAGATGCTGAGGCACCCCCTTACGGACAAGGGCGTGGAGGCCTTCCTGAATGACTGGAAAAAGAGTGGCCGATAGGGAGGAGGTCGCCGGGCCCTTCTGAGCACCGCCAGGTGCGAAGAGAAAGAGCGGCCGGTCACCGTCCTCCGCGGAAGCACCTGAGGCTCGACGCGGTGCGGCGGGGCACGGAAGCTATGGATTCATAAAAACGACTCATGGGTCGTGTGACCCTGGTCGCGGAAGGCCCCCCGCTATAATCACCCGTCCTCCGGAGCCCCCATGAGCAATGCCAGGAAATTCGAAGCCCTCAAGCTGAAGACCGCCGAGGCCCTGAAGGGCGGAGGAGCCGCCCGGGTGGACAAACAGCACCAGGCCAACAAGCTGACGGCCCGGGAGCGCGTCGCGGCCTTCCTGGACGAGGGTTCCTTCGAGGAAGTGGACGCCCTGGCGGTGCACCAGAATCCTGACCTGGAGAAGATCCCGGGGGACGGCGTGGTGACGGGCTTCGGCCGGGTGGATGGACGCCCTGTGGCGCTCTTCGCCCAGGACTTCACCGTCTTCGGGGGCAGCCTTTCCGAGGCCTACGCCAAGAAGATCTGCAAGATCATGGACCTGGCCATGAAGGTGGGTTGCCCCGTCATCGGCCTCAATGATTCAGGAGGCGCGCGGATCCAGGAGGGGGTGCTCTCCCTGGCGGGCTATGCGGACATCTTCCTGCGGAACACCCTGGCCTCCGGGGTCATCCCTCAGGTCAGCCTGATCATGGGCCCTTGCGCCGGTGGGGCGGTGTACAGCCCGGCCCTCACGGATTTCGTCACCATGGTGCGCGGCTCGAGCTACATGTTCGTGACGGGCCCCGACGTGATCAAGGCCGTCACCCACGAGGAGGTCACCAAGGAGGACCTGGGCGGGGCCAGCGCCCACGGCGCCAAGTCCGGCGTGGCCCACTTCGTGATGCCCAGCGACCTGGCGGCCCTGGCCCACACCCGGGAACTGCTCTCCTTCCTGCCCAGCAACAACCTGGGGGAGGCGCCCCGCGTGGCCCCGCGCCATGAGATGCCCCTGGAGAACCCCGACCTCGACACCATCATTCCCGAAGACGCCAACAAGCCCTACGACATCCGGCAGGTGATCAAGGGCGTGGTGGACGACGGCAACTTCCTGGAGGTGGCCGAGACCTTCGCGGGCAACCTCGTGGTGGGCTTCGCCCGCCTGGACGGCCGCAGCGTCGGGATCGTGGGGAACAACCCCGCCAACATGGCCGGCGTGCTGGACATCGCCAGTTCCGAGAAGGGCGGCCGCTTCGTGCGCTTCTGCGATGCCTTCAACATCCCCATCATCACCTTCGAGGACGTGCCCGGCTTCCTGCCCGGGGTGAACCAGGAGCACGGCGGCATCATCAAGAACGGCGCCAAGCTTCTCTACGCCTACTGCGAGGCCACGGTGCCCAAGATCACCATCATCACCCGCAAGGCCTACGGCGGGGCCTACTGCGTGATGGGCAGCAAGCACATCCGCACGGACTTCAATTTCGCGTACCCCACCGCCGAGATCGCCGTGATGGGTGCCGACGGTGCCGTGAACGTGCTGAACACCAAGGAGATCGCCGCCGCCCCGGATCCCGCGGCCAAGAAGGCCGAGCTGGTGGCGGACTACAACGAGAAGTTCGCCAACCCCTACATCGCGGCCGAGAAGGGCTACGTGGACGAGGTCATCATGCCCCGGGAAACCCGGAAGAAGCTCATCCGGGCCCTGGCGCTCCTGGAAACCAAGCGCGACCACCTGCCCCCCAAGAAGCACGGTTGCATTCCGCTCTGAGGCTTCCGGTTTCCCATGGTCGGTTTTCGATCGGGGCCCCATCCCGCGGGCCCGGAGCCGGGAGTACACTCCCCTTCGAGACCCGGGAGCCCCCATGCGAACCCTCGCCCTCCTCCCCTTCCTGTGCTCAGCCCTGGCCGCCCAGGGACTGGGCGAGAACACCCTGGCCACGGACCCGCGGGGCTCCCTGGCCGGGTGCGCGGACCGGCTGGAGGCGCTCAAGCCCAAGGACGGGAAGTACCTGGCCGAGGCCGGCCGTTTCCAGTTGCTGGCGGGGAACGTCCGGAAGGGAGAGGACTTGCTCCGCTTCGCCGAAATGATGGATCCCAAGGATCGCGAGGTCGCCCGCCTGGTGGGCCTGGCCTACCTCAAGGCCGGACGCCGCAAAGAGGCCCTGGCGGCCTACGACAAGGTGCTGGTGAAGGACGGCGGCTCCCGCAAGGGCCTGGCCTACGCCGGCATGGACCTGGCCGAAGCCGGGCTCGTGAAGGAGGCGGAGCGCTACATGGACGCCTACGCCTTGCTGGAGAACGGGGACTGGGACATCTTCGTGGCCTTCGGCGCGGCCCACCTGAAGGGGGGGGCCCGGACCCGCGCCGCGTCGTGGTTCCAGCGCGCCATCGTGATCAAGCCCTCCGAGGAGAAGGTCTACCTGGGCATCGGACGGGCCATGGCCGAGCATCGCGGCCGCTGAGGAGCCCCCATGCACCCCGCACTTCCCCTGCTCCTTTCCTGCTCCCTCGTGGCCGCCGATCCGCCTCCGGCCCTGGACGAAGCTTTCTTCAACCGGGAACGGATCCAGATCCTCAAATCCCTGGCGGACCGCCTCGGATCCCTGAAGCCCGACGACCCACGCTACATGGCCGACTGCGCGCGGGCCCACCTGGCAGCCCTGGACCTGGCCAAGGCCCGGGAGCTGTTCAAGGCCGCCGAGGCCCGGGATCCCAAGGACGGGATGCTGCTCCGGCAGATCGGCCTGGCCTGGCTCAAGCACGGCCACCGCGACGAGGCCTTCGGCACCTACCGCCTGATCCTCCAGCGGGATCCCAAGAACAAGGAGGCCCTGCTCTCTTCCGCGGTGGACCTCGCCGAGCTGGGCCAGACTGCCGAGGCCGAGAAGTTCAGTGCCGCCTACCTCGCCCTTGAAAAGGACGACTGGAGGGCCTTCGTGGCCTTCGGGCGGGCGTACCTCGTGAGCGGACAGCGGCAGAAGGCCGCCCAGTGGTTCGCCCGGGGCGTGGCCTCGAAACCCAAAGAGGAGAAGGTCTACCAGGACATCCTGCGGGCCTTCACCGAGACCCAGTCGGTGTTCTGAGCCCCGCGTGGGGGAGCGGTGGAGCCTCATCGCGCGGAGCGCGGCCTACCTCCTGGCCGCGCGCCTGGTTTCCGAGACGGCCTGGCTCCTCCACGGAGGCGTGGACCCCCATCGCGACCTGCCTCGCTGGCTGCCCCATGAAGCCTTCGGCGCCCTGGCCGCCCTTTTCCTCACCTGGGTCTTTCTTCGCACGGAGGGCCGGGGCCTTTCCTCGATCGGCCTCGGCTGGAGTCTGGCCTGGTGGGGGCTGTTCCTGCGGGGGCTCCTGACGGGTGCCCTGATCATCCTCGCTTCGGCCCTTGCGGCCACCCTGGGCGGTGTCCGGTGGTCCCTGGGCGGCCTGGACGGGGGCGGCTTCCTGGCGGGCGCGTGGCTGTACCTGGCGGTATCCCTTTTGGAAGAACTGCAGTTCCGGGGCTACCCCTTCCAGCGCCTGGTCCAGGGACTGGGGTCCTGGCCGGGTCAGCTCCTCTTCGCCGCCTACTTCGCCTGGGCCCACTGGGGAAACCCGGGCATGAGCGGCAGCACCCGGGTCTGGGCCACCCTGAACATCGGCCTCGCGGCGCTGCTCTTCGGCTACAGCTGGCTCCGGAGCGGTTCCCTTGCCCCCGCCCTGGGCATGCACTTCGCCTGGAACCTCGTCCAGGGCCCCCTCCTGGGCTTCGGCGTGAGCGGGACCGCAGGGCTCGGGTTCCTCCAGCCCTCGGCACCCGAGGGGAAGGCCTGGATGCACGGTGGAAGTTTCGGCCTGGAGGCGGCTCTGCCCTGCGCCCTGGCCTGTGTCCTCGCCTTCTGGATCCTGCACCGGGCGCTGCCCCCTGCCAGGATGGAGTCCCGGGAGGAGCCATGAAACGATGCATCGTCGTCACGGGGGCCAGCCGCGGCATCGGCCGCGCGGTGGCCGTCCACCTGGCGAAAGCGGAGGGGGCCCACCTGGTCCTGCTGGGTCGGAAGGCCGCGGACCTGGAGGAGGGCGCGGGGCTGGTGCGGGCCGCGGGGGGCACCGCCGAATTCTCCGCGGGGGACGTGCGGGACCGGACCTGGCTCCAAACCCTGGCCCGGGACCTGGACCAGGTGGACGCGCTCGTGGCGGCCGCGGGGATCTCGGGCATCACCCCCGTGGACAAGGACTGCGACGACCGCTTCGAGTCCATTCTGGGCACCAACGTGACGGGGGCCTGGAACGCGGTGCGGGCCTTCGCCCCCCGCATGAAGGAAGGAGGCCACATTGCCCTGGTCTCCTCCGTGCTTGGACACTTCGGGGTTCCGGCCTATGGGGCCTACTGCGCCTCCAAGGCCGCCCTCCTGGGCCTCACCCGGGCCCTGGCTCTGGAACTGGTGGATCGAGGCATATTCGTGAACGCCGTCGCTCCTGGGTGGGTGGACACGGACATGGCCGTCACGGGCATCCGGGACCTGGCCAGGGCGCTGGGCGTGGATGAGGCTGAAGCGAGGCGCAGGGCCGAGCGGGCCGTACCCGCCAAGCGGTTCTTCCGGCCCGAGGAGATCGCCCACGGCGTGGCCTGGCTGCTTCACCCCTCGAACACCATGATGGTGGGCAAGTGCCTCACCCTGGACGGGGGGTCCGTGCAGACCTGAACCCACCGGTTCCTGGTGTGGCTGCAGATCCCGGGCTTCCCCCGGGCCAGGACCTTTCCGCCCCTTCAGGCTCCGGGGACTGGGGCCTGCTCCGCGGTCTCCTCCAGGGCCTCCAGGGAGCGCAGCACCAGCCCGCGGAACTCCGTGGTACGGGGGCTGTCACCCTGGGCTTCCCGGTGAAGGCGGGTCAGGCCGTAGCTCGCCGCCAGCCCCGCCAGTTTGTGCAAGGCGCGCGCCCGCTCCCCGGGCCTCTCCAGATCCTCCAGGGAGGCCAGGGCTGAGGTCCGGCAGCTCCCCACCGCCAGGGCCCAGGCCCTCGGCCCCAGGTCCCTCCGGAGCGCCGCGGTCCGCGCCCGGTCAAGGATCGGCTCGCGCTCCCGGAGGTCTCGAACCCGGTCCAGGGCCTGGGCCAGCCTGGCGGGGGTCAGAGGTTTGGGCAGAAGGCCGTCCGGACCCTCCGGAGGCTCCGGCAGAGGTCCCTGGTCGCCAGCCGTGGAAAGGAACAGGGGGGTGGAGGCGGCCCGGGAATCCGGGAGGGCGCGGAGGGCCCGGAGCAGACCCAGGCCGTCCATCCCCGGCATCTGGAGATCGGCCAGGATGGCGTCGAAGGGCTCGGTTTTCAGCAGCGCCAGGGCCTCCGCGGCCGAGCTCGCCCCTTTCGCCTGGTGGCCCAGGCTCCGCGCAAGGCCCTCCGCCACCACCCGGTTGGCCTCCAGATCGTCCACCACCAACAGGGTGAGGCGCTCCACCGGTGTTTCCGGATCGGCCTCCGCCCTCCCCTGGGCAAGGGGAAGCGCCAGCGTGAAGGCGAAGGCGCTCCCGTGGCCGGGCTCGCTGTGGAGTTCCAGGACCCCGCCCATCGCGGCCACCAGCTCCCTGCTGATGGCGAGCCCCAGCCCGGCCCCTTCCTGGATGGGGAAGCCACCGCCCTCCCGGCGCTGGAACGGTTCGAAGAGGCGTCCCAGCTCCTCAGCGGAGAATCCGGGGCCCGTGTCCCGGACCTCGAATCGGCAGCGCCCGGCTCCGGCGGGTCCCTCCAGGGCCAACCCCAGGATCACCTCCCCCCGGGGTGTGTATTTCACCGCATTGCAGGTCAGGTGGAGGAGCACCTGACGGATCCGGATGGGGTCTCCCTCGAGCGCCGGGATCCCGGGCTCCGTCTCCACTCGCAGCTTCAGTCCCTTCGCTTCCGCCAGGGGCCAGGCCACGGTGCGCACCGCCTCCAGAATGCCGGCAGGCTCGAAGGGCTCCCGCCTCAGGTCCATCCGGCCGGATTCCAGGCGGGCCAACTCCAGGACATCGTCCAGCAGCCTGGCCAACTGCTGTCCGCCTTCCTGCACCACGGCCAGGGCCCGCTGCTGGTCGGGAGGAAGTCGGGCCCCCTCCAGCAAGCGGGCGCCTCCCAGCACGGCGTTCAGGGTGGTCCGAACCTCGTGGCTCACGGCCGCCGCGAACCGGTGTTTCGCCTCCCCGGCCCGTCGCGCCGCCTGTTCCGCCCGCTCGCGGTCCCGCACTTCCCTTTGCAGGGACCCCCGCAACTCGAATTCCCGGCGCAAGGCCAGATTCCAGGCGCGGCGGAACGCGAAGCCCGCCCCATTGGCCAGGGAGAAGTACAGGAGGAGGGCCAGGAAGCCCGGGGATCCCGAGACCCCCTCCCAGAGCCCGAAGGCGAGGAAGGCCGCGCTTCCCGCGAGGTTCACCCCCAGGAGCAGGTTCAGGCGGATGGGCATCGCCGCGTAGGAAACCAGGTGGATCACCACCAGGAAGGGGGCTTCCTGGAGCCTGGAGGCCCCGGAGGCGGCGGTCAGGAAGTGGTACTCGAGCAATTCCGTCAACGCCACGACCAGACCCGTGGTCCAGGCGAACCACTCTGCCTTCCTCCAGTCCGTCCAGCGGAAGCTGTGCAGGTAGGCGGCCAGGCAGAGGCCCCCCACCAGCGCCCGCAACCCTCCCAGGAGGGCCAGCCTGGGGCCCGGACCGAACCAATGCCAGTCCAGGGCCCCCGCCCCCAGGTACAGGAGGCCTTCCACCGCGACCACCATCCGCAGCTGCCAGGCGGCCCGTGGCCAGGCATCCTCCCGGAGCCCCTCCTCGAGGGCCGGGTCCCGGAATTCCCCAGTCCAACTTCGCGGTTCGAAGTCCACGGCCTCCGACCTCAGGCGCGCAGGCGGTAGCCGTGACCCGGGGCCGTCAGGATCAGGCGCGGCACCCGAGGATCCTCCTCGATCTTCTGGCGCAGCCGGGACACCAGGACGTCCACGCTGCGCCAGGAGGCCGCGTCCCGCCCAGGACTCACCACCTCGGACAACTCCTCCCGGCCCCGCACGCGGCCTTGGGCCGTGGCCAGTTCCAGGAGCAGGTCGAATTCGCCCCGGGTGAGGAACACTTGCTGCCCGGCCGAATCCCTCAGTTCTCTCCGGCCGGGGTGGAGCATGAGCGTTCCGATGCGGATCTGGTCGTTCGCCGCTGGTCCGTGGGTCCTGCGAAGGAGGTTCTGCACCCGGGCGAGCAGTTCCCGCGGCTGGTAGGGCTTGCCCAGGTAGTCGTCGGCTCCGAGCTCCAGGGCCTTGAGGCGCTCCCTCTCGTGGCAGGAGACCACCATGACGGGGATGCCCCGGGAGATCAGGCGCCGGCCCAGGTCCAGGCCGTCCCCGTCGGGCAGCCCCAGGTCCAGGAGGACAAGGTCGGGGGTCTCCCGCCGCAGCCATTCCTCGGCCCGGGCCAGGGAATCTGCCTCGAGCACGGTGTAGCCACCCTGGCGCAACAATTCTCCCAGGAGGAGCCGCTGGGCATCGTCGTCTTCCAGGATCAGGAGGCAGGGAGGAGGAGCCACGCGGGCCTCGACGGTTTACATGACATTAACATCCTGTTCGTTGTGGTCCGGGGTGGCTTTTCGATGCCGGGCAGGGGCCCCGGGCCACCCGAAGCGAGCAGGACCGGCGTGAGCCTTGTCGTTCCGGTTCGGGCCCCTTTCTTCAGCGGCGATCCCGCCATTGCCGGGGCACCGCCACCCCAGGATCCAGGACCAGGCGGTATTCGCTGGTGGGCATGAAGCCCAGGCTCTGGAACAGGGGCTCCGACGCGAGGCTCGCGTGCAACTCCAACACGGGCAGGCCATGCTCCCGGCTGCAGGCGATGGCGGCCTCCGCGAGGCGCCGGGCCAGCCCCTGGCCGCGGCAGGGGGGTTCCACGTAGACATTGGCCAGGTAGCCGCGGACGTTCACGGGGAGATGCGGGACCGGGAGACTCTCCTTGAGAAAGAGCAGGGCGCCCCCCACGGGCCTGCCTCCGAGCTCTGCGATCCAGCCGTGGGCCTCCCCCAGGGCCATCCAGGTGCGCAGGCGTTCCCGGAAGGCTCCCGCCATTCGCCGGATTCCCTCCTCGTCCCCCATGTCCATGTCGCGGAACATGGCCGCGCGATGGGCGACGTGGGTCTCGAGGTCCTGGGGTCCTGAAGAACGCAGGATGGCTTCCATGGGCCATTCTCTCACCGGAGTGGGCGGGGAGATGCGCGCGGGGGTCCCGGACCTGGGCGAGAGCCCCGGCCGGGCGGCCTCCCGGAAGGGCCGTGCCATCATGGGGTCATGCACTACGCCTCGCTGGCCTCGGGCTCCAAGGGCAACTGCCACGCCCTGGGGGACGGCGAGCGGATCCTGCTCCTGGACGCGGGCATTTCCTTGCGTCGCATCCGCTTGGCCCTGGAGCATTTGGATTGGGACCACGGCCGGGTCCAGGCCCTGGCCCTCACCCACGAGCACAGCGACCACGTGGGGTCGGTGGATGTCATCCTCCGCCGCACGGACTGGACGATCCTGGCCACCCCTGAGACCAAGGCCGCGGTGGAAGCCTGCCGCGGCGTGGAGATCCCGGGGAACCGGTGGATTCCCCTGCGGGCCGGCCGGCCGACGAATTGGGAGGGGTGGCGCCTGCTGCCCTTTTCGCTTCCCCACGATGCCGCCGACCCCGTGGCCTTCCGGGTGGAGGTCGGCGGCCTGCAGGCGGCGGTGGTGACGGACCTGGGCCACCCCACGGCCCTGGTGGCGGACCACCTGCGGGACCTGGACCTGTTGGTCCTGGAGGCAAACCACGATCTGGAGATGCTGCGGGAGGGTCCCTACCCTCCGGCCCTGAAGGCCCGCATCCTCAGCAGGGTGGGTCACCTCAGCAACGCCTCCATGGCGGAGCTCCTTTCGCAGGCCCTGGGCCCTCGCCTGCGCCACCTGGTCCTGGCCCACCTCAGCGAACAGAACAACGATCCCGCCCTGGCCCGCCTCGCCGCCGAGGAGGCCCTGGGCCCCACCCCGGGCTGCGGCCTATCCGTGGCCTGCCAGCGGGAACCCCAGGCCCTCAGCCTCGCATCCTGACGGTGACCCCATGCGCCCAAGCCTTCCCCTCCTCCTTGCCCTCGCCCTTCCGGCCCTCGCCCAGGGGTTTCCGGACGACCCGGCCTTCGGGGGTTCCAGGGTCTTCTCCCAGGGATACAGCCCCCTGGGGAACAGCGCCTGCTTCGACCAGGCCCCCCCGGGCTGGTACGTAGGGGTCATCCGGGGGGACCTCAAACCCAAGGACCAGACCGCCGCCATGGAGCCGTTCCGGGGGGGCTTCCCTTCGGACGCCACCCTGCAGGCCCAGGCCCTCTCCAAGCTGGGGGAGAACCCCTGGGCCGTGCGAAGGGGGTCCGCGGGGCTCAGCCTTTCCCTGGCCGGCGGAGTTCACGGGTCCTACACCCGGGAGTCCCTCACGGGGTTGCTGGCCGTCGTGGACCTGGACCCAGCCCACCGCGGCGCTCCCGCCGCCACCGCCCTGAACACCACCTTCCTGGAGCAGCGCCGCTTCCAGGTGGACCGGCTGGTGATGGGCGTGGGCAGCATGGAGGGCGGCACCGCCTACGGCGTGTCCCTTCGTGCGGAGAACTGGCGGTACGGGTCCAACCGGATTCCCCTGAACCCCCCCCTTGGGCCGATCGGCTTCGGGGACCCCGACCGACTTCTGGACTTCTCGAGGACCGAAGGGAAACGCTTTGCCGCCACCCTGGATGCCGGGGTCGTCTTCCAACTGGCCCCGGGGCTGCGCCTGGGTGCCCTGGTGGACCGCGTGGTCTCGGCGACCCTGGGGGATCTGAAGGAGCAGCCTCAAACCCGGGTCGGCCTGCAGGTTGATCTCGGGGGCGGCCTGGCCGTCTCCGGGGAAGCGGATCTCAATGAGGCAGTCCGGGTGCCCGTGGCGGAGAAGCAGCGCAGCACCTCGGCCTCCCTCCGCATTCCGGTCGGAGCTTCCCTCCTGTGGCTGTTGGGCGCCGAGCGGCGCACGGTGGGCCGGGCCTCCAGCACTTCCTTCGGCACCACCCTGCTGCTGCGCGCCGGGGCCTTCCATATTGGCGCGGGCATGCGTTTCGGGCAGGACCGCCCTCTCACCGGGCTCGGCTTCCGCTTCGAATGAAGAGGTCGGCCCCCTGGCTCATTCTTGCCCCGGCCCTGCTGGCCCAGGCGCCTCAGGCCTCTCTTCGGGAGGTGGTGGAGCGCTTCGACGCCGCCCAGGCCCGGGTGGAGAGCGCCCAGGCGCCCTTCACCCTGACCCTCCGTCGCGCGATGCTTCGCACCCCCACGGTCACCAAGGGGACCCTGTACCTCAAGGGGTCGGAGTTCGTCCACTTCGCATTCTCCCCCCCTGAGGACCTGCTCCTCCACATCACGCCCAAGGCCCTCGTCTCCTACAGCCCCGCGGCCAAGGAGGGAGAACTCCTCAAGATCGGGTTCATCCGGAATGCGGATCGGAAATTCCTTGGACTCGGCCAGAAACTTTCCTACCTCTCCGGGTACTTCGACATCCTCCTGGGTGAATCCCGGGAAGTGCCCGGCAGCGTCTTCCTGGTCCTCCAGCCCAAGACCCTGGGGCTCCGGAAGCGCATGCAGTCCCTCCAGATCTGGGTGGACCAGGGCAGCTACCTGCCCCGCCAAGTGCGCTGGACCGAACGCAGCGGGGACATCTGGAACCTCGAACTGGGCCCCCTGACGCTCAACCAGGCGCTGCCGGCCGGGGTGACGGGATTCCATCTCCCGGAGGGCATCGTTCCCCGGCCGGACTTCAGCTTCTTCGCGACGAAGAAGAAATAAATATCTAAACTGGGTCACCGAGGATCCCCATGGTCGTGACCTGCCCATCCTGCGCGTCGCGATTCCAGTACGACGAATCGCGGTTCAAGGACCTTCACTCCAAGCGTTTCCGCTGCCCCAAGTGCAGCCACGTCTTCGAAGTCTCCAATCCCACGCTCCCCATCGACCTGTCCACCCTCCTGCGCCCCGGCGCCACCTCCCAGCACAAGCTCGGCCAGGTCCCGGTCGCGGAGGAGTTCGTGCCGCCTCCGGCCCCTCCCACCGGGGCCAACCCTTTCCCGGCGGATCTTCCGCCCCTGCCGCCCCCCGAACCCGCGGACCACACCGGGGACACCACCGCCAAGCGCAACCGCGCCGCCCTGCTGGGCGAGGCGGGCATCGGCAGCCTGCCCCAGGGCTTCCGCTTCTCCGTGGCCTTCCTGAGCGGGCCCCACGCCTCCACGGTCAAGGTCATCGACCAGGCGCGGGTCCTCATCGGGCGCGAGGAGGGTGACATCGTCACCATGGATCCCGAAAGTTCCCGCCGCCACGCCGTGATCGAGATCCAGACCGACGGCAGCGCCTGGATCACGGATCTCAACTCGACGAACGGCGTGTACGTGGATGGGGCCCTGATCACGGAGCGGACCCGGCTCCACGACCGCACGGAGTTCATGTGCGGCCGAAGCACGTTCATGATGATGATCCGCGAGGACGACCCCTTCGGGCTCGGGTGAGGGATGAGCCAGGATCCCTTCGCCACCCACCTTCAGCGGGCCCAGGAACTCTTCCGGTCGGGGGAAGTGCTCCAGGCGGGCCAGATCTGGCAGGCCATCCTGAAACGACAGGCGGACCACGCCGAGGCCAGGGCGGGGCTGCTGAAGGTGAAACTCTGGCTGGAAGCCCGAAAGGCCAAGGCCGCGGCCCCTTCGCCGCCCCCGCCGCCTCCCCCGGACCCCGGGCTCCCTTCCCGGCCCCCCAAGGCCACTGTGCCCTACAAGCCCTTCCCTGCCCCCCAACCGGCCCCTCCCATCGTTGAACCGGAGATGGAGGCCGAGCCCGAGGCGCCTGAGCCCAGCCTGCCCGAATCGGAAGCGGCCGCCCCCTTTGACGAGGAGGAGCCCGATCCGGTCGAGAAGCTCCTGAAGGAGGGCTGCACGCTCTACGACATGGGCCAAGTTGAGGACGCCCTCCAGAAGTGGGAACAGATCCTCGAACGCTCCCCCCACCACCCCCTTGCCAAGGACTACATCCTCCAGGCCCGGCGGGACCTCGGACGCTCCCAGCCCATGCACCTTCTGGCGCCTTCACCCCGGCCTGCCGCCCCGCCCCAGGCCGCCGCCCCCCTGGACGTGGAAACCATGCTCCAGCGCGCCTCCCAGCTCTACGAAATGGGCTCCCTGGAGCAGTGCATCGCCTCCCTGGACGAACTCCTGGAACGGGAGCCGGGCCACACCGACGCTGTACGCTTCCGGGAACTGGCCCGGCGCGAACTGGAGCAGGCCACCCCCGCAGCCCCGCCCCCGCCCGCCGCCCCCACCCCGCCGGCCCCCCAGCCCCTTCCTGTCCCTGTCCCAGCCTCTCAAACCGGCGCCGCTCCGGTCCCTCCGCGCCCCTCCCCTCCTCCTCCCGTGTCGAGGCCCACCGGCCCCGCCCCCGCCCCGGAGAGGACCAGCGGCTTCATCTCCAGGCCCGGCCTGGATCCGAAGGAAGGCCTCGAACAAAAGCTCCAGCAGGGCGAGCGCCTGCTCCGGCTGGGGCGCTTCGAGGAGGCGGGTTTCGCCTTCCAGATGGCCCTGACGCTCTCCCCTGGGGAGGGCCGGGCCGTCAAGGGGCTGGAATTCGCCACGACAGGGACCCGCCCGGTTCCTCCCCCGGCAACGGAACACCGGCTCCTCCGTGATGAGACCTTGCCCGGGCTCTCCCCCCCTCCCGCAGCCCCTCCTCCCCCTCAGCCAGCCCCAGTGCAGCCGCCCGCCACCCTCACCGCCCCGGCTTCCCCGGAACGAACCGGACCGGAAATGCCGAGGTCCTTCCAGGACCTCGCCCAGCACCCCTTCCTGGGTTCCACCGGCGTGCTCGTCGGAGGCCTGGTCCTCATCGTGATCCTGGGAATAGGGGGCTACTTTCTCCGGGAGCAGCGCAAGGACGCCCGGCTCAGGAGCGCGGTGGTGCGGGCGAGGGAGTCCGCCGTGGCGCCGGTGGCCAACCGCGCTCAGGCACCGGACCTGTCCGAGACCTCCGCCGCCATCCGCCAGGAGGCGGAATCCGTCCTGGCCTACGACCCCGTCCGGGCCTATCACCGCGCCCGGGAACTCCTCCGCCGGAATCCGGAGGACGCGGTGGCCGCCGCGCTGCTGGAAAAGGGGCGGACCGCGCTGAGTTCGGATCCCGTGGCCGGGGTGTCCATGTCGGAATGCAATCGCCTGCTCGCCGCGGGAGACCTGGAGGGCGCCGACCGCGCCCTGGACGCCCTGCTCCGCGCGCGGCCCGAGGACTCGGATTTGATGGCCAGGGCCGCACGCCTCAATGCCACCCTGGCGGGCCTTCATGCGTCCAAGGGCGAGTGGAGCGAGGCGAAGAACTGCCTGCTGAAGGGGCGGGCCCTCTTCCCCCAGGACAGCGGCTGGCGGGCGAAGCTCATCCTGTTGGAGAAGATCCAGGGGCTCCCCAAGACCGAACGGGGGGGCTGGATTCCCCTGCTGGGTTGAGCCCATGTCCACCCGACGAAGCTGCCCCAGCTGCCAGCACCGCCTCTCCCCCCTCGCCACGGAGTGTCCCGTTTGTGGGCTCTCCCTGGAACGCCCGGCCCTTCCTCGACCTCTCTTGTTCCAGGCCAGCGCCCTCCAGACCGGGGGGAGGCCCGGGCCTCCTCCCGCCGCCATCGCCACTCCAGCCCTGGGGCGGGTGACTCCGGTCCGGGTGTCCGGGCTTGCCGAGGCCGAACCTCCGCCGGAAGGTGCGCTTCGGACCCTCTCGGCCCGCGGCGGTGGACTGGAAGAACCGGAGGATGCACCCCAGTCGTCCTTCTGGCCCCTGGTGCAGGTGGAGCTTGGGGAAGCCCTCGTCCTCGGGGGGGCCCATGCTTTGGTCGCGCTCCTGTCCATCCTGCTTCTGGGCGTCCCCCCGGCGCGCGCCTACACCCAGCTCTGGCCCTTCCTGCTCCCGATCCATTTCATCCTTTCCTGGGCCCTTCTGATGGTTCCCCTTGTGACCCTGGGCCAGTCCCCCCTCATGGTGTTCCAGGGCGTGGGCCTTGCTTCGGAACAACCCGAGCGCCGCATGGCCTTCAGCCTCTTCCACCTGCTCTCCGTGACGTTCTTCCCGCTTTCCTTCCTCTGCATGGTGCTCACCCCGAACCACCGGACCCTGGCCGAGCTGCTCACGGGGCAGGAGATTCTGGCGCGAGGCCGCCCGGCCTGAGCGCCCGCGGCCCTCTGAAAAAGGGAAAGGAACCCGTCTACTCCAGGTCCGGCTGCAGGTGGTAGGGGATGCTGATCACCACCACTTTGGGCTTGGTCATCAGGACGGCCTTGAGCCGAAGGGCGGTCTGGTTGTGGAGCAGGTTCTCCCACCAGTGGCCTGTGACGAACTCGGGGAGGATCACCGTGATGGTGTATTCCGGCTCGTGGCGGCGGATCTGATCCAGCCTCTCCACCACGGGCTCCACGATCTTCCGGAAGGGGCTCTCGATGGGGATCAGGGGCGTCCCTTCGCAGTAGCGGTGCCAGTCCCGGCGGAGCTTCTCCATGGCGCGGCTCTCGTGCCCGTGTTCGTCGGTGAAGTCGATGCTCCAGGCTTCGACCTCCCCTCGGCCCGCGATGGCCTTGGCGTACTGGAGGGCCTCGATCACGCCCCGATGGATGCCCGACACCAGGACCACGACCCGCTGTTTCCGCTGGTAGATGTCGTCCGTGCGGCTTCCCGCCAGGATGGCGTTGACCCGGATGTAGTGCCGGTGGATCAGCAGGAAGGTCCAGACCATCAAGGGGATCAGCAGCAGGATGATCCACACCCCCCCGAAACCGCCCTCGGTCTTGAACTTGTTGACGACGATGTCCAGCCACACCACGGCGGTGGTGAGCGTGCCGATCCCGTTGACGGCGGCCTTGGCGGCCCATCGCGGGTCCTCCGTCCTCAGCCGCCACCAGTGCATGACCATTCCAGCCTGGCTGAGCGTGAAGCCCGTGAAGACGCCCAGGGCGTAGAGGGGCAGCAGCAGGTCCGTGTTGGCGTGGAGCATCCAGACGAGCAGGCCGCTGACCGCCGTGAGGATGATGATGCCGTTGCTGAAGACCAGGCGGTCTCCCTGGCTGGCCATCTGTTTGGGGAGGTAGGCGTCCCGCCCCATGAGGGCGGACAGGCGCGGGAAGTCTGCATAGGCGGTGTTGGCGGCCACCACGAGGATCAGGAAGGTGAAGCCCTGCGTGAGGTAGTAGAGCAATTTCGGCAGGCCGTGGGCCACGTCCCCGTAGACTGCCTTGGCCAGCTTGGACAGGAGGGTCTCGGCCACCTGGGCCGCGTCGGCGCTGTGGGCATAGACGATCCCGAAGCGGCTGGAGAGCAGGGTGATGCCCAGGAACATCGTTCCCAGCAGGAGCACCATCCAGATCATCGTCTTGGAGGCGTTCTTCTCCGCGGGAACCTGGAAGGCCTGGATGCCGTTGGAGATGGCCTCCACCCCGGTCAGGGCCGTGCAGCCCGAGCTGAAGGCCTTCATGAAGACCATCACCAGGGCGAACCCCGAGATGGACTTCGCGGTCTCCACCGAGGTGTGGACCTGGGCCGGGCTGGGACCGCCCGACACCACGGCCCGGACGACCCCCACGGCCAGCAGGAGCATCATCATGGTGATGAACCCGTAGGTGGGGACCGCGAAGAAGGCGCCCGACTCCTTCACGCCACGCAGGTTGGCCAGGGCGATGACGGTGATGGCCACCAGGGTGAGAAACACTTCGTGACCCTGGAGGGGGCTGAAGGCGCTGGTGATGTTGGCAACTCCGGCGGAGGCGGACACCGACACCGTGAGGATGTAGTCCACCAGCAGGCTGGCCCCCGCCACAAGGGCCGCGATCTCCCCGAGGTTCTCCTTGGCGACGATGTAGGCCCCGCCCCCGGTGGGGTAGGCCATGATCGTCTGCCGGTAGCTGATCCCCAGGACCACCAGGAGCCCGACGATCCCGAAGGCCACGGGCACCGAAAGACCGAACAGGGGGTGGGCCACGCCCGCGGCGATGGCCGCGATCCCCGCGTGATGCAGGCTGGTGCTGAGGGCCGCCATGATCTCCTGCGTGGCGTAGGCCACGGAGGAGAGGGCGTCCGAACTGAACACCGAAAGCCCGATGAAATTGTTCACCCGGGTGTGGTGGATTTCTCCGGAGGCCAGTCGGCGGCCCAGCAGGAGGCGCTTGAGATCGAACATCCGGACGATCCTACCCGGTCGGGGGACCCAGGGCGACGGCTTCCACCAGGTGCAGCTGGCCTGGGGCCACCGGCCAGAGCCAACGCTCGTGCCGGAGAAGCTCCCTTCCGGGAGCGGCGAGCTGAAGTTCGGCCCGAACGTCCACACCGGCCAGGGCGTCCTCCAGTTCAGCGGACCCCCCCCCTTCCAGCTGTTCCTCCCAGGGCTCCCGGAGGGGCCCCAGGGAAACATCCTGGGATCCGTGGATCACCGCCCGGTCGTGTATCAGCCACAGCGGGGCGGCGGAGGCCGCGAGGACCTTGAGTTGAGCCCGGACCGCGTGGGCGATCCATTCCTCCAGGGCCTCGGAGACGGGATCCTCACCCCTGGGAAAGAGGATCCAGGGCCAGGGCCCCAGGTGGAATTCCAGCAGGCGCTGGGCCACCACCCCGAGCTGGCCCAACACATTGGCGGACAGCACGGCCCCGGGCCTCAGCTCCGCCAACCGCAACTCCAGGTGGCGGGGCCAGGGGCGTGCGGAGGCCAGAAGAGCCGCGAGGCGTCGGATGGCCCGGTCGCGGGGCCGTTCCAGTCCCCGGCCCCAGGGCTGTCGAAGGCAGCGGCGGGCGAGGTCGTCCAGGTCCGCCAGGCCCCCGGTCAGATCCTCGAAACACCAGGGGGCCCATCGGTGGTGCCTGAGCAAGGTCCAGGCCCTGCTCCAGGGATCCGCGTCCCATCCCATGGTTCCCCGGGGCGCCGCGGCCCACGGGATCTCCAGACCCGCTCCGGCCCCGAGGATCAAGGCCGGCCGGCATCCACTGGCCGCCAGGCCGGCCCCCAGGAAGGCCCGCACCCGCGAAAGGTGGTCTCCCCAGTTTTCGCGGTCCCGCGCGAGAAACCCCCTCTGTTCCCCGGCGAGGAGCCGCCGCAGCCTCCTCGTTCCCTTCACGCCACCGCTCCAGAAACCTCAGCCGCCACCATGGCCCAGCATAGACCCCAGGGATGGGAGAATGCCCCTGGAGAAACCATGCCCCGATTCCCCCACCGCGCGGGCCGCGAGGTCCTGGACCGGCACCCCCGCCTCCCTCCTTGGATCGTGAAGGAGCCCCTCCGCCTCGCGGAGTTGCACGGCATGAAACGGGGGCTGCGGGAATCCGGGCTCCACACCGTCTGCGAGGAGGCCAGGTGCCCCAACCGCGGCCACTGTTTCTCTCAGGGGACCGCCACCTTCCTGCTCATGGGCGACACCTGCACCCGCGCTTGCGGGTTCTGCAGCATCGCCAGCGGCCGCCCCGCCCCCCTGGACCCCGCGGAGCCGGAGGAGGTGGCCGCCCGGGTGGCGGCCCTCGGGCTTCGCTATGCGGTGCTCACCAGCGTGGATCGCGACGATCTGCCCGACGGGGGCTCCGCCCATTTCGCCACCACCGTCCGCGCCATCCGGGCCCGCAGCACCGCCGAGGTGGAGGTCCTGGTGCCGGATTTCCAGGGCGATCCCGAGGCCGTGGCCCGGGTGGTGGCCTCCGGGCCCGTGGTGTTCAACCACAACGTGGAAACTGTCCCCGCCCTCTACTCAGAGGTCCGCCCGGCCGCCCGCTTCGAGCGCAGCCTGGAGGTCCTGGCCGCAGCCCGACGGACGGGACAGGCCCTGTTCGGACCCGGATTCCGGACCAAGAGCGGCCTCATGCTGGGCCTGGGAGAGACCGAGGCCCAGCTCTTCGAAGCCTTCCATGCCCTTGCAGGCGTCGGCGTGGACATCCTCACCCTGGGCCAGTACCTGCGCCCCACCCGCCACCAGCTCCCCGTCCGGCGTTACCTCCCCCCCGAGGAATTCGAGTCGCTGGGCCGGCGGGCGAAGGATTTCGGCTTCCGCACGGTCTACGCCGGTCCCCTGGTCCGCAGCAGCTTCAATGCCCACGAAGTGACCCGGGGGGACGGCCTGCGCCTCCTTCCCTGATCGCGGCGGGTAGAATCCAGGGACCATGCGCACACTCCTTCGGAACGGGCGGCTGGCGGCGGGAGGCCGCGTGGGGCCCGGGAACCTCCTCATGGACGGGGAGCGGATCGTGGCCGCAGGGCCTGAGCTTTCTGGAAATGCGGAGCGCGTCTTCGACCTGAAGGGCGCCTACATTCTCCCCGGCCTGGTGGACCTGCACGTCCACCTGGACGACCAGATCGGGCGCTTCGAGTTGGCGGACTCCTACCTGGGGGGGTCCCGGATCGCCGCCCAGAACGGGATCACCACCCTCTGCAGTTTCATCACCCAGGACCGTTGCCGCAGCCTGCCCCAGGCCATGAGGGACGCTCGGGAACGGGCGGCCCGGGGAACCCACTGCGACCTCCAATGGCACCTGACGCCCACCACCTTCGAGGCCCGGGACCGGGCCTTCCTGGCGACCCTTCCGGCCCTGGGCTGGCACACGATCAAGCTCTACACCACCTACCGGGAGGCCGGGATCTGCTCGGACGATTCCAGGATCGGGGACCTCTTCCGGACCCTGGGCCCCGCGGGCTTCGGCTTCCTGGTGCACTGCGAGGACGACGACCTGATCTCCGGCGCCGACGCGGACCCTTCCGCAGGTCCTCAAGCCCACGCCGACCTGCGGCCTCCCCTTGCGGAGCTCACGGCGGTGCGGAAGGTTCTCGGCCTTGCCCGGGCGAACCGGGCCCGGCTCCACGTGGTGCACGTCTCCACCGCCGCGGCGGCCCGCGCCCTTGCTCCGGCCCGGGAGGGCGACCACGGCATTACCTGCGAGACCTGTCCTCAGTACCTCTGGCTGGATCCGGCTTGGCTGAGGCGGGAGGACGGTCACCGCTGGATCTGCAGCCCGCCCCTCCGGGAGGACCGGGAGGAATTCCGGGACCTGGCCCGTTCCGGCGCCTTCGACGTTTTCGCCACCGACCACTGCCCCTTCTGCCGCGGGGACAAGGACGACTGGGACCGCCGGGATGTCCGGAGCGTGGCCAACGGTCTCCCGGGGCTCGGCGCCCTCCTCCCGCTCTTTTGGCGTCTCTTCGAGGAGGACCCCGACCGGGCCGCCCTGGAGCTGGCCCGGCGGGCCGCGGAGAATCCCGCCCGGGTGGCGGGCCTCTGGCCCCGCAAGGGTTCCCTGGCCCCGGGCTCCGACGCCGACGTGGCCGTGGTGGACCCCTCCGGTCCGGAGCGGGAGGTCCGCTCCAGCCTCGGGGAGGTGTGGGAGCCGTATCCAGGCTTCCGCACCCGCGTCCAGGCCAGCCTGGTCTTCCGGCGTGGGGACCTCATCGTGGCCGAGGGCCAACTGGTCGAAGCGGATCCAGGCGGCCGGATTCTGCCCCGGTTCCCTGAGCTGTGAGTCCCGGAGCCCACGGACCGGATTCCACTACCCTGGAGGGGCCGACGTGCCCGTGAAAGCCCCGCCCGCCCCTCCCGACATCCAGTCCCGCCTGGCGGAAGCCTACCGGGACCTGCCCGAGGCCCAGCGCGCCGTGGCGGACGCCCTCATGGGGGATCCCCTTCTCGGGGCCCTCTGGGGCATCGAGGCGATGGCCCAGCGGGCGCGGGTGAGCCCTGGCACGGTGATGCGGCTGGCCCGCCGCCTCGGCTTCGGGGGTTTCAGCGACTTCCGGGACGCCCTGCGGGCCGCCTGCCGGACACGGTCGGGAGAAAAGGGCCTGGAGGATCTGGAGGGGCCCGCGGACCTCTTTGGAACCCTCGCCGAAGTGGTCCAGCGCGACAGCCAGCACTTGGCGCGGATGATCCAGGCGGTGGACCACGACACCCTGGAGGCCGCGGGCCGCGCCCTCCTGGGGGCCCGGCACCGGGTGATCCTGGGCCGGGGCATCGGGCAGGTGATGGGACTGATCCTCGCGTTCTACTTGACCCAAGCCGGGGTCCCCTGTGTGGCCGCCCTCCCCTCCGACTTTTCCAACCAGGCCGCCAACCTGGGCCGGGAGGACTTGCTGGTGGCCATCAGCTTCCATCCCTACAGCCGGGAGACCCTGGACGCCGCAGCCTTCGCCCGGCAGAACGGGGTGCCCGTGCTGGCCCTCTCCGATCGCGCCGACTCGCCCCTGGCCGGCCTCTCGGACCTGCTGATCCCGGTTCCCAGCGAGGATCTCCTTTTCAGTTGCAGCCTGACCTCCTTCGCGGCGCTGGCCCACGCCTTCGCCATCGTCCTGGCGGCCCGGGACCCGGCCGGCACCCTGAAACGCCTGAAGGCCGCGGACCGGGTGGCCCAGCCCCTCTTCGTGGAGCACTGGCTGCCGGCCCCACCCGTCGCCATCCGCAAACGGGCCAAGGACGAATAGGGCCCCCGGCAGATGTCGATTCCCTTCCGGCTGGCCCAGGAAGCCCTCGCCACGGGGGACGCCGCCCGGGCGCTGATCCAGGCGGAAGCGGGGCTCCGGGAGAGGCCGGGCGACGCCTGGGGTCGCGTGCTCCAGGCGGCCGCCTGGCATGGCCTGGGGAAGCTGCCGGCCGCCGAGGCCGCCCTGGACGCTCTCCTCCCCGAGCTCGCCCAAGGTGAGGCCGGAGGGGGAGGGCTCCTCGCCGCCGCCTTGAAGGTCCGCGTCTCTCTCCGCCTGGACCAGGGGCGGGAAGCGGAGGCCCTCGAGGACCTGCTGGAGGCGTTGCGCCTGCAGCCTGCGGACCCCGAGGGCCGAGCCTGGGCCCTGGCCCTCCTGGCCGAGGCCGGACGGATCCCCGAGGCCCGAGCCCAGGCCGAGCTCCTGCTCCCCCACCGAAGCACGGACCCCGCGTTCTGGGCCGATTACGCCAGGATCCTTCAGCGTGCCGGCGACCGGCCCGGAGCCGAGGCCGCCTTCCGCAGACGCATCCTGTGCGACCCCTCCAGTGAGGCGGCCCTTCTCGACTGCGCCCAGTTCCTGGGGGAATCCGGGCGGATCGCCGAGACCGCCGGGCTCTATGGAAAGGTCCTGGAACGAAACCCGGCGAACCCCTCGGCCCTGTCCGGCCTGCTCGCGGCCCGGGCCTACGATCCGAAGTGCCCCCCCCTGGAACTGGCCCGCGTCCACCGGGAGCACGGGCATCGTCTCGAGGCCTCCCTGCCCCGCTTCCCGGCGCCGGAGCGCAACTGGGACCCCGGCCGGCGGCTCCGGGTGGCCTACCTCAGCCCGGACTTCCGGGACCACAGCTGCGCCCACTTCGCCGAGCCCCTCTTCCGGGCCCACGACCGGACGCGCGTCCACCTCACGCTCTACCACGACTCGGGGGTCCAGACGCCCCGGAGCGAGGTGTTCCGCCACCTGGCGGACCAGTGGGTGGAGGTTCATTCCCTGGGCCTGGCCGAACTGCACCGCCGGATCCAGGAGGACGGGATCGACGTGCTGGTGGAGATGGCCGGCCACATGGCCCACAACCGCCTGCCCCTGCTGCCCCTCCGCCCCGCCCCGGTCCAGCTCACCTGGCTGGGCTACCCCTTCACCACGGGCCTGTCCTGCCTGGACGGCAGGGTCACGGACAGCGGGGTGGATCCCCCGGGAAACGAGGCCTACGGCACCGAGCTCCTCCGGCGCGTGGACCCCTGCTACCTCGCCTGGCAGCCCCCGGCGGCGGACCTTTCCCCCCGGCCCTCCCCGTCGGGGCCCTTCACCTTCGGCAGCTTCAACCAGTTCGCCAAGCTGAACGAAGCCGTCCTCCAGGCCTGGGCGGCGCTCGTGCGGCGCGTCCCAGGCTCCCGCCTGCTCCTGAAAGGCCTGGGGGCCTCGGACCCCGTGACCCGGGACCGGATCTTCGAGGTCTTCCGGGAGGAGGGCATCCCTGCCCGCCGCCTCGAACTCCTGGACTTCACGGCGAGCCCCCGGGAGCACCTCGAACTCTACGGGCAGGTGGACCTGGCCCTGGATCCCTTCCCCTACAACGGCGTCACCACCACCCTGGAAGCCCTCTGGATGGGCGTCCCGGTGCTGGCCCTGGAGGGACGCCACAGCCTGGCCCGGCACGGCGCGTCATTCCTGCGCCTCCTGGGTGTGGAAGACCTGGTGGCCCGGGATCCCCAGGATCTCGTGGCCCTCGGTGCGGCCCGGGCGGCCGACCGGGAGGATCTCTCACGCCTGGGGGAGGGCCTGCGGTTCCGCCTCGAGGCCTCCGCCCTTTGCGATGCCCCGGCCCTGGCCCGCCGGATGGAGGCCCTCTACCACACCCTGTGGGCGGAGGCCTGCGGGAAGGCCCGGGCCAGGGCTTGATTCGAACGGGCCTTCAAAGAAAAACCACCCCCGCCAAGGAAACGAAATCCAATGCTCAGGCGGTTCTTGGCATGCTTGGCGCCTTGGCGGTGAGTGTGGCCTTTTCGTCGAATTGGGCGCCCCTTGGGATGAGCGGGACCCTTACCCCCCGACCTCTCGATTGAAGGCCTCGATGAGGCGTTCGAAGTGTTCGACCTCGTCCTCGAAGAGTTCGCCCCAGTAGTCGGGATCCCACTGGGCGTCGAGGTCCCGGGCGCTCTTGCCCTGCTGCTCCACCCAGGTGAAGTACTTCAGGTTGTGGATGGCCTTCCGCCCCGCGTGGCCCAGCTCCCGGAAATGGTCCGGGGCCTGGCGCTCCAGGCTGCCGGCCAGGGTGCGGGCGGCGTCCAGGGCGCCGAAGGGCCCCCGCTCCGCGGCCAGCTCCTCCAGGCGGGAGCCGTACATCGCGGCGCTGTCCGTGAACACCGTGAGGATCACGTCGCGCTCGTCCAGTTCCCAGAACTTCGCCGTCTTGATGGCGGCCAGCAGGTTGCAAATTCCGCTGATGCCCAGCAGCGGCAGCCGGTCCAGCGTGGTCTCGTCCACGCCGGCGGCCCGGAGCTCCTTCCGACCCTCGGGCTCATTGAAGAGCCTGAAGATCCGCATGCAGTCCTCGTCGTCCACCGCCGCCACGGCGTCGGTATTGCGCACGTTGTGGACCCAGGGCACGTGCTTGTCGCCGATGCCCTCGATGCGGTGCTCCCCGAAACCGTTGCAGAGGAGGGTGGGGCACTGCAGCGCCTCCGCGGCCACGGTGCGGCTGCCGTGGTGCTTTTTTAGGTGGTCCCCGGCGGCGAGGGTGCCGGCGCTCCCCGTGGCGCTGACGAAGGCCGCCAGGCGGGCTCCGGGCTGCTGGAGCCCCTGGAACAGTTCAGCAAGGGCCGGCCCGGTCACGTTGTAGTGCCAGATGGGATTCCCGAACTCCTCGAACTGGTTGAACACCACATGGACGGGGTCCCGCTTCAGCTCCCAGCACTTGTCGTAGATCTCCTTGACGTTGGACTCGGAACCCGGGGTGGCGATGATCTCGGAGCCGATCTCCCGCAGCCAGGCGAAGCGCTCCCTGGACATGTTCTCGGGGAGGACGGCCACCGGGGTGCAACCCAGGATCACGGAGTCGAAGGCTCCCCCCCGGCAGTAGTTCCCGGTGCTGGGCCAGACGGCCTTGTGGCGCTCGGGGTCGAAGGCCCCCCCGACGAGCCGGGGCACCAGGCAGGAGAAGGCTGCGCCCACCTTGTGGGCCCCTGTGGGGAAGAACTTCCCCACCAGGCCGACGATCCGCGCCCTCACCCCGGTGATGGACGGGGGGATTTCCAGGTGGTTGGGACCATGGAAGGCCCCTGTGGCCGGATCGTTCTTCCAGGTGATCCGGAAGAGATTGGCCGGATGGACGTCCCAGAGGCCCACGCCCGCAAGGCGCGCGCGGATCGCCTCGGGGATGCGCGCCGGGTCCCGCATCTGGGCGTAGGTGGGGATGAGGATGCCCCGTTCCCGGCAGCGCCGGGCGGTCCGGGCCACGACCTCGGGGTGGATGTCTTTCACGATGCGCGACATGGGGGCTCCGGAAAAGGGGGATCAACGCAAAGGCGCGAAGGCGCGAAGGAAGAACGAGAAGGATCGAAATGGTCGGCCGTTTCGCTGGGGGTGCCGAGGATCCCGGGGAAACAAAAGGGAGACCCGAAAGGACATCCTGAAGTCCATCCCCACGCTTCCTTGCATGTCCTTCCGCCTTCCTTTGCGCCTTTGCGCCTTTGCGTTAACGGCTTTCCTTCCCCTCACCCCAAGGGCTTCCGCCGCGCGAGGATCTCGCCCAGCCTGGCCGCAGGGTCCTTGACCCGGGTGAGGAACATCAGGGCGCTGATGACGAAGGGCTTGTAACTGGCCTCGTGGTAGGTGGGGATGCGGGCCTGCTCGAAGACCTCGGCGCTCACTTCGCCGGCCTCGCAGCTGACGCCGGTGATGTCGGCGGGCAGGCAGTGCATGTAGAGGGCCGCCTTCCCCGCGGTGAGGTCCATCTTCCTCCGGTCGCACTCCCAGTTCCGGTACCGGGCGTTGTTGGCCAGGCACACCTTCTCCAGCTCCTTCAGACCTTCCCGGTCGCCATTCTTCAGCAGCTCGGTGCGTCGCTGCATGACGTGGAAGGGCGCCCAGGATTTGGGGTACACGATGTCCGCCCCCTCGAAGGCCTCCTCCATGCTTCCCATCACCTGGAAACGGCCTCCGGCGGCTCCCGCATTCCGTCCCGCCAGCTCCATCACTTCGGGGATCAGGCCGTAGCCCTCCGGGTGGGCCAGCCGCACCTCCATCCCGAAGCGGGTCATGAGGCCGATGACGCCCTGGGGCACGGAGAGGGGTTTCCCGTAGCTGGGGCTGTAGGCCCAGGTCATGGCGATCTTCTTCCCACGGAGCTGCTCCAGCCCGCCGAAGTGCTCCCGGAGCCAGGCGAGGTCCGCGAGGGTCTGGGTGGGGTGGTCCACGTCGCACTGAAGATTGATAAGGCTGGGGCGCCGGTGGCGCACCCCCCGGGCCGCCCCGTCGCTGAGGGCCTCCCCCACCTCCCGCATGTAGGCATTCCCGGCCCCCAGGTACATGTCGTCCCGGATGCCGATCACCTCCGCGAGGAAGCTGATCATGTTCGCGGTCTCCCGCACCGTCTCGCCGTGGGCGACCTGGCTCTTCTGTTCGTCCAGCTCCGAGAGCGTGAAACCCAGGGCGCTGGCCGCCGAGGCGAAGGAGAAGCGGGTCCGGGTGCTGTTGTCCCGGAAGATGGAGATGGCCAGCCCCGCGTCGAAGGCGCGGAAGGAGGTCCCGGCCCGGTGGAGCTGCTTGAAGATCTCCGCCAGGGTCAGCACGGCCTCCAGCTGTTCGGTGGAGTGCTCCCAGGTCAGGAGGAAATCCTTCTGATACAAGTCGGTCTTCAGAGCCTGGAAGGACGCGGCCAGGGACGAGAGGGGCGCTGAGGGCATCGGAAAACTCCTGGGCGGGAGGGGGGGGCTGGATCAGCCCGGCACGGCGTCAAGCCGGGGTTCAATGGGGGGTGGGATCCGGATTCCCGAGAGCGGTGCCTCGATGTCCTTCAGGCCGTGCCCCGTGACGAGCAGCACGACCTTGGACTCCCGGGGAAGCGGGCTGGGCCCAGCCTGGAGCTTGGCGAGCCCCGCGGCCGCGGCCGCCGCCGCGGGTTCGGCGAAGATCCCCGTGAGCCGGGCCATCGCCGCCTGGGCGGCCAGGATCTCCTCGTCGCTCACCGTGAGGCTGGCGCCGCCGCTCTCGAGGACCGCCCGCCGAGCCCCGTGGGCATTGCTGGGACAGGACACCGAAATGGAGTCGGCGCGGGTGGCGGGGTCCGGCGCGTCCGCATAGGTTCCCGTCTGGATGTACCGGTGGATGGCGTCGGAGCGTTCCGCCTGGATGCAGAACAGGCGGGGCAGGTGCCCTGCAAGCCCGGTTCGTTTCAGGTCCAGGAAGGCCTTGTGGATCCCCCCCAGGATCACGCCGTCCCCCACGGGAACGAAGATGGCATCCGGAACTTCCTGCCCCAGCTGGGCCCAGATCTCCAGTCCCGCGGTCTTCTTTCCCTCGATGGTGAGGGGGTGGTAGGCCGTGTTGCGGTTCAGCCCTCCCCTCCGGGCGGTGAATTCCAGGGAAAGACGGAAGGCGTCGTCGTAGGTGCCCTTCACGGGCAGCACCCGGGCGCCGTAGAGCAGCATCTGGACCAACTTGGCGCGGGGGGCCTTCTCGGGCACGAAGATGAGGGCCTCCAGGCCGGCGGCGGCGCACACCGCGGCCAGGGCGGAGGCGGCATTGCCCGTGGAGGCGGCCACGATGCGCGGTTCCCCGATCCGCAGGGCCTCCGCCACCACCAGGAAGGAGGCGCGGTCCTTCAGGCTTCCGCTGGGGTTGAGGCCCTCGTTCTTGACCCAGAGGCAGTCCAGCCCCAGGCTCTGCCCGTAGCGGCCGCCGGGCACCAGGGGGGTGTTCCCCACGGGGCTGGCCGGGTGGAATTCAGGCTCCACGGCGCAGAACAGGTTCCAGTCGGGCCGCGCCGGATCGAAGGCCCGCCCGATGGCCGCGTAGTCCAGAACTGCCTCGAGCACCCCCGGCAGGGGCACTCCGGGCCGGTAGGTCCCCCCGCAGGTGGGGCAGAGGTACCGCACCGCCTCCCGCTGGTAACTGCGGCCACAGTCGGTGCACCGGTAGGTGAAGGGGATCACGGCGCGGCCTCCTCCACCGGCAGGTCCGGGGGATTCTCCAGGAAGAGCAGCATCGGTCCGAGGGGGGTCAGGTCCACCGCCTCGCCCTCTTCCATGGAGCCCGTGGCTTCCGTGGACAGCAGGGCATGGGATTCGCCGTCCAGCAGCACCCGGCAGCCCGGCCCCTCGTAGGACCACCCCGCGGGGCCCCTGCGAAGGCGGTGCCCCAGTCCCTGGATCCGGGCTTCCAGCACGAGGGATCCGCGTTCCTTCCAGAGGTGGTAGGCGTCCCCCGGGCTTCCTTCGAAGGCGGACCGGTCCGCCCAGAAGCGGGGCTTGTCCCGGTAGGGTTCTCCGGCGGTGGGGCAGAAGGGCGTGCAGTTGCCGCAGTCGTTGCAGGCATCCCCCAGGTTGAGGATTTGCACCCCCTGGGCGACCCGGAACACCCCTCCCTCTTCCGCCACGAGGCGCCCCCCGCGCAGGACAAGGCGGGGCAGCGCCAGCTCCAGGGGCCGGGTGGCGAAGGCGATGTTGGCCCGGTTGGGACACACGGTGACGCAAAGGCTGCAGACGTCGTCGCAGTCCAGGCAGCGGGATGCCTCCGCCGCAGCCCCGGCGGCGTCGTAGCTGCCGTGCACTTCCTGGAAGCCGGCCCGGGCGGCCAGGGGAAGGATCGGAACGGTGACCTGGGGGCGATGCGCCTCCCCCCGCCGTTCCATCAGGGCCACAGGATTCTGGCCCTTGTCCAGCCCGGGCTCCGGGGGCAGGCGGCGGCCGTGGCGGCGACCCATCTCTTCCGCCGCCCGGGTTCCGTCGGCGATGGCGTGGATGATGGAGGCGGGGCCCCGCACCGCGTCGCCCCCCGCGAAAAGCCCAGCCACGCTGGTCTCCCCCTGGCCCGACACCCTCAGGGTTCCATCGGGGTTCCGCACAGGATCCAGGTCCTCCAGGAAGTCCAGCACGGGCTCCTGGCTGATGGCCGAGAGGATGGTGTCGGCGGGCAGCACCCGCTCCCCCCCTTCCGCCGGAACGGGCCGGGGCCGGCCCGAGGCGTCCCGGGGCCCGAGGCGCATGGGGGCGCAGGCCAGGCCGGTCACGCGGCCGTTCTCCGCCAGGACCCGAAGCGGGGCCAGAAGCTCATGCAGGTGGACCCCTTCCTCCAGGCAGGCCGACACTTCTTCTGGATCCGCCGGCATGTGGGCGCGGGTGCGCCGGTACACCAGGCCCACCTCTCCGTGGGGCGTGAGGCGCCGGGCGGAGCGGGCCGCGTCCATGGCGGAGTTGCCCCCTCCGATGACGAGGACGCGGGTCCCCAGGGAGCCCTGGGGGCGGTCCGCCACCCCCTCGAGGAAGGCCAAGGCGTCCCACACCCCGGCCGCCTCCTCCCCTGGAATGCCGAGACGCTTCCCCCGGGCGGCTCCGACGCCGAGGAACACGTAGGAGAACGCCGCCCGGAGCTCGGAGAGCCGAAGGGTGGGTCCCAGGCCCCGTCCGTAGTGGATCTTCACCCCCAGCTGGAGGACCCGTTCCAGGTCCCCCTGCAGGGCCTTCCCGTCCAGCCGGTAGGCGGGGATGGCGTTGGCCACCATGCCGCCGGGATCCTCCCGGGCCTCGAAGACCTCGACCTCGAATCCCAGGAGGGCCAGTGAGTACGCTGCCGACAGGCCTGCGGGCCCGGCGCCCACCACGGCCACCCGCAGGCCCAGGGGGGCCTGGGCCGCCGGGTTTGGGGCTTCTCCGTGCTCGTAGGCGAAACGCTTGATCTCCCGGATGGCCAGGGGTGCGTCGTAGAAGGCCCGCACGCACTTGTCCGTGCAGGGGTGGTCGCAGACGCTGCCGGTGACGCCCGGCTGGGGGTTCGTGCGAAGGATCACCGCGAGGGAACCGTCGGGCCGCCCGTGGGCCGCCTCCCAGAGGTAGTCCGGGATGTTCTGCTGGGCCGGGCAGGCCTCCACGCAGGGCGCGGCGATGCAGTCGAAGGGGCCCAGTTTGCGGTGCCCCTTGAAGTCCAGGGGGCGTACGCGGCCGCGGTAGCGGGGATCCCGGACGACCTCTTCCGCCAGGCGGGCCAGGGTCCCGTCCGGATCGGAAGCGTAGGTCCCCAGGTCGGGGGCTCCTGCCCGATCCAGGGCCCCCGCGAGGTTCACCAGGTACTGCTGCAGCCGGGCGTAGCCCCCGGGTTTGAGGAGGTCCGTGCACACGGTGACGGGCCCCAGGCCCGCCGCCACCAGCCCGGGGAAGTTGAGGGCGTCCGCCCCCCCGCAGAAGCTGAGGGAAAGTCCAGGGCCCAGCTCCGCCCGGAGCACCTGGGCCAGGCGCAGGGTGAGGGGGTGCAGGGCGCGCCCCGAAAGGTACATCCGGGTTTCCTTGGGCGGGAACACCCCGCGGTGGTTCTCCACCTCCAGGGTGTTGGTGAGTTTGAGCCCGAAGTCCAGGCCCACCCTTTTCGCCGTCCCCTCCAGGCTCCGCACCATGGCCAGAGCTTCGGGAAGGGCGGGATCATGGGAGAAGGCCTCGTCGGGAACCTGGATCCCGTAGCCCAGGTCGCCGTTGAGGAGTTTCCTCAGGCGGCCGGGACCCAGGAGGGTGGGGTTGAGCTTGATCCAGGTGTGGACGCCCAGGTCCTCCAGGAGGAAGCGGCCGATGCGCTCGATCTCCTCCGGCGGGCACCCGTGCATCGTGGAGAGGGTCAGGTGCTGGGAGAGGCACGCCGGGATCCGGATTCCACGGATGGGGCCGTAGGCGGAGGCCACGGCCTCCACCGCGGCCCCGAGAGCCTCGCCCGGGTTCCGCATGGCTTCGACGAAGGCGAGCACGCGGGGATCCCGGAGCCCCGCCAGGTCGTAGCCCACGCTCATGGCGAAGTGGGTCCCCGGGCCGGGGAGGCCCAGGCGGTGGGCCAGGGCGTGGATCAGCACCCAGGCCTTCAGGTACTCGTCGAAACTCTGCTCGAGCCTCAGTTCCTGGCTCCATTCGCAGTTGTAGGTCTCGTCGGCCGCATCGATGCAGGGCCGGCTGATGTCCAGTTCGTCGAGCACCTGGACGGTCTTGAGCTCCATGAAGCGCGCCCCGCAGAGCCAACCGGCCACCAGGTTCTGGGCCAGCTGGGTGTGGGGCCCCGCGGCCATGCCCAGGGGCGCGGCGAGGGGCCGGCCCTGGAAGAGCGAGGCCAGCCGAGGGTCCGGAATCTGGAAATTTCCCTTGGGAATCCCCAGGACCGTGTCCCGGCGCTCCAGGGCCCCGAAGATCCAATGGGCCAGGCTCGCGAGGGGAATGGGGCGGAAGGGCTGGTCCATCCTAGAGGTGTCCGCCAGGAATACTGGCACCAACCGCGGCGATCCCCGACACCCCTGGCCGGGGCTCTGGGGGGGCGGCGTGGCGCCCCCAGGGGGTCCCCGCCCGTCCGGTGGCGGTGGGGGTGTTCACGGCGGGGTCCCCGCGGCCTTTGGCTTCCGTCCCAGCAGCCGCGGGTCCCGCAGGGGCAGGCTGGTGCGCCGGATCCCATCGAAGGCGCATAGGGCGTTGGCCACCGCAGGCGCGGTGGGCACCAGGCCGATCTCGCCCACGCCCTTGGCCCCGTAGGGCCCGTTGGGATCGGGGACCTCCACGCCGATCACGTCCACCGGAGGCATGTCCCGGGCCCGGAGCAGGCCCAGCTCCCCCAGCCTGAAGGTGGAGGGCCAGCCGCCCACGGAGGGAAGTTCCTCCGAGAGGGCGTAGCCCAGGCCCATGTGGATGGAGCCCTCGATCTGGCCCTCGAAGAGCACGGGGTTCATGATCCGCCCCGCGTCGTGGGCGGCGGTGACCCGGGTGATGCGGCCGCCCTCGTCCAGCTCCACGAGCTGGGCGGCGTAGCCGTAGCTGTAGTGGGTGGCTACCTCCCGGCCGGGCGGGGGCGCGTGGCCGACCTTGGTGGTCCAATCGCAGACCCATTCCCCTTCGTAGGCCCGGCCCACCAGGGGGCCCAGGCCCCCCGAGGCGGCCAAGTCGTCCCGGAGCTTCTGCCCCGCCGCCCGCACCGCGTGGCCCAGGAGGGAGGTGCCCCGGGACGCCGTGGTCATGCCGGCGGCCACCTCGGCGTCCGTGTCCACCTCCACCTGGACGCAGGCCGGATCCAGGCCCGTCTCCTCCACCAGGGCCTGGATGGCCATGGTGTAGACCCCCTGGCCCATCTCGCACCACCCGTGGTGGACCACCACCCGGTCGGGGGCTTCCACCACCACGCGGGCCCGCCCGACGTCGGGCATGCCGCAGCCGATGCCGGTGTTCTTGATCCCGGCCGCCAGCCCGGCGAATTTCGCGGCCCGGAAGCGGGGCTCCAGGGCCTCCAGGCAGGCCCGGACGCCCACCCCTCCCCGGAGCACCTGGCCGGTGGCGGTGGACCGCCCCTCGGTCAGGGCGTTCTCCCAGCGGAAGCGCCAGCGGTCGAAGCCTCCCATCCGGCAGAGCTCGTCCACGCAGGATTCCATGGCAAAGCAGGACTGGTTGACCCCGAAACCCCGCATGGCCCCGCAGGGAACATTGTTCGTGATGACGGCGGTGCCCTTCACCGCCACGTTGGGCACGAAGTAGGCTCCCGCGGCGTGGGCCACCGCCCGCTCGATGACCTTCATGCCGACGCTGGCGTAGGCGCCGGAATCGGAATGCAGGGTGGCCACCAGGGCCGTCAGGCGCCCCTCCCGGTCGCAGCCCAGGGCGTAGTCCATGACGATGGGGTGGCGCTTGGGGTGCATGCGGATGGATTCCGCCCGGGTCAAACACAACCTCACCGGGCGGCCGGTGTGCCAGCAGAGGAGGGCCGCGTGGCCCTGGGTGCTGAGGTCCTCCTTGCCCCCGAATCCGCCCCCGTTCTGCACCTGCACCACGCGCACGCGCCGCTCGGGCAGGCCCAGGAGTTCGGCCACCTGCCTCCGGTCCTCGTAGACCCCCTGGCCGCAGTCGAAGAGTTCCACGCCCGTCTCCCCGTCCTTCTTCCAGGGGCGGGCCAGGGTGGCTTCCATCTCCAGGTAGGCGTGCTCGATTCGCTGCGTGATGTAACGGTCCCTCACCACGAAGGCCGATTCGGCAAGGGCCCGCTCGGCGTCTCCCACCGCGACCTCCGAGACCGACAGGACGTTCCCCTTCTCGGTCAGCCAGGGCGCTCCGGGCTCCAGCGCCTCGAAGGCGTCCGTCACCGGGGGAAGCACCTCGTAGGTCACCCGGATCCGGGCGGCGGCTTCACGGGCGGCGGCTTCCGTTTCGGCCGCCACCGCGGCGAGAACGTCCCCGATGTAGCGGGTCTCCTCCCCGGGGGTCACCATCAGGGGCCAGTCGCGGAAGATCATCCCGACGACCCGCTGCCCGGGAATGTCCGTGGCGGTGAGGACTTTCACCACGCCCGGAACCTGGAGGGCGGCGGAGGGGTCGATGGAAAGCACCCGGGCCCTGGGGTGTTCACTGAAACAGAGGGCCCCGTGGAGCATGCCGGGTTCCCGCATGTCCGCCACGAAGACGCGCCGCCCGAGCACCGCCTCCCGTCCGGTGTACTTGGCCAGGGAACTGCCCACGCGGCCCGTGGCGGTCCCCGCGGGGACGGGGCGCCCCGCGCGCAGGGCCTCCCCGGCACAGAGGATGGAATCCACCACCTTCTGGTAGCCCGTGCAGCGGCAGATGTTGGTGCCCAGGCTGTCCACCACCTGCTGCCGGGTGGGTTGGGGATGCTTCGCCAGGAGGGCGCTGGCCTTCACCACGATTCCGGGCGTGCAGTAGCCGCACTGGACGCCCCCCTTCAGCACGAAGGCGTCCGCGAAGGCGTCCTGTTCGGTGGCGGGCAGCCCTTCCAGCGTGGTGACCGATTTGCCCTCCACCTCCCGCAGCTTCATGCGGCAGCTCAGGCGCGCCGTTCCGTCCACCAGTACGGTGCAGCATCCGCAGACTCCCTCGCCGGAGCACCCGTCCTTGGGGCTCAGGAGACCGGCCACCTCCCGGAGGTAGCAGAGCAGCCCCAGGTCCGGATCGCCCCGGAAGCTTCGCGCCTGGCCATTGAGGGTGAATTCCATGGATGCTCGCGCCGCCTCCCCGGGCAGAAATGGTCGCAGGCCCGGACATGAAACATACGGCGGAAGGCGAAGGCTGCCCAGGACACGCGCAGGTCAGGATAACCGGAACGATAAAAAATTATTCCAGCGAAAAAATTTTTGTCTGTGGCCCCGCCGGGGCTACGCTCTTCCCGGGGACCCTTCCCCGCCGGAGCCGCCATGCCGTCCCTGGACGCCCGCATCGCCGAACGCGCCGCGACCCTCCTTCCCTTGGGGATCGAGATCCTCGCCGAGGCCATCCGTATCCCTGCGGATTTTGTGGACAGGCCCGCAGAACAGGGAGGGGACCCCCTCTGCGGCCTTTCCAACCACGAATTCCCGCGCCTGGACTACCTCCGGCGGAAAATCCTGGAGGTGGGGGCCGTGCGGCGCCCGGAGGATGTCGGCTACGACGCCTTCGGCAACCTGGTGTGGTCGGTGGAGGATCCTTCGGACGGGCTTCCCGCCGAGCAGAAAAAGGTCGTCTACATCGACGGCCACACGGACACGGTGCGCGCCCTGCGAACCCAGTGGCGGGAGAAGGTGGGCGGGGTGGACTGCTACGAGGGTCTGGTGGACCCCGCCGCGGTGAACAGGGACTTCCTGAAGAAGGAGCTGGGCTGGATGCCCCCCGACGCCGAATGGAATCACCTCGTCTTCGGCCGGGGCTCCGCGGACCAGCTGGGCGGCGTGGTGGCGGCGATCCTCGCCACGAAGATCCTGCTGGACCTGGAGGCCCAGGGCTCCCTGAGGGGCGTCATCGTCCGCTCCTACGCCACGGTCTGCGAGGAGGACAACGACGGGGCCGGGCCCATGTTCCTCAACCGGGAGGTCTTCCCCGCGGCCCCGCCCGAAATCGTGCCCGACGTGGTCATCCTCACCGATGGCACGGGCTGCTCCAAGCGCGGCGCCCTGGGCATCTACCGCGGCCAGCGGGGCCGCATGCAGATCGAGGTGACGGTCACCGGGAAGTCCTGCCACGGCTCCATGCCCTGGGAGGGGCTGAACCCCCTGGAATTCGGCGGCGCCATCGTGAAGGAGGCCGCGGAGAAGTACGAGCGGCGCGAGGGCTTCAGGGACGACGCCTTCCTGGGCCACGGCACCCGCACGGCCTCCTGGGCCCGCCTGGACACCCCCAGCGATTGCGCCGTGCCGGAGCGCTTCACCTTCCGCTTCGACCGGAGGCTGACCCTCGGCGAGACCCCGGAGCAGGCCCTGGCCGACGTGGAGTCCCTGGACGCCGTGGCCGCCGCTCGGCGGGCCGGGCTGCAGGTGGAGGTGGGCGTCCCGGTCTACCGGGATCCCAGCTGGAAGGGCTTCGTGCTGGACAATCCCCAGGTCTACCTGGGCTGGGTCACGCCGGAGGAGCATCCCGCCATCCAGGCCGCCGTCGCCGCCTACCAGGGCGTGGTGAGCCCCCACGTGGAGGGGAAGGTGGGCGAGGGCGGCGTCCTCACGAAGGAACCCCGGGTGGCTCGCTGGGTCTTCTCCACGGACGGCGTGGGCTTCCCCGTCCCCCGCGAGGCCCCCGTCCCCGGGGCCGCGAAGAAAAATTGGGTGGTGGGGGAGGTCTACAAGCACCCCGCCATGTTCGGCTTCGGCCCCGGCATCGAGCAGAACACCCACAAGATCGGCGAGTGCCTGGACGCCCGGGAGCTGCAGCATTGCGCCGCCTTCCTGGCGCGCTACCCCAGCGTCTTCGCCGGGGCCTGAGGCCGGGAGGAGCTATCCTGCCTGAGCCCCCGGGCTCCGGAGATCCGATGCGCCGCATCCTGATCCAGCACGGCACCCTGCTCAGCTTCGGGAAACCCTGCCGCGTGCTGGAGGGCCACGAGGTCCTCGTCGAGGGGGACCGCATCGCGGCCATCGCGCCGGCGGGCAGGGCCCCGGGACCCTTCGCCGAGGTCCTGGACGCCACGGGCATGGTGGTGATGCCCGGCCTGATCAACGCCCACATGCACTTCTACAGCACCTTCGCCCGGGGATTCACCCCAGCCGCTCCCAGCAAGGATTTCACCGAGGTCCTCCGGAACCTCTGGTGGCGCCTGGACAAGGCCCTCACCCTGGAGGACGCCCGCACGAGCGCCCTGGTGATGGCCCTGGAGGCGGTCCGCCATGGCTGCACCACCCTGGTGGACCACCACGCCAGCCCCGGCGCGGTGGAGGGCTCCCTGGACGCGGTGGCCGGGGCCGTGAAGGAGGCGGGGATCCGCGCCTGCCTCTGCTACGAGGTCTCGGACCGGGACGGGAAGGCGGTCCGGGACGCGGGGCTGGCCGAGAACGCGCGGTTCGTCCGCCGCTGCCGGGACGAGCGGGATCCCCAGCTCCGGGCCCTCTTCGGTCTCCACGCCGCCTTCACCCTTTCCGACGAGAGCCTCGACCTCGCCGCGGGAATGGCCCGGGACCTGGCCACGGGCTTCCACATCCACCTGGCGGAGGCCGAGTCCGACCAGGCCCACAGCCTCACCGAGCACGGCGAGCGGGTGGTGCCCCGCCTGCGCCGCCACGGCATCCTGGGTCCCGGCACCCTGGCGGCCCACGGGGTGCACCTCATGGCCCCGGAGATGGCCGAGTTGGCGGAGACCGGCGCCACGGTGGCCACCAACCCCCAGAGCAACCTCAACAACGCCGTGGGCATCGCGGACCTGGTGGGCCTGCGGCGCGCCGGGGTGCCCGTGGCCCTGGGCACCGACGCCATGACGGTGGACATGCTGGAGGAAGCGCGCGTGGCCCTCTGGGCCCAGCACCGCCGCCAGGACGACGCCTCCGCGGGCTGGGGGGTGGTCACCGAGAGCCTCACCGTGGAAAACCCCCGCCTCGCCTCGCGCCTCTGGGGCTTTCCCCTCGGAACCCTGGAGGCCGGCGCCGCGGCGGACCTCATCCTGGTGCCCTACGACCCGCCGACGCCGATGGACGAAGGCAACGCCCTGGGGCATCTCCTCTTCGGCATCAGCCAGGCGCGGGTGGACACGACGGTCTGCGGCGGAAGGGTCCTGATGAAGGGTCGGAACCTGTGCCTCAACCTGGACGAGGCTGGACTCGCGGAGCGCAGCCGGGACCTGGCCCGGCAGCTCTGGCGGCGCCTCTGAGGGCAGGCTGGGGCCCGCTCGCGGTCCCGTCGGTCCCGCTGACACACCTGTGACCCGCTGGAGTGGGGGAGGACCTAGAGTCTGGATCAGATCTTCAGGACCACCATGCGACACCCTTCCTTTCTCCCGGGAATCCTGCTTTCTCTGTGCCTGACGGCCTGCAAAGGGCCCGAAGGCTCCGCGGGACCTCCCGCCTGGGTGCTGGAGGCCGGGCGCCAGGCGAAGCAGGCGTCCCTGCGTGTGGATCCTCAGGGGCAGGCGGCCTTCCGGGAGGGCTTCCTGAACGGGACCGAGATGGTCCGGAAGTCCCGGGAATCCGGGATGCGCCCTTTCCTGCCCAGGCAGGGTGCCCCCTTCGCCGCCGTCCCGCGAACTTCCCCTCCGCCGGGCGTGGAGATCCTTGTGCCCCCCCCATCCCTGGAAGTCGACCCCGAGACGGGGCTCCAGTTGGCCCCGGCCATGGGTGGGAGCGAGACCTTCGCCCAGGGGCAGGTGGAGGGGTTCCGTTGGGCCTGGGCCCAGGTGGGGGGCACCGCCTCCCCTCCACCCCCACCGGAGCTGCCGTCCCAGTGGATTCCCTGGCCCCCCTCCTCAGCGTCCCTGCGCCTCCCGGGCCCCGCCCTGGACGGGAGGATCCTCTGGCTGAACGATGTGCTGCTCTGGACCGCCCAGACTCAGGGATTCCCTTCCAGGCAGCGCTGGCGCGTCTTCCCCTGGGGCCGTCCTCGGGCGGCGGCCCTCGGGCGGGACGCCCTATGGGTGGCCCTGCCCGACGCGGCCCTGGCCCTGGACCTCGATTCAGGCGCCATCCGGAAGGTGGCGCCGTCCCCCGGGCCGATGGCGGCCGGCGAAGAGGATCCCGGAGCCCGGGAAAGGGCCTGGCTCAAGGCGCAGCGCGAGGATCCGGCCATCCTGGCGGCGCGGGAGGCCCTTCGACAGCGGGCAGCCGCCGGGGACCCCTTGGCCATGTTCAAACTGGCCATGGACCTGAGGGACTTGGATCCGGCCTCGGGTCAGGAGTCCCTGGTTTGGCTCCGGAAGGCGGCCGCCGCGAACCACGGTGAGGCCCTGATGGAACTGGGGGCCCTGCACTACTACGGCCGCCGGGTGCCGGAGGACAAGGTCGAGGCCCGCCGATGTTTCGAGCGGGCCCAGGCCGCGGGGCGCCCAGAGGCCCGGGAGCTGCTGGACCTTCTCTTCCCACGCCTGCCCTGATGGAACGAAGGGCGCGCGGGTCCCCTCAGATCAGCGCCGCCAGCGCTTCCTCCAACAAGTTCCCAGCCACCCGGCGGCGGTAGCGGGCGCTGCTGCGCAGGTCGTCGATGGGGGCGATGTCGGCCTGGAGGGCCTCCCGGGCGGCCGACAGGGGCAGGGCCGACAGCGGCGCGCCGCGCAGCACGGTCTCGGCGTGGAGCGCCCGCACTGGCACCGGCGCCACGCTGCCCAGGGCCAGGCGGATTTCGGCCAGACGGCCCTGCCTGGGGAGCGCCCACCCGGCGAGGCTGAGCTTGGCGATGGCCTGGGCCTGCCGGGTGCCCACTTTCCGGAAGTAGTGCACGCCACCTTCGGGGGGCAAGGGAACCCGGATGCAGGTGAGCAGTTCGTCGGGAGCCATCGCGTTGGCGCGGTAGCCCGTGTGGAAGGCCGCGTAGGGGATCCACCGCCCGCCCCGCACCGAGGCGAGTTCCACCTCGGCTTCATAGACGAGGAGGCTCGGGGGCGAGTCGGCGGCGGGGCTGCCGTTCACGAGGTTGCCCCCCAGGGTCCCGCGCCCCTGGATGGCCAGGGCCCCCGTGGCCCGGGCGCTGGCCACGAGGTTCGGCAGGCGGGCCTGGATCACCGGGTGGGCGGCGATCGCGCGGTAGCTCGCAAGGGCGCCGATGAGGACGGCGTCTTCCGAGGCCAGGATTCCTTTCAATTCCCGCAGGCCCCAGAGGTTGAGGAAGCGCTGGTCGCCCAGGCGCCCCGCCGCGAAGGGCACCATGAGGTCCGTGCCTCCCGCCAGGGGGCGCCAATCGGGGTTGCCGGCGCGGAAGGCCAGGGCCCCAGCCAGGGTCTCGGGGGTGTGGACCTCGCAGGCCGAAGGCTGGCCTCTCACGGATGTTCCCTTCGCGCCGCCAGGACGGCGTCCACGATGCGGTTGTAGCCGGTGCAGCGGCAGAGGTTTCCCGCCAGCCCAGCCCGGGCCTCCGCCTCGTCACCTGGACCGCCCTGCGCCAGCAGATGGGTGCCCGCCATGAGCATGCCGGGGGTGCAGAAACCGCACTGGGCCCCGCCGTGGTGGAGGAAGGCCTCCTGCAGGGGGTCCAGCTCGCCTTTCCGGGCCAAGCCCTCCACGGTGAGGAGCTCCCCGCCCTGGGCCTGCACGGCGGGGATCAGGCAGGCGTTCACCAGCACGCCATCCAATATCACGGAGCAGGCGCCGCACTCGCCCTCGCCACAGCCCTCCTTGGTGCCCGTGAGACCCCAGTCCTCCCGGATCACATCCAGGAGCCTCGCCATGGGAAAGACCTCGGCGCTGCGGGCTTCGCCGTTCACGGTCATCCACAGGAGGATCTTCTCAGCCATCGGCAGCCTCCGGCTCCACCAGGTCCAGCAGGCGCTCGGGCGTCAGGGGCAGCTCCCGGGCCTCCACACCCAGGGCCTCCTGCACGGCGTTCAGGATCGCCGGGGCCGGACCGTCCATGGGCAGTTCTCCGATCCCCTTGGCCCCTCCGGGCCCGTAGGGGTAGGGGGACTCTTCGAAGAAAGCCCGGATCCGGGGAAGGTCGGCGCTGGTGGGGATGAGGTAGTTCGTCATCTGGGCGTTGGCCATGCGGCCGTCGCGCCAGACCACCTCCTCGCTGAGGGCCCAGCCGATGCCCTGGGCCACGCCTCCCTCGATCTGGCCGGCGGCGAGGGTGGGATTCACCACCCGACCCACTTCCTGCACCGCCACGAAGTCCTCCACCCGGACCTCGTAGGTGCGGGAGTCCGCCGACACCTCCGCGGCATAGCAGGCCCAGGCGTAGGTGGCGTAGGCGTCCCCCCGGTAGGCCGCGTCGTCCCACTGCACGAAAGGGGGCTTCTGGTAGCGACTCTCTGCCCGCAGGGCGCCCCGGGCCGCGATGAAGGCCCGGGCGGCGGCGGAAACATCTCCGCCCTCGGCGAGGTGCCCCGACTCCAGGAGGGTTTTCCGGAGGGCCAGGGCGGCGTCGAAGATGAGCTTGCCCACCACCTGGGTGGTGCGGGAGGCCACCGTGGGCCCACTGTTGGGCACCACCGCGGTGTCGGGCCGGGCCACCTCCACGGCTTCCAGGGGGCAGCCCAGGGCCTCCGCGGCGATCTGGCCGAACACGGTGGTGGCCCCCTGGCCGATCTCCGTGGACGCCGCCAGCACCCGGAAGCGTCCTTCGACGGTGCCCTCCACCGCGGCCACGGACCCGAGGAAGACCTCCCCGCCGCCCGTGAAGCCTCCTCCGTGCATGAAGACGGCGAAGCCGATCCCCCGCCGGGGGCGTCCCGGCCGTTCGTGGAGCCTGGCGTCAAGGGGCCGCTTCTCCCGGTACCCGATCTCGGCCAGGGCCCGGTCCATGAGGGCGGGCAGATCCACCGCGTCCCGCAGGACCTGGCCCGTGGCCATGGTGTCGCCGGGCCGGAGGAGGTTCTTCCGGCGCAACTCCGCGGGATCCATCCCCAGGCGCCGAGCGGCTTCGGTCATGTGACGCTCGATGGCGAAGAGGCTCTGGGGGGCGCCGAAACCCCGGAAGGCGCCGTGGGGCGGGGTGTTCGTGGCCACCGCCCGGGCCTCGATGCGGATGTGCCCGCAGCGGTAGGGCCCCGAGGCGTGGAGGGCGCCCCGGCTGAGGACCACCGGCGAGAGGGTGAGGTAGGCCCCGCCGTCCAGGATGAATTCGATCTCCAGGGCCAGAAGGGTCCCGTCCGGCGCAAAGGCGCTCCGGATCCGCGTTCGGGACGGATGGCGCTTGGTGGTGCAGGCCATGTCCTCCTCGCGGTCGTAGGCGATCTTCACGGGCCGGCCGCCGGCCTTCCAGGAAAGCAGGGCCGCGTGGGCCGCGATCATGGAGGGGAAATCCTCCTTGCCGCCGAAGCCGCCCCCCGTGTCGAGCTGCACCACCCGGATCCTTTCCGGGGGCAGGCCGAGAAGGGCCTGGAGGCTGTGGTGCACGTAGTAGGGGCACTGGAGGGAGCCCCGGGCCAGCACCCCGTCGGGCGAGGCCTCCGCGATCATGGCGTTGGGCTCGATGTAGACGTGCTCCTGGGCCCCGGTGCGGTAGGTGCCCTCGTGGACCCGGGGCGCCGCGGCCCAGTCGAAGGGATCGCCCTTCTCGATGAGGATCCGCTTGAAGGTGTTGTCCTCGCCCCAGACCCTTTCGCGGGTCTCCAGGGCTTCGTCCAGGCTCAGCACCGCCGGGAGTGCCTCGAAGTCCAGGCGCACCCGGGTGCGGGCCAGCTCTGCCAGGGCCCGATCCTCGTGGGCCAACAGGAGCACCGCCTCTTCGGCATGCCGGATCTCCCCGTCCACCAGGCAGGGTTGGTCCTCGAGGATGTGGGCCACTGCGTTGCGGCCGGGGATGTCGGCGGCCCGGACGATGGTGAACTCCTCCCAGGGGATGCCCTCCCCGAAATGCACCGCCCTCAGCCGTCCCCGGGCCACGGGGCTGCGCACCGTCACCCCGTGGAGCAGGCCCGGGATCCGCAGGTCGTCGGTGTACTGCGTGGCGCCCGCGAGCTTGGCCCCGCCTTCGCGGCGGAGAACCGGGCTGCCGATGGGGGACTGGGCCATGCACCACCCTTGAGGCGGGCCAGTGTAGCGCCCCGGGGGTGCTTTCGGCATGTGAACGGGGCCACAGACCGCCCCCCGCCTTCAGCGCCGGGGTTCCACGATGATGGCGGCCTTGGGGGTGGGGCAGCCGAAGACGCAGAGGCCACAGCCTGTGCAGCATTCCTCGATCACCCGGGGGTGGGGTACCGAGCCGTCTTCGGTGTCCGGGATGGCGATGGCCACGCCGGGGTAGGGGCAGCGGTCCACGCAGGTGCGGCACACCTGGGGCTCCTTGTCCTCCCCGGAAAAGGTCAGGCACAGGTCCTCCAGGATCCTGGCGGTCCCCATCTTCACGGCCCGGGGGCCGTCCAGGACCTCGCCGCTGGCCAGCGTGCGCGTGGGCCACAGGAGGGCGCCGTCCGGGCAGGCCGGGATGCAGGGGAGGTCCGTGCAGAGGAAGCAGGGCATGCTCCGGACTTCGAGGTAGGGCGTGTTCACCCCCAGGCCGGCGCCGCCCCCCGCCTTGCGGATGGAGTCCTGGGGGCAGGCCTTGATGCACTTGTCGCAGCGGGTGCAGGCCGTCAGGAACTCGAACTCGTCCAGGGCCCCCGGAGGACGGAGCAGGCGCGGGGCCACCCCGGTCACCGCGTCCTCGATCTGGTCGGCCAGGAAACCGGCGAACAGCGTCCCCAGGGACTTGAAGAAATCCCCCCGGTCCTGAGGCTCATCCAGCTTTCGGGCCATGGGGGGATTCTCGTTCCTGGGCCCCTTCCGGGGAAGTGCCTTGATGGCGCCACCCCCAGGGGCTACAAGAGGAGGCATGGGCCGGAACGTTTCCCTCGGTTCCCCGAAGTCCCCGCCATGAGGCGGGGCGCCGCGGCCCTCCTGGGTGTCGCGCTCATGGTGATCCTGGCCATCCTGGGGTGGCGCGGGCTTCGCTACCCTCCTGTCCAGGCGGTCCTGCTGGAGGCCGCCCCAGTCGGCGAATGGGGGCACCTCCCGGAGGAAGAGCGCCTCGGCCTCCTGGCCCTTCTCCAGGAGGCCCTGGAACTGGATCCCCGGGTCACGCTCCTGACCGAACCCCCTCGGGAATCGAGGGCCGGTTTGCGCCGTTTCCTGGTCAGTGCGCGGGAGGAGGGGGGAACCCTCCTTCTCCGCTTCCGGGCGGAGGACGCCACGCCCTTCGAGACAGCGGGCCCTCCTCGGAAAGCCATCGCCGACATGTTCGGGGAACTGGGGTTCGAGCACCGGAGGCTGGGGGCCCTGCTTCCCGAGGAACCGGGGGTCTTCTGGCAGCTCGCGCGGATCTCCGGACCCTTCACCTATGCCCAGCTCCAGCCCCGCAGGGACCTGGCCCTGGCTTTGGCCCGGGCGGACTCCGGCAGCGCCTCGGCCTGGTTCCGGGCCGCCTACCTCCACGCCCGGCTCCTGATCCGGGAAGCCGCCGAGGATCCAGATGCGCTGACGTCCTGCGACCACCTGTTCCGGAGGGTGCTGGAGAGCATCCCCGATCATCCCCGGGCCCTGTACCACTACGCCCGTTACAAGACCGACGTGGGTGATCCCGAGGGTTCCCTGGCCCTGGCCTTCCGTCTGTTGGAAAGCCACCCCCGCAGCCTCCTTCCTTACGGGGCCCTGGCCTACGCCGCACGCTGCGCCGGGCTGCTGGAGGGCGCCCGCCGTGCCATCCACGCCAGGGAAAGGCTTGCCGGAGGACTGGGGGGCGACCCCGGCCTGGGGGAGAACACCTATCTGTACCTGGGTGATCTCGACCGTTTCGAGAAGAGCCTGGCCGCCGAGCCCGGAACACCCTTCAGCCCCCTGCGCCTCTTCTACCGGGGCTACCTCGAACTGCTCCGGGGACATCCCGAGCGGGCCCTTGGCCCTTTCCGGGAGGCCCAGTCCCGGCCGGGCAGGACCATCCAGTTCGAACGCCTGGCCCGTGTCTACGAACTGGCCCTTCTGGAGAAACGGGAGGAGGCCCTGGCCGAACTCCGGGAGATCGTCCGGGAACGGACCCAGATCCGGGTCCCCGACGGGGAGTTCACCTTCAAATTGGCCGAGGCCTTCGGCTTCCTGGGCGCCGACTCGGAGGCCCTGGAAACCGGCCTCCGGGCCTCGGCCCAGGGGTTTGGATGCCGCGCCTGGTACGAGGGGGCTCCCTTCCTCCGGAGCGTTCAGGCCCACCCCCGCTGGCAGGCCCTGCTCCGACACCTCCAGGAGCAGGAAGCACGTTTGAATGCGCGCTTTCCCCCGGCGGGCTTCGGTCCGGGGTGATGGCCTGGTTCAGCCCTGGCCCAGGCCCAGCAGGCGGAGGACGGGCCTGAGGACGCCCCAAAGGATGGGGTCGTAGCCCAGGGTGAGCACCCCCCGGGCCCCTTCCGTGTCCACCTGCAGGTGGGCGAGGGCCTCCGCGCTCACGGCCACGTCCCGGCTCGACGGGGGCAGGTCCCGCCACAGAACGCCGGGCGGGGGGTTCTTGGCCGACAGGGGGGTGCCCGGAATGCCGCGAAGGTGGAGGAGCAGGATGTCCCCGTGGAAGACCGGCACCCGGACCTCCACCAGGGCTCCGCGGGCCACTCCCGGGATCACCTCGAAGGCGGCCCGGTAGCCGAGCTTGGTCGGGTCGGGATCCGTTCCCCCGAGGACGGCTTCGGTCTGTTCGAGGAGCCCCTGGATCCCACGCTCCCCCAGCATCGCGATGGAGCGGAGGTGGGTGGCGCACACCTCGCCTACACCTTCCACCAGCCGGGGCACCAGGGCCAGCGCCTGCTCGAGGGGGGCCCGGCCGCGGAACCGCAGCACCGTCGGGGGCCAATCACCGGCCAGAGGCATGGGGTCCCCGCTTTCCCGCGGGTCCGCATCCTCCTGGAGGTCCAGGACCCGGCCCGGGAAGCCCCGCAGCAGGGTTCCCGAAGAGGGCCGGTCCGCCAGGATGACGAGGTCCACGCCCTCCAGCAGGGCCGGTTCCGGAGCGAAGATCACCAGATCCCCTTCTTCCTCCGCGGTCGTGAGGGGGCCGGTGTGGAGGGGCAGGACCGAGGCCTCGCAGGCTTCCAGGGCGCGCACAAGTTCCCGGCCCAACAAGGTCTGGGCGCCCACCACCGCGGTCTTGAGCATGGGGTCCTTCCTGTCCGGCCCCCCTCCAGGGAGCCGGGGGAGCCATGCTCCACCCTACCCCAGGCGCCCGAGCCACAGGGTCGCCCCCCCCCGTCGGGCCCGGGCGGTCTCACCGTCGCCACGGCACCGAAGCCTATTCCTCACATCTTTCAGGGACTTTTCCCTGGAACTGCGGCATGCTGGGGAGAAGGAATCCGCACGTTGCGGGTCCCTCGCGCTGTGCCAGGCCTTGTCTCGACTAGCATCCAGCGAATCCTTTCGAGACAAAATGGAAGAAAGTCATGGCACAAGGCACCGTCAAGTGGTTCAACGCGGAAAAGGGATACGGCTTCATCACGCCGGATGGAGGCGGCCCCGACCTCTTCGTCCATCACTCCGCCATCCAGGGCACCGGGTTCAAGACGCTGGACGAGAAGCAGCGCGTCAGCTTCGAGACCGGCCAGGGGCAGAAGGGTCCCCAGGCGGTCAACGTCACCAAGATCTGATCCTGTACCACCAACCCTCGGCCCGCTCCTTCCCAAGGCGGCGGGCCGTTCCTTTTTGGGAGGCCTCATGGCCCGGGTGAACTACGCACGCGACAAGCGGCTTCGGGACCTTGAGCGGCAGCGGAAGCAGGAAGAGAAGCGGCAGCGGAAGCTGCACAAGGAGAGCGGGGAAGCGTCCTCCGCCACCGAGACCTCCGCGGTCGAGGGGGGCCCCGGGGAGGGGACTGCCCCTGCGGCCGGGGAAGACTAGACCCGGAGCCCCTCCTCCCCACCCGCCGCATGCGCTTCGAGGGCCCGCGCCACCTCGGAGCCCAGGAACCCCGCGACCTGCTCCGCGGCCCGGCCCGTGAAGCGCCGGGCGTCCAGGAGGGCGGCCAGTTCCGTTTCGTTCATCCGCCAGGCGCCGTCCTCGGCTAGCAGCCTCAGCAGCGGATTGGGCAGCCCCTCCTCCTTCACGGCCCGGCCGGCCTCCAGGGAGGCCACGCGGAAGCGTTCGTGGAGGTCCTGCCGGTCGCCGCCCCGCTTGACCCCCTCCATGAGCAGGACCTCCGCCGCCATGAAGGGCAGTTCCTGGGCGAGCCTGGCCTCGATCATCCGGGGGTGCACCACCAGGCCCGAGGCCACGTTGCGGTAGAGCACCAGGATCGCGTCCACGGCCAGGAGGCCCTGGCTGATCGTCAGGCGCCGGTGGGCGCTGTCGTCCAGGGTGCGCTCCATCCATTGCGTGGCGCTGGTCTGGTAGCTGCTGGGCACCAGCCCCAGGACGAAGCGCGCCAGGCTGTTGATGCGCTCGCTGCGCATGGGGTTGCGCTTGTATGGCATGGCGCTGGAACCGATCTGCTTGGTCTCGAAGGGCTCCTCCACTTCCTTCAGGTGCTGGAGCAGGCGCAGGTCGCAGGCGAACTTGCTGGCGCTGGCGGCGATCCCGCAGAGCACCTGGCCGATGCGGTCTTCCAGTTTCCGGGTGGCCGTCTGTCCGCTCACGGGGATGGCAGGATGGCCGACCTTCTCGCAGAAGCGCCGTTCCAGGGCCTCCACCTTGGCCCCGTCTCCGTCGAAGAGCTCCAGGAAGCTCGCCTGGGTGCCCGTCACGCCCTTCACGCCGCGCACCGGGGTGGTGGCGATCAGGTGGTCCAGGTCCCCCAGGTCCAGCAGCAGGTCCTGGATCCAGAGGCAGGCCCGCTTGCCGACCGTGGTGGGCTGGGCCGGCTGGAAGTGGGTGAAGCCCAGGCAGGGCTGCTCCTTCCAGGTGGCCGCGAAGGTCGAGAGGGCCCCCAGGACATCCAGGAGGCGCTTCCGCAGCAGTTGGAGGGCCGCGTGGCAGATCAGGAGGTCCCCGTTGTCGGTGACGAAGCAGCTGGTGGCGCCCAGGTGCAGGATGGGCCGTGCCCGGGGGGCCTGTTCCCCCCAGGCGTGGATGGCCGCCATCACGTCGTGGCGCAGGTCGGCTTCGTGCCGGGCGATGGCCTCCAGGTCCACCGATTCCCTGGTGCGCCGGAGTTCCTCCAGTTGGGCCTCAGCGATGGGCAGTCCCAGCTCGGCTTCCGCCTCGGCCAGGGCGATCCAGAGCCGCCTCCAAACCCGCATCCGGTAGAGGGGGGAGAGCAGCCGCAGCATGGCCTTGCTGGCGTAGCGGCTGGCCAGGGGATGCTCGAAGCGTTCCAGCTCGGGCCCCTCGGCGGGAGGAAGGAAGGTCATGGAAACACCCCCCTCCATGGTGGCAGAAGGCCGGTCGGTCGCCTTCTGGCCCGCGGCCCCCCCGGATGCGATGATGGCCCTGCAGACCGAGGTGTCCCCCATGCCCATGTACGAGGCCTTCCGCAACGGCGACCCGGAGGTGTTCCAGGCCCTGGAGCTGGAGATCCAGCGCCAGCGGCACCACCTGGAGCTCATCGCTTCCGAGAACTACGCCAGCCGGGCCGTGATGCAGGCCATGGGCTCCCACTTCACGAACAAGTACGCCGAGGGCTACCCGGGGAGGCGCTACTACGGAGGCTGCGCCAACGTGGACACCGTGGAGGAGCTGGCCCGGAACCGGGGCAAGCGCCTCTTCGGCTGCGAGCACATCAATGTCCAGCCCCACAGCGGCGCCCAGGCCAACATGGCGGTCTACCTCTCGGTGCTGCAGCCCGGGGATACGGTCCTGGGCCTGGACCTGGCCCACGGCGGCCACCTTACGCACGGCCATCCCCTCAACAGCTCGGGAATCCTCTACCGCTTCATCGGCTACCAGGTCCGCAAGGAGGACGAGCGCATCGACATGGACCAGGTGCGCCGGCTGGCCCTGGAGCATCGCCCCAAGATGATCGTGGCCGGCGCTTCTGCCTATTCCCGGACCTTCGATTTCCCGGCCTTCCGGGCCATCGCCGACGAGGCGGGCGCCCTGCTCATGGTGGACATGGCCCACATCGCCGGCCTCGTGGCCGCCGGGGTCCATCCGAGCCCCGTGCCCCACGCCGACTTCGTCACCACCACCACCCACAAGACCCTGCGGGGCCCCCGCGGAGGACTCATCCTCTGCCGGCAGCAGTTCGCCAAGGACCTGGACCGCGCCCTTTTCCCCGGCGTCCAGGGGGGCCCCCTCATGCACGTGATCGCCGCCAAGGCGGTGGCCCTGGGCGAAGCCCTGCGGCCGGACTTCCTGCGCTACCAGGAACAGGTCGTGAAAAACGCCCAGGCGCTCTCGGAGGGCTTGAAGAGGCGGGGCTGGCGCCTCGTCTCCGGGGGCACCGACAACCACCTCATGCTGGTGGACGTTTTCGATCACGGCATCCTGGGCTCCGAGGCAGAGCGGGTCCTCGAACGGTGCGGCATCACGGTGAACAAGAACGGCATTCCCTTCGATCCCAACCCCCCCCTCAAGCCCAGCGGCATCCGTCTGGGGACCCCGGCGGTGACCACCCGCGGCCTCCTGGAGGAGGAGATGGACCACATCGCCGGCTGGATCGACATGGGCCTGCGCCACGGGGCCGACGAGGCCGCCATCGCGCGGATCCGCCAGGAAGTCTTCCACCTCACCGACCAGTACCCCATCCCGGAGTAGCCCGTGGAGGCCGATGGCCTCTTCATCTACGGCAGCCTCCGCCCCGGGGGGCGGAACCACCGCTGGCTGGAGCGGACCCACCCCGAGGGATGGTGCCGGGCTTGGACCCCGGGCCGCCTGTTCCACCTGCCCGCGGCGGGCTATCCCGCCCTGGTGCCCCAGGGTGAACCCCCGGCCCCTCCTCCGGCCCCGGGGTGGGTGACCGGGGAATTCGTGGGGTACGAGGACGGGCAGGCGCTGGAATCCGCCCTGGCCGACCTGGATCCCCTCGAAGGCCTGGAAGAGGGCCTCTTCGAACGGCGGATCCTGACCGTCCTCCTGGATTCGGGCCTCCGGTACCGGGCCTGGGCCTACCTCTTTCCAGAGGACCGCCTGCCCCGTCTCCTTCGGGAAGGGGTGGAACTGACGGAGGGCGACTGGTCGGCCTATCTTTGAGGGGGAGGTGCTCCTGGATCCGCTGGTGCAACTCGCCCGCCAGACCATCGAAGCCTGGGTCCGCTCTGGTCGCCTGCCCCAGGACCCGGGGGTCCCCGTCCTTCCCGAACTCCGCCGGCCTGGCGCCTGCTTCGTGAGCCTGCACCGAAGGGGGGAGCTTCGGGGTTGCATCGGCACCCTGGAACCCTGCCATGCAAGCCTGGGGGCGGAGATCCGGGAGAACGCCGTGGCCGCCTGTTCCCGGGACCGCCGCTTCCCCCCCTTGGAGGCCGGGGAACTCCAGGACCTGGAGGTGAAGGTGGACGTCCTCTCCCCCCTCGAATCCGTGGAGGGGGTTTCGGCCCTGGATCCCCGGCGCTTTGGCGTGGTGGTGGAGGATGACGCGGGGCGGCGGGGGGTGCTGCTCCCCGACCTGGAAGGGGTGGACAGCCCCGGACAGCAGCTGGCCATCGCCCGCCGGAAGGCCGGGATCCCCGGGGATGAAAAGATCCGCATCCAGCGGTTCACCGTGGAGCGGCACACCTAGGAGCCGAGGAGAACCATTGACTCCCTGGCGGTCGCATGTTGGAATGTTTCTATCTATAGAAACAACATGGATACCTTCACTGAGCTCACCCGCCTCCTTGCCCGGCTCCGGGATCCGGATCTCATGGAACGCTTCCTCCGGGAGATCCTGACCCCCTCGGAGACCCGGGACCTGGGGTCCCGATGGGAGCTGCTGAAGCGCTTGGAGGCCGGAGAGACCCAGCGGCAGATCGCCACGGAACTTGGGGTCAGCCTCTGCAAGATCACACGGGGCTCCCGGGAACTGAAACGCCCTGGCTCCGCCCTCAAGGCGGTCCTGGCCCTTCCCCGGCCCCGCCCCCACTGAAACCCCCACCCACCCCACGGAGCCTCCATGTCCCGCACCCTACTCCCCGTCAGCGAGCTTCCCGCCTCCTGGTACAACATTGCCGCCGACCTGCCCCACCCCCCGGGTCCGCCCCTGGGTCCCGACGGGAACCCCGTGAGCCCGGCGGCCCTGGGCGCGGTGTTCCCCATGAACCTCATCGAGCAGGAGGTGAGCCAGGAGCGCTGGATCCCCATCCCCGAGGAGGTCCTGGAAATCCTCCTGCGCTACCGCCCCACCCCCCTGCACCGGGCCAAGGCCCTGGAGGCCCACCTGAAGACCCCGGCGAGGATCTACTTCAAGAACGAGAGCGTAAGCCCGGCGGGGAGCCACAAGGTGAACACCGCCGTCGCCCAGGCCTACTACAACAAGATGGCCGGCATGAAGCGGGTCACCTCCGAGACCGGCGCGGGCCAGTGGGGCAGTTCCATCGCCTTCGCCTGCGCCCAGTTCGGCCTGGAGTGCAAGATCTACATGGTGCGGGTGAGCTTTGACCAGAAGCCCTTCCGCAAGCTCATGATGCGCACCTGGGGAGCCGAGTGCGTGGCCAGTCCCTCGGAGGAGACCGCGGCCGGCCGCGCCATCCTGGAGCAGGACCGCAGTTCGCCGGGCAGCCTGGGCATCGCCATCAGCGAGGCCGTGGAGGCCGCGGTCACGGACCCCACGGGCAGCACCCGCTACACCCTGGGCAGCGTGCTGAACCACGTGCTGCTCCACCAGACCATCATCGGCCTGGAAACCCAGAAGCAGTTGGCCCTGGCCGGGGAGAAGAAGGTGGACACGGTGATCGGCTGCGTGGGCGGGGGCAGCAACTTCGCCGGGCTGGCCTTCCCCTTCCTCCGGGACAAGATCGCCGGCGCCGACATGGAGGTGCTGGCCGTGGAACCCGCCTCCTGCCCCACCCTCACCCGGGGACCCTACGCCTACGACCACGGCGACGTGGCCCGCATGACGCCCCTGCTCCCCATGCACAGCCTGGGGCACACCTTCATGCCCCCTGGCATCCACGCCGGGGGCCTGCGCTACCACGGCATGGCCCCCCTGGTGAGCCGGACCGTGGTGGATGGGCTGGTGACGCCCATCGCGATCCAGCAGCTGGAGTGCTTCGCGGCCGCCCTGGCCTTCTCGCGCACCGAGGGCATCATTCCAGCCCCCGAGTCCAGCCACGCCATCGCCCAGGCCATCCGCTCCGCGGTCCAGGCCCGGGAAGAGGGCAAGGAACGGGTCATCGTCTTCAACCTCAGCGGCCACGGCCTCATGGACCTCAACGGCTACGGCGCCTACCTGGACGGCCAGCTCGCCGACCACAGCCTGCCCGAGGAGGACCTGAGGGCCGGGCTGAAATGCCTGGAGGGGCACCCCACGCCGGTCTGAACCCCCGCTTGGGCCCGAAGGCGGAAGAGCCGGGCTCCAGGCCCGGCTCTTCGGTTTCCGGGAGGCGTGCCGTCAGGACATCGGCAACCCGGGCTGCTTTCCGCCCTCGTCGGGTCCAGGCTTGGCGGGTTCCGCATCGGCCACCAGGTCCAGGTCCTCCTCCTCGTCCAGGGCCTGGGCGCTGGCGTCGATCTTGGCGATGCCCACCACCCGGTCCTTCTCTTCGGTGAACTTGACGAGGCGGACACCCAGGGCGTTGCGGCCGGTCTTCCGGACCTCCTCGATGGCGAAGCGGATGACCATGCCCTCCTGGCTGATGAGGAGGCAGCCCTCCCCCGGCTTCACCAGCACCGAACCCACCACGAGGCCGTTGCGGACCCCCGTGCGGATGTTGATCACGCCGGTGCCGCCGCGGCCCTGGAGCCGGTAGTCCTGCAGAAGGCTGCGCTTGCCGAATCCCTTCTCGGTGACCGTCAGGACCATGCCGTGGCCCTCGGTGCTCTCGTCGGGCTCCACGCCTTCCGGAAGGTCGGGGAGGGCGTCCACCACCTCCGCGTCCACGATCTTGTCCCCGGAGGCGAGGCGCATGCCCCGCACCCCCGTGGCCACGCGGCCCACGGGGCGGATGTCCTCCTCGGGGAAGCGGATGGCCTTGCCCTGGGCGCTGATGAGCAGGATCTGCTGGTCCCCCGTGGAGCGCCGCACCGCGATGAGGCTGTTGCCGTCGTCGATGTTGAGGGCGATGAGGCCGTTGCTGCGGATGTTCTGGTAGAGGCTCAGGCTGGTCCGCTTCACGGTGCCGTCCGCGGTGGCGAAGACCAGGTACTCGCCCTCGGGGAATTCGCGCAGGGTGAGCAGGGTGACGACGTTCTCGCCGTCCTTGAGGTTGATGAGGTTCCGGATGTGCTTGCCCCGGGTGGAAGCCGCGGCCTCGGGCAGATCGTAGACCTTCAGGGCGTAGACGTAGCCCCGGTCCGTGAAGGCCATGAGCGTGTCGTGAGCCTTGGTGAGGAAGAGCTGCTCGACGAAGTCCTCGTCCTTGGTGCGCATGCCCAGCTTGCCCTTGCCCCCCCGCTTCTGGCGCCGGTAGGCGGTGAGTTCCGTGCGCTTGATGTAGCCGGCCTTGGACATGGTGACGACCATGGGGTCGTCGGGCACCACGTCCTCCATGCGGATCTCGCCGCTGTAGGCCACGATCTCCGTGCGCCGGGCGTCCCCGAACTGGTCCGCCACCGCCTTGAGCTCCTCCTTGATCACTTTCAGGAGCAGGGACTCGTCGGCCAGGATGGCCTTGAGCTGGGCGATGGTCTTCTCCAGCTCCGCCAGCTCCTCCAAAATCTTGGCCCGTTCCAGCCCCGTGAGCCGCTGCAGGCGCATTTCAAGGATGGCCTGGGCCTGCACGGCCGAAAGGCGGAGGGCTGGATCCTTCTTGATCGCCGCGGCGCTGGCGAAGGCTCCGGCCATGAGGCCCGACTTGGCCTCTTCGGGGGTCTTGGCGCCCCGGATGAGCTTGATGACGGCGTCCAGGTGGTCCAGGGCGGTCTTGAGGCCCAGGAGCACGTGGTGGCGTTCCTCGGCCTTCCGCAGCTGGTACATGGTGCGGCGGGTGACCACCTCCCGGCGGAAACCGATGAACTCCTGGAGGATCTCCCGGAGGGTGCAGATCCGCGGCTGGCCGTTGACGATGGTCAGCATGGTGATGGGGAAGGAGTTCTGCAGCTGGGTCTGCTGGTAGAGCTGGTTCAGCACGATGTCGCTGGGCTCGTTCTTCTTCAGTTCCACCACCAGGCGGATGCCCTCGCGGTCGGATTCGTCCCGGAGGTCCGCGATGCCGTCCACCTTCTTGTCCCGCACCAGGTCGGCGATCTTCTCGATGAGGGTGGCCTTGTTCACCTGGTAGGGCAGCTCGGTGAAGACCAGCTGCTCCACCTCCCCCTTGTTCTTCACCCGCACCTGCTCCACGTGGGACTTGGCCCTCACCACGCATCGGCCCCGGCCTGTCCGGTAGGCGTCCAGGACCCCCTCCGTGCCGAGCATGAGGCCGCCGCCCGGGAAGTCGGGTCCGTGGATGAAGCGCATGAGCGCCGCCAGGTCCGCCCCGGGGTTGTCGATGAGGTGGACCAGGGCCTGGCTGCACTCCCTCAGGTTGTGCGGGGGTATGCTCGTGGCCATGCCCACGGCGATGCCCTGGGAGCCGTTCACCAGCAAGTTGGGGAAGCGGGTGGGGAGCACCAAGGGCTCCTCCTCGCTGCCGTCGTAGTTGGGGCCGAAGTCCACCGTCTCCTGGTCCAGGTCGGCCATGAGCTCGTTGGAGAGCCGGGAGAGCCTGGCCTCCGTGTAACGCATGGCGGCGGGGCTGTCCCCATCGATGGAGCCGAAGTTGCCCTGTCCGTCCACCAGCACGTGCCGCATGGTGAAGGGCTGGGCCAGGCGCACCAGGGTATCGTAGGCCGGCGCGTCGCCGTGGGGGTGGTACTTGCCGATCACGTCGCCCACGGTGCGGGCCGACTTCTTGTAGGCCCGGTTCCACTCGTTCCCCGACTGCTTCATGGCGAAGAGCACGCGTCGGTGGACGGGCTTGAGGCCGTCGCGGACATCGGGAAGGGCCCGGCCCACGATCACGCTCATGGCGTAGTCGAGGTAGGACTTCCGCATCTCCTTTTCGATCTCGATGGGTTCGATTCGCGTCATGGGTCTTCCGTTGTTCCACGTGGAACCGCCTCCCTCGGGCCGCCGGATGGGGGCGGGGGGCGGTGAATGGCGCGCCTAGACGTCGATGTTCTCGGCCAGGAGCGCGTTGGACTCGATGAAGTTCCGCCGGGGCTCCACGGCGTCCCCCATGAGGATGGTGAACATCTCGTCGGCCTCCACGGCGTCGTCCACCCGGACCCGCAGGAGCGTGCGGCGCTCGGGATCCATGGTGGTCTCCCACAGCTGCTCGGGGTTCATCTCGCCCAGGCCCTTGTACCGTTGGATTCCCAGGCCCCGCTTCCCTTCTTCGAGGACGGCGGCCAGGAGCTTTTCGGGGTGTTCGAACACCATGTCCCGGCCGAGGGCCGGGCCCTCCTCGTCCTCGGAGGCCTTGCCCTCCTTGAGCCGCCGGAGGCGCAATTCCCCGGCGAAATAGGGCGCCAGATCCTGCCGGAGGGCCGCGAGACGGCGGAACTCGCCCCAGTGGGCGACATGGCTGTCGATCCACAGGGTGATGGGGCGGGCCAAGTGCACCCGAACCAGTTTGAGGCGATGGGTGGGGGGCAGGACCTCTCCGTCGGTCTCCACGGCCTCGGTGCTCTCGGGTTCGGTCTTGCCGAGTCCTCCGGCCTGGAGGGCCCTGCCCATCTCCGCGACCCCCTCGGCGGTGGCAAACCGGTCGGCATCCAGCAGCCCGTTCTCGAGCAGGGCGTTGACCAGGGCCTTGGCGTAGGAACGGCGTTCCAGCTTCTGGTAGAGATGCTCCACCTCTCCCAGCTTCTTCAGTTCGCGGACCAGAACCGCGCCCTTCCGCTCGGCGCCGTCGGGCAGGGTGAGGCTCCAGCCGTCCAGGGCCTTCTGGAAGAGGTATTCCTCCAGGGCGCGCTCGTCCTTGAGGTAGCGTTCGGTCTTGCCCTTCTTCACTTTGAACAGGGGGGGCTGGGCGATGTAGAGGTGGCCCCGCTCCACGATCTCGGGCATCTGGCGGTAGAAGAAGGTCAGCAGGAGCGTGCGGATGTGGCTGCCGTCCACGTCGGCGTCGGTCATCAGGACGATCTTGTGGTAGCGGAGGTTCTCCACCTTGAATTCGTCCTGGCCGATGCTGGTCCCCAGGGCCTGGATGAGAATTCGCAACTCGTTGTGGGCCAGGATCTTGTCGAACCGGGCCTTCTCCACGTTCAGCACCTTGCCCTTGAGGGGCAGGATGGCCTGGGTGCGGCGGTCCCGGCCCTGCTTGGCCGCCCCGCCGGCGGAGTGGCCTTCCACGATGACGAGCTCGGAGAGCGCGGGATCCCGCTCCTGGCAGTCCGCCAGCTTGCCGGGCAGGCCGCCCCCGTCCAGGGCCCCCTTCCGGCGGGTCAACTCCCTGGCCTTGCGGGCCGCCTCCCGGGCCCGGGCCGCCTCGATGGCCTTTTCCAGGATGGCCTTGGCCTCCCGGGGGTTCTCCTCGAAGAAGGTGTTCAGGCGCTCGTAGACGATGGTCTGAACGGTGCCCTTCACTTCGGAGGAGACGAGGCGGTCCTTGGTCTGGCTGCTGAATTTGGGGTCTGGCACCTTGGCGGAAATGACCGCCGTGAGCCCCTCGCGGATGTCTTCGCCGGTGAGGGCCACCTTGGCCGACTTGAGGAGGTTGTTCTTCTCGGCGTAGGTGTTGATGACGCGGGTCATGGCGGCCCGGAAGCCCTCCAGGTGGGCCCCCCCGTCACGGTTCCGGATGTTGTTGGTGAAGCAGAAGAGGGTCTCCTGGTAGGAGTCGTTCCACTGCAGGGCCACCTCCACCGTCACCCCGTCCTTCTCGTCCTCGATGTGGATCGGAGGCTTGTGGAGCATGGCCTTGTTGCGGTTCAGGTGCTCCACGAAGGCGCCGATGCCCCCCGCGTTGAGGAAGTCGTGGTGCTCCCCCGTGCGCTCGTCCGTGATGCGGATGTGCACGCCCTTGTTGAGGTAGCTCAGCTCCCGGAGACGCTGGCTGAGGGTCTCGAAGGAGAGGTCCAGGATGTTGTTGAACACCTCCGGGTCGGGCAGGAAGCGCACCCGGGTGCCCCGCTTCGAGCTGGTCCCCTTCACCGCCAGGGGGGCGTCGGCCTTCCCCCGGGTGAAGGTCATGGCGTGTTCCCGGCCATCCTTCCACACCGTGAGCCAGAGCTTTTCTGAAAGGGCGTTGACGCAGGAGACGCCCACCCCGTGGAGTCCCCCCGAGACCTTGTAGGCCCCGCGACCGTCCGCGGAAGTGTTGTCGAACTTCCCGCCGGCGTGGAGGACGGTCATGATGACCTCCGCCGCGGAGCGCCCCTCCTCCTTGTGGATGTCCACCGGGATGCCCCGCCCGTTGTCCTCCACGGAACAGGAGCCGTCCTCGTGGAGGACGACATCCACGCGGGTGCAATACCCCGCCAGGGCCTCGTCGATGGCGTTGTCGACCACCTCGTAGACCATGTGGTGGAGGCCGCTGCCGTCATCTGTGTCGCCGATGTACATCCCCGGCCGCTTTCGCACGGCCTCGAGATCCTTCAGGACGGTGATGTTGTCGGCGGTGTAGGTCTGGTCGCTTTCCTGTCGGGGCAGGCTCAGGACTTCTTCGGACATCCTTACTCGCTTTTCAAATTCAAGGTGATGCACCCCGGTCGGCCGGGGCCGGGGTTAAACCGCCGCGGGGCTGGCGAAGCGGACGGGCATGAGGACGTAGCGGAAGCTGAGGCCTTCCAGGCTGGGAGACTGGAAGATCCCCTGCCCCACTTCGTCCTTGAACTGGTAGACCACCTCGTCGCCGGGCAGCCGCTCCAGCAGCTCGGTCAGGTAGTCGATGTTGAATGCGAGCTCGAAGGACTGCTCCTCCCCCGAGAAGCTGAGGGTGCCCTGGTTGACCCCTTCGTCCGGGTGCTGGAAGACCACCTTCAGGCTCGGGAACTCGAAGAAAAGCCTGACGTTCTTGTTGTAGTCGTCCTTCTTCAGCCCGACGATGCGCAGCGTGCGGAGGAAATCTTCCCGGTCCACCACGACCCTCTTCGGAAGCTCGGCTGGCAGCACCTTTTCATAGGCGGGGTAGTTCCCCGTGACCAGCCGCGTGGACACCTTGAGGCCGGCCTGGTCCAGGAAGAGGGTGTTCGCATCCCACCGCAGGGTGACGTCCCCATCCTCCAGGAGAGACCCGGGGAGCAGGTCCAGGGCCCTTTTCGGAACGATCAGGCGGACGTCGGTCTCCAGGCTGGTGGCGCAGGGGACCTCCACCACCGCCAGTCGAAATCCGTCGGTGGAGACCACCCGGAGAAAGGTCCGGGAGAGGTGCAGAAGCACGGCGGAAAGCGTGGGTTTCGTGGCATCTCGGCTCACCGCGAGGGTGCCAAGGTGAATGGCCCGCCTAAGTTCGGGAACCGGAAGCTTGACCGAAGGAAGGCTCGGGGCCGGACTCGGAAGGTCGGGGAACCCCTCCCCGGGCTGGATGTTGTGCTCCGTGTTGAAACCGCGGGTGCGCAGCCACATGCGGTTGGTGTTGTCCGGCCATTCGAGGGAGAGGATTCCATCGGGATACACCCGGACCGTCTCCACGAACTTCTTCCCCGGGACCACCACGGTCTTCTGGCCCTTGCCTTCCACCGGAAGGGTGGCGTGGAAGGCCAGCTCCATGTCCGTGGCCTTCAGGCTCAGTTCCGTATCGTCCACGTCCATGAGGATGTGCTGGAGGATGGGGAGGGTCACCCGCTTGTCCAGGGCGTGTTTCAGGATTCCCAGGGCCCGATCCAATCGTTCCTTGGAAACCTGGATGTTGAAGTTCATGGATCACCCTGATGATGCTGATATCCGAGCAGTCATGCGGATTCGGGCTGTAAGTCCCCAGTGTACCTGGAAAACCCCTCCCGCATACCCTGCGGAAATGCCCCGGAGGCCTTCGGAAACGCCCCACTTCCGGGGCCCGTGAAGTCGTCCCGGGAACCCTTCCCACAGGGGCTGCCCGGGGGAACGGCGGGGGATCGGTGCATTGGTTCAGGAAGGGCCTTGCCCTCAATGGATACTGTTCAGAAGGGCGTGGACACTCTTGTGGAAATCCGGATCCCGCCGCATGCGAAGGCGCACGGAATCGATGGCGTTCATGACCGTGCTGTGGTGCATGTTGTTGAAGGCCCGCCCGATCTCGGTGAAGGAGGCGGCGGTCAGCTCGCGGGCGAGGAACATGGCCACTTGGCGAGGCAACAGGATCGAGGCCTGGCGGCTTTTCTTCCTCAACAGGTCCGGCAGGGTCAGGCCGAAGTTCTCGGCGGCGGCCCGGAACACGCGCTCCATGGACACCGGGGCCGCGGCGTCCTGGCCGCTCACCCCCTGGTACGCGACCTGGGCCACCTCCAGGCCCAGGGGAACCCCCAGGAAGTCCGCCTGGAAGACCACCCGGGTCAGCAGTCCTTCCAGGTCCCGGACGCTGCCCTTGGCCTTGTGGGCGATGAAGGACAGGACCTCCTCTGGAACGGGGGGCAGCTCCCGGAACTCGTCCTCCAGCTTCTTCTTCAGGATGGCGATGCGGGTTTCGAAATCGGGGGGCTGGATGTCGGCGGTGAGCCCCCACTTGCAGCGCGTGATGAGCCGCTCGTGGAGCCCCTCCAGCTTCTGGGGGGGGTTGTCCGAGGTGATGACGATCTGCCTGCCGTTCTGGAGGAGGTACTCCAGGATGTAGAAGACCTCTTCCTGGGTCCGCTCCATGCTTCGCAGGGTCTGCACGTCGTCCAGGAGGAGCACGTCGTTCTGCTGGTACTTCCGCCGGAGCGGCTCGGTGTTCCGGTTCTTGATGGCCCCGGTGAGCTCGTGGAAGAAACTGTCAACCTTCAGGTAGCACACGGCCAGGTCCGGGTGACGGGCCTTCAGGGCCTTCCCGATCCCGATCATGAGGTGGGTCTTCCCGAGGCCGGCCCCGCCGTAGACGAAGAGGGGGTTCATGTTGAACCCTGCGTTGGCCTTTCCGTGGTTGTCCACCACCGCCTTGGCCGCGGCAAAGGCGAGCTGGCTGCCCGGACCGACCACGAAGCGGTCGAGGGTGTAGCGGTGGAACAACTGGGGGAAATCCGCGGGGCCCTCTCCCTTGGCCGCCCGGGCCGCCGCGCCCCTGCGGGCGGGCCGGGGCGCCCCCGGAGCCTCCTCCACCGAAAAGGCCAGGCGAAGGTGCCCCAGGTCCGCCTGGACGAGGGTGTCGTTGAATTCCTCGGCCAGCTGCTGTTCGATCCAGATGCGGGCGGAGGGGGAAGGGACTTGGACCCAGAGCGTGGAGCCGTCGAAGCTGAGGGGCCGGCAAGGCTGAACCCAGTCCCGGAAGCTGGATTCGCTGAGGCGCTCCGCCAGGCCGCTTCGAAGGGTCTCCCACAAGCTTTGGGCGTCGGTGGCGGGCATGGCGATCCCGGGGAGTTGCAAGGGGTGGGGAGGGCGCGGGAGGAAAAGCCCCGCCAGGAATCCTGGAGGCGGCGGGGAGGAAGGGAGGAACACTCTACCACTGGGCACGCCGCGGGAGGGGCGCTCTGGATGGTTGTGAGGCGGGGCCATGGGTGATATTCTCAGCGGTTCGACCTCCCCCCCGGGAGGAGCCTCCCCGAGGTGGACCGATGAAACGCACCTACCAGCCGAACAAGCGACGCCGGGCCAAGACCCACGGCTTCCTGTCCCGCATGAAGACGAAGAACGGCCGTCTGGTCCTCAAGCGCCGACGGGACAAGGGCCGGCACGTCCTCGCGATCTAGCCGCCCCGTGCGGTTCCGGGGCTGCTTCCGGGTGGTGCGGCGCTCGGACCGCGCGGTTCCCGTGCCCGCGCCCCGTCCCCGCCCTGCCTGCGCCCCCCTCGACGTGCGCGTCTGGGCCTCCGGCGGAGAGCCCCTGCTCCTGGTGAACGCCTCCCGCCGGCAGGGCGGGGCGGTCCAGCGAAATCGGTTCCGGCGGCGGGTTCGGATGGCTTTCTTGGCCCTGGTCCGAGAGGGGCTCCCGGGCGGGACGCGCCTGGGTGTCGTCTGGGTCAGACCCGCCCAGGGCTTTCGCCTGGACGGAAAAACCCCCTCCTTCCAGGAGATCGTCCGCCTTCTCCGTTCGGCCCTCTGCGGTCAGGGAAACACATGAAGAACAAGAACATCCTCATCTTCGCCCTGGCCAGCCTGGTGCTCCTCCTGGGGCAAGCCTGGCTCACCAGCCGTTACCAACCCCCGAAACCGCCGCAAGCCGTCCCCGTCCCCGGACCCGCCGCGGAGGCGCCCAGGGCCCCGGCCCCGACCCCCACTCCGGTGCCGACCCAAGCCGTCGAGCGGTCCGTGGATTCCGGCCGGCTCCACAAGGTGAGCCTGGCGGAATTGAGGCTCGCCTTCCGCGTCCAGGATGGGGCCCTCCAGCAGGCCGAGTGGCTCCGGGACGGAACCCGTTTCTTCCCGGAACTGGACCCGTCCCAGGGGGCGGACACCTTCACCGGGATCGGCGGAGTCCCCGGCAGCCCCTTCACCGGGGTGCGGGAAGAGCGTGAAAGCCGGGACGGCAAGGACTACCTCCTCCTGCACTTCGAGGACGGCCGGGGCCTGCGCCTCAGCTACCGGATTCCCGACCGGGGACACGTCCTCGAGGCCTCCCTGACCGGAGCCTCCGAACCCGGAGCGGGCCTGTTGCTGGTCCGGAGGGTCCGGGAATCCCGAAAAGTCCAGAATCCCAAGAACCAGGAGTGGGTGGAGGTCAGTCCCGTCGCGCACCTTGGGCGCGTGATCTCCCTGCCTGACACGGGCGCGGAGGCCGTGGCGTGGAACGACGTCCTCACGGACCCCTTCTTCCGTTTCCTCGGTGCGAAGCGAAAGGAGCTCCCCCCCGCCGCCCGGCGTCTCGGCCTGGACGCCGGCCTGGAAAAGAGCGGCGCCAGCCAGAGCAATCACTACTTTGCGGCCCTGTGGGACAGCGAGGCTCCCGTCCAGTTGGCCGAAGCGGGCTACCTGGCCTCCCCCCAGCAGGGCCAGGCTCGGGCCCGGCTGTACCTGGGCCCCAAGGAGGGCGACAGCCTGAAGGCCTTCGGCCCGGTCTTCACCCAGGTGGTGGATTTCGGCTTCTTCGGAAAGATCGCCCAGTTCCTTTTCTGGTTCCTGAAGTCCATCCACGCCGTGTTCCCCAACTGGGGATGGGCCATCATCGTCTTCACCGTTGTCATCCGCCTGGCCATGTGGCCCCTGAACACCAAGTCCACGGTCCAGATGTTGAGGACAAAGGATTTGGAGCCGCACCAAAAGGCCATCCAGGCCAAGTACGAGAAATTCGGCAACGACATGGCCAAGAAGGCCGAGATGCAGAAGGAATTGATGGCCTTCTACAAGAAGAACGGCCACAACCCCCTGGGGGGCTGCCTCCCCATGTTGCTGCAGATGCCCTTCTTCCTGGCCCTCTGGTCCATGCTCAACGCGGTCTTCGAGCTGCGTCACGCCCCATGGATCTTCTGGATCCAGGACCTCTCGGCCCCGGACCGCTTCTACGTGCTCCCCATCCTCCTGGGCCTCTCCATGCTGGCCCAGCAGGTGGCCACCCCCGCCATGGGTGACCCGACTCAAAGGAAGATGATGACCTGGCTGATGCCGGGCATGATGACCTTCATGTTCCTGAATTTCGCCGCAGGCCTGAACCTCTACTACCTGATCTTCAACCTGATCGGGTTGCTGCAGACCTGGTGGATCAAGCGGAGCTACGTCCCGGCGCCCGTGGTGGCTTGAGGGAGGATGGACATGCGCAGGCACCTCGCCCTGGAGGCCATTCCCGAACAGGTCCGGACCTGGGCGCAGCACCTCGGCCTGGACCTCAAGATCCGATTCGAGGACTCCGGCGACCCAGAGATGTTCCCCAACCGGCTGGTCCTGGAGGGGCCTGACGCCCACCTTTTCGCGGCCAACCGCGGGGCGGCCCTGGACGCCCTCCAGCACCTCCTGCACGAGGCCCAGGGAGAGCGGGAGGAAGCCCGGCTGGTCTACCTGGACGCCATGGGGCAGCGCCTCTTCCGGATGCGGGAGATGACCGCCATGGCGGAGTTCGCCGCCCGGAAGGCCCAGGAGTCGGGGAGCTACACCTTCAAGTCCCTCACGCCCCGGGAGCGGCGATGGATCCACCTGGCCATCGCCCGGCAGCCCGGACTGGAGAGCGTGAGCGAGGGCACCGGAACCATGAAGAGCCTCCGCGTCGCCCGGAAGTAGGGTCCCCCGTGGGCGACCCCATCTGCGCCCCCTCGACGCCCCTGCTCCCCTCGGCCCTCGCGGTGGTCCGGATCTCCGGAGAGGCCCTCGGCCCCCGCCTGTCCGGGTGGTTTCCCCTGCCGCCGCCCCGGCGGGCCACGCTGTGCGCACTGTCCTGGGGGGGCTTCCGGGAAAGGGTGCTGGTGCTCCACTTTCCCGCGCCCCGCAGCTACACCGGGGAGGACGTGGTGGAACTCCAGGTGCCCGGCAACCCCCTGCTGGTCCGGAGGCTCCTGGATCACCTGGGGAGCCTGGGCATCCGGCTGGCGGAACCCGGGGAGTTCACCCGGCGGGCCCTCCTGAACGGGAAACAGGACCTCCTTCAGGCGGAGGCCCTGCGCGATCTGATCCAGGCGGCCACCGAGGCCCAGGTCCTGCAGGCGGAGGCTGCGGCGGGGGGTCTCCCCGCCTGGCTGCGGGAGGCCCGGGAGACCCTGGGCCCCTGGGTGGCCGCCGCCGAAGCCGCGGTGGACTACGGGGAGGAGGAGGGCCTTTCCCTCGACCCGGGGGACCTCGGGGGATTCCTGGCGGGCCTGGAGCAAACGTTCCACGTGGAACAACAGCGCGCGGAGGCCGCCCGGTGGCTGCGGGACGGAATCATCGTCGTGCTCGCGGGGCGGCCCAACGCGGGGAAAAGCACCCTGTTCAACACCCTCCTGGGCCGGGACAGATCCATCGTGACCCCCCAGCCCGGAACCACCCGGGACAGCCTGGATGCCCAGGTGGAGTGGCGGGGCCTCCCCCTTCTCCTGCACGACACGGCGGGCCTCCGGGATACGGAGGACCCCATCGAGCGGGAAGGGGTGAGGCGCATCCGCCCCCTCCTGGAGGGATGCGACCTGATCCTCCACCTGGTCCCGGCGGGGGACGCGGCGGAGGACCCCTTCGTCCGCGACCTGCTGGCGCCTTTCAAGGGGAGGAGCCAGGTGATCCGGACCTTCGGAGACCTTGCCCCCGGGCCCGGACCCTGGGAGGGCGAGCCGCGGATCTGCGCCCCCTCCGGGGATCTGGACGGGTTGGAAGGGGTCCTTCGGTCCCGCTTCCTGGGGCCCCTGAGCCCGGAGGCCTGCCGAGGAGCCCTGGGGACCCCCCGACAACGGGAATTGCTGACGGAACTGCTCCGCCAGGTCCGCGACCTCCGCTCCCTGGACCCCGGGGCCCCCGCCGAACTCATGGCTTCCGGGCTCCAGGGCCTCTGGACCCTTCTGACCAGGCTCAGCGGGGAAGACCGGGCCGAGAGCACCCTGGACCAGGTCTTCGGCGGCTTCTGCCTGGGCAAGTAGACTGGTCCGGGGGGTGGCCATGGGCGCCGGTTTCGAGGCCGTCATCGGACTGGAAGTCCACGTCCAGCTCCGGACCCGGTCCAAAATGTTCTGCGCCTGCGAGAACGCCTTCGGCGGTCCACCCAACGTCCGCACCTGCCCGGTGTGCCTGGGGCTGCCCGGCGCCCTGCCCGTGCCCAACCAGGAGGCCGTGCGCATGGCGGTGCTCCTGGGGCACGCCCTGGGGGCGGAGATCCGGGAAGAAAGCTGGTTCTACCGGAAGCAGTACTTCTACCCGGACCTCCCCAAGGGATTCCAGATCACCCAGGGGCCCGTGGCCGTGGTCGAGGGAGGAAGCCTGGAAATCCCCGGGGACCCCGAGGTGCGGGGGGGGCCCGGCCCCCTCCGGATTCGGATCGAGCGGGCGCACCTGGAAGAGGACGCGGGGAAGAACTTCCACGGAACCCGGGCCGGGGAAACCTGGGTGGACCTCAACCGGGCCGGAGTCCCCCTGCTGGAGATCGTGGGCGCCCCCGACCTCCGGAGCCCCCGGGAAGCCCAGGAGACCCTCAAGGTCCTGCACCGCCTGGTGACCGCCCTCGGGATCTGCGACGGGAACATGGAGGAAGGGGCCTTCCGCTGCGATGCCAACATCTCCCTCCGGCCCGGGGGCCAGGAGGCCCTGGGAACCCGGGTGGAGATCAAGAACCTCAACAGTTTCAACCACCTTCGCCGGGCCCTGGCCTACGAGGTGGCCCGGCAGACGGCGCTGTTGAACGCCGGGGAGAAGGTGGGAGCTGAAACCCGGGGCTGGGACGCCTCCTCGGGAGAGACCCTTCCCCAGCGGGGCAAGGAAGCGGCCATGGACTACCGGTACTTCCCGGAGCCGGACCTTCCCCCGCTCCGCCTGCACCGGGACTGGATCCAGGCCCTTCGATCCAGCCTGCCGGAACTGCCCGAGGCCCGGCGGGCGCGCTGGACCGCCCGGTTCGAACTGGGGCCGGACGAAACGGCCACCCTGGCCCAGAGCCCGGAGTTCGCGGATTACTTCGACCGTCTGGCCGAGGCCTGCGGGGACGGCCGGAGCGCCGCGAATTGGATGCTGGGGGATTTGAGCCGGGTGCTGAACGCCCGCGGAGGGTCCCTGGAGGCGCTGGGCCTGGAGCCCGGACGCCTGGGGGAGCTGCTGCGCCTGGTGTCCTCGGGCCGGCTCAGCCTCTCCAGTGCCCGGGAACAAGTCTTCCCCCGCCTGTTCGAGGATCCCGGGAGTCCAGGGGAGATCGCCGAGCGCCTGGGTCTCTCCCAGGTGCGGGACCCCGAGTTCGTGGCGGAGACGGTCCGGGGCGTCCTGGCGGCCCACCCCGCCCAGGCGGCCCAACTCCGGCAGGGGAAGGAGGCCCTGCGCGGATTCCTGGTGGGGAAGGTGCTGAAGGCGGGCGGGGGCCGCCTGGACCCGGTCCAGGTCCATGAAATCCTGGCCAAGGAACTCGCCAGGGATTAGCCTCCACTCAGGAGGACGCCATGGAACCCGACACCCCTCCCCGGTCCCCGGAGGAGGGGAATTCGGAAGCCCTCCCGGTCCCGGGACCCGAATTCGTCCCCCCTTCCGGAGCGGACGGCAGTTGGCGGCGGGTGACTTTCGGACCCCTCACCGAACCCCTGGTCCCCCCCCATCCCGGTCCGCCGGAATCCCCGGAGGATGAATTGGCCGCCGCCGCCCTGGGAGACCCGGGAGCGGGCATCCGCGACACGGTGAACACGGCCCCGACCTTCTGGAGGACCATCTTCCTGCTGCTGCTGGCGGTCGCGGCCCTGGCCCTCGTGTTCTGGAAGCGCTAGGTCAGCCTCCCAGGACCCCCCAGGGGTTCCCCGGGTGCGCCGGGCTTTCGGGGAGCGAAACGGCCCACCAGGGGTTCGAGCGGAAGGCCGAATCCCCCAGGGGTGGAACCCGCATCCTGGGGGACCGGAATTTCAGGCGGGGCGCACGGGGCAGGGGTATCCTGGGCCCGGAGATCCTGACATGACCGCGAGACCCTGGGGAATGAGCACCACGGCCATCCATGGCGGCCGGCGCCACAACCCCACCACCGCGGTTACCACGCCCATCTTCCAGACTTCCGTATTCCAGCTCAGGGAGAACGCCGAAGGCGCCGAGTTCGCCGCCGCGGTGGAACCCCCGGCCTTCTACACCCGGTGGGGCAATCCGAACTTCTCCGAGGTCGAGGAGGTTCTGGCCCGCCTGGAAGGGGCGGAGCGCGCCCTGGTGACCAGTTCGGGCATGGCGGCCTTCGCCACGGTCTTCGAGGCCTTCCTGCGGGACGGGGACCACCTGGTGGCGCCCGCAGCCATCTACCTAGGAACAGAGCAGTTGCTTCGACGCTGGAGCGAACGCCGAAAGCTCCGGGTGACCTGGGTGGCCAATTCCATGGACCTGCAGGAGTGGGGACGGGCCATCACCCCCGGAACGGCCATGGTGCTCCTGGAATCCCCCAGCAACCCGACCCTGGCCATCACCGACCTGGCGGCCGTGGCCGAACTGGCCCAGCGGCAGGGCGCCCGGTCCGTGGCCGACAACACCTTCGCCAGCCCGGCCCTGACCCGGCCGGTCGAACTCGGGGTGGACCTCAGTGTCTCGAGCGGGACGAAATACTTGGCGGGACACTCGGACCTCGTGGCCGGGGTGATCGCCGGGAAGACGGCGGACCTGGTGGCCTGCTGGCAGGTGGCCAAGCTCCAGGGCCCCACCCTGGACCCCATGGCCGCCTGGCTCCTTCACCGGGGCCTGAAGACCCTGGCCCTGAGGATCCGCAGGGCCTCGGACAACGCTCAAAGTCTGGCCCAATGGCTGCTCTGGCAACCCCTGGTGGCCCGGGTGGACTACCCGGGCCTCCCGACCCATCGGGGGCACGAAGTGGCCCGGAAACAGATGGGGGACGGTTTCGGGGCCATGCTGGGCTTCGAACTCCGGGGAGGGGTGGAGGCGGGGCGGCGCTTCTGCGAGGCCTTGGAAGTCATCACCCGGGGGGTCTCCTTGGGGGGCGTGGAAAGCCTCATCCAGCACCCCGCCAGCATGAGCCACCTGCGGACCCCCCCCGAGGTCAAGGCCAGGCTCGGGATCGGGGACGGGCTCCTGCGCCTCTCGGTGGGGATCGAAGACGAACCCGACCTCGTCGCGGACCTGGAGCGGGGCCTCCAGGCGGCCTCGGGCGTCCTCTGATGCGGTTCGTCCTCAACGGGCGGGATGAACAGGCCCCGGAGCTGGGGACCCTTGCGGATCTCGGAGCCTGGCTGGAACTTCCCGCCTTTGGCTCGGCCATCGAATTGAACGGGGAGGTTGTCCCGCGCCACCGCCACCCCTTCACCCCCCTGCGAGAGGGCGATCGGGTGGAGGTGGTTCGCCTCGTGGGGGGCGGCTAGGCGGGAGGCCGAGGGGGGGGAGAGGGCTCTGCCGCGCCCCCCGGGGATCAATTGATGGTGAGATTGAAGCGGTAGGAGCCCGCGGTGGAGGGCGCGTCCGGATTGGCGCGGACCCGCACCACGTAGGCGCCGGCGGTGAGCCCGTTCAGGGTCAGGGTGCGGGTGGACTTTGGATAAGGACCATCATAACTGGATTTGAACCACCCCTGGGGGCCGATCACGTCCAACTCGAAATCCTGATTGTCCAGGGCATTCATGGTGACGGTGACCGTGCGGGGGGCCCCGGAGAAGGAGAACCGGAAGGGCCAGGCCTGGGCGTAGTCGTAGTAGCGCTGCTCGCTGCCGGGGTAGCAGGGAATGCTGCCATTGAGCGTGCCGGAAGGGAGATTCGCATTGATCCAAAGTCGGGTGTTGTTCCCGAGGCCGGAGAAATAGGTGGCGGTGGGCTCCGGAATGGACTCCGCCTGGAGTTGGCCGACCACCGCCGACCAGGCGGAGGGATTGCGGGCCTTCAGTCCCGTCAGGTACGTGGGGAAGGAGCTGAGGGCGGCGGCGTTGTATTCCCCGGTCCCGTCCTGGACGAGGGTGTTCGAGCGGACGGCCTGCCAGAGGCTGGCGAGGCCCGTGCTGGAGCCGCCGAAGGCGTTCTTCCAGATCCCCCAGAGGCTGACGGCTACGGAGCCCCGGGTGAATTCTGTCCGGCTGGCCGGGTCCACCTGGTCGTGCCGGGACAGGTCGAAGGCCTCCACGGCCAGGTGCCGGTTGGCGTCCAGGTAGCTGTCCAGCAGCAAGGGCGAGTTCAAGGACGCCCCGGCGAAGAAGTCGCAGAAGCCCCCGGCGAAGGCCACGGAGGCCTCGCTGGGACGGTAACGGCTCACGTAGGTGTTCTCGTTGTCCAGGCGGAGCAGGGACAGGAAGCTGGACCCGTCCGGCTGGTAGCTGTAGTTGGCGAACAGAAGATGGCCGAAGGTCTCGAGCAGGGCCCCGTCGTCCCATTCGTCCTGCTCGGTCCAGGCCGCCCCGCCCTGGAGGCCGTAGACCGCGTGGGTGAAGATCGCCCGGCCGCTGCCGCTCTTCACGACCTCGGGTGGTTGAGGTGGCTGGGGTTTGGTCATCAGGACCACGGGGTAGGTGCGGGTCTGGTCGTTGGGATTGCTGCTGGTGGTCCAGTAGGTGTGCAGGTTCGGGAGGCGAAGGGAAGGTTCCAGGTCCCGGACGCGCATGCCGAAATCCACGGCCCGGTCGGCGATGTTGAAGGCACCGGCGAGGCGATTGGCGATCGGCGCCCGGACCGTGAGGGTCCCCGAGGTGTTCACGGTGATGGCACTGCTGTCCATGTACCAGTCGCTGGTCGCCTCGAAAGGCCGGGAACTGTTGTAGGGCTCGTTCACCACCGATCCCCGCATGAAGAAGGAGCCCCCGTTGGTGGAGGGAATCTCGTAGGCGGCGAAGACCCGGACATAGGCCGTCACGCCCGAAGGCAGGTCGGCGTACCCCGAACCGTCGGAGCCCAGGTAGCCGTTGGCGAGCAGGGAATTGTTGGAAACCTGCCGGATTTCCACGTACGCGTAGCGGGCCGGAGTGTTCACCACGGCGCCCAGGCCCTGGGAGCTGAGGGTCTGTTTTTCATAGGAGGCCTGGACCGTGACCCGGGCGTTTCCCCCTCCCCCCAGGTTGCTTCCGTTGTCCCCGGAGCCGCCGAAGCAGCCCACCAGGAGTCCCAGGGACAGGGACAGCAGCCAGGTCTTCCAGTTCAGGTGAAGCATGGGGGCCTCCAGGCTAGGGACGGGGGGGCCAATGGAAAGGATGTGCCAAGGTGGGGTTTTCCAGGATTTCCCAGGTGCCACCCTGGAAGGAAAGCCTTGCACGGCGGGACCATTCCTGGGTCACAGGGAGGTGAATCGGCGCCCCGCCGACTTCCGCCGCGCCCCGGAAGAGATGGAGTTCGTCCGCCAGCCCCTCTGCAAGCAGGGCCCGATGAAGGGTCGGGCCCCCTTCCACCAGCAGTCGGCTGACCCCCCGCGCGCCCAGTTCCTGCAACAAGTGTCGCAAACTGCATCCACCGGGCCCCGGTGGAACGCGAAGATCCTCCACGTCGGGCAGAGGCCGGGCCTCCTCCGCGAGGACCCGGAAGCAGGGCTGCCCTTCGAGGCGGCGCCAGATCTGGAGGGTGGCAGGCAAACGGCCGCGGGTATCCAGCACCACCCTCCGGAAGACCCTGTGCGGGAGGCTGCGGGCGGGCCAGCGATCGGACAGTCTGGGGTCGTCCACCTGGGCGGTGGCCCGGCCCACCAGCACTCCGTCGCTGGCCCGGCGAAGGGCGTGGGCCAGGGCCTGAAGCTCCGGGGGGGTGACTTCGGTGCGGAACCCGGGCACCCCCATCCGGTCCTGGGGATCGAGGGCCAATTTGAGGGAGACCCAAGGAAGACCGCTGAGGATCCATTTAAAGAAGGGTGCGTGGAAGCGTCCGCAGGCTTCACCCAGAACCCCCTCCCGGACCTTTACCCCCCGCTGGCGGAGGATGGAAATCCCGCCTCCGGCCACCCTCGGATTGGGATCGCGGACGCCCACCACCACCTCGGCCACCCCGGCCCGGAGGAGGGCGTCCGTGCAGGGCGGGGTGCGCCCCTGGTGGCAACAGGGCTCGAGGGTGACGAAGGCCGTGGATCCGGCGGGATCCAACCCTCCCTCCTCCGCGTGGCGCAGGGACATGACCTCGGCGTGGGGGTCCCCGGCCCGGGTGTGGACGCCCCGCCCCAGCACCTCTCCCTCACGCACCAGAACGCAACCCACGGGCGGGTTGGGACTGGCGTGGCCGACCCCCTTCAGGGCCTCGCGGAGGGCCAGGGCCATGAAATGCTCGTCTCCGACCAGGTCCGCCGGGTCCGGGTAGGGCCCCCCGCAGGCGAGCGCCCAGGCCCGGGCGGACAGGGGCTCCGGAATCATGGGCCCAGCAACCCGTCCACAAAGGCCTCGGGGTCGAAGGGCACGAGGTCGTCCAGGCCTTCGCCCAGGCCGACGAAGGCGATGGGAATCCGGAGCCGCTCCAGAATGGGGACCACCACCCCCCCCTTGGCGCTGCCGTCCAGCTTGGTCAGGACCAGGTCGGTGACCCCTGCAACCTGCCGGAAGGCCTCGGCCTGGGCCAGCCCGTTCTGGCCGGTGGTGGCGTCCAGGACCAGGAACACCCGATGGGGGGCCTCGGGCAGGACCTTCTGCAGGCTCCGGCGGATCTTCTCCAATTCCCGCATGAGGTGGTCTTTGGTGTGCAGCCGGCCCGCCGTGTCGATGAGCACCCAGGGCGTTCTCCGGGCAACGGCCGCGGCCGCTCCGTCGAAGGCCACCGCGGCGGGGTCCCCCCCCATCTGGTTCCGGATCACCGGAACGCCCGCGCGCTCCCCCCAGTGCTCGAGCTGATCAATGGCGGCAGCCCGGAAGGTGTCTCCGGCCACGATCAGGACGTCGTCCCCGCGGGCCTTCAGGTGGGCTGCCAGCTTGCCCAGGGTGGTGGTCTTCCCCACCCCGTTCACCCCCACCAGGAGCAGGACCTGGGTCCCCCGGACCTCCAGGGCTTTCGGCGGGAAACCGCGGAGCCGGGTGAGCAGGGCCTCCCGAAGGATGGCCCTGGGGTCCACGCTCCCCGACCGCTTGAGCTCCGTACGAAGGCGAGCCATGAGGTCCCCCACGGCCGGCGCTCCCAGGTCCGCCTGCAACAGCAGGTCTTCCACCTCCTGGAGTTGGGCCTCGTCCAGGTGGCGCAAGCCCAGCAGGTGTCCCATGGGCCGAAACACCACCTCTCGGGTCCGCTGCAGGCCCCCCTTGAATTTTCCGATCAGGCCACCCAGAAAACCCACGACTCCCCCACGGTGACCAGTCTAGCCCGGGTTCCACGTGGAACAGGCCCGGGGAGCCCCAGGCAGTCCTGCGGGAAGAATGGAATCACGGTTTTTTCTTATCCCGGGATCCAGCGTTCCCTTGCGGTTTTTTCCACCCCTTGAGGGCCAACACGAAGACGTCCTCCACGTGGGAGATGGGGTGGAAGCGCAGCTTCTGCCGAACCTCGGGGGCAATCTCCTCCAGGTCCTTGACGTTGGCTTGAGGAAGGATGATGTCGTAGACCCCCACCCGGAGCGCCGCCAGGGCCTTCTCCTTGAGGCCCCCGATGGCGAGGGCCTCGCCCCGCAGATCAATTTCCCCGGTCATGGCCACCGTGTTCTTCACCGGAATGCCCTTGAGGACCGAGAGGAGGGCCGTGGCCATGGTCAGGCCGGCGCTGGGCCCGTCCTTGGGGACCGCGCCCTCGGGAAAATGAATGTGGATGTCGAACTTCTGGAATACTTCGGCGTCAATGCCGAAGGCGTCGCCCCGGCTGCGGATGTAGCTCAGGGCCGCCTGGGCGCTTTCCTTCATCACGTCCCCCAGTTGGCCCGTGAGGAGCAGGCCGCCCTTCCCCGGCATCTTGAGGGCCTCCACGAAGAGGACATCCCCTCCCGAGGCGGTCCAGGCCAGCCCCGTGACCACGCCCACCCGCGGGGCCTTGAGGCGTTCGTCCTGGAGGAACTTGACGGGGCCGAGGAGGTCCTGGACGTTTCGATCCGTCAGGGTGAATTTGACCCCCTCCTCCCCCTCGGCGATCCTGCGGGCGATCTTCCGGGAGACGGAACCGATCTCGCGTTCCAGCTGCCGCAGACCCGCCTCCCGGGTGTAGCCCTGGATGAGGGCGCGCAGACCCTTGTCGCTGAAACCCAACTGTTTTCCGGTGACCCCATTGTTGTCCAGCTGGCGCGGGATCAGGTGCCGTTTGGCGATGCCCAGCTTCTCCTCGAGCGTGTAGCTCGAAAGGTGGATCACCTCCATGCGGTCCCGGAAGGCGGGGTGGATGGGGTCCAGTTCGTTGGCGTTGGTGATGAAGAGGACCTGGCTGAGGTCCAGCGGCACGTTGAGGTAGTGGTCCCGGAAGCTGTTGTTCTGCTCGGGATCCAGGGCTTCCAGCAACGCCGCGCTGGGGTCCCCGCGCATGTCCCGGCCGATCTTGTCCACCTCGTCCAGCATGATGAGAGGATTGAGGGTCTTGGCCTGGTGGATGGCCTGGACGATGCGGCCGGGCATGGCGCCCACGTAGGTGCGCCGGTGTCCACGGATCTCGCTTTCGTCGTGCACGCCGCCCAGGCTGATCCGGGCGAATTTCCGGCCCAGGGCCCTGGCCACGCTCCGGCCGAGGGAAGTCTTCCCGGTGCCCGGGGGCCCCACCAGGCAGAGGATGGTGCCCTTCTGGCCGGGCTTGAGCTTGCGGACCGCCAGGAACTCCAGAAGCCGCTCCTTGATCTTGTCCAGGCCGTAATGGTCCTCCTCCAGGATCTCCTTGGCCCGGGCCAGGTCGTGGTTGTCCTGGGTGGTCACGCCCCAGGGCACCTCGGTCATCCACTCCAGGTAGGTCCGGGTGACCGCGGTCTCCGAGCTGTCGGGGTGCATCCGCTCGAGCTTCTTGAGGTTCCGTTCGATCTCGGTCATCACGTCCTCGGGGACCGTGAGCTTGGCCAGCTTGTCCCTGAAGACCTGGATCTCCTCGGCCAGCTCGTTGCCCTCGCCAAGTTCCTGCTGGATGGCCTTGAGTTGCTGGCGGAGGTAGTACTCCCGCTGGCTCTTGTCCATCTCTCCCCGGGCTTCCATGGTGATCTTCTGCTGGATCTCGAGCAGATCCAGTTCCCGCATGAGAAGCTCGTGGACCTTCCTCAGGCGGGGCACGGGGTCCGAGATCTCGAGGACCTCCTGCATCTGCGGGGGCTTCAGCTCCAGGTTGGAGGCCACCAGGTCCGCGAGTCGTCCGGGATTGTCGAGGTTCCCTGCGATGACCAGCACCTCCTGGGGCAGGTTCTTCCCGAGGGCCACGGCTTTCTCCAGGGTCTGCTTCACGGAGCGCATCATGGCGTCGTACTCGAGATCCCGCTCGCCCCGTTCCGGCTCCTGGACGGGTTCCACCTTGGCCCGGTAGAGTTCCTGGGTCTCGGTGAAGTACTCCACCCGGACGCGCTGCAGGCCCTGGACCAGGGCGCGGATCCGACCGTCGGGGAGCTTCAGGACCCGCATGATCAGGGCGGCCGTGCCGATCTGGAAGAGGTCCCCGGGCCCGGGGTTGTCCATTTCCATCTGGCGCTGGGAAAGGAGCAGGATCATCCGGTTTTCGACCAGGGCTGCATCCACGGCCTTGATGGACTTCTCGCGGCTGATGCTCAACGGCTGGATGACGAAGGGGTAGACCACCAGGTCCCGCAAGGGAAGGACGGGCAGAACCTCGGGAATCCGGGGGGATTCCTCCAGAACCACGTTTTGAGGGAACTCTTCGGCCACGAGGCACCTCGGGCGAACAGTCTACCTCAGCGCCTCCGCCGGCCCCCGGGCAAGGAGGGCGCGTCGAGCCCGGGAAAGAGGGGCGGAGCCTGGGCCTTCGAAGGGGAGGCGTCGGATCCCCTGGGACCCGGGTCGGACGGAGGCGGGGCGGGGGTGCGCTCCCGTTTCATGAGCCCATCCAGGGCCGTCACGAATTCCGAGAGATCCTTGAAGTCGCGGTACACGCTGGCGAAGCGAACGTAGGCCACGTGATCCACCTGGCGCAATTCCTCCATCACCATCTCGCCCAGGTCCCGGCTGCGGATCTCCCGGTCCGGCAGTTCCACCAGGCGTGCCTGGAGGTCCTTCACCAGTTCCTCCAGCCGGGCCAGGGAAACCGGGCGTTTCTGGCAGGCCAGGCTGACGCCCTTGAGGAGCTTGCCCGCGTCGAAGACCTCGCGGCGCCCATCCTTTTTCACCACGACCACGGGCACCTCCTCCACCCGTTCATAGCTGGTGAAACGCCGGCTGCACCCCAGACACTCCCGTCGGCGGCGAATGGAGTCCCCTTCCCGGGATTCCCGGGAATCCACCACCTTGTCCTCGGGGTGGCCACAGAAGGGGCATCGCATGGGACCAGCCTAGCCGGGTCGGAGGTCCGCCGGATGAGAGGGCGTGGCAAGGACCGCCGCGCCAGGGCAGGATGAGGGGACATCCCGGGAGAACCCATGCGACCACTTCCTGCGCTTGTCCTGGGGCTCCTGATCCTGCTGCCCGCCCGGGCCCAGTTCTGGGCGGAGTTGGCCAACCCGAAAGTGGAGGCTCGTTTCATGCACCCCCCCGAATTGGGGATCAGGGTGTCCAGGCTCGCCCTCCAACCCACGCCCTACCCCGAATCCAGGGAACTGGCCGACGACCTGGCGGGGGCCCTGCGGCGGGAGGGTCAGGTCGAAGTGGTGGATTCGGCCCGGCTGGAACCCGGGGATCCCGGAGGGGCCACCCTCCTTGTGGATGTCCACCGGGCCCGGGTCAGCCGCACGAACACGACGAAGGAATCCAAGGATTCCAAGGGGACGGTCACGGTCACCCGGACGGCCACCACCACCCTGGAATTCAGCGCAACACTCCAGATTCTCGGCGGAGACGGCAAGCTCCTCCAGTCCCTGAAATTCGAGGAGAGCCCCCACCTCAGCAAGGAATCCACCTCGGGAGTCCCGGCGCACCCCGGAGAGACGGAACTCCGGAGGGGAGTTCACGGCCGGGTGAAGGACCGGATCTTCAGGCTCCTGTTCCCTTGGCCGGAAATCCTGAGGATCACCTTCTTCGACGACGACGCCTACGGAATGGACAAGGCCCACGCCCGCCTGCGGGACCGGGATCCCAAGGGCGCGCTGGAATGGGCCCGACGCGGGGACGCGGAAGCCACGGCCGACCGTGGAGGCAAGGCCAAATACCGTGAGCGGGCCAAGTACAACCTCGGCGCGGCCCACATGGTCCTGGGGGATTTCGAGGCGGCGATCCCCAGGCTTCAGGAAGCCCGGGACATGAACCCGGAGGCGAGCATCTTCCGGGAGACCCTGCAGGAGTGCCTGAGGGCGCGAGACACCCAGGCGGCCTACCTCCGATGGCAATCGAAGGCCGCCGCCAACCCTCCGAAAAAGACCGGGGCCGAAGCCCGGAAACCCAGCGTCGAACAGCGCCTGGAGGAACTGGACCGGCTCCGGAAAAAGGGACTCATCACGGAGCAGGATTTCCAGCGGCGGAAGGAGGAATTGCTCCGGGAAATCTGAGGGCTGCTCAACGCCGCTTGTTGAGGGCGTCCCACTGCGCCAGGAGGTTGGGGTCCTCCCAGACCACGTAGCTGCCCCCGGCCTGGTCCCGGAGCACCCGGATCCGCAGGCCATCCTCGGGATCCAGGGTGGTGCCGGCGGCCAGGGAGAGATCCTCCTTTTCTGCCAGGACCTTTTGGAAGCGGGGGAAGTCGGCGGGATGGAAGCGGGCCCGGACGAGCCGGTCGTTGAAGAAGTAGAGCACCAGGCGCCCGGGGCAGTCCTGGTGGGCGAAGGTCTTGATTTCGACCCGGACCATGCGGAACCCGAGGGTCCTTCCCCTCGGCAGGAGGGCGTCGTCCACCGGGTGCCATTGCTCCGGCCCCAGGCCCAACAGCCCCTGGACCTCTTCCGGCGCCTGGCCGCTGCGAAGGCCATGGAAGAAGGGGGCCCCAGGCTCCAGGCTGCCGCGGCAGGCCAGTAAGAACAGGAGGGATAGGGTCCAGGATGCTTTCACGGGGGGCCCAGGGTTGGGGTGGGTGGAACCGTCTGCAACGCCGATGCCGCGGAAGCGCTTGAGGTTCCGGTCCCGTCTCAGGTGGTTTCGGGGCTGCGCCAGCGGAGAACAGGTCGGCGCGCCGCGGTGGTCTCGTCCAGGCGGCGGAGGGGTGCAGTGGTCGGGGCCTGATGGAGAAGCTCCGGGTCGGTCTCGGCCTCCCGCGCGATGGTGAGCATGGCCTCGCAGAAGGCATCCAGCTCGGCCTTGGACTCGCTTTCGGTGGGCTCGATCATGATCGCCCCCGGCACGATGAGCGGGAAATACACCGTGGGAGGGTGGAAGCCGCAATCAATGAGGCGTTTCGCGATGTCCAGGGTGTGCACGTCATGGGCCGCCTGACGGGTGTCGCTGAAGACCACCTCGTGCAGGGTGGGGCTCTGGATCGGCAGGTGGTAGGTCCCGGAAAGGCGGGCCCGGATGTAGTTGGCGTTGACGATGGCGCGAAGGGTCGCCTGCTTCAGGCCGTCGGCCCCGTGGCTGAGGCAGTAGGCCAGGGCCCGGACCAGCATCCCGAAGTTGCCGTGGTAGGTGTGGACCTTCCCGATGCTCTTGGGGCGGTCCCAGTCCCAGCGGTAGGTGTGGGTTTCCACTTCGCCTTCGCCCACCCTCCGGGTGTCGCGGCGGACCACCGGCACGGGGAGGAAGGGTTCAAGGGCCGCGCTGCAAGCCACGGGGCCCGAACCGGGCCCCCCCCCGCCGTGGGGGGTGGAGAAGGTCTTGTGGAGGTTGAGGTGCATGACATCCACCCCGAAGTCACCTGGCCGGGCGACCCCCACGAGGGCGTTCATGTTGGCGCCGTCCATGTACATCAGGGCGCCCACGGCGTGGAGGGCGTCCGCCACCTCCTGGATGGCCTGCTCGAAGACACCCAGGGTGTTGGGGTTGGTCACCATGAGGCCGGCCACCTCGGGACCGAACTCTGCCAAAAGGCTGTTCAGCCCTCGCCGGGTCTTGCCGCCCTCGTCGAGGTCCGTGAAGCTGATGGTCCCGTCCGGGCCCGAGGCAACCTCGAGGACCTCGTAGCCGGCCATGGCGGCGGTGGCGGGATTGGTCCCGTGGGCGCTGTCGGGGATCAGGATGATCCGCCGGGCGGCGCCCCGGCTCACATGGTAGGCCCTGATGAGCATCACGCCGGTGAGTTCCCCGGCGGCACCCGCGCTGGGCTGCAGGGTGATCCCCGGCAGTCCGGTGATTTCCTTCAGCCATTCCTGGAGCGTGTAGATCAGCTCGAGGTTTCCCTGCGCCAGTTCGTCCGGGGCCATGGGATGGCAGTCGGTGAACCCCGGAAGGGCCGCGGCCTTCTCGTTGAGCCGCGGGTTGTGCTTCATGGTGCAGGAGCCCAGGGGATAGATCCCGTCGTCCACGCCGTAGTTCCAGTGCGACATCCGGGTGAAGTGCCGAATGACATCCACTTCGCTGACGGAGGGGAGGATCCCGAAATCCCGACGGCGGAGGTGGGCCGCCCGGGTGTCCCGGGGGGGAGGCACGTCCAGGGGGGGCAGGTCCATGCCCCGCTTTCCCGGCACGGACTGCTCGAAAATCAGGGGTTCCCGCTGGCGCGTGGACATTTCAGGCTCCTTCGCGGTTCAGGCTGGGCACCCGCGCCGCAACCTCCACGACGCTCTCGATCATGCCGCGGGTATGCAGTTCGGTGGCGCACCAGAGGAGGCAACCCTCCAGTTCGGGATACCAGGGCCCCAGGTCCAGGCCGGGCAACAGGCTCTCACGAAGGCAGGCCTCCCGAAGGGTGGCCACGTCTCCGTGGTACCGGAGGACGAACTCATTGAAAAAGGGACGGTCGAAAACGGGTTCGAAGTCGGGAAGTTCAAGCAGTCGGGACCGGAGGAATTGGGCTTTCGCCGCATTGAGCTCCGCCAGACCTGCCAGGCCCTGGGGGCCGGCCAATTGAAGGAAGATGTTGGCCCGCAGGGCGGCGAGGCCCTGGTTGGAGCAAATGTTGCTGGTGGCCTTGTCCCGGCGGATGTGCTGCTCCCGGGCCGTGAGGGTGAGGACGTACCCGGTACGCCCCTCCAGGTCCACCGTCTGCCCGACCACCCGCCCAGGGATCTCCCGCTTGTGGGAGTCCCGAACCGCCAGGAATCCAAGGTAGGGACCCCCGTAGTTGAGCTTATTGCCGAAGGACATGGCCTCGCCGCAGGCCATGTCGGCGCCGGCCCTGCCTGGGGCCTCGAGCCAGCCCAAGGCGAAGGGCTCCTGGGTCACGCTCACCAGGAGGGCTCCCCGCCCGTGGGCCACCTCGCCCAGGGCGGTCAGGTCCTCCACGCTCCCCAGGAAATTGGGATATCCCACCAGCACGGCGGCGACGTCTTCATGGAGGGCGGCCGCCAGGTCCGCGGGTTCCGTGCCCCCGGCCGCAAGGGGGAGTTCGACCAGACGGAGTTCCTGGTGGGGCGCAAAGGCCGTGGCCAGCACCTGGCGGTAGAAGGGGTGGAGCCCCCGGCTCACCAGCACCGTCCGACGCTTCTTCTGGACCCGGACCGCCATGAGGGCCGCTTCCACACAGGCCGTGCCGCCGTCGTAGAGGCTCGCGTTGCTCACATCCAGGCCCGCGAGGTCGGCGATGAGGGTCTGGTACTCGAAGATGTGCTGGAGCGTGCCCTGGCTGATCTCGGGCTGGTAGGGGGTGTAGGCGGTGAACCACTCCTGCCGGCCGATCTGGGCGTCCACCGCCGCCGGGACGAAGTGGTCGTAGGCTCCGGCTCCGAGAAACTGCGCGCAGAACCGGGCGTTCCGGGCGGAGAGGCGCCCCATCTCCCAGGCCACCTCCTGCTCCGAGGCGTGGGGAGGAAGGGCAAGCTCGCGGCCCAGGCGGAGCCGGTCTGGAATGCCCCCGAGCAATTCCTCGGCGTTCCGGACACCAATGGTCTCCAGGAGCGCGCGGTCCTCCGCGGGGGCCGAAGGCAGGTAGCGCATGGATCACCTTGCAGGGATGGGGCGCCCCGCCGCCGGGTGGCCCAGGGGCAGTCTAGCGTGCGCCCCTGTCCGGGGGTCCCGGGAACCGGAGGATGTGAGGGAGGGCACTGGCCCGGTCAGGCCAGGATCTGCCGCTGCCGGTCGAAGAGCCGGGCGCAGCCGGCCAGGCCCATGTCCACCAAGGTCTCCAGCTCCCCGCGCCGAAGGCTGCGGCCCTCTCCAGAGGCCTGGAATTCAACGATTTCGACCTCCCCTCCGGAGAGGTCCCGGGCGGCCACGAGGTTGGCGTCCGCCGCAGCCCGGTGATCTTCTTCGTAGGCGAGGTCCAGGATCAGGCCGGTCCGGCCCTCCCAGCCCTCCCCGGGATCCACGGCCCCCACGCTGGTGGCGGCGACCTGGCGGAGCAGGGCCCCCTCCAGGCCCCGGCGGCGCAGGGCCAGGGCCAAGGCGACCCAGGCTCCCGTGATCCCCGCGCAGCGAGTTCCCCCGTCCGCATTGAGGACATCGCAATCCAGGGTGATTTGCCGCTCCCCCAGGGCCGAGAGGTCCACGGCCTGGCGAAGGGCCCGGCCGATGAGGCGCTGGATCTCGACCGTGCGGCCCTGTTGTTTGCCCCGGGCCGCCTCCCGTTCCCCCCGGGTGTGGGTGGCGCCCGGGAGCATGCCGTACTCGGCCGTGACCCAGCCTCGCCCCTTCCCCTTCATCCAGCCGGGGACTTTCTCCTCCACCGCCGCCGCGCAAAGCACGTGGGTGTTGCCCAGGCGCACCAGGCAGGATCCGTCCGCGTGCACCTGGACCCCCGTCTCGAAGGCCAGGGGTCGGAATTCCTCGGCGGTCCGGGTCATGGGCGCCCCGCCTCGATCTTCCGGACCCGTCCGGCGTGCCTCCCCCCTTCGAATTCTGTTTCCAGGAAGATTTTGAGGTAGTATTCAGCCTGGAGCGGATCCGTCAGCCGCTGACCGAAGGCGATCGCATTCGCGTCGTTGTGCCTTCGAGCCAGCTCGGCGTGCTCTGGAGAGGTCACCAGGGCGCACCGGATTCCAGCATGGCGGTTGGCCGCGATGCTGATGCCGATGCCGGAGCCGCAGACCAGAACGAGGCGATCCCACTCTTCCTGCCGCTCCGCCGCACGATGCGCGAAATCGGGATAGTCCACCGAGGATGTTCCGTCCGTTCCGAAATCCACGATTCCCTGTCCCGCTGCCGAGGCCCAGGCCTTCAGGCGCTCCTTGAGCGGAAAACCCGCATGATCGCTCGCGAAACCGACCCGCATGTGACCCCCAAGCTTCCGGGGTCCAGCCTACCCTGGGCCGGCCGGCCATGCTGAAGGCCATCCTCCAGTACCGCCCCGAGGATCGGGGCTTCCTCCTGGGCCTCTCGGAGCCAGGGGATCCCTCCCAGTGGCAACGGACCCTCCGGACCCTTCCGGGCAACCTGCTGGGCCGGGAGCGCCTGACGCCCGCGAAGGCCCGTCTCTTCCTGGCCGACGGAAACCTGGTGGAGACCCACGCAGTGCCGCTCCGCTGGCAGCGGGCCCTGCCCTGGCTGGCCTCCATGCCCCCGGGCACCGAGGGCAGCATCGCCTTCTGGGCCGCCGCCCTCCGGCTGCTTCAATCCATGGTGATCCGGGGCGCCCTCCTCCCCTCCCTGGACACTCAGGCCTCGCCCTGGCGGGCGCGCTGGGGCGTAAGCCTCACGGGCCCCTCTGATCGCCGGGCCATGGCCCAGCTCGCCCGTGCCATGCCTCCCTCCGCGCTGGCCTTCCCCCAGGGCGACAACTGGCTGTTCACCAAGGGGCTGAGCCTGGGGAACCTCGAGAGTTTCGAGGTGGAGGACGAGCTCGCCCTTCCCCCGACCCCGGAAAGCGTGCTCCGGGCCTTCCTGGAGGACGGGGCGGACTTCATCCTGCGTTTCGTCGCGGGAACCCTCCGGCCCGGGGAGGATCCCCGCCTCGCCGTGATCCATCGCCTGAGAGGCCACAAGCGGGACCGCCTGCCCTGGGACGAGCGCCTCCTGGTGGCCTTGAGCCACCCCATGAGCGAATTCCCCACGGTGGGGATCACCGAACGCACCCTCGGGGAGCAGATCGATCAATGGAGCGAGGGCGCCCGGGACCCCTGGGCCCGCCCGAGCTTCAAACTGGAGGCGCCCCCCGTCCCCAACCAGGAAGCCATCCAGGAGGCGGACCGGCTTTCCGAGGAAGGCTGGGTGCTGCGGGTCGGATTGGAGACGGCCGAGGATCAAGAGATTCCCGTGGCGAGGTTGTGGGAGCCCAGCACCGAGGGTGCAGTCCTCCAGGCCCGCCAGCTCCTCCTCCGGGGGCTTGCGCGCGCCACGCCCTTCTTCCCCCCGATCCAGGGGGCCCTGGCGGGCCAGAAGCCCGAGGATCTCAAACTCAAGCCCACCGAAGCCTGGCTCTTCCTGACGAAGGGCGCCGCCCAATTGAAGGAGGCAGGCTTCCTGGTGCAGGTTCCGGAGGAGCTGGCGGAATTTGGCGGGGCGCGCCGCTTGCGTGCCAAGGTGCGCCTGGGGGCCCGAAGCGTGGTTTCCGGAGAGGACTCCCAGGGACAGGCGGGCCTGGAGGGGAGCGTCAGCGCGGACTGGTCCCTGATGCTCGGGGACGACCAGCTGGAGATCGAGGCCTTCGCCCAGATGGCCAGCCTCAAGCACCCCCTCGTGGCCTGGAAGGGGAAATGGGTGGCCCTGGACCCGGAAACCCTCAAGCAGATCACCCAGGTGATCCAGGCCAGCCGCGGTGCGGGTTTCGAGAGCATGACCAAGGGCGAGGCCCTGGCCGCCGCCCTGACCGGCACGGCCCGCATCCCCGGGGTATCGGAAGCCATCGAGGTGGAGGTCGCGGGGGATTTCGGGTCCGCCCTCGCCGAGCTGAAAAACCTCCCCGACAAGCCCATCAAGCAGCCCCGGGAGTTCAGGGGACAGCTGCGCCCCTACCAGGTGCGCGGCCTGGCCTGGCTGGACGGGCTTTCCCGGCTGGGCCTGGGGGGCATCCTCGCCGACGACATGGGCCTGGGCAAGACCATCGAGGTCATCGCCCTGCTGCTCCACCGGCAGCAACAGAACCCTCTCCACGGCCCCACCACCCTTCTGGTATGTCCCACCTCTCTGCTGGGGAACTGGGAACGGGAACTGGCCAAATTCTCCCCCTCCATTCCCTTCTTCGTGCACCACGGCAACAATCGGGACCCCCTGCCCGAGCGCTTTGCGCCCCACACGGTGGTGCTGACCACCTACGGGGTGGTGCGCAGGGAAGAGGAGATCTTCGGCGCCCGCACCTGGGGCATGGTGGTGGTGGACGAAGCCCAGGCCATCAAGAATGCCGGGAGCGCCCAGGCGAAGGCCATCCGGCGGCTCAAGGGGCACTTCAAGCTGGCCCTCACCGGGACCCCCATTGAGAACCGCCTGCTGGAGCTGTGGTCCATCATGGGCAGCGCCCTGCCGGGCTACCTGGGCGTGGAGTCCTCCTTCAAGGAGCGCTTCGCCACGCCCATCGAGAAGTACCGGGACGCGGACGCAGCGGCGGAACTGCGCCAGCGGGTGGGACCTTTCATCCTGCGGCGCCTGAAGACGGACAAGACCATCATCCAGGACCTTCCGGAGAAGCAGGAGATGAAGGTGTACACCCAGCTCACCCGGGAGCAGGCCCTGCTCTACCAGGCGCGGGTGGATCAGATGGATCAGGACCTGGCCAAGGCCACCGGCATCGAGCGCAGGGGCAGGATCCTGGCCCTGCTCACCCACCTCAAGCAGATCTGCAACCATCCCTCCCAGTTTCTTCGCCAGCAGGGTCCCTACGCCGCCCGCAGCGGCAAGCTGGACCGGCTCACCGAGATGCTGGAGGAGGTGCTCGAAAGCGGGGAGCGCGCGCTGGTCTTCACCCAATTCAAGGAAATGGGAGACCGGCTGCAGGTGCATTTCCAGGAGGCACTGGGCTTCGAGCCCCCCTTCCTGCACGGGGGAACCCCCCGCAAGGAGCGGGACGAGCTGGTGCGGAGCTTCCAGGAAGATCCCGACTTCTCGCCCGTCTTCCTCCTCAGCCTCAAGGCGGGCGGGGTGGGGCTGAACCTCACCGCGGCCACCCACGTGTTCCACTTCGACCGCTGGTGGAACCCCGCCGTGGAGGACCAGGCCACGGACCGCACCTACCGCATCGGCCAGACCCGGAACGTCCAGGTCCACAAACTCATCACCATCGGCACCCTGGAGGAGAAGATCGACCAGCTCCTGGAGGGCAAGCGGGACCTGGCTGACCGGGTGGTGGGCAGCGGGGAAGGCTGGCTCACGGAACTGGACGATGAAAGCCTGCGGCGGCTGGTGGCCCTGGATCCGGATACCGAGCTGATGGACAGCGACTGGAATCCTGCGGGGGTCTCCGGACCTGAACGGGAACTTCCTCGGGCAGGGTCGGAAGATCCTCAGACCGCCAACGTTTCCGGAGACGCTTCCCCCGCCCGACGCAGGCCCGGCCGCCCCAAGAGCATCCGCCCCAAGGGGGTGATCGGATGATCCACTCCAGCGACCGCTTCGGCACGACCTGGTGGGGACGCCTCTGGATCAGCGCCCTCGAGCGCCTGGGGGACGACTACGAGAACCGCCTGCCCCGGGGAAAGAAATACGCGGAGGAGGGGGCCGTCAGTCACTTCACCGTGCACCCCGGCCAGATCGAGGCCCGGGTCCACGGTCGCAAGACCTACAACGTGACCCTGGGACTGCCCGCCCTCACCGAAGCCCAGTGGGAGAAGGCGGTGGACCGCATCGCCCTGGAGAGCCGCTTCGTGGCCTCCCTCTTGGCCGGGGAAATGCCCCGGGGGTTGGACGAGACCTTCCGGGAGGCCGGGGCCAGCCTGTATCCCCGGGTTCCGAAGGAGCTTCAGACCCACTGCGACTGCCCGGACTGGGCCAACCCCTGCAAGCACGTGGCGGCGGTCTGCTACATCATGGCCGAGGCCCTGGACCGGGATCCCTGGCTGCTCTTCGACCTGAGGGGCATGACCCGTGAAGCGATCCTCGACACCCTCCAGGCCAGGCTTGATGAGGCCGAGACCCGCGGAACCCCCCCTCCCCGGCGCCGGGGACGCCCCAAGAAGACCTTGTCGGTGGGGGAGCTTCTGACGAGGCCCGAGAATCCCGCCCTGCCCTTCCGGGCCGTGAGCGAGGAGGCCTTCGATTGCCCCCCCGAACCCCTGCCGGACATTCCGATTCCCCGCCAGATCCCTCCGGACCCTGCGGTGTTCACACAGCTGGGGCCCCTGCCCCACGCCCGCATCGAGGCCTCCCTCTGCCTGGCGGCCCTGATGCACCGTGGGGCCCAGTGGGTGCAGATGCAGATCGAGGAGGGCGCCAGCGCGTTGGAAGACCCCGGGCCGGAGGCCGGCGGGGAAAGCCAGGCCTCCCCCTTCGACAGCCCCCTTCCACCGGCCCCGGCCCGGGTCTGGAAGCACCGCCGCCGCCGGTGGAAGGGCAAGGGTTGACCCTGCCCAAGCGCGATTCCAGGAGCCCAGGATGAAAACCATCGCCACCCCCCACGCCCCCGCCGCCATCGGCCCCTACAGCCAGGGCCAGGTCTCGGGGGGCCTCCTCTTCACCGCGGGCCAGATCCCGCTCATCCCCGGATCCGGAGAGATGGTCACCGGGTCCATCGAGGCGCAGACCGAACAGGTTCTGCGGAACCTGGCCGCGGTTCTCGCGGAGGCGGGAACGGGCTGGGACCGGGTGGTGAAGACCACCGTGTTCCTGACGGATCTTGGCGATTTCGCGGCCTTCAACGGGGTCTACGAAAAGGCCCTGGGGGGCGCCCGGCCTGCCCGGAGCACCGTCCAGGTGGCCGCCCTCCCCCGCGGGGCCAAGGTCGAGATCGAACTGGTGGCGGAACTCCAGGGCTAGCCCCCGGCGCACCAACCCCGCCAGAGCCCCCGAAGGGCGGCCTCCACCTCTCGGGCCAGGCGGGGACCGTCCAGGAGCGCGGAGGCCCGGAGGCGTTCCCGCATTCCCGCCCGCAGGGAGGAGAGCCGGGCGGGGTCCTGGGCCCAGGTCCGGGCGATGCCGAGGTATTCGTCCAGGTCCCGGGCCACGAATTCCTCCAGACCCGCCTGCTTCAGGAGGCTCGCCCCATAGCGGGCCGCCGGGCGGTCGCCGAGAAGGGTGACCACGGGTACGCCCATCCACAGCGCCTCGCAGGTGGTGGTGACGCCGTTGTAGGGGAAGGGGTCCAGGGCCAGGTCCACCGCCTGGTACTGGGCCAGGTGCTCCGCCTTGGCGTCCAGGCGGCCCATGACCTGCACACGGGAGGGGGCCACGCCCTCTTCCGCCAGGAAGGCCTGCACCCGTTGCAGGGGGAAGGGATCGGGATTCTGGTTGGATTTCAACAAGAGGCGGCTGCCGGAAATCCGGCGAAGGAGGGCGGCCCAGGTGCGGAGGGTTCCCGGGGTCAGCTTCGCCAGGTTGTTGAAGCTCGCAAAGGTCACGATCCCTTTTTCCTGGGACGGCAGGGCGGAGACGGCCGGGGCCTCCGGGTCGGGTTTGAAACAGTGGAAGCCGGACGGCAGCCGGAGGGGAAGCTCCGAACTCAATCCCTCCCCCTCAGGCGGATCCACCACGGCGTCCGTGAGGCGGCCCTGAAAGGCCTCCAGGCCGGTGCTCCCGGGGTAGCCCAGCCAGAAGACCTGGATCGGGGCGGGGCGCCGGGCCACCACATCCAGGCGCCCGCCCTCCGTGTGCCCTGCCAGCTCAAGCAGAACATCCATGCGATCTTCCCGGATCCGGCGGGCGAGATCCTCCGGGCCCAGCCAGGGGCAGTCCAGCCAGCCCCGGACGAAAGGACGAAGGGGGCTGCCCTGGGAACCCCGGGGCGAGACCGAATAGGCGAAAAGGTGGATCCGGGAAGGGTCCACCGCCGCCACGAAGGATTCCAGGAAGAGGGTCACGGAATGTCCCCGCAGGTCAGGGCTCAACAACCCCACCCGCAAGGGGCGCTCCGGATCCCTGGGGAGCTCCCAGGGGGGCGGTTCCTGAACCACCTGGAAACAGCGCCCCACTTCCCGGTGGAGTTCAAACAGCTCCGCGGGGGACAGGACCCCCGCGTACTGGTGGGCCATGAGCAGCGCCGCCGAGGTGACTTCTTGTCCAGGGTCCAGTTCGAGGCTGCGCGCCAGGGGTGCCAGGGCCGCGGCGGCGTCGCCCGCGCGCAGGAGGCTGGCCCCGAAGGCCGCCCAAGCCGCGGCGGACCCCGGCGCCAGCCGGAGGGCCACCCGATGGCAATCCAATCCCTGGGCCGAGTCGCCGCAGGCCGAGAGGATCTCGCCCTTCTCCGACCAGAGCTCTGCGTCTCCCTTGGATTCGGGGAGGGCTCGGTCCACGAAGGCGAGGGCCCCCAGGTAGTCCCCTCGGAGCCGGAGGAGCCGGGACAGGTTGAGGGCCGCGTCGGCGTTCCCCGGTTCCAGGCGCAGGGCCTCGCGGAAGGCGTTCTCGGCCTCGGGAATCCGGTTGAGGAGCCGGAGGGCCGTGCCCAGGTTGTTGTGGAAGCCCGCGGCCTCCGGAAGCAGGTCCGAAGCCTTCTGGAACAGCGCGAGGGCCTCGGGGGCCCTCCCCTGGCGCCTCCGGACGAGGCCCAGGAGGTTGAGGGCATTGGGGTCTTCGGCGTCCCGCAGGAGAAGGGCCTGGAAATCCTCCTCGGCCCCGGCGAGATCCCCGGCCTGAAGCCGTCGGAGCCCCCGGTCCAGGCGATGAGCCCCGCCGTCCGTCACCACCTCGATGCCGCCTCCCCCCGTAGGTTAGCCTCAGGCAGGAGGGACCCCATGGATCCACAGGTGCTCCGGGCTCGAATCCAGGCCTTCCCCTACTGGTACCACCGCATCGAACTGCCGGGTGGGGTGGTCACCCCCGGCTGGGCGCCCCTGGACCCGAAGGCTTACGGGGTGCCGGAGGACCTCCGGGGGAAGCGGGTCCTGGACGCGGGGGCCTGGGACGGGTTCTGGACCTTTGAAGCCCTCCGGCGCGGCGCCCGCGAAGCCGTGGCCATCGATGACTTCTCGGACTTCCTGGGCAGCCTGAACCATGCGGACCGGCGGGCCTGGGAGAGCTTCGACCTGTGCCGGGAGGCCCTGGGCCACCCCGAGGCCCAGTGCCGCCGGATCGAAATGGACGTCTACCAGGCGGGGGAAGAGAATCTGGGCCGGTTCGACGTGGTGTTCGCCTTCGGCCTGCTGTACCACCTCCGCCATCCCCTCCTGGCCCTGGATCGGCTGGGGGCCCTTTGCGACGGGGAGATCTTCGTGGAGAGCGCGATCCTGGACGATTACAGTCCCTACCGGGGGGGGCTGGGTCACGGCTACCCCGGGGGCCAGATGGTCATGGAGTTCTACCCGGGCTCCCAGTACAGCCGGAACCCCACCAACTGGTGGGTGCCCACCCTGGACTGCCTGGCCCGGATGGTGTTCGCTGCGGGTTTCCAGGAAGTCCGGGCCTGGAAGCTGACGGACCAGCCGCCCCACGTCGCGGCCTGCCGGGGATTCGTCCACGGCCGGAAGGCGACTTGAATGGGGGCCTGGACCACAAGCCTCATTTCACGAGGTCTGTGTCGGGTGCCCACCCTAGAATGAGGGGAAGCGGGAGGTGGCCATGCAGCGGCGGGAATTCTGTGGCGTCGTCGCGGGGGGCCTCAGCCTCGGGACCGCCCTCGAGTTGAAGGCCCTGGCCCCGGCTCCGGCGCGCCCCGACCTGGTCGTGGTCCACGGCGGGGATCCCAAGAACCTCGTTCGGGCAGCCCTGGAGCCCCTGGGCGGGATCCGCCGCTTCATCGCCAAGGGCGACGTGGTCGTGATCAAGCCCAACATCGGCTGGGACAGGATCCCGGAGCAGGCGGCCACCACCAATCCTCAGGTGGTCGCCGCCCTGGTGGCCCTCTGTCTGGAGGCCGGGGCCCGGAAGGTGAAGGTCTTCGACCGCACCTGCAACGACCCCCGCCGCTGCTACGCCCAGAGCGGCATCGAAGCCGCCGCCAAGGCCGCCGGGGCCGAGGTGAGCCACATCGAGGAGCGGAAGTTCCGGGAGGTGCCCATTCCGGGAGGGGTGGCCATCAAGTCCTGGCCCCTCTATGCGGAGGCCCTGGAGGCGGACAAGCTCATCAACGTCCCCATCGCGAAGCACCACAGCCTTTCCAAGGTCACCCTGGGCATGAAGAACTGGATGGGCATCATGGGCGGCAACCGGGGCCAGGTCCACCAGCGCATCGACGACGCCCTGGTGGACCTCGCCACCGTCGTGAAGCCCACCCTCGTGCTCCTGGACGCCATCCGGATCCTCACCGGTCATGGGCCCCAGGGAGGCAGCCTGTCGGACGTGAAGAAAGTGGACCTCTTGGCCGCAGGCACCGACCCCGTGGCGGTGGACGCCTGGGGGGCCACCCTCTTCGGACGCCAGGGATCGGATCTTGGCTATGTGGCGAAGGGCGCTCAGCGGGGGCTCGGGGTGATGGACCTGGGCAGGATCCGGGTCCAGAAACTGGAGGCCTGAGGTGCTCTGGGCCCGCCGCATCAGCCAGGGTCTCTTCCTGGCCGTCTTCCTGCTGCTCTTCATCCAGACGGAGCAGAAGGGGGCCGACGAGCTGGGCTGGCCCGTGAAGGTGTTCCTGGAGTTCGACCCCCTGCACCTGATCAGCAGCCTCCTGGCGGGCCACGCGGTGGCCAAGGGCATGCTGCTGGGGCTCGCCCTTCTGCTCCTCACGGCGCTGCTGGGGCGAGTCTTCTGCGGCTGGATCTGCCCTTTGGGAACCCTGCACAACCTGGTGGGCGCCCTGCGGAAGGCGCCGGATCCCCAGCGGGGGCCGGCCTGGTTCCGGATGAAGTACTTGATCCTGGTGATCCTGCTGGGCGGCGCCCTGGGGGGAATGAACCTGGCGGGGATCCTGGATCCCCTCTCGCTCCTGATCCGATCCATGTCCCTGGGGATCTACCCGGCCTTCAACGCCGCGGTGAACGGCCTCATGGACCTGGCCGCGGGCACCCAGGCGCGGGTCCTGGTGGCCCCCTCGGAGGCGGTCTACGGCCTGCTGAAGAAGAGTGTGCTGGCCTTCCAGCAGCCCCACTTCCTGCAGGGGACCCTGCTCTCCCTGCTGTTCCTGGGCCTGCTCCTGATCAACCTCAAGGAGCGCCGCTTCTGGTGCCGCTACCTCTGTCCTCTGGGCGCCCTGCTGGGCATCGCGGGCCGCTGGGCCTTCCTCAAGCGGGAGGTGGCGGAGGGATGCACGGGCTGCGGGATCTGTGATCGCGAGTGCCAGGGCCTGGGCATCACCAAGGGGCGGGACTGGAAGGCCAGCGAGTGCTTCTACTGCTGGAACTGCGACGACCCCTGCCCCAAGAGCCAGGTGAGTTTCGGCTTCTCGGCCCGGCCCGCCCCGGGCGACCTGGACCTGGGCCGGCGACGGGTGCTGCTGGCCGGCGCCGCGGGGCTGGCCGGCGCCGCGGCCTCCAAGGCGGCGCCCCACGCCCTGGCCGAGCGGGTGGACCCCCTCCTGATCCGCCCCCCGGGGTCCCGGCCCGAGGCGGACTTCCTGGCGCGCTGCGTGAAGTGCGGCGAATGCATGAAGGTGTGCACCACCAACGGCCTCCAGCCCCTGGACCTCCGGGCGGGACTGGAGGGGCTGTGGACCCCCGTCCTGGTCCCGAGGATCGGCTATTGCGAGTACCGGTGCACGCTGTGCGGCCAGGTCTGCCCCACGGGAGCCATCGAGCGCCTGCCGGTGGAACGCAAGGTCGCGGTCAAGATCGGCCTCGCCCAGGTGGACCGTTCCCGGTGTTTGCCCTGGGCCTTCAACACCCCCTGCATCGTCTGCGAGGAGGTCTGCCCCATCCCCGAGAAGGCCGTGTACTACGACCTGGTCCAGGGCAAAGACCGGAACGGGAACCCCGTGGAACTCAAACAGCCCCGGGTGGACACGGAGAAGTGCACGGGCTGCGCCATCTGCGAGACCAAGTGCCCGGTGGTGGACAGGCCCGCCATCTTCGTCACCAGCATCACGGAGAGCCGCTCCCGGAAGAACCAGTTGATCCTGGGCAGCGGATACGGAGGCTAGGGCGTTCGTCGGGGCCCGGCCCTATTTCGCCCCACCCAGCCCCAGCTTCGACAGTTGGCGGTCGTGGACCCGGGACAAGGTTGCCAGGGCCAGCGAGGCCCCGATGAGGGCGCAGGCCATGTCCCACTGCGTGTCCCAGGGGTCCCCCTGGGTGCCCAGGAAGGCATCCGCCTTGGCCCCGGTGGCCACCGCCGTGAGCCACTCCAGCAATTCGTAGGCGGCGCTCAGGCCCAGCACCATGAGGAGCAGCACCGCCACGCTCCAGGGACCCGGGCGAAGAACCCCCTTGCGATGCAGAACCTCCCGGAAGAGCAGCACCGGGACGAAGCCCTGGAAGAGATGACCCAGCCGGTCGTAGGGATTGCGGGCAAGGTGCAGCCAGTCCTTCACCCAGAAGCCCGCCGGGACTTCCGCGTAGGTCCAGTGCCCGCCCACCATCAGCACCAGGGCGTGAAGGGCCAGGAGGACCTGGAGCAGGGGGCTCAGGGGAAACCGGCGGTGAGTGGCCACGAGGAAGGGCACGCCGAGGATCACCGGAACGTTTTCCATGAACCAGGTGAACCGGTCCGCCTTGGGCGCCCAGCCCAGGAGGGTGAACGAGGCGGCCACCAGGGCCAACAAGAGGAAGGCTGCCCGGGGGCGGAAGGGATCCATCCTGGAATTGTGCCCGGACCCGCAGCGACCCGACCTGGGCAGAACCCAGATCCCGTGAGACCTTCAACTCCAAACCCTGCCCCCGGGAGGTTCACCATGGGCTATCGATGGACTGGCCTTGGCCTGGCCCTCCAACTGGCGGCAGGCCTGGGGGCGGAAGATCCCCTGATCCTGAAGGCGAGGCAGATCCTCCGGGAGACGCCCCTGGTGGACGGCCACAACGATCTGGCGGAGCAGCTCAGGGACCGCTTCAAGAACCGCCTGGCCACGGTGGATCTGGGAGCGGATTCCGGGAAGCTGGACCCCCCGATGCAGACGGATCTGCCCCGGCTCCGGCGGGGAGGGGTCGGGGGGGTCTTTTTTTCGGCCTATGTCCCCGCCTCGGTCCACGGGGGGGCCGCGGTGTCCTACCTTTTCGAGCAGATGGACGTGATCCATCGGGTGGTCGGCCGGCATCCCGGGGCCCTGGTCCTCGCCCGCACCGCCGGAGAGGTGGAGGCCGCGCACCGGTCGGGCCAGGTGGCGGCCCTGATCGGCATCGAGGGCGGCCACGCCCTCGGCAACAGCCTCGCCGTGCTGCGCCAGGCCAGTCTGGGGGGCGCCCGCTACCTGACCCTAACCCACGTCAAGCACAACGACTGGGCGGATGCGGCCCTCTGGCCGGGCGTCGAGGACGAGCCGCCCCGCCACCACGGGCTGAGCCCCTTCGGCCAGGAGGTGGTGCGCGAATTGAACCGCCTGGGAATGCTGGTGGACCTCAGCCACACCTCCGTGGAGACCATGCGCGCGGCCCTCCGCGTCACGGCGGCCCCGGTGATCTTCTCCCACTCCGGGGCCCGGGCGGTCTGCGATCATCCCCGGAACGTGCCGGACGAGGTGTTGCGGAGCCTCGCCCGGAATGGCGGAATCGTGATGGTGGATTTCGTGCCGGGGTTCCTGACCGAAGCCTACCGGGAGTGGGACAACCGCCTGGCCATCCCCGAGTGGTCCCGGCTGGAGAAGCTGCACCCCAAGGATCCGGTGAAGGTGATCCAGGCCCTCAACGCCTGGAAGAAGCTGCATCCGCCTCCCCAGACCTCCCTCCGGGATGTGGCCGACCACATCGACCACGTCCGGAAGGTGGCCGGTATCGACGCCGTAGGCATCGGCACCGACTTCGAGGGCTCGGACGACTTCCCCCGGGGGTTGGAGGACACCTCCTGTTTCCCCGCCCTGTTGGCGGAACTCCTGCGAAGGGGTTACACCGCCGAAGAGGTCGCCAAGGTGGCCGGCAAGAACCTGCTTCGGGTGCTCCGGCAGGCGGAGGCGGTGGCCCGCCGCCTGCAGGGAGAGCGGCCTCCTTCCGAGGCGACCCTCGAGGGCAAGAACGCCCCGGTGCGGGAAAAGTAGGGACAGGAACCCGAGGTTCAGCCCTTGAAGGTGCTGACGGTCTGGAAGTAGCGGGCGAAGGCGGCGATGCCGCCCCCCGCCTGTTCCCAGTCGTAGTTCTCGTTGGGGGCGTGGTAGCCGTGGCTGGGCAGGCTCAGCCCCAGGAAGTAGACCTCGCAGCCCAGGACCTCCTCCATGGTGCGCACCGCGCCGATGCTGCCGCCCTCCCGGGTGAAGGCGCAGGGGGCGCCGAAGGCGAAGGCGTAGGCGTCCTTGATGGCCTCCGCGTACGGGCCGGTGGTGTGGCCCTTGAAGGGGGCCAGGCCGTGCTCCACGTGGAAGTCCACGTCGGGGAAGCGCTCGTTCACGAAGGCCTTCACCCGCTGGATTGTCTTGTCCCCGTCCATGTCCGGCACCAGGCGGCAGGTCAGCTTGGCCTCCACCCGGGGGGGCACGGCGGCCTTGATGCCGGGGCCCGTGTAGCCCCCCACCAGGCCGTGCACCTCCATGGTGGGCATCCCCCACACGCGCTTCAGGACCTCCAGGGGTTCCTCCGTGCGCATGCCGAAGATCATGTGGTCCTTCTTGAAGGTCTCCACGGTGAAGCCGCTGGTGCGCCAGTTCTCCAGCTCCTCGGCGCTGGGGGGGACCACCTCGTCGTAGAAGCCCGGGATTTTCACCTGGCCCGTCTCCCCGTCCACCATCTCCGCGATGACCTTGATGAGTTCGGAGAGGGGGTTCCGGGCCGCCCCGCCCACCACGCCGCTGTGGAGGTCGTGGTCGGCCGTTTCCAGCGTGAGCCGGAACCCCTTCAGGCCCCGCAGGCCCGCGGGAGTGCTGGGCTTGCCCCGGGTGATCCAGACCGTGTCGCTCACCACGATGGCGTGGGTGCGCAGCTTCTCCTTGTGCACCGTGATCCCCTTGGCGAAGCTCGGGGAGCCCACCTCCTCCTCCAGCTCCCACAGGAACTTGATGTTGATGGGCACCCCGGCCTCCCGGGCGGCCAGGGCGCCGAAGAGGGCCGTCACGGCGGGCCCCTTGTCGTCCGTGGTCCCCCGGCCCCGGTAGGTGTCGCCCTCCACCGTGAAGGCGAAGGGGTCGCTGGTCCACTCCGGCTCGTTGGCGGGCTGGACGTCCATGTGGTTGTAGACCGTCACGGTGGGCAGGGACGGGTCGTCGCCGAAGCGGCCCAGCACCAGGGGGTTGCCCGGGGTCTCGAGGACTTCGGCCCGCCCCCCGTAGTTCTCGAAGAGCTGGGCGGCGGCCTGGGCGCAGCGCAGGATGTCGGGCTTCTTGGAGGGGTCGGCGCTGATGGAGGGGATCTCCACCAGGGTCTTCAACTCGGCCTCGAAGGCGGTGCGGTGCTTCTCGGCGAAGGCGCGGAGGGCCTCTCGGGTAAGGAGTTCGGGCTTCATGTCGGCTCCTGCGGGAAAGGCTCAACGGTACCCTAAAGGGATGCCCCGCATCTGCGTCTTCTGCGGCTCCAGTTCCGGATCGGATCCTCGCTTTTCCGAGGCGGCGGAAGCCTTCGGGCGCCTCCTGGCCCGCCGTGGCCTGGGCCTGGTGTACGGGGGCGGCCGGGTGGGGCTCATGGGCACCCTGGCCCAGGCGGCGCTCGACCAGGGGGGAGAAGTCCTCGGGGTCATCCCGCGCTTCATGGAAAGCCGGGAGGTGGCCCACCCCGGCCTCACGCACCTGGAGTGGGTGGACAGCATGCACGCCCGCAAGGCCCGGATGGGGACGCTGGCCGATGCCTTCGTGGCCCTGCCCGGGGGCTGGGGCACCCTGGACGAACTCTTCGAGGTGCTCACCTGGGCCCAGCTGGGGCTCCACGCCAAGCCCGTGGCCCTCCTCAACCTCGCGGGATTCTGGGACCCCCTCCTGGCCGGCCTGGGGCACCTGGTGGCCGCGGGCTTCGTCCGTCCGGCCCACCGTGACCTGCTGCGGGTCCACGCCGACCCCGAGGCCCTGCTGGACGACCTTCAGAACTTCCGCCCCTCCCCGCTGCACTCCAAGTGGGCTTAGGGCCCGGGGGCGACCGGTACACTGGGGATGAGGGAATCGTGATGGAAAAGTTCGGCAGTTCCAAGCTCCGCATCGTCTGGGCCTGCGTGGCCATCCTCCTGACCGGGCTGGTCCTGGGCGGCATCCAGGGCTTCGGCGGGCCCGACGGCACGGAGTTCCGGGCCTTCGGCGCCAGCGTGCCCCTGGGGGCCATGAACATCGTGGATCCCAAGGACGCCATCCGGGGCGCCCTGATCTCCGCCATCTACGCCGTGGTCCCCCTCGCGGTGCTCCTGGGCAGCTACCTCCCCGCCGCGGAAATGCTCCACGGGGAGCGCTGGAAGGGCCTCCTGCTGGGACCTCTCTTCGGCCTGGTCCACGGCCTCTACTACTCCCAGGTGCTCATCCTGCCCCTCTGGGCCCTCGCCTTCCGCACCCTGGGCAGCTTCCTGCCGGGGACGGTGGCCCTGGCGGACCTCAACGCCCTGCTCCTGGGCTTCCAGCTGCTGCTCTGGTCCCTGGCGCTCAGCCTCCTGCTCCGGTCCAGCCGGGGCCTGCCCCTCCTGCTGGCCTTCGGGCTCAAGGCCCTGGGAGGGGTGATGTCCTGGGGCGGGGAGTTCCTGGGCAACCCGGACCTCTTCGCCATCCCGCCCTTCCTGGTGAGGACCATGGTCTTCCTGGGCCATCTCTTCCCCACGGGGCAGGTGCCCAGCGATCCCCTGGCCTGGACCGCCCTGCCCCTCTCCGTGGGAGGCCCCTGGGTGCTGGCGGGATTGCTGCTCCTGATCCCCGTCAAGGCCGGGAAGGGCCGCCGGGGGTGAAGACCGCGGTCCTGGTCCTGCTCGCGGCGCTGGCCCAGGCCCCGCCGGCGCAGCATCCGGATCCCGCCTCCGCCAGGGCCCGCCTGGCGGCCCTCCAGGGCCAGCTGGCCCAGGTGGACCAGCAGCTGGATTCCCTGCGGAAGCGGCGGAAGGGCATCCTGGTGGATCTGCAGGACATCAGCCTCCGCCGGGACCGGATCCGGGCCCAGGAGGAGGGCGCCCGGCTCCGGCGGGACGAGGCCCAGGAGGAGGTTCAGCGCATCCTCGTGGACCAGGACCGCATCCGGCGGGACCTGAAAAAGCTCCAGGCCCAGTTGCGGCGCCAGGTGCGCTGGATGCACGCCCTGGGCCCCTACGGGGACCTCAGCTTCCTCACCGGGAGCCGGGACTTCGAGGCCTTCCTTCGCAACGGCCGGATGATGGCGTGGTGGCGCCTGCAGGAGCGGCGGCGGCTGGAGGACATCCATCGCCTCCGGGGGAACCTGGACCAGCGGGAGAAGGAGCTCAAGGAGAGCTCGGCGCGCCTCGCCCAGGAAGAGCGGGAGGCCGCCCAGCTCCAGGCGAGCCTTCGGGTGAACCAGGAGCGCCTGGAGGATTTCCTCCTGAAAGTGCAGACCGACGAGAAGGCCAAGCGCCAGATGCAGGCCGAGCTGGCGGAAGAGGCCCTGCAACTGGAGCGGCTCATGGCCAGCCTCAGCGGGAAGGGAAAGGGTGAGGCCTTCGTGCCCGCCAGCGCCTTCGCCAGCCTCCGGGGCGAGCTGCCCCAGCCCGTGGAGGGCCAACTGGCGGAGGGCTTCGGGGAGCAGATCCACCCCCGCTACCGCACCCGGACCGAGCGCACCGGCATCCTGGTCAGCGCCCCCCTGGGGGTGCCCGTGGCCGCGGTGGCCGACGGCCGGGTGGCCTTCGCGGACTACTACCAGAGCTACGGCCCCATGATCATCCTGGACCACGGGGGAGGCTGGTTCACCCTCTACACCCACCTCCAGGGCGTGCTGCTCGCCAAGGGGGAGGTTCTCCGGGCCGGAGAGCGCGTCGGCTATGTGGGCGAGAGTGCCGACGGCCCCCGCCTCGGCTTCGAGATCCGCTTCCAGAAGCAGCCCCAGGACCCCCAGAAGTGGTTCAAGCGGCGGTACCGGTGAGGACCGTCAGTTTCGATGGGCGATTTGAGGGTTTTTGACAGGGCAACGCCTGTCCTTGGGGTCGCGGCCGACGCCCCCCACCGGCAAAGGATTTCCCTACTTCGCCTTCTCGAAGGTGATGATGCTCCGGGTCATCCCCTTCTCGGCCCAGTTCGGCATGACCCGCCAGGGGGTGAGAACCTGGAGCCTGTTCCCGTCGATCTTGAAGTTCCGGGCCTGCTCGGTCCCGACCCACGCGGGGTTCCAGGCCACCTCCACGCTCGTGATCCACTTGTCCCCCTCGAGACGGTAGGTGCCGGTGTAGGCGATGACGCTGTCCAGGAGGGCGGCCTTCTCCTCGGCGGTCTTGGCCGGCTTACGCCCCTCTCCCGTGAGCACGAACCACACCCGCGACTCCGGCGTGAAGATCACGTAGCCCGTGGGCGCCTTCCCCATGGGGTGCATCTTCTCACCGCTGGACTGGACCTCCACTTCGTAGGACACCAGTTTCCAGGATCCAGCCACCTTCGGAGGGTCCCCGGCGGCGGCGGGAAGCAGGGCCCCGAAGAGCGTGAGCACGAGGAGCGGGCGCCAGGACATGGGTTCCTCCCTTCGGGGGATCGGAATGGGTGGGGCGGGTCGAGAAAGGGGTCGCCCCGACATTCTAGACTTTTTCCCCCTCACTTCACCGTCTGCCCCATGTTGAACAGGGGCACGTACACGGCCATGAGCAGCCCCAGGACCACCAGGCCCATGAAGACGATGAGGATGGGGCCGATGAGGCTGGTGACGGCGGTGGTGGCCTTCTCCACTTCCTGGTCGAAGAAGTCGGCCACGTGGTTGAGCATGTCGGGAAGGGCGGAGCTCTGCTCGCCCACGCGGATCATCTCGACGGCCAGGGGGTCCAGCATCCGGGACTGGTCCAGGCTGAGGTTGAGGCTGGAGCCGGCGCGCACTTGCTCGGTGACGGCCACCAGCTTGAGCTTCATGCGCTCGCTGGAGCTGGTGCGCTGGATGACCTCCAGGGCCTGGAGCACGGGCAGGCCACCGGCCAGCAGCACGCCCAGGGTGCGGCAGAACACCGAGCTGTGGTACATGCGGTAGAGGGTGCCGACCTTGGGCAGGGCCAGGATGATGCGCTCGTTCAGGCGGCGCCCCGCCTCCGTGGCCATGAGCCAGCGCCCGAAGAGGATGAGCAGCACCAGGGCGACGCCCTGGATCCAGGCGGTGCTGCGCATGAAGGTGCCGAAGGCCAGGAGAATCCGGGTGGCCTCGGGCATCTCCACCGCACCCCCCTGGTAGATCTCGGCGAAGCGGGGCAGCACCACGTTGAAGAGCACCCCCATGGAGACGAAAAGCACCAGCACCAGGAAGCCGGGGTAGAAGAGGGCCTCGAGGATGCGGCGGCGGCTGGCCTGGGCGAACTTCTGGAAGGCCAGCCACCGGGCCAGCACCTCGGGCAGGGTGCCGCTGCGTTCGCCGGCCACCACGTTGGCCCGGTACACGGCCGGGAAACTGCCGGCCTGCTCGAGGGCCTCCGAGTAGCTCAAGCCCTCCTTCACGAAACCCACCACCCGCTCCAGGGTGGCCCGGAGCTGGGGGTCCTTCCCGTGGCCGAGCAGCAACTCCAGGGACTGGAGGAGGGGGATGCCCGCCCGCAGGAGGGCCAGCAGCTCCTGGTTGAAAACCACCAGGCTCTCGGTCTTGAGGAGGCGGACGCGGCGGAAGCTTCCCGAGGCGCTCTTCACTTCCAGGGGGAAGGCCCCCTCGGCCAGGACGCGGGCGCGGACCTCCTCGGCGCTGGCGGCCTCGAAGTCCCGGACGAGGATCTCGCCGGTGGGGGAGGTGTACTTGACGGAAAAACGCATCCAGCTCTCACTTCAGGAACTTCGAGAATACCGGGGATGGGCGGGCCCCGGGGTGCCCGTACAATCGTGGTTCCAGAGGCCCCATGCCCATCTTCCCCCGCCTCCTCCCCCCGCTGCTCGCCGCCGTCCTGCCCCTGGGGGCCCAGGCCCCGCTGGCGGTGGGGGAGGCCCCGCCGCGCCTCCTGGACCTGAGGGATGCGCAGGGGCGGGACCTGGTTCCGGGAAACGACAAGGACCCGGCGGAGCAGGAGCGGGTCCGCCGGGCCTGGGCCGACCGCCTGGCCGACGTGGATCCCGCCGCCCCCCTGCTCCTCCGACTGCCCGCCGGCCCCGCCCGCCTGCCCCTGCTGCTGGCCGCGGCCCAGGCCCTGCGGGCCCGCAACCGGGAGCAGAGGCTCTTCGTGGCCTACCAGCCCGAGGCTTCTCCCCTGCTGGAGGAAAGCGCCTGGGGGGCGGTGGACGGCGGGGCGCTTCTTCCCGGGGACCTGGGCTCCGATCCCTCCCGGTGGAGGGACCTTCTGGCCAAGGCCCAGGACAGCTTCCCCGGGCGGCCATGGTTCCTCTGGCTTCCCTCGGACCCGGGGGCCCTGGTCTCGGCGCTTCTGGGGGACGGCGGCCGCCTGGTCCTGCCCCCCGGGGGGCCCGGAGCCTCCCTGGCCGCCTCCATCCCCGGAGGGTACCGGGAGGTGGAAGGTGGGATGGGAGACCTGACCCTTCGCGACGCGACGGGCTCCGCCCTGCGCTGGCGCTTCGAGGGGGGGGCCTGGAAGGGGGCCGACCTTCCGAAGGATCGCGTGGAGGTGGCGGTGACCGGGGCGGAGCGCTACGACGTGGGCGCCCTCCTGGCCCGGGTGCGGGCCACCCGCCTGCGGGACCGGGCCGCCTGCCACACCTTCCAGGGGCGCCTGGAGGTGGACCTCCACATCCAGGGTGTCCAGGGGCCCGGGGCTGACCTCGGTTTCCGCTTCCGCCTCTTCGAACAGGCCGGGGAGGAGGCCGAGCTGCTCCAGCAGGAGGTGCTGCTGAACGGGGTGCGGGCCAACATCCGCGGCGAAGTCCAGCTGCCCATCGTGGAGAGCCGCACCAGCATGGCCGCCCCCGCCGCCCTCACCCTCACGGAGCGCTACCGTTACCGGGACGGCGGTCCCGGCCCCGCCCCCGGCCAGCGCCGCCTGGCCTTCGAGCCTGTGGACCTGGATGCGTCCCTCTACCGCGGCGAACTCCTGGTGGAGGAAGGCTCGGGCCGAATCCTGGAAGAGCGCAGCGGGCGGGAGGACCTGCCCGGAACCGTGAAGTCGGAGCAGCGAATCCTCCACTACGGCGAGGCGGCCCCCGGAATCTGGCGCGTGATGGAAGCGCGCACCTTTGAACGATGGGTCGGGGCGGGGGGGGTGACCCAGGTGCAGCGCACCATACGCAGCCTCGAGGGCCAAGCCAACGATCCCGGCTTCCTCGACGCCCGGGCCCGGGCCCGGGCCTCCGCCTCCACCATGCTCCGGCAGACCCCGGAAGGGATGCGCTACTACACCCGCCAGGGCGACGGAAGCCGGAGGGTGGAGGAGAAGGCCCGCAGTTCTGGCCGCGCCATCGGCGGGGTGCTCTGGATGGACCCCAACATGGAACCCCCGGTGCTGCCGGCGGCGGGCCTGGTGTACTTCGACTTCGACGCCTTCGGACGGGGCGTGCAGCTGAACGCCTTCACGGCGCTGCTCTTCAATTCCATCTCCCTGGCCACGCCGCGCTTCGCCGGGGGCCTGGACTTCGGCCTCCGCAGCGCCGCCATGCTCTGGCCCGCCACGGAGCGGCCCGTGAAGGGAGGGACCCTGCAGGGGAAGGACGGCGTGGGCCACCAGTGGGTCAACCTCTCGGCGGTGCTGGGGCGGGACCTGGGGCGGGGATTCCGCCTGGAGGCGGAGGCCTGGGGCGCGTACGACCGCTACCGGGAGGCCCGGGAAGAGAAGTACCGCACCCCCGGGTTCGCGCTGCCGGAATCGGGGCTGAGCCGGGCCGTCTACGCTCGAGCCTCCTGGCAGGCACAGGGCTTCCAGCTCCGCGCCTACCACGGCTGGGGCCGTCGGCCCGACGGCCCCTACGGGACCGTGGCCGACCCCCAGGGGATCCCCGACGGCGGGGCCTTCCGCCGCTGGGGGGGCAGTGCGGCCTACGACCACGCCCTGGGAGGGGGGACCTGGCTGCACGGCGAGCTGGGGGCCGTTTCCGGCCGGAGTTTCGACCGCTTCAGCGCCCTGGACCTGGGAGGCCTGGGCGGGACGGTGCGGGTGGCGGGAATCCGGAGCGGCAGCGTGGCGGCGGATCGCCTGGCTTATGCCAAGGCCGGCGTGGTCCTGCCCTCGGGCCCCGGTCTCCGGCTCACCTTCAGTGTGGACCACGCCGTCGCCCGCGCCCTGGACGACCGGAAGGACTACGCCTTCACGGGCCTGGGCATTGCCGGGGACCTGCCCGGCTTCTGGTGGTTCACCTCCATCCGGGTGGACCTGGGAGGGGGCCTGCGCAGCGACATCCCCGGCCTGAGGACCGTCAACGGCTGGATCGCCCTGCTGCGGGTGTTCTGAACCCCGCCCCCCGGACCGCCGGCCCCTGGCGCCAGGCGGGCCAATTGGGCCTCATACCTAGGGGCGATCAAAAAAAATAAAGACCATACTCACCGCCAAGATGCCAGGCACGCCAAGAACTGCATGAACATTGGATTTCCTTTTCTTGGCGTCTTGGATTGTTGGCGGCGGGTTATTCATCTTTGAACGCCCATTCGTATCAGCCCTTCGGGTCCGGGGATCGCCCCTGAGGGGAACGGGCCAGTTCATCCAAGGTCGCAAGGACCTCGGCATCCTCCGGTCTTTCCTCCGGGGTCTTCCGGCAGAGTCCTTCCACGAGCCGCACGAGATCCTCCGGAAGTCCGGGGCGAAGGATCCGGAGGTCGGGCAGGGGCTGGCCACGGTGCTTGTCCAGGATCTCGAAGGGGGTCTCGCCCTGGAAGGGGGGACGGCCCGTCAACAGCTCGAAGAGCATGATGCCGAGGGCGTAGCGGTCCGCGGCGGGGCCGATGTGGGTTTTGAGCTGGGCCTCGGGTGCGGCGTAGAGGGGGGTGCCCAGGAAGGCGTAGGTGGTGGTGAGCGTCTCGGAGCCCTCCATGCGCGCGATCCCGAAATCCATGATCTTGAGGCCGGATTCCTGGAGCACCACGTTGGCGGGCTTGAGGTCCCGGTGGACCACCCCGCGGGCGTGGGCATAGGCCATGGCGGAGGCCACGCGGGAGGCGATGGCGAGGACCTCCTCCAGGGGAAGTGCGCCTCGGGACTGGATGACCTTGTCGAGCCGCTGGCCCTCGGCGAATTCGGTGGCCAGCCAGGGCGGGCCCTGCTCGGGACAGGGCTCCACGAGCCGCGCGATGTTCGGATGATCGAGGAGGCTGCCCAAACGGGCCTCCAGCCGGAAGCGCCCCAGGAACTCTGGATCCTCGTGGCGGAAGGGGTGCAGGGTCTTGAGGGCCACCCGGGCCCCTGTTCCTTCGTGGCGGGCCAGGAAGGTGCTGGCGAAACTGCTGCGGCCCAGGAGGCGCTCGATCCGGTAGGGGCCGATCCGGACAGGATCCTTGAAGGCGGGATGGTCCTCTTCCTGGTTCCGGCGCCGAATCCGTTGACGGAGGAGCACCCCCGCCCCCAGAAGGGCGGCGAGGCCCAGCCCCCACCAACCCAGGGCCGGGGCGGATGACCGGGACGGGGGGAGCGGATTCGAAGAGGAGGGAGCAGGCACAGGCCCCGCCGGGGGAGGGGGAGAAGCCGTGTCTTCGGCCTTGGACTGGGTTTCGGCGGGCTGCGACCTGGGGGCGCGGACCTCTGGGGGGCTTGGGTTTTCCTGGCCAGAGGTCTTGGCCGGCGGTGGCAGCGGTGGGGCAGCCTGGATGGCCGCGGGGGGAATCGGGGCCGGGGCAGGGAATGGTTTTTCAGGGATCGGGGCCTGGGGTTGGGGAGGGGGATTCCGGGGGGTCTTCAGTTCCTGCGCCCGGCGAGTCAGCGCCTCCCGTTCCCCCCGGGGCTCCAGGCGGGCCTCGGGACGGTTGAGCACCGCGAGGGCTCCGTCCAAATCCCCAAGTTCAAGGAGACAGCGGCCCAGGTGGGTGTAGGGAAAATAGCCCTCCAGCAGGTTGTTGCCGTAGATGATCACCTGGGCCGAGGGATGGGGGCGCAGGGCGATGGCCCTGCGGAAGCAGGCCGCGGCCTTCCGGGGGTTCCCCTGGCGCTCCGCTTCGAGACCGTCCTCCCAGGCCGCGTAGAAGGTCGGTTGGGTCTGGGCCAAGAGGGCTGCCGCGGGTAGCAGCATGCCCTGGAGACCGGGACGGGCCATCAATCCCCCACGAAGAGGTGGCGCAGGAGACGCTCCACGGGACCCCGGTCGAACTGGAGGATCAGGGAAAGGTCCAGCCGGTGTTCCTGGAGCCGCTCGTGGCCGGTGGAGGTCGGGGGGGTCTTGGACAGGATCTGGTCCACGTCCAAGTATTGGCTTGCCTGGCGGTTGCTCCAGGCATAGCGGTAGCTGAGGTCCACAGTGTAGGGGCCCTGCTTCCACCCCGTCCCCCCGCTCAGGCCCTGGAGGATGCGCTGCTGGTTGGTCAAGCGATCCACCACGGGCTGGGGCTCCCGGCTGTAACCGAAACGGAAGGGAATGACGCTCCCGGTGGAGGTCACGAAGAGGTGCTCTCCCCCCAGGTGGAAGTTGGTGGCGTCGGCCGTGCGGTTTCCCTTGTCCAGATCGAAGAAGCTGAGGCCGTTCAGGGCCCGGTTGGGGGTCATGTAGCGCGCCTTGGACCAGGAGGTGTGGGTGAGGTCCGCGGTGAAGAGCCAGTGTTCCCTGGGACGGTAGGCGAATCCGATCCCCTGGGTGGCGGGCCAGTGGAGCCCGGTGTCCGCGGTGGGGGTGACCTGGGGGGTGCTTCCGGTGGCATCCAAGGTTGTGGAGAAACTGTAGTCGGCGTGGAAAGCGGTCCGGTGCACCAGGCCAAGGCTCCAGGTCGGCCATCGCCAGATCAGTCCGAACCGGAGGTTGCTGCCCTCAAGGTGACTGCTCTGGGTGAAGTTGACGTGGGAGAGGTTGGGGCCGGAGGCCTTGGAACTGCGGGAGTCCAGGTCCCAGTTGCCGCGCCAGACGTTGTAGGCGAATCCGGCCAGAACCCGCTGGCTGAGCTCGTAGGCGATGGCGAGGGTGTAGAGATCGATCTGGCCCTTCTGGACGATGCTCTGATGGAGCCGGTTGGAAGGGCCCCCCGAAACCGGATTCTCGGTGAGATCCCTGGAATCCCCTTCCGTCAGGGGGAGCATGCGCTGGAGGGAGAGCTGGAGGGCGAGGGTGCGCTCTGCCACCCGGAGCGGGACGGTGCCGGCCAGGAGGAGGGGATCGAAGCGTCGGTTGGAGATCAGGGAATCGCCGGTGACGACCTGCTTGGTCCCCGAGATGAGGGCCACATCCTCGAAACCTACGCGGCGGCTGATGGCCCGGCCCACGAAGCTCAGCTCGGGTCTCAGGAGTTGCGCCAGGCCTGCGGGATTGAACGAGACCGCGCTGGCGTCGTCGGCCACGGCGATGAAGGCGCCGCCGAGCCCCATGGCCCGGGCGCCTGCTCCCTGGACCGTGAAGGTGGTTCGGGACTGCTCCGAAATGATGGTCCCGATGGGTGTCTGGGCCGCGAGGGGCGGGTTCCCCAAGACCAGCACCAAGAGGTGGAGGGCGAGTCTGGATGGGGGGGGCCGCATGGTGACCCACATGATGGGGCACAAAGGGGCGCCGGGGATAGTCGGGGGACAGGCCCAGTCAGCGCCGGGGGAAAGGTGTCAGCAAGGTCTTGATCTGCCTGGACAATTCGTCCATCAACGCATAGCGCCGGGCGTACTGGGCGCGCTTGTTGGGTCTGACGTTCTCGGGCCCCCGGCGGGCGGACCTGACTGGAACGATGAACCACCCGTCCGGGCCGGGTTTCGCACCGGCCTCCAGCCAGAGCTCATCGAAATCGAACAGGATCTTCCTCGGGGGGCCCAGGATCCGGGAACGGAAAATGTGGATCTGGTTGCCGACCCCGAGCAGCCGGCTCACTCGGAGGGAGCGAGCGATCTCCTGCGCGACAAAGACCATGAGAGCCTTCGGCCGGAGGCCCTGGAAAGCCTTGGTGGCTTCCTTGATGGCATCCTCGTCGCCGCCCTTCCGGCCTTGAAGGCCCCCGACGTAGCATTCCCATCCGGGGCCTTCCCTGGCAAGGGAGAACGAGAGGCCGGACACGGGGCCGTCCAGCGTGTCCATGAAGAGGAAGACCGTGACCTCCCCTTCCTTTCGGAACTGGGAATGGGGGCCGATCCAGAGGGTGGCCGTGCGGTTTCCGCCGAGTGGGATGCGGGCGAGTGTCTTCCCGGCGGAGGAGACCATCGCGTCCAGGAGGAATCCTCCTTGCCCCACGATGAAGCCGTAGGTGTCCCGGATGACCCGGGCACGTTCCCCCCACGCCCATCGCGACGACATGTAGCCCCCCATGGGACGGAAGGCCAGGCGGGGGTTGGCCGTCAGGAAGGGCCCCAGTTCGGGCTGGTCGAGGAAGGTGAACCAGCGGGAGGTCGAAGCCTCACGAAGGGCCGCGGCCGCGCTCCACCGGAGGTGGCGCTTGAACTTCCGGGACCCCCCCGGGTTCGAATCGTAGGCTTGGACGCTGAGGCTCCAGGCTCGGCGGGAAACCTGCCAGTAGCCGTGGATCAAGCGTAGAAGCCCCGGTGCTGCATGGCCTGGCTCACCCTTTCCAGGGCCAGGATGTAGGCGCCGATGCGGGGGTTGGTCTTGTACTTGTCGGTGGTGCTGAAGACCGCGTGGAAAGCGTGGGTCATGTATTCCACCAGCTTCTCGTTCACTTCCCGCTCCCGCCAGTAGAAGCCGATGCGGTTCTGGACCCATTCGAAATAGCTGACGGTGACGCCGCCGGCGTTGGCCAGGATGTCGGGGACCACCAGGACCCCGTTTTCAAGGAGGATGGGGTCCGCCTCTGCGGTGGTGGGCCCGTTGGCCCCCTCCACCACGACCTTGGCCCGGACCCTGGGGGCGTTGAGGCCGGTGATCTGGTTCTCCAGGGCCGCGGGCACCAGGATGTCCACGGGCATGGTGAGCACCTCCTCCTTGTCGAAGGCCTCGCCCCCCTTGAAGCCGCCGACGGTCCGGGCCTCTTGGTTGTGCTTGAGCAGCGCGTGGACGTCCAGGCCCCGCTCGTTCTTGGTGGTGCCGTGATTGTCGCAGACCGCGATGACCCGGGCTCCGGCCTCGTGCAGGAGGCGGGCGGCCTGGCTTCCCACGTTGCCGAAGCCCTGGATGGCCACGGTGGCCCCGGCCAGGGGCTTTCCCAGGCGCTGCATGGCTTCCCGGGCGGTGATGAGCACGCCCCGGCCCGTGGCCTCCGGGCGGCCGAGGCTGCCCCCCAGGCCCAGGGGCTTGCCAGTGACCACCGCGTTCTCCGTCTTCCGGACGTGCATGGAATAGGTGTCCAGAACCCAGGCCATGGTTTGGCTGTTCGTGCCCATGTCGGGGGCGGGGACGTCCCGGTCGGGGCCCAGGATGTCCATGATTTCGGCGGTGTATCGCCGGGTGAGGCGCTCCAGCTCCCCCTGGCTCATGTGGGCCGGGTCGCAGACGATGCCCCCCTTGCCGCCTCCGAAGGGCACGTCCACCACCGCGGTTTTCCAGGTCATCCAGGCGGCCAGGGCCTTGATCTCGTCCAGGTTCACATGGAGGTCGTAGCGGATGCCGCCCTTGGCGGGTCCCCGGGCGATGTTGTGCTGCACCCGGTAGCCCGTGAAAACCTCCCACCGCCCGTCGTCCATGTGGACCGGGAGGGAGACGATCATGCTCCGCACCGGGGCCATGAAGACCTTGAAAAGGGCGTCGTCCAGCCCGTAGAGCTCGGAAGCAACCCGCAGCCGCGCCTGCATGGCCTCGAAGGGATTGTGGGTCTCGGACATGGGCGGCTCCTGAGGCTCAGGCCAGGGCGGCGGAGGGGGGCGGGGGCTCGGGGGGCAGGTCCAATTCCCGCCCGGCCTTCCAGAGTTCCTCCAGGTTGTAGTGGCGCCGGGAGTCCTCGTCCATCACGTGGACGAGGAAATCGCCGTAGTCCAAGAGGATCCAGGCCCCCGCCTGGCCTCCCTCCACGGAGATGGGCCGGTGCCCCTGGGCTTTCAACTGTTCTTCCACCGCCTCCGCGATGGCCCGGTTCTGGCGGTCGCTCCCCCCGCTCATGAAGGCGAAGGTGTCTGTGAAGCTGGCCAAGCCGTGGACGTCCAGGATCCGGATCCGAAAGGCCTTCTTGGAACGGGCGGCCTCGACGACGGTGGCCAGCCGGGCTTCAAGAACCATGGACACTCCGGTGCAGGATCAACGGTACAGGTTTTCCAGGCGGATCGCAGCAAGGACTTGGGGCTGCAGACCTTGGGGCTCCTCCCCGCGCCGCAGGGCCTCGCGGAGGGCCGAGGAGGCGAGATCGAGGTCCGAACCGGGCAGCGCCACCAGCTCGCCAGGGGCTCCGGACCAGGCCTGGCGGCGGCGCTCCGGCCACGCCCCAGGGGACCAGGCCCCTCCGCCGGGGCGCGGTGCCACGGCGATGGAGGCGAGTTCCCAGATCCGCGGTATGTTTCGCCAGGCCGGCAGGGTCTCCGCCTGGTCCGCACCCATCAACAGGATCCACCCCGCTTCGGGTTCCCGCTCGGAGAGAGCCTCCAGGGAATCCACGGTGTAGCTGGTGCCGCCGCGGTCGAGCTCCAGGGTCTCGATCCCGAAAGGGGAACCCTGCAGGGCGATGCGGAGCAGATGGAGCCGTCGGGTCCCGTCGGGTCCCTCGGTGGCCTTGTGGGGAGAGCGGGCGGTAGGCACGAACCGCAACTCGTCCAGGGTCAGATGGTCCCAGCCAAGCTGAGCCAGGCGAAGGTGCCCGAGGTGCGGGGGGTTGAAGGCGCCCCCCAGGAGGCCGATGCGTTTCATCCCCTGGGCAACCCTCGGAGGGTCTGCGTGAGGCGCAGCACCAGGGGCCTCAAGCCGGCCCCGGTGACTCCGGAAATCAGCCAGGCCTCCTGGCCCCGTTCCCGGCAGAGGGCCTCGAATCGGGAGCGGCGCCCCTCGTCCTGGAGGGCGTCCAGCTTGGTGCCCACCAGCCAGCGGGGCTTGGCCGCCAGGACGGGGGAGAAGGCCATCAATTCCCCCTCGATGACCCGGACGGCCTCCTCCGGTTCCTGGAGGGGGTCCGAGAGATCCACGAGGTGGAGGAGCATGCGGGTGCGTTCCACGTGGCGGAGGAACTGGATGCCCAGGCCCGCCCCCCGGGCCGCCCCCTCGATGAGCCCGGGAATGTCGGCGATGACGAAGGTGTCCAGCTCGTCGCCCCCGAAGGCGCCCACGTTCACCACACCGAGCTGGGGCTCCAGGGTGGTGAAGGGGTAGTCGGCGATCTTGGGACGGGCCGCGCTGACCCGGCTCACCAGGGTGCTCTTCCCTGCATTGGGGAAGCCCGCCAGGCCCACGTCGGCGATGAGCTTCAACTCCAGCTCGAGGTGCCGCTCCTCGCCCTCCTCGCCCGGCTGGGCGTGCCGGGGGGTGCGGTTGGTGCTGCTCTTGAAGTGTTCGTTGCCCAGGCCGCCCCGTCCGCCCCGGACCACGCAGACCGTCTGTTCATCCTGGAGCATCTCGGTCAGGAACTCTCCCGTCTGGGCGTCCCGGACCACCGTGCCCAGGGGCACCTGGAGGTGGATGTCCTTGCCGTCCCTGCCCTTCTTGAGGCTCCCGGCCCCTCCCTCCCCCCGCTCGGCGGCAAAATCCCGGGTGTGCCGGAAGGGGTTGAGGGTGTTGAGGGTCTGGGTGGCCACCAGGAAGATCGAGCCCCCGGCGCCCCCGTCCCCGCCGTCGGGCCCGCCGCGTTCCGCGAACTTCTCCCGGCGGAAGCTCACCGCCCCGGCGCCGCCGTGGCCGGCCTGGAGGTGGAGGGTGACCTGGTCAAGGAACATCGGGCAGGACCCGCGGCAGTCCATTCATTCGGAGAAAAAGCGCAGGCCGGGCTGGGCCCGGCCTGCGCGCGGGGTCGGGGGCACGGCGCGCAGCGCGGACCCCCCGGGACTAGGTGGCTGGATCCACGTGGATGAAGCGGCCGTGCTGGCCCTTGTCCTGGAAGCGGACGGTGCCGTCCACCAGGGCGAAGAGGGTGTGGTCCTTGCCCATGCCGACATTCACGCCCGCGATGAAACGGGTGCCGCGCTGCCGGATGATGATGGACCCGGCGGTGCAGGTCTGGCCGCCGAAGACCTTCACGCCCAGGCGCTGGGAGTGGGAATCGCGACCATTGCGGCTGGAGCCGACGCCTTTTTTGTGTGCCATGACGAAACCTCGTGAATCGGAATTCTGTCGGAATGCTGGAGAGGGGGGAGGGTGCGAGTGGGGGGTCTCCCGCGCGAGCACCTGGGGTCCGGGGTGGAGCCGTAGGCGCCCTCCCGGAACTAAATTTTGATGCCCTTGATGCGGACCTCGGTGAAGCCCTGGCGATGGCCCTGGGTCCGCTGGTAGGTGGTGGTCCGCTTCTTCTTGAAGATGATCACCTTCCGGGCGCGGCCGTGGCGGATCACCTCGGCCTCCACCTTGGCGCCCGTGACCACGGGCTGGCCGATCTTCAAATCCGCGCCCTTGGCCACCAGAAGCACCTGGTCGAAGACCACGGACTGGCGGGGGTCCTTCTCGAGGAGCTCGACACGGAGGACGTCGCCTTCCGCGACGCGGTACTGCTTGCCGCCGGTTTGGATGACTGCGTACATGAGGACCTCTGGATTGGGCGGCGGGGGGCGGCGATCCTGTCGGATGCACTTTGGGGGGCCCGGGGCCAGCAAGGCCTTCCAGGATGCCAGCCGGAGGCTTGAGGCTCAAGGAGAAATTGAAGCTTTGCCGGAGGGGGCCCTGCCCGGCGATGTCAGGATGGAGGCATGGGCCGGGACTTCCAGACCTTCCTGCAGCAGCTCGAGGCCGCCGGGGAGCTGGTCCGCATTTCGGCGGAGGTGGATCCCTTCCTCGAGATGGGGGCCATCGCCGACCGGGTGTCCAAGGATCCGGGCGGCGGGAAGGCCCTCCGGTTCGACCACCCCAAGGGTTCTCCAACCCCGGTGGCGATGAATGTCTACGGGAGCCTGCGGCGCATGGAGATGGCCCTGGGGGTGGATCGCGAAGCCCAAGGCCTGGACGCCATCGGAACCCGCATCGAGCGTCTCCTCCAGGAGGCCGTTCCCCACGGTGGGCTCTCCCTCCTGGACAAGCTGGGAAAGCTGATGAAGCTCGCCGAGGTCAACCGCTGGATGCCGAAGACCGTGCGGAGGGGTCTCTGCCAGGAACTGGTGTTGCGAGGGGACGAAGTGGACCTCTCCGCCCTCCCGGTACTGACCACCTGGCCCGAAGACGGCGGCCCCTTCATCACCCTCGGCCTCAGCCACGTGCGGTTCAAGGACGGGCGGAGGAACATGGGTCTCTACCGGCTCCAGGTGTACGACCAGCGCACCCTGGGCTTCCACACCCAGCTCCACCACGATGGGGCCCGGGCCCGCCACGGGTACGCGCCCGGGGAGCGGATGCCCGTGGCCGTGAGTTTCGGGGGGGACCCCGCCCTCACCTACTGCGCCACCGCGCCCTTGCCACCGTTCATTTCCGAGCTGATGCTGGCCGGCTTCCTCCGGGGCGAGGGCGTTGAGATGGTTCGCTGCGTGAGCAACGACCTGGAGGTCCCCGCCGATTCGGAGATCGTCATCGAGGGATGGGTGGATCCGGCGGAACTCCGCCGCGAAGGGCCCTTCGGGGACCACACGGGCTACTACTCTCTCGCCGACGACTACCCCGTGCTGCACGTCGAGGCCCTCACCCTGCGGAAGGACCCCGTCTACCCTGCCACCATCGTGGGCCGCCCACCCCAGGAGGACGCCTACCTGGGCCTGGCCACGGAACGCATCTTCCTGCCCCTGCTGCGCCTGCTGCTCCCGGAGATCCGGGACATGCACCTGCCCGCAGCCGGCGCCTTCCACAATTTGGTGATCCTCTCCATGAAGAAGGAATTCCCCGGCCACGTCCACAAGGTGATGAACGCCCTCTGGGGCACCGGACAGATCATGTTCACCAAGGGCATCGTGGTGGTGGACGAGGACATCGATCCCCACGACCTCCAGGAGGTCCTCTTCCGGGTCACCAGCAACGTGGACCCCCGCCGGGACATGCTCTTCACCGAGGGCCCTCTGGACGTGCTGGACCACAGTTCCGACCGCTTCGCCTTCGGATCCAAGGTCGGCCTCGACGCCACGCGCAAGAACAAGGCCTTCGATGGATTCCAGCGAGAGTGGCCCCGGGATCTGGCCTTTCCGGGAGAAGTGCTTCGGAGGATCGAAGACCGCTGGAAGGAATACGGGTTTTAGGGGATTCGCCGGTCCTGGTGTCAACCCGGTTCGGGTGCCCCACACTTGACGCTGCCCTGCAGCGCCAAGTGGGACCCGAATCCGGGTTGACGGCGCGGGGTGTGGGGAGGCTCCATGCCCGCAAGCGAAGCGCGCGGGAGGACGCACCGCGTCCGATACATGGGGCCCAGGCGGGGAAGGCGCCGTTTGCCCCCACGGAAAGGAAAGCCCTGAGCAGGGTGTCCCTGCGAAGGGCGCGGGGTGTGGGGGCCCAGGCGGGGAAGCCGCCGTTTGCCCCCACGGAAAAAAGGGGGCCCATGACGGGCCCCCTCCCCCTCCCTACGGATCGCAGCCGGTACGCACCCGGTGCGGTCAGCCCTCAAGGTATGGCCCGGACACGCCAGGCACCACCCGCGTTTTCTCATCGGGCGGGAAGCCTTGACGAACGGTCACCGGGGCCCCGCGAAGGGCAGATCCGGGCAAGCCCGGGATCAGAAGCGCAGGGTGACCCCCGCTTGGAGGGCGTTGGCGCTGAAGTCCTTCGACCCGACACTGTACTTCGACCCGGTGAACCGCACCTCCGCTCCGAAGGATGCGTTGAAGTTGTATCCCGCCCCCAGGGCAAAGCCGGGCTTGCTGCTGCTGTCGGAGGAGGTGACCCCGGCCTTGGTGACATCCGCCTTCCACCGGTTGAAGCTGAGCCCGCCCGTGAAGTAGAGCCCCAGGGGCTTGCCCTCCAGGAAGTAGAGGTAGTCCGCACCCAGGCTGAGTTCGTTGACCTTGTTCCGGATGGCGGAAATCGTCGCCTCGGGGAAGAAGATGTAGTCGATCCTCGGCCGGACCATGTGGCCGTCGCCCAAGTCGAAGGTGAAGTGGGCTCCGCCGCCCACGCCGAGCTTGTTGTCCACGGCGTCCTTCAGATCCCCATTGGGGATGTTGGCGCTCGCCTGGACCCCAAAGCGGGGGTCCTCCGCCCGGACCTGGGTCGAGGCCAGTCCGAGGGCTGCGAGGGTGAGGGCCGTGGTGCGAAGAAGCAGGGACATGATTCCTCCGGGAAGGGCCCCCAGGACGCGGAGGGCCGCATGATTCTAACGGGTGACGGGGTCCGGAGATTAGTTCCCCTGCCCTGGGCGGCCATGAAAACGGCGCCCCCCAGGGGCGCCGTGGTTACTCGAGCTCAAGAAATTCAGTCGGCCGAGGTGTCCCGGACTTCCTTGAGGCGCCCGGCCTTGCCCAGCTTCTTCCGGAGGAAGTAGAGCTTGGCGCGGCGGACCCGGTTGTGGCGGACCACGTCGATCTTGTCGATCACCGGGCCGTGGAGGGGAAATACGCGTTCCACGCCGATGCCGTTGCTGACCTTGCGGACCGTGAAAGTGGTGCGGAGGCCGCCCCCGCGGATGGCGATGATGGTGCCCTGGAAGAGCTGGACGCGCTCCTTCTCACCCTCCCGCACCTTGACGTGCACCTTGACGGAATCGCCGGGGCTCAGCCGGGGCAGATCCTTCCGAAGCAGGCCGCTCTCGACCTTGTCGAAGATGAAGTCGCTCATGGGATGCTCCTGTGGGCCAGCGGTCCGGGCATCCGCAGGGGATGGGACATGGCTCGAAATGGTCCCCGAAGGGCCCTCCAGTGTAGCCGATTCCCCTAGAAGGGCAAGGTGTCCTTCGGGAACCCCTTCCACCCCTTCGGCTTGGGCTGGTCCCAGGCCTCGGGATGCTCCACCTGCCAGGCGCACCACTGCTCGGGCCGAGACAGCCCCTCCAACCGCTCCACGAGAAAGCGGCGCCAGAGGTCCGGCCGGAAGTCCCGGGTCCGACGCATGGCCTCCCGGAGACGCCAGAGCCTGACCGCCTGGTGGTTTCCGCCACGAAGGACCTCCGGCACGGGCTGGCCTTCGAAGACTTCGGGTCGGGTGAAATGCGGATGATCCAGGAGGCCCGTGGCGTAGCTGTCCTGTTCCGCGCTGGCGCTGTTCCCCAGGACATCGGGGAGGAGGCGGCACACGGCGTCGATGAGGAAGAGGGCCGGAAGCTCGCCCCCGCTGAGCACCACCTCCCCCACCGAGATTTCCTGGTCCGCGAAACGAGCCACCGCCCGCTGGTCCACCCCCTCGTATCGTGAACAGAGCAGGATGAGCTGGGGAATGCGCGCCAGTTCCTGGACCCGGGCGTGGGTGAGGGGGGGCGCGGCGGGGCTGAAGTGGATCACCCGGCCCCCGGGAATCCGGGGAACGCTGGCCAGGGCGTCCCGGAGGACCTCGGGCCGCAGCACCATGCCTGGACCGCCCCCGTAGGGCGCATCGTCCACGTGCCCACAGGGGTTTCCCGCGAAGGGCCGGTAGCTGTGGGTGTGGAGCTCGTGCCCCAGTTCGCGAAAGGCCCTGCCCGTGACCCCGATGCGGGCCAGGTCGAAGAATTCGGGGAAGAGGGTGAGGCAATCGAAGCGCATCAGCCCGCCCCGCTTCGGAAGAGCGCCTGGGTGGCCTTCCAGGCCAGCTCGAAGGACAGGGCGAAATACACCGTCGTGGTCAGGGTGAGCAGGGCTCCGAACCAGGCCAGGCGGGGCCACTCCTCCAGGAGGGCCACCCCCATGAGCACCAGCGCGGCGGCCGGCAGCGCGTTGGCGAAGGGCAGGGGGATCGGAAGGGCGGCGATGAAGGCCGCCCAGGCCACCAGGAAGCCCAGGAAGCGCAGGCTGGGCCTCCGGCGGATCCGGGGTCGCTTCAGGAACCACTCGAGGCGCGCTTCGATCTGGCCAAGCAGTTCCTTGATCCGGCCCCGGTGCAGCACATGGCCCTGGAGAGCCCTGGGGAGCCAGGGGTGGGGTGAACCCCAGAGCATCTGGAGGCCCACCAGCAGGGTCGCCAGGCTCAGGACATTGGCCACCCCGGGAATGAAGGTGAGCAAGGCCAGGAGGAGCACAGTCAGCCCGTACACCTGTTCCCCCGCCTCGTCCAGGAGGCGGCCCAGGGTCGCATCGGGTTCGCGGTCGAGCAGGTCCTTCAAGGCGCCGAAGAAGGGCCGCTCTTCGCCCGCCCTGTCCACCACGCGCGCGAGCCATTCGAGGGTCCGCCGGCGGAGCCAGGTCCTGTTCCTGGCCTCCCGGGCCCCTGGGAGGCGCAACCGCCACCGACCCGTGCTGATTTTGGGGTCTCCCATCGGTTCAGTGTGCCCGCGAGCCCGGATGAAACGGGGGGCCCTTCTTTGGAGGATGGTCTTGAGACAGGCGCCGCCAAGGTCAGAGTGGGATATTTTGTAAAATCAACATATTTTTGGGTTTAAATATTTTTCTATGCATATCAAAAATAAAAAATCTTCAAAATTTTTTTTAATTTTGGTTGACCACTCGCTCTCAACCCCCTATTTTGGAATCGCCCCCCTTCCACGAGGGGGGTCCGGAAGGAGAAGAAATGTCCAAGATCATCGGGATCGACCTCGGTACCACCAATTCCTGCGTGGCGGTCATGGAGGGCGGACAGCCCAAGGTGATCCCCAACGCCGAAGGCTCCAACACCACCCCGTCCACCGTGGGCTACAACCCCAAGACGGGCGAGCGCCTCGTGGGGGCGGCCGCCAAGCGGCAGGCCGTGGCCCAGCCGAAGAACACGGTTTACTCCATCAAGCGATTCATGGGGCTGCCCTTCGCAGACTCCGACAAGGAACAGCGCCTGGTCAACTACACCGTGGAACGCTCCGACAAGGGTGCCTGCGCAGTGGTGATCCAGGGCAAGCACCTCAGCCCCGAGGAGATCAGCGCCGTGGTGCTCTCGAAGATGAAGGAGAGCGCCGAGGCCTACCTGGGGCAGAAGGTCAGCCAGGCCGTGATCACGGTGCCCGCCTATTTCAATGACGCCCAGCGCCAGGCCACCAAGGACGCCGGGGCGATCGCGGGCCTGGAGGTGATGCGCATCATCAACGAGCCGACGGCGGCGGCCCTGGCCTACGGTCTGGACAAGAAGAAGGATGGGACCATCGCCGTCTTCGACTTCGGTGGAGGCACCTTCGACATCAGCATCCTGGAGGTCAGCGAGGGAGTGGTGGAGGTGAAATCCACCAACGGCGACACCCACCTGGGCGGTGACAACGTGGACCAGGTGATCATCGACTGGCTGATCGGCGAGTTCCAGAAGGCCGAGGGCATCGACCTCCGGAAGCAGGCCGACGCCATGCAGCGCCTGAAGGAAGCCGCGGAGAAGGCCAAGTGCGAGCTTTCGGCCACCACCCAGACGGACATCAGCCTGCCCTACATCACCGCGGACGCCAGCGGCCCCAAGCACCTCACGCAGACCCTCACCCGGGCCCGCTTCGAGGCCATGATCGAACCCATTCTCCAGAAGTTGCGCACCCCCTGCGAGAACGCCCTCCGGGACGCCAAGCTGAGCACGAGCCAGATCCAGGAAGTCGTCCTGGTGGGAGGCTCCACCCGCATCCCGAAGGTGCAGGACCTGGTGAAGCAGATCTTCGGAAGGGAGCCCAACAAGAGCGTGAACCCCGACGAGGTGGTGGCGGTGGGCGCCGCCGTCCAGGGGGGCGTCCTGGCCGGCGACGTGAAGGGCGTGCTGCTCCTCGACGTCACGCCCCTCAGCCTCGGCATCAACGCCAACGGCGGCCAGATGAGCGTCATCATCCCCCGCAACACCACCATCCCCACCCGGAAGAGCGAGGTCTACACCACCGCGGTGGACAACCAGCCTGGGGTGGACATCGAGGTCTTCCAGGGCGAGCGTCCCGTGGTGGAGGGCAACAAGCTGCTGGGACAGTTCCACCTGGGCAACATCCCGCCGGCCCCCCGGGGGCTGCCCCAGATCGAGGTCACTTTCGACATCGATGCCAACGGCATCGTCCATGTCACCGCGAAGGACAAGGGCACTGGCAAGGACGCCAGCATCACCCTGACGGGCAGCACCGGACTCTCGAAGGACGAGATCGAGGCGAAGGTCCGTGACGCCGAATCCCACAAGGCCGACGACGACGCCCGGAAGGCCCTCCTGGAGGACAAGAACCACCTGGATCAGGCCATCTACCATATCGAGAAGTTGATCAAGGAGAACGGCGACAAGATCCCCGAGGGGGACAAGAAGGAACTGGAAACCGCCATTTCCGAAGGGAAGGAGGCCCTGGCCAGCCTCGACGGCGAACGGATCAAGAAGGCGCTGGAGAAGTTGAACGCGGCTTCCCACAAGATGGCCGAGCACCTCTACAAGCAGGCCCCGCCTCCGGGCCCCGAAGGCACCCCGCGGCCGCCTTCCCCGACGGGCGAGAAGAAGGACGAAACCGTCATCGATGCGGAGGTCGTCAGCTGATTTCCTCAGGGGGGCGCCGCTAGGACTCCAGCGCGCCCCCCACGGATCGAAGCACCGGGCTCCGCCGACGCTCTCGTCTCGGAGGCCCCGCAATTTTCCGGGCGAATGAAATCTTAGTGTCCTAGACTAAGGCCATGTCGCACCCCGACTATTACAAGCTCCTGGGCCTTTCCAGGAATGCCTCGGACGAGGACATCAAGAAGGCCTACCGGAAGCTTGCCCGCAAGTACCACCCGGACCTGAACCCGGGGAACAAGGATGCGGAGGCCCGTTTCAAGGAGGTCTCCGTGGCCCACGACGTGCTCTCGGACCCTGAGAAACGCCGGAATTTCGATCAGTTCGGAGACCCCGCAGGCCCCCAGGCCTTTCCGGGCGGCGCCCCTCCAGGGGGGTTCCAGGGCTTCAGCTTCGAAGACCTTTTTTCGGGCTTCGGGGGCGGAGGGCGCAGTGGACCTGAGCGCGGAGAGGATCTCCAGCACACCCTCCGGGTCGGATTCCGGGACGCGTTCCAAGGCACCCGGGTCACCCTGGCGATCCAGCGAACGGAAACCTGCCGCCTCTGCCACGGCAGCGGGGAAGGCCCTGGGCCCAAGGGGGCCTGCTCGACCTGCCAGGGCCGGGGCCACCTGGAGCGGGGCCTGGGCTTCTTCAAAAGCCGGCAGCCCTGCCCCCAGTGCCAAGGCAGCGGACGCAGCGCCCCCCCCTGCCCCGACTGCCAGGGGCGGGGCCGGAATCCCTCCACGGACAACGTGACCGTGGCCATCCCTGCGGGAGTCGAGGACGGCACCCGCCTCCGGGTGGCGGGAAAGGGCGAGGCCGGCCGGAGGGGAGGGGGTCCGGGGGACCTCTTCCTGCACATCCAGGTGGAACCCCACCCCCGCTTTGAACGCCGCGGCGCCAACCTGTACGTGAAACTCCCCATCACCTTCACGGAGGCGGCCCTGGGGGCCAAGGTGGAGGTGCCGACGCCCGAAGGCCAGAGCACCATCAAGATCCCCCCAGGCACCCAGGGGGGCAGCAAGCTTCGCCTGAAGGGCCAGGGGATGCCCGTGGCCAAGAGCACCCAGCGGGGGGACCTGATCGCGGAGGTGCAGGTGGTCACCCCGGAGATCCGGGATGAGCGGAGCAAGGAACTGTTGCGGGAGCTGGCTTCGCTGAATCCCGAGGACCCCCGGGACAAGGTGTGGAGGTGAGGATGCGCAGGGACCCGAAGGCAGGGGCCTACATGATCGGGGTGGTGGCCACGCGCTATGAGATCCATCCCCAGACCCTGAGGATCTACGAGCGCGAGGGTCTCCTCACCCCGAGCCGCACCGAAGGGAAGACCCGGCTCTTCAGCGAGGAGGATCTGGAGCGCCTGGAGGTGATCCTTAACCTGACCCGGGACATGGGCGTCAACCTGGCCGGGGTGGAGGTGATCCTCAACCTCCGGGACCGGATGCAGAAGATGCAGGAGGAGATGCAGGAGATCATCGAAGCCTATGAGGCCAAGCTCCGGGCCGCGGGGATCGATCCGGGAGCGGGCTTCGGGAAGGTGAGCCCCACGGGGCTCGTGAAGATCACCGCCAAGGGGCTCCTGAAGAAGTCGAAGTGAAGGCCAGGTCCCTTCACCACCCCTCCGTGCTCCGTGGACGCGGTGCAGAAGCCTTGGATCAGGCGACTGCTTGGGGCTAATCTGATGCCCTGCCCCTGGTGATCCGTGCCCATCCGGCATCTCGAAGAGCGCGCCCTCGACAAGTACTTCGATTCGATTCGCGAGATGGCGCTCCTCACCCCCGAGGAGGAGCGGAAGTACGGCCACATGTGGCAGGACGAACGCAATCCGGAGGGGCTCCAGAAACTGGTGGAGGGGAATCTTCGGTTCGTCGTGCGGGAGGCCCGAAAATTCGAGGGCATGGGTCTGGATCTCCTTGACCTGATCAGCGAGGGGAATCTTGGCCTCATCGAGGCCGCCAAGCGCTTCGATCCCACCCGGGAAAACAAGTTCCTGACCTATGCCTCCTGGTGGGTGCGCCAGGCCATCTTCCACGCCCTGGCGGAGCATGGTTCCAAGATCCGCCTGCCCCAGAAGGTCGCGGGGCACCTCGTGCAGCTCAACCGAATCACCCACCAGCTCAGCCAGCGCCTGGGGCGCTCGGCCACCATCCAGGAGATCGCCGATGCCAGCGGCTTCTCCACGGAGGAGGTGGAGCGCCTGCAACTGCTGCAGCAGACCACCAGCACGGTGAGCACCGAACAAGGCATGGGGGAGACCGACCTCACCGTGGGGGACAGCCTGGACCAGGCGGTGGAACCCAGCGCCATGAAGACCCTGGACCAGGAGGCCTTCCTCGAGCAGATGAAGGCAGTGCTGGACAGCCTCGCCGAGAAGGAGCGCCGGATCCTCACCCTGCACTACGGGCTGAACGGCGAGGACCCCATGACCCTGGAGCAGATCGGCCGTCAATTCGACCCCCCCATCTCCCGGGAACGCGTCCGGCAGATCGAGGAACGCGCCTTCCTGAAGATCCGAGAGCGCCGCCGGGAGATCCTGGGCAAGTTCCTGGAGGGCGAGCTGCCGTGAAGGGCAAGGCGGGATGCCCCCAGTGCGGGGGCACGGGCTTCATCCTGGACCCCGACCCCCGGGTGCCGGCCAGGTCCTGCACCTGCGTTCAGGCCCTTGAATTGGATGCAGGCCAGATGGGAATTCCTCCCCGGTACCGCACGGCAAGCTTCGAGACCTTTTGGGAATGGTGGAAGGCGCAGCATCCCCGGACGGGAATCCTGGATCTGGTCCAGGGCGCGGAGGATCTGCTCGCGCTCCCGGAGGCTCAGGGCGGGCCCGCCGCGGACCTCCGGGGCATGCTGGAGCACATCCTGAGCAAAGGCCAATCCCAGAGCTCCATCAAGCCGGCCCAGGAGCCCAGCGGCTTCTCGAACCTGCGGGCCTGGGCCACCCACGGCAGGCCTGCGGCGGACCTCTGGTGGCTGGACGGGCAGCCCGGAAGCGGGCGCAGCAGCCTGGCCGCCGCCGCCCTTCGGGCCTGGTCCCACCGCACGGGGCTCGAGGGCCGCTTCGCCTCCGTTCGGGCCCTCAGCCAGGAGTTGAAGGACACCTACTACGACGTGCGAAGTTTCCAGAACCAGGACTTCCAGAGCGAGCGCGACCGCATGGCCCCCTTCCTGGAGGCCCGTTGCCTGGTGCTCGACGACCTCGACCGGCTGGACCCGGATCCGCGGGTGGCCCGGGCGGTGGCCCAGCTCCTGGATCACCGCTACGCCCAGGAACTGCCCACGATCCTCGTGGCCAGCCGATGGGTGGAGGCCCTCATGGGCCAGGAGGGCTTCGCCCTTTCCCGCATCGAGGACGCCAGCCTTCTCCAGCGACTCGCCCGGGCCCAGCGGGTGGAGCTTCGCCCCACCCTGGAGCGGATCATGAGCCGCCTGGACGGGCGCTGAACCGGAGTGAGGCGTGTTCTCCGAGTCCTGCTCCGGCTGCACCTGCGGCGTTCCCGGGGACTCTGGATCCTCCTCGCGGGGCTCACGACCTTCCTGACCCTGGGGGTGTTCCGGGTCGAGCGGCGCCTGGACCTCATCAGCCTCCTTCCCACGGCCCACCCCGTGGTGCGCGCCAGCCTGGAGGCCGGGGTGGGGCAGCAGGAACTGCTGTGGCTCGTGGCGGAGGGAAACGAGTCCGACATGGAGGGCCGGGAGGCCTGGGCGGAGGCCCTGGTGGGCCGGCTCATGGACGGCGTCCCCCTCAATGGCATGAGTGCGGAGGGCCGCTTCGCTTCCCCCCACGCGCAGCCGGGGCCTGGGGGCGCCGCCCTCTGGCCCCCCCTGCTGGCGGCGGGCAGCCTCGTGGACGGGGATGGCGTCGTGGAGCGCATGGTGACCGAGCAGCTCTACGCCCTTTCCCCCCTGTTCCTGGGCGACGACCTGGCCCCCCTGGTGGACGGGGCCGCATTGCGGCGGCGGTTCCGGGCCACCGCCCGGGCCCTGGCCAGCCCTGAGCCCTTCCAGGCCCGTTTGGCCAAGCTGGATCCCCTGCGCCTCAGCGAACTCCTCCAGCCCGGGGAGCCCGCCTTTGCCCGGGCCCTGGCTGCGGGACGGGATTTCCCGCTCCACCTTCGCACCGGATACCTGAGCACCAAGGACCACCGCTTTGTGCTCCTGCCCCTGGTGCTGCAGTACCCGAGCGGAGATGGCGCCGCCACCGCCCGGCTCCTGGCGTGGCTGGGGAAAGGGGGCCGCGGGGTCCTTCCGGCCAAAGCAACGCTGGAGGAGGTGGGAGGTGCCCTGGCGCCCCGGCCGGACCGCAGCTTCCCCCTCCAGGTCACGGGGGCCCATGCCATCGCCTACTGGGAATCGCAGCGCCTGGGCCGGGAGGTTCTCCTGAGTTTCGGCCTGAGTTTCCTGCTCATCGGCGTCGTGTACTGGGTGGGCTTCCGCACCTTGGCAGGCTACGGGTTCGTGGTGCTTCCCCTCCTGCTGGGAATCCTTTGGTCCCTGGGCCTGGTGGGCTGGATCCTGGGCCGGCTCAACCTCATGGCCGCCGCTTTCGGAGCCGTGCTGCTGGGCGTGGGGGATGACGTGGGCATCCTCCTCTTCACCCGGTACCGCGAAGCCCGGCGCGCCGCCCGGAGCAAACCCCAGGCCCTGAGGGCCGCCCTGCTGGGCACCGGCCCCGGCGCCGTCGCAGGAGCCCTGGCCACCGCCGCCGCCTTTCTGGCCTGCGCCGCGGCGCCCTTCCCGGGGTTCCGGGACCTGGGCCTGACGGCCGGCTTGGGACTCCTGGCCTGCCTCGCGGCCACCTTTCTCCTGCTCCCGGCCCTCTTGCTGAGCCTGGACCGGGGTAAGGGCGTCTTCGCCCCGGGTCCATCTGCCCCTCCCCCGCGCAGAACGGTCGCCAACTGGAAGGTCTGGGCCTGCCTGGGCGCCATCCTGCTTCTCGGCGCCGCCGCCTCCCGGCTGAGGTGGGAAGAAGACCTCCGGCGTTTCCGCCAGGCCGGCAATCCCGCCCTCACCCTCCAGGAGAGCCTGGGCCGGCAGTTGGGGGCCGGGCTCCAGCCCCTGGCGCTGGAATTCTCCCTGGATCATGCCCAGCCGCTTCCGCAGCGGTGGAACCGGCTTTCCGACCTGCTGCGGGGAGAAGGCCTCCCTTGGCCTGCCTGGCGGGGCATGGAACCCGAACTTCGACTGCGCTTCGCGTCCCAGACCTGGCTGAAGATGGCCCTGGAGTCGGCGGAGGCGGAGGGATTGGACCCGGCCGCCTTGGAGCGCCCTCTGGCAGCCCTCCAGGCCAGCGCCGAGGACCCCATGGCCGGCATCCGGGCTCTGGCGGAGACCCTCGGGGGGCGGACCCCGATGGAAGAAAGGCGGAGGTCTGGACCGGGACTCAAGGACCCCCCGTCTCCGGCGGAGGGTCCGGCGTCCCGCCTCCTCGTCCCCCTGCGGCTTTCCGAGGCCGCCCAGGACCGGGTGGGGCCCGGCCTGGAATCCATCGGTGCCCGTCTCGTGGGCACGCGGCCGCTCATGCAGGCCGTCAAGGAAGTCGCCCGGGGGGCCCTCAAGGAGAGCGTGGCCTGGGCCCTCGGAGGGGTCCTGCTGGTGATCGCCCTCTTCGGACGGAGGGCCCGATTCGTGGCCTTGGCCTTGCTGCCCCTGGGGGCGGGGGTGGTGGGCTGCCTGGGCAGCCTGGGCCTCAGCGGCGAGCCTCTGACCTTCCTCTCCCTGGTGGCGCTCCCTGTGACCCTCGGGGTTTCGGTGGACGTGGCGATGAACCTTCTTCACCGAGCCCGCCAGGAACCCGGGGCGGCCGGGGCCGTGGCCCGGGTCAACGCCGTCTGTGCCGGAACCACCCTGGCGGGTTTCGGGGGCCTGGTCTTCAGCGCCTACCGGGGCCTCCGGGGCTTGGGCATCGCGTGCATCGGCGGGGTGGCCCTCGCTCTCCTGCTGACCCAATGGCTCCTCCCCTGGGTTCTGGAGCGATGGCCCCTGTCGGACCCCGGCCATGACTGAGCTGGACGTCCTCGTGGGTGAGCGCCTGGCTCAGGGACCCCTTCCCGCGGGCGAATTCATGGCCCTGGCCCTCTACCACCCCCGACACGGCTACTACCGCCGGGCGGAGGGACCCTGGGGCTTCGAGGGCAAGGACTACTACACGGCCCTGGACGCGGGTCCCCTCCTCGGGAAGGCCCTGGCCCTCCGCCTGGAGAGCGCCTGGGATCGGCTCGGGCGGCCGGAATCGTTCACCGTTCTCGAGCCGGGGGCCGGCCGGGGATGGCTGGGCCGGGACATCCTGGCCGCCGCCGAGGGAGCCTTTTCCAGCGCCCTGCGATACCTCCACCAGGACGACAATCCGGCGGGGCGGCAGGAAGCCCGGGAGGCCCTCGGACCCTGGCTGAAGAACGGCCGGGCGTGCTTGCTCGGCGAGGACGAGGATCCTCCCCCCCTCCTGGGCGCCGTCATCAGCAATGAACTCTTCGACGCCCTCCCCGCCCAGCCCTGGCGCTGGGACGGGACCCGGTGGGTTCGGGAGGTGCTCACCCTGGAGGGTCCCGCCTGGGAAGCCTCCGAGCCCGGCAGCGCCGGCGACTGGTTTTCCAAGCATCTTCCCGCCCCCGAACCGGGGGACGGCAGCGTCTGGTGCGAAGCCATGCCCGCGCTCGTCACCCGCCTCGCGGGTTGCCTGCGGCGAGGGCTCTTCCTCGCCGTGGACTACGGGGACAGCGCGGATCGCCTCCTGACCAAGGGCGCGGACCTCAGGCGCTTCTCCGCCCACGTGGTGGATGGCCGGTGGTGGGAGGATCCGGGCGGTGCCGACCTCACGGCAGACGTGGATTTCACCCGCCTCCAGGAGTTGCTGGAGGGCGAGGGGTTCGGGGAATTCCGCGTCACCACCCTCAGCCGGTGGATCCGGGACCACGCGCCCCTTGGACGATGGGAACGGGACTGGCAGGAGCTGGAGAGCCGGGAGCGGGTCCGGCGCATGGAAAACCTGCTCCAGCTCACCATGCCGGGCATGCTGGGAGAACGCTTCAGGGTCCTGGAGGCCTGGAATCCTTGAATCCGGCCCGGCCCAGTTCGGTGTAGCGGGCTCCCCCGGGCTCGGTTCGGCTCTCGAACAGCACGAGGCCATCCGCCGGGAAGTCCAGGTCCGGAAAGGGGGCGGGGAGCGCAGGGAAGGGCAGGGGTCTCCGTGGTCGCCCGAGGGTGATGTGGGGGCGAAAGGTCCGATCCAGCGTGGCGCCGAAGGACGCCATGGCCTCCTGGAGATTCCGGGCAAGGATGGAACAGGCCTCGCTCTCGACCCGGAGGCAGATCACCCTGGCCCGGACGAGGTCGGGGAAGGCGCCCATGCCGGCGGTGCGGAGCGTGAAGGGCCCCTGACCTGAGGCCACGGCCCGGCCGGCGCTCAGGATGGGCTCCACCTCCGAGGGAGGGCGGCCTCCTAGAAATGCCAGGGTCAGATGGAAGCCTTCGGGTCGGGCCCAAGACGCTTCCGGAAGGGCCCGCCGGGCCTCGGCCTGCCAGGAGGCCAGGGCGGCCCTGAGGTCATCCCGGACCGGCAAGGCCCAGAAGAGCCGGAGCCGCCCGGGGCCTCCCATCCCTCACTTCTTGGGCGGCAGCTTGACCCCGTGCTTCTCCTGGAGCTTCTTCCCGACCTCCGTCATGTGTTTGGAGAAGGCTTCGTAGGCCTTGGGCTTGATCAGGCCCGGGGCTTTGTCCAGCAGCAGTGCCAGGGCCTCGGGGTGCTTGTCCGCGACGGTCTTCATCTCGGGGCTGCTCAGGAGCTTCACCAGGTTCTTGAGCTCCTGGGCGGTGTAGACCTTCTCCACCAGGGGCACCAGGATGGCCTCGAAGGCTTCGGGAGTGGCGGCGGCGGCGTAGTCTTTCCAGTAGGCTGCCGGGAAATTTTTGAGGTTGGGATCCTTGGCGGCCGCCTCCAGCTGTTTCTTGGCCGCCTCCGAATTCCCTCTGGGCCAGTCGAGGATGCCCATCAATCTGATGGCGTCCTGGCGCTTGGCGTCCTGGACGGCCTGGGGACCCGCAGGCTTGGTCTTTTGGATGTCCGCGGCGAGGGGGGCGGCCAGCAGGAGGCCGACCAGGAGGGAAACAGGACGCATGGAAACTCCGGAAAAGGGGGTTCAGGCCAAAGCCCCATCTTCCCACGTTGCTTCCGGAGCCTCCAGGCCTCAGTCCCCGGCCTTGAGGGCCAGCTTGGCGCGCCAGGGGGGGCTGAGCTGCGCGAGGGCCGATGCGGCCCGGGCCTCCTCCGGGTGCCGCCGGGCCTGGTCGAAGGCCCGGAGGACCCGGGCCACGGTCCAGCCGGGATGGGGACGCTGAAGCAATTCGATGGGGCCTGGGACGATCGATCCCGGGGTCAGGACCCGGAGGTACCATCCTCCCCGGCCCAGGGCCCAGGTCTGCTCCACCAGTTCATCGCTGCCCACGTGCCGTGCGAGGGTCTCGCAGGGCTGCCGGGGCTGGCTGATCTGGAGGATCGCACCGCCCAGGTTCCATACATCGCCGATGCAGGCTTCGTGGTCGTCCACCCCTTCCATCACGAGGTTCTCCCCGAAGGATCCACAGGGCAGCTCGTGCCCCTCCGCCCTCCAGGCCCCGTAGACCCCCAGGCCATAGGCCAGGACGGCCTGCTCCGGCCCTCCATGGTGCTTGCGATCGGCCACCTCGTCCCCCACCAGGCCTTCCCGGTCCACGCGCACCGGGCCGGATAGGGGCTCCTTCGCGATGGCGCTGCGCCAGGGCCTGCCCTCGCGATCCACGAAGGCCCGAACCCGGCCCGCCCTGACCTCCACCAGCCTCATCGGGAATGCTCCCACCATGCCAGGCCCCGGGAGACGTCGTGCCCGATGGCGGCCCGAAGCTCTTCCACGGAATCGAAGCGCCGCTCCTCCCGCAGACGGTGCAGGAAGGCGATCTCCAGGAAGGCCCCGTAGAGGTCGCCCTCGAAACCCGGAAGGTGGGTCTCGACGGTGAGCCGCCGTCCCTCGAAGGTGGGTTTTTCCCCGATGTTGGTGAGGCCGGGCCGTTCCCCCTCGAAGAGGCGGCTTCGGACGGCGGTCACGTAAACCCCCGGTGCAGGAAGTTGTTCCTGGTCCCAGCGCAGGTTGGCCGTGGGGAAGCCGAGATGGCGACCCCTCCGGTCCCCCTCCACCACGACCCCGGTGAGCACATAGGGGCGGCCCAGGAGGATCTCTGCCTCGACGATGTCCCCCTTCTCCAGGGCCAGGCGGATGCGCGTGGAACTGAGGTGGTGGCCGTCGGCCGCCCGGAGGGCATGGGCGTGAACCGCGCAGCCCCGGGCCTTTCCCCAGGCCTGCAGGATGGCCACATCCCCGGTGCGGTCCACCCCGAAGGCGAAGGCCCGTCCCACGTGGAGTTCAGCCAGGGGCAGAGCCTGGTGAAGGCCCTCCAGGAAGGCCCCGGGGGTCAACTCGGAGAAGGGCCTGCTGAAGGGGATGATCCAGGCCAGGTCCATGCCGCAGGATTCGAAGGCCTGAAGCCTCTGGGTCAGGGTCATGAGCAGTTTGGGCTTCCGGTGGGGGGCGACGATCACGGCGGGATGGGGGTCGAAGGTCACCACCGCGGAGGGAAGTCCCAGGGCCCGGGCCCGGGCCGCGGCCTGACCGAGCACGCCCCGATGCCCGGCGTGGACGCCGTCGAAGGTGCCCAGGGTGACGACGTGGGGGCCCCGCCGGGGGGCCGCCTCCAGGGTGTGGCGCCAGACCTCCATTTCAGGAGTCCCCGTCCCGGGAGGGCCACAGGAGACTGGCGGCCATGCTCCCCGCGAGGACCAGGCAGATGACGGCGAGGGAGAGGAGCGTGGGGATCTTGAACCACTCGGCGATGCACATCTTCACGCCGACGTAGGCGAGGATGAGGGCCAGACCGAAGCTCAGCCGGTGGAAGCGGTCCGCCATCTTGGCCAGCAGGAAGTAGAGGCTGCGCAGGCCCAGAATGGCGAAGACGTTGCTGGTGTAGACCACGAAGGGGTCCCGCGTCACCGCCAGCACCGCCGGGATGCTGTCCACCGCGAAGACCAGATCGGAGACCTCCACGATGAGCAGCACCAGGAGGAGCGGAGTGGCCAGGCGACGCCCGTCACGCGTCACCACGAAGTGCAGGTGACCCCCCTCGGGATCATAGGGGACCACCCTCCGGAAGAGCCTCGCCACGAGGCCCTCCGAGGGATCCTTTCCGTCCGCCTCCTTGACGAAGAGCATCCGGAGGCCGGTCCAGACCAGGAAGCCGCCGAAGACCCAGGTCATCCAGGCGAAGCGGTTGAGCAGGGCGGTCCCCGCAAGGATCATGGCGGCGCGGAGGATCAGGGCCCCCAGGACACCCCAATAGAGAACCCGGTGCTGGTGGCGAAGCTCGACCTGGAAACTCGAGAAGATCAGAAGGAACACGAACAGGTTGTCGACGCTGAGGCTCTTCTCCAGCAAGTAGCCCGTGAGCCATTCAAGGCCCTTGGGGGGTCCCATCCAGCGCCAGACGGCGGCGTTGAAGGCCAGGGCGAGGAGGATCCAGACGACGCTCCAGGCCCCCGCCTCCCTGACACTGGGCGCGTGGGCCCGGCGGTTGAAAATCCCCAGATCGAGGGCCAGCATGAGGAAGATCAGGATGTGGAAACCGGCCCAGGCCCACCAGGGTGCCGCGAGAAGGAGGGCGTCCAGCATGGACCCAGTCTAGCGGGGCCGCGGAGGGCACCGGGGTCCTCTACACTGGAGGTGTGAGCCTGCAACGATTCCTTGGCGACGACCCTGCGCCGCGGGAAGGCGCCCTGCGCGCCCTGGACCCCGAGCAGGTGCGCCACCTGCGGGCCCTGCGGCTCGCCCCCGGGGAAGCGGTGGAACTGCTCCTTCCGGCAGGGGCCTGGCGGGCCGAGGTGGCCGAGGTCGACCGGGGCCGGGCCGTCCTCCGGCTGGTGGCCCCGCTGGAAGAGGACCGGGAGGCGCCCCATCCCGTCACCGTGTTCCTCCCCGTGACCGCCCAGATATCCCTGGTGGACGACATGATCCCGCCCGTGGTGGAACTGGGGGCCAGCCATATCCAGCCCGTGTTCTTCACCCGCAGCGAAGGGGACCTGCGCCGCTGCGTCGCGCGCATGGACCGCTGGCGCCGGATCCTCGAGGGAGCCGCCCAGCAGAGCCACCGCAGCCGCCTGCCCGCCCTCCACGAACCCGCGTCCATGGGGGTCCTCCTCGCCTGCCCGGCTCCCCAGAAATGGGTGGCCTTCGAGGGGCCCAGGGACCAACCCAATCCACCGCTCCTCCGCGCCCCCATCGCCCTGGCCAGCGGGCCGGAGGGGGGGATCACCGATGAGGAGATGGAGGCCCTGGAGGCCGCAGGATGGAATCCGGTGAACCTCGGGAAGAGCATCCTCCGGGCCGTGACCGCCCCCACGGCCCTGCTTGGAGCCGTGCGCTTCGGGTGGGAGGGTTGAGGCCGGATCCCTCAGCCCTTGAAGAGCACCCAGACTCCGACCCCGATGAAGGCGGTGCCGGCGACGTACTTGATGGCTTGCTCGGGGATCACCCGGAAGAGGGCCCCACCCACGGCGACGCCGAGGGCGGTGGCGCACACCAGGGCGGCGCTGGCCGCGAGGAAGACCGTGAGCAGGGCGCCGCTTTTCGCGGTGGCCGTCATGGCGGCCAACTGGGTCTTGTCGCCCAGTTCGGCAAGGAAGACGGTCAGGAAGGTGGTCCAGAAAAGGGAAGCGCTGCGCATGCCCGGTCTCCAGGAACCATTCTCCCAGGGGGAAGATCCGGCACAATCAAGGGGATGTCCCCTGAACGCTACGACATTCCGCCCGTGTTCGTGGATTCCGCCGAGGCGGTGGCCGAAGCCATGCCCCACTGGCACGGGGCGAACCTCCTGGCGGTGGACGCGGAGTTCAGCCTGACGGGAACCCACCACTGCGTACTGGCCTTGCTCCAGGTGGCCACCCACGACCGGGTGTGGCTGGTGGATCCCCTGGCCATCCCTGATCTGATGAGGCCCGTGCTCCAGGCCCTGGCCGAGATTCCCTGGATCATCCACGACTTCAGCGGGGATGGGATCGTCATCAAGCGCCTCTACGATGTGACCCCGAGCTCCGTGTTGGACACCATGCTGCTCGCCCGGGCCCTGGGCTATCCCCAGCCGGGCCTCAAGACCCTGGCCAGGCTCAAGCTCGGCGTGGACATCCCCAAGGAAGAGCAGGACAGCAACTGGATGGCCCGGCCCCTGCGGCAAAGCCAGTTGGTCTACGCGGCACGGGACGCCGCCCTCCTGCTCCCCCTGTTGCGCACCCTGGCCGAGGAGGCCGAAATCCGCCGGGGAGAGCCCGAGGTGGCCCGCAACCTGGCCCAGCTCCCAGGGGAGATGGCCGCCCTCCGAAGGCGGATCCGCGAGTACCGCCAGCCCACGGATTTCCCCATCGTGGAGAAGATCCGGCGCATGGGCCTGGGCAAGGAGGCGGAACGCAAGGCGCGCCGCCTCATGGAGCTGAGGTTCCAGTGGGGCAACGAGGGGGACGTGGGCGCCGTGATGGAACTCGGGAACCGATGGATCCTGGCCCGTCTGCACCACCCCCCCCGGAGCCGCGAGGCCCTGGAGCGGGTCATTCCCAACCCCCGGGTCCGCCGGCGCCGGATCGACGCGCTCTGGGAGGTGCTCCGGGAGGAGGACACCCTGCGTCTGGTGGAGGAAGATGGGCGGACCGGGCGGGACAGAGGTAGCCTGGAGGCGGACGCTGAAGGGGAGCCCCCACGATGACCCAGGACGAAGAAGGAACCCTGCTGGAGCTGCCCAAGGGGCTGCTGGGATTCCCGGGCCTCACCAAGTACCGCCTCCTGGAGCCCCCGGACGCCTATCCACTGAAATTCCTCCAATCGGAGGAGCAGCCGGACCTTTCCTTCGTGGTGATGGACGTGGCCAGCGTGAAGTCCGACTACGTGGTTCCACTGCCCGAGGAGGACGCCCGGCAGCTTGCCCTCGAGCGGGAGGAGGACGCCCTGGTCCTGACCCTCGTGGTGGTCCCCAAGGACCCCCGGAGGATGACCACGAACTTGGCGGGCCCCCTGGTGATCAATGCCCGCACCCGGGTCGGCCGGCAGATCGTCCTGAGCGGAGACCAGTTTCCGCTGCAGTACCCCATCCTGGGGGAGCGCTGATGCTGGTGATCACCCGGAAGGCCGAGCAGTCCATCATCATTGACGGGAGGATCGAGGTGGTCGTTCTGGGAATCACCAAGGACGGCGTGCGGCTCGGTATCCAGGCCCCCCGAGAGGTTCAGGTGCACCGCCGCGAGGTCTTCGAGGCCATCGCCGAGGCCAACCGGGCCGCCAGCGCGAAGGTGAAGCCCGACCTCACGGACGCGGCCGCCCTCCTCCGGAAGCGGTTCCCTCAAGGTTGAGGTTCCTTCGGCCGATGAGGATTCGTCGGACCTTCATGGACATCAGCCCCGCATCCGTCCTCCTTGCCCGCCAGCTCCAGACGCAGGCTGCCTTTTCCATGCAGGTCATGCGGAAGGTGCTCGACTTCCAGACCCAGCAGGGCGAGGACTTGGTCCGGCTGATGGCGCAGGCCGCGGGTCTGGGGCAGGTGTTCGACGCCCAGGCCTGATCCGGCAATTTATTCACCATGAGGGGGCCGCCCCTCCCTTCTTCCCGGGGGAACCATGAAGATCCAGAACCGTGCCCCGATCCGCCCGGTCGAGGATCAGCGCCCCCGGCCGCCCGCCCCTCCTCCGCCCAAGCCGAAACAGGTGGAGTCCCCGAAGCCTCCAAGCCGAGAGCCGGGCAAGGGCCAGAAGGTGGACATCCAGGGCTGATCAGCGCAGGTAGGGCCGCAAGAAGGCCCCGGTCACGCTGGACTTGTTCCGCGCCACCTCCTCCGGGGTCCCCTCGGCGACGAGGCGGCCTCCTTCGGCACCTCCTTCGGGCCCGAGGTCAAGGACCCAGTCCGCCGTCTTGATCACGTCGAGGTTGTGCTCGATGACGATCACCGTGTTCCCGCTCTCCACCAGGCGGTTGACCACCTCCAGCAACTTCTGGATGTCCTTCAGGTGGAGGCCGGTGGTGGGTTCGTCCAGGATGTAGAGGGTGCGGCCGGTGGCGCGCTTGCTCAGTTCCTTGCCGAGCTTGACCCGCTGGGCCTCGCCGCCAGAGAGGGTGGTGGCGCTCTGCCCCAGGCGGATGTACCCCAGGCCGACATCCACCAGGGTCTGGAGCTTGTTGGCCAGGGTGGGAATGGGGGCGAAACGCTCCAGGGCCTCTTCGACGGTCATGTTGAGCACGTCGCTCACGGACTTGCCCTGGTAGTGGATCTCCAGGGTCTCCCGGTTGTAGCGCTTCCCCTTGCACTGCTCGCAGGTGACATAGACGTCGGGGAGGAAGTGCATCTCGATGCGGAGGAGGCCGTCCCCCTCGCATTTTTCGCAGCGGCCTCCCTTGACGTTGAAGCTGAAGCGCCCGGGCGTGTAGCCCCGGGCCCGGCTCTCGGGCAGCTGGGCGAAGAGTTCCCGCAGGGGCGTGAAGAGCCCGGTGTAGGTGGCGGGATTGCTGCGCGGGGTCCGCCCGATGGGGGCCTGGTCGATGTCGATCACCTTGTCGATGAGATCCAGGCCCTGGATGGAACGGTGCTTTCCCACCACATGGACACCCTGGTGCAGTTGGTTGGCCAGGGCCTTATAGAGGATCTCGTTGACGAGAGTGCTCTTGCCGGAACCGGAGACGCCGGTGACGCAGGTGAAGATGCCGATGGGGAATTTCACGGAGAGGTTCTGGAGGTTGTTCTCCGAGGCGCCCAGGACTCCCAATTGTCCGCGCTGGGCCTTCCGGCGCTTCCGGGGCACCGGGATCTCGTCCCGGCCCGAAAGGAAGTGGCCCGTGATGGAGGCGGGATCGGCGGCGATGTCCTCGGGACTCCCCTGGGCCACGATCTGGCCGCCGTGCTCCCCGGCGCCCGGGCCCATGTCGATGACGTGGTCGGCCGTTTGGATGGTCTCCAGGTCGTGCTCCACCACCAGCACGGTGTTGCCCAGGTCCCGCATCTCCCGGAGGGTGCCCAGGAGTTTCTGGTTGTCCCGCTGGTGCAGGCCGATGCTGGGCTCGTCCAGGACGTACATGACGCCCTGGAGCTTGGAGCCGATCTGGGTGGCGAGGCGGATGCGCTGCCCCTCGCCCCCCGAAAGGGTGGCCGCGCTGCGATCGAGGGTGAGGTAGCCCAGCCCCACGTCGTCCAGGAAACCCAGGCGTTCGCGGATTTCCTTGAGAATCTTCTCGGCGATGACGGCGTCCTTGCCCTCCAGGCCCAGGGCGTCGAACCAGGCCCGGGCCTCCCGCACGCTCTGCCGCACCACCTCCGCGATGTTCCGCTGGTCCACCAGGACGCTGAGGACCTCGGGCTTGAGGCGTTTCCCCCCGCAGGTTTCGCAGGGGATGATGCGCATGGATTCCTCCATCTCGGCCCGGATCTCCTCGCTGCTCGTCTCCCGGTACCGGCGCTCGAGGTTGCCGATCACCCCCTCGTACTCGTGGACGAACTCGTAGCGGCTGCGCTTGCTCTCGTAGGTGAAGCGCATCTGGCGGTCGGTCCCGTGGAGCAGGAGGCGCCGGATGTCCGCCGGCAGCTTCTTCCAGGGGACATCCAGGCTGAACTTTAGCTTCCGCGCCAGCTGCTCCATCATCTGGCTGCGCCAGCCGTCCTCGCTGACACTGCGCCAGCCGCTGGCCTGGATGGCCCCCGCGTTGATGGAGAGCTCGGGGTTGGGGACGATCAGTTCCTCCGCGAACTGGCGCTTGAAGCCCAGCCCGTCGCAGGCAGGGCAGGCGCCGTAGGGGCTGTTGAAGGAAAAGGAGCGGGGTTCCAGTTCGGGCAGCCCCTGGCCGAAGCGGGCGCACTTCGGGTTGTTGCAGGCCAGACGGCTGGAATGGAGGCGTTCGGACCCGTCCAGGTCCACCAGGGCCGAGCCCTCTGCGAGGTTGCAGGCGATTTCCAGGCTGTCCGCCAGGCGGGTTGAAATCCCCGGGCTCACCCGGAGGCGGTCGATGACCACCTCGACGCTGTGCTTCTTCTGTTTGTCCAGGTCCGGCAGACCCTCGGTGAGGTCCAGCATCTGGCCGTTCACCCGGGCGCGGATGTAGCCGCGTTTCATGAGGTCCTGAAGGAGTTTCCGGAACTCCCCCTTCCGGCCACGCACCACGGGGGCCAGGATCTGGATCCGGGCCCCCTCCTGGGCCCCCAGGATCTGGTCGGCCATCTCCTGGATCGTCTGGGAGGCGATGGGCTGGCCGCAGCCGGTGCAGAAGGGGCGGCCGATGCGGGCGAAGAGCAGGCGGAGGTAGTCGTAGATCTCCGTGACGGTGGCCACGGTGGAGCGGGGGTTCCGGCTGGTGGTCTTCTGTTCGATGGAGATGGCCGGAGAAAGCCCCTCGATGGCATCCACGTCGGGCTTTTCCATCTGGTCCAGGAACTGGCGGGCGTAGGCCGACAGGCTTTCGACATAGCGCCGCTGCCCCTCGGCATAGAGGGTGTCGAAGGCCAGGCTGGACTTCCCGCTGCCGGAGAGGCCCGTGATCACCACGAGGCGGTTCCGGGGGATCTCCAGATCGATGTTCTTGAGGTTGTGCTCCCTGGCGCCCCTGATTCGAATCGCGTCCATGCCCCCACCCGGAAGGCACAAGGTTACGCCAAAAGTTCGCTTTTTGGGTCCCAGCCTTCCCTTTTTCGGGGACTAGAATCTCAGTGATGTCCTCCCTTCCCTGGACGCTTGCCCTGCACCGGGTCCTGGAGGACCGGGTCGGGCGGGTGTTGGATCTGGCGGCCCGGGAGGGCTGGACGGACGAGGTCGAGGCGGTGCACCAGGTGCGGGTGGGAACCCGGCGCCTCCGGGCCCTGTTCCCCTTTCTCGATCCCAGGGCCTACCCCGCCCTGGAGGGGGCGGTTCGACGGACCCGGCGCATCACCCGCCTCCTGGGGCCGGTGCGTGAGGCGGACATCCAGCTGGCCCGGGCCGAATCCCTGGCGCCGGAGTCCGGGGTTGAGGCCGGCCACGCGGTGCTGGAGCACCTTCTGGAAGACCTGGACCGGCTCCGGAAGAAGGCCCGGCGAGGCCTGGGCCGGGACATCGCCGCGACGAAACCGGGCGCCCTCAAGAACCTCCTGGAGTTCCGGGGCCCCTGGGCCGTCGACCCCGCCTGTCCCCCCCCGAGCCTGGGGTCCTTGCTGGGTCCGGGGATCCGCCGGGCCCGGGAGGACGCGGAGCGGGCCCTGAAGGGGGAGGACCCGGAAACGCTCCACCAGCTCCGGATCCGGATCAAGAAGCTGCGATACACCCTCGAGATCCTGGGACCCCTGGGTCCTGAAAAGCCCCAGGAATGGCTGGAAGGGCTGAGGAAGCTCCAGGTCGCCCTGGGAGACCACCACGACTGGACGGTTCTGGAAGCGGATCTCTGGCGGAGGCACGCCTTCCTGACCGAACGGGGCAGGTCGAGGCTGGCGGCGGGATTCCTGGACCTGCTGGGCGCCGTGGTCGAGCGGCGTCGGTCCGCTTTCGAGGCGGCCCAGGAGGCCGGGGCCCTCCTGGACCTTCCAAGTCTGGCCGCCTGGGCAGGAGCCGCCGAGGGACCGCCATGAAGCGCCAGGCCCTGGCCTGGATCCACAGTCTCCACGCCAAACTGTTCCTCGTCACCGCCGCGGTCACCAGCCTGCTGACCATCGGGATGGTCTACTCCATCACCAAGAACAACCGCCTCATCATCGAGCAGTACACCAAGACCCTCGCCCTCGAGACCTGCGAGGTGGTCAAGAAGGACATTCTCGAGCGGGACCCGGAGTTCAAGGATCCCCGCAAGATCGAGACCGTGCTGGAAAGCATCGCTGGCGAGCGCCGCAGCATTTTCCAGGTGGACATCTTCCACCTCACCCGTGAGGGCCTGGGTTTGATTTCCTCCGGGGATGAAGCCCAGGTGACCCATGGGCCCGAAGTCGAGGAAGCCCTGAGGAAGGGCATCCAGAAGGCCGAGCTGGTGCCCCTGACCACAGGCAACCGGGCCTGGGAGATCCTCTACCCCATCCCGAATCCCCGGGCCGGCCGCCCGCCCCTGGCCCTCATCCGGACCTACTGCGACCTGGAGCGGTGGGAGGTCGTCTGGACCGAGAACCTCCACCGGACGCTCAACATCCTGCCCTGGGTCCTGCTGGGAGAATTCATCCTCCTGTGGGTGATCATGGCTGCCTTCGTCAATGATCCCCTGAGGAACCTCACCCAGGCCATGGATCGACTGGCCCAGGGGGATCCGGAAGCCCGGGCCCCGGCGCGGCGGGACGAACTGGGCCTCATCGCGGACCGCTTCAACACCATGGCCCAGGAACTCCAGCGGGTGGGCGCGGACCGGGAGGCGCTGCTCGAGGAGGTGCGGGGGCTGAATGCCGGCCTCCAGGAACGGATCGACGCGGCCCTGGCCGAGGTGGCGAGCCTGATGGAGGGCAATGCCTTGCTGCGGGAGGAGCTCAGCCAACAGGAGCGCCTTGCAGTGGCGGGCCAGCTCACCGCGGCCTTCGCCCACGAGGTGGGCACCCCCCTGAACCTGGTGAACGGCCACCTTCAATTGCTCCTCGGCCAGCCGGAAATCCAGGACCGCACCCGGGAACGCCTGGAGGTCATCGCCGCCCAGATCAAGCGGGTGGGCGACATCGTGCGCCGCCTCCTGGACATGACCCGGCGGCCCCAGCTGAACCAGGAGCCCGTCGCCCTGCCCCAGTTGGTGGAAGACCTGGAGCGGCTCTGGTCCCCGACCCTGGCGGCCCACCGCGTGACCTTCGCCCTGGAGGCGCCGCGGGGCGTGGAGCTGAACGTGGACCGAAAACAGATGGAGCAGCTGTTCATCAATCTCGTGAACAATGCCGTGGACGCCATGCCGGACGGAGGGTCCATCCGCCTCCGGGTCCGCCCCGACCGGGATGCCCCCGAAGGCCAGACACGCTGGGGCTTCGAGCTGGAGGACACGGGTGCCGGCATTTCCCCCGAAAACCTCCCGAAGATCTTCAAGCCCATGTTCACCACCAAACCCGAAGGCAAGGGGACGGGCCTGGGCCTGCCGATCTGCCGGGAGATCATCCGGAACCACGGCGGGGAGATCCGCATGGAGAGCGAGGTCGGTCGTGGAAGCCGGGCCATCTTCAGTCTGCCTGGCCGCCCCTCGACGGATTGATGGCAGGGAGGTTCGACACGACGAAAGGGCGGCCTGCCCTCCGAGTACGCCGAGAACTGCACGGGCACTGAATTCTCTTTTGTTGGCGTTTTGGCGGCGGTTCCTGAATCCCTGCAGGCACCGTCGCCGGGACGCCGGCTCAGAGCTCCACGAGCTCCACGCTCTCCAGGGCCTCGCCCAGGAAGGCGGAGCCGACCTCCTTCAGGCGTGTCCCGGCGTCCGTCAGGAGCACCCTGAACGGACCCCGGCTGCTCTCGGTCCGAAAACCGAGCCCGCCCTTGAGAAGTCGTTCCACCGACTGGGCGGTGACCTCTCCGCTGTCGATCCACCGGGCCTCGGTGCGGGCCCGTCCCAGCGCCGGGAGAAGCAGCGGGTAGTGGGTGCAGCCCAGGACGATCGTCCTCACCTGGGGTGGCATCGCCTGGAGGTAGCGCCGGCAGACGGCCTCGGTGATGGGGTCCTCGGACCAGCCTTCCTCCGCCAGGCTCACCAGCAGGGGGCAGGGGACGGCATGGATCTCCGTGGCCGGATTGTGCCGGCGGATGGCCGACTCGTAGGCGCCGCTCCGGATTGTGGCCAGGGTCCCGATCACGCCCACCACGCGCTCCTTCGAGGCGGCCTCCGCCCCAGGCTCGATCACGCCCATCACGGGGCAGGGGCTGACGGACTGGAGCGCCGGAAGTCCGTGGGCCGAGGCCGTGTTGCAGGCCACCACCAGAAGCTTGGGGTTCAACCGCTGGAGCACCGCGCCCGCCTGGACGGTGTAGCGCTGGATGGTTTCGTGGGACTTGGTGCCGTAGGGCACCCGGGCCGTGTCCCCCAGGTACACGATGGCTTCCCCGGGCAGCAGGCGCCGGAGCGCCCGGACCACGGTCAGGCCGCCGATGCCGGAGTCGAAGACCCCGATGGGCTGGTCCGCGGACCTCACGACCCCCGCTCCCCCAGGAGCGCGATCCAGTCCCCTTCCCGGGCGATGGCCCGCGGAGTGAATCCCCCGCTGGCCAGGGTGAGCAGCGCCTCGTCCTCCTGCTCGGCCAGGATGCCCGAGGCGACCAGCAGGGCCCCGGGGGCGGCAAGCCCTCCGAGCCGCGGGAGGAGTTCCCTGATGGTGACCAGGAGGATGTTGGCGAGGAGGGTTCCGTAGGGTTTCCCGGCTTCGACCCGGGGGTCCTCCAAGGTGCCGATGAAGGCCTCGAAGGGGCGGGAATGGCGAAGGATGTCGCGGTTGTCCGCGATCAACTCCGCCATGGCCGGGCCGCAGTCGGGATCCAGGTCGAAGGCCAGGATGTTTTCCGCCCCCAGGAGGTGCGCGGCAAGTGCCAGGATTCCGGTGCCCGAACCCACATCCAGGATGGGTTCCGCCAGCTTCCCCTCCTCGGCCAGGGATTCGAGCATTCCCATGCAGAGCCGGGTGGTCTCGTGCCCTCCCGTTCCGAAGGCCAGGCCGGGATTCACCCGGATGGAGACCCGGCCCTGGGGCCCTGAGCCATCCTCCCAGGTGGGCCGGATGTGGAATCGGCGTCCCACTTCCAGGCAACCGAAGCCCTCCCTGCTCTTGGCGATCCAGTCCTGGTCGTCGAAAGACTCCACGTCCAGGAGCCGGATCGAGGGGAAACCCTCGAGCCGCCCGGGGTCAGGGCGCAGGCCCGGAGGGAAGTAGGCATAGAAGGCGCACGGGGGGTCCGCCTCCCGGTAGGTGGCCGTGGACCCCTGGGCCAGCAGCCACGCCTCCAGGGGCGCCTCCGCGCCTTCGGGGACCTCCAGGCGCCATCGGAGGTGTTGCGCAGCGGGCTCCATGGTCCCAGTGTGACCGGCCCGGAAGGGCTCAGGAAGGCTCCTCCAGGGCCTCGTCGCCGAGATCGGGGTCCACGGCGGTCCAGCGCTGGCGGGCCTGGAAGGCAGGGTCTTCCAGCCGTGCCAGGAAGGTCACCATCCTCCGGCCCCAGGTCGAAGCCGCCACGCAGCCTTCCGGGGCGAAGGGCAGCAGGTCCCTCGGCGCCTCCTCCAGGCAGAGCTGGGTCAATACCAGGCTCTGCTGGAAGTTCTCGCCGATGGGCGTGAGATTGGCCGCGAGGGTTCCGAGGAGGTCAGCCAGGGCGGGCGGATCGGCGCCCTCCTCCAGGCGTTCCAGGACTGCCACGGCCTGGAGCCTGGCCCGCTGCAGGCGACGGTGGAGGCCCTCCAGGACGGCAGGGGCGGCGCCGGTTCCGAGGGCGTGGGCCGCGTCCTCCAGACGTGGGTGGAGCTTTCCAAACAGGAGAGAGAGCGCCTGTTCCGCGGGGGTGCCCGAACCCGGGTCCATGAGGCCTCCGATGATCCCATTCTCAACCGGGAAGGCGGAAAATCCGATTCTGCTCTGGGCTACCCTTTTTTCACGCCGGGTCCCCCCGGAAGGATCCTCCATGGCCAGCCCCCTTCACCCCGCCCATTCATCCGGCCGCCCGGTTCCGGAGGGACTGGACCCCGCCACGATTGATCAGCTGCTCGGCCTGGACGACGGGGGAACCTCTCTCCTGGCAGAACTTTTCGACCTCTTCCGCCAGGACAGTCCTGAACGCTTGTCGCAGCTCCGGAGGAACCTGGATGAGGGGGAGCTGCAGGGAGTCTCCGAGATGGCCCACGCCCTCAAGGGAGCGGCAGGCACCCTCGGGGCCCTCCGGATGCGGGCCGTGGCCTTCGAGATGGAGCGAGGGGGGAAGGGCGGCATGCCGGTGGAGGAACTCCGGAGACTCCTCCAGGATCTGGAGGGAGCCTACGAGGAGGCCTGTGCCGCCCTGGCGGTTTTCCTCGGGCAGGCCTGACTAGGGCGCACCGGAGCCGAAGGTCTTCACCCCGGGAGTGCCCTTGGGCGGCGGCGCGTCGCTGATCTGGACCCGGCCCTGGGGGTCCGTCCACTGGTAGAGCACCACCGGAAAGCGCTCCTGGAGTTCGGCCACTTTGGTCGGTGGGAGTTGGGCCTCGTCCACCTGGAAGCCTCCACGGCCCCGCTTCAGGAGTTCCATGGACCCCGCCGCCCGGGGGTCGGGCTGGACCAGGCGCTTGGTCCAGAGTTCCATGACCTTCGGCACGTAGGCCCGGGTCTCACGGTAGGGGGGGACCCCCTTGTGACGGTCCACGGCCCCTTCGCCCGCGTTGTAGGCGGCGATGACCCTCAGGGAATCGCCCTTGTAGTAATCCTGAAGCCAGCGGAGATACTTGCAGCCCCCCAGGATGTTCTGGCGGGTGTCGAAGGGGTCCACCACCCCGAACCGCATTGCGGTGGCAGGCATGAGCTGCATCAGGCCCAGGGCCCCTGCCCGGCTCCGGGCGCGGTCGTCGAAGGCGCTCTCCGCCTGGATGATGGCCCGGGCCAGGAAGGGGTCCACCCCCTGGGCCTGGGCGATGTCGTCCACCAGGGCCAGGAGCTCGGGGCTCCGGATCACCCGGCCCATCTCGACCTTCGTGATGGCCAGCCGGATGTGTCCCACCCCGACGTGTTTGAGGACCAGTCCCTGGCCTGAGACCGAGGAAGGCGGAAGGTTGTTGATCACCAGCCGGCCGTCCCGGTCCGTGTAGGTGTAGAGGTAGGTGCTCCCCCGCTGCACCTTGGGTGCCCGCGCAGGGAGCAGGGCGGCCGCCAGGGCCAGGAGGAGGGGGACGGTGGGACGCATCTTCATCCAGTATAGGTTCCGGACCCTCAGATCCTCCCCAGGAAGGATTCCACCGCCTCCCAGTCCCGGGTGAGGGGGAAAGGCGGCAGCGCCGCGCGGACCTGGGCGGCGTAGCGCTTCCCCGCAGGATCCTCGTGGGGCAGGAGAAGGCGCGGATCGAGGATGGCCACCACCCCCCGGTCCCGGCGGGTCCGGATCAGGCGCCCGATGCCCTGTTTGAGCTTCAGGGTCATCAGGGGCACCTGGATGCCGATGAACCCCAGGCCTGGGCGCTCCTCCTCGGCCTTCCGCACCCTCGCCTGCAGGACCGGGTCATCCGGGGGCGCGAAGGGCAGGCTGGCCACGATCACCAGGGTGAGGGCCTCCCCCGGGAGGTCCACGCCCTGCCAGAAACTGGCCAGGCCCAGGAGCGCGGCCCGGGGGGTCGTCCGGAAGCGCTCGAGGAGTTGCCGGCGGCTGAGGTGCCCCCCCTGGGCGAAGAAGGTGAGGTCGGGCAGGGCCGATTCCAGCCTGGGCTTGAAGGCGTGCAGCATCTTGCGGCTGGTGAAGAGGAGGAGGGCCCGCCCCCCGCTGGCGCCCAGGAGCCGTTCCATGGCCCGAAGGCTGGCCTCCTGCCAGTCCGGGCTGCCCACCCCCTGGGGCCCGGCCCGGCGCTCAGGCAGGTCCGGGGGGACGAAAAGCAGGCCCTGGGCCTCGAATTCGAAGGGGCTCTCCACCACTTCCGCCCGCCCCGCCTCGGTCTCCGTGAGGCCCAGGCGCAGGCGGAGGCCGTTGAAGCCCCGCCCGTCCCTGAGGGTCGCGCTCGTGAGAAGGACGCTCTCGAAGCCCCGGCGGATGTGCTCGTGGAAGAGCTCCTGGACGGCCACGGGGTTGGACTTGAAGAGCACGCTGCGGGGCCCCTCGCGCGTGAGGGTGGACACCCAGCCCTCCGGCTGGGCGAAGACCCGCTCCATCCGGTCGAAGGCCAGGCCGACCCGCTGGGCCAGGCGGGGCCAGAGGCGGGGCGCCTCGCCCTCCTTCTCCTGGCTCCCCAGGCGCCGGGCTTCGGCCCAAACCGGCTGCCCGCGCTCGACCCAGTTCCCGACGGCATCCGCGAGGGCCTGGAAGGGCACCCGGGCATCCTCCAGCCCGTAGGTCCCCCCCTCCCCTGGAACCAGGGCGACCAGGGCTTCCCAGCTATCCCGCCAGGGAGGGCACAGGGCGGCGAGGGCGCCGCCGCCGGGATCGGCGGCCGCGGCGGAATCCAGGTCGGCCAGGAGGAGGGACATGGCCCGGTTGGACCAGGACTCGGCGCAGCTGTCGGTGACCTGTTCCTCGATCTCGTGAGCCTCGTCGAGGACCAGGACGGGAGTGTCGGGCAGAACCTGGCCGAAGTCGCTCTGGCGCAGCACCCGGTCGGCCATGAGGAGGGCGTGGTTGACGATGACCAGCTGGGCCTCCGCAAGCTGCTGTTTGAGGCTGGTGAGGAAGCAGTCCTCGAAACGGGGGCACTGCCGCCCCGTGCAGCGTTCGGCGCGGGCGTTGACCCGGTCCCAGAGTTCCGACTCTCCCTCCCCGTAGCGGAGGATCTCCTCCCGGTCACCCGTCGTCGTCTCCTCCGCCCACCGGGGCAGGGCCTGCCAGAGCTCGTAGTCCTGGCGGTCCAGTTCCACCGGATGGTCCCGAAGCTGCTCCCAGGCGGCCCGGCAGAGGTAGTTGGAGCGGCCCTTGGCCACCACCGCGCGGAATTCCGTCCCCAGAATCCCCTGGGCCCGGGGCAGGTCGTTCTCCAGAAGCTGCCGCTGAAGGTTCTTGGTGCGGGTCGCCACCATGACCGGAAATTGTCCAGCCGCCAGGGCGGGCACCAGGTAGCCCAGGGATTTCCCCGTTCCGGTGCCCGCCTCGATGGGCAGGATCAATGCTTCCGGCCTCGATTCCGGATCGCCTCCAGAAGCTTTCCAGGCCTGGATCCTTCCGGCGCTTTCCTGGATGTGGTCGAACACCCGTTCCGCCATGCGGCGCTGCCCCGGGCGATCCTCCGCTCCGGGGAAACACCCGAAGATCCGCCCTTCCGGAGGGCCGAAGAAAGGGTCCATGGGATGGATCAGGGTCCGCGCCCCCGTTTCAGCCTCCAGGGGAGGTTCGCTCGGATGGACGCCGGATCGGCGGACGGACTTCATCCCAGCGAGGATGCCGGAAAATCAACGAAAAATGTCAGGAGTACTTTGAACGCAAAAAAACGACTATTAGATCAAAGACAAATCAAGTCAGCTTTTAGTGATCAGATTGGAACTTGGGGGCTCTCACGAGGAAGCGAACTCCAGGCCATGGGAGGCGCCCCCGGGTTCAATCCTGTTTCCCCGAGGTTGCTCCCCACTCGTTTCAACCGGAGTATGGCGAGCTCTGCTGGGATCAACCCAACCCACAGGGGAGGGCTACCCATCGCCCCAGACGGGAGCGACGAGCTCTGGATCGTCATTTTGAACGCGGCCAACCCTGGGCCCCACCGGGTGCGCGATCAGCTGGTCCGAAGGTGATGGCACGAACAGCGGCTTTAGCTTCTCTGCAGGGGTTGTCTCGTCGGGCCAGAGAGGCCAGGACTCCAACGGGAGAATGACCGGCATCCGGTCCTGGATCGGCAGGACCTTGCGCAGGCCATCCACCCGCAGGCTCAGCTCCCAGACGGCCCCGGTGTCCTCGAGGTTTCAGCGGATTCCGCATGCGAACTCCCTGAAAAGGACCACGTCCTGGCCTCGATGCCGTAGATTCCTGCCCGCCAGAACAATAGATTCGTTAATATTTCGCCATCACCTCTCTCAGGAATTGCGTGGATCCGCTCCCCCCTCGCCCCCGCCGGATCGCCCACCTGGACATGGACGCCTACTACGCGTCGGTGGAATTGCTGCGCTATCCCGAGCTGAAGGGGAGGCCGGTGGTGATCGGTGGGCGTCGAAAGTCGGCGCCCCAGGAGGGCGAGGCATTCCCGCGGTTGAAGAGCTACGCCGGCCGGGGCGTGGTCACCACGGCGACCTACGAGGCGCGGGCCTTCGGGGTGCGATCGGGGATGGGGCTCATGAAGGCGGCGGCCCTGGCGCCGGACGCGATCCTGCTGGGGGGCGATTTCGAGACCTACGGCCGCATCTCCCGGCAGTTCAAGGCGGCCGTGGCGGAGATCGTGCCCCTCATCGAGGACCGGGGGATCGACGAGATCTACCTCGACCTCACCGACGTGGAGGGCGAAACGCGGGCGATCGCCCAGCGTCTGAAGGACGCGGTGCGCCAGGCCACGGGCCTCACCTGCTCCATCGGGATCACCCCCAACAAGCTTCTCTCCAAGCTGGCTTCAGAGCTGGGCAAGCCCGACGGACTCACCATCCTCGGCCTGGAGGACATCCCGAGTCGCATCTGGCCGCTGCCGTGCTCAGCCCTCAACGGCATCGGTCCCAAGGCCACCGCGAAGCTGGAGGGTCTAGGGATCCGGACCATCGGCGAGCTCGCGAAGGCGGCCCCCGCCTTCCTGCTGGAACATTTCGGTAAGAGCTATGGCGCCTGGCTGCAGGAGGCCGCCCATGGCAGGGACGACCGCCCCCTGACCATCACCCGGGAGCCGAAGTCCATCAGCCGGGAGACCACCTTTGAGCGGGACCTGCATCCGAAGTCTGACCGCGAGGCGCTGTCCCGCATCCTGCTGGATCTCTGCGGGCGCTTGGCGAAGGACCTGGCCCGCAAAGAGCTCCTGGCGCGCACCATCGGCATAAAGCTGCGCTTCGAAGACTTCTCCACGATCACCCGGGACCACTCGCTGGAGGTGCCCATCTCGGACGCCCTCCCGATCCGCGACGCGGCGCGCACCTGCCTGAAGCGCGTCACCTTCGACCGGAAGCTCCGGCTCCTGGGGATCCGCGCCAGCTCCTTGGTGAAGGCGTGCGAGTACACGCTGGGCGCGACCGAGCCAAGCCGGGCTGCGGAACCTGTCGCCGCGCTGTTCCAGGACCTGGATCCCTGAGGGGTAGATGTTCAGGTGGGTGGCTTGCAAGGGGGTCAGCAGTTCCTCAATCGACCAGCCCGCAGCTCTCACGTGGAAGAGGCCTTGACCGGAAGGCCGTGTCGGGGAAGCCCCAATCCCCTCGCTAGCACTCAAATGGCCGGGTTTATCAAACCATTTGGTGAATCCTCAAACCCAGCGTGCCCGCTTCCAATCGATTCGGCACAGGACAATGGCGGAAAATCAACGAAAAATCGAGTTATGAGGTAGTACGAAATCTTTCGTTGAAACATACGATAAACTTCGTACACTTTCTCTCGTAGGACATCCCCGGAGCCACCCATGACCCTTCCCAGGCCCACCGACGGCGAACTGTCCATCCTCCGGGTGCTCTGGTCCCTGGGTCCCAGCACGGTCCGCCAGGTGCATGAGGTGTTGATGAAGGACCGGGACCTGGGTTACACCACCGTGCTCAAGATGCTCCAGGTCATGACGGAGAAGGGCCTGGTGACCCGGGACGAACGGGAGCGGACCCACGTCTACGCCTCGGCCCAGACCGAGGGCCAGACCCAACGGACCCTGGTGGAGGACCTCCTGGGCCGGGCCTTCGGGGGATCCGCCCTGAAGCTCATGGTCCAGGCGCTGGCCTCGGGCCAGGCGAGCCAGGAGGAACTCCGGGAAATCCGGCGCCTCCTGGACCAGAAGGAGGGCTAGCGATGTTCCAGCTGTTAGACCATTCCGCCGCCCGGACCCTGGCCCTCGCCCTGCTTCATTTCTTATGGCAGGGGGCGCTGCTGGCGCTGCTGGCCAGGGCCGGTCTCTGGCTTCTCCGCCGGCGGAGCCCCCAGGCCCGCTACGCCCTCGCCTGCGCCTTCATGGCCCTCATGGCCCTCGCGCCGGTGGCCACCTACCGGGTGGTCGACCTGGGTTGGAAGCAGAATGCTGAGATCGCTCCGGCAAGATCTCCTGCGGACGTTCGCACGGCCCCGTCGGAGGCCCTCCCCGCACCAGCGGGGGCCCCTGCGGGGAGCCCTCTGGCCCCCCTGATGCCCTGGGCCCTGGGTGCGTGGGCGGTGGGGGTGGCCTTCTTGAGCTTGCGGTTGCTGGGGGGCTGGCTGTGGCTGGTCAGGCTTCGGGCCCGACTGTCCGAAAACGCCGACCTGGACTGGCAGCTTCGCCTGCGGGGCCTGGGCCGGAGGATGGGGATCCAGCAGGGCGTGAGCCTGCTCCGTTCCTCGTGGGTTCAGACCCCCATGGTGGTGGGGTGGCTGCGGCCCGCGATCCTGGTCCCCGTGGCGGCCTTCGCCGGCCTGAGCCCGGAGGCCCTGGAGGCGGTCCTGGCCCACGAACTCGCCCACATCCGGCGCCATGACTACCTGGTGAACCTGCTGCAATCCGCCCTGGAGACCTTGCTGTTCTACCATCCTGCGGTGTGGTGGCTTTCGGCCCAGCTCCGCCAGGAGCGGGAATTGTGCTGCGACGACGCCGCGGTGGCTGTCTGCGGGGACCCCGTGCTCTACGCCCGGGCCCTGGCGGAACTGGAAGAACTCCGCGCCATTCCGTCCCATTTCTCCAAACTCGCACCTGCATCCCAAGGAGGCCACCTCATGAACCGCATCCGCCGTCTGCTTCTTCCCGCCCTGCCCCCCAGCGGAACCCGCCGGGCGGGGCTGCTCGCTGCCCTGGCGGTCACGGCCCTCGGGGCCGGGACCGTCCTCCATCTGAACGGGGAGCAGGCGCCGACTGTTCCCGCCCAGGGGGCCGCGCCCAAGGAGGAGAAAAAGGTCGTGGTGGTCGAGAAACGGAAGGAAGGGACCCGGCAGGTGAAAATCGCGGGGGACGTGAAAATCCTTCCCGATGGAGGGGCAGAGTTCCAGTTGGGGGACAAGGGCCTCCTGGAAATCGTCCACAAGGAAGGGGGCCAAGTGAAGAAGTTCCGGGCTTCCAAGGAGGGGGGCGACGAGAAGCGATCCTTCACGGTCAACGGGGAAGAGCGGCCGCTGGACCGGGACTGGCTGCGCGGCGAACTCCAGCACTTGAAGATCCGGCAGGAAAAATCCAAGGAGAAGGAAGCCCAGGGTCACGGAAAGGAACATCGGGTGGAAGTGACGGTCCTGGGCGGAGAAGGGGCTGGCGTGGACAAACACCATGTCCTTCGCCTGCACAAGGAACTCCGGGACGGGAAGGAAACCGTCGTGGAGGTGGATTCCGATGGCGTGGAGGGCAAGAAGGTCATCATCGAGAAGGGTGGCGCCCCCGGAACCCGGCGGGAAATCCGGATCCACAAGACCTTGCCGGAGGGCGGCGCCAAGGTTCTGCGGACGGAAAAGGACGGAGAGGGGAAATCCAGGGTCTTCGTCTTCCGTGATGGAGAGGAGCAGCTTGAATGGAAGGCCCGTGAACTTGAAAAAAAGGCCGAGGAACTTTCACGGCGCCACGGCCAGCTGGAAATGAGGCACTTCGACATGCAGAAGCTCCAGGAGAAGCTTCATCAGAAGCTGGAAGGTCTGAAGGGGCTCCATCGGTTGGAAGATCCTGACTTTGATTTCGATTTCGATTTCGACCTGGACGCCCACCCCGGACAGGGCAAGAGGATCATCCTCCAACCCCGGAGGGAGGACCCCCGGCGAGAGGTGGAGCGGCTTCGAACGGAGATCGATCGCCTGAACAGACGACTGGAAAAACTGCAATCCAGTCTGGACCAGGGCGCTCCCCCGCCCCCCCCGAAGGCTCCCAGGGCTCCCAAGGCGGTCACCGCTCCGCCTCCCGTTCCGCCGCCTACTGCCCCGGCTCCGCCCGCTCCTCCTAGCCCCAAGGCCACCCCGGCCCCCAAGCTCGCCCCGTCCGCGCCGCCCCCACCGAAGGCACCCGCGCCTGCCCCGGCGCCGTCCCCCCAGGGAGAGGTTTGAGGAAGGTCCCCACCGGGGGAGCGCCTCCCAGGCATGCCTGGG
>JACQZU010000020.1 GCA_016213735.1 Acidobacteriota bacterium | reverse complement strand
CGGGTACGACGAGATGGGCAGGCGGGTGATGATCCGCGAGCTGGATCCGGTGAACACCGTCCTCACCGAGACTTCGAACAAGAAGTACCTGTGGGATGGTGTGGAGATCGCGGAGGAGCGAAGCAGCGATGGAGGCACCGTTCTGCGGCGCTTCTACAGTCAGGGGTATGTGGATACCGACGGGACGATCCTGTACTACACCAGGGATCACCTCGGATCGATACGCGAACTAACCGACAGCAGCCAGGCCATCCGCGCGCGCTACGACTACGACCCCTATGGAAGAATGACGAAAATCTCAGGCGACCGGGATTCGTTCCTGGGCTTCACGGGACACGTCTGGCATGGGCAGAGCGGGCTGAATCTAGCGTTCTTCCGGGCTTATGATCCCAATTTGGGACGCTGGATTAGCCGCGACCGACTTGAAGAGGAAGAAGATCTTAATCTTTATGGGTATGTTTTCAATAACGCAATTAATTTAATTGATCAGAACGGACTACAAGCCGCCGCGCCGGCCATTCCATGGGCTGCTCCCTGGGTTATTCCAGTAATTTGTAACCCTGCTGGGCTTGGTATCGCCATTTTATTGCTTCAAACCAGCGATGCGTCTCCTTCTCGCAGATGTCCACCTTGTGATCGTGGTCCCAGAAATCCTAAATGTATCTGCGAAGGACCAGCAAAATATGAAATAATTGGACAAAATAAAAATGTTGTTCCAGGTGAGACATACATTGTGGCAGGCGGAATGGATGAAGCCGAAGCGAGATATAATTGGATAAAAGAAGCCCAAAGTCTCGCCCCTAGGGGACAGACAGCTAGACATATTTTCCCAAAACGTTGTTACAAAATCAGATGAACCTGGAGATATTATGGGGGCAAGATATCTAAACACGGATTTAATCATTCGCTCGAAAACAGAATTCAAGCCTATCATTGATTTTCTCAATGAAAAGGTGCTATTTTTATGGAATGATATTATTGATGATAAATTTACAATAGGAATCGAAAGTAATTTGCTTCAAAAAAATGGGCCAGAAGATGATATAAATTACCTTCTTTTGATTTTTGAATCAATGCCTAATAATTTGCATGAAATTTGGAATAAAATTGATGAAAAAATTATTGATATTGGATTTGAATGTGAACATATAAAATTCACCATGGACCAAGAAATAACCAGTAAATTAATACAAAAATTAGGAGCAATGGGATTTTCTATGAATATTAGAATTTATCCTCTTTCTTCTATCAATGAAACAGTTCCTTTCTCTGATTAATTGTATAAATATTTAGGAGATAATATGGTGCGGAAAGTTTTCTACAGTTTCCACTATAAGCCTGACAACTGGCGTGCCTCCCAGGTCCGCAACATTGGTAAGGTTGAAGGCAACAAGGCCGCAAGCGATAACGACTGGGAGACTGTCACGAAGGGCGGCGACAACGCTATTAAAAAATGGATTAACGATCAGATGAACGGGCGTTCTTGTGCAGTCGTGCTGATCGGCAAGGATACCGCTGGTCGGAAGTGGATTAATTACGAGATCGAGAAGGCCTGGGAGGATGGGAAAGGGGTTCTCGGGATCTACATCCAGGATCTGAAGGACAGTGAGGGGAATCAGACCACAAAAGGCAAAAATCCCTTCTCTGGGTACAAGATCGGGGACACGGCAATGGACCAAATTGTGAAAACCTACGACCCTCCTTACTCCGATAGTCAAGAGGCATACGGATGGATTGAGGACAACATCGAAGACTGGATCGAGGCTGCCATCAAGATTCGGGAGAAATATTGAACCAAATCAAGGCCGTGGATTACGCCCAGGCGATCCAGACCCATCTGGGCATTCTGCAAGGCATCATCCAGCGAATGGCTTCCAACAGCGGAGCCTGTAAGGCCTACTGCGTCACTCTGGTTTCGGCCATTCTGGTGATCGTGGCGGATAAGGGAAAACCACAATACGCCCTGATTGCCGGGATTCCCATTCTGCTATTTCTGGCCTTGGACACCTATTACCTCGGCCTCGAAAAGGCTTTCCGGGAGCGGTACAAGGATTTCGTCCTGAAATACCACGGTGACGACCTTGTGATTCAGGACCTGTATGAAGTGGCACCTCTGGGGGGCCTCGCCGGGCACATGGTGGCCGCCTTCCGCTCCTTCGCGGTGTTCCCCTTCTACCTGACCCTGGCTGGCATGGTCTACGCAGCGGGCCGCATCGTCATTCCGGCGAAGTAGCCCCAGGATGCTTCCTTGGTACTGGAAAGCCTCCTTTGAGGGCCTTCGGCCCGGAGCCCCTGCGGCGAGAGCCCCGAGGGCTTCCCCCTTCTTTGGCCGATCCCAAGGGGGAGATTTTCTCGCCCCTGATGACCCCCCGCCACCGTCACCCGTCAGACATCCGGGCAGATCCGAGCCCCCTTGGACGAGGGATTTCGAGGCCGCTTTTTCGGTCTCGGGAATCGGGGGTTTGGAGGGTCCCGCGTCCCCCGTTTCATCTTTCCAAGTTGGGGCGTTCGCCCTCCCGGGGTGCCCCATTTTCGCCCCCCTTTTTGGGCCTTCATTTTCGTCCCGAGATTGGGATCGGCATCCGTCGATCTGGCCCAAGGAGCCCCAGCGAAAAGCCGCCCTTCGGGCTTCAAAATGACATGGACATTATACCCTTGGCCTTCGCCAGGGTATTTGAGGCCCACGGCGGCGGAGCCGCTCGCAGGCCTAAAGCGGGGGCAAAGGGGTTCCTGGAGCCCCTCGGAAGGCCAGGACCCGATCCTCCGTCCCCTGGATTCGACCGGCCCCGAAAAGGGCCATTTCCGGGCCGTTGAGCGAGGAGAGGCAACCGCTGTTCATCGGTGGCAAGTTGGACTTGGCGTCTGACTGTGGCGTCCCTCTGGTGAAGCCCAATAATCCAGCGGACTTTGGGATGGTGCATTCCTGTGGTGGCCGTGCCCGGGTGCGCCCGGATCCGCACCACGAAGGGGAACAAAAGCCGATGGGAGGGGCGTTCCCCGTGCGCCCAAAACGGGGTGCATGGAGGGAGGAAAAAGGAAGGGGAAGCCGCCTTCGGCGGCGGCAATGTTTAGCGCCCAACGCCCACCCGCGCCTGGGGGGTGGCGGACCCGTCCCCGCCCTCCCCGGCGGTCGGCGGTCTGCGCAGATTCGATAACCCCGGGTTATCAAATCTGCCCCTGCGGGGTCCCGCAGCCCGCCTGGACATAACACGCATGATGTCCCCCGCCGTGGAGGGCTCGCATCACACCCCGCCAACGTGTCCGTTGTCGGGGATCTATGGACACCGGGCGCCGGAGCGCGTTGGGCTGTGAGGAGGCGGCCACGTCCCGGTTGCAGTCAGGCATGGCCCGCCACCGGCGCACAGGGGCCGGTCCTCAGCCCGGATCCGTTCTCCCTTCCCGCGGCGCCAGCCTCCGGTAGAGCAGCAGAAGGACGATGCTGAGCCAGAGGCTGAGGACGGATTCCACGGCCCGGAGCAGGAGGAGGGCGGGGTGGACCAGGGCCAGAAGGCCCTTGGGCTCACCCGCCAGGAGGACCAGGGGCACCTCCACGGCGATGCCCAGGCCGAAGGTGATGGCGAAGGCGGCGCACACCACCAGGAAGGCCCGGCGCCAGGCGCGGCGCATCAGGAGCACGCTGCCCCTCAGGGCCTCTCCGATCCGTTCTCCGCGGAGCAGAACCCGCATGGGGGCCCACCCGAAGGCCAGGAGGACCACCAGGGCCGGCAGGACCAGGGCCATGATGCCCAGGGCCACCAGGGCCGCCAGGAGCAGCTTGGCGCCGAAGGCCCTCAGCCACCGGGCTTCGAAGGCGGCCCGCCAGTCCAGCGAGGCCTGCCCCTCCGCCTCGCCCAACTCGGCATCCAGGCGAAGGAGGAAGCGGGGGATGAAGAAGATCTCCATGGGCAGCAGGCCGACGGCCATCAGGAGGGTCGCGGTGTCCCGGTCCCCGGGCAGTCCCGAGAGCAGGTGGAGACCTGGTCCCACGGCGCCCAGCAGGATGCCCGCCAGGGCCACGAGGGCCGCGGGGCGCCGGCGTCCCCAGAGGTGGCGGGTGCCGTCCACGAGCGTGGCCAGGTCCCGGGAAGGCGTGGATTCCATGCCTCGAGCCTACCCGATGGTCCTGGATGGCCGCGCCATTGCACCCCGCCTGGACAATCAGGATTGAACCAAGCCGATGGCTGGGTGCAATTCCATGGGGGCTTGGCCCCCTCTGGCGCCCGCGAACGCAGTGCGTCCGCGGGCTGTCACCCCCCCGGGGGAACTGCCGTTCCCCCGGACCCCCGCCACGTGCAGCCCGCCCATGGCCCGCAATGATCCGCGGATTCCGGGCGAGCTGCACTATCATGCCCTCACGGCGCGGCCCCCGGGTCCGCGGAACCGGAGGCCCGATGGACTACAGCGCGCCCTGCATCCTGGTGGCGAGCCCCCTCCTGCTGGACCCCAACTTCCTCCACACCGTGGTGCTGGTGATCGAGCACGACGAGAACGGCGCCTTCGGCATCATCCTGAACCGTCCCCTGCCGGTGACCCTGGCCCACATCTGCGAGGAGAGCGGCTCGGAGTACCGGGGCCCCGAGGAGGCCACGGCCTGGCGCGGCGGTCCCGTGGATCCCCAGCGGGGCGTGCTGGTGGTGCAGGGGGGCCTGCCCGGGGACGAGGACACCGTGCTGGATTTCACCCATTTCGTGAGCCACCGGAAGGACCTGCTGGAGGAGCTCCTCCAGGATCCCAAGGCCCGCTACCGGCTCTTCCTGGGCTACGCGGGCTGGGGCCCTGGCCAGCTGGACGGGGAGATGGACCAGAAGGCCTGGGTGCGGCTGCCCCTGCACCCGGAGTGGCTCATGCACCCCGACCCCCGGGGCCTCTGGGAGGTGGCGGTGCAGAGCGGCGAGGCCTGATGGCCCCGCGCTTCGCCCTGGCCTTCGACCCCGCCGAGGGCTGCCGCGTCCTGGGCCGGCGGGAACCCCGGCTGCGGGCCCTCATGAAGCGCTGCGGGCCCTTCGCGATGAAGCTGCGCCCCGCCCCCACGCCCTTCGAGGCCCTGGCGGAGTCCATCGTCTACCAACAGCTGCACGGCAAGGCCGCCGCCAGCATCTTCGCCCGGCTCAAGGCCCTCCAGGGAGGCGCCGCCCTGGAGCCCGCCCGGATGCTTCAGACCCCCGGGGAAGCCCTGCGCGCTGCGGGCCTCTCCCAGGCCAAGGCCCTGGCGATCCAGGACCTCTCCGCGAAGACCCTGGAGGGCCTGGTCCCGGGCTGGGCCCAGGTGCGGAGGATGGAGGACGCGGAGATCCTGGCCCGTTTCACCCAGGTGCGGGGCATCGGGCGCTGGACCGTGGAGATGCTGCTGATCTTCCGCCTGGGACGGCCCGACGTCTGGCCCGTGGACGATTTCGCGGTGCGGAAGGCCTACGGCCTGCTCTTGGGCATTGAGCAGCCGAAGCCGCGCGAGATGGACGCCCGGGCCGAAGCCTGGCGCCCCTGGCGCACCCTCGCCGCCTGGTACCTGTGGCGGAGCCTGGAAGGCTGACGGTCAACGGGAAGCCACGATGAAGACGCGGCGGAAGGGCATGGGGGTGCGGCCGCCGGGGCCGGGAGGGTAGGCGGCCTGGACCCGGGCGCGGTAGGCGGCCACGAAGGGCTCGCGGTGCTCGGGGGGCAGGGCCTCCAGGAGGGGCACCAGCAGGCTGCCCTTGAACCACTCGGTGACGGGGTCCTCGCCCTCCAGGAGGTGCAGGTAGGTGCTCTCCCAGAGGTCCAGGCGGCGGGCCGAGGGCGCCAGCCAGCGGTGGTAGTCGGTCAGGGGCGCCACGGGGTCCCGGGGCAGGGCCGGCCGGAGGCAGTCCCGCCAGCGGGGGTCCTCCGCGGCCTCGTGGGCCGCCCGGTGGTGGGGCAGGGCCCAGCTGCCCGGCATCTGCACCGCCAGGCAGCCCCCGGGCTTGAGGAAGCCCAGGAGGCGCGGGAAGAGGGTCCCGTGTTCCCCCACCCAGTGGAGCGCCGCGTTCGAGAAGATCAGGTCCGGCGCCTCGGCGGGCTCCCAGGTGGCCGCGTCGGCGCGCTCCACCCGCAGGCCGGGCACCCGGGCCGCCTCGGCGAGCATCTCGGCCGAGGTGTCCACCCCCAGGATCGAGGCCTCGGGCCAGCGCTCCCGGAGCAGGGGGACGAGGTTGCCGGTGCCGCATCCCAGATCCACGATCCGTTCGGCCCCCTCCAGGGGGATCCGGGCCAGGAGGTCCAGACCGGGTCGGGCCCGTTCCGCGGCGAAGCCCAGGTACTGGCGGGGATCCCAGGGCATCAGAGCCGCTCCACCACGCGCGGCATGCGGTCGTGGATCTCCTCGAAGCCCCCCGACGAGGGCACGGTGACCACGTAGACGGGGCTGCCCGGGGCCCGGTGCAGCCTGAGCACGTGGATGCCCTCGCCCTTCACCAGGTCGAACCAGTGGGACCTCCGCTGGGGATCCTTCTCCATCCAGCGCACCGGATGGACCAGGAGGGGTTCCGGCTCCCACCGGGTCCAGTAGGGCTTGGAGAGGCTCTCGAAGCGGGCCCAGCCCCCCTCGGGCCAGTCCCCCGGCTCTCCCTTCCGGCGGCCCCAGGGAAGCCAGGTGCCTGTGCCGGGATCCACCAGGAGGGCGGCCCTGGGATTGGGAAAGAGGACCCGCACCACTTCGTAGTCTTCGGGCAGGAGGCCCAGGCCTCCCTCCACGGGCTTCTTTCGATGGAACTCCAGGCCGCCGCACATGCCGGATCTGATCCTACCGCCCTCAGGCCGGGAGCGTGTCCAGGGCCTGGGCCAGGTCCCCCCGGAGTTCCTCGAGGGACTCCAGGCCCACGGAGAGGCGGATGAGGTCGTCCTGGATCCCCGCCCGCTGCCGGGCGGCAGGGGTCATGGAGGCATGGGTCATGGAGGCGGGGTGGGCCACCAGGCTCTCCACGCCGCCCAGGCTCTCGGCCAGGGTGAACCAGCGAAGGGCCTTCAGGAGGTGGTCCACCCGGGCGCGGCCGCCCCGCTTCAACTCGAAGCTCAGCATGCCGCCGAAGCCCCGCTGCTGGCGGCGGGCCAGCCCGTGCTGGGGGTGGCCGGGCAGGCCCGGATAGAACACGGGGCCCACCTCGGGCCGGGAAAGGAGGAATTCCGCCAGGGCCTGGGCCGTGGCCTCGTGCTGGCGCATGCGCAGGGGCAGGGTCTTGAGTCCCCTGAGGGTCAGGAAGGCGTCGTGGGGGCTCTGGGAAGTGCCCAGGAGGTTGTTCACGCTCTGGATGCGCTGGGCCAGGGCGGGCCGTCCAGGTCCGGCGACCACGGCCCCCCCCACCACGTCGCTGTGGCCGTTGAGGTACTTGGTGGTGGAGTGGATGACCAGGTCCGCTCCCAGGTCCAGGGGCCGCTGGAGGCAGGGGGACAAGAAGGTGTTGTCCACGGCCACCATGCAGTCCGGAAGGCTGTGCCCGATCCGGGACACCGCGGCGATGTCCGTGAGCCGGAGAAGGGGATTGGAGGGGGTCTCGATCCAGATCAGGCGCGTGTCCGGACGCAGGGCGGCCTCCAGGGCCTCCAGGTCCGCCAGGTCCAGGTAGCTCACCTCCAGGCCGCAGGCCTTCCTGGCGTGCTCCAGAAGCCGGAAGGTGCCCCCGTAGCAGTCCACGGTGGAGATCACGTGGCTGCCGCTCTCCAGGAGGTTCAGGGCCACCAGGATGGCGCTCATGCCGGTGCTGGTGCAGGTGGCGCCGCTTCCGCCTTCGAGCAGGGCCAGGGCCTCCTCCAGGGCCCCCCGCGTGGGATTCCCGCTGCGGGTGTAGTCGTAGCCCGCGTTGGTGCAGATGTCCTTGAAGGCGAAGGTGGAGGAGAGGTAGAGCGGGGGCATGACGGCGCCGTAGGCGGGGTCGGGCTGGACCCCCGCGTGGACGCACTGGGTGGCGAAGTCCGCGTCCTGCACCAGGGGCGCCCGGTGGAGCCAACCGGCGCGGCTCTCGCGCGGGGGCGGCTCGATCCGGAAGTGGTAGGCCGGATTGCCGGGGATGTTGGGGTCGAGGTGCTGCTCGCTCATGGGGCCTCCGTGGAGGACCCTCGCCGTTCCCACGCGATCAAGAAAACGATGAGGCCCGATCGCTCGGGCCTCATCGTTCGTCAGTCCATGACATCGGTATCTCTCCGGCGACCGCCGGCAGGATTTGGCACCACGCGCCGGATCGCTCCAGGCAGGTTGCCAAGGTTTCACAGGGCCCGTCCCTCCACCTTTCTCAATATCGCGTTATGGAACTGACAAGGATCAAGGGACCAGGATCGCCTAAATTCCAAGGAATTCCAAGCCCGGGAGGAACCTCGAAGCGTCCCTGGAGGTGGTGTTCAGTCCTTCAGCCAGCGCGCGGCCTGGCGCGCGTAGTAGGTGAAGATCACGTCGGCGCCGGCGCGCTTGATGCTGGTGAGGGCCTCCAGGACCACGCGCTTCTCGTCCAGCCAGCCGTTGAGCACGGCGGCCTTGATCATGCTGTACTCGCCGCTCACGTGGTAGGCGGCCACGGGCAGGGCGGTGTTCTCCCTCACCAGCTTGATGACGTCGAGGAAGAAGGTCGCCGGCTTCACCATGACGATGTCGGCGCCCTCCATCTCGTCCAGCGCCAGCTCCCGCAGGCCCTCCCGCACGTTGGCGGGGTCCATCTGGTAGGTCTTCTTGTCCCCGAAGCGGGGGGCGCTGTCCAGGGCGTCCCGGAAGGGGTTGTAGAAGGCCGAGGCGTACTTCACGCAGTAGGAGAGGATGCTCGTCTCCGTGAACCCGGCCGCGTCCAGGCCGTCCCGGATGGCGCCGATGCGGCCGTCCATCATGTCGCTGGGGCTCACCACGTCGGCACCGGCTTCGGCGTGGCAGAGGGCCTGCCGGATGAGGCACTCCACGGTCTCGTCGTTCAGGATCTTCCCGTCCCGGACCAGCCCGTCGTGGCCGTCGGCGTTGTAGGGATCCAGGGCGATGTCGGTGATCACCAGGGCCTCGGGGAAGCGCTTCTTGATGCGCCGGACGGCCTCCGGCACCAGGCCCTTCGGGTTCCAGGCCTCCTCGGAGCCGCTGGTCTTCTGGGATTCGGGGATGGCGGGGAAGACGTCGAAGGCCCGCACGCCCTCCTTGAGGGCCCCCTCCACCTCCTTGAGCATGGCGTTCAGGTCCAGCCGGAAGCAGTCGGGCATGGACTTGATGGCCTGGGTGCCCTTCCCCGGGTGGATGAAGAGGGGAAGGACCAGGTTGTCCGTGTGGAGGCGGGTCTCGCAGGCGAAGCCCCGGGTGACGGGGTTCTTCCGATTGCGGCGGGGGCGGACGGGCAGGTCGAGGGGCATGGAATCTCCGGTCGCGAGGCACCCATTCTCGCATCGGAGCCTGCCGGCGCCTATCCGCGGGAATCTCCCTGCTAACCTGCCAGATGTCAAGGACGGTGCCGCCATGCGCTTCACCCTCGCCATCACCGGGGCCAGCGGCTCCGGCTTCGGGGTGGCGGTGCTGCGCAGGCTCGCGGCCAATCCCCGGGTCGGGGGCGTCACGCTGCTGCTCTCCCCCACCGGGAAGCGCTGCCTGCTCGACGAGACGGACCTGGCCGTGAAGGATCTGGCCGGGATCCCCAAGGTGGAGTTGAGGGACGAGCGGGACCTGGGGGCCGACATCAGCAGCGGCAGCCATCGGCAGGACGGCATGGCCATCGTGCCCTGCAGCGCCGGCACCCTGGGCCGCATCGCATCGGGGGTGAGCGAAGGCCTGGTCACCCGGGCCGCGGACGTGTGCCTCAAGGAACGGCGGCCCCTGGTGCTCTGCCTCCGGGAAACGCCTCTGAATCGGATCCACCTCGAGAACATGCTGCGGGTCCACGACGCCGGGGCGGTGGTGATGCCCCTCATGCCCGGCTTCTACAGCCGGCCCCGCGGCCTCGAGGACCTCTTCGACACCTTCGCCACCCGGGTCCTGGACCAGCTGGGGCTGCCCGAAGAGGATCCCCGGCGCTGGAAGGCGTGATGGATCGGCGGGACGCCTACCGCCTGGCCGCCCCCTTCTACGATCTGGCCATGGCCGGCCTCCTCCGGCAGGCCCGGCGGGACTCCCTGGGCAGCCTGACCCTGGCCCCGGGCGCGCGTCTGCTCATCGCAGGGGCCGGGACCGGCCTGGACTTCCCTCACCTCCCGGGCGACCTGGATGCCGTGGCCCTGGACCTGGCCCCGGAGATGCTCCGGCGGGCCCGACGTCGGATAGGAGGGCTGGGCCTGGAAAAGGTGGTTCTCTTGCGGGGGGACGCCCAGCGCCTTCCCTTTCAGGACGGTTCTTTCGACGGCGCCCTTCTCCACCTCATTCTCGCAGTGGCTCCCAGCGGCCGCCGGGTGCTCGCGGAGGCCTGCCGCTGCGTCCGGCCGGGCGGGCGCCTTTCGGTGCTGGACAAGTTTCTTCCGGACGAGGCGGCCGCCGTGCCCATGTGGCGGAAGCTCGCCCAGGGCCCCATGCTTCCCTTCACGGACCTCAACCGCCGCTTCGGACCCATGCGGGAGGGCCTCCCGATCCGTGTCCTGCGGGACGATCCCGTCCTGCTCCGGGGGATGTTCCGCCGCATCCTTCTGGAGCGGGAATAGACTGCATTCTACGGAGTTCCCATGCGAATCCTGGCCGCCTTCCTGATTCCCGCCGCCCTGGTCGCCCAGGCCCCTGCCTGGGACGGGAACTTCGTGTTCGACCCTGCCCGGAGCGACGATGTGGCGGCGGTGGTCAAGACCTTCACGGATCCCATGAATTTCGCCGTGCGCCTGGTCTGGCGGAAGAAGCTGGAATCCTCGGAGAAGCCTCCGCAGAACCTCAGCCTGCTCAAGGGCAGCAACCTCACCCTGGGCGTGAACAAGGAGGTCCCCTTCACCGCGGGTCCCGGGAACCCCGCCAAATGGAAGCGCGCCGACGGCGAGTCCTTCCTGGTGAGCTTTGAGGAGCGCGGCGACGCCCTGAGCCTGGTCTTCGCCCAGGACGACGTGAAACGGACCTGGAAGCTCGGCCTGGATGCCGAAGGCCGGGTTCTCACCGTGGAGGTCACCCTGGAAAACCCCAAGCTCCCTGGCCCCCTGCGCTACCGCCTGCAGTACCGGAAGGCGGGATGAAGGGCGAAGGACGGGAGGACAAGGCCGGCCCCGAGCCTCTCCGCGCCCCCTGGTGGGCCCGGGGCGGGCACGTCCAGACCCTGGCGGCCCACCTCCTGAAGAGCCCTCCCGCCCTGATCCCCTGGGAGCGACTCACGCTCGGGCTGGCGGACGGGGATGCCCTCCGGATCCGGCTGGCCCGGGGTTCCAGCCATCGCGTGGTCTACCTGTTCCACGGGCTCGGGGGGGACGCGGACCGGGACTACATGGCCCGGGCGGCCACGGCATTCCACCGGGCGGGAGATTCCGTGGTGGCGGTGAACCACCGGGGCGCCGGGGAAGGCCGGGGGGCGGCCCTCCGCCCCTACCACAGCGGCGCGGTGGGGGATCTGGCCGCGGTGTTCGAGATGGGCCGCGGCCATTTCCCCGACCACCGGCACCTGGCCATCGGTTACAGCCTCAGCGGCAACATCCTGCTCCTCCTCCTCGGACAGGATGGGGAGGGTGGACTGGCCAAACCCGACGCCGCCATTGCCGTGAATCCGCCCGCCGACCTCGAGGCCTGCAGCCTTCGCCTGGCCCGGGGTCTCTGCCGCCTCTACGATCTGCGTTTCGTCCGCCTCCTGCGGGCCGAACTGAAGGCCCGGGCAGAGGCCGGCCAGCTGCCCTTCCCGGTCCGGCTGCCCCGCGGGTCCACCCTCCGGGACTTCGACGAAGCCTACACGGCGCGCGCCGCGGGCTTCCGGGACCGGGCGGACTACTACGAACGATGCTCCTGTGGGCCCCACCTCGCAGGCATCCGCGTGCCCACCGTCGTTCTCAGCGCCGAGGACGATCCCATCGCCCCCGCCTCGGAGTTGCGAGCCTTTCCGATGTCCTCCGCGGTGCGCCTCCATGCGGAGCCCCGCGGAGGCCACTGTGGCTACCTGGACCGGGACGCCCCGGGGCGCCGCTGGCTGGAGGGGGCCCTGGCGCACTTCGCGGACGAACTCCTGCCTGGACGGGCCTAGCGCCCGAACGCGGTTCTCCCCCGGAGTTCCGCCACGAGGCCGGGGAGGAGGGCCTCCACCGTCTGGACCTCGGGTTCAGTGGTGAAGCGGCTCAGGCTCACGCGGATGGTGCCCTGGGCGAACGCGGGCGGGACGGCCATGGCCCGGAGCACGTGACTGGGCTCCTTCTGGCCGGTGCTGCAGGCGCTCCCGGTGGAGACGCAGACGCCCCGCTCCCCCAGGCGCAGGAGGAGGGCCTCGCCCTCCAACCCGGCGAAGCACAGCAGGCTGGTGTTGGGCAGGCGGGGGGAGGCGGCCCCGGCGATGTGGAGGTCCGGCACCTCCCGGGTGAGGGTCCCCTCGAGGCCGTCCCGAAGTTCCTGGACCCGGTCCATCCGGTCCAGGGCCTTCCGGGCCGCCTCGGCCGCGGCGCCCAGGCCCGCGAGCCCTGCGACATTCTCCGTGCCCCCGCGCCGGCCCCGCTCCTGGTGGCCCCCCAGGAGGAAGGGGCGCAGCCGGAGCCCCCGCCGGATGTAGAGCGCCCCCACCCCCTTCGGGCCGTGGAACTTGTGGGCGCTGAGGTTCAGGAGGTCCACCTCCAGGTCCCGGAGGCCCAGGGGCACCTTGCCCGCGGCCTGGGTGGCGTCCACGTGCAGCAGGGCTCCCCGGGCCTTCACCAGGCGCGCCACCTTGGCGATGGGAAAGCGGACGCCGCTCTCGTTGTTGGCCGCCATGACGCTCACCAGGGCGGTGTCCGGCCGGAGGGCCCCCTCCAGCCAGCCCAGGTCCAGGGCGCCGTCGGAATCCACGGGAATCAGCTGGACTTCGGCTCCCTGGCTCCGAAGCCAGGCCGCCAGGGCCAGCATGGCGGGGTGCTCCACGGCACTCATGAGGAAGTGACGCCGGGCGGGCAGGGCCTCGAAAACGCCCCGAACCGCGTGGTTGAGCCCTTCTGTTCCGCCCCCGTTGAAGACGATTTCCGCCGGGGCGCAGTCCAGGAGCTCCGCCACCTGGTCCCTGGCCCGGGCCAGGGCGGCTTCGGCGAGGTGGCCCAGGGGGTGGGCGCTGCTGGGATTCCCGTAGCTGGTCTGGAGGTGGGGCAGCATGGCCTCGAGCACGCCTGGATCAAGGCGCGTGGTCGCGTTGTTGTCCAGGTAGATCCAGTTGCCGGCCACCCTGACCCCCGGTCGCCATCCTACCGCCCCCCAAGGGGGGCCCCGCCACCGCGGGGGTTCTTCTCCCGCTGGTCCAGCGGAAGGCCCCGTTCGTCAAGGGGGCGGTCTCGGAGGGACCTTTCCGGGTGGAGTTTCCCTCCCCACGGCCGATCCTAGATCCTTGCCAGCCCCTTCCGGGCTGGGTCCCCAGGGTGTCCCATGAGCATGCTCCTGACCGAAATCCTCACGAACCAACAGGAGGCCATTTCGGGGCTCTTCGATCGTCTTGGCCAGGCCGATGCCCGCAGCGAAGCCGGACGACGAACCCTGATCCTCCTTCGCGCCCGCCTGGAGGAGCACCTGCGGCTGGAGGACACGCTTCTCGTCCCCGCCCTGCAAAGCCTCGAGGTGAATGATCCGGACGCCCGCGGGGCCCTGACGGATTTCCGCTCGGGGTACCACCGCCTGGGGGAAATGCTTGAAGCTTTCTGGCAGCGGTGGGATCCGGACGGTCCTCTGCCTTCGGAATGGCGCATGGAGGCGGACTTCCTTTTCAACCTGGTGCGCTACCGCCTGAAGCTCACGCGCCGGTATTTCTACGGGGTCTACGAGGCCAGCCTGGCCGCGGCCTGATTCCCTGTGGGGCCCAGCGCTCGGTCGCGGCGGAGCCGTGGCCGCGCTGGATGCTCTGTGGGGTCCCCGCTGCGCTCGGCCCCCACACCCCGCGCGAGGCCACGGCGGAGCCGTGGCCTCGCTTGATGCTTCCGGGGAGGCCGGCAGGTCCGGCGACCCGCCTAGGGGGAGGGGGTCAGGGCGGCGCGGAGGCGCTGGAGGGCGGCGTCCCGGCGCGCAAGGCTGGCGGCTTTGCCCTGGAAGCTTGCTCCGGAGCCTCCCCCCTTGGCCTCCAGGAGGCCGGCGATTTCCCGGCCCAGGCCCGCCACGTCGAGGGGGCAGTCCGATCCCGCCATCAGCAGGAAAGGGTGAGGGCCCTCGCCGCCCGTCAGGAACAAGGCCTTGGTGGGTGCCATCCCGGTCACGGCCTTGGCTAGGCGAAGCAGGAAGGCCTGGTCCCGGCCCTCGCAGTGGCGCTCCAGCAGGCATGCTGCTTCCCCGGCCAAGGAGGGAGCCAGGACCTCCGCGAATTCCTCCTCCAGGCGGCGGAGGGTCCGTTCGGCGCCCCGAAGTTGTTCCTGCCGGAGTTGGACGGCCGAGGGAAGGTCGGGGTCCGGGACTCCCAGAAGGGTGCGCAACTCCGCGTTGCGGGCCTCGTGGTCCCCGAGGCGCCGGCGAAGACGCCCTCCGGCCACAAAGTACAGCCGCGTTCCGCCCCGGAGGGACTCCGTCCCCAGGAGCTTCAACCCCTCGATCTCGCCTGTGTGTTCCAGGTGCGTGCCCCCGCAGGTGTTCAGATCCAGGCCTTCGATTTCCACCAGGCGGATGTCCCCTGCGTGCCCTTCGGGCAGGCCCCGGGAGCGCACCTTCTCCCCAGCGCAGGCCTCGGGGCTCACCCGCCGGGCACGGATCGGACGGCCCGTCCGGATTTCGGCCGCCACAGCCTCTTCCAGGCGATCAAGGTCCCCTGCCCCGACCCGGGGGGCGTCCAATTCGATGTCGCTGACCTGGGGGCCGAGGTGGAAGGCCGTGGTGGCCCAGCCGAGGCGGTCCTGAGCCAGGGCCGTGAGGAGGTGCTGGCCGGTGTGCTGCTGCATGTGGTCGAAGCGGCGGGTCCAGTCCAGGCGAAGGTGGTAGTTGCCGGGGGGCAGGGGAGAGGCCAGGTGGTGGCGGATCCCTTCCGGGCCCTTCTGGACATCCAGGACTTCCACTTCCCCGAGGAAGCCCCGGTCGGCCGGTTGCCCACCTCCCTCGGGGTACAGAATCGTGTCCTCCAGGATCAGGAAGGGGCGTCCGCCCTCTTCTCCCGCGATGAGGGCCCGCGTGGCCAGTTCCTTCATACGGGGGTCGCGTTCGTAGGCCGGAATCTCAGGCATTCCCGGAGCCTAGCACGGCCCTCCCGAGCCCGCCCGGGGCGGAACCCCGCGATTTTGGAGGATCCCGGATCGAAAACCGACCTAGGCTGGAAACCCGGAACGCTTCCTGAATGGCTGCCCTCCCCCCCCTCCCCGAACGCATGCGCCCCTCGCACCTGGATGAAGTCGTGGGGCAGGAGCACCTGCTCGGTCCACGGGGCTCCCTGGTCCGGCTGACGGCGGGGAACCGCCTGCCCTCCATGGTGCTCTGGGGGCCCCCCGGCACCGGCAAGACCACGCTCGCCCGCATCCTCGCGGAGCAGACGGGCCATCCCTTCCTGGAGTTCAGCGGGGTCACGGGAACGGCCGCGGAACTGAAGAAGTTCCTCCTGGAACGCCAGTCCATGCCCCTCTTCCGGGGACAGGAGGCGCCGGTGATCTTCCTCGACGAGGTGCACCGCTACAACCGCGCCCAGCAGGACATCCTTCTGCCCTTCCTGGAGCGGGGGGAGGCGATCCTGGTGGGCGCCACCACGGAGAACCCCGCGTTCTACCTGAACCCCGCCCTGCGCAGCCGCCTGCACCTCATCGCCCTGGAGCCCCTGGAACCCGCCCACATCCTGGTGGTGCTGAAGCGGGCCTGGGCCCGGGAGCGGCCCGGGGAAGCCCCGGAGAGGGAAGTCCTGGAATGGCTCAGCCGCTGGGCTGGGGGCGACCTGCGCGCGGCCCTTTCGGGCCTGGAGGCCTGGCTCCACCTGCCGGAGGGTGAACGGGGGCTTGAATCGCTTCAACAGAGCTTGTCGGGGCGCGTCCAGTACGACCGGGCGGACGGGCACTACGACCTGGCCTCCGCCTTCCAGAAAAGCCTTCGGGGCTCCGATCCGGACGCCGCGCTCTACTACCTCTCCCGCATGATCCGGGGCGGAGAGGACCCGCGATTCATCGCCCGCCGCCTGATGGTCTGCGCCGCGGAGGACGTGGGCAACGCGGACCCCATGGCCTTCCTCCTGGCCGAGGCCGCCGCCCGTTCCGTCGAACAGATCGGCTGGCCCGAGGCCCGGATCCCCCTGGCCCAGGCGGTGCTCTACGTGGCCAAGGCCCCCAAGAGCAACGCCACGGTGGTTGCGGTGGACGCCGCCATGGAGGCGTCCGACCACCCCGTACCGTCCTCCCTGAGGGACGCCAACACCAGCACCAGCCGGGCCGCGGGCCGGGGCGAGGGCTATTTCTACAGCCACGCCGACTACGCCCGGCCCCAGACCTTCCTGCCCGAAGCCCTCCGGGATGTCCGCTTCTACGAGCCCCGCCGTCCCCAGGAGCGCAGCTGGCTGGACACCGGGGAACCGGAAGCCGAAAGACTCGGGTCCCTGTGGGAGGAGTGGGCGGAGGCCCATCCGGAGGGAGGAGAACTGCCCGTGGATGCCTGGTGCGGAGTCCTGGCCTGCAGCCGGGAAGCCCTGGCCCGGGCCCTTCAGGGTCTTCTGGGCGCCACCCACCGCGTGGACCGTGCCCTCATCGTCAGGCCCCGCTGAAGTCGCGGGCGGGGCCTTTCTCCCGCCCAGGGTACCTACCGGCTGCCGTCTTCCGTCCAGCCCAGGAGGGACGCTCCGTAGCGCTGGCCCCGAACATGGAGGGGAACGGTGATGACCGTGACCAGGGCCCCTGTGTCCCGGGCGTAGGTTTGGACCAGGAAGGCATTTCGGGTCTTGTCGTTTTCGGTGAGGTCGCAGCCCGCCCTCAGGAAATCCTCCCGCGATGCCCGCTCGGGCAAGGAGGCCCCGCCCGTCGTCAGGCCGACCCGGGCGCCCCGGACGAGCACATTCGCATCGGTGAAGAATCGCTTCACCCGGTTTCCCACCAGGTCTTTCTGGGAATCCCCGGTCCAGTCCTTCATGTAGACCTTGTTGTGGATCGGAGCGTAGGTGTTGAGGTCCAGGATGAGGGCGAAGATGAACTTGGCTTCCCTGGCCAGGATTTCGTCGAACAGGATCTGAAGTTCCTCGTCGACCAGGGCGTCGTAGGAGGTCGAGAATTTGGGCGGAGTGAACCCGGAGGCGGGGACCCTGGAGACGTCGAAGAGGCGCTGCAGGTTGGAGAGGGATCCCCCCTTGATCTCGTTGTAGCGAAGAGAAAGCAGGTCTTCCAGGCGGCACTGTCCCCGCTGGATCGGCTGTTCGAGGATGGCCGCCGAGCGCTGGGCCAGCTCCCGGCCCAGTTTCAGGGCGCGATGGAAGAGGGTGCCCGTGTCCCTGGCCGCGAGATGGAGGTGCCCGTCCTCGCTCAGTTCGGAAAGGGTGAAGGCTTCCTGGGCGAGCTGCCGGGTTTCTTCCCCCAGGTTCTGGATGGCCCCCAAGGATCCCGCGGCACTCTCTCCCAGGGCATGGCTCACTTCCGAAACCGAGGCGCTGAAGGCGGCCACCTGGTTGATGTTCCCCGAGGTGGCCTCGGCCAGCCCGATGATCTCCTCCAGCTTGGTCCCGACGGTCTCGGCCATCTGCATGGCCCGCGTGGAAAGGTTGAGGCTCTCCGCCATGGCGGCGCGGGCGGGGTCCAGTTCGCCCATCACGCTCTGGAGGATGCCCTGGATCTCTTCGGTCTGTTTGGCGGTGCCTTCGGCCAGCTTTCTCACCTCATCGGCCACCACCGCGAAGCCCCGGCCGAGCTTCCCCGCGTGGGCCGCCTCGATGGCGGCGTTGAGGGCGAGCAGGTTGGTGCGGGTCGCGATCTCCTCGATGACCAGCGAGACCTGGTTGACCGCCTGGATCTTCTCCATGAGCACCTTCAGACGGGCTTCGGTCTGCCGGGTGTGCTCGCAGAGGGTCCTGGAAACCTGGGCCGACTCCAGGCTGATCCGGCGGCCCTCCAGGGTCAGGTTGGTCACCGCCAGGGCATCGCGGGCCGATCGCTCCGAGGCTTCGGCGGCCTGCAGGTTCACGGTCTCCTGGCGTTCGGAGGCTCTCTGGATTTCGGCGGCGTCGTCGCGCAGGCGTTCGTGGCCCTTCACCACCCCCTGGAGTCGGGCCGAAATCCGCGCCGCCCCGATCGCCGAGCGGGTGAGCACTTCCTCCAATCCGACAAAAGCCTCCCGGATGGGGTCCGTGGCTCCCCCCGGAACGGCCGGCGGCTGGGATGGAACTGCCTTGGGGGAGGACATGGGATGCACTGGGCTCTGATCCCCTCATCGGAAACCCCCCGGAAGACTCAAATTCGGGGATTAATTGATGGTCTTGGGGTGATTAATCCAGGCGTCCCCAGCGACCCTCCTGGTATTCCCGAATGGCCTCCTCGATCTCGGCGGCGGTGTTCATCACGAAGGGGCCGTAGTGGGCGATGGGTTCTCCCAGGGCCTCACCCGCCAGAACCAGGAAACTGACCGGCTCCGGGGCAGAGGTCCCCAATCCACCGCTGGAGTTTTCCAGGAATCCGACCTGGCCAGCCCTGAGGATCCCTTCCGGGAATGAAAGGGAACCATGGAGCGGGACGACCAGGGCCGTCCAACCCTGGGGAAGGGGGTGCTCGAAATGGTTCCCGGCCTCCAATTCCACGTGGGCGTAGGCGATTTGGGCGGGGGTCTCCACCGGGCCCTGCTCTCCGAGCCAATGCCCGGCCAGGTTCCGAAGCCGTCCCCCCGGGAAGTCCCGCCAGGGCATTCGCTCCGCCGGGATGTCCTCGTAACCCGGCTTGCCTCCTTTGAGGGCCCGGGGCAGGTTGATCCAGAGTTGCACTCCCTCGATGGGCCCTCCGGTCTCCAAATGCTCGGGAACCGGCATCTCCTCGTGGACGATGCCCGCCCCGGCCGTCATGAGCTGGGCCCCGCCCGGGAGGAGGGTGCCCCTGCCCCCGGTGCTGTCCCGGTGGCGGAAGGCCCCCTGGATCAGGTAGGTCAGAGTCTGGAATCCCTTGTGGGGGTGGGGCGGGAAGCCCACATCGGTGCCGGGGGGCAGGGTCATGGGGCCGAAATGGTCCAGGAGCAGGAAGGGGTCGAGGGCCCTGAACGCCTCGCTGCCCCGGGCACCGGACCAGGGGGCCAGGCGTCGGAGCGGCACGCCATTGCCATCCGAGGTCGGGCTGCCGTCGTGGATGGAGGCGAGGGCACGGGGAGGGGCGGGGGTCGGCATTCTGGGCTCCGGAGGCTGGGACCGCACCTTCAATTTAAATGTTTAAACATTTAAATCAAGACCCCTCCAGGAGACTCGAGGGTCGCCTGGGCCCCGCCAGGACCCTATGCTTGCTGTGGACGGGAGGTGCCCCATGATCGCCCGGGTGGTGGTGGGAGTGGATTTCTCGGAAGCCTCGAAGACCGCTTTGGCCCGCGGGCGGGAGTGGGCCCAGAAACTCGGGGTCCCCCTGGAGGCCCTTCACGTGATGCAGCCGCCGGCCCCCATGCTTCCCGAAGCCCAGATCGCCCTGCCGGATCCGGCCTGGCTGCAGGGCCTGGAGCAGCATGCGAAGGAGCAGCTCGACCTGCTGCTGGAGGGGATTACGGCCGCCAGCGGGCTCGTCCGCTGGGGCAACCCCGCGGAGGAACTGGTTCGACAGGCCGACGCGACCTGCCTCCTGGTCATCGCCCAGGTGGGCCACAGCACCCTGGAACGGATCCTCTTCGGAAGCACCGCCGCCCGGGTGGTCCGCTTCGCCCCCTGCGACGTGCTCGTGGTTCGCACGGAGCCCTCTGCGGAGAAGACCCGGCGCTGATTTTCTCAGGCCCTCCCCAGGGCCAGGAGCCGCGTGGCGGCCCCGTCATAGGGGTCCCCCGCCAGGTTTCCGTAGAGCGTCACCTGCCTGAAACCGGCGGCCTCCAACAGCAGGCGAAGTTCTCGTCCCGAATAGACGAAGTGCTCGAAGGAAAATCGCCGAACGGCGTCACCCCGAACGAAGAGCCATTCCGTGCGGACCCGCTCCCAGCCTGGAATGACCTGGAGCTGCCCCACGAAGAGGTCCCCCCCGCCCAGGGGCAGGCTCCAGGTCTGGGACGGGTTCCGGGCGACGATTTCCTTGCCCAGGAGGTCCAGGAGAAGGGTTCCACCGGGCTTCAGGGAGGCCCGAAGGTTCTGGAGCACGGTGAGGTTCTCCGCGGGATCCTGGAAGTATCCGAAGCTCGTGAAGAGGTTGATGGCGAGGTCGAAGGCGCCCGCCCGGATGAAGCGGCGCATGTCTTCCTGAACCCACTCCACCCTTCCGGACGGGTCCCGCTCCCGAGCCTTTCCCAGGAGGAAGGCGCTCCGGTCCACCCCTGTCACCCGCAGCCCCCGCCGGGCCAGGGCGGTGGAATGGCGGCCCTGGCCGCAGCAGAGGTCCAGGACGGAGGCCCCTGGTTCCACTCCGGTCAGGGCGAGGAGGGCTTCCACCTCCGGGTCCGCGGCCTGGATCCGGGCCTCCGAGAAGATAAAGTCGAAGGCCTCCTGCCAGAAGGTCTCGTCCTCGAACCACTCGGCCATGGCCTCACCCCATCAGGAGGCTGAGGTCCGCCGCCGGGGCGCTGTGGGTGAGGGCCCCCACGGAGATGTAGTCCACCCCCGTTTCGGCGATGGCCCGCACCCGCTCCAGGGTCACGTTTCCGCTGGCCTCCAGGAAGGCGCGGGATCCCATGGCTTCCCGAACCACCACCGACTCCCGCAGGGTTTCCACGTCCATGTGGTCGAGCAGGGCACCGTCGACGTCGGGGCAGTCCAGCGCTTCCCGCAGCTGGTCCAGGGTCTGCACCTCGACCTCCACCCGCAGAAGGCTGGGGGCGGCTCCCGCCCGGACCCGCTGGACGGCCGGGCGGATGCCGCCGGCGGCGGCCAGGTGATTCTCCTTGAGAAGCACGCCGTCCCCGAGGGTGTGCCGGTGGTTGAACGCGCCCCCGCAGCGCACGGCGTACTTCTCGAGCAGCTTGAGACCGGGGGTGGTCTTCCGGGTGTCCAGGATCCGGGCGCGGGTCCCCGCCACCGCGTCGCTGAAGGCCCGGGCCAGGGTCGCGGTCCCCGAGAGCCGCTGCAGCAGGTTCAGGGCCACCCGCTCGGCCTGCAGGATGGCGCGGCTGGATCCCTCGATCTCCAGGGCAAGGTCCCCCGGGGACATCCAATCCCCGTCCCGCACCCGGGGGCGCATGTCGAGGTTGGGGTCCACCATCCGGAAGACTTCGATGGCCATGGGGAGGCCTGCCAGCACCAATCCTGACTTGGCCAGGATCCTCCCGCGCATGGGGCGATCCGGCACGGCGGCGGTGCTCCAGTCCTGGGTGCCCCAGTCCTCGCGGAGGAAGCTTCTCAGCTGTTCCCGGTAGCTCAAGGGGTGGGGCGGCACCACGGGTTCCATGGCCCCAGTCTACGCTTCCGCGTCCGGGGGGTGCCTTCTCCGGGCCGGGAACGGGGCATTCCGGAGATAATTCTCCCCAGAGGAGACGCCATGTCCTACGTGATGATCGAGCCCCGGGAGGGCATCGCCTGGGTCACCCTGAACCGTCCCGAAAAGCTGAACGCCCTCAACGCGGAAGTCTTGAAGGAACTGGAACTGGCCTTCGCCTCCCTGGAACACGACGACGCCGTGGGGGTGGTCGTCCTCACGGGGGCGGGCGAAAAGGCCTTCGTGGCCGGGGCCGACATCGCCGAGCTGGCCAAGCTGGACACCGCCGCGGCCCGGCGCCTCGCCCTGGCCGGGCAGGCGGTTTTCGAGCGCATCGCCTCCCTGCCCAAACCTGTCATCGCCGCGGTGAACGGCTTTGCCCTGGGAGGGGGCTGCGAACTGGCCCTGGCCTGCCACGTGCGCGTGGCCAGTGACAACGCCCGGTTCGGGCTGCCCGAAGTTTCCCTGGGCCTCATCCCGGGCTACGGGGGCACCCAGCGGCTGCCGCGCCTCGTGGGGCAGGGAGTGGCGCTGGACATGATCCTGAGCGGCGAGATGGTGCCGGCGGCCGAGGCCCTCCGCATGGGGCTTGTGAGCCGGGTCTTCCCCCAGGCCGAGCTTCTGGCGGGCGCCGAGAAGGTGGCCAGGACCATGCTGAGCCGGGGGCCCCTGGCCCTTCGTTCGGCCCTGGATGCCGTCTCGCAGGGGTTGGAGATGCCTCTGGAGAAGGGCCTGCTCTTCGAGGCGGCGCTCTTCGGCCTCCTCGCCGCCACCCAGGACATGAAGGAGGGCACCGCGGCCTTCGTGGAGAAGCGGCCCGCCCGTTTCCAGGGGCGCTGAGTGGGACGGGAAGCCCTGCAGGGCGTGAAGCGCCTGGTCGTCAAGGCGGGCAGCAACGTCGTCATCCATCCCGACGGCACGCCGGCCCTGTCGCGTCTCTTCGCGCTGATGGAAACCCTGGCGGCGCAGCGCCGGGCCGGGCGCGAAGTGCTGCTCGTCAGTTCCGGGGCGGTGGGGCTCGGGGTCCAGGCCCTGGGCCTGAAGAAGAAGCCCGGGCAGCTCGACCTTAAGCAGGCCTGCGCGGCGGTGGGACAGGGGCGGCTCATGGCCCTCTACCAGGAAGGCTTCGCACGGCTCGGGGTGGAGGCGGCCCAGGTGCTCCTCACCGAGGAGGACTTCTCCAACCGCCGCCGCTATCTGAACCTGCGGGCCACCCTGGACCGCATCCTGGCCCTGGGTGCCATTCCCGTGATCAACGAGAACGACACGGTGTCCACCCAGGAGCTCGAATCGGAGGATCCCGGACGCCCCTGGGAACGGCCCGTCTTCGGGGACAATGACAAGCTCTCCGCCCTGGTGGCCAGCAAGATGGACGCGGACCTGCTGGTGATCCTTTCCGACGTGGAGGGCCTGTTCACCGCCAACCCCCAGGTCCACCCCGAGGCCCGCCTGGTGCCCGAGGTTCCCGAGCTCACCCCGGAGATCGAAGCGAGTGCGTCGGGCGTCTCCTCTCGCGGGCGGGGAGGCATGGCCACCAAACTGGCGGCGGCGCGCATCGCCACCTCCGCGGGGGCCTGGGTGGTGGTGGCTTCGGGGTTGCGGGACGGGGTATTGGGACGGGTGCTGGCCGGGGAGGCCGAGGGCACCCTCTTCCATCCGGGGCCCCGGCTCCGGGGACGGCAGCGCTGGATCGCCTTCGCCTCCGCCCCCGCGGGCCGCATCCTGGTGAACCCCGGCGCCCGTGAGGCCCTCCAGCGCGGCAAGGCCTCCCTTCTCTCCGCCGGGGTCACGGGCTTCCAGGGGGACTTCCAGCGGGACGACGTGGTGGCGATCTGCGGGGAGGAGGGCCGGGAATTCGCCCGCGGGGTGGCCCAGATGGACCGGGAAGCTGCGGAATCCCTCGTGGGCGGCGCGGGCAAGCCCCGGGTGGTCGTGCACCGGGACACCCTGGTGCTGGGGGAGGGCTCGTGAACCCCGCGGCGGCCAAGGTCCGGGAGGCCGCGGAGGACGCCCGCGCCGCGGCGCACGCCCTGGCCCTGCTCCCCGGGGAAACCCGCCACGGTGCCCTCCAGGCCGTCGCGGCCGCCCTGGAAGGATGGATCCCGGCGATCCTCGAGGCCAATGCCGCCGACCTGGCGGACCCCGAAGGCCTGTCGGGACTCGGCCCGGCCGGAGTCCAGCGCCTGGGCTTGGACGCGGGGAAGGTGGCCGGGATGGCCGCGGGCGTCCGGGCCGTGGCCCAGCTCCCCGACCCCCTGGGACGGGTGCGCCTCCGTCGGCGCCTGGACACGGGGCTGGAGCTCACCCAGGTCACCTGCCCCTTGGGAGTGCTCGGCGTGGTCTTCGAATCGCGGCCCGACGCCCTGGTGCAGATCAGCGCCCTGGCCCTGAAATCCGGGAACGCCGCCCTCCTCAAGGGAGGCCGGGAGGCCACCCGCAGCAACCGAGCCCTCATGGCCGCGATCCAGGAGGGCCTGGCGGCCGCGGGGCTTCCGGGGGCGTCCTTGCAGCTGCTGGAGGGCCGCGAATCCGTTCAGGCCCTGCTGGGGCTCGACGGGCTGGTGGACCTGGTGATCCCCCGGGGCTCCAAGGCCCTCGTGCGGGCCATCCAGGAGGGCACCCGCATCCCCGTCCTGGGCCATGCGGACGGCATCTGCCACGTGTTCCTGGATGCCGGCGCGGAGGCCTCCATGGCCGAGGCCATCGTGCTCGACGCCAAGACCCAGTATCCCGCCGCCTGCAATGCCCTGGAGACCCTGCTGGTCCACGCGGGCTGCGCCCCGGCGCTGCTGCCCCCCCTGGCCTCCCGGCTCCAGGCTGCCGGGGTGGAGTTGCGGGGCTGCGAACGCAGCCGGGCCCTGGTGCCGGGGATGAAGCCCGCCACGGAGGCCGACTGGGATACCGAGCACGGGGAGCTCATCCTAGGCGTCCGCGTCGTGGACAGCCTGACGGAGGCCATCGCCCACATCCACGCCCACGGCTCGGGGCACACCGAGGCCATCGTCACGGAGGACTCGGCGGCGGCGGAGCGTTTCCTGCGGGAGGTGGACGCCGCGGGGGTGTACCACAACGCCTCCACCCGCTTCGCGGACGGGTACCGCTACGGCTTCGGCGCGGAGGTGGGCATCAGCACCGGCAAGCTCCACGCCCGTGGCCCCGTAGGCCTGGAGGGCCTGGTGACCACCAAATACCTGCTGCGCGGCCAGGGCCACCGGGTGGGCGACTACACCGGCCCCGGGGCCCGGCCCTTCCTGCACGAAGACCTGCCCTGTTGAGGCTCCCATGCTCCGCCCCAGCTACCCCTACTTCCTCGCCAACGAGGCCCGCCAGCCCAACGCCAGCCTGACGGTGACGGACAAATTCACCGGGCAGGCCGCCACCCAGGTGGCCCTGGCGGACGAGGCGGCCATCGCGGAAGGCATCGCGGCGGCCCAGGCAGCCGAAGGCCCGTTCCGCGCCTGGCCCCCCCACCGGCGGCAGGCGGTGCTGGAACACTGCGTGGCCCGCTTCCGGGAGCGTTTCGACGAACTGGCGATGGCCCTGTGCGTGGAGGCCGGAAAACCCATCCGGGACTCCCGGGGCGAGGTGGGCCGCCTCATCGACACCTTCAAGATCGCCGCCGAGGAGAGCGTCCGGCTTCCCGGGGAGATCCAGGACCTGGGGCGCAGCCCCAGGACCGAGGGCTACACCGCCTTCTGGAAGCGCGTGCCCCTGGGGGCCTGCTCCTTCATCAGCCCCTTCAACTTCCCCCTGAACCTGGCGGCCCACAAGGTGGCCCCGGCCCTGGCGGCGGGCTGCCCTTTCGTGCTCAAGCCCGCGAGCCTGACCCCCGTGGGGGCCCTCATCATCGGCGAGGTCCTGGCGGAGACGGACCTGCCCAGGGGCGTCTTCTCCATCCTGCCCTGCGAGCGGGGCGGGGCGCGGCTCTTCACCGAGGATCCGCGCCTCCGGCTGCTGAGCTTCACGGGGTCTCCGGAGGTGGGGTGGGACCTGAAGGCCCGGGCGGGGAAGAAGAAGGTGGTGCTGGAGCTGGGGGGGAACGCGGCCGTGCTGCTGGATGCGGACACGGACCTGGGGGCGGCCATCCCCCGGGTGATCTTCGGGGCCTTCTACCAGTCGGGGCAGAGCTGCATCGGGGTGCAGCGCATCCTGGTGCACGCCAGCCTCCTGGACGCCTTCCGGGAGCAGTTCGTGGAGGCCGTGAAAAAGCTCCCCGCGGGCGACCCCAAGCTGGAGGACACCTTCATCGGCCCCATGATCAGCGAGAAGGAAGCGGCCCGCCTGGAGGGGTGGATCCGCGCCGCGGAGGCCGCGGGAGCCCGCATCCTGTGCGGGGGCGGACGCCAGGGGGCGATGCTGGAGGCCACGGTGCTGGAGAACGTGCCCCTGGACCAGCCCGTGTGCACCGAGGAGGCCTTCGGCCCCGTGGCGGTGCTCTCCTCCTTCACGGATTTCCGGGAGGCCCTGCGCCAGATCAACGACAGCAAGTTCGGACTTCAGGCCGGAATCTTCACCCGGGACCTCCACAAGGCCCACCTGGCCTGGGACGAACTGGAGGTGGGCGGCGTGGTGATCAACGACGTGCCCAGCTGGCGGGCGGACGCCATGCCCTATGGCGGCGTCAAGGACAGCGGCCTGGGCCGCGAAGGCATCCGCTGGGCCATCGAGGACATGACGGAACTGCGCCTCATGGTGGTGAAGAAGGGCTAGGGAGGCGGGTCAACGCAAAGGCGCGAAGGCGCAAAGGGAGAACAGAAGACATGGTCTGAGGGGTGGATTCCATGATTCGGTACGAGGATGGAATGCCCGTCCAAATCGCTGATCGGATACGGATGAATTCCTTTGCCCCTCTGCGTCTTGGGGTTAGGTGTCTTTCCCCCGCCGCCCGAACACGGTCCCGTAGGCCACCCCTGAGACGGTGAGCGCGGCGCCGGCCAGGCCCCAGGCGCTGAGGTGCTCGCCGAGCAGCAGGACCCCCAGCGCGTACTGGACGATGGGCATGAGCTGGAGCCAGCCCGCCGCCTCGGAGACCGCCAGGGCCCCGTAGGCGTCCGCCATGAGGATCTGGCCCGCGAAGGCCAGGAGGCTCATGAGCACGGCCAGGGCCCAGGGCAGCAGGCCCCCGGGCAGGGGGGTCAGCGCGAAGGGCAGTACCACCGGCAGGCCCGCCACGCAGAAAAAGAAGAAAATCGTCCAGGAGCTGTCGGTGGAGCGGGCCTTGCGGATGGCGTTGGCGGAGGTGGCGGCGAAGAAGGCCGCCGCGAAGGCCGCCATCTCCCCCCTCCCGAGGGCCACGCGGAAGTCCCCCTGGCCCAGCACCAGCAGCACCCCCAGGGAGGCCACCAGCACCGCGAGGAAGAGGTGCCAGCGGGGGCGCTCCCGGAGGAGCACCAGGGAGAAGACCACCGCCAGCACGGGGAAGACGTTGTAGAGCAGGCCGGCCCGGCCCGCGGGAATGTGGGCCAGGGCGTAGAAGTAGAGCGCCACCACGATGCCGCCGCTGATCCCCCGGGTCAGCAGGGCCGGGAGGTTGGTCGGCCGCATGAGGGCGGGACGGATCCAGAAGAGGGGCAGGCAGAGGGCCGCGCCCACCACGAAGCGCAGCACCGAGAGGTGCCCGCTGGTAAAGCCCATGTCCGCGAGGGTCAGGCGCCGGGCCAGGATGGCCATGAGGCCGAAGCAGAGCGCCGAGGCCACCAGCTCGAGGCGCGCCTGGGCGCGCAGGGACACCGTGATGGCGGGAGCGTTTCCAGGCCCGGTCACGGCGCGATCACCACGGGCGTTCCCACGGGGCAGGCCACCCAGAGTTCCTCGATGTGCGGGTCCGCCAGGGCGATGCAGCCCCAGGTCCAGTCGCTGGCGGTCCCGCCGCCGTGGAGACCCACCGTGCCTCCCATGGGCGTGTCCCAGGGAGGGCAGGTGCCCTGCCGGGCTGCGCGGAGGATCCGGGCCCGCTGGGCGGCGGTGATGAGCCCCGAGCGGAAGCCCCGCTCCGCCGCCTTGGCGTCGGGATAGCTGATGCCGAGGAAGAGGTGGAAGGCGCTGCGGTCGTTCCGGGAACAGAGGGTGAAGCGTCCTTCGGGAGTGAGGTGGTCCCCCTCGCGTACCTTGTCCGCCAGCCCCCGGTGCCCCAGGGCGGCGTCATAGGTGGCCACCCGGCAGCCTTGGGCCCACAGCTCCAGGGTGTGGCGCGCCTTGAAGACCCTCACCTCGGGCTGCGGGAGCGGGAAGGGCTGGCCGGCGGCGGCGGCCTTCGAGATCACCCGCCCCCGGGCGGCCTCCAGGGTGGCCGGGCCGGGCGGGCCCCCCAGGGCGGTCGTGCCGGCGAGCAGGGCGGCGGCCATCCTCACGGGTTGTAGGCCCCCTGGGGCTGGTTGAGGCCTCCGGTGTGGAATCCCCTGGCAAGATCCGCAGGCAGGGGCTGGCGCTCGATCCAGCGGAGGTGGTCCAGGAGGTGGGAGAAATGCTCTCCGCCGGGCACCACCGGGACGCCGACCTGGGCCGCAAGCTCCGCCAGGGTCATGTCGTCCAGGAACGTTCCCTCCGCCCTGGGACGCGCTCCCCGGAGGGTGTACTGGTCGGTGGGCCCCGTGTGGGTTCGGAGGCTGGCGCTGGGCACCACCACTGCATCCACCCAGGGGCCGGGGCGGGCTTCGCGGTCGGCGTGGGCGGCGTAGAGGAGGTCCCGCCCGCAGAGCAGGCCCGCCACGGTGACGCTGTCCCCGAAGGCCCGGTTGCGGACCGCCGCCACCCGGACGGAGGCCCCGGCGGCCCGGTTCAGCCTCGCCGCGGCCCGCTCGAGGATGGGGGCGAAGCTGGCGCCGGTGAGCAGCAGGAGGCGCCGGTCCCGGAAGCCCAGGGCCCGCGGACGGTCCAGGAAGCCCCGGGTGTGCTCCATGAAGCGCCGCACCAGGCCCACGCCGTTTTCCAGCTGGGACCAGGTCCGGCTGTAGAAGGAGCGGCCCGGGACTTCGATTCCTGCCCGCGTGTACCACTCGTCCGCCAGGAGCAGCCAGGGCTCCCCCCCGTTCTCGCGGGTGCGGCGCCGGACCTCGGGCTCCCAGCGGCGGATCCAGGCCGCGGCCCCTTCCGGCGTGAAGCTGGCGACCTCCGGCAGGCCCTCCCGGTGTGCCGTGAGGCCCACGGGCACGCAGGAGAGGCTCAGCACGCCGCCGCCGGGACCCTGCTTCCGCCGCTCCCAGAGTTCCGCCAGGGTGCGCTCCCAGGTGGCCCCGTCGTTGAGCCCGGGGGCGATGACGGCCTGGGTGTGGACATCCACCCGGCCCTCCAGGAGGTGGTCGATCTTGCGGAGGATGTGGCCTTCCCTCGGGTTTCCGGTGACCTTCACCCGGGCCTGGGGATCCGTGGCGTGGACGCTGACGTGGATGGGGCTGAGCCGCTCCCGGACGATGCGGTCCAGCTCCGCCCCGTCGCTGCTGCTGAGGGTGGTGAAGTGGCCGTAGAGGAAGGAGAGGCGGATGTCCTCGTCCTTGAGGTAGAGGCTTTTCCGGAAGCCCGGGGGCATCTGGTGCACGAAGCAGAACACGCAGTTCATGCGGCAGACCTTCACCTCGTCCGCGGCCAGGTCCAGGCCGATCCCCTCCCCTCCGTTGGCGAGGCGGGCCTGGAGAAGGCTGCCGTCGGGCCGCCGTACCTTGAGATGGGTGCGGTCCCTCTGGCTGATCAGGAACTGGTAGCTCAGCTGGTCCAGCACCGGCTCCCCGTTGATCTCCAGGAGCAGGTCGTCGGCCCGCAGGCCCGTCTTCCAGGCAAGGCTGCCGGCCTCCACCGCGATGATCCGCACGCCCTGGGCTTTCAACGATCCTCCCGCTCCCCCAGTGTCCCGGGGGCTGGGGTGGGCGGCAAGGCATGGGGGACCGGACCACCTCGTTTGAGCAAACCGGATCCTTTGAAATAAGGAAGCTTATGAATCCACTTCGGCCGCCTTGAACAACCGTTCGTCCAGAGGACGGGACCCGGCCGTGGCCCCCGGGGAAGGCGAGGCCATCCTTGGCGTGTTGAAACACGGATCGAGTCTCAAGGGAGTCCCGATCCCCCAACCCAACCAGGAGGACCGCCATGCGCCACGCCAACCTCATCGCCCTCGCCTCTTCGACCTTGCTGCTGCTGGCCGCCTGCGGCGGTTCGTCCGGGAGCGGCAGCCCTCCCGCCGCCAGCCAGCCCACGCCCCCGGCGCCACCCGCCGCCACCCTGGTGAGCGGCGTGCTGGAGGCCGGCGCCCAGGGCTTCCTCCTCGGGGGCCGCCCGGTGGACCTCCGGGGGGCGACCATCACCCTGGACGGCCAGGCCATCGGGTCCGAGTCCCTCCAGCCCGGCATGCCCATCACCGGCACGGCCCGTGAGCAGCCCGAGGGCTGGAGGCTGGAGCGGGGCGAAGTCCGCAGCGAGGTCCGGGGTCCCGCGGAAAAGGTGGAATCCGAGCACCTCCAGGTGCTGGGCCATGAGATCCATGTGGGAGAGGACGCCCGGGTGGCCGAGGCCAGGCCGGAGGGAGGCTTCGATCCGCTGAAACGCGAGGAACTGCGCCGAGGCGACACCCTCCGGGTCTTCGGCCTCGCGGGGGCCGCGGGAACCCTGGAAGCCACACGGGTGGAGCGCCACCGCCGGGCCGAGGACCCCCAGCCGCCCCAGGAGGTGGAATCCGCAGGCCGTCTGAGCGGCCTGGACCTGGCCGCCAGCCGCTTCAACCTGAACGCCTTCACCGTGGATTTCTCCGCCGCCCAGGTGTCGGGCACGCTTGAAGAGGGTGCCTCCGTCCAGGTCCGCGGCCTTCTCTCGGGCCTCAACATCCAGGCCCGGCAGGTCCGCGTCGAGGACCGCGCGCCCTCGCAGGCCTCCGAGTTCGAGGTGCGGGGGCCCCTCTCCGGCCTGGACCGGAATGCCCAGACGTTCACCGTGGCGGGCACCCTGATCCACTTCGCCGCGGCCGTCGTCACGGGCACCCTGATGGACGGTGCCTGGGTCCAGGTGCGCGGATCCCTGGCCAACGGCGTCGCCACCGCCGCCACCGTGAAGGTCGAGGACGCAGTGGAGACCGAGGCACGGCCCGAGGGCAGCATCACCGGCTTCGATGCGGCGGGCCGCACCTTCCACCTGCAGGGGCAGCTGGTCCGGGTGACGCAGGCCACTGTCTACGAGCAGGGCAAGGCCAGGCTCAGCGCCGAGGCCTTCTGGGGCACCTCCCGGGAGGGCGCCCCCGCTCAGGTGAAGGGGATCGCCGCCGGCGGGAGCCTGGTGGCCTCGAAGGTCGAGCTGAAGTAGCGGCCGGGCCGCATGGGCCGGAGGGCCGGGCTCTGCCCGGCCCTCCCTTTCTCGAGGCGGGAGGGCTTCACCCCAGGTGGGAACTCCAGTTCCGGGTCACCAGGAAGATCTGCGCACCGGGGAAGATCACACGGTCCCAGAGCAGGCCTTGGTCCACCCGGGGTGCCGTGTCCCCCAGGTCCATCCAGCGGGTGCGGAAGAGCCGGCGGTGCCGGAAGCGCCAACCCGCCGGCAGCCGGGCCAGGTGGCCCTTCCGGAAGCGCCCGGCCCCCTTCGCCTCCAGGGCGAAGGCCGGGAGGACTGCGGAAGCTCCGCCAGGATCCTGAAGCAGCAGTTCCGCCTCCACCCCGGAGGAAACCCCGGCGCGCCGGGCGGGCCCGAACAGGGCCCGGAGGCGGCCCAGGAGGGCCGCGGCGAGGAAGCGCAGGCCGCGCAGCACCCGGGGGAGGAGCCAGCACAGCAGGGCCACCAGGGCCAGGAGAAGAGGCACCGCCACCGCCGGGTGCTTGAAGGCGAGCCACAACAGCGCGATCACCCCCAGGTCCTCCGCCACGCTGATCGCGCTGTGGGCGGCGGGGTCCGGCGCCGCGTGGGCCAGGATGCGGAAGCCCATCTTGGTGCCGTGCACCCCCAGGGCCAGGCTCCCCGCGGCCAGCCCCGCCAGGACTTGCCAGGTTGGGGGAACCTGGGCCACGGTGGCCACGGCCAGGAGCGCCGACCCCAGGGGCCGGATGACCGTGTGCACCGCATCCCAGATCGGGGTCACGAAGGGCACCTTGTCCGCAAGGAATTCCAGCAGGAAGAGGAGCCCGGCGACGATCAGCACGGCGGGGTGGCCCAGCAGGGAGAGCTCCCCGGGCAGGCCCTGGATCCAGCCCAGGCGCTGCCCCAGGCCTGCCACCAGCACCGCCAGGTAGAGGTTCACCCCGGAGGCGAGGGAGAGGGCGAGGAAGGCGGCCAGTCGTTCCAAGGTCCGGGTTCCGGGGGGGAGGCCTCAGCGGGGCTTGTTGGCGATGAGCCACCCCAGGACGAGGATCGCACCGTACCACAGGGCCAGGGTCTTGAGCACCTGGAGGGCGTTCAGGGGCACCCGCCGGGCCAGGAAGGCCGTCACGCTCTCGCCGTCCGCCGCCTCTTCCTCGAACTCGATCACCCGGTAGGAGCCCCGGGGGAGGATCGGCACCGTGAGGAAGATGCTCCACAGGGTGCGGATCGAGGATCCGCAACGGTCGCAGGTGGCGGTGCGGCCGTAGAAGGTCTTCCCGATGCCCTGGTTGCTCCGGATCGTCCCCGGGCCTTCCGGGCGGGAGGCAGCCAGGCAGTCGGCACAGTAGGGAGCGTCGGGCATGGGGCGTCGGGGTGGGACGATTCTAGATCCTTCCCCGCCCCCTGCAACTCCGCGGGCCCCTCAGGGCCTGGCGGTTCCCGTCTTCCGCAGCCAGCCCGGCTGCACCGGGGCGCCGGGGTAGCGCGTGCGCAGGCGGGCCAGGGCGGGCTCCAGGCGGTCCAGCTTCTGGGCCCGGGGCTCCTGGAAGAGGGGGCGGACGCGGCCCAGGCCCCAGTGGATCCGAAGTTCCAGCTCCCGGACGAGGATGCGGCGGGTGCAGAGGCCCAGGAAGGCGCCCTCCACGGCCCGGGCCAGTTCCAGGGGGGACTGGAGCAGCAGTTCGCCGGCCGCCTTCCAGAAGTGGGGCTCGCCGTCCACGTCCCACCAGCGCAGGGCCAGCTTGCGGGGGCTGCGGGCGTCCTCCCAGAGGCGCCCCAGGCACCAGGCCGCGAGGCGCAGCTCCTCCGGCAGGCGCGGGGGGTCCAGGCGCCAGGGGGTGCGGCTGGATCCCGGCGGGTCCGCCAGCAGGGGCAGGCGGGGACGGTCCTCCCCGCGCACCTGGGCCAGGATCGTGGGGGCCAGGCGTTCGGGCACCAGTTCGCAGAGCACGGGCAGGGGCATGGGCTGGAGGTCCTCGAAGCGGCGCAGGCCCAGGCGCTGGAAGCGGGTGCGGATGCGGGGCGCCAGGTCCGGCAGCCGGCGCAGGGACTGGGGTGCGAGGAAGCTGGCCTCGAAACCCTCGGGCACGCATTCCAGACGCTGTTCCAGGTGGGCGGCCAGGTGGGCGGCGGTGGCGCTGGCGCTGAGGCCGCCGTGGCTGGACCAGCCGTAGCGGCCCCGCAGATCTCCGGCCATGCGCAGGGCCGTGTCCCGGGGGGGGCCGCTGAGGCGCTCCAGGCCCCGCAGTTCCACCAGGGCCTCTCCCAGGCGGCCCAGCTGACCCTGGGGGGTCCAGCGCTGCAGGAAGTCGGCGAAGCTGCCCTGGGCCTCCCACCAGATCTGGGGCGCCGGGTCGAGCACGGAGAGGCCCGGGGCGGCCCGCAGGGCCTTGTCCAGGGGATCCCCGGGCCGCAGGCCCTCGCCCCGGGCCAGGCGGTTCACGAACCAGAGGGTGGGCGTGCGGGGGCACTCCGGGTTGAGGAAGGCCAGGGGGCGCTCCCGGAGGGCCGGGTCCCGGGCGCAGGCCAACTGGAAGGGCAGTTCGGGCACCCACAGGGCCAGCATGGATCACCTCCAGGCGAGGGGATCCTAATTTAACGAATAAAAAACGAAAAACAAGTGAAAAAACAAATCCAAAGGAAATTCAGGCCAGGATCTCCCGGAAGGCCAGGAGGCGGATCCCGCAAGCCTGGAGGAAGGGCTCCAAGCTCTCCGGACTTTCCAGGCCGAAGAAGGGGGCCAGGTCCTCCCGGGGTCTCCGGGGCAGGGCGGGGGCCGGGCAGGGCGCGAGGCGGGGGGCCAGGGCGTCCGCCAGGGCGGCGGAGGCCACGAAAAAGCGGTCCCGGGGAACGAGGTCGCCGTCGTGGTGCCCGGCGGCCACGTCCCCGAGGAAGGGAGGCAGGCCCCAGGCGGACATGAGGGCGGCGCCCAGGTCCCGGTGATCGAAGCCCAGGACCTCCCGTTCGGCTTCGTGCAGGGCCCGCCCGGCGCCCTCGGCGGGAGCCAGGACCAGGGCGCGGTAGGCGGGTCCCATCTGGGAGAGCAGGGCCACCCGGCCGATGTCGTGGAGCAGGCCGGCCATGAAGGCGTCCTCCTCGAGGGGCCGCTGCACCCGGGCCGCAAGGAGGCCTGCGGCGACCCCCGTGGCCAGGCCGTGGGCGAGGAGGACCTGCATCAGGCCCCGTTCCTGGGGATCGCTGAAGGGCGACCGGAGCGCGTGGGTCCACACCGCCAGGGCCAGACTGCGGATGGTCTTGAAGCCCAGCACCACCACCGCCCGGGTCGGGGTGGCGATGTGGCCCCGCTGGCCGTAGAAGCCCGAGTTGGCCAGCTTCAGGAGGCGGACGGAGAGGGCGGGATCGGACTCCACGGCCCGGGCCATCTCCTTCGCGGAGCTGTCCGGCGCGTCCGCCAGCGCCAGCACCCTGGCCGTCACTTCGGGCAGCACGGGCAGGCGGCTCGCATCCCGGATGAAGGTTTCCAGGGCGGTCATCTCAGCGGCCCAGCCCCAGCCGTTCCGCCAGGCGGCCGGGCAGGCCCGCGGCGCGGATCTTGGCCGCGGTGGCCGTCCAGGGGTAGGGGACCCGGTGGTAGTCCACCCGGGTTCCCTCGAAGACCACGAAGCAGGCGCGCGGGTCCAGGTCCCGGGGCTGGCCCACGGAGCCCACGCTCACGTAGAGCTTCTCCTCCGGCGGCACCTGGAAGGTGGCCCGTTCCGCGTGGGGGTGGAGGAAACCCTCCGCGGTGGCCAGGAAGGGTTTGTGGTTGTGGCCCACGAAACAGATCCGGAAGGAGGTGAAGTCCTCCTCGATGGAAGCCGCCACCGCCTCGAAGGTGGAACGGCCCTCGGGGTCCGTCTCCCGCAGGTACTCCTCGAGGGCGTTCCGGGCCGAACCGTGCACGAACAGGTATTCCCCCTCCTGGTGGTGGGGGAGGAGGCCCTCCAGGGCCGGGAGCAGGTCCGCCTGGCGGAGCCGCTCCCGCGTCCATTCCAGAGCCGCCTGGGCGGAGGGATTGAATTCGAAGGCCATCCCCGGGTTCAGCACCGCGTGCTCGTGGTTCCCCAGGAGCCTGTGGGAGCAGCGGGCCTGGACGAGGCGCAGGCAGGCCTCCGGGTCGGGACCGTAGCCCACCACATCGCCCAGGGAAAGGATCCTGCGCACTCCCAGGCGGTCGACCTCGGCGAGGACGGCCTCCAGAGCTTCCAGGTTCCCGTGGACGTCCGAGATCACCGCGAAGCTGTCCATGGGATGGGGGGCCTCCCGCCGGGGGATGATCGTCCCCGCCAGGCCGACGGTCAAGGAGGGGCCTGCCTCCGGGCCCGACCCTCCCCGGGCGGCGGCTTGACGCCCCAGGCCTGATGATTAATCTGAAACAGAATCTCAATCCATATTAGGAGCTTCCATGCGCCCCTTGCGGCTTCTCCTCCTGGCCGGCATCCCCCTCATCGCCCAGGCCCCCGCGGCCGGGGACCTGGTGCTCAGCAGGGCCGAGAAGGCCCAGGCCATGGACCTGCTGGCCCGGGGGAAGGCCGACCTTGAGAAATCCCTCGCGGGCCTCAGCCAGGCCCAGCTCCACTTCAAGACCTCTCCGGACCGCTGGTCCATCCTTGAATGCGCCGAGCACATCGCCCTCACCGCGGAGTTCCTGGGCGAAAAGGTCGTGTTCAAGGGTCTCTCCGGTCCCCCCGAGCCCGCCAAACGCGCGGAGATCGGGGCCGTGGACAGCCTGGTGATCCTGGGAGTGGAAGACCGGTCCAAGACATTCCAGGCCCCCGATATGCTCAAGCCCCCCGGCAAATGGAAGGATGGACCCTCGGTGCTGGCGGCCTACGCCTCGGCCCATGCCCGCCTGGCGGGCGCCATCGAGAAGGGGGAGGGGCTGCGGGTGCGCGTGGCGCCCCATCCGGCCTTCGGTGCCCTGGACCTTTACCAGTGGGTTCTGCTCACCGGGGCCCACACGCGGCGCCACCTGCAGCAGATCGCGGAGGTCAAGACCTCTCCGGGCTACCCCGCGAAATGATCAGAATTCCCCGCTGAAGAAGAAGAGCAGGGCGGCGACCCTGTGCCTCACCTGGGCGTCCCTGGCTCCGCCCTCGATCCTGCCCCAGAGGCTGCCGTGGCGGCGGATGGTGCCGTCGCCCTCGAGGCGGCCGATGAGGCTGCCGTGGCGCCGGAGGGTGCCGTCGCCCTCCACCCTGCCGCAGAGGCTGCCCCCGCAACGGATGCTGCCGTCGGGCTCCACGCGGCCCACGAGGCTCCCCCGCTGGCGAACGCGGCCGTCGGATTCCACGCGGCCCTCCAGGCTGCCTCCCACCCGGATCCCCCCGTCGGATTCCACCCGGGCCCAGAGACTGCCGTGGCGCCGCACCTCCTGGGACTCCAGGGGACGCGCGGTCCCCAGGAGCACCAGCAGCGAGAAAAGAAGGAGGGAACGACGCATGGGGTCTACCGGCCGGAGTAGATCCCAGGATAGAGGTGGTTGGCGCAGTCGGGGCAGAGACCGTGGCTGAACTCAGCTTCCGAATGTTCCCGGATGTAGGACTCGAGCTGTTTCCAGTAGCCGCGATCGTCCCGGATCTTTTTGCACGAAGCGCAGATGGGGAGCATTCCGCTGAGCTGCTTGACCTGGGAGAGGGCTCCTCGCAGTTCGAGGATCACCACCTCTTTTTCCCGTTCGGCCTCGAGGCGCCATTCCATGGCTTGCAGGAGGGCCGCCCTCTCCTCCTCCAGGTGCGCCTGGCGGGATTCCATTTCCGCGCGGTAGTGCTGCCGGAGGTATTCGAACCAGTAGGCGATGACCGACACGATGAAGTAGCTGGCCAGGAGCCGGGCGATGAACTCCCCCCGGTAGGGGTGGACCGGCAGCCGGCCCGGCAGGAACCAGAAGATGCCCAGGGCCCCCGTCAGCATCGCGGAGTTCCACCAGAACCCCTCCCAGTTCCCCACGAGGAAGAAGGCCACGGGGGGAAAGGTGAACATCCAGAGGGCCTTGGATCCGTCCTCCCCCCCCACCGCGAGCATGTACAGCAGGAGTCCTGCGTAGATGACCCCGGAGATCCGGTAGAGCACCAGGGCGTTGCGCGTGAGGCGCATCAGGTAAAGACCGATCAGCAGGACGGCGGCCACCCCCAGCACGATTCCCCCGAACACCGGCTGGCCATGGAGGATGTCCAGGATCCCGAACAGGAGCATGGTCGGCACGCCGAGCACCAGGAAGGCCGCGAAGTTGAGGAACCGGGTCTTCTCTTCCGAATCCATCGGGAAGGGATGGATGAGCGTGGTGAACCTGAGGAGCAGGCTTTGAACGCGATGGATCGGCCAGAGGGTCATGGGAACTTCGCGGGCCCTGGACTGGTAGGGAAACCCTTGGGATGAAATCGAAGGATCTCAAAATTACCATGAGGTCCTCGAGGGCGTGTGCGCGGGGCATTGAACCCGGTGAGGCTGACAGAGGCCTACCTCCTGGGGCCGGAAGGGGTTGGTGAATATTCAATAAAATATGTGACTGCCATCATCGCCTCCCGGAAGGATGGCTCCCAGCCTGGGTTTGGAAGCTGGGAGGGGGCCGCGTGGAACCGGACATGGGGGTGCGGTGGAGGGCCCTGGGGCGCCTGGTGGGGAACACCCCCCTGCTGGCGATTCGCCTCCGCTTCCGGGGCCGCGAGCGCGTGGTCCACGCCAAGGCGGAGCATTTCAACCTCACGGGCTCCATCAAGGACCGCATGGCCCTGCACATCCTCCAGGAGGCTTGCAGGGACGGCGTCCTGCACCCCGGGGATCCCATCGGGGAGGCCACCAGCGGGAACACGGGGATCTCCTTCGCCGCCCTCGGCAGGGCCCTCGGGCACCCGGTGACGATCTTCATGCCGGACTGGATGAGCCAGGAGCGGAAGGACCTGATCCGTTCCTTCGGGGCCACGATCCGGCTAGTCTCCAGCGAGGAGGGGGGCTTCCTCGGGTCCATCCGCCTGAGCGAGGACTGGGCGGCGGCCACCCCGGGGGCTTTCCTGCCCTGCCAGTTCTCCAACCGGGCCAATGCAGAAGCGCATGCCAGGACCACGGGACCCGAAATCCTGGCCCAGCTCCGTCCCTACGGCCTTGAGCCCGACGCCTTCGTGGCGGGCGTGGGGACCGGGGGAACCATCATGGGCGTGGGGAAGGCCCTGGCCCAGGCGAGGCCAGGAATCCGCATCCACCCGGTGGAGCCGGCCTCGTCCCCGACCCTGAGCACGGGGCACAAGGTGGGGAAGCACCGGATCCAGGGCATCTCCGACGAATTCATTCCCGCCCTGGTGAAATTGGACGAACTCGACGCCGTCCTGGCGGTGGAGGACGGGGACGCGATCCTCATGGCCCAGAAGCTCGCGCGACTGGGACTGGGGGTGGGCATCAGCGCCGGGGCCAACCTGCTCGCCGCCGTGAAGGTCCAGGAGGCCATGGGATCCGGAGCGGTGGTCGCCACGGTCTTCGCCGACAGCAACAAGAAGTACCTCAGCACCGACCTGGTCCGGCAGGAGCCCGTGCGGGAGGGCTACCTCAGCCCGGAGATCGAACTCCTGGACTTCGATGTGTCGGCGCGCGTCTGCGAGGTCTGCCGGCCCGGGGAGCCCGTCGCGTCCTGAGGAGGATGCAGGCCAGCCGCGCCCGGATGGCCCTGCGGGGCGGGCCGGGCGTACTCCAGGCCGTGGAGCACGCGGCTCCCCTCCTGGGGACGGAGGTTGGAGAAGCGGAGCCAGCGGCCCCCCAGGTCAAGCCAGAGCATCCGCTGTTCCGCCTGGTGCCAGCCCTGGAGCCCGGTCTCGGGATTCCGCATCCGGGTGGCGCCCTGGAGAATCCCGGATTCCGGGCGGGTGCTGGCCTCCACGTCGTGGACCGTGCCGAAGAGCTCCACCGTGAGGTGGCCCCGCTCGGCGTTCCAGCGCCCCCCCGGCAGGGTGAGGCGGCCGATGCCTGGGCCGGAGACGAAGTCTCCTTCGATGTAGTAGCCCTTGTTCCAGGGCAGTTCGCCTTCCCTCTCCGGGACCCACTGCCCGGAACCGAAAACCTGGGCCGCTCCGTCCCAGCCCACCGTGGCCAGGTTGGAGAGGTCCGTGCTGCCGAGGCGGACGCGGAAAGCTGAGGCCGGGGCCTGGTCGAAGGTGGGGTCCACCGGCACCCAACGGTCCCGCAGCCTGACCTCCACCCAGAAGTGGAGGGCGAGGGTGTCCTCGGCGGCGACCCACCCCATGGCCCCCCGGGCCGGAACCCCCAGGCGCCGGAGCAGGGCCGCCGCCAGGACGCCGTGCTCCGTGCAGTCCCCCACCGGGTTCCGGCAGACCTCGGCCGCGTTGGCGAAACCCACGCTGTAGTCCTTCCGGGCGATCCAGTCGAAGACGAAGGCGGTGACGAGGCGGGCCAGGTCCCAGCGGGTGGCCCCCGGGGGGGGCGCGAGCCGGTACAGGACCCCGTCGAAGGCGGGATCGCGGAAGGGGAGCAGCGGGGTGGCCTCCAGGAAGGGAGCCTCCACAGGGTCCGCCTTCCCCGTCACGGGGCCTTGGGCGCGTTCCTCGGCGGTGGGTTCCGGGGCCTGTCGCAGCCTCAGGCGCCTGGAATCCAGCCTCTCCTGCTGGGGGTCCGCCGGGAGGTCGGGCGCCGCCCCGCCCGTCCAGCGCACGGTCAGCTCCGGCAGCCAGAGCAGGAAGGGATGGCGAGGAATCCTCTTCTGGCTGCGCTGAAAGAAATCAGCCCCGGGGGCCTGGTCCGGAGGCGGCAGCTCGGCCCGCTGGACGAGCACCGGCATGCCCATGAAGAGGCCCGCCTGGCGCAGTTCCCCGTCCCGCGGGGACACCCAGACTTCGGCCTCCACCTGGAGGGCGCCCTCCCGGAGGCGGCCATGGAAGCGGATCGCGTCGGGCCAGCCGGGCAACGGGGCGGGTCCGTCGCACTGGAGGTCCAGCTCGTCCCAGCCTTCGGCTTCGGGGTTGAAGACCTGGAGCCTGACGGGAAGGCGGTCCTTGGCGGCGCGCTTGAGTCGGGCATCCAGGTCCCCGGGCCATACGAGGGCCTCGGAAGGCACGGGGATGTCCCTTGGCTTTCCCCCGCGGGGTTCGACCCGGAGGAATCCTGGGCGGTCGGGCCGCCAGAGGGCAGTCCCGCCGAGGGGTTCCTGGGCCACCTTCTGGCTCCATTGGAAACGGATGGCCCCGTCTTTCTGCTTCAGGGCCGTCCGCACGCCCTCCTGGCGTACCCTGGCCGCCCCCCGGGCCAGCTCCAGCCACTCCCGCGCTTCGTGCTGGAGTCCTTCCGGCAGGGACTGGAGGTGGATTTCGCTGGCTCCGGCCTCGGTCCCCGCGAGCCAGGTCCTGAAACGCAGGGGCTGCCCCCAGAGCAGGGGAGGCAGGAAGAAGAGGCACAGAAGAAGACGGGGGACGAAGCGCATGGACCACTCCGTCCCCCATTGTGGGTCTTCATGCCAGGGAACCTCGGATCAATCGTCCGCGTCCCCCCGGGCCCAGCTTCAATCCGCGAAGGGTCCTCCCGGCCCCCCCGGACCTCGGCCGGGTCCCATCCCGGGGCCCATCCCGCGGCCCATGCGCCGTTCCATGGCCCCCCGGAGGCGCTCCATGCGGAACTGGCGGCGCTCCTCGCCCAGGGCCTGCAGGCGGTCGGCCTCAGCCCGCTGCTCGGGGGTGAACACGCCGCGCGCTTCGAGGCGGACCGCCCGCTGCTCGGCCAGGACCTCGAACTGCCGGTCCGCGGCGGACTGGTGGAGGCGCCGCAGGGTCTCCAGGGGCGCAGCCGGATCCATGGCCGCCTTGTGCAGGGCCTGCCGGGCCTCCTGGGCCGCCTTGCGCTTGGCCTGGAGGGACTCCCGGTGCCGGGCGTGGATGTCCTTGATCTGGGTCCTCTGGGCCTCGCTGAGCTTCAGGTGGTGGGCCAGGAACTCCAGGTTCTCCCGGGCCTGGGCCGCGCGCAGTCCGGGCCCCCCCATGGGTGGGGGTCCCCCGGGCGCCGGCTGGGCGGCGGCCGGAAGGGCCGCGAGGAGCAGGGTGAACGTGGCGATCATCGAACGGTTGAACATTGTTTCCTCCGCAGGGTGGTGAGGTAGGACCCTCACGTCTTGAGACACGGGGTGGCCGCGAGGGTTGAGGCCGCCCTCGTGACGGGGGATCCGGTCGGGGCACACTGGGGGCATGCTCCAGACCTTCACCGCCATCGTCCTGCGCCCCACCCCGGTGCAGGAGGGGGGCCTGGTGGTTTCCTTCCTCACCGAGCACGGGGAGCGGGTCGTGGGTCTGGCCCGGGGAGCGAAAAAGCCTGCCGCGAAGTGGGTGAGCGCCTTCGAGCCCCTGGGGCTGGTCCGGCTGGGGCTTTTCGGGAAAGAACAGGCGGACCTGAAGCGCGTCACCCGTTGCGAGCTCCAGCACTCGCCCCTGACCCTCGGCCACCTGGAAGCCAGCCTGGTGGCAGCCTGCCTCGCGGACCTCTTCGACCGCATCGCGAAGGAGGGGGTGGAGGACGAGCGCCTCTTCCGCCTCCTCAGCCGATGCGCCCGGGCCCTCAAGGCCCAGCCCGACCGGGCCCTTGCCATCCTGGCCTACGCCGAGCATTGGCTGCTCCACTGCCTGGGCCTGCTGCCCGATTCCCGGCGATGCGGGCGCTGCGGCCGGGAGGACGCCCCCCTGGTGGCCCTCCGGGAGGAGGGCGGCTGGCGCTGCGCGGCCTGCACGCCCGTGGATCCCGCGACCGCCCTTCCCCCAGGGGTGCGGGAACACCTCCGGGCCTTGCGCACCCTGCCCGCCGAGGAGGCGCCTGCGCCTGGCGGGGACGAGGCGGCGAGGGCCATCACATTCCTTCTCCGGGAGCGGCTCCTCCGGGAATGCGGCGCCTCCCGGAGCTACGAGGTGCTGCACAGGGTGCTGGCCTAGTCAGGGTTTCCTCGGCTCGGGGAGGAAGCTAGGGAGGGCTTCCATCCCCTCCACACTTTCCATCGAAAAAATCACCAGGCCGGTTCATGGAAGGCGGGCCAGCACCACGGCGAGGGAACACTCTTCGGCGCTCCACTCCTCACCATCGCTGAAATCCGCATCATTCGGGCGGGAGGCTCACGGTCTTTCGGAGGTCCCGGCGGCGCCGCAATTCTGTGACGGAAGGGCCGCGCCATGACGCATCCGTGGCCTTGAACGGCTTTCGCAAGGACGGCGTAACTTCTCGGCACCCTGCCTTGACGGTGCGAGGTCGAGGCCCATACCTGGACCAACGATCTTTGGGACATCGGCCATCGGGAAGGGCTTTTCCCTGGTTCCCCCCCCGCGTACCCAAGGTCGCCCCCGTCGGCCCGCGGATGCGTTCCGGTGCCGTCGCCCCGAGGTGTCCAACCGAAAGGAGAACCCCATGCGGACCGCCCTGCCGGCGGGAAGCCCGGCCTCCGGCTTCCCTGAACTCCCCCCCCACCTTCGCCCCGCGGCCGTACTTTCCGCGGCCCTGCCGCCCTCCCGCCTTCGCATCGGCCTCCTGGCCGCGGCCGCCTACGCCGCCCTAGGGGGTGCTCTCCTGCTGGTCCTGGGGGGAGTCGGGCGCGTGCTTCCGCCCCCCCTCCACCCGGGGACCCTTCCATGGAAAGAGTTCGTGCCTGTTCTGCTCCCCTCCGGGGTGGAACGTGCCCGCGCGGCCTCGAGAGGCCCTGCACGGGGAAAGGAGGTAGTGCGAGATCCTCAGGCCCAACCGGACCTCGACCGGGTTCCGGACCGGCCTCCGGAGGGGCTGCCGGAGAATCTCGGGACGCCCCCGGCGGGTCCCTTCCCCTTCGCCGGGGCTTCGGCCCCAACAGGAGGAGACGGAGTCCCCGGCGCGACGGCCCCAGGTTCCGGCGACGGGGCCCGGGTGGTGGAACTGGACAGCCGGGCGCTGCGCATCCTCCACCAGGTGCCCCCGGAGTACCCCCCGCTGGCCCGGGCGGCCGGGATCCAGGGGCCGGTGGAGCTGCTCATGCTGGTGGACACCGCCGGGACCCCGCGGGAGGTCCGGGTCCTTTCGGGCCATCCGGCTTTCCATGCGGAGGCGGAACGGGCCGCGCGCCTGTGGCGATTCGAGCCCCCCATGGTGGACGGCACAAGGGTCCAGGCTCGGTTCCTCCTCCGGATCACCTTCCGTCTGCGGAGTGGGGGAAGGTAAAGGATCGGTAACAGGCCTCCTCCCCTCTGGAACGGCCGGGTCCTTGAGCCCACCTTGGGCATGAACCCGAAGGAGCCCCCATGAAACGCATCCTCGCCTCCTCCCTCGCTGCGGGCCTGACCCTGCTCGGGGTGCAGCCCCAGGAGAAGACCAGCGTCCCGCCACCGCCTCCCGGCGAACGGGGCGAGCCCGACCATGGCCAGATCATCCAGGCCTTCGCCAAGCAGGGCATCCGCGTCAATGGCGCCGAGGCGGCGGGAATCCGCCCCAATGTCCTGCTCGCCCTGCGGGAGGCCCGGACCCACGGCCTCGGAAATTCCAAGGTGGACTTCGCCGCGGTGGAGATCGCCCGGGACCTGGGCCTGGACGCCGGGCCCGGAAGCAACACGGTGAAGAACATCGTCGCCGCCGTGGGCTGGCTTGCGGGTCAGGGCGGCCCACGCCCCCAGCCCCCACCGCCCCAGCCTCCGCCCGAATGGTCCCGCTACTTCGACGAGACCACCAACCTCTGGCGCCAGGGGGACTTCATGTCGCTCCTGAACGAAAAGGCCTTCCATCCCGTGAAGATTTCCTGGGAGGACATCGGACGGCACCAGGGCAGCGTGTGGGGGGACCGGATCTCGGACGTGGGGATCTGGGTGCGGAAGGACGAGGGGGATCCTGCCTCCGCCCGCCTCGCCCTCTCCGTCCGCCGGGACAGCAACTTCCGGGACAAGGTCCTGATGGTCCCGGCGGACAAGATCAAGGTTCACCAGCGTCAGGGAGGGCGCACCGTGGAGAAGACCCTGCCGGAGCGCCTGCGGGAACTGGGCCTGGCCAGCCAGGCCCGGGACCGGAATGTGATCGTGTCCAACCAGTTTGCCGTCGTGCCCGTGCCCGCGCGGGGAATGGAGGGAGCCTGGCCCCAGGGCGTGCCGCCCCGGGCGGCCTTCACGTTCAGCATCTTCCCCTACGGCAGCACCAATTTCGTGATCACCGACGTCATCGAAGGGAGCTCGGAAGCCCTGGTGGGCCCGGGCACGCATCAACTGCTCTACGCCAACGTCGAGGGCCAGAAGGCCCCCTTCACCGCCAGCCGCGCCGAGGACCGGCAGGATCTCCTGAGGCTGGAGCGGGAGTTGAAGGCCCAGGGGATGGACGTGGACGTGCAGCGGTACTACCTCATCCAGGTCCCCATCCGGAAGGGCGCCGGGGGAATCCAACTGGCCAACCTGGGCACGCCCCCCATGGCCCGGGCTTTCGCGGAAGCCAACGTCATGGCCGTGGCCAGCGCCGGGGCCGGGGCCGGACAACCCGTTCCCGCGCCCCCCGCCTCCGCCCCGCTGAAGAAGGATGATGCCGCCAAGGCGGCCCGGGAACGGGAGGGCTTTTCCCGGGTGGCCATCGGGCATGGAGAGGCGGAGGGTCCCTACTCCCCGGGCTCGGGCTGGCGTGGCCAGCGGGCGGAGGAACCCATCCGGGTCACGGTGGTCTACTTCGTCACCCCCGTGGGGAAGGTCACCCGCAGGGACATGGAACGCTTCTCCGCCGCGTTCGCCCAGTGGGACAAGGAAGCCATCTGGGGCGGCAGCTTCGTGACCAAGGAGAGCGGGATGTGATTCGAATGGGCGCTCAAAGATGAATAACCCACCGCCAAGAATCCAGGTTTCATTTTGTCTCGCGTATCGGCAAAGCCGATACCGAGAGGACGCCAAGAAAAGGGAATCCAACGTTCATACAGTTCTTGGCGTGCCTGGCATCTTGGCGGTGGGTATTGTCTTTATATTGTATTGATCGCCCCTTCGTAGGAGCGGGGCCTGAAGGCGCTGGCACACTACGGGCATCCGAAAGGGTGCCCGTGCCCGTCTTCACCACCGCCTGCCCCCGCAACTGCACCAGCACCTGCGGCCTTCGCGTGAACGTGGAGGGGGGGCGGGTGCGCTCGATCGAGCCGCATCCGGCCAACCTTGCCACGGGGCAGGGGGTCTGCCTCAAGGGCCTGAGCTACGTGGAGCGGGCCGTCTCGCCCCGCCGGATCACCCGGCCGCTCCTGAAGCAGGACGGCGCCTTCGTGCCGGTGGACTGGGACCGGGCCCTGGACCTCATCTGCGAGGAGCTGACGCGCCTCAAGGCCCAGGAGGGGCCGCAGGCCCTCTTCTACTACCAGGCCAGCGGGACCAAGGGGCTCCTGAACGGGGTGGGGATGGCCTTCTGGCGCCTTTTCGGAGGCTGCACCACCACCTACGGGGACCTCTGCTGGCCCGCGGGGCTGGAGGCCACGCGCCTCACGCTGGGGGACAACAAGCACAACGCCCCCTGGGACCTGGAGCGCGCGCGGCTCGTCGTCTTCTGGGGGAAGAATCCCGCCGAGACCAACGTGCACCAGATGGACCACCTGGCCCGGGCCCTGGACCGGGGGGCACGGCTGGTGGTGGTGGACCCCCGCCGGACGGAAAGCGCGGAGCGGGCCCACCTCCTGCTCCAGCCCCGGCCGGGGACGGACGCCGCCCTGGCGCTGGCCCTGGCGCGGGAATTAGTCCTCCGGGAGCAGGTGGACCACGCCTTCCTTGCGGCCCACGTCCAGGGCTTCGAGGCCTACCGGGAGCGGGTGGAATCCTGGACCCTGGACCGCGCCGCCGAGGTCACCGGCCTGGCCCCGGAGCTGATCCAGCGTTTCGCGGACCTGCTGGGCTCCCTGCGTCCCTTCACCCTCGTCCCAGGTTTCGGGATGCAGCGCTACACCCACAGCGGCCAGACCATGCGGGCCCTCCTGGCCCTGCCCGTGATCTGCGGCCAGATCGGGCTTCCCGGCGGGGGTTGGAGCTACGCCAACCTGCAGACGCAGGTCTTCGGGCACCTGAAGGACCCCCTGGACTTCTACCCGCCCCCGCGGCCCGACGGGGTGGTTCGGGTGGGAGTCAGCACCGCGCGCCTGGGGGCCGACATGCTGGCCCAGGAGGATCCGCCTTTGCGGGCCGCCTGGGTCGAACGGGGCAACCCCATCCCCCAGAATCCGGCCACCCCCAAGGTCCTGGAGGCCTTCCGCCGCCTGCGCCTCCGGGTGGTGGTGGAGGAATTCCTGACGGACACCGCCGCCGAGGCGGACCTGGTGCTCCCCGCCAAGAACCTCTTCGAGCAGACGGATGTCATCGGGGCCTACTGGCATCCCTACCTCCAGTTGCGCCAGAAGGTCGTGGCACCTCCTCCGCTGGTGAAGCCCGAGAGCGAGGTCTACTGGCTTCTGGCCGAACGCCTGGGCGTCGACCGGGAGGCGATGGAGCGGGACCTGGTCCCCCCGGGGGGTGAAGAGGCCTTCCTGCGCAGGAAACTGGCTCCCTGGCCGGAGATCACGCTGGAGCGCCTGGCCGAGGGCCCCGTGCTGGCCCCCGGCGCGGAAGAGGTGGCCTTCGCGGACCGGCGCTTTCCGACCCCCAGCGGGAGGATCGAACTGTGGAGCGACGAGGCTCGCCGCCGTTGGGGACAGGAGGAGCTCCCCGGTTTCCGGGAGTCGGAAGAGGGCCCCGGGAGCCCCGGCCTTGAGGCCTACCCCCTGCACCTGCTGACCCCCAACACCAAGAACCGGATCCACAGCCAGTTCGGATTCCTGGACCTCCTCCGCCCACTGGAACCGAGGCCCCTGCTCACGATCCACCCGGAGGACGCGCGGATCCGCGGGATCCGTCCCGGCACCCGGGCCCGCCTGTTCAACGGCCGGGGGGCCCTGCTCCTGACCGTGCGCCTCGATCCCGGGATCCGCCCCGGCGTCGTCTCCGTGCCCAACGGATTCTGGCTGGACGAGGGGGCGGTGAACCTCCTGAGCGAAGGCCGCGAAACCGACATGGGGCACGGCGCGGCCTTCCACGACAATTGCGTCCAGGTGGAGGCTGCTCCATGAGCGCAGCCTTCGTCCTAGAAGCCTCCCGGTGCACGGGATGCGAAGCCTGCCGAGTCGCGTGCTGCATCGAGAACCAGGTGCCCATGGAGCGGGCATGGCGCACCGTCCACCACCATGAGGGGGACGCCGGGGCGGTGGGGAAGGGGTTCCACCTGTCCCTCGCCTGCAACCATTGCGAGAGGCCAGCGTGCCTAGCGGCCTGCCCTTCCGGGGCCTACCGCCAGGACCCTCGGACCGGGGCGGTGCTCCTGGATCAGGACACCTGCCTGGGCTGCCGCTGCTGCTCCTGGGCCTGCCCCTACGACGCGCCCCGCTTCGACGGGACCCTGGGCCTCATGGCCAAGTGCACCTTCTGCAACCCCCGCCTGCTGGAGGGCCTGGCCCCCGCCTGCGCGGCCGCCTGTCCCACGGGAGCCCTGCGGGTGGATCCCCAGGCCGGGGCCCTTCCCGAGCCCGAGGCCCCGGGGCTCTTCCCGGCAGGCATCGGGCCCCGTCTTTGGCTGGTGGGGCCCATCCAGGGGCCGGCACCGGAGGGCCTTCCGCCCCTGACCCACGAGGCCTTGGCCTGGATGGGGGGCCCAACCCCGCCCCTGCCCAGGATTCATCTCCGCCGGGAGTGGAGTCTGGTGCTTTTTTCGTCCTTCGCACCCCTCCTCGTGGCCCTCCAGGCGGCCTTCCTGTCCGGGGGCCCGGCGCAGGCCCCACCTTGGGCCTTCCTGGGCCTTGGGCTTCTGGCGGGCTTTCTCAGCACGGCCCACCTCGGGCGACCCCTCCGGGCCTTGCGGGCCCTTGGGAACCTGCGCCGCTCCTGGCTCAGCCGGGAGATCCTGGCCTTCGCCATCTTCGTGCCTTTGGGAGCCCTCTCCCAGTTCCTCGCTTCCAGGACCCTCGGGGCCGTGGCAGGGGTGGCGGGACTGGGCCTCCTCTTCTGCATGGACCGCCTGTACCGGAGCCTCGAATGGCGGGCCGGCCCCGCCGAAAAGGCCGACGACACCCTTTTCGGTGGGATCACCCTGGCCCTCTTCGCCCTGGGCCTTCCCGGTTGGCTCCTCCTGGGGGCGGCCGTGGCCAGGAGCTTCGCCTTCCTGCGGGAGCAGAAGCAGGCGGGTACCCAGGCCCTTTCCGGTGGACTCGCGCTGTTGAGGGTCCTCCTGCTGGCCCTGCCCGCCCTGGCGGTGGTGCTGCGGCAACCCTGGCCCCCGGCCTTGCTCCTGTCGCTGGCGGCGGGGGGAGAACTGGTGGGGAGGGGCGCCTTCTACTTGGCCCTGCGGATCCCGGATCCCGGCGCCCTGCTCAAGGATGTTCGGCCCGCTGCCTGGGATCCAGCCGGAACCTGAGGTCCACCCGCCCGGCGTAGCTGACGCCCCCGGCGTTGTTGGCGTAGGTGACGGTGGCGTTCACGGCGAAAGGCTCGGGGGCGCGGTGCAACCGCCACAAGGAACTCATGGTGAAGCGCAGCGTGGGGGCGGCGAAATCCCGGGGCCCCCGGCGGATCGCCGGAAAGGGGGTGGTGGAAACGGTCCGGCGCTCCACCCTGGAAGGCCCTGATTCCCCCGCGGAATGGGTCCCCGTGATCTTGAGGTCGCCCTCAGGGTAGAGGTTCTGGCCCCGGAGGTGCGCCCGGAACCGGAAGGATCCCGGCTCGGAGAATTCCGAACCGAAGAAGCGGTGTTCTTCCTTGACCTGCTTCCCCCGCAACACGGCGTGCAGGTTCAGGATCCCCGCCGGGGACTGGGCCCGGTTGGGCTGGAACTCGAAGACCACGCTCCCGGAGGGGCTCTCCAACTCCTGGAGCCACCCGGGCAGCACGTACTGGAAAGTCTCGGAAACGGTTTCCGTTCCCCGGGGGTGGGGCCGACGGGTGTTAAGGGTGCCGTGCAACTCCAAGGTGCAGGCGACCCAGGGCCGGGGGGCGGGGGCCTCCATCAGGAAGGCGCAGAGCAGGAAGGGCAGGGCCATGAGGCCTTCATTGTCCGATAGAATCGCCTTCCATGGCCTTGGTTCCTTCGCCCGGGAGCCCTTCCGCCGGAGCCTTCGTGCGCCACTTCCTTTCGAACCTGCCCCTGGAACTTGGCGAGGAGGAACTCCCCCCCCGGAAACTGCTGGCCCGGGTCCTGGGCGGGGCGGAGGAGGACTTCGAGGAAGCCCGGCTGGAACGCCGCAGCCTGGACGCGCGGCACAAGGGGAACATCCGCTTCCTGGCCACCCTGTCCTTCCGCAGCCGGCGGGATTTCGGTGCCCCGGACCTGCCCCCCGGCTGCCGCCTGGAAGCCATGGCGGAGCCCCCCTCCTTCGAGGTGGCCGCGCTCCCCCGGCCCCCTCAGGTGGTGATCGTGGGGACGGGGCCCGCGGGAACCTTCTGCGCCCTCCGCCTCCTGGACTACGGCATCGAGCCGCTGCTGGTGGAGCGTGGCCCTTCCCTCGGCGAACGCGTGTCCAAACTGGGGGCCCTCTGGACCCGGGGGGTTCTCGATCCCGAAGCCAACGCCCAGTTCGGGGAGGGGGGCGCGGGCACCTTCAGCGACGGAAAGCTCACCACCCGCATCGGGCACCCCGCCACCCGCTATGTCATCGACGCTTTCGTCCGATTCGGCGCCCATCCCCGCATCGCCACCCTGGCCAAGCCCCATGTCGGCACCGACGTGATCCGCCGTTGCGCCGTGAGGATGCGGAAGGAGGTGGAGGCCCGTGGGGGGCGCTACCGCTGGAACGCCCGCCTGGTGGACCTGGTGCTGGGTCCCGAGGGTTTGGTCCGTGGGGCACGCCTTCAGGGCGGTGAAGAGGTCCCCTGCGACGCCCTGGTCCTGGCCCCGGGTCACAGCGCCCGGGACACCTTCGAGATGCTGCACGCCCGCGGGGTGGCCATGCGCCCCAAGCCCTTCGCCATGGGCGTGCGCGTGGAACACCCCCAGGACCTCGTGGACCGCTCCCAGTACGGTCCCTCCCGGGGTCACCCCAGCCTGCCACCCGCGGACTACCAGCTGACCTGCAACTTCGGACCCTCCCGAGCGGCCTACAGCTTCTGCATGTGCCCCGGAGGCTTGGTGATCCAGTGCGCCTCGGAGGAGGGCGGCGTGGTGGTGAACGGCATGAGCAATGCCGCCCGGGACTCCGGCTTCGCCAACAGCGGCCTGGTGGCCAAGGTCAACGTGGCGGACTTTGGGGGAGAGCAGGTCCTCGCGGGGATGCACTTCCAGCGGCGCTGGGAGCAGGCCGCCTTCCGGGCCGCAGGGGAGCGCTACGGTGCCCCGGCCATGTCGGTCCCGGATTTCCTCAAGGGCAGGGCCACGGGGCGCCTCCCCCCGAGCAGTTTCCGCCCCTTCGCGGTGTCCGCCGACCTCCGCACCTGCCTGCCGGGCTTCGTGGAGGCCCAGCTGCGGGAGGCCCTCCCCCTCTTCGACCGGCGCCTGCACGGCTTCGCCAGCGCCGAGGCCCTCCTCCTGGCCATCGAGAGCCGCACCAGCAGCCCCGTGCAATTGCTGCGCGGGGAGGACGGGCAGTCCCTCTCCCATCCCGGCCTGTATCCCTGCGGGGAGGGGGCCGGCTTTGCGGGTGGAATCACGAGCGCCGCCGTGGACGGCATCCGGGTGGCCGAGTGGATCGCCCGGAAGGCGGGGGCCCCGGTCTTCCACCCCTTCGAAAAGGCGGTAAGGGCCAGCGAGTCCGCGGCGGAATACTGAGGCACTGGCGCACCCGAAAGGGCCTCGGTCATCATCCCTGCAAGGAGACCCCGGTGCCCAGGATCCTGGTGGTCGGACAGTCCCATCTCGCGGCCCGCCTGGGCCAGCTCGCACGCCGCCTCGGGGTCAAGGCGGCGCTTTGGACCGGGGGCGAGCCCGCGGCGGAGACGCTCCAGAGCTGGAAGGGGCTCCAGGTCCATCCCCCGGGGCTGGACATCGCGGAGCTCCTCGAGGCACCCGAGGCCCTGGAGGCCGACGCGGCCCTCTTCTGCGACGTTCGGGACGAGCAGAACTTATCAAGGGCCCTCGCCTTCCGGGACGCCTGTCCCAAGCTCCGCCTGGTGATCGCCCTGGCCGACCCCGAACTGGGACGGAAGGTGGCCCGGGAGCTGGAGAACTGCGCGGTGCTCAGTTCCCCGGAACTCTCCGCTCCCTGCTTTGCGGCCGCCGCACTGCGGCGGGGTTTCCCCTTCGCCCTGGACTTCGGCGGGGAGGCCTACGCCCTTGGGGCCGCGCCGGAAGACGAATCCCAGGGTGTCCCTGGACTTCGGCCGCTGCGGGACCTGGTGGCCTCGGGCCCCCGGGCCCCCGAGGAGCCCGGACTCCAGGGAGGCCTCGCCCGTCTCACGGGGGGGGTGGACCGTTACCTGCTCCTGCTGCTGGTCCTCATCTTCGTGACCCTCGCGGGCGCCACGGCCTACTTCCACTTCACCCAGGGCCTGCATTGGATCCAGGCCCTCTACTTTGTGGTGACCACCTTCTGCACGGTGGGATACGGCGATTACAGCCTCCGGGACGCGCCGGACTCCGCCAAGCTGGTGGGGGTCCTCCTGATGCTCACCAGCGTGACCCTGACGGCCTGCCTTTTCGCCATCGTCACGAACATCCTCGTGCAGAAACGCGGCGACGCCCTGGAAGGGCGACGGCGTTTCCACCTCCGGAACCACGTCGTTGTCTGCGGCCTGGGGACCCTGGGCGCCGCCGTGGCCACGCGCCTGCGGGACCTGGGAGTGCCCGTCATCGTCATCGAGCGGGACCCGGCCAACCCCCTTCTCCAGGAACTGTCCTTCCGGCGCATTCCGTACATGGTCTCGGACGCCACCCACGCTCGGGCCCTGTGGGACGCCAATGCCGGCCGGGCCAGGGCCCTGGTATGCGCCATCAACGACGACCTGACCGCCCTGGAGATCGGACTCGCGGCCAAGGCCCTGAGGCCGGCCCTTCATGTGGTGCTGCGGATCTTCGATGGGGGCTTCGCGGACCGGATCGAGCGGCACTTCCACATCCACACGGCGCTCTCGGCTTCCGCCCTCGCCGCCCCCGCCTTCCTCGCACATTCCCTGGATTCCAGGGCCCTTACGCTGCTCGAAGACGCAGGGGGTTGGCAGGTGCTGGCCGAAAGGGGCCTCCAGGAGGAACCCTTCCCGGGGGAGCGGCCCTTGGCCATGGGGAGCAGGGTCCTGGCCATGGTTCCCATGGCCCGCCTGTGGCCCTGGGCCTAGAATTCAGGTCCCCCCCACGCCGCACCGATACACCCGCACCAGGAGGTCCGCGATGTTCGAGTCCGCCGAACTGGGTCACCGCGTCGAGAAGGAGGCCTACACCCTGGAGGTCTCGGGGCTTCGGGAGGCCCTCCTGGACTCCCAGTACGACCTCGTGGCCGCCAAGAAATTCCCCGTGATCCTCCTGGTGGCTGGAGTGGACGGGGCTGGAAAGAGCGCGGTGGTCTCCACCCTGAACGAGTGGATGGATCCCCGCCACGTGCAGACCAACGGATTCGACGCGCCCACCGACGAGGAACTGCACCGACCGTACATGTGGCGATACTGGCGGGCCCTGCCCCCGAAAGGGAAGATCGGGATCTTCGACGGCAGCTGGTACACCTGGCCCATCAATGAGTGTGGCAACGGAAGGATCGGGCACGAGGTACTGGACCAGGACATGGAACTGGTGCGCCGCTTCGAACAGATGCTCATTGACGAGGGGGCGCTGATTCTCAAGTTCTGGATGCACCTCTCCAAGGGGGTCCAGAAGAAGCGCCTCACAAAGCTCGAGGCCGACCCGAAGACCTCCTGGCGCGTGACCCCTCGGGATTGGAAGCACTTCAAGCGCTACGACGCCCTCCGGGAGGCGGCGGAACGGGCCCTGCGCCTCACCAGCACCGCGGACGCCCCCTGGATCGTGGTGGAGGCCACCGACGCCCGCTACCAGAAGCTCACGGTGGGGCGGGTCCTGCTGCAGGCCCTCCGGGCCCGCCTGGACCGTCCTTCCACCGGACCTGCGGCCGTGAAGGCTCCGCCGGCACCGCCCGCTCTGGATGGACTGAACGTCCTGCGGGCGTTGGATCTCTCGAAACGGATGGAACGGGTCGATTACGATCGGGAGCTGGAGGCCTGGCAGGGGAAGCTGAGCGTCCTGACCCGGCACAAGCGCTTCAAGGAGCGCGCCGTGGTGCTGGTCTTCGAGGGATCCGACGCCGCGGGGAAGGGGGGCAGCATCCGGCGCATCACCCAGGCGGTGGACGCCCGGCTCTGCCGCATCGTCCCCATCGCGGCCCCCACGGAGGAGGAGCGCGCCCAGCCCTACCTGTGGCGCTTCTGGCGTCACCTGCCGGGCCGGGGGAAGATCCTGATCTTCGACCGGTCGTGGTACGGCAGGGTCCTCGTGGAACGGGTGGAGGGGTTCTGCGCGGAGGCGGACTGGATGCGCGCCTACGGCGAGATCAACGACTTCGAGGCCCAGATCGCCAAGAGCAAGGCCATTCTCGCGAAGTTCTGGCTGGCCATCTCCCCGGAAGAGCAGTTGCGCCGCTTCCAGGAGCGCCAGGAGACCCCCTTCAAGCGCTTCAAGATCACGGAGGAGGACTGGCGCAACCGCGAGAAGTGGCCGGCCTACGAGGCCGCCGTCTGCGACATGGTGGCCCGCACCAGCACCGAGATCGCCCCCTGGACCCTGGTGGAGAGCGAGGACAAGCTCTACGCCCGGATCAAGATTCTGAGGACCCTGTGCGAAAGGATCGAGGAGGCCCTGTAGGGCTCAGGGCAGGTCCGTGCGGTCCCCGTGGGAGGAAGGCTGGGACACCACCAGGAAATCCACGGGCTCTCCGAAGGGGTTCCGGAACTGGTGGTTCGCCCCCGGGGGAACATGGATGCAATCCCCCATCTGGAGGAGGTGTTCCTGTCCTTCCACCTCCATGACCGCACGGCCGGAAAGCACATAGAAAAACTGCCGGGCGGAGCCGTGGAAGTGGCGCCGTTCCCCGGCTCCGGGGGGCACCCGCTCCTGGATCACGTGGAGGCCCGGGGCCCTGAGAAGGTGCCAGCCTTCGCATCCCTGGCCCCAGGCGTAGCGTTTCGCGGTGAGGATGGATTCCGGGCTCATGCCCTGCCCCCGCGGAGGATGGGGCCCGCTCCGCCCTCGGGCGGGCGGAAGGCTCTCAGGCCCAAGAGGGTCATGACCCTGCGGGCGGTCCTGGGCATGGCGATTCCCCGAACGTATTTCATGGGTCCCCCCCAGAGAGAATAATCCCCATGGCCCCGGAGTCCCGGCCACCAGGGGGCCTCGGCCCCAGGGGACCCTTCGAAGATGGAGCACTTTGATCGGAATGAGGGGCCCTCATTCCCACCGGCCCCGTGTCTCCCGGGTGCCGAAGGAGCAGGGGCGGGCTGGTTCGGGTGCGCCCGCGGGAAGGGATGCGGCGCAGCCGCAGCGACGGTGGCGCTACCATCTCCCTTGTGCCGAGCCCCAACCCCCTTCTCGCCTGGATCGTGCTGGGCCTCCCGGTCGTCTTCGTGTTGGCGGCGCTGGCCTTCTTCGTGGTTCGGTGGGCGCGGCTGTCCCGGCCCAGGGTGGACCCGGAGGCCCTGCTGCTGGGGGCGGTGAGTTCCAGCCTTCAGGAACGGGGGGCCCTGGCAGCCTCCCTGGGGGAGTTGCGCACGGTTCACGAACGCATCCTCGACGCATTGCCCTTCGGGCTTTTGTGGGTGGATCCCCAGAACCGGGTGGCTGGCTTCAACGAGGAGGGTCGGCGTCTCCTGGGCGTGAAGCAGGGCGTGGTCGGCCTGGACGTGGACTTCGTCCTGGAACCCTTCCCCTGGCTGCTGGATGGGCTTCGACGGGTGTCGGGGGAGGCCTGGCGCACCGGGGATGGAGAGCGCCGCTGGCTCCTGCGGCGAATCGAGGCCCCAGCCCGGATCGGGGCCCTCCTGCAGTTCGAGGACGTCACGGAACGGGAGGCCGAGGAGCGGCGCCGGATGCTTCGGGACCGCTTCGCGGAACTGGGGGAGATGACGGCGGGAGTGGCCCACCAGTTGAAGAACGGGCTCGCCGTCCTCAAGGGCCATGCACAGTTGCTTCGGCGCTCGGGCCAGGAGGAGACAGGCCGGGAGCTGGAGGAGGAGACGGACGCCCTCGGGCGGGTGGTGCAGCGTTTCCTCCAGTGGGCGAGGCCCCTCCAGCCCGATTGCCGCAGCCTGGACCTGGGGGAGGTCGCCGCGGCGGTGCTGGAGGAGGTGGGCCGGCGCCCGGGGGGCCAGGGCCTGCACCTGGAGCTGAAGGGGAGCGGCCGGGCCCTGGCGGACCCCCAGCTGCTTCAGCAGGCCCTCCTCAACCTCGTGGAGAACGCGGCGCAGGCTTCCCCCGGGGGTGCCACCGTGACCATGGAACTCGAGGAGGGGACCCTGCGGATCCTGGACCGGGGTCCAGGAATCCCGGACGCCGAACTCCAGCGCCTCCTCCGTCCCTTCGAGAGCGGCCGCCCGGACGGCACGGGCCTGGGCCTGCCGTTGGCCCTGAAGTGGCTGAACGCCCAGGGTGCCGACCTCCGGCTGCGGCCCCGGGATGGCGGGGGAACCTGCGCCGAGATCCGCTGGTAGGGAAGGGAACGCCGTGGACCCCATCGTGGTGACGGATCAAGTACGGGTGCCCGGGGATGCCCTGTCCTTCAAGGCCGTTCGGTCGGGCGGCCCCGGAGGACAGAATGTGAACAAGGTCTCCAGCAAGGTGGAACTCCGCGTGGACCTGGAGGCCATCCAGGGCCTCGACCCCGCCTCCAGGGACCGCCTGGGCCACGCGATCCGCAATCAGCTGGACGCCGAGGGGCGCTGGATCGTGGTGAGCGATCGGACCCGGGACCAGCCGCTCAACCTGGAGGATGCCCGAGAGAAGATCCGCCTCGCGCTGCTGCGATGCCTCGTGGCGCCCCGGCCCCGGGTCCCCACGCGTCCCACCCGGGCCAGCCAGGCCCGGCGGGTGGAGGCCAAGAAGCGCACCGGTACCCGGAAACGCGAGCGCAGCGGGGGCTGGGAGTGAGGGCGCTCAGCGGCGGGCGATGAAGCGGCGCCAGAAGGCGTGAAGATCCATGAACAGGAATCTCAGCCGGCGATGCCTGCGACGCTCCTTCACCTAGGTCTCCTGAGGCTTTGTAGGAGGTATAGGCCGTGAGGATGGGCCGTCAAGCCCGTGATTGCATTTGATCAATTGGTAAAAAACGGCATCAATCAAAAAATGGCGACATGCCCGACCGTGGCTCAGCCCCGAAGGGCCCGCTTCAGCATTCCGATCTGGCCCAGGTGGTAGATGTCGTGCTGGAGGAGCCCGTGGAAAAGGGTGTACCAGCTCACGTCCGAGCCGGGGGCCTGGACATCGAGGAGCCCGGGATTGAATCGTCCCAGGAGCAGCATCAATTCCCGCTGGGAGGCCCGGAAAGCTTCCAGGTCGCTGGTCCACTCCGCCTCGTCGGCCGCACAGCCGGCCCAGTTCTGGGCGTCGCTGACCCGGTAGGCGTCGTCCCCTCGCAGTCGGTGGATCACCAGTTGCCGCCAGGCGAGCATGTGGCGGAGGAGTTCCCCCGGGCTGTGGACGCCGGGCAGGGGCCGGGTCCGGGCCTCGAGGGCGCTGAGGTCCTGGAGGAGCTCCAGGAGGGCGGGGCCATGCCAGGCCGGACCATTGAAAAGGCGTTTGAACTGGTCCTGGAGGCGCTCCAGCTCGCTCAAGAGGATCGCTCCACCGCCATGGCGATGGCGTTGCCTCCCCCGAGGCAGAGGGCCGCCACGCCGCGCGCCTTTCCGTGCCGCTCCAGGGCGTGCAGGAGGGTGGCCATCACCCGGGCGCCGCTGGCGCCGATGGGGTGGCCCAGCGCCACGGCTCCGCCGTGCACGTTGATCCGTTCAGGGGGAATGCCGAGTTCCCGGGCCGTGGCCACCATCTGCACGGAGAAGGCCTCATTGATCTCCCAGAGGTCCACGTCCTGGGCACCCCAGCCCAGCCTGTCCAGGAGTTTCCGGATCGCTTCCACGGGGGCCATGAGAACCCACTGGGGCTCCACCCCGGCGGTGGCCCAGCCCAGGATCCGGGCCTGGATGGGCCATCCTTGGGCCCGGGCGAATTCCTCGGTGCAGACCAGGGCGGCGGCCGCGCCGTCGTTCACGGAAGGAGCGTTGCCCGCGGTGACGCTGCCGTCCTTCTTGAAGGCGGGCTTGAGGCGGGCCAGGCTCTCCAGGGTGCAATCCGCCCGGGGGCCCTCGTCGGCATCCACCACGGTGTCGCCCTTCTTCCCTGGAATCGTCACGGGGACGATCTCCCCTGCGAACGCGCCGGCCTGCTGGGCGGCCAGGGCCTTCGCGTGACTCTCTGCGGCCCAGGCATCCTGGGCTTCCCGGGGAACCTGGTACTTCTCGGCCACCAGTTCCCCTGTGAGCCCCATGTGCTGGTCCGTGTGGGCACACCACAACCCGTCCTGGATCATGGCATCCACCGCCTGGGCGTGACCCATGCGGGCGCCCGCACGGAGCTTGGGCAGCAGGTAGGGGGCGTTGCTCATGCTCTCCATCCCCCCGGCCAGGATCAGGTCGTGGTCCCCCATCAGGACGCCTGCAGCAGCCAGCTGGATGGCCTTGAGGCCGGAGCCGCAGACCTTGTTCACGGTCAGGGCGGTGGTGGCTGGGGAAAGGCCTCCCCGGAGGGCGGCGATGCGGGCAGGGGCCTGGCCGATGCCGGCGGAGACGACATTCCCAAAAATGGCCTCCCCCGGCTCGGCCCCCGGGAAGGCCTTCCGGAGTGCCTTCACCACGGCGGCGCCCAGATCGGGCGCTCCCTGGGACGCCAGGGCCCCCTGGAACTTGCCGATGGGGGTGCGCAGGGCTTTGAGGATCACTGCATGGGGCATGGATGCCTCCCAATTCAGGGCTGGACGCCGTGGGGGGGGGTGTCGCCCCCCAGATCCAGTTCGTCCAGACGGACCGTGGGGTCCCCCGGGGGGAAGATCTCCGGGGCCACCTCGTGAATGAATCGCCGGGACCGGTTCAGGAGAGCCTCGAATTCCTGGAGGAAGCGGGCGCGCTCCAGCTTGAGGTCCCGGATCTGGACCTCCAGGGCGATCACCCGCTGTTCAGCCTGGCGGATGAGTTCGTCTCCCTTGAACTGGGCCTCGCGGATCAGGAGGTCCTTTTCCCGGTGGACCGCCTCCAGGATGTCCTCCTTGGTGCGCTGGGCCTGCAGAAGGGTCTCCCGGAAGATGCGGTCCTGATCCTGGTACTGCCGGTTGCGTTCACGCAACTCCACGATCTCCTCCCGGAGGCGCTGGTTGGCGGCCAGAAGCTCCTCCCACTCGGCGGCGATCTCATGGAGGAATCCCCGGACCTCTCCTTCCTCCAGACCCCGGAAGGCCTTCTCGAACTCGCGGCGCTGGATGTCGAGGGGGGTGAATTTCATGGCAGGTCCCTCACAGGGCGCCCTGGAGAAGGCGCTGGAGGAGCATGAGGACGGCGAAGGCGACCAGCGGACTCAGGTCGAAGGGGCCCACGGCAGGCATGACGGCGCGGATGGGGTGGAGCAGGGGCTCCACCACGGCGTTCACCAGGCGGACGAAGGTGTTCCGGGGATCGGGATGAAACCAGCTCATGACGCTGGAGACCAGGATCAGCAGGATCAAGGCGTCGATGAGCAGGTTGGCGATGGCGATCAAGGATTCCTCGGACGGGGGCTGTTCAGCCCGCAGCTTCGCTCCCATCATAACCTTCCGGAAGGGGCCTTCATGCGCATCGGCATCTCCTGCTACAGCACCTTTGGTGGTTCCGGGGTGGTGGCCACCGAGGTGGGCAAGGCCCTGGCCGCCCGGGGGCACGAAGTCCACATTCTCAGCACGGCCGTCCCTCCCAGGCTTCTGGGCTTCGAGGACCGGGTCACCTTCCACGAAGTGACGGCCGCCCCCTACCCGCTCTTCGAGTCGTCGCCGATCACGGTGAGCCTCGCCTCCAAGATGGCGGACGTGGCCGCCCACCATGGCCTGGAGATCCTCCACGCCCACTACGCGCTCCCCCACGCCCTCAGCGCCCTGCTGGCTCGCATGGCCCTCGGGGATGGCCTCAAGGTGGTCACCACCCTCCACGGCACGGACATCACCGTGGTGGGGGCCGACCCCAGCTACCTGCCCATGGTTCGCCTGGCCATCAGGGCCAGCGACGCCGTCACGGCCGTGAGCCGCTTCCTGAAGGAGGAGACCGACCGCACCTTCGGCGTGGACCGGGACATCAGGGTGATCCCCAATTTCGTCGAGCCTCCCCCGGGGGAAAGCTCCAACTGCCGGAGCTGGCTGGCCCCGGCGGGGGCCAAGGTGCTCACCCACATCTCGAATTTCCGGCCGGTCAAGCGGGTGATGGACGTGATGCAGGTGTTCGAGAGGGTTCGCCGGGAAGTGGATGCCCGCCTGGTCATGGTGGGAGACGGGCCGGACCGGGCCGAGGCGGAAGGCTTCGCCCGGGACCGGGGGCTGGACCCCTGGGTCCGTTTCACCGGGAAGCAGTTGGACATCGGGGCCGTGCTGGCCTGCAGCGACCTCTTCCTCCTCACCAGTGCCACCGAGAGTTTCGGCCTGGCGGCCCTGGAGGCTATGGCCTACGGGGTCCCCGTGGTGGCCTCCAGGGTGGGAGGGGTTCCCGAGGTCATCCGCCACGGCCTGGACGGCTTCCTGGAACCCATGGGCGACGTGGGGGCCATGGCCGCCCGATCCGTGGAGCTTCTCTCCGACGAGCCCCGGCGCCGGGCCATGGGCGAAAGCGCCCGCGACCGGGCCCTGGGAGACTTCGCGGAAGGCCCCGTGGTGGACATGTACGAGTCCCTTTACGAGGACGTGCTGGCCCCCCCGAGAACCACGCTGGATCTCGGCTCTTCCGCACGATAGACTGCCTGTTCCGGCTGGGTAGCTCAGGTGGTTAGAGCGAAGGTCTCATAATCCTTAGGTCGACGGTTCGAGTCCGTCCCCAGCCACCAAACCCAACCGGGGGCAACGGCGGCTGCGCCGCCTGGGCCCCCAGACCCCGCGCAGCGGGCGGGGGGACCCCGTCCGCTGCTTCGGACATCCGGGGACGGACTAGAACCGTCGAGGAACATGGGCGGCCCGGTAGGCCACAGGTGAAGGTCGTCCGGTGGACGACCGGATCCGTCGTGGCCGGGGCCAGCCCATGGCACGGTTCGAGTCCGTCCCCAGCCACCAAACCCAACTGGGGGCAACGGCGGCTGCGCCGCCTGGGCCCGCAGACCCCGCGCAGCGGGCGGGGTGACCCCGTCCGCTGCTTCGATCGGTCGGGGACGGGCACCCCTACCGGGGAAGCGAGATTCTGCGCGCCTTCGGGAGGGATCGGCCCCGGCTCAGCCCCCCGAGACCGGAGGCAGGAGGGCCACCTCGTCCCCGTCCTGGAGGACCTGGTTCCGGCGCGCGTAACGCTGGTTCACGGCCAAGAGGGCCTCCCCGGGGAGGGGCCGGAGGCGCGGTTCCGAGAGCAGGGCCTCCAGGGTGGGGGGATCGGGCAAAGGGAGCTGCAGATCGGAATGGCCCAGGAGCTCCCGGTACCGCGCGAAGGCCAGGACCCTGATCATTTGGGGCTCCAGGTGTAGCGGATCTCCCCGGTGGGATCCACGCCGGATCCCCGGGTGAAGGGGCTGCTCACCCCCAACTGGAGCACGAAATTCCCGAAGCGCCATTCGGCCTGGCCGCTGAGGGTGACCTGCTCCCCAGAGCGCCGGTAGGTGGCGATGATGGGCGTCCTGGAGCCGAAGAGCTCCGGACTCTTCCCCAGGGTCACGCTGGTCTCGAGGTTGCCGGTGGTCCCCGTTCGAACGGAAGCGCTGACGCGGTCCAGCTGAAGGGTCTTGCGGAGGGTCTCCTGGAAGTTGGCGAAGGCCAGGGTGCTCAGCAGGCCGCTGCTGGCGTTGGCGATGCCGTAGGTGAGGGCGGTCTGGCTGCCTCCCCCCCCGGCGGCGCCGATGCTCTGGGCCACGGTGGGGTCGATGAGGATGGCGATGATTTCGTCCTGGCGCAGGTTGGGCGTGGAGCTGGGGACGAGGTTCAACTGGTCCACGGTGCCGTTGATGGCCAGGGTCACCAGGTAGGGGGGAACGTCGATGCGCCCCTCCAGGGCCAGGAGAGGGTTGGTCACGAGGGGGTCGGTGAAGGTGATGCTTCCCCGCTCCAGGACCACATCCCCGGAAGGGAGCAGGTTGGTCAGGCGCCCCCCCGGAAGGAGGTCCATGCGGCCCTTCAGGCCGGGGCGGGCCAGGGTTCCCAGCACCTTGAAGCTGCCCTCGGGGCGGCCCTGGAGCTTGATCAGGTTCGTATCCAGGTCCCAGGGCTGGTGCAGGTTGAGGTCCAGGTCCAGGTCGATGCGGGCCAGGGGATCCTCGGGATCCAGGCCCCCGAGTTCAGGGCCGCTGCTCACCCCGCCCAGCACCAGGTCCCGGATGCTGATCTCGGTCTTGTAGGAGGCCCGCTCGGCGTCCAGGGTTCCCCGGAGGATGCCCCCCCCCTGGTCGGTCCCCTCCAGGCTGGCCTGGAGGGTGCCCCGAAGCTCCGCGCCATGGGGCAGGTCCCGCAGCTGGAAATCCTGGAGGCGCCCCCGGAAGGAGTAGCTCTCCAGACCGCCCAGCTGCCAGCGGGCGCTGCCCCACACGCCCAGGGACCCCTGGGCGAAGTAGCCGAGCAGGGGCTCCTTCTCCGGGATCAGGATCTCCCGGCCCTGGAACCGGAGTTTGAAGGTGACGTCCTCGATTCCCTGGGGAAGTTTGAGGCTGCGGAGCCGGAAGCTGCCGTTCGAAAGCTCCAGTTCACCGTCCAGCCTGGGTTCCTGGTAGGTGCCACCGGCGGTGACGTCCAGGCGGGCCTGCCCCTCGGGTTTGAAGTCCGCCAGGAGCCCGCTGGCGTTTTCCAGTTCCAGCAGGTGGTCCAGGATGGTCTTGAGGTCCCGCAGGTCCGCCCCGCCCTCGGCCCTCAGGCTCATGGGGGCCGCGCCCGTGAAGGGCACGAGACCGGCCAGGTGAAGCTTGGCGGGGGCGTTTCGCGGTCCGGCGACGGGGTCCCCCGGGTTGACCGGCGGTCGCTCCCGGGGGGAGCTTTCGAAGTGGAGGTCCACCTTGGCCGAGGCCCCATCCCCCTCCAGGCGGCCGGGCTGGGACTGGAGCAGGTCGAAGCCCTGGAAATGGCCCGAGAAACTCCGGAGCATTCCCTCCCACTGGAACCCCTTGGCATCCCAAACCCCCCGGGCCTGGACGTCGGCCCGGGCATCCTGGAGGAGGTCCCGGGATAAGCGTGCGGCAAGGTGGGGCGTGTCCGCGCTTTCGGGGGCCACCAGGAAACCCACGGTGCCCTCCATCCGCCTCCCGGGCAGGGAGACCCCCGCCAGGGCGAGGAAAGGCTGGGACCGCCCGGCCATTCCCACGGCGCCCTGGAGCAAACCCGAATCCAGGGTGAAGGTGCCGTTCAGGCCCTCCAGGCTCTGGGATCCGATGAAGATCCTCCCCCCCTGGAAGCCCAGGCGGCCCTGGGGAAGGTCGGCGGGTCCGAAGGGTCTGGTCCAGGGGCCTTCCAGGCGGCCCTGGACAAAGGCCTGGAATCGAGGGCCCCCCAGGGAGAGGACCGCGCTGTCCAGGGACCCCGAAACCTCCCCGATCCACGACTCTTCCTTGAGGTCCATGTCCAGGCTGCCCCGGAGGGCCAGGGCCCCTTCGGGGGGAGTCTCACCGAAGCCCAGCAGGGCAGGGCTCTCGGCGATCCTGAATTCGGGGATCCGGAGCCGATTCCCGGCCAAGTCCAGTTCGATGCCTGCCCGCGCACTGGGGACGGTCATTCCGTAGACGCGACCTCCGGAAAGCAGGCCCTCTCCCTCGAGGTGGAGGCGGTCCAGTTCGCCGTGGATCCGCACCCAGCCGCTGCCCGTGCCCTCGATGGGGAGATCCCCCAGGTCGGCGGCACGGAGGCCTTCGGCCACGGGAAGGCGGTCGGCGGTGTAGCAGAGATCCAGGGCGTCTGAACCAGGAGGCAGGGACCCCCAATCCACCCACAGGTTTCCCCGGCCCCATCCCTCGCCTTTACGGACTTCAGTGTTCTCCACCCATATCCGCGTGCCCCGAATCCGAACGTCCGATTGCACCCGGTCCGCCCGTGCTCCGTGCCATCGAGGTTGGGCGACGGTCCCCTGGCCATCCAGGGAAAGCCCCGCCGCCGGATTCCAGGTCACCGCGGCCTTGGCTTCCACGGCTCCCGCCATCTCGAAGGGGCGGAGGCGTCCAGGGCGGCCGGCCTGTTCCCCGATTCCCCAGGCGAAGAGAGCCTGGGAGACCTCGGAGGCCTGGGTCTGGATCGATCCCTCCGCCCGGAGGGAATTCACACCGGTAGGGCCGAGACGGGCCTCACCGTTGCCCTGGAGGGCGACCCCGGGCAGCCGGAGGGAGAGGGAGGCCAGCCTCAGGGACCCTCCTTCCCATACCAGGTCGGCCTGGCCCGCGGGCTGCTCCTGTCGGGAGAAGGATGCCCTTCCGGTCAGGACGATGGCGTCCAGGCGGGGCGGGCCAGCCCCCTGGGGCCAGCGCAGAGCGCCCTCCAGATCCACCTGGACCCCTTCCAGGGGCTTGCTGCGGAAGGCGGTGGCGAGGGGGGAGAGGGCGAGGCCGGTCCCCTGGACTCGGGCCTGGATCCCGGATCCTTTCCGCCAATCGCCCTCCAGCCTCAGGCGTCCCTCTTCGGATTCGAGGTCCAGGGACGAGACCCGGAGCGCATCGGGGTCGGCCTTGCCTTTGAGGTGAAGGCGGAGGGGCCGCAGGGGAAGGTCGCGATGCCCCAGGTCCGTCCCATGACCCTCGAGGTCGAGTTCGGGCCGGTCCAGGGTCCCCTTGGCCACGACGCGGGCCCGGATTTTCCCCGATGCCCCGCCTGCTCCCGCCCACGCAGAACATTCCTGGAGGTCCGCTTGAACGGAGGCCTCCCCCTCCAGGGCCGTGGAGGCCAAGTCCAGGGTGGCGTGGGACTCCACCTGGCCCTTTCCGAGTCCCAGACGGAGCAGGCGAAGCTCCACCTTCTTGTCGGAGACGTCGAAATCCAGGTACCCCTGCCCTTTCGGAAGGCGGGGAACCTCGATGTCCGAAAGACTGAGCCGTCCCTGGAGGCGGTTCTCCCCCAGACCGTGACCATCCACCAGGAAGGCGAAGCGGGCCGGAGGGAGCCCCCACGCCTTGGGCCCGAGGGCCAGGGAGCCTCCTTGGACCGAGACGGGGCCGATCTGGACCCGGACCATGGCATCCCGTTTCGGCCTGGACTTCAGGCGGAGACCCTTCAGGAGGTCCTGGTCGAGGACGATTCGGGGGTTGGCCAGGCGCATCGCGTGGATCCGAGGTTCGGACCCCAGGAGGCTCAGGGTGTCCAGTTGGACCTCGACCTCTCCGATCCGCAGCAGGTCTCCTCCCCAGGAGGCATCCCGGAGGACGACCCTCCCCCCGAGGAGATCCAGATCCAGGGCCGAGGCCCGGAAGGGCAGCCCCGTCTCCTCGCGGGACAGGCGGTCCAGTTCGGCCAGGGCCCACCGACCCGCAAAGGGCTGTCGCAACGCCCAGGCCGCGCCGCCTGCGACCACCGACCCCGCCGCCAGGAGGTACACCAGACGCCTGGGCCATCTCCTGCGTGGCGCGGGCCCCCGGCCTCCGCCCCTCGGGGGCTGCTCCGGGCCGGCGGAGGCCGGCTCGCCCGGGCCCGGCCCTTCCGGGGTTCGGGGGGCGGGCTCGCCGCTCACGGGGCTGCCCGGGTCCATTTCAGGTGGCCTCGCCGCAGCTGGGGCACTTGGCCGCGCCACGGGGCAGGGGCCGGAAGCAGAAGCGGCAGAGGCTCTGCTTGGTGCTGGGGGTGGGGCGGTAGGAGGGGACGGGTCCCGTGGCCAGGGGGGAGAGAATGGCGCTGCCCAGGGTGCGGGTCTCCTTGGCCACACCGTCCCGCAGGCGCTGCAGGGCGTCGAGCATCTGCTGGGCGCTGAGGTAGCGCTCCCCCAGGTTCACCGCCAGGGCCTTCATGACGGTCTCAGAGAATAGCTTCGGGACCTGGGGGTTTCGGAGGTGGGGCGGCACCACGGGCTGGGTGGCGAAGGCCTGGGCGATCTTGAGGGGGTCGGCGTCATAGAAAGGAACGGTCCCGGTGAGCATCTCGTAGAGCGTGATTCCCAGGGACCAGAGGTCGCTCTGGAACACCGCCCGGCCCCGGAAGTGCTCGGGAGCCATGTAGGGGGGGCTTCCGATGCGGGTCCGGGCGAAGCCGTCCTTCTGGAGTTCCAGGACGCGGCTGGTGCCGAAATCGGTGACCTTGGCCACCCCGTCCTTGGTCATGAGGACGTTGGCGGGACGGAGGTCCCGGTGGAGGATCTGGTTGGCATGGGCGAAGGCGATGGCCGAGCAGATGTCCATCCCGATCTCGAGGGCCCGGGGAGGAAGGAGGCTGCGCTCCCGGCGGATCATTTTGTCCAGGCTCTCCCCGTCCACGTATTCCAGCACCATGAAGAAGGTGCCGTTCTTCCGCTCCACCGTGATGAGCTCGACGATGTTGGGGTGCTTGAGGGCCGCCATGATGCGCGGCTCCTTGAGCAGGTCCACGATCTCGTCCTGCTGCTGGTGGGGGACCTTCAGGGCCACCTTCCGGTTCACCCAGGTGTCGAGGGCAAGGTACACGGTTCCGAAACCGCCGCTGCCGAGGCGATCGAGAATCTGGTACTTGCCGAGGGTCTGGTCCTTCGAGAACACGCGCTGCGCCTTCCGGGGTCGCCTCTAGGATGCCCTGGAATGGGAATCCGGTGCAGCCCGGGGAGAAAGGTCCCGCGGGGAAAGGACGGCCGGATGCAGCCGCCCCGGTTCTTGACCGGGGGAGGGGGCGGGAGGAAGGTATGAACCGGGAGTGCACACACCTCCATGCCTCCCGGCCGCCGCCCCCCTTCCGGACCGCCGCCTGCCTCCGCTCCGGGCCTCCCCTGAGGTCCCTCCAGCCCCCTCGAGCAGGTCCAACCCTCCCCCTGCGAGGCTCCGATGCCGCCGCCCCTGCCTGATCAAGAAGGACCCGACCACCTGGCCGACGGGGGGCCAGAAGCCCCGCAGGAGGCCGCGAGGGAGCCCAGGGAGGGGACCCCAGAAGAGGTCCCGGGGGACCGCACGGAGAACCTGGATGCGTTCTCCGTGTTCAAACGGGCCAAGCTGGCCTACTTCCGGTGCGAATACGACCGGGCCCTGGGCTACGTGAACTACGCCATCGGGATCGATCCGGAGCAGCGGGAGTTCTACAAGCTGAAGGTCTCCATCCTCAACGATTCTCCCGGCGCCTCCACCGGAACGGTCCGAACCCTGGTGGCGGCCCTGGAGAAGATGATCCGCCTCGATCCCACCGAGATCGACGCCGTCCTTCAGATGGCCGAACTCTACGAATCCATGAAGATGCCCACCAAGGCCGCCCGGTACTGGCAAATGGCCAAGTCCATCGATCCCCAGCACTCCAAGCTGCTCGAGCGGCGGAACGCGGAGGAGGAGACCCTCCCGGGGGTCATCCTTCGGGAGGCCACGGACCTCGGTAGCCGCGCGAAGGACAAGGCGCTGGAGTGGATGGAGCGCTTCAGGCGGTAGCGCCCGCCCCAAGCCCGGAGGGCCACGGGCAGGGCCTCGGCCCCATGGGCCCGGCCACGCCCCTGCGGGAGCCCCGGCCCCTGCGGGGCGTCCTCAACCCAGGAAGGCCTTGAGGGTCTTCGAGTCTTCCTCGCCTTGGGCACGCTCCCCCGGAGCGTCCCCATGCGCTACGCGCACCGGCGCGGCTCGGCACTCTAAGACGGTCCCTACCCGGCGGGAGGTTGCCACAGAAGGCCAGCTCCGATCAGCCCAGGAAGGCCTTGAGGGTCTTCGAGTACCGAGGGTGGCGGATTTTTCGCAGGGCCTTGGACTCAATCTGGCGGATGCGCTCTCGGGTGACCGCGAATTCGCTCCCCACCTCTTCCAGGGTGTGTTCCGTGCTCTCCTCGCCCACGCCGAAGCGCATGCGCAACACCTTCTCCTCCCGCTCGGTGAGGGTGAGGAGCACCTGGTTGACGGTCTCCTTGAGGCGCTGGCCCACCACCTGCTCGATGGGACTGACCACCGTCTTGTCCTCGATGAAGTCGCCCAGGTGGGAGTCCTCCTCCTCCCCGATGGGGGTCTCGAGGCTGATGGGCTCCTGGGCGATCTTCATGACCTTGCGCACCTTGGACACGGGCATGTCCATGGCGTGGGCGATCTCCTCGCTGGAGGGTTCCCGGCCAAGCTTCTGCACCAGCTCCCGCTGGGTGCGGATGAGCTTGTTGATGGTCTCGATCATGTGAACCGGAATGCGGATGGTGCGGGCCTGGTCGGCGATGGCGCGGGTGATGGCCTGCCGGATCCACCAGGTGGCGTAGGTGGAGAACTTGAATCCTCGGCTGTACTCGAACTTGTCCACGGCCTTCATCAAGCCGATGTTCCCCTCCTGGATGAGGTCCAGGAACTGGAGGCCCCGGTTGGTGTAGCGCTTGGCGATGGACACCACCAGGCGGAGGTTGGCCTCGATCAGCTCGGCCTTGGCGGACCGGGCGATGCTCTCCGCCTGCTTGAGGTGGTTGTAGTCCTCGTGGAAGTGGGCGCTGGCGGTCTCGTACTTGGCGAAGAAGCGCTGGAGCTCCCCCTCGATCTGGCGCATTTCGGCGGAATACTTTTCCTTCAGCTTCACGAAGGCGGGATTCTTCAGGCGGTCCTTCAGCTCCCGCTGCTTGCGCTCGCCGGCCATCACCTGGTTGTGGTGGTGGGTGATGCGGTCGATCAGGCGGGTGACGGCAAGGCTGTTGAGGCCAAGCTTGCGGATCTGGCGGCTCACCCGCGCCCGGGAGCGGAGGACTTCCTTGTCCAGCTTCCGCTTCTTGCCCACCGTCTTCTCCCCGCGCTGCACGGCGGCCCGGAGGTCGATCAGGTCCTGCAGGGCCACGTCGTAGGCCATCAGCTTCTCGAACTGATGGTGGACGTGCTGCGTCGCGGAGGTGTTCTCCGCATCCTCGTCTTCGTCCACCTCGTCGGACAGGCCCACCACCTCGCGGATCTTGCCAGGGTTCTCCTTGAGCATCTTGCCGATGTCGATGAGGAGACTCGCGGCGAGGCGGCTCCGGGAGAGGGCCCGCATGACGCTGCGCACTCCCACCTCGATGCGCTTGGCGATCTCCACCTCGTCCTCGCGCTTGAGGAGGGGGACCGTGCCCATTTCCTTGAGGTACATTCGCACCGGGTCGTTGTACTTGTCGCTGTCCGCGGCATCGAGGTCGATGTCGATGTCCTTGTCCAGCCTCCCGGTGATGACCTCGGGCATGGGGGCCTCGAGTTCCAGCTGCTCCCGTGCGGCGAGGGCCTCCTCCTTGGTGGGGCCGACGCCGATGGCCAGGCGCCCCAACATGCCCATGAAGGTCTCGACGTCCGAAGGGGTCGAGGCACTCTCGGGGAGGAAGGCATTCAGTTCATCAACGAGCAGGAACCCCCGGGTCCTCCCCAGGGAGATGAGAGCCTTGGTCAGTTCGTAGTAGCTCTCGCGGCTGAGCGTCAGCGTCAACACCATCGGACCTCAAGGAACCCCGGGAGTGGAAGGCCCGAGAAGAAGAAACAACCCCAGGCAGAATCCACCCAGTTTGACGTGCGCCCGGAATCTTTGAGTATAGGGCGGATCGGCGTTCGCGCAAGGCGTGAAAGCCGTGCTCAGCCCTGCTCCTGGATTCCCCGGGTGCGTCGGGACCGCTGGAGCGCCCCCTTCCGGGCGAGGAGTCCGGTCAGCCTCGACTCCACCTGGCGGGCCATGGCGGGGTCCGCGGTGGTGGCCGGGTCCCGGAGTTGCCTCTGGAGCGCCTGGATTTCCCGCAGCACGAAGTCCTCCTCGAGCTGGGAACCGAGGTGGGGCAGGGGGCGGCCCGAGGGCTGGTCGTCCCGGACTGCCAGCCGGGCCTCCAAATGGCGCAGCGATCCCAGAGCCCCGGCCGGAAGGGTCTCCATGTCCCCCTCCGCGTCCAGAAGGGCCTGGAGCAGGGGCGCACCGGCAAGGGATTCCCACCATGCCGGGGGCCAGGCGGCCACTTCCCGGCAGGACTGGGCCTCTCTGCAGGCCAGGATCACCGGGCGGAGCCGTTCATCCACCTCGGGGAGGGGCGGGGGCCCCGGGGCGAGCGCTTCGGCCTGCCCCCCCCCTTGTTCCCGGACGGCACGGTGGATCTCGTGGGCCGGCATCTGAAGCTGGTGCGCGAGGGCCCCGAACAGCTCTCCCCGGGCAGGCCCCTCGGGGAGGAAGGCGAGGAAGGGCAGGAGCTGGCGGAAGGCGGCCATGCGGTCCGACACCCTCCGCAGGTCCCTGCCCTCCAGGGCCCGGTCCACCATGAACCCGGTCCAGTCTGGAGCCTGGGCGACAATCTCCCTGAAGGCCTGGGCCCCTACTTTCAGACACCAGGTATCGGGATCTTCCCCGGGTGGCAGCTCCAGGAGGCGGACCTCGAAGGCCTGGGGAAGGGCCGCCCGCAAGGCCTTCTCCATGGCGTTGCGCCCTGCCGGGTCGCCATCGAAACACAGCACGAGCCGCTTCGTGAAGCGGGCCAGCAGGCGGAGGTGCTCGTCCGTCAGGGCGGTGCCCAGGGGCGCGACGGCCTGGGGGAGTCCCAGTTGGTGCAGTTGGAGGACATCGAAGTAGCCTTCCACCACCACGGCGCCCTCCTTCAGGGTGCCCTTGGCCCGGTGGAGTCCGAAAAGAAGCTCGCTCTTCTTGAACAGGGGAGTTTCACGGGTGTTCAAGTACTTGGGCTTCGCGTCCCCGAGAGCCCTCCCGCCGAAGCCCACGATGCGTCCCCGCAGGTCGTGGATGGGAATGGTCAGGCGGTCCCGGAGGAAGTCCACCAGGGTGCCCCGTTCCGTGCGGAAGGCCAGGCCCGCCTGCTCCGCGAGATCCGGGGACATCCCATGCTGGCGGAGTTGCCCCACCAGGTCTTCCCAGGCGTCGGGAGCGTACCCGAAGCCCGCCTCCTGGATGAAGGCCTCGGAAATGCCCCGGGACTGGAGGTAGGAGCAGGCCTTGGGGGCGTCCCTCAGGCGGCGGGCGTAGAAACCCTGGGCGGCCTCGAGCACGGCCCGCAGCCGGTCCTCCCGGTCCACCTCCTCCCGGGGGCGCTCCCTGAAGGCCGGCACCTCGATCCCCGCAGAGCGGGCGAGCTGCTCGAGGGCTTCCCGGAAGGTCAGTCCCTCGCGCTCCTGAAGCCAGCTCAGGGCGTCGCCGTGGCGGCCGCAGCCGAAGCAGTGCCAGAACTGGCGGGCGGGAACCACCTGGAAACTCGGGGTGCGCTCGCTGTGGAAGGGGCAGAGGCCCACGAAGGCCGAGCCCTGCTTGCGAAGCTTCACCGCCTGGCCCACCAGGGCCACGAGGTCCGTGGCGTCCTTGACGCGCTGGACGAGGTCGCGGTCGCTCATGGGCTGACCTTACCTGCTGCCTCCGCCCCAGGGCAAACGCTCACCCGGGGCTTTATCCCTGGGGGGGGCCCGGCCGGAGGAGGGTCGCGATCTTGTGGCTGATGTCCACCCTGGAAAAGGGCTTCTGGATGAAGTGGATCCCCCCGTCCAGGACCCCCTTCTGGGTGATGACCTCGGAGGTGTACCCTGACATGAACAGCACCTTCAGCCCAGGCCGGATCGGGAGGAGGGCGTCCCGCAGCTCCTTGCCGCTCATTCCCGGCATGACCACGTCGGTCAGGAGGAGATGGATGGGGCCTGGGTGCTGCCGGCAGATCTCCAGGGCTTGAGCGGGGGAATTCGCGGCCAGCACGGTGTATCCGAGGCTTTCGATCACCGTGGGGATGACCTGGGAGAGGAAGAGATCATCCTCCACCACGAGGATCGTGGCAGGAAGGGCCTCGGAGGCCCGGTCCTCCCCGGAACTTCGGACGATGGCCTTTTCGGGTTCGGCGGGCAGGTACACCTTGAAGGCCGAACCTTCCCCCGGCTCGCTGTAGACGTGGATGAAGCCCCCGTTCTGCTTCACGATCCCGAACACCGTGGAGAGCCCCATTCCCGTGCCCCGGCCCTCCCCCTTGGTGGTGTAGAAGGGCTCGAAGATGTGGGCCAGGATTTCGGGGGGCATTCCCGTGCCGCTGTCGCTCACGGTCAACTGGACGAAGTCCCCGGTCATACCCTCGTAGTTCTGAAGGCTGTGGCGATCATCCATCCGGAAGTTCCGCGTCTCCAGGGACAGCCGGCCGCCCTGCGGCATGGCGTCTCTGGCGTTGACCGTCAGATTGATCAGGATCTGGTCCACCTGCCCGGGGTCGGCCCGGACGGGCCAGAGGCCCACGGCGGGCCTGAAGTGCAATTCGATGTCCTCCCCCAGGAGGGGGGCGATGGTGCGGCGAGTCTCTTCGATGCGGGCGTTGAGGTCGAAGAGGACCGGCTGGATGACCTGCTTGCGGGAGAAGGCGAGCAGTTGCCTCACGATCTCCCGCGTCCGCTCGGCCGCCTTCCCCATCTGTTCCAGGTGGGTCTGAAGGCCTTGGCCGGGGGGAAGGGCCAGCCCCATCAGCTCGAGGTGGCTCATCATCACCGCGAGCATGTTGTTGATGTCGTGGGCCACGCCCCCGGCAAGGCGGCCGATGGATTCCATCTTCTGGGCCTGGATCACGTGGGATTCGAGTTTCGCCCGTTCCTCCTCCGCCCGCCGGCGTTCGGAGATGTCGGTGAGCGTTCCGATGAATCCCGAATGGCCTCCATCCTCGCCGAAGAGGCCGACGGCCTGGGCCACCACGTGGACCTCCGACCCGTCGCCCCGGACCAGTCGGAATTCCGAATTGAATTCGTGATGGGCCTGGAGGCCGTCCCGCCATTCCTTCAACACCCGTTCCCGTTCGGCGGGATGGATGAGGAAGGTGAAGTTTTCGTCGGTCCCCTCCAGCCAGGGGAGGCCCGTGATCTGCCTCCAACGCTCATTGGCGAAGAGAAGCCTTCGCTGGCCGTCCAGCCGGAAGATGCCGACCGGGGCCACTTCGGTCAGGGTCCGGAAATGATGCTCCGAGCGGGCCAGGTCCCGGGTCCGAAGCTGGATCTCCTCCTCAAGGGATTCGTAGTAGTTGGCGTTCCTCACCACCAGGGCCATGACGGGGCCCAGGATCTCGAGGGAGCGCATCACGTCCTGGCTGCGGTCCATCTCGAGGAGATCGAGGGCCACGAGGGCTCCCACCGCCTGATTCGCGGCCGTGAGGGGCACCGCGATGGCGCTCGGGCTCCCCAGGGCCTCCAGGGCTGTCCGGACTCCCTCCGGAACTTCGTCTTGAGTCCAGAGGACCGCCCGGTCCAGGCCGCGGATGTGAGGCACGAGGGCCCCCAGCATCTGCAGCCGTTCCGAATCCTGGAACCGCGTGGGCTGGACGGTCAGGACGCGGTGGTGGAGGGACTCCCCGGCTCCCCGGTGCTGGAGCAGCAGGACGATCCTGGCCCCGATGAGTTCCCGGATCTGCTGGGCGAGGTAGACGCCCATCCGGGAGGGAGACTCGGCCAGGGTCAGGATGTTCCCCAGCATGTCCAGGACCATGAACTGGATCGCCGCGGCGTCCGTCATCCGGGAAAAATCGGGTTTATTCATGGCCGAGGATTCGTTCCGCGGCGTCGCGCAGGCTGGCCAGGAGCGGGTCCAGGCTCACCTGCATCCGTTCCACGGGGAGTCCAGTGAATTGGGCGATTTCGGTCAACTCCTCCTCGGGAACGCGGATGAGACCCGTGTCCAGGTACACCAGTCGCGTGTGCATGTCCCTCATGAAATGCCGGGCGTTCTCGTCGTGGAGGCCCAGGGTGTCGCGGAACACCGCCTTCCAGTTGAGGGTCCACTCGGGCATCAGGAAGAAGACGCCTTCCCGGCGCAGCCTCCGGTAGGCCTCCCTTCCGAGGAGGATTTCGCAGCAATTGATCCCCCCCGTCCGTCCCACCCCGTCACCTTCCTCGATGTCCACCATGTGGGGGCAGCAGTCTCCGTAGGCCAGAAGCACGTCGTGGCCTTTCGCGAGTTCTTCCTGGACGGCCGCTTTCAGGCGCTGTTCCAGGCGTTCCGGGACCATGTGGAGCATGGAGCCGAGAAAGCGCACGGGGAGATCCGTCTGTTCCTGGGCCTGGAGCCGCTCCATCTCGTCGCGGAAGATGGAGCATGCCACACAGACCAGCGGCCGGGATTCGCCGCTCATGGCGGGATCGGCCGGGATCGGCATACCGCATCCGTGATGGCCTGGAGGTTCTCGGGCGGGGTTGCCAGGGAGATGTCCGCGGCGGAGGTGGCGAGGACGAAGTGGGAATCCTGGGCCCGGTCGGCCAGGATGCGGTCGCACATGATCCCCACGCTTTCGGGATCCAGGTGTTCCAGCCCCGGTCCGTCCAGGTTCCCCAGGATCACCGGGGCCTCCCCGGCCAGGGATCGGGCCTGGACCAGGGAATCCCTGGCATCCACGAGGAAGCCCGCCAGCCCAGGCAGTCCGAGGTAGGCGTCGAGGTGGGGAACCAGGGTGGGGCCCCCGTGGTGGAGGATCATGGGCCCCCGGATTTGCCCGAAGGCGGCCTGGAGGGCGGGCCGCGAGACCTCCTCCACCACGCGCCGGGGGACCAGGCTCGGGTTGGCGAAATTCGCCGTGAGGGCCAGGAGGGTGGCCCCGTCCGAAAGGAAGGCGTTGCCGAGGGCGACGAAAAAGGGCGTGAGGTGGTCGAGGAAGCGGCGGGCGAGGTCGGGGTCCGCGAGGAGGGTGTCCAACCAGGCGTCCATTCCGATGATGAGAGGCGGCAGGTCCACGGGGCTCAGGAGCAGCCCGGCCACCGGCACCTCCCCCGGGTGGCGCGCCGCGAGGATGCGCACACAGTCCCGGAGGTAGACCAGGCGAGGGTGGCTGTCCACATCGGGGAGGGGAAGGCGCAGGGCCTCATCCACCGAGCGGGCGGCGTATTCGGCGATGTTGGGGGCGTAACCCCTCGGGGGCGTGGCCTTGCTTCCGAAGGCTTCCCCCAGGGGGGCTGCCAGGAAGGGGCTCAGGAGAAGGTCCGGCCCGAAGGTCTCCAGGACAGCGATCTGGCCTTCGGCGTAGGCCCGGGCCTCCGAGTAGTGAACGGGCAGGGGGTGCCCGGCGAGGCGGGATCCGTAGAGGGTGGAATTGAGGAGGAAAGCCGGGCGGTCCTGGGGGTGCCCGGTGACGGCGGCGAACACGCGTTCGAGGCTGTTCATGTTTCCCTCCTCAACCGGGAAACAGGCGAACGGATCGAGCCCAGAGTTCCTGGAACAAGGCGGGGGCCTGAAGGGCCGTCGGGGATGTGCCGTCCGCGCCGAATTCCACCACCAGTTCAGGGCGCAGGCGGAACACGGCCCCCCCGGCGGCGATCTGTAGCCGGCCCCGGAGCCCGCGGCGGTCCACCTCCTCCCGGAGGCGCTTCACGTTCTTCGCCGTGCTGAACATCATGGCGGAGGCGCCCACCACCCTGGCCCCCACCTCCTGGGCGCTGTCCACGAAAGCCCCGGGAGAAACGTCCACCCCCAGGTCCTCCACCTTCCACCCATCGCAACGGAGGAAGGCCACGAGCATCTTCCTCCCCAGGGGATGGAAGTCGTCTTCGATGTTTCCCACCACCACGGGACCCTTGGCGGGCGCCGGCGGAAGTCCGGAGGTTTCCCGAAGGGCCAGGACCTTGGAGAGGAGGTCCTCCGCAACCTTGGCGGCCACATAGCCCTGGGCCAGGGAAGTGTCCCCGGCATTGTCCGCCCAGAGTTTCCCGAACAGTTCCAGGGCCGGGGCCATCAATTCGACCACGGCGGACTCGTAGGAACTGCGTTCAGCCCAGTCCGAGATCAGCGCATTCGCCGCGACCCGATCCGCTCCGCGGATGTATGACACCAGTTCGCCGCACCAGTCCCGTTCCATGGCACCCGACCCCCCCGTGACGGACCCCATCCCCTTGATGAACCCTTCGGTCATTATTCTCCGGCGCATGAATTGGGACGGGGGGGATCAATTTTCAGTTCCCCAGCCAAACCAGGTGGCGCAATCCGGGCACCCAGGCATTGGCGTGCAGGGCGAAACTGACGCAAAGGCCCAGAAGGTACGCGCCGGCCGCCGGGGCCCAACTCGAGCGTCCGAGGCGGCCCCACAACGACCCCAGGACCAGCCCCAGGGCTGCCCCCCAGGCCAGGTGCCAGGCGGGTCCGTACAGAATGGCCAGGGCTCCCGCAGCACCCACCAGGAAACTTTCGGGAAGGTGTCCGATCCTCTGGCGCACCCACGGAACAGCCGCGAAGGCGGCTCCCAAGGCCAGCACCCCCAGGGTCCAGGCCCCTTCGGGCCGGAGTTGGAAATCCCACCAAGCCTTGGGATAGGCCAGTCCGAACACCAGGAAGGCCAGGAAGGGCCGGCGCAAGGCCAGCGGAGGGGTCAGGGGGAGTTCCGCCCCCCAAATCCCGCTGCCAGCCAGCATGCCCCCCAGCCCCGCTCCGAGGAGGGGAAGGGCAGGGTCCAGGCTTCCGGCGCAGGACCAGAACCCGATCCATAGCCAGGCCGCTGGCCCGTTGTCCGAAGCCTCCGCCAGGCCGGGAAGGAGGGAGGCAAGGCCCGCCCCGGCCAAAAGCAGGTTGGACGCCGGGACCCCGGTCTCGTAGGCCCCGAGATGGACCGAGCGGACGAAGAAGAAGGCACAGGCGAAGCCCGCCAGCCCCGCTCCACGCAACAGGAGGGGCCGCTCCAGGACCCCCCGTCCCTTCAGGATCCGGGGCAGGACGAGCACCCCGAGGACGGGAACCAGGACCAGCCACGCGGAAGGCTGGCGCAGGTTCCACCCGTAGAGGGTGAGGAGGTGCACCAGGGTTCCCAGGTAGAGGATGAGCCAGGTCTGCCTCATCGGGGGAATTCCTTCAGCCCCGGAGGCAGACCCAGGGGCGTGCTGGCGATGGGGCGGGGCTTCCCGTCCGGTCCATCCCCGTGGGTGTAGCGGGCCAGGCGACCCCCCTCGAATTCCAGCACCCGGTAGCCGTAGTGGACCTCTGGCCAGCGGGTCACCCGGCGCAGTTCGTTCCCCAGGGCCGTGGTGACGATGAACTTGGGTCCGGGGAAATCGGCGGTGTCGTCCCGCAGGCGCCCCTGGGCGTCGAAGACGGCGTCGGCGTGCCAGTGGCCCGACAGGACGGCCGCCACGCGGTGCTGCACGCAGAGGTCCACGAAGGCCTTCTGGAATCCCTGGAGGGAGCCGCCGCTGCCTCCCGCCTCCCCGTGCTGGGCAGGGCCGGCGGGAAAAACGGGATGGTGCAGCTGGATCACGGTGACCTTGTCTCCCGCCCTTTCCAGGCAATCCCGGAGCCAGCCCAACTGGCTCGGGGTGAGGCGATCCCGTCCGTGGGCGGAATCCAGGCTGATCACCCGAAGGGGACCAAGGTCGGCGCAGTGGTCCCCCAGGGGGCCGAAGGCGCGAAGGTATTCCGGCCAGGCCTTCCGTTCGTGGTTCCCAGGAGCCGCCAACACCGGGATCCCCTGGAGTTCCAGCCTCCGGAAATAGCCCAGCATGGCGTCGTACCAGGCCCTGCTTTCAGCGTAGGCGATGTCCCCGGTCACCAGAACGGCGTCGGGCCGCAGGCGTTCCATCTCCAGGAGGAACTGCTCCATCAGGGCTTCCCGCCCCGGGATGATGAGGTCCGCCACCTGGACGATCCGGAAGCGGGATCCATGGCCGGTCCGGGGAGCGGGCACCTCGACGTCGGCACGGTTGGGGCTGGCCCACCTCACCTGACCGCCCTGTTCCTCAACCCAGGCCTTGCGAAAGGCCCCAGGGAGCACCCAGGGAAGGCTGGTGGTGGCACGGTACCGGACGCTGCCGGGGGTCGCCCCGGGTTCCGCCGGGATCCCCGTGCGGGGGGCGTCCACCCTGGCCCTCGGAGGCCACCCGACCCCCACCAGGGACAGCAGGGCGAGGGCGTAGGAGAGCATCCAGCGGGTCATGGAGGGGCGCTCCGGGAGGGGGACCCCACCGGGCCTCGAGACGCTGGGCGCGGGGGTGGGAGGGGCCCAGGCGCAGCCGTTGCCCCCCAGGGGGAATGGAAGCCCAGCGAAGGGTTTCCCTTCGGTGGGCGCGGGGGTGTGGGGGGCCCAGGCGCAGCCGTTGCCCCCCACGGAATATCAGGCCGGTTGTGGCTGAGGAGGAAACGGCTCCAGGCGAGGAACCCCCGGGCCAGTTCCTGCATCCGGCGGGCGCGTTCGGGGTCCGTGGCGGCAAGGTCGGGAGGATCGGGCTGGTCCGTGCGGAAAAGGCGGGCCCGGCCGTCGGGTTCCACGTTCAGGTAGAAGTCCCCCTGGAGCAGACCGTGGCGCGGGGGACGCCGGAAGGTGGTGAAGGTGAAGGCCGCGGCGCTCTCCTCGAACCGGGGGTCAAAGAGATCCTTGCCGAGGGTCTTCGTGCGCGCCGGCCGGCCGAGGAGGGCCACCAGCGTCGGAAGAATGTCCACCTGGGAGGCGATGGTGTGCCGCCGCTCCGGGCGCAGCAGGCCCGGGGCGTACATCAGGAAGGGCACCTGGTGGATGGCCAGGGTGAGATCCCCGAAGCGCCTGTCCGTGCTGCCCCGGGGGATCCCGTGGTCCCCCCAGAGCAGGAAGATCGTGTTCGCGAAGTAGGGCTCCTTCCGGGCGGCCTCGAAAAAGGACTCCAGGGCGTGATCCATGAGGCGCACCGCGTTGAACTCCTCGTTCCCCGTGAAGCCCGCGGCCTTGAGGCGGGCCTCATCCAGGTTCCGGACCCGGAAATCCTTGTGGTGGGGGGGAATCGTGAAGGGAGGGTGGTTGCCGCTGGTCTGAACGTAGGCCCAGAAAGGAGTGCGCGTCGCCCGGAACTTGGCGTGAGCCTCCAGCAGGAGGTCCACGTCGGAGATCCCCCAGACATCCACCACGGGACTGGAGAAGGAGCCCTCCTCGTGCAGGGTCACGTCCTTCACGTTGTTCTTCAGGGCCGCCCGGATCTGGGCCCAGTTGGCGCTGCCCCCGAGCCAGAAGCTCTTGTCGTATTCGGGAAGGGCGGACAGCAGGGTGTGCTGGTCCACCAGCAGAGGATTCCGGGTGGCGTTCTGAACGGAACTGACATCCGGGGTGCCGAAGAGGGTGGCGAACATCGAGCGGCTGGTGTTCTCCATCACCACGAAGAACCGGTCGAAGAGGATGCCCTCCCGGCAGAGCCGATCCAGGTAGGGCGTGGGATCCAGGGGATTGCCGAAGGGAGTGGTCTTGAAGGCTGCCAGGCTCTCCAGCTGGATGAAGACGATGTTGGGGGTCCCCGCCACCTGGGCCCGGGGCTCCACCGCCCGGTCCAGGCTGGGCAGGCCCTCCCGGTCGTAGGCCACGGGGATCCCGAAGTACTCGGCCAGGGTGGCGTGGGTGGCCTTCACCTCGTCCAGGGAATAGCCCCCGTCCATCTCGGCACGGGTTTCCAGGAAGAAGAGCAGGGGGTTGAGCGCCAGATGGGCGTGGAAGGGATGGCGCGCTTCGAAGGCCTCGCCCCATCGGAGGGGGTATCGACTCCACTTGCCCCACATGACCGCGAGGAGCACAACGCTCACGGCCACGCGGGCGAGGATCCGGGTGCCCCGGGAGCCCTGGAAGCGCAGGCGGAGGGCGCTGCGGCGGATCAGCCATAGCCCCGCGGTCACGAGGGCAGTCAGGAGGAGGGCCAGGCGCAGGATCGGGTAGGTCTGCCAAAGCATCCGGCCGCTGATGTCCGGGTTGTCGAGGAACATCAGAAGAGCCCCGTTGAGACGCATGTGGATGTAGGCGAAGGCGCCGAAATCCACGAAGTAGCCGAGGAAGGTGGCTCCCAAGGCCACCGCACCGTAGGCCCCCCAGAGCACCCGGGCCGGCAGATCCTCCAGCCCGTCCAGGGGGAAGAGGCCCCGGTAGAGGGCCACCGCGAAGATCCACGCCAGCAGCCAGGGCCGTGCGGCCACGTCGTTGACCATGGCGATGCAGAGCAGGGCCACGTAGAGCCCGAGGCAGAGGAACAGCACGAGGGGGGCTCCGGCCCGGCGCCATCCCGACTCCCCGCCGCGGGAGCCGGGCTTCAGCAGGACCCAGGCTGGGGCCAGGGCCAGGGCCACCCAGCGGGTGTCGAACTTGAACCCCAGGTAGAAAGCCCGCAGGACGCCGGGTTCCCGCAAACCCGCGAAGCCCTCGAAGTTCCAGAGGAAGGCCAGGCGCAGCAGGGTGAGGAGGAGGAGGGCCGTGAGTCCGATCCCCGCCAGAAGGCGGGTCTTGGGAAGGGTCCTGGCGTGTGGCATGGTCCTCCGGGGTCCGGCAGGTTCCAGTCTAACTGGACCCCCTCACCGCCCCCCCGAGGTGGCCATCTCGCTCCAGAAGGTGGCCTGCCAGTAGTTGGCGAGGGCCGCGAGCTTCTCGTCGTCGTTCCCTTCCCGGCGGGCGCTGGCGACCTGGAAGGCCAGGCGGGCGGGGGTGGGAACGAAACCCACGCTTGCCTTGGCACGGGCCGCGGCCTCCCGGGCGGTGCGGCGGGCCAGATCCAGCTGGGCCGACAGGGCCCGCCGATTCTCCAGCACCACCTCCCCCTGGGCATTGAAGGAACCCCCGAGGGAGTACCACTTGTTCACCAGCTTGGCCCCCGTGAGGAAGGCGGATCCCCCGGCCGCGAGGCGCATGAGCTTCAGACCCGGGCTGCTGGTGCCGCCCCCGGTGAATTCAGAGAGGACGTTGGCCTTCCGGGCCAGGTAGTAGTCCATCTCACGGCTGGCGATGAGGGCCTGGGCGTCCTCCATGGAAAGGCCCTTGCCCTTGGCCACCTCCTGGGTGATGAGGGCGTCGAAATAGGCCAGGACGGCGGCGGAGGCGCTGGCGTATCCCGCGACGGTGCGGTCCACGGTCTGGTCCGACAGGGCCTTGGTCCCGCCCTCGTCCGTGATGAGGTCCTGGAGGTCCTTGGCGTAATCCATGAACACCCGGGAAGCGTCCAGGAAGAGGGTGGGCATGGTGGCCCGCTGAAGGAGGGCCGAGAGGGTCTCCTGATTCACGGGAATTTTGCCCGCCTGGATCCCCTGGAGGAGGGAGATGGCGCCGCCCTTGAAATCGTCGGCGATCATGATGGCCGCCCGGGCGTTGACGTAGGAGGCGAAGGCGTGGGTCGTGTTGATCTGGCCTCCGAGGGTCCGGGCGGCGGCCCGGACCTCGAGTTGCTGCCCGAATCCGTCCAGCTCCCCCTTCACGGTCTCCGCGGTCTGAATGGCCTGCATGAGCGAGGCCACGTCGAGGTTCACCATCTTGGAGAAGGCGGTGGTCAGGCGTGTGGCCACGGAGACGCTGATGGCGGCCTGGGCATAGCCCTCCAGGGCGGGCATGAGGAAGCCGTTCCGCTCGTCCCGGTTGGCGGTGGCGAAGGCCTTGTCGGCCTCCTCCAGGAGGGGCGCGGAGAGCTGGGCGGGCACACCGGTCTTCTGGACCTCCTCCTTGAGGTGGCCGATCTCCCGCTCGATCCGGGCTTTCCATGCCGTGAGCTTGGCCCGCAGCAGGGCCTGGGTCTGGGGCCCGGGTTCCATCTCGGCGTCGGGCAGGGGCTCGGGGCGCGCCAGAGTGTCCCCGGTGAGGAACTGGTAGGCCTCGTGCAGGTCCCCGATCTCCTTGGCCTCCAGGCCAAGGCGCTGGCCGAGGGCCACCAGGTCCACGTCCTCGCCCGTTTTCATGTCCTTGTGGTTTCGGCAGCCGATGGGGAACCCGAACCGCTTGAGGCCGGAGGCCTTGGCGCCCTCCATCTTCTGGACGATGCCCCCCACGGGCCCCGCGGTGCCGTCGGGATTGATGGTGCCGGTCATGGTGCTGTCGGCCCGGATCTCCTTCCCCCGGATCAGGGCGAGCATGGTGGCCGTGGTGATCATTCCGGCGGAGGGTCCGTCCGTGTGGCCTCCGACGTGGACGTTGAACTCGTAGTCCGCCAGGGTGGCGCCCACGGCCCGGGTGGCGTTGAAGGCCGCAAGCCAGGTGGCGGTGCGCCACTGGTTCCCGCCGCCCCCGGCGAATTCCTCGGCCACGCCGACGGAGACCGTGCCGCTCTTGTTGGGGCCCACCCGCACCCGGGCGTTGGCGGTGCCTCCATGGGCTCCGGGGCCGGGTTCGCCGGCGAACCAGACGAACTTGACGGTGGCCTCCTTGGCCTCCGCGAGTTGGGGCGTGGCCCCTTTGGAACCCGCGCCCAGGGAGAGCACGCCGAAGAAGAGCAGACCGCCCGCAGTGCACCCCCCGAGGAGCAGCAGGAGGAGCACGACCCAGAGCACCCGGGATCCGCCTTTTTTCCTCGGGGCCGCGGAGGGGGACGGGGCCGCCCGAACCGGCTGCGGAGGAGGGGAGGGCAAGGGTGGGGGCAGGGCGGCCTGGGGAACCTGGCCCGGGGTCCGGAGCTCCCGCAGGGTCAGGTCGTGGGTTCCGATGCGGACGGTGGTTCCCGGGGTCCAGTCCAGCTCCTGGATCCGCTGCCCCTGGAGCCACGTGCCGTTGGTGCTCCCAAGGTCCCGAAGGCGCAGCCGCCCGCCCTGGAAAAGCAGTTCCGCGTGGCGCGTGGAGCAGGCGGGGTCCGCCAGCAGGATGTCCGCGGCAGCCCGTCCGATGGTCACCCGTTCATCCATGAACTCTCTGAGGATCTCGGGCTGTCCCTTGGCCTGGATGGCCAGCACGTAGCGCGGAGGTTCGGGGGGAGCCCCCGCGGGGGCCACCATGGTGCCCCCAGGCGCGGCGGCGCCCTCCAGGCTCTCCACTTCCAGACGGTGGGCCCCGATCTGGACCGCCATTCCCGGGAGGAGGCGGAGCTCCGCGACCTTCCCGCCTTCGTGCCAGGTGCCGTTGGTGCTGCCCAGGTCCCGGAGGAGGAGGGTTCCGGCCTCGAGCAGGAGTTCCGCGTGGCGGGAGGAGCACTGGGGATCCCCCAGGACCAGATCCCCCGATTCCCGTCCAATGGAGACCCGGGGCTGGGAGAATCGGCGCCGCTGGGGAGCCGCCCCGGGCGCGTGCACCAATAGCGTGTAGGAAGCCATTGCAATCCTTCTGCGTGGGTTGGGTGGTTCCAGTGTAGCCCGGCCTGCGGGCCGGACCCTCCGCTCCATGGGAAGCAGGCGAAAGGCAGGGAGGTTCCCAGGGGGGTCCGGGGCGGGGAAAGGTGAGGAGGGTGATCCCTTCTCGGGCGCGGTTCCTCGGTCTCCATTCCTTCGGGTGGGGCAGCCTGGGGCAAGCCCAGCGGACCCGCGCTCTCTGCGTGGTAGGGTGGCTCCCATGACCGGCCTGATCGACACCCTGCTCCTCTTCTCCCTGCCCGCCTCGGGAAAGTCCGAGATGCGGCGCTACCTGGGGAGTCTCCCTCCCGAACAGTGCCGGGAGGCCTTCGGCATAGGGCCCACCCTCCAGTTGGACGACTATCCCTACGTCCACCTGATGCACCGCGTCGACGATGAGCTCAAGGCCCTGGGGTATCCCTACGCCTACTTCCAGGGACCCACGAGGCCCTTCAAGGACAACTGGACCTGGGCGGTGCTCATCGAACTCCTCAACGAGGACTACGCCGACCTGCGGGCGGGACGCCAGGTGGAAACCAAGAGCGCCGCCCGGCGCCTCTTCCGGCGCCTGGACGCCGCCCACGCCAAGCTGCACATGGACGAGAAGATGGCCGAGCTGCCCAAGGCCGTGCGCCGGAAGGTGGCCGAAGCCCTGGAGGCCGAGTGCCGGGCGGAATTGGACACCCTCAACCGCCAGAACGCCCTGGGCACGGAAGGCCGGACCATCGTCATCGAGGCCGCCCGGGGGGGACCCAACGGCGCTGCCTTCCCCCTCACCCCGCCCCACGGCTACGAGACGGCCTTCCAGCACCTCTCGACGGAAATCCTGGAGCGCGGGAGCCTGCTCTACATCTGGGTGGACCCCGCGGAGAGCCGGCGCAAGAACCTGGAGAGGGGCCGCCCCGATGCCCAGGGCAGCATTCTCCACCACTGCGTCCCTCAGGAAGTCATGCTCGGCCAGTACGGCTGCGACGACTTCGCCTGGTTGCTGGAGCAGAGCGACCGGCCGGGCACCCTCCGGGTGGACCGCCTCGTGGCCGACGGGGACCGTTTCGCCACGCGCACCTACCACCTGCCCGCCGCCCGCTTCGACAACCGCGAAGACAAGACCACCTTCGTGCGGGAGCCGATGGAGGCCTGGAAGCCCGAGGATGTGGCGAGAATCCAGGCCGAGCTGGAAAGGGCCTTCCGACAGATGCGGGCCCCGCGAGGATAGGTGGCCATCCCTTCCGGGCCCAGCTCCCCTGGACAGGATCGGAGAAGGACCTCGGAAGAGGCCAAGTCTCCCTCCATCCGTTAGGCCCTCGAGAAGGGATGGTGCCTCACGGTCCCTCGGAGCCGATGCCGATGAGGGATTCCCCGGCCCTGCGAAGGCTGATCCCGTCCGGGCCACAATGGAGGAGGGAGGCCCCGTGCACGAATTGAGTCTGATGGAAGGCGTCCTGGCCATCATCGAGGCGGAACAGCGGCGCTCGGGCTTCGCCAGGGTCACGCGGGTGGTGCTGGAGGTGGGCGAGTTGTCGGGGGCGCTGCCGGAGGCGCTGGAATTCTGCTTCTCCGCGGTGGTGCAGGGCAGCGTGGCCGAGGCGGCAACCCTTGATTTGCAGATGGAGCCCGCACGGGCTGAGTGCTGCGGCTGCGGGAGGGAGGTGACCCTTCGCAGCAGGGTGGACCTCTGTCCGGACTGCGGGGGCTTCCCCGGGCCCCCCCGGAGCGGCCTGGACCTCCGAGTGAAATCCTTGGAAGTCGAAGGCTAAGGGGGCCCCCCCGCAGTGTCGACCGGGAACGCCGACCGACCCTCCGCCATCCCCGGGTGATCACACCCCCAGGTAGGCGGCTTTCACGTGCTCGTCGTTGAGCATGTCCTGACCCTTGCCCTGCATGACCACCTTCCCGTTCTCCAGGACGTAGGCCCGGTCGGCGATGGCCAGGGTCTGCTTGACGTTCTGTTCCACGATGAGGACCGTGACGCCCTCCTGACGAATGGCCTTGATGACGTTGAAGATGTCCCGGACCAGGATGGGGGCCAGGCCCAGGGAGGGCTCGTCGAACATGAGGAGCTTGGGCAGGGACATGAGCGCCCGGCCCACGGCCACCATCTGCTGCTCGCCGCCGCTGAGCGTGCCCGACAGCTGGCGCCTTCGTTCGGAGAGGCGGGGGAACAGGTCGAAGACCCGCTGCTTGGTCTTGGCACGCTGGGCCCGGGCTTCCCCCTTGAGGGAGCCCATGTCCAGGTTCTCCTCGACGGTCATCTCCACGAAGAGCTTTCGGGCCTCAGGACAATGGGCAAGGCCTCGTTCGATGAGTTCATAGGCGGGGCGGTTGTGGATGGGTTCGCCCTGGAAGAGCACCTCGCCCTTCACGGGCCGCACGATCCCCGAGACGGTCCGGAGGCTGGTGGACTTTCCCGCGCCGTTGGCGCCGATGATGGCCACCACCTCGCCCGCCTGCACGTTGAAGGAGACGTCCCACAGCACCTGGACGTCGCCGTAGAAGACGTCGATGCCCTTCACCTCAAGCATGGTGGTCCTCCCCGAGGTAGGCCTCGACGACGGCAGGGTTCGCCTGGATCTCCTCGGGGGAGCCCTCGGCGATCTTCTGGCCGTAGTTGATCACCACGATGCGGTCGCTGATGGCCATGATCACCTTCATGTGGTGCTCGATGATGAAGATGGTGATGCCCCGTTCCTTGATGCGTCGGATGATTCCGATGGACTCGTCCAGCTCGGCGGGGTTCAGGCCCGCGAAGGACTCGTCCAGAAGCAGCAGCTCCGGCTGGGTGGCGAGGGCCCGGGCGATCTCCAGCCGCTTCCGCTTGCCCAGGGGCAGGCCCTTGGAGATCACGTCCCGGTCCTCGTAGAGGCCTGTGAACTTGAGCGTCTCTTCCGCGATCTCCACGGCCTTCTCCCGGGACTCGGCCCGAAGGAAGGCGGAGGCCACGACGTTGTCGAGCACGGACATGCGCTGGAGGGGCTTCACCACCTGGAAGGTGCGGGCCATCCCCATGCGGCAGATCTTGTGGGGCTTCAGCCCTGAGATGTTGCGGCCCTTGAACCAGACCTCGCCCCGGGAGGGCTTGTAGAAGCCGTTCACCACGTTGAAGACCGTGGTCTTGCCGGCGCCGTTGGGACCGATGAGGGCCAGGATCTCGCCCTTCCTGATCTCGAAACTCACGTCGGTGACGGCGGCCAGGCCGCCGAAGAACTTGTAGGCGTTCTTCACCTGGAGGAGGCTCTCGCTCATGCCCGGGCCCTCCCGAAGAGGCGGGTGATCTTGCGGAAGTCGCCGACGATCCCGTTGGGGAGGAAGAGGATGATGAGCACCAGGAGCACGCCGAAGAAGGCCTGGTGCGACGCCCCCAGGCCGGGGATGGAACGGATCCACTCGGCCAGAAGCACCATGATGCCGGCCCCCACCAGGGGACCCCACTGGGTGGCCACGCCGCCCACCATCACGATCATGATGGTGATGATGCTGATGTCGTGCAGGGCGAAGACGATGTGGGGATCGATGAAGCCCATGTAGTTCGTGTAGAAGGCGCCGCAGATGCCGGTGAGCGCGGCGCTCACCACCAGGGCGATGGTCTTGTACTTCGTCGTGTCGATGCCCAGGGACTCGGCCGCGTCCTGGTCTTCGCGGACGGCCACGAAGTAGTACCCCCACTTGGAGGCCACGAGGCGGCGAACGAGCAGGAAGGTGAAGGCGGTGATGGCCAGGATGATGTAGTAGTACTGGGTCTTGGCCACCCAGGTGCGTTCCTGGATCAAGATGCCCAGGGTGCCGTTGGTGAATCCGTTCCAATTCTCGGTCGTGATGCGCAGGACCTCGCCTGAGGCGAGGGTGGCCAGGGCGAAGAAGGGGCCTCGCAGCTTCAGCACGATGTAGCCCAGGACAAAGGCGAAGACGGAGACAACAGCCACGCTGAGGGGGATTCCCCACCAGGCCGAGGCCTGGAGCTTGAAGTACAGGAGGCCGGCCGTGTAGGCCCCCACACCGAAGTAGGCCGCATGCCCGAAGGAGACCTGGCCGCAGTAGCCACCCAGGAGGTTCCAGGACATCCCGATGGTGGTCCACATGAGGACAAGGATCAGGATGTGCATCATGTAGGTGCTCAGGCCCGAGAAGGGCAGGACGGCCAGCACGGCCAGCACGGCGAGGGGGATGAGCGGTTTCTTCATTTTCCGAACGCCCTTCTCCTCAACAGCGAGGCGACCCCGCCCGGCAGGAAAAGCAGGGCGGCGATGAAGATCACGAAGCGGCCCACCGGGGCCCATCCCATTCCCACGTAGGTGGCCGTCAGGGACTCGAAAAGCCCCAGGATGAGGCCTCCGAGGATCGCCCCCACGTTGGAGCCCAGGCCCCCCAGGATGGTGATGACGAAGGCGATGAGAGTGAACTGCCCGCCGAGGGCGGGGTACAGGTAGTAGATCGGGATGAAGAGGCAGCCCGCGGCGCCCACCAGCGCTGAGCCGAGGCCGAAGGTCACGACGCGCATCCGTTGCACGTTCACCCCCATCAGGAGGGCGGCGTCGAGGTCCTGGGCGGTGGCTCGGATGGACTTGCCGGTGTCGGTGCGCTGGAGGAAGAACCACAGGCCGGCCGTGATGGCGAGGGCGAAGAGAAAGCTCACGCTCCAGGGGATGGAGAGGGAGAGCTCGATGGGGGAGCCCTTCCACAGATCCGAGAGGTAGAACGCGCTGGTGCCGTACTTCACGGGGGTGGACCGGTAGTCGCTCTTGAACGCGATGGTGGCGGCGCTGGCCAGGATCATCCCGACGCCCACGGTGAGGATCACCTGGTTCTCGGGAAGAATGCTGTCCACCCTTAACACGGTGTTGATCAGGTACTTCTGAATGAGGATGCCCAGGAAGAAGAGCAGGGGCCCGGCGATGAACACCGACACGTAGGGATCGATGCCGAAGAGGGAGAACATCCAGTAGGCGATGTACATCCCGACCATCATCAATTCGCCGTGCGCGAGGTTGATGATCTTCATGACGCCCATGATGAGCGTCATCCCCAGCCCGATGAGGGCGTAGAGGCCCCCCAGAAGGACGCCCGCGATGAGCGTCTGGAGCAGGACTTCCACTTGCGCGGCGTTCATGGTTCCCCCTGGATGCAGGTCAGGCGGGCCGTTCCGGGGACCGGCCCGCCCGGAGGTGTTTCGGGGCTACTTGCGGTCCCTCCAGCGGGGGAATGGGTAGATGAACTTCTTGTTCGCGTAGGCGTAGGGCCAGACGGTCTCGTGCTCCCCAGCCTGGACCTGCAGCACGAAGGTCTCGGAGAAGCACTGGTTCTGGTACCCGTCCTTGTCCTCGAAGGCCACGGGGCCGTAGGCGGTCTGGAGCTTGGTCTTCTTCAGGGCCTCCGTGATGTCTTCGGACTTCATGGACTTCGCCCGGCTGAGGGCATCGTGCACCACATGCAGGGCCGAGTAGGCGGAGGCCCCGTGGTAGGAGGGGAAGTCCCCGTACTTGGCCTTGTACTTGTCCGCGTACTCCTTGGCCCCCTTGTACTTCACCTGGGGGGTCCAGAGGGTGGCGGTCATGACGTACTCGGCCGCGTCCTTGGCGTTGTCCACGAACTCGGGGAGGGCAAACCCAGCGGCCCCGCCCGCGTAGAGCTTGGCGTCGAGGCGCAACTCCTTGATCTGCTTCATGAGCAGGGAGGCGTCCATCACGTAGGAGACCATGAAGAGCACGTCTGGGGCGGCCTGCTTGACCTTGGACAGGATGGGCTTGAAATCAACCGCTCCCTTCTCGTACTTCTCCTTGACCAGCACCTTGCAGCCCAGCTTGCCGGCCCACTTCTCCATGTCCGCGGCGCCGGAGGTGCCGAAGTCGGAGCTCTCGTAAAGGATGGCCATGGTCTTGGGCTGCACCTTCTCCCGCAGGAAGCTCACCAGACCCTGGGCGTAGTAGGCGTTGGGGACATTCTGCCGGAAGACGTACTTGTAGTTCTGCTGGGTGATGGAATCGTCCGCGGAGGCGACGATGAGGTAGGGGGTCTTGCGCTCGTTGGCCACCGCGGCCACGGCCTTGGCGCAGGCGGAGGTGTACTCGCCCACGATCAGCGGCTGCTTCTTCACGTCGATGAGCTTCTCGACGATGGCCCTCGCGGAGTCGGGCTTTGCCTGGGAGTCCTCAAAGCTGAGGACGATCTTGCGGCCCTTGACCCCGCCCTTGGCGTTGATCTCCTCCGCGGCCATCTCGTAGGAGCGCTTCATCATCTCCCCGAATTTCGCCTGCCCCCCGGTGAGGGGGAGGGGGATGGCCAGGTTGAAGGGTTCTGCGGCGTGACCGAAGGCGGTGGCCAGCAAGAAGGCAGAGGCGGCCATGAGCCCCGATGCGGAACGTTTCATGAATTCCTCCTGTCGATGATCCTCGGTTGGGCTGATGCACCATAGCACGGGCCACCACCCCGCCGTCGCGGATCTTGGAGGTCCCGGGCCCGGCCAGGGGCGCCTTGGGAAAGGGCGATGCTTCGGAGCGGGCCTGGCAAGCGCCCTGGCTACCGGCCCTGGATCCCCAGCAGGGCACCCGCCCTGGCCCCTGCGCGCCGGAGCCTGGACCACAGGAAGGCGGGGCCCGCGGCCCGGGCCGCCCGGGGGAAGTTGTAATTGAAGAGGACATCCAGGACGAATTCCAGGTCCCTCGCGCGAAGGAAGCGGATCATGGAATCCAAGCGGCCGTCCCCGTCCTGGAGGTACCGGCGCACGGCCAGTTCCTCGCTCCAGTCCCAGCGGCCCTTGAAGCGGCGGTGCATGGCGGCGGCGTACCCTCCGAAGCCCACCGCGGGATCCCCCAACGCCCGCAGAATGAAGGGCAGGGCGATCTCGGCCCCCTCCATGGCGTGCCGGATGCCCTCGCCTCCAAGGGTGTTGAGGGTCGAGACCGCGTCCCCCACGCCGATCAGGGGTCCCGCAGCGTAGGGGTCCTTCAACCCCCGGGCGTAGCGAAGCGTGCCTCCGTGGACATCCAGCACCCGGGCCGAGGGGATCTTCAGGACCTCGCCAAGAAGTTGGCGAATGTGGAATTCCAGAGAAGTCGGGAAGCCCGGTCCTCCCGGATTGAAGCGCCCAGCCCCGACTTTGAGGAGCCCCTCTTGCATCGGGAAGATCCAGCTGTAGCCCCTGGGAATCCAACGACGGCCCAGGAAGAAGGCAAGGGTTTCCCTCCAGGAGTCCCAGAGGTCCGGGGGCACCTCCACCAGCCATTCCAGGCCCGTGCCCACCAGGTACGCGGGAGCAGGTGGAGCGGCGCGCCGCATGAGCCCCCGGGCCGGGCCCGTGGCGTCCACCAGGATTCCGGTCTTGACCTCGAAACGCTCGGCCCCCCGTTCCAGGCGGAGCCTCGCCTCGCCGAGGCCCCCTTCCCAGGAGGTTGCCTTGCACCCGAGGCACAGTTGGGCACCGCCCTTCTCCGCTTCGCGGGCGAGGTGCTCGCGCAGGCTCCCGAAATCCAGAACCGCCCCCGAGACCCCAACCCCGCTCCAGTGGCCCTCCTCGTTCGAACTCCGGGCGCTCAGGTTTTTCCAGAAGGCCCCCACCAGATGGCCCGGGAGCCGGAAGCGGTCCAGGGCCTCCAGAGTGGTTCCGGCGCTGGAGAAGGCGTTCTTCCGGAGGTCGGGGAGGCGATCGGCGAGCAGCACTTTCAGCCCCCGCTCCACCAGAAGCCGGGCGAGGTGGCCCCCTGCGGGCCCTGCCCCCACGACGGCGACGTCGACCCTCGCGTCGGCCATCAGAGTCCCAGGAGGCTCCTGGCCTGAGCCTCCATCCGATCCAGGAGCCCGGGGCCCGTGCGGCTCTGCAGGTAGACCTTGAGCTTGGGTTCCGTCCCGCTGGGGCGGAAGGCGGCGAAGGCCCCGCTCCCGAAACGGAACTTCAGGACATTGCTCCGCTCGATGGGCAGGGCGAGGTCCCGCCGGTCGGGCCGGTCGAGGATGGGCTCCACGCGGCCCGCGGCATCCCGCCATTCCCCGCTCGCGAAATCCTCCCAGGAGGTCACCTCCTCCCCCGCGAAACTCCGGAGGCCCGCGGCGCGGATTCGCGACATGGCCTCGGCGAAGCGCTGGGCTCCGCCGGGGCGGGGATCCTCGAGGTTCACGAGCCTGTTGTGGAAGCTCCCGACCCGCTCCTGGAGCCCCTCGACGGCATCCATCAGGTCAAGACCCCGCGCCTGGTAATGGCCCACCATCTCCGCCACCAGGAGGGCGGCGGTGACGCCGTCCTTGTCCCGCAACTCCGCGCTGGGGCACATTCCGATGCTCTCCTCGGCGCCGAAGGCGTAGGTCTCCCCCAGGGCGACGAGCCGGTGCATGCAGACGGCGATGTTCTTGAACCCCGTGAGGGTCCACACGGTGGGCATCCCATGCAGGCGGCCCGTTTCTGCCAGGAAGTCCGAGGTGACCACGGTGGTGACCACCGTGCCCTTCACCCCTTTTTCGCGAGCCAGGTAGTCCAGCGCCAGGGCCGCCGTGTCGTTGCCCGTCATCTGGATCCACTGGCCCCGGTGCTTGAGGACGATGCCAAGGCGGTCGGCGTCGGGATCGCTGGCGAGGATCACCTCCACCCCCTTGGCTTCGGCATCCTTCAAGGTGACCTCGAAGGCCGCCATCTCTTCCGGGTTGGGCCGGGGCGCCGTGGGGAAGGTGCCGTCCTGCACCGCCTGGGCCTCGCAGATTTCGAGCGGGAGTCCTGCGCGGCGAAAGAGTTCGGGCACGAACGCGATCCCGGTGCCGTGGAAAGGAGTGTAGAGGACCCTGGCCGGCGTGAAGACCTTCGGATGGGCCCGGAAACCCAGGCTCATTTCCAGGAAGGCCTCCTCCACCGCAGGGGGGATCGGGAGAATCCGGGCGTCTCCTTCGGTGGACGGGGGGGAGGGCACCAGGGGCAGGGCATTCATGGCCGCCTCGACTTCGGCGTCCCAGGGGGCCACCACCTGCCCCCCCTGGTCGTCGTAGGCCTTGTAGCCGTTGTAGATCTTGGGATTGTGACTGGCCGTGACGATGACCCCGCAGGCGGTGCCCAGGCGGCGCATGGCGTAGCAGAGGAAGGGCGTGGGAAGGGGCCGGTCCCCGAGGTACACCGTGTAACCCGCCGCGGCCAGCACCCGCGCGGCCTCCCGGCCGAAGGCGGCGCTGTTGATCCGGGTGTCGAAGCCCACGATGGCCGAGCGCCCCTCCGGCGCCCGCCGGCGGGCCACGGAGGCCAGGGCCAGGGTGGCTCGGCGCACGTTCGGCAGGTTCATGCGCCGCAGCCCCGCGCCCATCACCCCGCGCAGACCTCCGGTGCCGAAGGCCAGGGGTTCGGAGAAGCGGTCCTGAAGGTCCGCGAGGGCTCCCCCGTCCCCGCCGGAGGCGGCGTCCAGGAGGGGCTGCAACTCGGCCCGGAGTTCGGGCTCCAGGTGGGGCGAGGCGAGGTAGGCGCGGGCGGCGTCAAGGCTCATGGGCATCCTGGTCGGGCCACCCCAGCGTACCCGGGCGCGGAGGGGAGGGGGACCCGGATGGACCTCCGGGGATGTGGAATTCCGCCACCAGAAGGCCGGGCAGGGCACAAGGCTGACAGCCCGGGCCGCGGGCCCAGGGGAGTGCCCCTCCCCGGGTCCCCGCCCTCGCCGGGACCTGCTCCGCAAGCTGAAGCCTCGGAAGCCGCTCCGGATGAAAGGAAACCCTCTGTCGGACCTGCAGGTTCAGTGGCCGCCACCGAAGCTGTGCCACAGGAAGAGCGCAAGGAAGGCCGCGCTGAAGCCCCACATGAGGGGGTGGACCTCGCGGGCCCGGCCCCGGAAGGCCATGATCAGGACGTGGCTCAGGAAGCCCAGACCGATGCCGTGGGCGATGCTGTAGGTGAGGGGGATGCCCAGCAGGATGAGGAAGGCGGGAAAGCCCGTCTCCAGGGCGCCCCAGTCCAGCTCCCGGGCGGTCTGCATCATGAGGAAGCCCACCACGATCAGGACCCCCGCGGTCACCGGATAGAGGAAGGCAGAACCCTGGGCCACCTGGAAGCCACCCTTGGCGAAGAGGGTGTAATGGGTGGAGTTGGGCACCTGCACCCCGCCTCCCACCAGCTCGATCAGGGGGGTGAAGAAGGCTGACAGGAGGAAGAGCAGGCCGGCCACGATCGGGCCGAGCCCCGTGCGGCCCCCCGCGGCGATCCCCGCGGCGCTTTCGATGTAGCAGGTGATGGAACTGCAGCCGAAGAGGCCGCCGGTGGCCGCGGCGCTGGCGTCCACGGTGAGGATGCGCTGGATCCCAGGTACACGGCCGTCCTTCTCCACGAAGCCCGCCTGCTCCCCGATGGCCACCACGCTGCCCATGGTGTCGAAGAAGTCGGTGAGCAGGATGGCGAAGACGCCCATGAGCAGCACGGGTTCCAGGAGCCGCGCCAGGGCCAGGGTGCCCCCCACCCGCTGGAAGGGAGCGAAAAAGGTCTCGAAGCGGGGGGCGGCCGCCAAGGCGGTGGGAAGGCGCGCAAGGCCCAGGACCAGGGCCGCCAGGGTGGCGAGAAGGAGGGCCCATAGGATGGCTCCCTTCACCCGGAGGGCCATCAGGGCCAGCACGGCCACCAGGCCGAGGACGGTCACCCAGACCACCGGCGAGCGGAAGTCCCCGAGGGTGACCAGGGTGATGGGGGCTGGGCGGATCAGGCCTCCCTGGTTGAGGCCGATGAGGGCGATGAACAGGCCGATCCCCACCCCGATGGCCCGCTTGAGGTCCAGGGGGATGGCATTCATCACGGCCTCCCGCAGCCCCGTGGCCACCAGCACCAGCATGATCAGGCCCTCCGCCAGGATCACCGCCATGCCCGCCTGCCAGGGAGCATAGGCCTGGGCCACCCCGATGACGGAAAAGGCCAGGGCGGCATTGAGGCCCATGCCCGGGGCCATGGCGATGGGCAGGTTGGTGGCCAGGCCCATGGCGATGCACATGAGGCCCGCCCCGATCGCCGTGGCGGTGGCGGCCCCGGCGAATGGCACCCCGGCGGCGGCGAGGATCCCCGGATTGACGAACACGATGTAGGCCATCGTGAGGAAGGTGGTCAGGCCCGCCAGACATTCCGTCCGGACGCTGCTGCCCCGTTCCCGAAGGTGGAAGAAGGTCTCCATGGCCCGTCCCTCGAACGGGCCCATTCTAGACTTCCCCGTCCTCCGGGGCCGAGAATCGGCGCAGCCTTGTTTCCGTGAAGAGCCCTGAGAGTGGAAGGTCCCGGGGCTCCAGCGGGAGGCCCCCGACCACCTGGGCCTCGAAAGCCACTCCGTAGGCCTGGACCTTCGCGTCCAGACGCTCCAGCAGGGCGTTGACGTAGCCCTCCCCCTCACCCAGGCGGTAGCCCGCCTCGTCGAAGGCCAGCCCGGCCACGAGCAGGAGGTCCACCGGAGGAAGGAAATGCTGGGTCAGCACCGGTTCCTTCCGTCCCCACAGGCCTTCCTGCAGAGGCTCCGTGCCCCAGGCCAGGCGAGGGGGGTGGGTGCTCGCCACCCGGGGGAAGTACCAGAGCCAATCGCTCCGTTTCCGGATCAGCGGGCGCAAGTCCACCTCTCCTGGACGGGGCCAGAAGACCCCGATCCGCCGGAGGCGCCTGGAGACGCAGAAGGCCTCGATCCGCCCGCCGATGATCCCCGAAGCCGCGGCAGCCCGCCCCTCGGGGATGCCCTCCCGCAGGGCCTGGAAGTGCTGGCGGAGCCCATCCCGTTCGGCGCTCATGCGGGCAGGGCCGCGAAGAAGGCCGCCAGGAGCCCGGGGTCCAGGACTCCGCCGCGGCGGAGCCCCGAGCAGACGTCCACCCCATGGGGTTCGACGCAGGCCACGGCCTCGGCCACGTTGCCTGGATGGAGCCCGCCGGCGAGCCACACGGGCCGGCCAGCCTCCTCGCGGATCCTCCGGCTCAGGAGCCAGTCGTGGGTGCGTCCGGTTCCCCCCAGTTCCTTCCTCTCCAGGGCGGGGTTCCCCGAATCCAGCAGCAGGGCGTCCACCAGGGGGGCCACCGCGAGGGCTTCGTCCACGGAGCGGGGGCCCTGGACATGGACCACCTGGACGAGGCGGACCGCGGGAAGGAGGCCTCGGAGTTTGCGAAGTTCGACGGCGTCCACGCGGTCCACGAGCTGGAGCGTGCGGGTCCGGCAGCGCCGGTGCTGGGCGGCCAGGTCCTCCGCGTTCCGGAGGGCGGTGAGGAGGAAGGTGTCCACCGCCGGCAGGGCCCCGGCGATCTCCGCGATGAGCTGCTCGGGGATGACTCCGGGCCCCGAGGGCATGGCCGAGACCAGGCCCAGGGCGGAGGCGCCGTGGGCCTGGGCCAGCCCCGCCTCCGCGAGGCTGGCGATGCAGCACACCTTCACGAGGGGGCGGCGGGCCATGGTTCAGGCCGGGAGGGCCTGGGGAACCTCGTGGTAGAGGTTGTCCCGCTCCACGGCCTCGAAGCCCGCCTCGGTGATGAGGCGCGCCAGCTCGGACCGGGAGAGCGCCTGGGGGGTCTTGGCGCCCGCCCGGTGGGCGATTTCTTCTTCCACGATGGTGCCGTCCAGGTCGTTGGCGCCGTAGCTGAGCCCCACCTGGGCCAGGCCCTCGGTGATCATCACCCAGTAGGCCTTGATGTGGGGCACGTTGTCGAGAAGGAGGCGGGCCACCGCGATCTCCCGAAGGTCCGCCGTGCCCGTGGTTTCGTGGATCTCGTGGGTGCGGCCCAGTTCGTTGTCCTCCACCTGGTAGGCCAGGGGGATGTAGGCCAGGAAGCCCCCGGTGCGGTCCTGGAGCTCCCGCAGCCGCAGCAGGTGGTCCACCTTGTGCTCGGGCTTCTCGATGTGCCCGTAGAGCATGGTGCAGTTGGTGGGCACGCCCCGGCGGTGGCAGATCTCCGCCACCCGCAGCCAGGTCTCGGCGTCCTTCTTGCCGATGCAGATCTGCTCCCGGATGCCCTCGTCGAAGATCTCCGCGCCGCCGCCGGGACAGCTCTCCAGGCCCGCGGCCACGCACCGGTCCAGGAATGCCTCCACGGAGATCCGGCTGTTCCGGGCGTAGTAGTCCATCTCCACCATGGTGAAGACCTTAAGGTGGATCTGCGGGAAGGCGGCCTTGACCTTCCGGAAGAGGTCCTCGAAGTACTCGATCTTCAGCTTGGGGTAGTGGCCCGCCACCATGTGCAGCTCGCGCACCCCCCGGCTCTCGGGTTTCTCCAGCTCCCGGACGATATCCTCGGCGCTGAGCACGTAGGCCCGGGGGTCCCCGGGCTTGGCCTGGAAGGCGCAGAACTGGCAGTGGGTGTAGCAGATGTTGGTGTAGCTCAGGCGGCGGCTGGCCACGTAATAGGTGCGGAGGCCGTGCTTCTGGAGGCGGACGTGATGCGCCAGGGCGCCCACACCCGTCAGGTCCCCCGTCTGGTAGAGCAGGAGCCCGTCCTCGAAGGAGAGGCGTTCGCCGGCGGCGATTTTCCGGGCCACGGGAAGAAGGTCCGGGTCGGTCACGAATCGTTCCAGGTGCGGGGCGGCGTCGGGCATCCAGACCTCGGGTCCCATTGTAGCGGTCGGGCACGAGACGAAGAGGACCCGTGGGTCCTCGAGGCCCTCAGGCGCTGGCCCGCCGCATGCTCCGCAGCGCCGCGGTCCAGATCACCAGGGTGAGCACCAGGAGTTTCACGATGGACGGCCAGAAGGCCTCCAGGCCCACCCCGCGCAGGACGATGGCCCGCACGATGTTGATGAAGTGGGTGAGGGGGATGACCTGGCTGATGCCCTGGAAGAAGAGGGGCATGCCCTCGATCGGAAAGACGTAGCCGCTGAGAAAGACCATGGGCATGAAGGTGAGCATGCCCATCTGGTTGGACTGGGCCTGGGTCTGGGCCTTGGTGCTGATGAGGATCCCGATGCCCAGCATGGGCACGATGAAGAAGACCGCGCAGAGGTAGAGCAGGGGCAGGGAGCCGGTCACGGGCACCTGGAAGACGAGGTAGCCCACCAGGGTGAGGAAGCTCAGCTGGATGTAGGCCATGATCACCACGGGGATGGCCTTGCCCAGGAAGAGTTCCAGGGGGCTCACGGGCGTCACCAGGATCTGGTCCAGGGTGCCCCGCTCGCGCTCCTTCACGATGCTGGCGGAGGCGTAGACCACACAGGTCATGGCCATCATGATCCCGATGAGTCCGGGAACAATGAAGGTGGGGCTGCGCATGTTGGGGTTGTACCAGGGGCGCACCCGCACCTCGATGGGCACGGGCGGCCTGGAGGAGGGTCCCAGGCCCATGCGGTCGAAGAGGACCTGAGTGCTCCTGAGGTTGGCCACCCCGGTCACAGTTGAAATGGCGGAGCCGGAGGTGGTGGGGTCGGAGGCGTTGACCACGACCATCACCTGGGCCGTCTGCCCCGAGCGGAGCATGCGGGCGTAGTCCGGGGGGAACCACACCCCCACCTTGGCCCGCCCCGTGTCGATCTCCTTCCGCAGGTCAGACTCCGAGGCCACCTGGTGCTTCACGTCGAAGTACTGGGTGGCCTCCAGGCCGTCCACGAAGCTGCGGCTCTCCTGGCTGTGGGACTCGTCCAGGACCACCGCGGGCAGGTGCTTCACGTCATAGTTGATCGCAAAGCCGAATATCACCAGCTGCATGAGGGGCATGCCCACCACGAAGGCGAGGGTGAAGCGGTCGCGGCGGAGCTGGAGAAACTCCTTCCAGACGAGGGCCTTCACGCGGGTCCACATCAGGCGGCCTCCTTCCGGTCCAGGCGGACCAGGTCCACGAAAAGATCCTCGAGGGAGGGAAGTTCGGGCTCCGAGGCCTCGAAGTCCAGGCCGAGGGCGGCCAGGGAATCCAGGATGCCTCCGGGATCGGCCTTGGCCGGCAGGGCCAGGCGCACCGAGCGCCCCTGGAGGACGGCGGAAAGGACTCCCGGCATCCCGGCGGCGGCGGCCCGAAGCCCACGGTAGGCGTCTCCCCGAAGCACGAGCACCTGCTGTCCCAGGCCCTCCTTCAGGTCCCTGGGGCGGCCGGTGGCCCGGAGGGCCCCCCCCAGGATGAAGGCCAGCCGGTCGCACTGATCCGCCTCGGCCAGGTTGTGGGTGGTGACGAGGATGGTGATGCCTTCCCGCACCAATTCCTTCATGGCGTCCCAGAACTGGCGCCGGCGGAGAGGATCCACGCCGCTGGTGGGCTCGTCCAGGAAGAGGACCTCGGGGCGGTGGAGGGTGCTGGCCGCCAGGCTCACCCGTTGCCGCTCCCCGGTGCTCAGGCCGGACACCAGCTGGTGGCGAATGGCCAGCACCTGCATCTCCTTGAGGCGGAATTCCAGTTCCGAGTCCAGGCGCGACCCCGCCAGGCCGTACAGCCCTCCGAAGAAGCGGAGGTTCTCCTCCACGCTGAGGTCGGGCAGGAGGCTGAACTTCTGGCTCATGTAGCCCATGCGGCCCCGGACCTGGTCGGCCTGGGTGAAGAGGTCCCTCCCCAGGGCCGAGGCCCGTCCCGCGGTGGGGGCCAGCACGCCGCAGAGCATCCGGATGGTGGTGCTCTTCCCGGCGCCGTTGGGTCCGAGGAATCCGAAGATCTCCCCCTGGGCGATGTCGAAGCTCACCTCACGCACCGCGGTGAAATCACCGAAGCGCTTGGTGAGCCGCTCCACCTGGAGGACGGATTCAGGCATGGACCCCCTCCCCCTGCCCGAGCAGGTGGAGGAACACGTCCTCGAGGGAGATGGGGCAGAGGCGGGGATGCTTCAGTTCCGGACATGAGGCCAGCCGGGAGAGGAGGGCATCGGGATCCTGGTCGGGGAAGCGCACCCGCAGTTCCTCCCCTTCGCCGAAGGCCTCGAGGGGGGAGAACTCCCGGAGCCTGGCCATCGCGGTCTCACGGTCCCGCGCCATCATCCTCACCATGAGTCCGGGCAATCGGCTTCGCAATTCTTCGAGGGTTCCGGAATCAAGGATCCGACCCGCCTCCATGAACATCACCCGGTGGGCGTATTCGGCTTCGTCCATGTAGGGGGTGGAAAAGAGAATGGCCACGCCCTCCTCGTGGACGCCGTGGAGAAGGTCCCAGAACTCGCGGCGGGACACGGGGTCCACCCCCGTGGTGGGCTCGTCCAGGAGGAGCAGCGCCGGGGAGGGCAGCAAGGCGGAGCAGAGGGAGAGTTTCTGCTTCATGCCCCCGGAGAGGGCTCCGGCGGGGCGGGCCCGGAAGGAGGCCAGGCCCACCGATTCCAGGAGTTCGCCCATGCGGGTCTCCGGGGCCTGGAGTCCGAAGAGCCCTGCCTGAAGTCGCAGGTTCTCCTCCACGCTGAGATCCGGCGCCAGGCTGAACGATTGAGGCACATAACCGATTCCGCGGGCCCCCAGAGGGTGTTCGAGGCGCCCGGCGGTGGGGCGCAGGAGCCTGACGAGCATGCGAAAGACGCTGCTCTTGCCGGCCCCGTCGGGTCCGATGAGGCCCAGGAGGTCCCCCGCCCGCAGCTCCAGGTCCAGACCCCGCACGGCCCGGGTGCCCCCCGGGTAGGTGAGGGTGAGGCCCTGCGCCCGGAGGAGGAGGGTCACGGAGCGGCCTGGATCCGGACCTTCACCGCCTGGCCCGGGGCGAGGGATTTCTCCCAGGCCAGGGGCAGGGTCACCCTTCCGGGGTACACCAGGTTGACCCGCTCCTCGGCGGTCTCGACGACCTTGGGGGTGAATTCGGGATCCCTGGAGAGCTCGGTAAGGCGGCCCTCCAGGCGCCGACCGTCCAGGGTTTCCACGGTGGCCGCCTGCCCCACGCTCACCCTCACCTGGAGGGTCTGGGGGATGTAGACGCGGACCCAGAGGGCGTCCCCCCGGGCCAGGGTGAGCACGGGCTGACCCGCTCCCAGGACGGTCCCCGGTTCCCGGAGGCGGTGAAGCACCACCCCGTCGAATGGCGCCCGGATCTCGGTGAAGCCCGCGCTGGTCCGGGTCTGTTGCAGCACCGCCTGGGCCTGCCGCGCCTGGGCGTCGGAGGCCATCCGTTCCTCCACCCGGGCGCCCGCCACCAGTTCCGCGAGGGCCTTGCGCTGGAGTTCGAGGTTCGCGGCCGCCCGGTCCCGGGCGGTCCGTGCGCCGTCCAGGTCCGCCTGGGAGAGGATGCGTTCCTGGTGGAGCCGCCGGGCCCGGCCGAGGTTTTCTTCCGCCAGGGAGAGGGCCGCCTGGGCGTCCTGGACCCGCGCCTCCCCCTGGGCGATGTCCTCCGCCCGGTTGCCCCGATCCACCTGGAGCTTCCGGGCCCGGGCCCCGTCCAGGGCGGCCAGGTCCCGCGCCACCGCGGCATCCAGTTCCTCGGCCTCCACCAGGGCCAGCAGGTCTCCGGCTTTGACCCGCTGCCCCTCCTGGACCCGCACATCCTTCAGGCGCCCGGCCACCCGGGGGCCGAGGTCGCTCTGGTAGGCCTCCAGACGGCCGTCCAGGAGGGTGCTGTCCTGCCGGCGACATGCGATCCCCGGCAGGACCAGAGAGAGGATGAGGATCAGGGACGGGGTTCTCATGGCCGGACCTCGGGAGGGGATGGGGGAGCTAGGGCCCGCAGGACGAATTCGAGCCAGGTTCTCCGGGCCTGCTCCAGAGCCCGGGGTCCGCGCATGCCCGTCAGGCGTCCCCCGAGGGAGGGAAACAGGTCCAGGATCTCCAGGTGCATGCGGAGGATGAAGAAGGTGGTCAGCAGGGGGTCGAGGTCCTTCCGGACCTCTCCCGAGGCCATGCCCTGGCAAAGGATTTGGGAAACCGGAGTGGCGATGCGCCGGAGGTGATGCTCCACCGCGTTGCGGACACTGTCCGTGCCCTGGGCCACCTGACCCCGGAGCAGGGTCCGGAAGCCCAGGTCCTCCCCCAGATGCCGACGGAAGGTCTCCAGGACCGCCCAGAGACGCGTTTCGAGGTTCCCGGGTCCTGGATCGGCGGCCAGGCGCTCCAAGTCCGCCCCAAGGGGTGGGAGTCGCCGGTCTACGAGGGCCAGGAACAGGGCCTCCTTGTTGGCGAAGTGATAGTAGATCAGGGCGGGATCACACCCGGCCCGCCGGGCGATGGCCCGGAGGCTTCCGCCCTCCAACCCCGAACGCGAGAAGACCTCCTGGGCAGCGTCCAGGATCGCCCCCGTTGCCACTGGGGAGGGGCGGGGGCCTCGGGATGCGGAGCGCTGGGCGGTTGGACTCACGGGAAATTCAACAGATGTTGAATTATGCGCCCCCTGGCCGCCACGGGCAAGGCCCCTACTTGAGTTCCTTGGCCTCGGTGATCACCACGGGTTTCACCGGGACGTCCTTCATGCCTTTCTGAAGCCCCGTCTTGACGGACCGGATCTTGTCCACGGTGTCCATGCCGGCGACCACCTTGCCAAAGACGCAGTAGCCATAGTCCTTCATGGTCTTGGCCTTGAAGTCCAGGCTGGGATTGTCCTTCACGTTGATGAAGAACTGGGCCGTGGCGCCGAAGGGGTTGTTCTGGGGCAGGGCCATGGCCAGGGTCCCCCGCTTGTGGGTCCAGCCCTTGGCCTTGGCCTGGTCCGCCTCGTTGTCGACGGCGCTCCGCGTGTCCTTCCGGGCCAGGTCCTCGGTGAAGCCGCCTCCCTGGACCATGAAGTCCTTGATGACCCGGTGGAAGACGGTGCCCTTGTAGTGCCCCGACCGCACGTAGCCCAGGAAGTTCTCCACGGTCTTGGGCGCCGCGTCCGGCGCCAGTTCCACCGTGAAAGAGCCCAGGCTGGTCGTGAACAGGACCCGGGGCCGGGGGGTGGCGGAGAGGAGAGGCAGGGCGAGGAATAGGGCCAGCAGGATTCGCACGAGGGCTCCAGGATAAATGTCCTTTGAAAGTAGCATCCACCCGCGCCAGGTCCGATTCGAATCCTTCCTCCCCACGCACGAAGCGAGGGGCGGGTTCCCCGCCCCGAGCGCGGGGGCCCGGGGGTGTAGCGCGCAGCGCGGTCCCCCGGAATACATTGGCTGGGGAGGAAGGATTCGAACCCTCGGTGGCGGGACCAAAACCCGCTGCCTTACCACTTGGCGACTCCCCAGAGGCCCTCAATCCTAGCGTGGGCGCGGGTTTTCGTCCATGGCGGGCCGCGCCCGTCCCTGGCTATCATCGGAATGGCCCTGTAGCTCAGCGGTCAGAGCTGGCGGCTCATAACCGCCTGGTCCAGGGTTCGAATCCCTGCGGGGCCACCATCGAGCAGGATTGCGAGATAGGACGGAATCGCCGCAGGCGATGGCCGCCCGAAGGGCGAGGGCACAGGAAGTGCCCGAGTCACGAGGAGGTGGTGACGAGGCCCATCCTGGACGCGGACGGAATCGCCGCAGGCGATGGCCGCCCGAAGGGCGAGGGCACAGGAAGGGCCCGAGTCACGTGGAGGTGATGCCGAGCCCAATTCCGGAAGGCGGTCCGCAAGGGATCAGTTCGGATTCGTCTTCGGGGTGAAACCGAACTCCTCGACGCCCAGCAGGTCGGGCCGGACCGGGCCGGGCTCGCCCTTCTCGAGGCGGCTGATGGCGCGGTTCCCCGTGGCGGCCTCGTAGGCCTGGAGCACCCGCTCTTCGATCAGGGCCCGGACCTCGTTGTTCAGAGGGTAGGCGATGTCCTTGAAGGATCCGTCCCGTTTGCGCTTGCTGGGCATGGCGACGAAGAATCCGTCCTCGCCCTCGACCACCCTCAGGTCCCCCACGAGGAAGGAGTCCGAAAGGATGATGGTGGCGAAGGCCCGGAGCTTCTCGTCCCCTTCGATCTTGGAGATGCGGACGTCGGTGATGTCGATCATGGGCCCATTCTCAGGCCTGGAGGGCGCCTTGTCGATGCGGCCGGGGCCCCTGACGGAAATCCCTTCAATGAGCCGGGAGCTACCGCCAAGACTCCAGATTTCATCGTGCCTCGTGAATCGGCAAAGCAGATTCCCAGAGGATGCCAAGGGAAGGCAACGAAATATTCATGCGGCTCCTGGCGTGCTTGGCGCCTTGGCGGTGGACCTTCCCACTTCGAAGAAGGGTACGCCCTTGGCCTCAGAGGATTTCCACCCAGCCCCACTGCCGGCCGGGGTCCCCCCGGCGGTGGGAGTGGAAGAGATCTCCGCGGCAGAAGGTGCAGAGGGGGACGGAACACTCCCGGCCAGGGTCGAAACCCTCGTCCAAAGCCTGCCCTCGCAGGAAGGCGTGCAGGTCCAGGTGCGGGCGCCCTCGGGGCCCCACCGAGGCCATGGAATCCGCCCATGCCCGGTCTCCCCGGGCCGCCTCGACCACCTCCGGTCCCACCTCGAAGTGGCAGGCGAGGATCGCCGGGCCGAGGGACCAGGCGAGGTCCGAGGTGCGGCCCCCCTGCGCCCGGAACACCGCGGCGCCCTCCCGGAGGATTCCGGCCACGGCCCCCCGCCACCCGGCGTGGAGCGCGGCCACCCAGGGCCGTTCCCCCGGAAGGAGGCCAGCCAGGAGGATGGGCACACAATCGGCCACGCGGACCCCGATGCGGCGTCCGCGCTGCGTCGTCACGATCCCGTCCGCCTCGTGGACCCGTCCGTCGTCCTCCACGATCCGGCAGCCGTGGATCTGGTGCAGGCGGCGTTCGGGCGGAGGCTCGGCGTCCAGGCGCGTCGAGAAACCCCAGGCCATGGGGAAGCCGGCATCAGGGCTGGAGGGCGGGAGGATCACCGCGGCCAGAGGAGCAGGAGGACGCTGAGGTCCGTCACCGCCCAGGCCCCCAGGCCCCGGTACATCCCCGCCTGGTGCTGGTCCTGGCTCATGCGCCGCCAGCGCAGTTGCCAGGGGAGGATCACCAGCACCCAGGCCCCCAGGGAGAGGAGCAGGGGAAGGGCCGGGCGGCCCGCGTGAAGGAGGGCGCGGAGGATGCAGGCGTGGGCCCCCAGGGCGGCCACCAGGGCCAGGGCAAGGGAAGGGCCCTCCCCGAGCCGGATGACCAGGGTGCGGTCCCCCCGGGCCCGGTCCTCCTGCACCTGGTAGATCTGGGTCATGGGGTAGAGGGCGGCGAAGAGGAGGAAGAAGCCCCAGGCGGCCCAGAGGATGGCCGGCGTGAAGGGGCGTCCGGTCAGGGCCCAGCCCCCCAGGGGGGTGAGGAGGCCGAACCCGGCGCAGTTGATCAGCAGGTCCCAGCCGGCCCGTGCCTTGAGCCGGGCCGGAGGGACCGAATAGAGCACGCTCATGGCCACGCAGGCGGCCACGATCCAGAAGAAGCGGTCCCCGGCGGGCGGCACGGCGAAAAAGGGAAGGGCCATCAGGAGGGCGAGGAGCAGCAGCCCGGACGAGAAGGCCAGGAGGTGCCTGGGAGGCGGGGGGGGCTGGCGGAGGTAGCCGATGTCTCCCTCGTCCTTGTCGAAGGCGCTGTTGATGGCCAGGGTCCCCCCGTTCAGGGCGACCACGAAGGACGTCCAGGCCAGGAGGGTGAGCCCCAGGGGGAGGTTCCAGCCGGCCGCCAGGAGGGTGCCCAGGAGGAAGTGGGCGCTCATGATGGGCCACTCCATGGGGCGGAGGTGGAGCAGGTAGGGGAGCGCCCGGGTTCCGAAGACGCGCCCCGCGATCCTGCGCAGCCTGAGGTCCCCGGGGCCCACTAGGCGGCGCCGATCCTGCCCAGGGGCATCACGCCGGCGGGTGGACGGGGATCCGCCAGGGCTTCCATGGCCGCCTGCAGTGCGGCGAAGTCGAAGGTGGTGTCCACACACATGCCCCGGGGCAGGGCAAGGGGGAGCACGTAGGCCGGCACCTCCGAGAGCTTCGCCAGGCCCTTGAGCAGCCGGTCGGTGCAGCTCACCGCCACGACCAGGTCGGGACGGTAGGCCCGGGCCTCCCGGTAGGCCTTGTAGCTCCGGTTCGTGATGGAAACCTCCCAGCGCCGCTCCAGGACCCCCTTCATCACGTCCTCCACGGAGCAGAGTCCGCAGGCGTAGCAGTTCTGCAGGTCGGCGAAGACGTCCGCCCGGCAGTGGGCCGCCTGAACGCAGTGGGGCAGGAGGATGAGGGTGCGCCGGCTCTTGGGGGCCTGGAAGGCGGCCCGCACCCGGAGGTTGTTCCAGCCGCAGAAGGAGAGGATCCAGGCGTCCTCCCGGCCCAGGATGCGCGCCAGGGGGCGGAGCCCGCGGACCAGGAAGGTGTCGAAGCGGAGAATCGCGGGACGAGCCCGGAGGTAGGCCTCCCCTCGCTTGAAGGTGGGCCAGGCCACCCCGAAGAAGGCGGCGGCGGCCAGCACGAACCATCCCCGCCAGGCAGGGACGAGAAGGGCCGCCCCGCCGGAGAGGGAGGCCAGGAGGAGAGGAAGGCCCCGCCGGACCCAGAGGAAGCCCGCGTGCCCCTCGTAGGGGCGAAGCAGGGCGTTCTCCGGGCCAGGGGTCATTTGGCGGCTCCCGCCAGGCCCACGAGCTTCTTCAGGTCGTCATCCTTCCAGCGGATGCCGCCGCCCAGGAAGAAGCTGCGAAGCTCCTTGTTGGCCAGGTCCTGGCCCCCCGCCTGGAGGTAGAAGCCCTTCCAGACTTCCAGGCTCGTGGTGGCGCGGACCCGGACCTTGGGCTTGTCGTCCCGCTTGGTGAAGTCGTAGGCCAGGGCCCCGAGGCGCAGACGGTCGTCGAAGAAACGGAGTTCGGCCCCGCCGCCGCCCTTGCCCTCCACGATCCCAGCCGTGAACACCGCGTCCCCCAGCCGCTTGGCGAATTGGGCGGAGACGGTGAGGGACTGGTCCGCCGTGACGCTGCGCACCCGTTCCGTGGTCTCCACCGGCTTCCCGGTGGCGGGGTCCAGCTTGGTCACGGTTCGGGTGGAATCCTGGATCTTCCCGTCGGGCGTGCTGTTCAGCTCCAGGGCGTACCAGTAGTCCTTCCGGGGGACGATGTCGATGCCCACGCCGGTCTTGCTGTCTCCCCGAGCGGTCCAGCGGGCGGCGTTCAGGTCCAGGTTCAGCTGCATGTTCCGGAACCCGCCGAGCATGTCGTTCACATTGTCCACCGCCGTGTTGATCTTCTTGATGGTGGTCTCGTCGGTCAGCAGCTTCCCGATGGTCCCCTCGCCCTTGTCCAGCTTGGCGGTGATGGACTTGAGGTTGTCCGAGGTGGCCTGGAAGCTGGTGGCCAGGCGGCGGACGTCGCCCACGACGCCCTTGATCTCAGGGCGGTTCTCCGCGATGAGCTGGTTCAGGTTCCTCCCCAGCTCGTCGAACTGCGAGGCCAGCTTGGGAAGCTTGTCCTTGAGTTCCGCGGTGATGGCCTCCACGTTGCCCAGGGTCCGGTTGATGCTCCCGTGGTTCTCCTGGGCCATGGCGCGGAACTCCGCGGTGAGGACCCGGATGTTGTTCACGATCTCGTCCAGCTTCTGGCGCCCATCCTCTCCGCCGATGGTCTTGTTCAGGGCGTAGGAGATGCCCTTGAGGTCCTCTCCGATGATCCCCATGGTCTCCATGAGGTTGTCCAGGCTGATGCCGGTCTTGCTCCGGATGGGGGCCGCCGCCTCCTGGTCCCCCGCCGCGGGATGACCCGGGTCCAGCTCGATGTATTTCTCACCGAGGATCCCGATGGAGCTGAGGGACGCCACGGCGTCCCGGTAGACCTTCACCTTGTCCTTCTGGAGGAACAGGGTCACCTTGGCCCGGCGCCCCTCCAGGTCGATCTTGCGGACCTCCCCGACCTTCACGCCGGCCACCCGGATGGCGCTCTGCACCGCCAGGCCGGCCACCTGGTCGAAGTAGGTGTGCAGCTCCACGGCGCCCTTGTTGGATCCCAGCTCGAGCTTCTCGACCCGGAGGACGAGAACCCCGATGACGACGATGGTGAGGATGAAAAAGGCACCGACCTTGGTTTCGAGTTTCATGGACGATTCCTGGGCTCAGGCTGGCGGGGGGTGGAGGGCGCGGCTCATGGCGCGCTTGGGGGGAGGCGGGTCCTGCAGGAAGGGGCCGTCGGCGTCCCCCTTGAGGAACTGCTGGACCACGGGGTTCGGATTGCGCCGGAAGTCCGCGGGCGCCTCGCAGGCGATGCACTCGCCTCGGAAGAGCAGGGCGATGCGGTCGGCGATCTCGAAGGCGCTCTTGAGGTCGTGGGTGATCGTGATGGTCGTGACCCCCAGTTCGTGCTTGAGGTCCAGGATCACCCGCCCGATCACGTCGGTCATCACGGGGTCCAGGCCCGTGGTGGGCTCGTCGAAGAGAAGGATCTCGGGTTTCAGGGCGATGGCCCTGGCGAAGCCCACGCGGCGCTTCATTCCGCCCGACAGCTCCGAAGGACGCAGGTGATTGGTTCCCTTGAGCCCCACCAGGCCGAGGCACTCGTCCACCCGGTCGGCCACCTCGGCCCGGGTCATGGTGGTGTGCCGCTTGAGGGAGAAGCCCACGTTCTCCTCCACCGACATGGAGTCGAAGAGGGCCGCCATCTGGAAGCACATCCCGATCTTCTGGCGGACCTTGAAGAGTTCTTCCCGGTCGAGCTGGGCGATGATCTTGCCTTCCACGGCCACGTGGCCCGCGTCGGGCTTGAGCAGGCCCATGATGTTCCGGAGCAGGACGGTCTTGCCGGTGCCGGATCCCCCCAGGACCACCAGGCTCTCCCCCTCCCGGACCTGGAGGTTCACGTTGGACAGCACCACCTTGGGGCCGAAGGCCTTGGAGAGGTTGACGACGTCGATGACCGGCTGCGCGTTCATACCAGCAGCAGCTTGGTGAGGAAGAAGTCGGCGATCAGGATCCACAGGCTGCTCGTGACCACGCTGCTGGTGGGGGCGTTGCCCACGCCCTCCGCCCCGCCCTGGGTGCGGTAGCCTCGCCAGCAGCCCACGAGGGCGATGATGACCCCGAAGACCAGGCCCTTGGTGAGGGCGATGCGGAGATCCCGGAAGCCCAGGAGCTTGAAGAATTCCGCCTGGTAGACGAAGGAGCTCTGTCCCTCCACCCCCACCAGGAGGCCGTAGCCGCCCCAGTACCCGACGTAGATCGAGAGCCCGGTGAGGAGGGGCAGCATGATGGCGGCGGCCAGGAGACGGGGCACGAAGAGGTAGTGGATGGGGTCCGTGGCGAGGCATTCGAGGGCGTCGATCTGCTCGGTGACCTGCATGGTCCCCAGTTCCGCGGCCATGGCGCTGCCCACCCGGCCGCTCATCATCAGGCCCGTGATCACCGGGGCCAGCTCCCGGACCACCGCCAGGCCCTCGACCTGGCTGGCCAGGCCCTCGGCCTGGAACTGCTTGAAGCCGAAGGAGAGCTGCACCGCGAACACCATGCTCACCGCCAGGGAGGTGAGCACGACCACGGGGATGGAGTTCACCCCCACGGCCAGGAACTGCCTCATCAGGTTGGGGGTGTCGAAGGGGCTGCGGGGGATGGCCGCAAAGGTTCGCCCGGAGAGGAGGGCGAAATCCCCGGCCTGGTCCATCATGACCAGCAGCTTTGCCCCGATTTTGTCCAATGCACGGACGATCATGCCTCTCCCGGTGGACGCGCCAATCCCACTTTAACCCATGCGGCTCCGAAGCCTGGCCCGGAGCCGGCCAGCGGCGCCATCCTTCAGGGTGAGCGGTGCGCGGGCGAGGGCCAAGGCGTCCGCCGGCACATCCTCGGTGACGGTGGTGCCGGCCCCCACGATGGCCCCGTCCCCCAGGGTCACGGGAGCCACCAGCTGGGAGTCCGAGCCGATGAAGACCCCCTTTCCGATCACCGTGCGGTGCTTGCGGAAGCCATCGTAATTGCAGGTGATGACCCCCGCCCCCACGTTGGTGCCCTCCCCGACCTCGCAGTCCCCCAGGTAGCTCAGGTGGTTGGCCTTCACCCCGGGGCCCAGCCGGGCCTGCTTGGTCTCCACGAAATTCCCCACGTGGGAGCCGGGGGCCATCCTCGTGCCTTCCCGCAGCCGGGCGAAGGGGCCCACCACGCATCCCTCGCCGATCTCGGCGCCCTCCAGGACCGAATAGGGCCGCAGGACCGTGTCCCCACCGATCCTGCAGTCCCGGAGGACGCAGCCCTGCCCGAGCACGCACCCCGCGGAGATCGCCGAGGCCCCCTCCACCCGAACCCCGGCCTCCACCGTGACATCGGATGCCAGGCTGACCCGGGGGCCGATCCGGGCGGAACCGGGGTCCAGGAAGCTCACCCCTTCGTCCATCCAGGCCATGTTGATCCGTTCGGCGGCGAGGGCCTCGAGGGCGGCCTGGTCCCGGCGGGAATTCATGCCTGCCAGTTCGGATGCATCACCGCGCAGGACCTCCACAGGCAGCGAGGCGGCCAGGTCCGTCACGGCATCGGTCAGGTAGTACTCCCCCTGGGCGTTGGCGGCCTTGAGCCGGCCGAGGGCCTGTCGAAGCCCCTCCCAGGGCAGGTGGTAGGCGCCGCCGTTGACCAGGCGCTGCTCCGGCAGCCCCGAAGGGAGATCCCGGGCTTCCACGATCCCCTGCAGGGTCCCTGCGGCCCCCAGGAGCACGCGTCCGTAACTCCCGGGATTCTCCAGTTCCATGGCCAGGAGGGCCGCCGGACGGTCGAGCAGGGCCTCCACCCTCCCGGAGGGGAGGAGGGGAACGTCCCCACTGAGGATCAGGACGCGCTCGGCCCCACACCCATCCAGGCTGGGAATGCAGGCCTGGAGCGCGTGACCGGTCCCGAGGGGCTCTCCCTGGTCCACCGCCTGGACAGGGCAGGGCAGCAGGCCGCCCGCCTCCCACCCCGCCAGGGCCGCCTGCACCCGGTCCTTCCCGTGGTGGACCACCACCAGGGCCCGGGAGACCCGGGGGGGCAGGCTCCGGAGAACCCAGAGGAGGGAGGGGTCCCCCAGGATGGGGTGGAGCACCTTGGGCAGGCGCGATTTCATCCGGGTTCCGAGGCCCGCCGCCAGGATCACCGCCACCATGCTCATGCGAAAACTCCCGCAACCAGCCTAACCCGCGGCGGGGGGATCCAGCAGGGCCAGGAGGCTCTGGATGAACTCGGGCCCGAAGAAGGGCTTCTCCAGGTGGCCCACCTTGCCGGCGGTGGTCGCCAAGCCCCCCGGGGGAAGAAGTTCCCCGCTCCCCAGGAGGAGGGTCGGGGGGAAGGAAACTCCCAGGCGCTTCAGGGCTCCGTGAAGACGCTCCAGCCTGGGGTGGCGTTCCAGCACCAGCAGGTCGGGCAGGGGGCGCGTCCGGGAAGCCTTGAGAAGAGCTCCCAGGGTGGGGAAGGCCTCGGCGTGGCCCAGGGCCTGCCGGACCAGGCCCCCCAGGGCTTCCCGCAGAAGGGGATCCGGCTCCAGGATCCATACGCTCCGTCCGAGCAGGGGTTCCGCCGAGGGCTGGAACCCGGGCCCCCCGGCCGGGAGGTAGACCAGGGGATGGATCCCCCCGCCGGAATCCACGAGTTCCAACATTCCCCGGGCCTGGCCCACCTCCCGCTGCAGCCAGCTGATGCCCAGGAAGGCGGCGGGTTCCTCGGCCCCCGGGGGCTGAACCTGAAGGAGAGCCCAGGGGCGCCCCCCAAGGTGGACCGGGTCCAGGCGGAGGATGATCGGGCCGGCCCCTCCACCCTGCCGGGCGTGGAGGAAGAGCTGGATCACGAGGCGTTCGATAACGTCGGCCCCCACCAGGAGGTTCGGAACGCCGCACTGCAGTTCGAGCGTCTGATCGCTGGACAGGAGGGGGCCGAGGCGAGGCCGCAGTCCCTCCAGGATGGGAAGGGGATCCAGGGGGGCCTGGGCTTCCGTCTCCTGGGCCCGCCCGAGCAGGGCGGAAAGTTTCAGGGCCGCGGCGCGGGCCAGCCCGGCGGTGGCGGCCCGGTCGGGTGTGTCCGGTTCCGCCAGGAGTTGGTCGGTGGCGGGAAGAAGGGTTCCCAGGGCATTCACCAGCGCCTCCCTCCGGGACCCGGCCTCCAGGAACAGCCCCGCCTGCTCCCTGGACCTCACCGCCAGGGTTCCCGGGGATGGGTCCGCAATCCAGAGGAGGGCCATGTTCCGGTCGAAGGCGACGCCCTCCAGGGCCAGGTCCCGGAAGGTCCCGTCCGCCCGCACCAGGGAGGCGCTGGCGCTTGCATGGGCTTGCTGGAGGAGTTGCTGGCGGAGGAGCCCCCAGACTCCGCGGGTCCGTCCCTGGAGCACCCCCTCGAGTTCGAAGCCCCGGATCTGGTGGCGCTGCAGGCCCACCTCCCGTGCGAAGGCCTCGTTGGCCTCGAAGATCATCCCCCGCCCATCCACCAGGACGATGGGCTGCTGGGCCTCGATGCGGTAGGCGAGGGCCGGCTGGGCCGGGGGAAGATCGCTTTCCAGGGCAGACAGGGCCACCCGGAAGCCATCCCCCCGCCCCTCGACCCAGTCCCCCTGGCTGCGGAGCCAGCGCAGCTGGTGAAGGGCCACCAGGCCCAGGAGGGCACCGGCCACCAGGGAGGAAGGCCAGGAAAACACGGGCCCCCCCAGGGGGAGGAAGCGGTGGGCGAGGTTGGTGAGGAGGAAGCTCAGGGCCCCCACCGCCGGAAGGCGCAGCTCGAGGTATTTCCCCTTGGCCACCCGGTAGCCCAGATCCGAAAGCCCCAGCCAGACCAGGGCCGAGAGGATGCCCGTCCCCCAGAAGAGCGCCAGGGAACCCATGGGGACCCCGGCGGAGGATCCCAGGGCCCAGGCGAAGAGGCTGGCCCCGCCCACGCCCACGGCCATGCGCCGGATGCCCGTGCGGCCTTCCCGGTGGGCCTGGAAGAACAGGCTGAACCCGAAGAGGGCCCCGCCGAGCTGCGCCGAGGGGATGGCCCGGGAGGTGAGGGCGGTCCAGGGCATGGCCAGCAGGGCCAGGATGCCCCCCAGGAAATAGCCGTAACTCAGCCCCACCCGCCCTTTGAGGCGGAACACCCAGAACCCCAGCCAGGGTGGAAGGGGCAACAGGAGGGCCAGCAGGAGGTCCCGGGGGATCACAGGTTCCCCGAGGAGGGATCGGCCTCCCAGATCTGGCGGTGGGCCCGGCCGGCGAGGCGGACCGCCAGGGCCGCGGCCTCGAGGAAGTTGGCGGGATCCGCCTGCCAGAGGCCCGCGATGTCGAACGCCGTGCCGTGGTCGGGGCTGGTGCGGATGAAGGGCAGGCCCAGGGTGAGGTTCACCGCCCGGGACGGTTCCAGGAGCTTGATGGGGATGAGCCCCTGATCGTGGTAGAGGGCCACCACCAGATCGAAGTCCCCCCGGGCCGCGCGGTGGAAGAGGGTGTCGGCCGGGAAGGGGCCGAAGAACCTGGGGGCCGGGCGGGAGGAAGGCCTGGCCTCCGGACCGAGGCGGAGGACCTCCATGTCCTGCTGCCCCCCCAGGAGGGGCATGCCCTGGTTCCGGACCGGAAAGATCTCCCACCCGGCGGGCACGGGCCCCGGATCGAAGGGGCTCTGGACGTGGGCGAAGGGGCCACTCCCCTCGTCGAAGGTGAAATCCAGGAAGGAGGCCTGGGCCTGGGTGACCGCGTCCGCCAGGGCGATTTCCTCGTCCCCGAAGGCTCCCTCCTCCCCGGCGTGGGGATTGAGGGCGCAAAGGGCCACCCGGAGGTCCGACTTGCCCGTGAGCTGGATGAATCGGTCCGCGGCGAAGGAAAGGGTCTCAGCCACCGCGTCCTGGTCCAGTTCGTCGAGCACGGAACGGAGGCTCTGGTGCACCGAGTGAAGCACGACGCTCAGCCTGGGGCTGACGAAGGCCATCCGGGTGATGGGGGTCCCGGAGAGCTGCTGCAGGAACTCGGTGTGCCCCGGGAGGTCGTAGCCCGCCAGGTGGGCCGCCGCCTTGGAGAGGGGAAGGGTCACCAGGGCGTCCCCGTGCCCGTCCATGACCAGGCCCGCCCCCACACGGACGGCTTCTACGGCGGCCCGCCCTCCGGCGGAAAGGTTCTCCCCGAGCCTGAGCGACCCGGCCTGGATCTCCGGCGTGGGATCGACCCAGAGCGCGTGGCCCAGGAGGTTGGGGGCACTGGCCTGGAAACTCGGGGTGGAACTGGTCCAGAGCCCGAACCCTTTTGATCCGTCCGGAAGGGGGAAGGGCAGCGAAGGGGGTGCGCCCCACCGCCAGTGCACGCGGGCATGTTCCCCCTGGGACGGAAGGAGGTCCAGGGCGGCCCTGGCCCCCACCACCACCACATCCGCCCAGCGGTTGATGGCGCAGAGACTCCGGGCCAACAGCTCCGCCCCGATGCCGCAGGGGTCCCCCAGGGTGATGACGAGACGAGGGCGGCGCTCCATGGTCAGTCGAAGAGGTCGGGGTCCCCTCCCGCGGGGGCCTCATCCTTCTTCCCGGGGCGGGAGCGGCGGATCCGGGGCTCCTCCTCCTGCTTGTAGATGTACTTGATGTTGTGCTTGGGAACCAGGAGGTTGGGCTCCTTGATGCGGTTGATCTTGAGGCAGTGCTTGTCGTACCACTCGATGACGCCCCGGAGCTTCTCGTCGTTCTGCAGGACCACCACGATGGGGGTCCGGGCCTGCATCTGCTTCAGGTAGTAGAAGCTCTCGGCGTTGGTCTGTTCAGGGGGCGCGATCTTGCGCCGGGGGCTCCCCGGGGCCTGGGGTGCCAGGGGGCCGGTCCCCGAGGGGTCCCCTCCGGCGGCCAGGGCCTGCGGGAGGGCCTCGGGGAGGGCCTGGGTCCGGGGGGCGCGGCCGATCCTCTCCTTGATCTCCTGGAAGTCGGGTCGGATCAGTTTCCGGTTCATGGGGAGGCTCCCTCGGAAGGGGGGAAGGACGCGGGCGGGGTTGCTCCGGCCAGTCTATCCTGCCCGTCCCCCGCCGCCGACGGGGGCGGCGCGGCCGGCATGTCCAGGGAAACGGCGGTCCCGCGTCCCGGTTCACTCTGCACCCGGATGTCCCACCCCATCCGCCGCGTGAACTGGTACACGAGGCTCATCCCCAGCCCGGTTCCTTCCTCGAAGAACCCCGCGAAAGGCACGAAGAGGCGGCCCAGCTGCTCCGCGTTCATGCCCCGGCCCGAATCCGCGACGGTCGCGGTGATGACGCCCTCCCCCTCCTCGAAGCCCAGGGTCAGCCGTCGAACCCCCGATTCCCCCAGGGCCTTCCGGGCGTTGCTCAGGAGGTTCGTGAACACCTGGTGGACGCTGAGGGAATCCCCGGACACCCACCGCTCGGGTATGGGCCCGACCTCCAGGGTGACCTCCCGGTTCCTGGCGTCGGTGTCCCAGCTCTCCCGGAGCTCCCGGATGAGCGTGGGCAGCCAGAGGGACTCCAGCTTCAGGGCGTCCTGCCGGGCGTAGTCCAGGAATCGGGTGAGGATGGCGCTGACCCGTTCGGATTCCCTTCCCAGGATCCCCAGGACCCGCTCCAGCATGGCCTGGTTCTGCCCCTGGCCCTTCAGGATCTGGACGCACCCGAGGATGGATGCCAGGGGGTTCCGGAGTTCATGGGCCAGGCCGGAGGACAGCTCTCCCACCGCCGCCAGTTTCTCGCTGAGCCGGGTCCGTTCCTCCAGGGCCTTGATCTCCGTGAGGTCCTGGAAGAGGAGGAGGAACCCGACCTGGCCCCCTTCCGCCGAGCGCACCGGCGCCACATTGCCTCCCACGAGCTTCTCCGTCCCGGAAGGGGTGCGCAGGGCGCACTCGAAACGGCGTTCGTGAGGCTGGGTCCGCCCCTGGGCCAGGTCCGCGGGCAGCAGCTCCGACAGGGGCAGGCCTGCGGGAAGGGGCCGCATGAGAATCACTTCTGCGGCGGGGTTCGCCGAGGTGACCCGGCCCTCCAGGTCCGTGGTGATGAGACCCGAGAACAGGGACTCCACCACCCGCCGGTGGAGGGCGGACAGGTCGTCGGCCGCGGCCTCGGACTCGTTCAGGGTCCGCCGGAGACTCTCCATGCTCCGCCGGATCAGCATCACCACCAGGGTGGCCCCGAAGACCTGGAGGGTCGCGAAGGCCAGCACGAAGGCCTTCCGGGAGGGGTCGGGATCGGCCTCGGAGCCCGAAAGCCCGAAGGCCGGAAGAACGCCGGAGGCAAAGCCCATCACGGCCCCGATGTGGACGGCGGAGGAGAGAATGCCCATCCCCACGATCTCCGGCATCGACAGGTAGAAGGCGGAGGCCAGGACGGGAAAAATGTAGAGGGTGGCGAAACGCTCCTGGTCCACCCCCTGGAAGGCGATCAGGAAAACCACCAGGGCGAGGTCCAGGAGGAGGTTGGCCCTGACCCAGGGGAGGGACGGGGTGCCGAAGGGAGCTCCCAGGGCGGCCTGGAACCGGGCGCCCTCCCAGGCCGCCTCGAGAAAGAAGAGGGTCAGCCCGGCGAGGTAGACCGCATTGCCGGGCAGGGAACCTTCCACAGGGGAGGGAAGGGACAGGTGGAGCACCAGCAAGCCGAAACTGGCGCCGAACCGGAACGCGAGCGGGAGAAAGGGCGGGGCCGTCGGCTGGGAGGAGCCTCTACGGCGTGGGACAGGCGCATCCATGGCAGCAAACCATATCCAGAATCGAAGGGTCTGGGCATGCTTTTATGCATGGCAGTCCCAGGACCGAAGGTCTCCTCCCACCTTTCCCTCCGGGCCGCGGGAATGCGGCAGACGCCTCAGCGGGAGGGGATCCTGCAGGTCCTCTCCGCCTCGGAACGGGCCCTCACCGTGGAGGAGATCCACGAGCGGATGGAGGACGGCCGCTCCGGGATCCCCACCATCTACCGGAACCTGGTCCGCTTCATCAAGGAAGGCTGGGTGGAACAGGTCCAGGGCGCGGACCTGGTGATGCGATTCCTGCGCTGCCAATCCCGCCAGCACCATCACCACCTCCAATGCGAGACCTGCGGCCGCACGGTCGAGGTGGAGAGCTGCGGGGTGGAGGCCATGGTCGCGGACCTGGAGGCCCGGTCGGGGTTCAGGGTCACCCGCCACCAGCTGCACCTCTTCGGGACATGCCCCCAGTGCAAGGGCGTTGACAAGGTCCCCCTGGATGATAGGATCGGAGAGCCGCGGGTGTAACTCAGTGGTAGAGTGCAACCTTGCCAAGGTTGAAGTCGTGGGTTCAAATCCCATCACCCGCTCCACCCCCCGGGCCGCCACCAGCGGCTCGATCTTTTTCAAACGGGCGCCGTAGCCAAGTGGTAAGGCACGGGACTGCAAATCCCTGATTCGTCGGTTCGATTCCGACCGGCGCCTCCAGAAAAATCGATTTTTTTTGCGAAGTCCGACCAGGCCCCCCGATTTGGCGCCCCTGGAAACCATTGCAGGGGTCGCTGCGGGAGAATCGCCTCCCCTGACTTTGGGGGAGTTTCGGGGCCGTCACCAGAGGGCCCTTGTTGCCTTTGAAGGCGGCAGGTCCAGCCCGTGACCCTGGAGGACCCTCTCAGGGCGAATCCAGCCTGAACCTGCCAGGGAACCGCGAAAGTCCCCCATCACCCTCGGGCGATGGCCCAGGCCATGTAGATGCCGTAGGAGGCCAGCAGGGCCCCGCCTTCCCAGCGCCGGATGGTGCGTTGAGTTCGGAGAAACAAGACCGCGAGCAGGGTCATCGCCACAAGGGCCTGGAGGTCCGGGTTGGCCAGGAGGGACGGAGCGGCGATGGTTCCAGGCAACCCGGAGAGACCGAGGCACAGCAGGACATTGAATATGTTCGAGCCCACCACATTGCCCACAGCCATGTCGGTGTGCCCGCGCCAGGCTGCGATGGCCGAGGTGGCGAGTTCGGGAATGGAAGTTCCGACCGCGACGATGGTGAGGCCGATCAGCCTCTCGCTCAAGCCCATGGACTTGGCCAGCCGGGTGGCGCCGTGGACGAGGAAATCGCCCCCCAGGACCAGAAGCACCAGTCCAACCAACACCAGCGTGCCCAGACGCAGCAGGGACCCTCCTGAAGGGGCGCCCGCGGTTTCGGCGGCGGCTTCGGTCACGGCGAGGTGGACATCGGTCTCCTTGTCCCGTTTCACCCGGAGCATCATCCAGCCACTGTAGACAACGGCAAAAGAAAGAAGGACCGAGGCTTCAAGGCTTGAAATCCGGCCATTCGCGAGCATGAGGAGAAGGGCCAAGGTCGACAACAGCAGCACCGGCACCTCGTGGCGCACGAGGGGGCGTTGGACGGGCGTCGGCCTCAGGACGACCGTAAGGCCCAGGATCAGGCCCAGATTGGCGATGTTGCTGCCGAGGACGTTGCCCATCGCGAGATCCCCGTGGCCGCTCCATCCGGCCTGGATGCCCACGATGACTTCGGGGGCCGAGGTCCCGTAGGCCACCACCGTGAGACCGACGATCAGCGGGGAGACGCCGAGGCGGCGGGCGATCCCGGCCCCGCCGCGCACCAGCCACTCCGCCCCTGAAAACAAAAGGACAGCTCCACCCAGGAGCATCGAAGCGGTTCCAATGGCATGGGGCATCAGGGTCTCCGGTTGTCCTTCAGCGATTCCCGGCATCTGGGGAGGTGTTCCTTCTCGCCTCTCACTCCCGGGGGTTTTACGGTCATGACCATGCCCGGACTTTGCCTTCCCGGGCCTCCAGATGCTCGCCGATGGTGATGGCCGCGTGGATCAGGCCGACGTGGGTGTAGGCCTGGGGGAAATTGCCCAGGAGGCGGCCGGTCTTAGGGTCGACGTCCTCCGAAAACAGTCCGAGGGGGTTGGCAAAGCGGCTGACCCGTTCGAAGACCTCGATCGCTTCGTCCAGTCGGCCCGCCAGGGCGAGCGCCTCCGCCCACCAGAAGGAGCAGATGGTGAACGCCGAGGTCGTCTGTCCGAAATCGTCGTCGTTGCGATAACGGAACATGAGCCCTTCCTCAGTCAGGATTCTTCCGTAGGCGTCCAGGGTCGAAAGGAACCTTGGATCGTGGGGATCCAGCAAGCCCAGGGTGGGAAGCAGGAGAATCGAGGCATCCGGGTACTCTCCGTCGATGGATTGGGTGAAGAATCCCCGCTTCGAATTGAACCCCCGATCAAGGATCTCCACCTGCTCCTTCGCGGCCCAGGCCTCCCAGCGGGCGGCGAGGTCGAGCTCGCCGAATCGCCTGGCTATCGCGGCACCGCGATGGACGGCGACCCAGCACATGGCGCGCGAGAAGGTGTAGTTCCGGAAGAGGGTTCGGAACTCCCAGATCGAGGTATCGGGGAGCGGGGCGCTGCGGATGGCTTCCTCCACCAGCCGCCGCACCAAGGGGAAGAAACGTAAATCCTCTTCATCGTGTACGAGCCTGGGATCGCGCAGCAGGGTCTCCAGGCAGAGCACGAGTTCTCCCATCAGGTCATGCTGCCGCTGCTCGATGGCCGCGTTGCCGATCCGGACGGGGCCGTTTCCCCCGAATCCCGAGAGGTGCTCCAGGATCTCCTCGGGGGCCGTGGGGTCTCCGTCGAGGGCATACAGGGGGCGAAGCGGCCCCGCCTCGGCCACGTTGCGGAGGAATCGCAGGAAACGCTCGCCTTCGCGGAGGTGGCTCAGGCGGCGCAGGGCTTCGACAACAAAGGCCGCGTCCCGCAGCCAGCAGTACCGGTAGTCCCAGGTGCGATGGGTGCCAAGGGCTTCGGGGATGCTCGTCGTCGCGGCGGCGATGATGGCGCCGGTGTCCTCGCACGCGTGCAGCTTGAGGCAGAGCGCCGACCGGAGCACCAGGTCCGGCTGGTAGAGGGGCAGGGCGCAGGTCTTGGCGAACTGCAGCCAGCCCTTGGTGGTCAGTTCGAGCTCATGGCTCACGTGAGTCGTGGTCATCCGGGTCCGGATGCCGAAGGAGAGATCGAACCAGACAGGGCCGTCGAGGACGAACTCCCGCCCGTGTGCAACGTAATTGATGGGGAGGTTGCTCTGAAGGAACAGGGGGCCTCCCATGCCCTGGACTTCAATACCCTCGGGAAGGGCAACCTGCCGGGTCTCGCCACGGGCGTAGTTCAGCCTCGGGTTGAAATCGACCTGGAGCCGCACCACCCCGTGCAGCGGCCGGAGCAGCCTCACCAGCCGCAAGGGTGCTTCCACACTCCACTCCTGTGGAAGCCGGGGAGCGAAGTCAATCAATTCCCACGAGCCGCCTTCGTGCTGGAACCGGTTTCTCAGGATGTTGGTGTTGGGGAGGTAGGACAGGTCTCCCTTGACCTCCTCACCCGCGTGCAGGAAGCGGAATACCCCCCCCTTCTCATGGTCCAGCAGGCGGCCGAAAATCGAGGGTGAATCGAACCGGGGCAGGCACATCCACTCGATGGCGCTGGTGGGTGAGACCAGGGCCAGCAGATTGCCGTTGCCGATCAAACCATGATCTAGGGTCGGGACATCGTAGGAAGGGGACATTGCAGCCTTTCCTGGAGGAAGGTCAAGGGAGGGATGGGAAGGAAGCTACGGAAGCAACGACATTTCGGAGCAAGGACCGCACCGCGGCCGGGTCGGGAATCGAACGAATTGCGCAGGTTGGACCACTGCCGACCTTGATGCTGCATCCCCTAAGATCCCGGACCGCCAGGAAGGCATCCTCGTCGGTATCGTCATCCCCGAAAAAAACCGGAATTCGTCCATGGAACGGAGGAGCGGCCATCAGGTCGCGAATGCCTCCGCCTTTGCCGACGCCAGCCGGTCGGGCTTCGAGGACCATCTTGCCCGGCTGGAGTTCGAATCCGTCGCCGAACTCCGCATGCCAGGCCTGCATCCTGGAGCGGACCTCATCGGCCAGTTCCGGAACCTGACGGAAATGGACCGCCACGCTGGCCCCCTTGTCCTCAAGCAGGAGCCCGGGTTTGCTTCTGATCCACGAGGACATGGCGCACTTGAGTTGGCCCAGTCGCCCATTTTCGATCGGTAGCCGTTCGACAACCCCGGTCGCCCCTCGGACGACGGCTCCGTGCAGACCGACAGCGGTCAGAACGAGAGGGGAGAAAATCCGGTCGAGATCAGCCAGGCCTCGGCCACTGACCAGGGCAACGGCCCCTCGGGTGCGGACCAGCAGGACCTCAAGAATTCCGTTCAGCCCAGCGTTCGATAGGACCTGTTCCGGACGGTCCTGGAATTCGAGCAGGGTTCCGTCCACGTCGAAAAAAAGAGCATGCCGAATGAGAGGGACCAAATCTTCCACCGTTGCCCTGGGCACGGTCACGGGATCACCTCTCCTGAAGGCGGGGCTTCTCCGGGGATGTCCCCCTTGTATTGCGTCAGGCGCCCGCGCATGCGCATGTGGGCAGCGTCCAGCAGCATCTTCCCGGCCCAGCGATAGACGTTGAACTCCTGGATCAGTCCCCGCATGAGCCGCATCCTGGCCCTTTGCTCGGCCTGGGGCATGGTCAGGGCCAGGTGCATGGCCGCAGCACACTGGTCGATGTCATAGGGATTGACGATCAAGGCCTCTGGCAATTCCCTGGAGGCTCCTGCGAATTGGCTCAGGATCAGGACACCCCGTTCGTCGTTCCTGGAGGCGACGAATTCCTTGGCGACCAGGTTCATCCCGTCGTGCAGGCTGCTGACATAGCAGAATTCGGCGGCTCGATAGTGCTCATGCACGGCTTCCGGTTCGTAGTGCTCGATCTTGAGCAGGATGGGGAGCCAATCGCCCTTTCCGAACCGCGCGTTGATGCGGCCTTCCAAGGCCCTGACCCGAAGCTCGAAATCCTGGTACTGCTCGATGCTGCTGCGAGAGGGAGCCGCGATCTGCAGGAACGTGAAACGTCCGATCCACGAGGGCTCAGCCTCGAGCAGCCGCTCGACCGCTTTGAATCGTTCAAGGATCCCTTTTGTGTAGTCCAAACGGTCGACCCCGATCCCGACCCGTTGATCCTCCGCGAGATGATATCGTCGCCGGATCTTGGCCCGGCATGCCGGGACGGGGTCGCAGTGGATTTCCTCCGGGGGCGGCCAGGCGATGGAGATGGGGTATCTGTGGATGGAGGAGGGCTCTCTCCGGTAGGTGACGGTGAGCGCCTCCCGGTCGACCCGTGCTTCCAGAAGACGGTCGACCGTGTCGAGGAAATTGTTGCAGTGGGACTGCGTATGGAAGCCGAGGATGCTGCTTCCCAGCATCCCATCGAGGAGTTCCATGCGCCATGGACAAATGGAGATGGCTTCGGAGTTTGGCCAGGGGATGTGCCAGAAGCTGATGACGGTGGCCCGGGGGAGGAGTTCCCGGATCATCCGCGGAAGCAGCGCGAAGTGGTAGTCCTGGACCAGGACGATGGGGTCATCGGTCTTTGCCTCTTCCTTCACCACCTCGGCGAACTTCCGATTCACCGCAACATAGTGTTCCCAGTCCCGGGTGCGGAAGGTGGGGCGGACATGGGCGATGTGGCACAGGGGCCAGAGCCCTTCGTTTGAGAACCCGTAGTAGTACCCCGCCTCCTCCTCCTTGGTCAGCCAGACCCGGCGAAGCTGGTAGGCGGGGTTTTCCGGGGGCACGGCCACGCGATCCTGGGCATCTACGGCCTCTTGATCGCCCGACCCGCTTCCATGGGCTATCCACACGCCGGAACACGCCCTCATGACCGGTTCCAGGGCGGTGACGAGACCGCTGGCGGGACGATGGACCTCGAGGCGCCCGTCCTTCGAAACGTGAATGTAGGGCTCGCGGTTCGACACGACGATAACGTCATCCCCCTTGAGTTCCTCGTGGAGGATCCGCCTCAGGGAATCAGGGGTCCAGGTGACCATGCTGACATCCCGTGTCCGGTGCTCGGATTCGATCTCGTTGATCAAGGTGCGAAGGTCTCGAGCCAGGGGACGCAACTCCGGTTGGACGAACCGTTCCATGGGTCGGACCAGTCCCTCGCCGCGCAACAGGGCACGCATCCCGTGGTTCCATCCTCTCCAGCTGAGTTGGGCGATGATCACGGTGATCAGCGAGACGATCGCGCCCATCCCGATGAAAAAGTAGAAAACGTAGCGACGGGTCTCCTCCGAGCGGCGCTGGACGAAGCTCATGTCATGGACAAGGATCAGCCAGCCGGCACTGCGACCACCGATGAGAACTTCCTTCGAGGAGACGTGCAGAAGGCCCGAAACGCTGGTCAGCAGCTTGGCTTGGGGGTGCCGACCCGCGGCCAGGCTCTCGCAATTCAGTGATGCCGGGAAGGTCCGTGTCGCGATCAGGCCTCCGGGACCTGCGGGGCAATACCCTAGCGCGAACAGCCGTTCATCCTGAGTGATCTTGTCGAAGTAGAGGAAGATTTTCTCCCGATTCCCCTTCTCGATAAGTTCGGCGAGCGGGTCCTGAAGGGTGGTGGCGATCATGGATGAACGACTGTCGAGGTCCCGGGTCGACCAGCGCAAGGTGAGGCCGTCGACCATGGGCACGACGCCGTAGGCGATGGCCGCCAGGGCGATGAGGAGGGGGAGGATGAACCGTAGAGATAAGCGCATGGGGTGCCTGCAGGTGTGGAATCAGGGATGGACGGAGGTCGGTACAGTCAAGGCCGAGGTCCCGGGGACCCGGGGTCAAGGCTGCTAGGGATTTCCCGGAACGGTCGCCCCGGCGGGGTCATGGGAGAGGTGCAGCGTGCGGGTGGGGTAGGCGAAGTCAATTCCCGCAGATGCGAACTGCCTGACCACCTCCAGGAGAATGGCCTGGTGGGCGTCCCTGTAAGTGTTGTAGTCAGGTGACAGGACGAAATACACGATCTCGAAGGTCAGGTCGGAATCACCGAATGCCGTCAGGTGGGCCCGATCGAAGCGAACTCCGGGTTGCGCGTCCACGCTGCCGCGGATCATGGGACCGATGGATTGGAGTTGCTTCTGGGTTGTCTGGTAGGTCACCCCCAGGTTGAACGCGATCCTTCGCTCGGACAGGTGCTGGAAGTTGCGGATTCGGCTCTTCAGGAGCTCCCCGTTGGGGAAGACGATCTGCTCTCCGGAAAGGCTGCGAAGTCGAGTGGTTTTAAGGCCGATGTGCTCAACGGTGCCCATCACCTCGCCGACGACCAGGAAATCGCCGATGGCGAAGGGGCTGTCCAGAACGATCGACAGTGAGGCGAACAGGTCCCCGAGGATGGTCTGGAGGGCAAAGGCCACGGCCAGTCCGCCGATGCCGAGTCCTGCGACAAGGCCGGTTACATTGATCCCGAGATTGTCCAGGCCAAGCATGAGGAAAACCGACCACAGCGCAACCTTGGCCGCGAAACCCAGCACGGAGAGGGCCGTCGCCTTGGCGGCATCGCCTTCCATCCGCTTCTGGACCATGCGCTGGATGACCAGGGAAATGGCCGCATTGGACCAGAGCGTGACCTGGAGCAGCAGGGCCAGGAACAAAATGGCATGAATGAAGCGTTCGACTCCCGGTGAAGACCTGAGCAACCTGGTGCCGGCATAGATGGAAACGGCCAGCAGGGCGAACCAGCGCGTGCGGTAAAGCACGTCGATCAGGAGGTCGTCCAGGTCGGTTTCGGTGCGCTTGGCAAGAACCGACAACCGGCGGAAGCCGACCCTCTGGGTCAACCTGAGAAGCAGCAGGACCCCGAACGCTGTGCCCATGGCGAGGAGCCATTCATGAAGCGTGTTCCCTAGGTAGATCCGGGCCAGAAGTTCCATTCCGTTCCTCTTGGCGGTGATTGCGGTACAGCAGCGTTTCCCCTCCGTCAGGTGGGGCCTTCTTGCTTGATCTTCTCGGCACAGGACGGACAAATGCCGTGGGTCCACTGGGCCTTGGAGTGCTTCGACACATAGGACTCCACCTGTTCCCACAGTCCTTGGTCATCCCGGACCTTGTGGCACCAGGCGCAAATGGGGAGCATTCCCTCCAGGGTACGGACCTGTTCCAGGGCCTCCTGGAGATGGACATTTGCCTCTTCCACCCGAAGCAGGATCTGCTTGGCCCAAATCACTGCGTAGGAGATGGCCAGGAAGGAAAGGAGACCGTTGGCCATGTCCCAGTGGCGGTAGAAGGGGATTCCCGATTCATGCAGGACGAAGACCTGGATGCCGTGCCAAAGCAGGGCGGAAAAAAGTGCAGCGGCGATCCCCCAGGTCCGTCCGAGGTTCCAGGAGGTGAGCATGACCGGTAGCGCGTAGACCGGCCCAAGGCGGATTCTCGTTCCGGTGGAAAGGTCCAGCCAAGCCAGACCACCCCAGAGCGCCACGCTGACCGCGATCGACAGGAATTGGGTTCGGAGGCGGGTTTGGGTCATCGGGTTTCCGGTGTGGCAAGGGGCGGGTGGCGTCGTTCCAGGGAAACTGTGTTTCAGGTCAGGGCTGGAAATAGCTCTCGCTGGGCCTTCCGTTTCGGCCCTGGGGCACCACGGTGATGCCACCCTCGGTCACGTGGTAATCCCGCCGGTCCGCTTCGGGATCGAAGCCGATGGTGGTACCAGGGTCCAGGACGTTGGACTGGTCGACGATGACCCGCCGGAGCCGGGTGCCTTCTCGAATGACGCAGTGGTCCATGATGACGCATTCATCCAACTCGGCTCCATCTCCGATAACTGCTTCCTGACGGATCACCGATTTTCGGATTCTCCCGCCTTTGACCAGGGTTCCTGCTCCGATGAGGGATTGCCCGAGATCCCCCTGAAGAACGCGGAGCCCGGGCCCCTGGTAGGCACTGGAATAGATGGGCCAGCGCGGATTGAACAAGTTGAAGCGCGGCTCATTGCCGAGAAGATCCTGATTGGCTGCGAAATAGGCATCAAGGGAACCAATGTCCCGGAAGTAACTGGCTTCTTCGTATTCCCGGACTCCGGGGACCAGGTTCTCCCGGAAGTTGTAGGCAAAGAGGCGATGGCTGTGGAGGAGGTTGGGGAGGACGTGGTGGCCAAAATCGGAATCGCCCCGCTCCCGAGCCTCCTTGAGGGCGTTCACCAGGACGTCCCGGTCGAACAGGTAGTTCCCCATGGAGCAGAGCGCCTGCTTCGGATTGCCCGGCATGGGGCGGGGATCCGTCGGTTTTTCCTGAAAGCCGGTGATCCGTCCTGCCCCCTCCGTTTCAATGACACCGAAATGAGAGGCCTGGGCGACCGGAAAGGGAATGGCAGCCACCGTGGCGTGAGCCCCGCTCTGCTTGTGGAAATCGACCATCTGCCGGATGTCCATCCGGTAGATATGGTCCGCCCCGAACACCGCCACCAGCTCGGGTGCATGCCGCTCGATCAGATTCAGGTTCTGATACACCGCATCGGCGGTCCCCTGATACCACTCCGGGCCCTCCCGCATCTGGGCTGGGACCACCGTGACGAACTGGTCGGGGAGGATGGGGGAGAACACCCAGGCGCGGTCCACGTGCTCGATCAGGGACTGGGATTTGTATTGCACAAGCAGGTAGATGGCCTGGATCCCTGAATTGACCAGATTGCTCAGCACGAAGTCCACGACGCGGTAGCGTCCCGCAAAGGGAACCGCCGGTTTGGACCGTTCCGCGGTAAGGGGGTGGAGGCGCTTTCCCTCACCTCCTGCCAAGACCATGGCAAGGACGCGTGGAAACTTCATGGGGGACCTCCTTTCAAAGGGCCTTCAACACCGGGTCAGGATCCGGGCGTCCGATCGACAGCCTTTTCCCGCAGGCTTCCGGGGAGGACAAATGACAATCCGATGGGTCCGGCGACGGTGGTCAGGAGCAAGGCTCCAACCACGCCCGCCTTGATTTCCGGGCTCAGCAGGGGACCTCCATCCACGCCCAAGGTGGCCCCCACTGCGACGAAGATGAGGCCGACTTCGCCCCGCGGAACCATGCCCCATCCCACGACTGAAGAGCGGATTCCCCTGCCCGAGGCATACCCCGCAATGAATTTGCCCATGACCCCGAGGATGGTAAGCAGGAGGGCCAATTGGATGGCCGTTGCCGAGACCAGGGCGACGGGATCCACCCGTGACCCCATCTGAATGAAGAAGAGTGGCGCGAGAACGACCACCAGGGGACGGAGAAGGTCCTGCAGGCCGTGGGCTTCGCGTTCCTCCAGCAGACGAATATGGGCGGGTTCCAGGATGAGCCCCGCGGCGTAGGCGCCGACAATGGGTGCCAGGCCGGCCAGATTCCCCAGGTAGGCGAGAAGGAAGGCGAAGGCAAGCCCCAGGGGCAGGAGGAGTTCCTCGCCGCGGAGTCGGCTGGCGATCTTGAAAAGGACCGGCGTCATCGCCCCGCCAAGGCTGAAGGCCAGGGCCAGGAACCCGATGGCTACGAACATCTTGGTGCCCAGGATCATCCAGGGGATGGAGGTCCCGTCAGCGGAAGCCAAAACCATTCCGCTGACGGCCACCAGGACCAATAGGCCGAGGATGTCGTCGAGCACCGCGGCCCCCACGATGACCCTGCCTTCGGGAGAATTCTCGGCCCCTCTCTCACGCAGGACCTGGACGCTGATGCCGATGGAGGTGGCGCTCAGACAGGCGGCGATGAAGAGGTCTTTGGACCACGCCCCGAGCCCCGGCATCAACAGGCGGGTGCCGAGCAGGCAGAGGGCCATGGGCGCGACCACCCCCACGAGGGCGACACGGAGGGAGGCGAATCCGACTTTCACCATCTGGGGCACCGTCGATTCGAGCCCGACCGCGAACATCAGGACCACCATGCCCAGGTAGGCCAGCACACTGGCCTCCGGGGAAGCCGCAACGTCCGGCCAGATCGGGTACTTCTGGTGCAAGGCGGCCAGGGCGACCCCCATCAGCAATTCCCCCGCGACGGTTGGAAGGCGGAGCCAATAGGCAATTTCCCCCCCAACTTTGGCGGACAGCCAAAGCAGCGCGAGCAGCAGAAGGCTCGAGGCGAAGGGATCTGAGATGAGCAGGCCAACAGTCACAACGGCTCCCTGGTGCAGAGGGTGGAATTCGAGAAGCGGGTCATCAGAAATGCTTCACGGCTCGAGACGATTCATCCTTGGTTTCCAGTCCCCGGTCGAGCAGGGCCTGTGCGGCCCGGCGCCCGCCAAGACCGAAGGCCAGGGCCAGCCCGAGCATGAGGCCGCCGAACGTGATGGCGAAGGCCGTGCTCACGATGGCGGTGGCGACGCCCACCTGTTCCAGGGCCATGGCCGAGCTCAGGACGATCACCAGGAAGCGGACCACCGTGCTCGTCACACGCGGAGCTGGAAGTTCCGCGTTCACCGCGGCGAGGAGAGCCGCCCTGGCCAGGAAGCCGGCAAGCAGGAAGCCGAAGCCCATGATGAGAATGGCCACCGCGAGCCGAGGCAGGAACAGGAAGAACTCGGTGGCCATGCGGTCCAGGATCGGAAGTTCGAACGCCGTGAGGGACAGCATGGCCGCGCAGGCGAGAATCACCCAGAAGAGGGTCGCCGACAGGCAGGCACCCGGCGAGAGGGAGAGCCCCGCGCGGCGAAGGAGCAATCCCACACCCATGCGTTCAACCCAGGTGTCGAATCTGCCCGAATGGAGGATCCGTTGGGAGACCTTCCGGATCACCAGGCCCAGGGCGATACCGACGGCAATCACCACCAGGGCGGCCATGAGTCTGGGGGTGAAAAAGATCACCTTGCCGAGGAAGGTGTGCCAGACCTTCTCGAGAATTGCGAGCATGGCGTTGATCATGGGCGCCTCCCAGGCCTCTCCCAGAGGTCTACGAATTCGGGTTTCAGACGTTCGAAGGCCAGACAGAGGTCCTCGAGAAGAGCTTCGGCCTCGGTGGCGTCAGCCTCCCGGGCCTGGACCATGAAGGACGCCACTTGGCCCAGGTAGATGGGGGTAAGGGACTGGAGCAGGTGCTCCCGCCCGATGGTTTTTTCCCGATAGGCCAGTGCGAAGTCGTGAAGGGTGCGCACCCAGAGATCCATGGGAATGTGGAATCCCGAAGCCGGTTCCGAACCCATCGTCTGCAATCCCCTCATGACCTCGGGCCGGAGAAATAGGCTCCAGATGGCACCCAGGTCCCGGAGGCCGCTTTGGAAGGAGCGGGTCATCCTGGCCTGGTCCACCTTGACGGGTTCCAGGCCAACGGCATGTTCCATTCCGAAAAGGGGAACGGGGACCGACCCGCGAATGGTTTTCCAGGTCTCCTCGCGTGCCAGGGTGAGATCGAAAAAGGCGCTCATCACTTGCTGCAGCATCTGGGCGAGCTGGAGCCCAGGATCCTTGGCGTCGTGGATCTTGGCACCCATGAAGGCCTGGCAGACCTTGAACCCGTCCGCGATGGCCGTGGTGCTCATCCAGATGTCGATGCCGAACCGGGCGACATCCGTGTCCCACACATCCTGCTCCAGGTAATGGGAGACCAGCTTCCGGGAAAGGCCGAAGTCTCCCCCGATGGGCTGCCGGACCCGGAGTCCGTAGAGCGAACGGGTCATGGGGTAGACGATGCTGTTGGTGATCGTCCCGTCGTACTTGTGGCGGAGGTAGAGGGGGGCCACGAAATCGAACTGTTCATGGACCACGGGGCCGAGCAGGAAATCCATCCAGGCCGGGGTGATGCTCCGAAGGTCCGCATCCACCACGGCGCAGGCGGTTGCCTCCAGTTCCTGGGCGGCCTGGAAAATCGTCCGGAGGGCGCTGCCCTTCCCCGGAATGCCGTGGTAGGGGGTCACGATTCGATGCACGGGAAAGAGGGGATGGGAGGCGAGGATGGACCGGGAATCCCCAACGGAGGCCTCCCGCACCGCCTCCTGGGTCCCGTCCGTGGAACCCCCGTCCGAATTCACCAGGACGGCCCTCGATCCAGGGAAGTACTTGGTCAACCCGGCCTGGGCGGCTCGGACCACGTGGGCGATGGTGGTGACATTGTTGAAGCTGGGGATGCCCAGGACCAGGTCCGCCTTCCCGATCACCCGTAGCTGCTGCTTGAGGATTGGATCGAGGGTGATGTGGCTCCTCATCCGCTCACCCCCCTTCCCCGAGGAGGGTCAACACGGCCTGGTTCCATCCCACCGGACCGATCCCTTCCGCCTTGATGGCCTCGGGCAGGCGGTCCAGGAGCCGGGGGTCCCAGGAGCCGTCGGGACGCTGAACAACCACGGGCAGGTCCGCGGCCAACAGCATGGAGAGGTCGTTCGGGCTGTCTCCGAGGGCGACACAACGGGTTCCGTGAAGAGAACGGGCATAGGCGCCAAGGACCAATCCGACGGCCTGGCCCTTGTCGTTGGGCCCGGTCAAGTGATGGAAGCGGCCCCCCCGCGTGACCCTCAGGCCATGGTCGGAGGCAACCCGTTCAAGCGCGTCCATCAATTCCGGGGTCTCGTTCTCCACGATGAAGGGTTCGTCGTACTGACGGTCCTTGGCCCGAAGGGCCTCCTCCACGGAAAGCCCGCACGCCTGGGAAATCTCGGTGGCATTCATGTCCGAAAAGCCGAGCAAGCGGCACCCGAGCTGGGCCTGGATCTTCAGCAGGTTGGAAACCAGCCTGGAATACGAATAACCCAAGCTGAGGCGGTGCCACGCACCGGATCGCTGGATCGGAAGCGGGGCCTCGGTCAACTGGCCCGGGCGGAAATAGACGGCCCCGCCGTTTTCGACAATGAACGGATCCTCCAGCCCAAGCCGTTCCTGGATCGCCACGGTCTCTGAAATCGTCTTGCTGGTGCAAAAGATGATGGGAATCCTCAGGGTCTGGAGGTGCCTGAGGGCCGGCCGGGCGGCCTCGAAGGAATAGGTCCGCTCTTCCAGAAGGGTCCCGTCGAGGTCGGTGAAAAGGAGGTCAAAGGGACGCGGCATGGTTCAGGGCCTCCCATTGTCCTGGTCGACCTGGACCCTGAGCTCTTCCAGGAAGTTGGGCAGCGCTGCCGTGACGCGGTTCCAGTTCGGGATGAGCGGCTGGCCCAGGGGGTCCTCCAGGAAGGCATCCCCGGCCAGGCGGAGCGCCTTGGCGAAGGTTTCCACGGCCACCTCCTCCATGTGGCGGTCGAACCCGAGGCCATCGATGAGGGCATCGGCGTGGTAGCGGGTGATGGTGTCCTCGGCCGCCCGGATGTACCTCGATTGCAGGGTCCGGAACACCCCCGCATCCAGAATGGCTCCTTCGGCGGCGAGGGTCCTGAACAAGGTCTTGCAGATGTCCACGGCCATCTTCATCAGGCCCTTCGCTGGATCGCCTTGCGACAGGTCCTGGTGCTTGTGGTCGTAGGTATCGCACAACTCGGTCTGGCAGACCCGCTTCACGGAGCAGTTCCGGTAGATCTCGGCCAGCACTCCCATTTCCAAACCCCAGTCGCCGGGAATCCGATTCACACGCGCAAGGTCTGCGTCCATGCAGAATTCCCCGGCGAGGGGGTACCGAAAACTGTCGAGGAAGACCAGGAAGGGGAGGTATCCCATAATCCGCTCCAGGGACCGAATCAAGGGAGTCACGAGGAGCCGGGTGGCTCGTCCATGCATCCGGTCGGTGACCCGGGCGTAGTAACCCTTGCTGAACTCGAAGATCAGGTTGGGGTTGGCCACCGGGTAGCAGAGCCGTGCCAGGAATTCGCGGTCGAAAGTCAGGATGTCGCAGTCGTGCAGGGCTATGACGTCGGCCTTCCGGGTGGCCAGCACGTAACCGTAGGCCATCCAGCAGGATCGACCCTTGCCATCCTCTCCCACCGGCAGGTTGTTGTCCTTGAGCTTCTGGTACAGCCCCTGGATCCGGGGGCCGCTGTTCCATAGGAAGGAGACATCCTGCGGCAGCATCGACGCCATGTCCCGGGCCCTGGCGTACTGAACTTCATCCGCCCCGCTGATGGTGAAGATCACCTGCTTGAGGTATCGGACATGGCGGAGTTCTTCGAGGATGTGCTTGAGGGCCGGCCCCTCGAATTCGCTGTATAGCGCGGGGAGGACAAGGGCGATGGGCCGCAGGGTGGAGTATTCCCCCAATTCCTTCTCCAGGCGTTCCGAGCCCTGGGGGACCAAACGATGGAGGGTGGCGACGAGACCGGTCTGGAAGAAGTCGGACATGGATACCTCCGGTGGAGCGTTCGATTCACGGGGACAACGGCCTTATTCCGGTTTTGGCTGCCGCTTCCGGTCGCCGATCTTCTGGAGGGTTCGGCGCACGCTGCGTTCGGCGCTGTCCAGGGCCAGATCGAATGCCGCCATGGGGCTCTGGGAAGCCTGTTCCACGACCACGATGCCCGCCCGGGCAAGGTCGACGGTGATCGTGCATACCGCCAGAGGAGCGCCCTTGGGGCCGCTCTCGTTCTTCATCCGGACCTGAAGACCTTCGATGTGATAGGCGAATTTGCCAAGCTTGAATCCCGCATGGCGCCGGACATAGGTGCGTGCGTCCGGGATGCCTGCCAGACCGAAGGTCCGGACCCAAAGGGGGGTCTGCTCGGTGGTGGTCCGACCCAACGTTTCAGAGCGGGGCCGGGTGCCGGCAGGCGGGAATGCGGAGCGACGCTGGTGGGAATTGGGGTTGTATCTCATGGGCGTTCCTTGAAAGGGGAATCGGCGAAGGAATGGGGTGAGCCCGGTCGGAATCCACTATTCCTTTCCGGGTTGGGCGGGACTCGCCGGAACCACCATCACGGGGCAGGGGGCGTGGTTGAGGATCCAGCGGGTGGTCGATCCGGCAAACAGGGCCCCTATCGGGGAGTGATGCTCCCGTCCAAGAACAAGCAGGGCGTTGGGGTCCGCGGTTCTCACCAGTTGATCCGCGGGTTCCCCGGTCACGACCTTGGCAATCGCCTGCGGGAGGGGAGAGACCCACTCCTGAAGGTGTTCCAGGCGTTCCAGATCCTCGGCCTGGTACCAGAGGGGATCCATGTGGACAGGCAGTGCCTCGGGGAAAAGGGGGCCGCCGGATGGAAGGACATGCACCGCCAGGCAGGGCACGCCGAACTGTTCCGCAAGGTCCTCGCCTTCCAGGAGCGCAGCCCTGGAACCTTCTGAAAAATCGATGCCAACAATCACGCGTTCAATCACCGGATTCTCCTTTCGTTTGGGTGCGCAGGGGCCGTGCAACACGGGGATCCCTGGGTTCAGGCCGTCTCAAGCCAGGGACACTGGTGAAGAACAATCGATCCCTGGAAGGTCACGTGCAGGTCGTCGGAATCCGCATCCCGGTGGTTCAGGACCGACCCGGATTCGCGCACGTGATCGAGCAGGGCCAGGTCGAGGTCCGCCACGATGACCATCTCGACGTTCGGAGCCGCCTGGGTGGCGACCCCGTGGGGGGGGAAGGCATAGTCCGAGGGGGTGAAAATGCCGCTTTGGGCATACTGGGCCGTGAGGTCCGTCACCAGGGGGAGGCTGCCGACCATGCCGGCGGTGACGACGAAAATCTGGGTCTCCACCGCCCGCGCCTGGGCACAGAGGGTCACCCGGTGGTGCCCACGAAGGTCATCCGTCAGGCAGGGAACGAGCAGGAGCTGGACACCCTGGGCCGCGAGCACCCGGGCGATTTCCGGGAACTGGATGTCGTAGCAGACACTCACGGCGAAACGGCCGAAATCGGTCTCCACGAAATCCAGCGAATGGCCAGGGGCGAAGTTCCAGGTGCTGCGTTCGGCAGGGGTGAGGTGGAGCTTCGGCTGGTGAACGGGTTCCTGTCCGGGAACGAAGATGGAACTCACGTTTTGGAGACGCTCCCCCCTGAACCTGGGGAAAGTCCCAGCCACGATGATCCGGTCGTATTCCCGGGCAAGATAGGTCATCAGGTCGTCGAACATTCCAGAGAACGACTCGGCCACACCCCTCATGGCATCGGCGGGTTCCAGGTCCGGGTCGAGGCAACCGAGAAGCTGGGCTCCGAGCAGTTCCGGGAACAGGACGATGTCGCAGTCGTAGTCGTCGCCCACGTCCACGAACCGTTCCACCTGTTCGGCAAAGGCGTCGAAGGTGGAGAGGGGCCTCAGGGCGTACTGGATGGAACAGACCCTCACGGGCCGTGACATGACCGACTGGGGGGATTTGAATCTCATCGTGTACCTCACAGGTTCTTGACGATCAGGGCTGCGTGCCCCAGGGTTTCGTGGTCGTAGGCGTAGTCCAGGAGCACCCCGGCCACCTGGAAGCCAAGGGCAAGTTGCTTGCTGAGCGTCGGGTCCCGGAGTTCACCCGCTACGACCTTGCGGATGTAGTCCTCTGGGGTGCACCAGCCGGCCACGCGATGAAAGCCGGGAATCCTCGCTCCTGCGGCAAAGGCCGTGCATCCCAGGCTTCGGGCGAGCCCGAACCGGGAATCGTAGAGGGTGCGACCAAGTCCCCGGCCCTGGAACGAAGGATCCACGGCGATGTTGACCCCGTAAAGAATTTCCCCTCCGGGTTCGTGGGTCCTCAGGGTTCCCATTCCGGTGATCTCCAGCCAGGTGTGGGGGGCAAGGGCCCGTTCTCGATTCACCCGCATGGTGGATGAAGTCGCCCGCAGGATTCCCCGATCGTCCTGGATGACGAATTGTCCATTCGGGAAATGCCGTAGGTGCTGGTCCAAGGCTGCCTCAGACCAGACGCATTCCGGACCATGTGGGGGGGGATACACCCGCTGCATGAGCAGGCGGATGCCTTCGTGGTCGCCTCCTCGCCTGGGGCGCAGGAGCCAGCCGGGTTGGAGGCACCGGCCCTGATCGAAGACCTCGGGGGATTCGGGCCGATGGGCCTTCAATGCTTGGAGGCGACTGGAATGTCCTTCGGCTCCGGGATGATGAGCGTTCTGGTTTGCGCTGCCAGACAGGGTCATAGGCACCTCCCATGCGACGCACGTCGCCTGGAAAGGAGGCGGCCCGACCTACCCGGTACCTGTGCCACAGGATGTGGCGCACCCTTGTGAATCGAATTTTTTTTCAGCGGCTGTTGCCGCCCCAGCCCTCAGGCCACGACGGATTGTTCTCACTCCTTAGCAAAAAAGAACGGCGCTTTCAGTTTCCTGGCCCCAAGCACCTGTTCGAGGGTCTGGAGCGATTCGTGGAGACTCTCCACGCGCTTGCGATGCATGGACTCGAGCCCCTGCAAGAGGTGTCCCTGGGCGGGCGGAGGTGCGGCTGCGAGGATTTGATCTCCCTTGGGGGTTGGAGCCAGGGATACTTTCCTCCGATCGAGGGGATCGGGGTTTCTCACGATGAGCCCTTTTGCCACGAGCCGATCCACCACCCCCACGACGGTGCTGGATTCCAGGTGCATCCGCGCCGCCAGGTCCTTCAGGGAGAGCGGACCTTCGTGGCCCAGCTCCCACAGCGCCCACAACTGCGGCCCGGTGAGACCGAACTGCTGCTCCACGTCGCGGGAATAGTCCTCCAGGGCCTTCACGATCCGTCGCAGGCTCTGCATGGATTCCTGGATCAGTTGAGATTTTGTCCGGGCAGCGGGCATCGGGGCCTCTTGGATCGAGCTGATTCTCATCCTAATGATCATCGTCCGAGATGGGTGGTTTGGGTCGACGGGGGTTCCAGACATGCCTCCCGCATTCATCCCGAAGCTTCAACGGTCGACCTTGCAGGGTGACCTCCCGGGCAATGATCAGGTCTCCGAAGGCCAATGTTTGGCGGGACCCCGATCCCTTGATGCGGAGGCCCCGCCCGACCAGCCTGCCTTTGGAGGCGAGGTAACTCATCGGCGCGATCAACACCAGGGTGGTGCGTTCGCCGTTGGGGATTTCCACCCCCAACGCCGGCCCCCGGGCGGCGAATTGGAATAACCGGACCTTGGCGATGACGCCGTCGAAGCTGGCCAGACTGGATGCGTCGTACCCGGTCTCGACCTGAGCCCAGGTGGAATAAGGAACCTGGGGAGGATGGGCTCTCCCGGCCGAGGCCGCGAGTGCAGGAAAGGACAACGCGCACAGGAAGGCCCAGACCACCCAGACCAGCCAGGTCATGGGCTGTTCGGGGGCAAGCAGGAGGGAGGAGGTCATTTTTAATTCCAATACCAATAATAGGCAATGCTAATTATTTTGTCAAGCCCAGCCTCGGCTCCTTCTTCGATGACTTCCAGGCGCCGAAGTCCTGCTCGGAGGTTCCACGTCGGGCGGGGGATTCCCGGAGATATCCCTTCGGGAATGCAAGGCGACTGGGGGTCGGCGGACCCTCCCAAAAAAAGGGCGGAACAAAAGGTGTCCCGGGGCATCCATCAGTAGAGCCGCCAAGAAGGTTGGCCTCACCCAAGGAGATTCCCATGAACTTCACCCGAACGCTTCTATCCATCCTGGCCTTGGCCTCATTCACGCTTGTCTTTGCGGAGGACGGGGGAAAGGCCGCCACGCATCACCCAGCAGACTCCGGGATGTCCATGCACCGGATGGGGGCTGGGAATCCATGCACGCCCAGCGGGTGCTGCGCGGAAAGCCCGACCCTCAAGCCCTCGGACCAGGAATCTGGAAAGCCACCGTATTACACGCTGGAGGGCCTCCATCACCTCTGAAGGCCCTACCATGAAACCTCCGCGGGACGGTTCGCCGTCCCGCCATTCTTTTCCCGGAAGCATCCTCCATCCCGGACGATCCTGCCCTCAGGAAGCCCATTGACCCCAACCTGTGAAGCCCTGGTGAACGAGCATCTCGATGGTGTTTATGCATTCGCCCGGATGAAACTCCGGCAGGAGGACCTCGCCCGGGAACTCGTCCAACGGACCTTCCTGAAGGCATTCGAGAAACGCAGACAGTTGCGGGATGCTTCAGCAGCCCGGTCCTGGCTCCTCTCCATTCTCAGCCACGAGATCGCCATGGAGTTCAGAAGCAGTTCCCGGTTCGAGGTCTGGGATCCGGAAGACTTCGAGGTCCTGCCGGACCCCGAGGAGGATGGAACCATCGACCCGTCTCTGCTTGAAGGGCTGCCTGATGCGCTTGCCCGAATTGCACCGGCCGCCCGGACCCTCATCCTCCTGCGCTACCAGCAGGAGCTTTCCTATGAACAAATCGCAAGCCACCTGGAGCTGCCTCTGGGGACGGTCCAAAGCAGGCTTTTCAGGGCCAAGGCAGCCTTGAAGGCCGCCCTGGATCCGAACGGCGAATCGTTGAATGGAGGTGCGGCATGAACGGGAAAACGACCACCACCCCCGACTTCGATCAACACCTTGCAGGAATCCTTCGTCCCGGCCAGGCTCCCGAGGATTTGCGACGCAGCCTGATCAGGGCTGCCCAAAGGCACCCCTCCCGAAGCTCGTGGCCTGCCTTGGGCATCGCCGCCGCTATCACGTTTCTGTTCGGAACCGGTTTCTTGGGTTGGATGGCTCATCGAAACTCCCATGAAGGGGAGCGTTTCGCCAGGGCAGCCCTGCAGGAATTCATGGTCGCCCCGCGCCTCGATTTCACGGTGGACGACTCCGCCGGGGATTCTGTGGAACAGTGCATGGAGCGCTGCAGGCAATGGTCCATCAAGGCTGTGGGATTCTCCGCCCCCCTGCCGACGCGTCTGGCCGACCAGCCCCTCAAGGGAGGGTGCGCCTGCACGGTCGATTCCGCCCGAGCCGCCTGCTATGTCCTCAAGGACGGACGCGCCGTATTCGTCTTTGACCGCCCCTTCAAAGGCCTGGAGGCCGATTCCAAGATGCGTCCGGTGATCCTTGCCTCCGGCCACCAGGCCAGCGCCTGGAATGAGAATGGCAGGGGGTACATCCTTGCCGAGCCGCCGATCCAACCTCGTTTCTGATGCGAGCCCCAACACCCTGGTTGAGGTTTTCGATTTCACCCTCTTCCTCCAACGAAGGATCGGGGGGCCCGTCCCAATCCTTGGGCCTCCACCACCCTCTCCTGTGAGCGAGCCTGGGCAAAGGTATTGCGGGCGACGAAAAAACAGGAACAGAGGGGCCCCCCCATCCCAGGCCAGGCCACCACGCCGGGGGTGCTGAGGACCAGGCCCGGCGGTCCCTCGCGCGAAGGGGGAGTTCACGCATCCACCCCTCCCTCTCGTGGGGGTCCCTTGGAGCGAAGCTGCACCAGAAAAGGGGAGATGCCGGGGAGGGAAGGGGCCCTTCCAGGCCGGATCCTGGGACTCCACTCATGGGCAAGGGAAAGCCCCCGTCCTATTTGTTCTCCCCGAAAACGAAGGATGGGCGGAACGGGCCGGTCTCCAGGACATCGACCAGCAATTGCATCGAGCGATGCAATTGCTGGATGTCGCGCGTTTCCATCTGCTCCAGTCCCTGCCGGAGGCACCCCTGGGAAGGGTGGGGAGCCTCGGCCAGAAGATCCCATCCCTTTGCGCTGGGACGCAGGGAGACCTGCCGTCGATCCTCGCCGTCCTTGCTCTTGAGGACCAGACCCTTGACCAGCAGTCGATCGATGACCCCCACCAGGGTGCTCGGGTCCATGGCCATGCGTGCGGCGAGTTCCTTCAAACTTTGCGGACCGCCTATTCCCATTTCCCAGAGGGTCCATGCCTGGGGTCCGGTGAGCCCAAAACGGTGCTCCACCTTGCGGGAGTAGTCCTCGATGGCCTTCACCACGCGTCGAAGGTCCTGGATGGACTCGGCAACGAGGTCCTCGCGACAAAGCGCTTTGGTTGCCATGCATAATAATTTGGGTTGCAAAGCTAATTTGTCAACCCATACTTGGGAAATCGGAGCCTCCCCCCCATGACCCCAAGGCATCCCCGCGCAAGCAGACCTTGTTGCACGCCCTCTTCCCGCCGGCATTCCGGGCAGGGCCGCCCGAAGGGTTGATGGAATGAGGCAGAAGATCGCCGAGGAAAGCGTCCTGTTCATCAGCATCATCAAGTGGGTGGCGCTGGCCACAGCCGTAGGCTCCATCGTCGGGCTCGCCACCACTGGCTTCCTTAAACTCCTGGCCTGGGCCACCTCCATGACCGGAAGCCGGTCCTGGACCCTTTTCCTGCTCCCGGCCGCCCTGTTCCTGAGCGCCCTCATGGTCAAGTACCTGGCGCCGGAGGCTGAGGGCCACGGCACCGAAAAAGTCATCGAGGCTCTCCACCGGCGCTTCGGGAAGATCAAGGCCGCTGTGGTCCCCGTCAAACTGGTGGCCACCGTCATGACCCTGGCCCTCGGAGGCTCCGCCGGGAAGGAAGGCCCCTGTGCCCAGATCGGTGCGGGGCTTTCTTCCCTGTTTGCGGACGTCCTCCGGTTCAACAACGAAGACCGGAAGAAACTCGTCATTTGCGGAATCAGCGCCGGCTTTGCAGCCGTATTCGGGACTCCGATCGCGGGGTCGATCTTCGGCGTGGAGGTCCTTTTCGTCGGTTCGATCCTCTACGAGGTTCTCCTGCCGTCCTTCATCGCGGGGATCACCAGCTTCCAGATTGCGAAGGCCCTGGGGGTGAAGTACTTCACCCACAACCTGGATTTCGTCCCGATCTTCAGCGAAATGTTTTTCCTGAAGGTGGTCCTTGCAGGGGTATTCTTCGGGCTCGTTTCCGTTCTCCTGATCGAGACCCTGAAGCTTGGAGAAGCGGCCTCGAAGCGGATCAAGTTATGGAATCCCCTCAAGGGCCTGATCGGGGGGGGCATCCTCCTGGTCCTGGCCTTCACCCTGTCCCGCCAGTACCTCGGTCTTGGCTTGGAAACCATCGAGTCCTGCCTTCGTGGCTCCCCTGCGCCCTGGTACGCGTTCATTGCAAAGCCGGTGTACACGAGCCTCACCCTGAATTTCGGCGGGAGCGGCGGAATCGTCACCCCGATCTTCTTCGTCGGCGCGACATCCGGCGCTTTTTTCGCGTCCTTGTTCCACCTGCATGTGGCCACCTTCTCGGCCATCGGCCTCACCAGCCTCCTGGCGGGCGCGGCCAACACCCCGATCGCCGCAAGCATTCTGGCCGTTGAACTGTTCGGCCCTGCGGTGGCCCCCTATGCAACCGTCGCCTGCGTGATCAGCTTCCTCATGACGGGTCACCGAAGCGTTTATCCATCCCAGATCCTCTCCATCCGGAAATCTTCCTCATTGAATGTCCCCGTGGGCCAGGAAATGGAGAACCTCCACGCCACCTACCTGGACCGGGAGAGGGGAATTTCGAGTCGATTTCTGAAGCTCCTCAATTCCTTCAAGCGGAACCCGCAGAAACCATGATCATCGCTCCCTCAATCCCATTCCCGATCCTGCTGGCCCTCCTGGCCCTTCCTGCCGCAGGGCAGGAGACCCAAGTCAACCTGGAAGCCAGGACAGGGTCCCTTCAGGCCATCGCCTTTTCCCTGTCGACCCAGGACGGATTGGACCTCGACTGGGCCAACGTCCACTTCGGCGATGTCATTCGAAAGGACCTGAGCCTCACGGGGGTGTTCAGGGAGATGCCTGTTCCATCTCCCCAGGATCCGAATGTCAAAGCAGAAATGGAGTCCCCCTTCGCGAATGGCCACCACCTGTTTCTCAAGGTGAGTCTGGGGAAATCGGCATCCGGAGGCTATTCCGCCCAGGCCGAGACCTTGGACCCTCGGGCGGGAAAATCCATTTTCGGCAAGTCCTACACCGGGTCCGAGGCTGTCCTGAGACGGATGGCGCACCGTCTGGTGGACGACCTGGTGGCCCGGATCACAGGGTTGCGCGGGGTTGCTGAATCCAGAATCCTGTTCGCGAAGGAGATCAGCTCGGGTGTGAAGGAGCTGTATCAGGTGGACCGGGATGGCCATTCGGTCAGGCCGCTCACCCGGTTGGGTTCCCTGACCATCACCCCGTCCGTGTCCGCGGACGGCCGCTTGGCGTTCCTGACCTACAAGGCTGGACCGCCCGAATTGTGGGGGCAGCAGCAGCCTGACGGACCCTTCATCCGGCTCTATCCGTCCAAGCCGAGTCAGGGTGGCACCATCTCCACCCCCGTCTGGTCGCCAGATGGGAAGCGCTTGGCCTTCGTGGAAGGGGACCGGCGGGGAAACACCAACATCAAGGTTTTGGACATCGCCTCCCGCCGGGTTCGCCTCCTGACCGACAAGAGCGGGATCAACACGGAACCGGCGTGGAACCCCTCCGGAACCCAGATCGCCTTCACCTCGGATCGGGCCGGCTATCCGGACATCTACCTCATGGAGGACGACGGCTCGAATGTCCGCAGGCTCACGAGCGAGGGGAAGTACAATGCCAGCCCGGCCTGGAGCCCTGACGGGTCCATGATTGCCTACGTTTCCAGGTTCGAGTCCGGCTTCGACCTGTTTGTTTACAAGCTCGCGGAAGGCAAGGCGTACCAATTGACCCGAGGACCTGGGAGCTCTGAGTCTCCTGCATGGTCTCCGGACGGCAGGTTCCTCGTTTACACCAACAACGCGAGCGGTTCCTCGCGTCTCTACACCACCGATCTGGCCGGGAATGCCCCCCAGCAGCTCTCGGACATTTCTCCCACACAATCCCCGGAATGGACCCGTTCCCGTTAATGCCCCCAAGGAGGGAATCATGAGCAAATCAACCATCGTCGCCGCCATGCTGGTCGCGGGGATGAGTCTGTCCCTTGGCCTCGGCTGCAAGAAGCCGGAGCCTGTACCGGCACCCAAACCCAAGGTCGATGACTCGGACGCCCGGGCCCGCGCCGAGACGGAGGCCCGCCGGAAGGCGGAAGAGGAAGCCCGCCGGAAGCGGGAGGAGCAGGAGCGGGCCGAGAAGGCGCGTCTTGCGGACATGGAGAAAGCCAAGGCCTTCCAGCGCGCCGCTGAAGCCGCCCTGAAGGACATCCATTTCGACTACGACCAGTCGGACATCAAGCCCGAAGACAAGGCGACCCTGCAGGGGATCGCCGATTTCATGCGGTCCTATCCGCAGGCGAAGCTCCAGGTCGAGGGCCATTGCGACGAACGGGGCACGGTGGAGTACAACATCTCCCTCGGGGACCGCCGGGCGGCATCGACCGTGAATTACCTCGTCGGGCTTGGGTCTTCGCGCGACCGCTGCTCGACCATCAGCTATGGCAAGGAGCGCCCTCTTTGCACGGATCCGGACGAAAGCTGCTGGAGCCGGAACCGCCGTGCCCACTTCGTCCTGAGGAAATGACGAGAGGCAAGGGTCTCCTCGACACCCTTTTTTTGGAGGAACCACCATGAGCCCTCCCTCCCTTCGGGAGCTTCGACTTCCGGTTCTTCCGACCTCCATCCCGGCGGGGGTCGGATGCTCCCCGGCGGTTGTCCTGCCTCGGGGTCCCCAGGACCAGTCAAGGGCCACGTCGGAATTCCTTCCGATTGTCGGGCCCACCGAGGGGATTCCTCGCCCTCGGCCGGCCGAAAAGTCTGGGTCCCTGATCAGGCCACCCCCGGGCCGGTTCACCCTTCTCCGGAAGGAGAACCCCGACCTGGAATTCGGCAAGGAGCATCCGATCCCAGGGGATTCCACCCTGCCCGCGGGCTTCTCCATCCTGTCCGCCATTTGAGAATTCCATGGACCTCGAATCGTTCGAGGTCTGTTGCCCCACCTGATGCCAGGCAAGTCGGGTTGAACGAAGGGAGGCACGAGGGAAACGACCTGAAATCTCGCTGGCGATGACCGACCCACAACCACCGACCCATCTCGCTTAGGAGGCGACACGAAATGGCCATTGAAACTGGACAAGTAGCCGTAAAACAGCCCCTCACGAAGGAAGAACGACTGGTCATCGTGGCCTCGTCGGTCGGAACCGTCTTCGAGTGGTACGACTTCTACCTCTATGCCACCTTGGCGCCGTTCTTTGCCGCCCTGTTCTTTCCGAAGGGCAACCAGACTGCCGCCCTGCTTTCTGCATTCGCAGCCTCTGCCGCGGGATTCCTGGTGCGCCCTTTCGGCGCGCTGGTGTTCGGGCGGATCGGCGACCTGATCGGCCGGAAGTACACCTTCCTGGTGACCATCGTGGTCATGGGTGTGTCCACCTTCGGTGTCGGCCTCATGCCGACCTTCGAGCACATCGGGTGGACCGCGCCGTTCATTCTGGTGACATTGCGCCTGCTCCAGGGCCTCGCCCTGGGCGGGGAGTACGGCGGCGCCGCCACCTACGTGGCCGAGCATAGCGCCCACGATCGCCGCGGCTACAACACCGCCTGGATCCAGACCACGGCCACCGTGGGGTTTTTCTTGTCATTGGCCGTGATCATGGGCTGTCGCGAGGGGATGACCAAAGAGGCCTTTGCCAACTGGGGCTGGCGCATCCCGTTCTGGGCATCGGCCGCACTGCTGGCCGTTTCCGTCTGGATCAGGCTGAAACTCCACGAGTCGCCCATCTTCCAGAAGATGAAGTCGGAAGGCAAGACCTCGAAGGCCCCTCTGTCCGACAGCTTCTTGAAGTATCCGAACAACAAGTACGCCCTGCTCGCCCTCCTGGGGGCCACGGCTGGCCAGGGAGTGGTCTGGTACACAGGTCAGTTTTACGCACTGTTCTTCCTATCCTTGTACTGCAAGCTGGACTACCAGACGACCTACACCTTGATTGCGATCTCCCTGATCCTTGGGACGCCCTTCTTCATCGTGTTCGGATGGCTGTCGGACAAGATCGGCCGTCTGAAAATCATCCTTGCCGGCTGTTTGATCGCCTCTCTGGTCTACTTCCCCTTGTTCAAAGCCCTCCTCCACTACGCGAACCCGGAATTGGAGGCCTTCCAGAACAGCAGCCAAATCGTGGTTTCGGCCGACCCCCAGGACGAGAATTTCAACCTGTTTGCCGGCCCCTGGAGCAAATTCAATCCCGTCGACCGGGCCAACGACTTCATCGGCAAGCAGGGGTTGAACTTCACCAAGGCTCCCAAGGATGGCGACAAGCCGGTGGTGGTCACCGTCACCACCAAGTTGGGAACAACCCGGGTGGAAGGTTGGGGCAAGGATCAGGAGGCCACCCTCAAGAAGGCCATGACCGATGCCGGCCTTCCTCAGGCTGCCAACAAGGACAAGATCAACTACTTCATGATCGAGGTCATCCTGTTCGTCTTCCTGATCCTCGTGACGATGGTGTACGGCCCCATCGCAGCCTTCCTGGTGGAACTCTTCCCCACCAACATCAGGTACACGTCCATGTCGCTTCCCTACCACATCGGGAACGGATGGTTCGGCGGCATGCTGCCACTTTTCGCCACCGCCATCGTGGCGGCCAAGGGGAATATTTATTACGGACTCTGGTATCCCGTGATTGTGGCGACCATGACATTCGTCATTGGCGGTCTCTTCCTTAAGGAGACCAAGGACCGGGACATCAGCACCTACCAACATGAATAGCCCCTGGCGGCTTGCCGGTTTGGAGGTGAAACCTGATCGGGTGCCCCCAACTGGGCGTTCCGGAAATCGGATAACTCTTTTTATACAACCAATTAAATAGGCCAAGGTTCCCGGGGACCCACGGACAGGCCTGGTCGAGAGTCAGGACCTTTTCCCCCCGGGACTCCATGAAGGGAAGGAGAGCCAGGCAGAGCCGCGGGCCAAGACGCCTCCAGGAAGGCAGGGCTGGAACCTGATGAGAATTCGGGTTCCAGCCTCCGTGGGTCAAACCGAGGTGCCTGCGGTCGAAATCAGGAGAAAGGACACCCGGAGGCGCTCGGCCTCAAAGAGATCGTCCCGTTGTGGCCGGCCTGCAGGTCCAGCGGGGAGTAGGAATTCCTGCCACCTTCCAGGTTCGAGAGAGCTTGGCTCTTCGAGCCCTCCCCCCTTGTTTCGGATCGGTCCGGCCCCCCCGGGTCCCTGGGGAGGGGACTTGAGTTCAAGGGCTGGGAGGCAGGCCCTTCTCGATCCAGGCGCCTCCCAGCACCTCGTCCCCCTGGTAAAGAACCACGGCCTGTCCGGGGGCCACGGCGGGCTGCGGGTCGTCGAAGGCCAGGGTGAGGCGATCCCCCACGGCGGAGGCTTCCACCGCTACCAGAGAGGCTGTGGAGCGGACCTTGGCCTGGCATCGGAATGGAGCCGGGGCAGGGGGTGTTCCCGAGATCCAGGAGGTGTTCCCCGCCACCAGGCCCCGGCACAACAGGTGGGAAGATTCTCCAACCCAAACAGTATTGGATACAGCATCTATCTCAATTACATAAAGTGGAGACTGAAAGGCTACGCCGATCCCCCGGCGCTGCCCGACCGTGAAGTTCCAATGTCCCCGGTGCGTCCCGAGGATCCTCCCATCCCGATGGCGGATGGGCCCTGGAAGCCCCGCCTTCGGGACCACCCCACGAGCTTCAAGGAAGGAGGCGTAGCCTTCAGGCGGAACAAAACAAATGTCTTGGCTTTCCGGCTTGGAGGCTACCGCCAGCTCGAGCAGGCCCGCCCGCCGCCGGACTTCATCCTTCGACAGGGCGCCCAGGGGAAAGAGCAAAGAGCCCAACCGGGCTTGATCCAGTCCGAACAGGAAATAGCTCTGGTCCTTCCGGAGGTCTTTGGAGCGGTGGAGCCGAAAGGGGCCAGCATCATGAAGGATCCGGGCGTAGTGCCCCGTGGCCAGGTGGGACGCCCCGATTTCCCGGGCGTGGGACATGAGAAGATCAAATTTTAAATATTGATTACAAAGTATGCATGGACTTGGCGTTAATCCATGAACATAAGCCTGGGCGAAGGTCTGGATCACCTGGGCGTCGAATTCCTTTTCCAGATCCAGGATGAAGTGGGGAAACCCGATCTCATGGGCCAGTTTCCGGGCCCCCTGGAAGTCCTCCAGGGTGCAACAGGATCCACCGACGGTCCCGGGGCCCTTCGGGAAAAGATTCATGGAGACCCCCACCACCTCGAACCCCGCCCGATGCAGGAGCGCGGCGCACATGGAGCTGTCCAGCCCCCCCGACATGGCCACCAGGATCCTGGAACCGGGGCGAAGCCCTTGCGGGAGCTGCAGATCCTGGAGCAGGGGATCCTCCCTCCTCTCCAGATCAGGGAGGATCAAGGTTCCCCCTCCTCGGAAGCTGCCGGGGGGAGGCAAGGAAGCGCATCCTCAGGACATCGCATGCCCGAAAGGATACGCGAAGCCCGCCGGGCACCCTCAGGTCCTCAATCCCCTCATGCGGAGGAATCCGAGCGCCGCCAGGAGCAGGAGGGGAGCCGCCACCCCCCAGGCCGCGGGGATTTCCCCCGCCCGGGCCGCACCCCCGAAGAGGGCCTGGAGGCCCAGGAAGCAGAGGCCCACGGTCAGCGCCGAACCCAGGGCCCGGCCGCGGCCCTCCCGGGGCCGGGGAAAGGCCGAGGCCACCATCGCGAAGAACAGGGCGGGGCCCGCCAGCCAGCCCAGGAATCGCTCCCAGAGCAGGACCGAGTGTCCTGGGTCGGGAGCCCAGCGCTGCCAGCCCAGAAGGTCCCGGGTGGAGGTCCCCTCCGGGGCCGAGGAACTGCGGAGGGAATCGTCCGGGAAGAGAACCTGGGCCCTCGGCCCCTGGACGAAACGGTGCTCTCCCCAGGGAATCCCCGTGGAGTATTCCTCTCCGAGCTGCCACCGGAGGAGGGCCGGTGCGGTCCCCGGGGCGACGAGGGGGAAACCCCAGCGGACCGCACCTTCCAGGTGCCAGAGCGCCCCGGTCCGGCCCAGGTGCATCCACGGCCTGGCCTGGGCCGACCGGGGGGGGCGTTGCAGGATCCTCCGGTAATAGGCATCGGCGCGGCCGAAGGCCGGGGGAGCCGCGAACACTTGCAGGATGAAGGTGGCCAGGAGCACGGAGACCCAGGCCGGGGCGGAGGACCGGAGCAGCCGGAGCAGGCCCCCTCCGCCCGCCCGAAGGGCGGTCCATTCCCGGTTCAGGGCGGCCTCCGAGGCCGCCAGGGTTCCCGCCAGGAGGAAGGCGGTGGGCAGGACCACCACCAGGAACGGAGGCAGGTTCCAGGCCCAGTACAGGAAGAAGAGGGAGAGGGGGGTCCGATTCTGCGCGAGGTCGCCGGCCAGGCTCGCGTATTCGATGATGAGGTTCATCACCAGCAGGGAGGCCAGGACCCCGGCCCAGTTCCGGAGCCAGGCGCGGGACGCCCAGCGGCGCAGGATGCCGCTCCTGGGAGAAAATCCAGGCTGGGACTCCGAGGCAGGGTGCTGGCCTGAGCCCACGGGAGCCCGCCATCGGACCACCTTCTGAAGGAGGGAGAGGAGCCTGGGCCCCAGGCGCCCGCTGCGGTGGGGAAGGAATCGGTTTCGGAATAGCCAGGTGCCCCAGGCCAGGAATGCGAAGGGAAGCAACAGGATGGGGGCCAGGCTCCACCAGGACCCGATTTTCAATTTTTCTTCTAAGTATTTTAAAACAACATAATAAAAAACAATGATTCCAAGGCTTTTCAGCATGGGGGCCCCGCGGGGGAAGCGGGGGTGGGCCAGTCCGAGCGCCAGTCCGAGCATGAGGAAGGCGGCGGCGGCGAAGGGCAGGGCCAGGCGCCGTCCCAGTTCCACCCGGGCCTCGGGTTCCTCCCGGGCCAACAGGTCTTTCGTATCCAGGTGCGGGAGGGGGCTTTTGGAGAGCCTGGCGCCGGACCCGGGCAACTGGAAACTCAGGTCCTGGGAAGCCTGGCTCACCAGGGCGACCCGGCCCGTTTCCCGGTGAAGGAGGATTCCCTGGATTTCATTCAATTTCAATGAGATTGAATTTTGTTTTTCATTATTTTGATTTAAAACAACTTGTAATTTGTTTCCGATCAAGTGCTGAATCTGGCTTGGGCCCACTTCCACCAGATGCACCCGTCCTTCCGGGGCCATCCAGACCGCCCGGTGCTGGACCCCATCCTCGAAACGCGGGGGGCCGCCGGGCTTGAGGAAGCGGAGCCTGGCCTCTTCGTACATCCGGACCTGCTGCTGCCCTTGGAGTCTGGCCGCCCAAGGGATGACCCAGTGGAAATCCAGGCCGGCGAGCCCCACGAGAAGGATCGAGAGGATGGCCCAGGCCCGGAGGAAGGGACCCTTGCCGACCCCGAGGCCCTGGGAGGAGACCAGCTCGGAATCCTGGCTGAGTTCCTGGGCGGCCCACAGCCCGCCCAGGACCGCCGCCATGGGCAGGACGAATCCGAACACTTCGGGGAGCATGGTCGCCAGCATGGGCAGGAGCCAGCGGTAGGGAGCCCCCAGGCTGAAGAGCTGCCGGGAGATCCGGATGAGCTCGTTGGCCAGCAGCAATCCGCCATAGAACAGCCCGGCCCCGAGAAGGGGCCAGAGGATCCGCCGGAGGGCGTAGCGGGTCAGCGTCGTGGGGTGCTGCATAGGTTTCGATAATGTATATTATGTAACCTATTTTGAACCATGCCTCAAAGCACCTTTGCCTGGAGAAGGTCGTGGATGTGGAGGATGCCCACCGGGCGCTCCCCCTCCCGGACCACGAGGAAGGTGATCTTCCGGGCCTCCATCATTCCCGCGGCTTCCACGGCCCAGGATTCGGCCTCCACCACGGCGGGCCGGGTGGACATGATGTCCGCGGCCGTCAGGGCCAGGGGATTCCCGTTGGTGGAACGAAGCCGCTGGATGCCCCGCCGGATGTCCCCGTCGCTGACGACCCCGGTCACGCCGTCCGGACCCTCGACGGTGGCCATCCCGAGCTTGCCTTCCGACATGGCTTCCAGGAGGCCCAGCAGACCCGTCTCCGGGGTGACCCGCGGCCAGTCCCGGTGCATGAGGTCCCGGGTCCGGAGGAATTTCACCCCCAGCGCCCCGGCCGGGTGGAAGGCGGCGAAGTGTTCCGGCGTGAACCCCCGCCGGACCATGAGGTGGGAGGCCAGCAGGTCCCCCCAGACCATCTGGCAGGTGGTGCTCGTCATGGGGGCCAGGTCCAGGGGGCACCCCTCCCCGGCCGGCAGCCGGTAGGTGAAGCACCAGGCCACGGACCTGCCCAAGGTGCTGTCCTTTCTCGAGGTGATGGCCCCCAGGGGCACTCCGAGGCGGAGCAGGCTGGGGAGCAGGTGGAGGATCTCCTCGGTCTCCCCGCTGTTGGAGAGAAGGAGCACCCCGTCGTCCCCCGTGACCATCCCCAGGTCCCCGTGGAGGGCCTCCGCGGGGTGGAGGAAAAGGCTGGGGGTCCCGGTGGAGGCCAGGGTCGCGGCGATCTTCTGGGCCACCAGGCCGGACTTCCCCATCCCGGACAGGACCACCCGCCCCCGGAGGCCCAGAATCTGGGCCACCCAGGCCTCCACGAAGGCCGGATCGAAATCCTCCCGGAGGGTCCCGAGGGCGGCCTGGACCGCCTCCAGAAGGGTCGTCCCGGGTACATCCTGCCCCTTGGCGGGGGAAGGAACACCAGGTTCATGCTTCATGCACTCCGCTCCGATGGGACGCTAGCAGGCCTTCATGCTACCAGCCATCCTGCCCCTCTTTCCTTTGGCCCGGACGGTGCTCTTTCCGCGCACCTTCCTGCCCCTGCACATTTTCGAGCCGCGCTACCAGGCGATGACCCGGGAGGTGCTGGGCACCCACCACCACTTCCTCCTGGCCCTGGCGACCGACCCTGAGGCCAGCGACCCCCTGCCCCCCGGGGCTCCCATCAGCACCCTGGGGACCCTGACCCGCATCGTCCGCGCGGAGCCCATGGTGGACGGGCGGTGGAACCTGTTGGTGCAGGGGATCCTGGCGGTGGACATCCAGGAGGTGGAGACCGAGGCCCCCTACCGACAGGGAACGCACCGCCCGCACCCCTTCGAGAATGGAAGTCCCTGGAGCCGCGTGGACAAACAGGGGTTCTTCGAAGCCCTCGAGGCCTACGCCCGGAGCGGGGGGATCCAGGGCCAGCTCCAGGAGCTTCTGGACCTGGACCTGGACGAGGACGTCCTCCTGAACACCCTGGGCCTCGCGCTCGACTTCGACCCTGTGGAACGGCAGTTCCTCCTGGAGTCGGGTTCCCTGGCCTCCCTGGCGGGTCGCCTGGTGGAGCTCATCCGATTCAAGATGACCGGTCCCCGGCGGGAGGGGATCGCCTGAAGGAGCAGATTCAGGCCGCAGGCGGAGCCTCCACCGCTCCGTAGACGTTGTCCCGCTGCCACCACCGGAACCCGGCCCCTTCGATCATCCGGATCATCTCCTCCCGGTTCACCGTGAAGCAGGTTCCCGCGGCGCTCACCACGTTCTCCTCGAGCATGAGGCTGCCCATGTCGTCGCAGCCGTAGTGGAGCGCCGCCTGCCCGGTCTTGCGCCCCATGGTCACCCAGGAACTCTGCACGTGGGGGAAGTTGTCCAGGTAGATCCTGGAGACCGCCACCGTCCTCAGGTATTCCGCGTCCGTGGGCCGGGGCACCTTCCCCTCCCACACGGTGTGGCCGCTCTGGAAGGGCCAGGCCGCGAAGGCGGTGTGCCCCCCCCCGTTGCCCCGGGCCAGGGCCCGGTCCTGCTGCTGCCGGAGGTGGCGAAGGTGCTCGACGCGCTCTTCGAGGGTCTCGGTGATGCCGAACATCATCGTGGCCGTGGTGCGCATGCCCTCCTCGTGGGCGGCCTCCATCACCTCGATCCACTTCTCCACCCCTCCCTTGAGGGGCGCGATCTTCTTCCGGATCCGGTCCACCAGGATCTCCGCGCCGCCCCCGGGGATCGAGCCCAGCCCCGCGGCCTTCAAGCGGGCGATGGTCCCGCGGAGGGAGAGGCCCGACAGCCGGGACATCATCTGGATCTCCACCGGCGAGAAGCCGTGCACCCAGATGCCGAGCTCGCGGTGGAGGAAGTCCACCAGGTCGAGGTAGTACTCCCAGGGGAGGTCCGGGTTCACACCCCCCTGGAGGAGGAAGCCGGTCCCGCCCAGGGCCCGGGTCTCCTCGGCTTTCCGACGCAGCTGGTCCCGGGTGAGCACGTACCCCCGTGCGTCTCCGGGCCGGTGGTAGAAGGCGCAGAAGGTGCAGTAGACATTGCACACGTCCGTGTAGTTCACGTTCCGGTCCACCACGAAACTGACCCGCCCGGGGTCCGCATGCCTCCGCCGGACGGCGGTGGCCGCCCAGGAGAGTTCCGTCAGCGAGGCGCGTTCCAGGAGCCGAAGGGCCCCGGCATCGTCGATGCGGCCCCCCTGCCCCACCCGTTCCAGGAGCGCCAGGACCTCCGGATCGCCGCCCTTCACGCCTGGTAGCCCATCACCTGGAGGCAGCGCCGGCAGACGGCGTCCTGGCCCTCCACCCCGTGGGCGAAGTGCCCCAGCGTGTAGGGCTGCCGGCACTTGTCGCAGACTTTCGTCGGTTCCGTGCAGTCCTTCGGGGCGTAGAGGTGCGTGGGATCGGGCATGGTTCCTCCCGCCTCATTATCCCGCCAAGGCCCGCTCCCCGGATAGCCCCGGCATCCCTGGAAGCGAAAGGCCCGGGCATCCCGGGCCTTTCGCAGGATCCTCGGCCGGCCGTCACTCGGCCGGGGCCGGCTGCATCCGGACGCTGGTGTGCTCTTTCGTGTTCTTCCGCTCCTGGTGGCGGTGGGTCTGGTTCTGGAGGCGGTCCATGGCCTGGCCGAGGCTGACGTACATGTCGTCGGTTTCCGCGCTGGCCACGAAGCTGCCCTGGCGGGTCTTGAGGGTCACCTCCGCCTGGTGGCGGTGTTTCTCCACGGTGAGCACCACGTGGACGTCCATGATGTCGTCCAGGTAGTGGCTCAGGCGCTTGGTCCGCTCGTTCGCGAGGTTGCGGAGCGCCTCAGAGACTTCGACATGGCGGCCGGTGAAGTGGACCTTCATCACGGACTCCTTGAAAGGGGGCCTGGCGGCCCGGTGGAATTGGATTGACGCCCTGCGGGACCATCCTCAGACCAGGTGCCTCCAAGTGGGACGGGGTTCTCGTTCCGGATTCCTTATCGGCGCCGCCGACGGGATGCTGGAGGAATCTTAAGCTCTTCCCGGTATTTGTTCACCGTCCTCCTTGCCACCTGGATCCCGTCCCGGGCCAGGACTTTGGCGATGGTCTCGTCCGAAAGGGGTTTGGCAGGGTCCTCGCTTTGCACGAGGGCCTTGATCTTGTGCTTCACGACCGTCGCCGAAACATCGTCCCCGTGTTCTGAACCCAGGGACGCGCTGAAGAAGTAGTTGAGGTCGAAGAGTCCCTGGGGGGTGTGGATGGTCTTGGCCTTCACCACCCGCGAGATCGTGCTCTCGTGGAAACCCGTGGCCTCGGCCACGTCCCGGAGGACCATGGGGCGGAGGCGTTCGATGCCGTGCTCCATGAATTCCTTCTGGAGTTCCACGATGGCCGCGGACACCCTCAGGACGGTGCGGTTGCGATCCTCCACCCCCCGGATGAAATCCCGGGCGCTGCGGTACCGGTCCCGGATGAAATCCTTGTCGGGCTTGGAGTCGGCGGAGTTGAGAAAGCTCCGGTACTCCCCGCTCACCCGCAGGCGGGGGATCCCTTCGTCGTTGAGGTAGACCTTCCAGTTCCCGTCATCCCCCTTCAGGACGACGACATCCGGTTTCACCACCCTGTCCCCCTCGGGGTCGAAGGCCCGGCCCGGGGCGGGATGGAGGTGCCGGAGCACGCTCAGGGCTTCGGTCAATTCGTCCTCGCTGCACCCGAGGACCTTGCGGAGCTTGGAGTTGTCCCGCTGGCTGAGCTGTTCGGAGAAGTCCCGGACGATCCTCACGGGAAGATCGTCGGGCTCGAACCCGGCCTGGCGCAGTTGGAGGAGCAGGCTCTCCTGGACCGTGAAACAGCCGATGCCGCTTGGATCGAAGTCCTGGAGGATCTCGAGGAGATCGAGGAGTTGTTCCAGGCCCATCCCCAGTTCCTGGGCCAGGCGATCCGGGGTGGTCTCGAGCCCGGGATCCGCGGGGTCCAGGCGGAGGAAGCCCTTGGGATCCACCTGGCCGATGAGGCGTTCCAGGAGGGGGGCCCGGGGGTCCTCGAACTCCAGGGTCTGGTAGAGCTGGGCGACCAGGTGCTCCTGGAGGGTCTCGCTGCTGGAGATGCGGTCCTCCCAGCTGCCGCGCTCGTCCTCGGGGATGCTGCTGGTGCGCGGAATGTCAGTGTCCCAGCTGTTCTCGGCCCCGATCTCGGTCTCCTGGACCTGGGCCACTCCCTCCTCGGTGAAGGCCTCCAGGTTGCTTTCGGGATTCATCTCCTGGGCGGTTTCCAGGATGGCTCCAAGATCAACTGTATCAATACCTTCAGGAAGCTCCACCCCCTCCTGGGCCGGGGCGTCCTCCCGCACCTCGCTGTCCCGGCCCTCCTCGATGGCCTCGAGGGTCGGGACTTCCTCCCCCTCCTCGAGACGGTCCAGGAGGGGATTCTCTTCCAGTTCCCGCTCAATGGTCTGGCTCAGCTCCATCAGGTTCATCTGCCAGAGCTTGAGCTTGAGCTGCATGGCCGGCGTCAGGGCCAGGGTCTGGCTCTGGGTCAGACGGTGCGCGAGGTGGGGACCGAGGTTCGCCATCAATCCAGCCGGAAGCGATCGCCCAGGTAGACCCTGCGAATGTCAGGATCCTCCGCGATCTCGCTGGGAAGGCCGTGTTTCATGATCATTCCATCCGCCAAGATATAGGCGCGGTCGGCGATCTGCAAGGTCTCCCGGACATTGTGGTCGGTGATGAGAACCCCGATTCCCCGGGCTTTCAACTCCGCGATGAGCCCCTGGATCTCCCCCACGGATTTGGGATCCACTCCCGCGAAGGGCTCGTCCAGGAGCATGATCCTGGGCTGGGTCACGAGGGCCCGCGCCAGTTCGCAGCGGCGGCGCTCCCCCCCCGACAGACTCCGGCCGAGGGTGTTCCGGACCTTCTGGAGATGGAACTCCTCCAGCAGCCTCTGGCACCTGGAGAGGCGCTCCGAAGGTGGGATGGGCTGAACCTCGGCCAAGGCCATGAGGTTTTCCCAGACGCTCAGGCCCCTGAAGACACTGGACTCCTGCGGAAGGTACCCGATGCCCAGGCGCGCCCGCCGGTGCATGGGTTCGCCGGTGATGTCCTGGCCGAGCCAGGAGATCCGTCCGTCGTCGGGGGCCTCCACGCCCACCACCATGTAGAAGGTCGTGGTCTTACCTGCCCCGTTGGGTCCAAGGAGCCCGACCACCTCTCCGGGCGACATGCAGAGGGAGACCCCCCGGACCACGGTCCGGTCGCCGTAGCTCTTCTGGAGCCCGGTCGCCTCGAGGCAGGGGGTAGGGTTCACGGCAACAGACTTACCACGGCTGGGTCTCGGCGTAGCCATGGACCCGGCCCGACCAGTTCACCTTGCGGCCGGCGATCTCGAGTTCCAGAGAATCACCCCGCCCCTCACCCAGGTTCCCCTGCAGGCTCACCCGTCCCTTCGCCTGGACTTTCAGGACCGTCCGCCCCGGCCCCAACTCGGCCCGAAGGCGATCCGCCCGAAGCCGCCAGCCCCTTCCCTGGCAGTCCACGTGCCCTTCCACCAGCAGGGATCCTTCCGACCGCTCGCCCCGGTCCGCCTGGAGGCTCAGGTCGCCCTCCGAGGTGGAGAGGGCCGCACTCAGCCCCTCCGGGAAGAGGATGTTCTCCCCTCGGCGCACGATGCGGTGCCCTGAGAGCCGCTCTCGGAGCCGGGACCAGGTGGCGGGGCGACCCGTCATGGTCCAGGTGGTGCCCTCCCAGGCCAGGCGGAGGCCCCGAAGTTCTCCACCCTTGGACAGGCTGAGGGTCACGGGACCTTCAAAGGACCAGGCGCTGGGGTTCCCGGATCCCGAACGGGCCTGGAAGGTTCCTTCCTCGGCGCGGCCCAGGACGGGGCCCTGGATGGTCCAGGTCCGGCGGGCGCGGTCGGCCTCCATCCGGGGCCCCGTGAGGCTGCGGGAACCCCAGCTCAGGACGGGGTGCCCTTCGGCGCGGCCGATGCCCACCGGGAGGTCCGCGGGCAGGTCCTCTCCGGGGCCTTCGCGCATCAGGACCACCGGGGCCTGGAGTTTGAGACGCTGCCCCTCGAGGGGCTGATCCCAGGCCACCGATCCCTCGAGGCGGAAGCCGGCGGGGGTCCACCGGGCCCCCTCGGCCTGGATGCGTTCCGGGCCGGCTGGGGTGGCCCTGGAGCCACGGAACTTCATGAATTCCAATCGCTCCACTCCTGCCCCTGGGGCCGGGCGGGGGGCGTTGCCCCCGTCCGCCTCGCCCGACCAACCCTCCATGTGATCGAAATGGAGGGGGGCGGCCCATCGCACCCGGTCCGGCGTGAATTCGGCCATGGGGGCCTGCAGGCGCCCCTCCGTGAGCTGCGCCCGGACCTCGTACATCCTTCCCGTGAGAAAGGCGGGCCCCAGGCTCAGGCGCTGGGATTCCAGGCGGAGGATGCTGCCTCCCGGGGCCGCCTCCCAGACCACGGGGCCGTGATCCACCAGGAGGACCCCCTCCGAATCCCGGCGCCACCCCGCCGGCAGATGCCACCGGCCCTTCCCCCGGCCTTCGGTGGACTCCCAGGTCAGGGGGGCCAGGCCGCGCCAGACGCCCTTCTCCCAGCGGAGGGCCTCGCCCTCCCCGAGGATCTCGCCCTGCCCCAGCACCCGCCCTCCGAGGTCCAGCCCGCGAATGGCCACGGGGGCGTCCATCGCCCAGATGCCCTGTTCCGCCCTGCGGGCCGACGGAGCGTCCAGCTCCCAGGAGGCCTGGGACTCGGTGAGGCGCCCGCGCACCTCCTCCAGGCTGAGGTCCCTCTCCTCCCCGCGGATGCGGGCGTAGTGGAGGTCGAAACGGGATTCGCCCATCCGTTCGGTCAAGGTGCCCAGGCTTCCGAAGGCCCCGGGGGTGACGCTCCCGCCCTGGCCGTGGGTGATGGCCGTGGGCCCCACCCTGCGGCCGGAGAAGAGGAAGGTCGCCCCCAGGGTCCCCAGGAGGACCAGGGATCCCAGAAGGGTCCAGACTGGGCTCCGCGTGGCGGGAAGGGAACGGAGGAAGCTCAAGTCGCCTCCCCGAGGAAGGTCTCGAGGACCCAGGATCGCCCCCAGGTAGGGTGGTCCTGGGGGCTGGCGACGAGGGCGAGGGTCTCGCCCGTCCTGAGGAAGGCCTCCCGCCCCTTCCCGAAGTACCAGTTGACGGGTTCGGGGACCCCCCCCAGGGGAATCCGCAGGTGCTCCCCGGCGAAGGTCCGCGGAGGCGCCTCCAGGCGTCCTTCGAGCACCACCGCAGGGACCGGGAAGCCCTGTCCGAAGGGTTCCAGCCGGCCGAGTTCTTCCGGATCGGGAACGCACGAGGCCCCGTGGCCGTCCACGCCGGCGGCGGGGGGCGGGAGGGACCTGGCCTGGCCCTCGGCTCCCCGCTCCAGGCTCTGACGCACGAAGGCCAGCTTCGAGGGGTCGAAGGTGATGCCCGCAGCGCCCCGGTGGCCTCCTCCGGTGCGCAGGAAAGGGCCGGCCAGATGGAGCAGTTCCACCAGGTCGTACCCTTCCGGGGCCCGAAGGGAGCACTGGACCACTCCGGAATCCACCGTGCAGACCCCCGCGGGGCGGCCCGACTCCCGCATCCGGCGTCCTGCGATGATGCCGATGACCCCTTTGTGGGCCGAGGGCTCCACCGCCAGGTCGAAGGGCTTCCCGTCCAGGGGAGGCAGTTGGGAAGACAGGCCCTTCTGCTCCAGCTTCCTCTGCTGGTTGAGGCGTTCGACGAATTCCATGAGGCGGGCGGCCTCTCCCGGATCCCGGGTGAGGAGCAGCCGCACGGCGTCCTCCGCCCCGCCCATGCGCCCGACGGCGTTCAGCCGGGGGGCGAGACCGAAGGCCACGTCCGCCGAGCGGGGCGCTCCAACCACACGGGCTGCCCTCAACAAGGCCGCCAGGCCCGGGCCGTTCTTCCCGCCCATGGCCTGGAGGCCCTGGCGGACCAGCCAGGCATTGCGCCCCACCAGGGGAACCATGTCGGCCAGGGTTCCGATGGCCACCAGCTTCAGGAGCCCTTCCAGGAAGGAACGGTCCTGGCTTCGCCCCGGACCCTCCAGGAGGGCCTGGGCGAGCCGGAAGGCGACCCCGACCCCGGATAGGTGGGGGTCCGGGGACTCCCCCAGTGCGGGGTGGACCACGGCCAGGGATCGAGGCAACCGCTCGCCCACCGTGTGGTGGTCGGTGATGATCCAGTCCAGGCCGAGGTCCGCGCTCGCGGCCACCTCCTCCACGGAGCGGACCCCGCAGTCCACGGACACCACCAGGGCCCCCGGCACCTGGGTTGCCAGTTCCCGGATGCAGTCCAGGTTCAGGCCGTACCCGTCGCTGAACCGGTTGGGAATGAAAAACCCGCACCGCGCCCCAAGGCGTTCAAGGCAGCGAACCAGGAGGGCGGTGGCGGTCACGCCGTCCACGTCGTAGTCCCCGTAGACCCAGACGGGGCGCCCCGCCGACACGGCCTTGCGGATCTGGTCCGCGGCTTCCCCGACCCCGTGGAGGGCGAGAGGGTCTCCCAACCGGTCCCAGGACGCGTCGAGCCGCCAGCCGAGTTCCCCGGGTTCGTCGAGGCCCCTCAGCCAGGCGAGGCGGGCGCTCGCCGGGCCCAGCCCCCACGCTTCCTGCAGCCTGCTCCAGGGGGGCGGTCCCGGGGGAAGCTCCCGGCGGAGCCGCCACCCCGGGAGCCTCATGATCCGACGCTGCCCATCTTGGCGTACTTCTGATAGCGGGTTTCCAGAAGCTCCTCGGGACCGGCGGAAGCCAGCTCCGCGAAGGCCTGCAGGACGGCCTGCTTCAGGTTCTGGGCCGCCCCGTCCCAGTCCATCTGGGCCCCCCCCGGAGGTTCGGGAATGATCGTGTCGATGACGCCGAGCTCCCGGAGGTGCGGGGCCGTGAGGCGCAGGGCCGCGGCGGCCTGGGGCGCCTGCCCCGCGTCCTTCCACAGGATGGACGCGCAGCCCTCGGGAGTGATCACCGAGTAGGTCGCATACTCCATCATCAGGAGGCGGTCCGCCACGCCCAAGGCCAAGGCTCCGCCCGAACCCCCTTCCCCGATCACGGCGGCGACCACCTGGACCTTCAGCTTGGCCATCTCGAGCAGGTTCCGCGCAATGGCCTCGGCCTGGCCCCGCTCCTCGGCGTCCACGCCGGGATAGGCTCCTGGGGTGTCGATCAGGGTCAGGATGGGACGGCGGAACTTTTCCGCCAGCTTCATGAGGCGGAGGGCTTTCCGGTACCCCTCCGGCCGGGGCATGCCGAAATTGCGAAGGATCTTCTGCTTGGTGTCCCGGCCCTTCTGCTGGCCGATGATCATCAGGGGCTGCCCGCCGATCCAGCCCAGGCCGCCCACGATGGCCGAATCGTCCCCGAAGGCCCGATCCCCATGGATCTCCTCGAAGCGGTCGCAGATTCGTTCGATGTAGTCCAGGGTGTAGGGCCGCCGGGGATGCCTGGCCAGCTGGGCGCGCTGCCAGTCCGTGATCCCCGCGAAGACCTCGGCCTTCATCTTGTCGAGCTTTCGCTGGAGCTTCTCCCGTTCCTTCGACCTTCCTGGATCCACTTCCAGGGTCCTGATCTGGGCCTCGAGCTCCAGGATGGGCTTTTCCAGTTCGCTCAGATCCGCGGCTTGGGGGGCGGGCTTGACGCTCATCATTCCTCGGGCGGTGAAGACTTGAGTGTAGTCCCCCCCCTCGCCGGACGGGAAGCTCCGGGTCCAGGGCCGCCGGGGACGGGATTCCTTGAACCCCGCGCACGAAGGAGGACAGGCCCTAGACTGGTTGGATGTTGCCTCCCTTTCCGGTCCTGGGCCTGAGCGGCGGAATCGCCACCGGCAAGAGCCACCTCGCCGCCTGGCTGGCGGGACGCGGCTGGGTGGTGGTGGACGCCGACCAGGTGGCCCGGGAGATCGTGCGCCCCCCCTCCGAAACACTGGACCTCCTGGTCGACCATTTCGGCCCAGGAATCCTTCAGGGCGGCGAGCTGGACCGGGCCGCCCTGGGGCGGAGGATCTTCGAGGATCCTGAGGCCCGCCGATGCCTCGAGGCCATCCTCCACCCCCGGATCGAGGCCGCCCTCGCGGACCGGGTCAGATCCCTTCCGGAAGGGACCCGAGGGGTGGTCCTGGAGGCGGCCCTTTGGATGGAACGGGGAAAGGCCCACCACTTCGACGCCTTCTGGGTCGTGGAGGCTCCCGAACCCTTGCGCCTGAGGCGTTTGATGGACCGCGACGGGCTGGCCCCCGCCGAGGCCTCCGCCCGCCTGAGGGCCCAGAGCACCAGCGCTGAGAAGGCGCTTCATGCGGACAGGGTGTTCCTGAACGACGGGCGGAGTCTCATGGAAGCCCTGGAGGAGGCTGAAGGGACCCTGCTGGCAGACTGGCAGGGCCGGCGGAGCCGCGCGCTCAAGGCTCCCATGACCGACCCCTTCGATTCCGGCCAGCTTCGGCGGATCCTGGAAATCCTCCTCTCCCGGGGGGGGGATTTCGCCGAACTGTTCGGCGAACGGCGCACCCTGTGCTCCCTGGGCCTTGACGACGGGCGGATGGAGGACCTCCTGAGCAGCGAATCTCTCGGAGTGAGCCTGCGCCTCGTGGACGGAGACACCACCCGCTTCGCGGACCTGATCGCCCCTTCGTTCGAGGATCTCGAGGAGGCGGCCCGGCTCCTCGCCGCCCCCGGAACAGGGGAGCCCCGGGAAGTCCCTGATCTCGTGGAGCGTGTTCACCCGACCCCCGTCCCCGTGCTCCAGGACCCCCGGGAGGTCCCTCTCCAGCGAAAAGTGGAACTCGTGAAACGGGCCGAGTCGTTGGCCCGGGAACACGCGGAATCCTTGCGGCCCGGTGCCCTGCGCCAGGTGGCGGTGGGATACGGGGACAGCACCCAGGAGGTCTGGATCGCCTCCGTGGAGGTTTCTCTCGGTCCCGCCCGCACCACCCTCACGGGGGACCGGCGGATCCAGGGCGTGCTGCGGGTGAACGTCACCGCCGGGGAAGGGGATCAGCTCCAGTCCGGCTACCAGCCGCTCGGGGAGGCCCGGGGCTTCGAACTCTTCGAAGACGCAGCCGTGGCCCGCACCGCCCGGGAGGCCGCCCGCCTCGCCGTCCTGGGCTTGGAGTCCCGGCCGGCCCCCTCGGGCACCTTCCCGGTTCTCCTCCATTCCAGCGCGGGCGGGACGCTCATCCACGAGGCCTGCGGCCACGGCCTGGAGGCCGACCTGGCGCTCGCCGGGATGAGCGCCTTCGCGGGGATGCTCGGACAGCGGGTCGCGGCGGAGGGGGTGACCATCATCGACGACGGAACCCTGCCCCACCAACGGGGCAGCGCCGCCATGGACGACGAGGGGGCCCCGACCACGCGGGTCGTGCTGATCGAGAATGGAATCCTCCGGAATTTCCTCCAGTCCAGGAAAACGGCCCGGAGGATGGGGGTGCAGCCCACCGGGAACGGGCGGAGGGAAAGCTACCGGCACCTGCCCATCCCGCGGATGAGGAACACCTTCCTGGCGCCGGGGACGGCCGACCCGGAGGCCATGCTCCAGGGTCTCAAGGAGGGACTCCTGGTGAAGCGGATGGGCGGAGGGCAGGTGGACACGGTCACGGGCAATTTCGTGTTCCAGGTGACCGAGGGCTATTGGATCGAAGACGGGAAGGTCCACCATCCCGTGAAGAACGCGACCCTTAGCGGCTGCGGGCCCGAGGTGCTGAAGGACCTTCAGCAGATCGGATCGGACCTCGAGCACTTCGACATCGGCACCTGCGGGAAGGACGGCCAGGGTGTCCCCGTGAGCGACGCCCTCCCCACGATCCTCTGCCCGGCCCTGGTCGTGGGAGGGACGGCCACCCCCCTCCCGACCCTCCTCTGAGGCCCCACGCCGCTCCGGGTCCGGGCTGTCCATGACGCCCCCCCCCGGCCCCAGGGTGGAGGATCCCTTGAACCGGGCCCACCCGGACCCCGAGACTGTCATGCTGATCCACTGGCGGGTGGGATGACCCGGCCCTCCTGCTGCATCCCCCCAGCCCCCCTTCACCCCGAGGGACCCATGCACGGGCGATTCAACCTGCAACTCGGCGACATCATCGCAGCCAAGGTGGAGGCCATCGTCTGTTCCGCCCACGAAAACCTCACAGAAGGCGGCCCCGTGCACCAGGCGGTGCACCGGGCCGCCGGGCCCGGCCTCATGGCGGAGTGCGCCGCGCTTCCCGAATGCCCCGCGGGGGAGGTTCGTGTGACCGGAGCCCACCGACTCCCCTTCAAGATCATTCTCCACGCCGTTCCCCCGACCTGGATGGACGGCGACCGCAATGAACTCCAGGAACTCGCTTCCTGTTACCGGCAATCCCTCGAAATCGCCAGGGCCCGCGCCGTCAATTCGATCGCCTTTCCCAGCCTGGGCTCCGGCCAGCTCCCCCAGATCCCGCTGGACCTCGCCGCCCCGGTGGCTCTCCGGACCATCCTGGAATTCCTGGAACACAATGAAATGCCCGAGCGGGTGGTCCTGGTCTGCTTCGACGTCCCGACCTACCAGGCCCACCAGAAGGCCCTCCGCGAGATCCTGCCTTGACGGAGCCGGTGTTCCGCAAGCTCGTTCCCGAGGACCTGGAGGAACGCTTGAGAGAGGGCATCGCTTCGGCGATGCGCGCGGGGGCTTGCGGCGCCGAGGCCTTCGTCACGGTCTCCCGGTCTTCCCGGGCCAAGGTCCAGGACGGGGTGCTCCAGGACCTGAGCACGAGCAAGCGCGGCGGCTTGGGGGCAAGGGTCCTCCGGCGAGGGAAGTCAGGAATCCAGACCGGGATTGCCACCACCACCGACCTCTCCCGGCCGAGCTTCGAAACGCTGTTCCGGCAGGCCTGGGAATTGAGCGCGCTCGGAGACGAGGATCCTTGGGTGAGCCAAGCGGGTCCGGCCGGTGTGGACGACCTCCCCCCCCGCTACGATCCCCGGGTGGAAACCCTGGGGCCCTCGGATCGGATCCAGCGTGCCCAGGAATTGGAAGCCGAAGCCCGCAGGGCCTCGGGCAGGGTGGCGGCGGTCCGGGAGAGCACTTGGAGCGACGGGATCGGGGCCAGCCTGCTCCTGACGGACAAGGGGGTCCGCGTGGCGGACCTCGGAAGTTCCTGCTCCGGGAGCATCGAGCTTGCGGTGGAGCGGGAGGGGGACCGGCAGGCGGGATGGCACTGGGAGATGGGGCGCCACCCGGGGGCCTTCTCCCTCGCGGCCATCGGGCGAGAGGCGACGCTCAAGGCGGAGCGAAAGCTGAAGCCATCCCGCCTTCCAGCCGGGCGCTACAGGGTGGTGCTCCACCCCGAAGTGACCGTGGACCTTCTTGGGATCATCGCCGGAATGCTGGAGGGCGAATCGATCCTGCGGGGCCGCAGCCTGTTCGCGGGAAAACTCGGACAGCGCATCGGGTCCCCGCTTCTGACCCTTGTGGACGACGGGCGTCTTCCCCACGGCCTGGCCAGCGAGCCCTGGGACGGGGAAGGCGTTCCGACACGCCGGAACCTACTCATCGAGGAAGGTGTCCTCGCCTCCCATCTCCACACCCTTCGCAGTGCCGCCGAGATGGGAAGCGAGCCCACCGCGAGTGCCTCCCGGGGCCCAGGCAGCAATCCCAGGGCCGCCACCCACAACCTCCACCCCCTGGCGGGCCGTTCCAAAGTGGAGGAGCTTTTCCGGGATGCGGGGGACGGAGTCCTGCTGACGGAAATCATGGGGCTTCATACCGTGGACCCCGTCAGCGGGGACCTCAGCGTGGGCGCCTCCGGCCTCCGGATCCGAGGTGGGAGCCTCGCGGAACCCGTGGACCGGTTGACCTTCGCCGGCAACCTGCGGGATTTCCTCACGCGGATCATGGCCATCGGCGACGACCTCCGCTGGTACGGAGGAAGTGGAGGGCTGAGCATGCTCCTGGACGACATCGCCCTCGGTGGGATCTGACCCGGGCTTCAGCCTCTGGGCGCCGCCCGGCCCCTCACGGAGCCGCGCCCCGGGTCGGCGGTGAGGGAAGCTGGGCGATCGAGGATCCGTCGGCGTAATCCACGGTGGCGGCTTCCCGCATCTTCTGGAGCACCTGCACCAGCCCCTGGATCCGGTCCACCATCTCTTCGATCTTCCCCAGTTTCACTTCCTCCGGGTACTTCCGCTGAAGCAGCTCCACCTGCATGGAGATCACGGCGAGCGGGTTGTTGATCTCATGCTTCAGGGTGCCCGCCATCTGGCGAAAGGAGTCCAGGCGTTCGGCCGCCAGGGCCTTCCGTTGAAGCTCGTCGTGGCCCCGGAGCACCTGCAGCCGGTTGTGGAGCGCCTCCCACCGGAATCCCTCGGGCAACCAGTCCGTGGCCCCCGCGGCGAGGATGGAAGGGGTGAGGTCCTCCGGCGCCCGGACCACGAGGATGGGGGAGGTCACGAAGGAGGGATGGCGCCGGTAGGCCTGGATGCAGGCGACGGGATCCTGGATTCCCCCGGCATCCACCACCAGGTACCGGAACCTCGGCAGGGGCGGCAGGGGCGGGGCGGCCTCCAGGGGGAAGAGGTTGAGGTCCCCGCTTTCGGCGATGCTCTGGAACAGCCCGAGGAGCTGGTATTCCTCCGTCACCAGCCCCATGAGGGGGCGGGCGTTCTCTTCCGGCACCCCTTCGGGCCCCTGGGCGAAGGCCAGGCTGAGAGTGTTCTCGGCCCATTTCCATCGGATCCCCGAGTCCAGGAGGCTTCGGGCAGTCCAGGGATCCGGCGAGGGGCCGTGGATTCCTTCGGGGAAGGAGAGGCGGAGGACCCAGGTCCCCGGCTCCTGGACCCAGGAGGCCCCGACCGTCGTCCCCCGGCCAGCCTGGATCAGCAACGGCTCAACGAGTCCCACCAGGGCCTGGATGGCGTGGTTGGTGGCGATCCACACCTGTCCCGGCGGGGGGTCGGCGAGCTTGAGGTCCGACCCGCCGAGCCGTAGAAGATCTTCCCAGGGGCGTCGCAGGATTCCCTGAAGGTTCTGCAGGGGCATGGATGTTCCCGGGTCGGGAACGTCCACATGCGTGTTGTGGAGGCCCTCCTCCACGAGGGCTGCGAGACGTTCCGCCTGGTGGCGCAGGACCTCTCGGCCCTCGGCCCCTCCCTGGGCGCACCAGGACAGGATCCAGCGAAGGCTGCTGCCCATGGCGGAAAGCAGTTCTCCGACCCCTTCCACGGTTCGGCCGTGCAGGGCCTTGAGCCGGAACAGTTCTCCCTCCAGCTCCGCCTGTCCCAGGGCACGGGTGTTGAGCTGGGCGTGCCGGAGGATGAGGGACCCCTGGCGCACCAGGCCCTGCAGAAGAGCGAGGTCGAAACGCATGAAGCCCCCCGCCTCCAGGGCCCGGTCGAGGTAGAGCACCCCCTCCACCCGGCCTTCCACCACCAGCGGAGCGCACATCAAGGCCCCTCGCTGGAACTCCACCAGGCTGGAACCCCCGAAACGGGGATCCATCGTGGGCATGTTGGACAGCACGGCAGTCCCGTGGGTGGCCACATAGTCCAGGACGGTCCTCGACAGCCCGAGGCTTTCCTGGATGTCCCCCACCCGGTGGGCGGTGCGCCACCCCTGCCCCGGCGCCTGCATCACCAGGAAGCCCCGACCCGCGCCGAAAAGGCGGATGGATTCCTCGAGCATGCCCTGGAGGATCCGGTCGGAATCCTTCTCCGCCAGAAGGGATTCGGTGCACCGTTGCAGGAGTTCCAGGCCTCGCATCAGCACGATCGCCTGCTGGGGTTCGGGCCTCACCTCCTCGAAGATCGTCCCAACCCGCTCGACGAAATGCTCCGACTCCAGTCCGGGGAACCCATCGGTGAAGGTGAGGGTCCAGTCCCCGAAGCGGAGTTCATCCCCGTCCTGGAGGCCGTTCCCCATGGGGGTGTTCACGCGGAGGCCGTTGATGAAAGATCCGTTCAGGCTGTCCAAGTCCCGGACCCACCACGTTTCTCCGATTCGGGTGAGGGCGGCGTGCTTCCGGGAAAGGCTTTCCTCCCTGGGGTTGGCCACGGCGCAGAGCAGAGGGTCGCGCCCCAGGAAACAGTCCTCCTGCAGGAAATGGCGGTGAAGGTGCCCCCCTTCCAGCCAGGAGATATAGCTCAAGCAGGCCTCCCGAACAGCCTCATCGGCGGCGGCGCCGGGAGGGTTGAATCCCGGAGGGGCTCAGGAAAGGGGGTACCGGGTCGGCTTGTTGCGGCTCGGTCGGAAGAGGAGCAGGGTATGGCCGATGGTCCAGACGTGCTCGAGGCCCTCGATCCGGGCCTGGAGAGCCGCCAGCATCGAGCCCGCGTCCTCGAAAGTGTTCTGGTTCAGCTTGACCTTCACCAGTTCGTGGGCCTCCAGGAGGCCCTCGAGCTCCTCGGCCTGCGAGGGGCTGAATCCCCCTTTGCCCACCCGGAGCAGGGGCTTCAGGGGGTGGGCCAGGGCCTTGAGGTGCTGTCGCTGCTTCGGGGTGAGCATCGGGTCACCGTTTTTTCCGGATGAGCAGGAGGGTCCGGTCATCGGAGGGGGGCTGGCTGCCCGTGAAGGCCTCCAGGCCCTCCTCCACCTGCTGTTCGAGGTGGTGCAGGGGGCGGGTCCTGATGGGACTGATGATGGCGCGAAGTCCCGCCAGATCCAGTTCATTGCCCATGGCGTCGCAGGCTTCGGTGATGCCATCGGTGTAGAGGACGAGCAGATCTCCTGCCCCCAGGTTCCGCTCGTCCTGGCCATAGGTCGTACCGGAGAGCAGGGCGAGGGGAGTTCCGTGGGATTCCAGGGCCTCGATGGAACCGTCACTCCGGAAGAGCAGGCCGGGGTTGTGGCCGGCATTCGTGAATTGGATGCTCCCTTGCTCGGGGTCCAGTAGCACCAGGAAGCAGGTCACGAATCGGTTGGTGGTGGTGTGACGGTGGAGGATCTGGGAGAGTTCTCCGGCCAGAGCCCCCGTCGGCAGGAGTCGCGCGGCCAGGACCTCCATGGTCGCCTGGAGGCTGGCCATGAGGAGTCCTGCCCCGATGCCCTTGCCCGAGACGTCGGCGATGATCGCGTAGACCTTCCCGTCGGGACGCGTCCAGTATCCAAACAGGTCCCCGGAGACTTGCCGGGAGGCTTGGTTCATTCCCCGAAGTTCGAACCCCTTCAGGGCCGGGGCACTTTCCGGGAGGAGGCGCTGCTGGATTTCACGGGCCAGGGCCAGTTCCCGCTCCATGAGGCGTTTGGCCTGCACCTCCTCGATGAGCCGGGCCTGGAGCACCTTGGCGGCTGCCACGTGGGCCATGGAGGCCACCAGCCTCAGTTCTTCCCGTGTGAAGGCCCCCCGGTAGGGTTTGGCATCCAGGTAGATCAGGCCGATCACCTCCCCCCCGTGTTCCAGAGGAGCGGCCATCAGGGTGGAGACTCCGCTGAGCCGGATCGAAGCCGCGGCGGAGAGCACGGGATCCAGCGTCGGGTCATTCACCAGCAGGGCTTCGCACCGCTCCACCACGGCCTCGACCAGGGTCTGGCTGATCCTGATCTGGGATTCCTTCCCGGCGCTTCGGGTTACCACGGGTTTGAGCTCCCCGGCCTGATCCCGCAGGAGGAGGGCTCCGCGGTCGGGTTTGAGGAAGGTGAACAGCCGGTCCATCACCCCCTCGAGGTGCTGTTCCACGGGGCCCTCGTGAAGAAGGTCCAGGGTGATCTCCTCCACGAGCTGGATGGCGTCCCCCCAGGCGGTTCCCCCCACCCGTTCGACCTGGGCCAGGGGGCCGCTGCTCCGGAGGTCCGAGGCCCGGATCACCAGGGTGGCCGGGCCCTTGAGGCTCTGCTCCCGAGTCTCGATCAGCACGCCGGAGGGGCGTTCCGGGTCCAATTCGAGAACAACATTTCCCAACTGGATCCGGTCCGAGGGTTTCACGGGGTGCCTGCCCTGGATGGCTTGGCCGTTCACGAAACTCCCGTTCAGGGAGCCCAGGTCTTCCAGGAGGTAGGAATCCTCCTGGGCTTCCAGCCGGGCGTGGCTGCGACTCAGGCTGGGGTCCTCGATGACCAGGTCATTCTTGGCGGAACGCCCGATCGCCAGACGGGGACCCTCGTACTCGAAGGTCCTGGGAGGCTGCCCGGGGGCCCGGACGATGAGTTTCTTCACAGGAATTTGAGATTACCCTGCCTGGGGGCTGCCCATCCGGAAGCTTTCCGCCTGAAAATCCCCCGAAAGGCCCCGGCCCGGGGAGGGCCAGAAGAGGTTTCCCAGCCTCCCGGAAACCACCGAATTCGCCAGGGCCCATCGACAGGAAGCCCCCAGACCTCGTAGGGACCAAGCAGGTGCTCCTCGGGACCTCGCCCCGGTTCGACCCGTGGCTCCCCAGGCACCCGACCCACCCGTGGAATCCTGGGTCCCCCTGGACACGGATCCTCCGACTATCATGCATGAGAGCCTTCAGCCCGGCGTGCGTCCAGGCATCTGCTCCGGTGAAGGAAGTTCCCCAAACGTGTAGGGACCATGCGCTTCCGCTCTCTGTTCCAGGCCATCTTCCTCCTTCTGGTCGTCTGCCATGGACTGCAGGGGATGGACACGCTCCGCATATCCGGAACGGGCTCTGCCCTGGGCGGCATCAAGCTCATGGCCGCCGCCTTCATGAAGAAGCACGCGGGCGTCAAGGTGGAGGTGCTTCCGGGCATCGGGAGCGGGGGCGCCATCCGGGCCGTCGCCGACGGCAAGCTCGATCTGGCCTGCACGGCCCGCCCCCTCTTCCCGCAAGAACAGCGGCGGGACCTGAGGGAGGAGGGCTACTGTCTGACGCCGTTCGTGTTCGGAACCCAGCCGGGCACGGATGTGGCTTCGCTCACCCTGGAGGAAGTGGAACGGATCTACGCGGGTGTACAGAAAACCTGGAAGGACGGGAGGCCGATCCGCCTCATCCTCCGTCCCCGCTCCGACGCGGCCCACGCCCGCCTCGCGTCGTTGACCCCGGGGATGGGTGCCGCCCTTGAGAAGGCCCACGGAGTCCCTGGCATTTGCGTGGGCATGACCGACGGCGAGGCCGCCGACCATCTGGAGGGCACCCCCGGTTCCTTCGGGACCACCACCTTGGGGCTCATCCAATCGGAGGGCCGGCACATCCGAGCCATCCCCATCAACGGGGTGTCTCCTTCCCTCGAGAACCTCGCGAATGGAAGTTACCGGTTCCCCGCCCCCTTGAACTTCGTCTACCTCCAGGATCGCGGCCCGCGGGCGGCCACGGCCTTCGTGGCCTTCGCTTTCTCACCGGCAGGCCAGCGCATCCTGCGAGGGGCGGGCTGCCTTCCCCTCCCGCGGGCCACGGGCCGGTAAATGCCTGGAACTGCCTCTGCCTCCGAGTCGGGCCCCGCATCGAGGTTGATGCAGTGGGCAGGCCTCGCGGCCGCGTCGCTGGTGCTGCTGGTGCTCCCCCTGAGCCAGGCTCTGGTTTCCTTCGGAGGGGCCCGAAGGACGCTGGAAGCGGAGGCCAGCCTCCTGGCACGGTCGGTGGAGCGGATCGTGGTGGCCCGGCCTGCCCTCTGGGAGTACGAGAGTCTGCGCCTCCAGGAAGTGCTGTCGGAGGCCCCGGTCGGGGGTGCCCTGGAAACCCGGGTGCTCCGGGGGATCTCCGGGACGGTGCTGGTGGAATGGGACCCCGGGATGACAGGCCCGAGCATCCGGTCCACCGTTCCCGTGCACGATTCCGGACAGGTTGTGGCGTACCTGGAGTGCCGTCGATCGGTGAGCCGCGAAGCGGGATTCGTCCTCCTGGCCGGAATGCTGGGCCTTGTCCTGGGGGCCCTCCTGCTCCTGCTCTTCCGCTTCATCCCCGTCCGGATCCTGGAGCAGGTACTCTCCGACTTCGAGGACGAAAGGGCGCTCTCCCTGGCGGCCTTCCGGGCCATCCAGGACGCCGTCATCGCCGTGGACCAGGATCAGCGCATCGCCTTCATGAACCCCATGGCCGGCCGCATGCTGGGGCGGGAATCCTCCCGATGCATCGGTCTCCCGCTGGAGGAGGTCTACCGGCCCAGGGTCCATGGAGTCTCTGGAGGTACCGGTCAGGCCCATTACGGGATACTCACGGATCCCCAGGGACGGGAGCGGATCCTCGAGGAACGTCGCTCCGCGTTCACCGACCCTCATCGGGGAGCGGGAGGAACGGTGTTCGTGATTCGGGACATCACCGAAAAGATCCGCACGGAGTCGGACCTGCTCAGGGTGAAACAGGTCGAGTCCCTGGGGGTTCTGGCCGGAGGCATCGCCCACGATTTCAATAACTACCTTTCCGGAATCCTGGGGAACCTGACCTTGGCCCTGGAATACCCGGTCGGAGACCATCGCATCGCAACGCGCATCCGCCAGGCCGTCCAGGCCACCGAACGTGCCAAGGATCTCTCCCTCCGGTTGCTGGTCTTCGCCAAGGGCGGGGAGCCGGTGAGGCGGGTGACCGCATTGCAGGACCTCGTCCGGGAGGCTTCCGAATTGGCCCTCCGGGGGCGAAGCGTGGGATGCACCTACGATTTCCCTGGCGATCTCTGGAACGCCGAGGTGGATCCGGGCCTGCTCTCCCAGGTCGTCCACAACATCACCCTCAATGCCGTGCAAGCCATCGATGGCGATGGGAGAATCGACATCACGGCACAGAATGTGGTGGTGCCCGAGGGGAACGCCCTGCCCGTGTCTCCCGGTCCCTTCGTGGTCATCCGGATCCGGGATTCGGGCCCGGGGATTCCGGCCGAACTGATGGATCGAATCTTCGAGCCCTATTTCACGACCAAGCCGGGGGGCCATGGGCTCGGCTTGGCCAGCAGTTACAACATCATGCGCTCCCATGGAGGGTGCATCGGCGTCGAATCCGTCCCGGGAGAATGGACCGAATTCACCCTCCATGTGCCCGCCACGGAATCTCCCCTGACCGGAAGCCAACCCGCGGCCCCCCCTCTCCCCTTCAGGGGAGCGGGACGCATCCTGGTGATGGACGACGACCCCATCATCCTGGATACCACGAGGGAAATCCTGGAGCACTTCGGGTTCGAGGTCGAAACCGCCCTGGACGGCCGTTCCGCCGTGTCCGCCTGGGAGACCTCGCTCAAGGAGGGGAAGCCCTTCCGCGCCGCCATCATGGACCTGACCATCCCCGGGGGCATGGGTGGGAAGGAGGCGGCCCGCGGCATTCTCGCCCTCGACCCCGGGGCGCTGCTGATGGTCACCAGCGGCTACAACGCGGACCCTGTCATGTCCCGGCCGAGGGAATTCGGATTCTCGGCCGTGGTCTCCAAACCCTACGCCGCCCTGGACCTGCTCCGTGAACTGCAGGGGCTCCTGGGAGAGGAGCAAAGCCCAGGCGCCTCTGACAAGTCCCTCCACCCGGCGGGGCGAACGATGGACGATGGTCCGGTTAGTCTGGGGCCGGCCCGGCGGCCGGGGCGGCACTGAACACATCCGTCAGGCGCTCCCGGCGGAGACGAAGGACGTGGTCCCGAAGCTCGGCGGCCCTCTCGAACTCCATTCGGGAGGCGTGCTCCCGCATCCTGGCCTCGAGCTTGCCCAATTCCCGCTCGAAGGCCCGGTCCTCAAGGTAGAGGATGGGGTCCTCCGCCGCCGGCTCCTCCTTGGAAACGTTGATGAACTCCCGCGCCAGGGCCTCCCCGAGGACGTCGTCGATGTTCTTGCGGACCGTCTCGGGAGTGATGCCGTGGAGGGCGTTGTAGGCCAGCTGCTTCTGCCGCCGCCGCTCCGTTTCCTCGATGGCGGCCTTCATGGAACCCGTCACGGTGTCTGCGTACAGGATCACATGGCCGTGGACGTTCCGGGCTGCCCGCCCGATGGTCTGGACGAGGCTGCGGGCGTTTCGGAGGAAGCCCTCCTTGTCCGCGTCCAGGATGGCCACAAGGCTCACTTCGGGCAGGTCCAGCCCTTCCCGGAGGAGGTTGATGCCGATGAGCACGTCGAAGACCCCGCGTCGGAGATTCTTGAGGAGTTCCACGCGCTCGAGGGTGTCCACCTCGCTGTGGAGGTACTCGGCCTTGATCCCCACCTCCCGGTAGAAGCTGGTGAGTTGTTCTGCGAGCTTCTTGGTGAGGGTGGTGATCAGGACGCGTTCGTCGCGGGCGATGACCTTCTGGATCTCCCCCAGGAGGTCGTCCACCTGATTGGCCACCGGGCGGACCTCGATGCCGGGGTCCACCAGGCCCGTGGGTCGGACCACCTGCTCCACGATCACCCCGCCGCTCTGCCGCAGCTCGTACTCCCCGGGGGTGGCACTGACGAAGATCACCTGGCGGACACGGTCCTCGAATTCCTCGAACTTCAGCGGCCGGTTGTCCAGGGCGGAGGGCAGACGGAATCCGTAGTCCACCAGGGTGGATTTCCGGCTGCGATCCCCGTTGTACATGCCGTGCAGCTGCCCCGTGGCCACGTGGCTTTCGTCCACGAAGACGACGAAGTCCTCTGGGAAGTAGTCCAGGAGGGTGTGGGGCGGCTCTCCCGGCTGGCGCCCGTCCAGAAAGCGGCTGTAGTTCTCGATGCCCGAGCAGACACCCATCTCCTTGAGCATCTCCACGTCGTAGATGGTGCGCTGGTGAAGGCGCTGGAGTTCCACGATCCTGCCGGCGGCCCGAAGCTCCTCCTCCCGGGCTTCCAGCTCCGCCTTGATCTCCCGGATGGCGACCTTGAGCTTCTCCTCCGGGGTCACGTAGTGGGTCTTGGGCCAGATGGTGAGCTCCTCCAGTTTCTCCACCACCGTCCCCCGCAGGGGATCGATGCGGCTGAGGCGCTCCACTTCGTCCCCCCACAGCTCGATGCGGTAGGCCGAATCCTCGTAGGCGGAATTCACTTCGATGACATCCCCGCGAACCCTGAACTGGCCTGGTTCCCACGCCACGTTGTTCCGCTGGTATTGGATGGCCACGAGGTCCCGGAGCAGCATGGCCCGGTCCCGGAGCTCCCCCACGCGGAGGTTCACGCTCAGGTTGAGGTAGGAGCTGGGGTCCCCCAGGCCGTAGATGCAGGAGACCGAGGCCACCACAATGGTGTCTCGCCGTTCCAGGAGGCACCGGGTGGCGCTGAGGCGCAGCTTCTCCAGTTCCTCGTTGATCTTGGCGTCCTTCTCGATGAAGAGATCCCGCTCCGGAACGTAGGCTTCGGGCTGGTAGTAGTCGTAGTAGCTGACGAAGTATTCGACCGCATTTTCCGGGAAGAACTGCTTGAACTCGGCGTAGAGCTGGGCCGCGAGGGTCTTGTTGGGGGCGAAGATCAGGGCCGGCCTTCCCACCCGCGCAATGGTGCTCGCCATCGTGAAGGTCTTGCCCGAACCGGTGACCCCGAGGAGCGTCTGGAACCGGTCACCGGCCTGCAGGGCCGCCACCAGCTGGTCGATGGCCTCCGGCTGGTCGCCGGCCGCCTGGTAAGGGGCCTGGAGCCTGAAAGGGATGGCCTTGGGCATGGGTCCAGTGTCTCACCGGGCACCGCGGCGGCGCTGGGAGGATCCCAGGACCATGTCCAGGAGTTCTCCGGGATCCGTCTCCGCCATCCGTTCCTGATGTTCCTGCACCAGCCTTGCGTTCGCCGAAAGGGGCTTCGCGGGATCCACCTCCGCGCGGAATCGCGCCAGGTCCTCCGCCAGAGAGTCCCGCAGGGTCTGGGGGAGTTCGGGAGACCGGACGGTGCGCTCCAGGATCCGCAGGAGGGCCTGGACCCGGGGGGAACCCTGCCGATCCGCCAACTCCCGCTGAGCTTCACGGACCGTCCGGTGGACCCAGGCCAACTCCCGGGTCCCCATGCCCCGGGCCCTCATGAGCTCCTGCACTTCCCGCGTCACCTTCCCGAGGAAGGAAACCGCCTCCGCCGCCTCCCGGAAGTCCCCCTGCTTTCCCGAATGTTCCGCCACCCAGGTGTTGAAGGGTTTTTCGTAGGGTTTCAGGAGGGCGCAGACCTGCAGGTAGGTTTCCAGGCGCTCGGGCCGCAGGAGGCCATCCGCCGGGAGGGTGAAGGGGTGGGACTTCTCGAACTCCTCCATGGCCTTGGCGCCGGAGACGAGCTGGGTCATGCCTCCGGCGAAGCGTTTGGCCTGGTCCCATCGGCCGCTGCGCACCATGGCGCCGATCCCCAGGGCCCCCAGGCCCGCGATCCCGACCGCGATCCAGAGCAGGACCTTCACCCAGCTTTTCATGGACGCCCCTGGAGCATTCTACGAGGGTGGGGCCGGTCGGTTCAGGCCTTCCTCAGCGCCAGGCACGCGTTGGTGCCCCCGAAGCCGAATCCGTTGTTCAGCACGAATTCCGCGTCGAAGCGGCCCTCGACATTGGGGGTCACGTCAAGGTCGCAGGCCGGGTCCTGGTCCTCCACGTTGATGGTCGGGGGGATCCGTCCAGTGCGCAGCGCCATGACCGCCACGATGGTCTCGATGCCTCCGGCGGCCCCCAGCAGGTGTCCGTGGAGGGATTTGGTGGAACTGACCTTCAGCTGCCGGGCGTGGGGACCGAAGACCCGGTGGATGGCCAGGCATTCCAGCTCGTCCCCCACCGGGGTGCTGGTGCCGTGCATGTTGATGTAGCCCACCTGTTCCGCGGCAATTCCCGCGTCCGCCATGGCGGCCCGCATGACCCGCTGCCCCCCCTCCCCTTCGGGGGCAGGGCTGGTGATGTGGTTGGCGTCCCCGCTCATGCCGTAGCCCGCCACCTCTGCATAGATCCTGGCCCCCCGAGCCCGGGCCATCTCCATCTCCTCGAGGACCACGATTCCGGCCCCCTCCCCCATCACGAAGCCGTCGCGGCCCCGGTCGAAGGGACGGCTCGCCCGGGTGGGCTCGTCGTTTCGTGTGCTCAGGGCCCGCATGGAGGCGAAGCCTCCCACCCCGAGCTGGTTGATCACGGCATCCGATCCGCCGGCGATCATCCGGTCGGCGTAGCCGTGCATGATGAGCCGGGAGGCGTCGCCGATGGCGTGGTTTCCCGTGGCGCAGGCGGTGGCCACGGCGGAATTCGGCCCCTGGAGCCCATAGCGGATGCTCAGGAAGCCACTGGCCAAGTTGATGATCAGGCTGGGGATGAAGAAGGGGCTGGTGCGGCGGGGCCCGCGGTAGCCATTGGCCTCGTCCCAGATGGTGATCATTCCCCCGATCCCGCTGCCCACCAGGACCCCGAAACGCTCACGCTCGGCCTTGTCGAGGACCGCGTCGAAGAATCCGGCGTCCTTCATCGCTTCCTGGGCGGCCCCCATGGCGTATCGGATGAAAAGGTCCATCTTCTTCTGCTCTTTGCGGTCGATGAAATCGTCCGCATTGAAACCCTTCACCTGGCCGGCGATCTTGCAGGCGAATTCCGTGGTGTCGAAGCGGTCGATGTGTCCGATGCCGCTGCGTCCGGCGAGGAGGTTCTGCCAGGTTTCGGACACGGTATTTCCGCAGGGATTCAGCGTTCCCATCCCCACGATGGCCACTCGGCGTCGCTGCATGGTGTTCATGAAACCCTCTCCCCGGACGGCCCTGGGAGCCGCCCCGGCCATGCTACCCGGGGTAGGCCCCAGGAACGAGAAGGCGCCGCAGACCGGCAGGACCTGCGGCGCGGAATTCCGAGAGAGGCCGGCTCAAGCCTTGACGTTCTTCTCGATGTAGGCAATCGCGTCCCCGACCGTGCGGATCTTCTCCTGCTCGCTCTCGGGGATCTCGATGTTGAAGGCTTCCTCGATGGCCATGATGATCTCGACGGTGTCGAGGCTGTCCGCGCCCAGATCGTCGACGAAGTGGCTGGACTCGGTGATGGAATCCTCGGGCTTGGCCAACTGCTCGGCGATGATCGCGATGACTTTCTTGCGGACTTCGGCCATTTCCTTCTCCTTAGAACCTTGCGAGGCTATCACGGGCCCGGAGAGGCTGCCAAGACGCTAGACTTCCCCGCATGGGGGAGGGGCAGCCTGGATCCGAGCTAAAGCCCAAGCCCGCATTGGGTTGGGCGGAGTCCCTGCGGGAATTCGGATCCCACCTGGCCGCGGAACGCAGGCTGTCCCCCCACACCGTGTCCGCCTACCTGGGGGACCTCGCCCTCCTGGCGCCCTGGGCCGCGCACCGCGGCCTCCCCCCCTGCGACCTCGACCGGGAACACATCAACCTTTTCCTGGTGGAGCAGCAGGGGGCCGGGCGAGCCCCCCGGAGCCTGGCCCGGCTGAGTTCCTCCCTCCGGCAGTTCCTGCTCTTTCTCCGGATGGAGGGGGGAGGCCCGGGCCCCGAGTCGGTGGTCCGGCCTCCCCGGCCCCCCGGCCGCCTCCCGAAGACCCTCTCCGAATCCCAGGTTCAGGCCCTCCTGACCGCGCCGGACACCCATACCCCCCTGGGTCTTCGGGACCGGGCCTGGATGGAGCTTCTCTACGCCTCGGGGCTCAGGGTCTCCGAACTCGCCGGGCTCCCGGCCCTCTCGGTGTTCCTGGACGAGGGTTTCCTCAAAGTCCACGGGAAGGGAGGGAAGGAGCGCCTCATCCCCTTCGGGGAATCCGCCGAGCATTGGATCCGCCTTTGGCTGGGGTTCCGGGGGACCTTCAAGCCTCGCGGACCGGCCCTCTTCGTGGGGCGCGGGGGGGATCCGCTCTCCCGCCAGCACCTCTGGCGGCTCCTCAAGGGGTACGCCGCAGGGGCGGGGATTCCCCGGGAGCGCGTGAGCCCCCACGTCCTCCGGCACGCCTTCGCCACCCACCTCCTGGATCACGGGGCCGACCTGCGGTCGGTCCAGGCCATGCTCGGCCATTCGGACATTTCCACCACCCAGATCTACACCCATGTGCACCGGGCCAGGCTGCAGGCCCTCTACGACCGCCTCCACCCCCGGGCGGATGGCCCCGAAGGAGCCCCGGAAGGGTAGGCTGGGCCCATGCCGAAGAACAAGCCCACCCTGGACCAGGCCATTCTCATGCTGATCGAACGGCAGGAGGTGCCCGACCAGGCCACCCTCATCGCCCTGCTGGCCCAAGAGGGATTCCGCACCAGCCAGGGGACCGTCTCCAGGCGGCTGACCCGGCTGTCGGTGCAGAAGCGCCACGGGAGGTACCAGCGGGTCGTGCCCGAGAACCACCCCCTGCCGCCCTACCGCCTGACCCTGTCGCCCCCCAACCTCCTCGTCCTCAAGACGGGGCCCGATTTCGCCATGGCTCTGGCCGTCCGCATCGACCGGACGGGGGTGGAAGGGGTGGCGGGCACCTTGGCGGGGCTGGACACCCTCCTCGTGATCACGAACCCTGGCGCGGACCTCGAAATCGTGAGGGGAAGGATCGTCGAATTGCTCGGCCCTCCGGCCTGAGCCCCCCTGCTCCCATGGACGGAGCCCCGGGGCCGGGGCCATGATGGGACCAGGAGATCGCCGAATGCCCACCAAAAAGGCCCCCGCCAAACCCACGAAATCCCCCGGCGCCGAGCCCCAGGCCAAGCCATCCAAGGGCAAGGCCACCAAGGCGTCCCCGAAGGTGGTCCCGGAACCCGCGTCTCCCCTGCCGGAGGCCCCCCCGGCCGTCCTGCCGAAAAAAGCCCCCCGGAAGACGGCCAAGGCGGCCCCGCCGCCCGAACCGCCGGCTTCTGAACCGCCGGCTCCACCCAGGCCCTCGAAGGCTCCCCGGCCGACCGCCCAGGGGCTGGAGCCCCGGGCCCAGGCCATCCTGGAGGCCCTCCAGGAGGGTCGCGCCCTGGAATTCATTTTCGAGGACGGGGACACCAATCCGCCCCGCACCTTCGAGCCCAGGATGCTCTCCTTTGATGCCCTCACCCAGGCCTGGTACGTCTGGGGATGGGACCGCCGCTACAACGCCGAGCGGCACCACCGCCTGGATCTCCTGAAGGAGATCAACGGGGTGGAGGGCGTGGGGCGCAGCGCCCAGGGGCCCTACAAGGAAGGCACCCCAGCCAACCAGATCGGCGGCTGGCTCGGAGGAGAGCCCATCCCGGTGAAGGCCGTCCTCCTCAAGCAGTGGATCTTCGCCGTCCGCCAGGCCCCTCCCCCCTTCCCCGAATTCCGCATGGAGGACATGGAAGAGGGCAAGGCCTCGGTCTCCTTCACCGCCACCGACCTCCGGGCCATCGCCCGATGGTGCATGCAGTTCGGTGACGGCATCCAGGTCCTGGAACCCCAGCGCCTCGTGGACCGGATCAAGCAGGTGGGCGTCACCTGGGGGGGAAAGGCCGCCCAGGCGGCCCCGCCCCCACCTCCCCGACCCGCCATCCAGCAGGCCCCGCCTCCACCCCCACCCCGTCACCGCGAGACCCGGGAATCCGAGGAGAAGGGCAAGCCCGCCGCCAAGGGGCCGCGCGTGGAGGTCCGGATCGAAAGGCTCTGAGGGGCTGAGCCCCAGGTTCAGCCCCTCCTTCAGTCGGCCTCTTCAAGCAGGGCCAGGATCGCTTCAGCCATTCGCTGGCCTGGAATGGGGGGGGTCTCTACGATTTTCCCGACGAGCCTCCATCCCCCGGCGGGCTGGGGAGCCCAGAGCCAGAACGTGGGGACCCGGTCCACGGCGGGTCCATGGACCCCCGGCGGCCAGGATCCCGGCGGCGCCTGCTTGTCCCGTCCGACGCCGATGTAGCGGATCTCGATGAAGGGATTGGGCGAGGCCTGGAGCGCCAGCAGGTCCGGCAGGCCCCGGCGGGAATCCTCGCACCAGGATCCGAAGGCAGCCACCAGGATGCAGGGAGTCCGGATTCCCTCCCAACGGGCACGGAGTCCGGGGTCGAGGCCCGCGGACTCGGTGCGGTCCCGGAAGGCCCTGCGGTGTTGGAGAATGGCCTCTCGTCCCACGACACCCAGGAGCACGGGTTCACCGTCCCGAGGGTCCAGCGGAGTTTTCGGGGGTTCGGGAACGGGACCCCGGCAGGCCGCTTCCGCCAGAAGGAGGAGTAGACACCAGAGGGCCCCGCGCATGCCCCATTCTGCTGCGGATTCGAAAATTGACCAAAATGATCAACTAAAATAAAATGATCCTGTCAGGCCACGGGGGAGAGATCGGCGGTGAAGATCACGGCGCGGGGACGCTACTCCATGCAGGCCCTCTTCGACCTGGCCCATCACAGCCACGGTCAACCGGTGCCGCTGCACGCCATCGCCCAGCGCCAGGCGCTTTCCCTGCCCTTCCTGGAGCAGATCTTCAACAAGCTCAAGAAGGCCGGGGTCGTGGCCAGCGTCCGGGGCCCGCGCGGCGGCTATGTTCTCACCCGCCCTTGCAATCAGATCAGTGTGGGGGAAGTGCTTCGGCTGACAGACGGCGCGTTCTACGCCGGGGCCCGGGAAGACGCGGGCGAAGCGAGCCGCACCCTCATGGCCGACGCCGTGATGAGCCGCCTTCTCTGGAAACAGCTCTCAGACCACATCGCCACCTTCATGGACACCGTCACGGTGGCGGACCTGTGCACCGAGACCTCCAGCAACACCTGCCCGGACTGCACCTGCCCCGATTACGTCCGGGAACTGGAAGGGCGGCTCGCCTCCGGGGACCGGAAACCCTGCGGGGCCCTCGGGCCGTGAGCAATCCTTGCGCCCTGCCCACGCTCCAGGGCGTGCCCGGGGAGGAGGACCTCGCGGGGCTGGAGCGGCTGGAGCGGCGCCTGCGCCGACGCGTGGGCACGGCGGTGGCGGATTTCGACCTCATCCAGGATGGAGACCGGATCCTCGTGGCCCTCAGCGGGGGCAAGGACTCCTGGGCCCTTCTGGAACTATTGACCTCCCTCAGGCGCAGGGCTCCCATCCACTTCGACCTGGAAGGGGCCACCGTCGACCCCGGCTTCCCAGGATTCCAGCCCGATCGCGTCGCTGAGGAATGTGAACGGCGGGGCGTCGTCCACCACCTCCTTCCGGCCGCCATCGATCAGATGGTGCGGGGAAAGCCCGAAGAGCTGCCCTGCATCATCTGCTCCCGCCTCCGCCGGGGGGTGCTCTACTCCTTCGCCAAGCGACGCGGGTTCAACAAGATCGCCCTTGGCCACCATCTGGACGACCTTCTGGAGACCCTCCTGATCAACCTGTTCTTCGAAGGCCGCCTGTCCACGATGCCGCTGCGGCTCACGAGCGATGACGGTGCCAATGTGGTCATCCGTCCCCTGGCCACCTGCGAGGAGGCCGATCTCCAGCGCTTCGCCTGGCTCAAGGGCTACCCCATCGTGCCCTGCGGGTGCCCCCTCTGTGGAGCCTCCAGTCTGGAATCCCGTCGACGGCAGGCCAAGGAACTGGTGGCCCAGTTGCGTGGAAACATTCCCGACCTCAAGCACTCCATGCTGAAGGCCATGCGGAACGTGAAGACCACTCACCTCCTGGACCGTCGTCTGGAGCAACCGGCCGGTTCCCGGGAGGTTCCCTCCGCTTAGGGGACTTGGAATTCTTCCCGCCTCGCGCAAGAATCAACCAGTCACCGAGGGGACCGATGAACCCAGCCGCCAGGGCCTGGACCGAGCGTGCGGAGGCACACGGCGCCACCGCCCGCCGGGAACACCAAGCCACCGAGGATCCCAACCCTGCCGCCGTGGTCTATGCATGCCACTTCTGCGTCCAGGCCTACCTCCGGGCTCGCCTCCTGGAGGCGGAGGTCCCCTTCCCGGCCACGCCCCATCTGGTGGTGCTCCTCTACCTGTGCATGGACCTCGAGCCCAGCTGGGAGGAATTCCGGGAGCGCCTGAGGCGCCTTACCTTCCACTACATGGAAACCCGGGACGCCACCCAACCGGTCCCCCCGGACAGGGTCCGGGAGGCCTTGGACATCTGCGCGGCGTTCCGGTCCGCCGGCCGTAAGTCCCTGGGGATTTGAACGGGATCAGCCGCGGAACTCCTTCAGCCGGGACCGGGTGTAGGGGATCAGGCCTCCGGCCTCCAGGATGGCCTGGCGGGCCTCCGGCAGACGGGAAACCTCGAACTCCTGGCCGGTGCTCAGGTTCTTCACTGTCTCCGGCCCGATCTCCAGGTGCTGTCCCTCCTCCGCCTCCAGGCCCCGGCAGATGACCACGGGCAGCCCCAGATTGATGCTGTTCTGGAGGAATATTCTGGCGATGCTCCGGGCGACGATGATCAGGCCGTGACCTTTGAGCGTGCTGACAGCCTGCTCTCGGCTGGAACCGCATCCGAAGTTCTCCCCGGCTGCGATCACGCTCCCCGGGGGGTGCTGCCCCGCATTCAGGGCCGCGTTGATCTCCGGGCGGTTCGCAAAGCAGAATTGCGGCGTCTCCGAAGGCAGAACGGTGGCCATGTACCGGCCCGGATAGATGTCGTCGGTGCTGATGTCATTGCCGAGTTTGAGGATGACGGTGGACATCGGAGACTCCTTGTTCAATGCCATGGCGCAGAGGGGCCAAAGGAAGGCTTCCGGGCAGGCCCGCTCCCTTGGCGGGGCGGATTGTGGACCCTATGCCCTGCCCTTCCCGACCCTCCGGCCCTTCGCGCCATCCCGTTCACGCCTGTTCCCTTGGATCGGTGATCACCCCGGTGAGGGCCGAGGCCGCGGCCACGGCAGGGCTGCAGAGGTACACCTCCGAGCGGGGATTGCCCATGCGGCCCTTGAAATTCCGGTTGGTGGTGCTGAGGGCCACCTCGTCGTCTCCGAGGGCTCCCTCGTGGACTCCCAGGCAGGGTCCGCAGCCGCTGTTCATCACCACGGCGCCGGCCTTCATCAGGGTGTGGACGTAGCCCAGGTCCAGGGCCTTGGCGAAGACCCTGGCGGAGGCGGGGAAGACGAGCATGCGGGTTCCACGGGCGAGCTTCTTCCCTTTCAGGATTCCGGCGGCCACCTCCAGGTCGTCCAGCCTCCCGTTGGTGCAGCTCCCGATGACGATCTGGTGGACGCGGGTGCCCTGGACCTCCTGGATGGGCTTCACGTTGTCCACGGTGTGGGGGCAGGCGACCTGGGGCGCCAGGTCCCGCACGTCCACCTCCACCACCTGCTCGTACATGGCGTCCTCGTCGGGCAGGATCACGGGGACCTTGCCCTTCACCCGGGCCTCCTCCTTGAGGTAGCGGAGCGTCTCCTCGTCTCCCGGGACGATGCCGCAGGTGGCTCCGGCCTCCACGCTCATGTTGCAGATGGCCAGGCGGCCGCTGGTGCTCATGCGCTCGATGGTCTTGCCGTGAAATTCCAGCACGCGGAAATTGGCCCCCTGGGCGGTGAGGCGACCGATGAGGTGGAGGATGAGGTCCTTCGGACCCACGTGCCTGCCGAACTTCCCCCTGACCACCACCTTTATGGTGGCGGGCACCTCGATGTTCACGGCCTTCCCCAGGGCCCAGATCGAGGCCATCTCGGTGGCGCCGATGCCGAAGGAGAAAGCCCCGAGGGCCCCGTGGCTCGTGGTGTGGCTGTCGGTCCCCACCACCACCATCCCGGGGCGGACGTAGCCGTACTCGGGCAGCACCTGGTGGCAGATTCCACCCACGTCGCCCCGGATGTCGTGGAACTTCTCGATGCCGTGGGTGGCCACGAATTCGCGGATCTTCTTCTGGTTGGTGGCGGTCTTGGGGCTCTCCGCCGGAACCCGGTGGTCCAGGATGATGGCGATCCGGGAGGGGTCCCAGGGGATGGCGGGCAGCCCTGTTCCTTCGAAGACCTCGGCGAACTGGTTCATCACCAGCGCCGCGTTCTCGTGTGACATGGCCAGGTCCACCGCAGGTTCCACCACGTCCCCCGCCTTCACCGCCGGGAGCCCTGAGGCCCGCGCCAGGATTTTCTCGACCACCGTCATGCCCACGGGAAACTCCAGGAAATATCGCCCCCGGGACCCCCGGGACTCCAGGGCGCACCCCATTCCTTGCGGGTGCTTCCTGGGGAGTGGGGTGGCCTGGGGGTTTGCGGTTTCAAATCACGCCCTTCGCTTTCAATTCTGCCTGGTCCGATGGGCTCAGGCCCAGGCGTCCGAAGACCTCCGCATTGTGCTGGCCCAGCGCCGGCGGCGGGGTTTCGATGTTCCCCGGAGTCTTCTCGAAGAGGGCCGTGAGGGCGAAGACCTCGACCGGGCCGAGTCCGGGGACCTCCGTCGTCTGAAGGACCCCGCGGTGCTGCACCTGGGGCTGGCGCAGGGCCCGTTCCAAGTCCAGGATCTCCCCGCTGGGAACGTCCTTCGCGTTGAGTTCCTCCACCCAGGAGGCGGTGGGCCTGCGCACAAGCCTTTCCTCCAGCAGAGGAGTCAGTTCCTTCCGGTTGGCCTTGCGGGTGTCCCGCTCCTGGAACCTCGGGTCGGTCTTCAGCTCAGGAGCACCGAGCACATCGCACACCGCCTCCCACTGTTCCTGCTTGTTGGCGGCGATGTTGATGAAGCCGTCCTGTGTCCGGAAGGTGCCGCTGGGGGCGGCCGTGAAATTGTCGTTCCCCATGACCACGGGCGGCTGGCCCCCGATCAGCAGGTTGGCCGCCACCCACCCCATGAGGGGCATGATGCTGTCCAGGAGGGCCACATCGATGAACTGCCCCTCCCCCGTGCGCTCGCGGTGGAACAGGGCGGCCATCACGGCGAAGGCGGCGTTCAATCCTCCCACGGTGTCGCAGACCGGAAACCCTGCCCGAAGCGGGGTCAGACGGTCGTCGCCGTTGATGGCCATTTCCCCGGAGAGCCCCTGGATGATCTGGTCGTAGGCGGGCTTGAAGGCGTCGGGGCCCGTCTGGCCGAAGCCTGAAATGGCGCAGTAGATGAGCCTCGGATTGAGGGTCCTGAGCACCCCGTAGCCGATCCCCAGCCGGTCCATGACCCCCGGCCGGAAATTCTCCACCACGATGTCGGCGTCCTTGGCCAGGGACTTGAACAACTCCTTCCCCTCGGCAGATTTGGTGTTCAGGGTGATGGATTTCTTGTTCGCGTTCTGGGCCAGGAAGCTGGTGCCCATGAGCTTCCGGTTCAGGTCAGGGAGGATGCCCAGCTTGCGGGCAAGGTCGCCGTCCCGGGGATTCTCGACCTTCAGAACCTCCGCACCCAGCAGCGCCAGATGAAGGGTTGCGAAGGGCCCGCTCAGGACATTGGTCAGGTCCAGGACCTTGATGCCGTCGAGGATCTTCTGTCTCATGGGGCGTCCTGTTCAGGCCGGGGCGTGGAAGGCGATGGGTCCTGTCTTGTAGACGCATCCAGGAAGTTCCCGCCCGAGGAAGGCCGAAAGCTCCTTGGCCACCTGGAGGAGGGGTTCAAGGCTGATATCCTCCCGCACCCCCTCCCGATGGAGGGCATGGACAAGGTCCTCCGTGGCCACATTGCCTGCCGCAACCCGGGTGAAAGGGCAGCCTCCCAGTCCACCCACGCTGGTCTCGATGCACCTGGCCCCGGCGGCGATGGCGGCCACCGCGTTCGCGAGGCCCAGGCCGTAGGTGTTGTGAAGGTGGGCGGTGACCTCCGCCGTGGGGTCCATGGCCAGCACCCGCTCCACGTAGTCCCGGACCTGGGCGGGGTGAGCATGCCCGGCGGTATCCGCAAGGCTGATGGCCCGGCATCCCGAAGCCATGTACGCCTCCACGATGTCCATCACGCGTTCCCTGTCGATGGGCCCCTCGTAGCCGCAGCCGAAGGCGCTCTGGACGCTCACCTGCACCCTCCGCCCGGCTCGCCGCGCCACGTCCGCCATGCCCAGAACCCGCGGCAGGGCCTCGTCCACAGACATCCCCGAATTCTTCCGGCTGTGGGTGTCGGAGGCGGAGAGCCCCATGCAGATGAGCGGGACGCCGCACGCGAGGGCCCGCTCCAGACCCTTCTCGTTCAGCACCAGGCCCGAAAGGAGCGCGGGTACGGCTTCGGAGAGCAGGGTCTTGAACAGCTCGTCCGTGTCGGCCATCTGGGGGACCTTGTCCGCGCGCATGAAGGAGCCCACCTGGACCACGTCCACGCCGGAAGAGGCGATCCGGCGGATCCAGTCGAGCTTCCTCTCCGTCGGGACGAGCTTTGCCTCTACCTGCAGGCCGTCCCTGGGACCGACTTCATGGATGAGGACGTGGGGCATGCGGCACTCGGGGGAAAAATCACCTTCAAAACTTCAAGAGCAACGGGGAAAGCGGGGAGCGAAGGGCCAGGGTTCCTTGCTGTCGCTGGGTGGCCTCGGGACTTGGGGGGTCATCGTCTCTACAATTTCCGGGCGATGGCCTCGCCCATCTCCAAGGTTCCGGCGCTCCCGCCCATGTCGTAGGTCCGGACCTTCCCCTCGGCGATGACCAGCGCGGTGGCCTTCTCCAGGCGCGCCCCCTTTTCGGTCTCCCCCAGCCAATCCAGCATCATCTTTCCGGCCAGGATGGTGGCGATGGGATTCACCTTGTACTGCCCGGCGTACTTCGGGGCGCTTCCGTGGCTGGGCTCGAAGACCGCCAGCTTCTCCCCGATGTTGCCGCTGCAGCCGAAGCCGAGGCCTCCCACCATCTGGGCGGCCAGGTCGCTGATGATGTCCCCGAAGAGGTTGGTGGCCACCATGACCCCGTAATTTTTCGGGTTCTTCAGCATCCACATGGTGATGGCGTCCACGTTGGCGTCGTCCATCGCGATGCCCGGGTACGCCGCTGCGATGCGCTTGCCGGTCTCCAGGAACATCCCCTCCGTGGCGCGTACCACGTTGGCCTTGTGGATGACGGTGACCTTGGGGTAGCCGAACTTTTTCGCGTACTCGAAGGCAGCCCGGATGATGCGGTCGCAGCCCTTCCGGGTGTTCACCTTGCAGGTGATGGCGAACTCCTCCCCGGAAAGCCCCGCGAAGTGGCCGAAGGGTTTGCTGTGCTGCTTCAGGACGGCCTTGACCTCTTCGGGGACCGGGCTGAACTCGACCCCGGCGTAGAGGTCCTCGGTGTTCTCCCGGAACACCACCATGTCGATCCCCTCCTTGTAGTTCAGGGGATTCCCCGGGTAGGCCTTGCAGGGACGCAGGCAGGTGTAGAGGTCGAACATCTGCCTCATCCGGACGATGGGACTGCGGTACACCAGGCCCTGGCCCTGGAGTTCGGGAACCAGTTCCGCCTCGGCCTCCTGGACCGGCTTGCTGGTGATGGCCCCGAACATGGCGGCGTGGCTCTGTTTCAGAAGGTCGATGGTGCGCTGAGGGAAGGACTCTCCCTCGGTGCGCCAGAACTCCCAGCCGATGTCCCCGTGGGTGTAGTCCGCATCGAACTTGAGGGCCTCGAAGCAGATCCTGGTCGCTTCCATCACCTCCACACCGACGCCGTCGCCGGGAAGCCACGCAATCTTGTACTGGGCCATGGGCAGCTCCTGGGCATTCCTCAAGAGGTCCATTTTCCAGGGCCCGGTCTCTCCAGACGCTGACCCCCGTCACATTTCGGGGAGGGGTTCGCCTAAGGGGCCCCCCAGTCCAGGATCACCTTGCCGGACTGGCCGCTCCGCATGACGTCGAACCCCTTCTGGAAGTCCCCGATCCCGTATCGGTGGGTGATGACCGGCGTGATGTCGAGGCCGGACTGGATCATGGCGGCCATTTTGTACCAGGTTTCGAACATCTCCCGGCCGTAGATGCCCTTCAGGATGAGCCCCTTGAAAATCACCTGGCTCCAGTCCACGGAGCACTCCGGGGGGAGAATGCCAAGGAGCGCCACCCGCCCCCCGTGATGCATGGCCTCCAGCATGGATTCGAAGGCATTGCGGTTCCCGCTCATTTCCAGGCCCACATCGAAACCTTCCGTCATCCCGAGACCCTTCATCACGGCGGGCAGGTCCTGCTCGGCCGGATTCACGGCCAGGGTGGCCCCCATCCTCCTGGCGAGGTCCAGGCGGTACTCGTTCACGTCGGTGATGACCACGTGCCTGGCGCCGACGTGCCGGGCGATGGCCACGGCCATGATCCCGATGGGTCCCGCCCCGGTGATCAGCACGTCCTCCCCCACCAGGTCGAAGCTCAGGGCCGTGTGGGCGGCATTGCCGTAGGGATCGAAGATGGCAGCCACCTCGTCGGGCACCTGGTCGGGTACCTTGAAGACGTTGAATGCCGGAAGGCTCAGGTACTCGGCGAAAGAGCCGGGGCGGTTCACCCCCACGCCCACGGTGTTCATGCAGAGGTGGCGCTTCCCGGCCCGGCAGTTGCGGCAGTGCCCGCAGGTGATGTGGCCCTCGCCGCTCACCCGGTCCCCGGGTTTGTAGCCCTCGACCTCGTCGCCGACGGCCTCGATCACGCCGACATATTCGTGGCCCACCACCATGGGCACGGGGATGGTCTTCTGGGCCCAGGCGTCCCAGTTGTAGATGTGCACGTCGGTGCCGCAAATGGCGCTCTTGTGCACCTGGATCAGGACGTCGTTCGGTCCGATCTCGGGCTTGGGGACCTCCGCCATCCAGATCCCTTCCTTGCGTTCCGATTTCACGAGGGCTTTCATGGGTCACCCCAGGGAGGAATTCTTAACGCAAAGGCGCGAAGACGCAAAGGGTGGCATGGGGCCGTCTGTCCGGCTCACTTTGCGCCTTTGCGTCTTTGCGTTGGAATCACTTTCCAAGTACTCCGAGTTCTCTGCCAACCTTTTCGAAGGCGGCGATGGCCTGATCCAGGTCCTCGCGGCTGTGGGCCGCGCTCATCTGGGTCCGGATCCGGGCCTGGCCCTTGGGGACCACCGGAAAGAAGAATCCGATGACGTAGACACCCTCCTCCAGCAGGCGGGAGGCGAAGCGCTGGGCCAAGGGGGCGTCATGGAGCATGACGGGGATGATGGGGTGTTCGCCGGGCAGGAGGTTGAATCCCAGTTGTTCCATCCGGGTCCGGAAGTGGCCCGCATTGGCCCGCAGCTGTTTCCTCAGCCCGTCGCCCTCCTTGAGGAGTTCCAGCACCCGGAGGCCGGCAGCCGCGATGGCGGGGGCCAGGGTGTTGCTGAACAGGTATGGACGGCTTTTCTGCCGCAGCCACTCGATGACCACCCGGCTGCTGGAGATGTACCCACCGGAGGCCCCTCCAAGGGCCTTGCCCAGGGTGCCCGTGAGGATGTCCACCCTGCCCATGACCCCGTGGTGCTCGGGAGTGCCCCGTCCGTGTTCTCCGATGAATCCCACGGCGTGGCTGTCGTCCACCATCACCATGGCCCCGTGCTCCTCCGCCAGGTCGCAGATCCGGGGCAGCTTGGCCAGCGTGCCGTCCATGCTGAAGACGCCATCCGTGACCACCAGCCTGAACCGGCAGCCCGCCGCTTCCTGCAGCTGGCTTTCCAGGTCCCCCATGTCGCTGCTGGCGTAGCGGAAGCGCTGGGCCTTGCAGAGGCGGATGCCGTCGATGATCGAAGCGTGGTTGAGGGCGTCGGAAATGATGGCGTCCTCCTCGCCGAGCAGGGGTTCGAAAACGCCCCCGTTCGCGTCGAAGCAGCTGCTGTAGAGCTGGGTGTCCTCCATCCCCAGGAATTCGCTCAGCCGGGCCTCCAGTTCCTTGTGCAGTTCCTGGGTGCCGCAGATGAAGCGCACCGAGGAAAGGCCGAAACCCCATCGGGGCAGCGCCTCCTGGGCAGCCTTGACCAGTCCCGGATGGTTGCCCAGGCCAAGGTAGTTGTTGGCGCAGAGGTTGATCACCTTCCGGCCGTTGACCTCCACCCAGGCGCCCTGGGCCCCTGCCAGGACCCTCTCGGATTTGAAAAGGCCCTGCTCCTGCAGCTTGGCGGTTTCGGCGGAGAGGAAGTCGAGGAAGGCCTGTCTCACGGTGCGCCTCGCGGGATCCGTCCCGGACCGGGGCCAGTCTAGCGTCACCTGCCCGGTGTCCCCCGGGTGCCCTGCGTCACATCGCCGGAACCCCTCAGGGCCGGGGAAGCTTCATGGCGGCCCGGACGTCCTCCATCGTCCGTGAGGCCACGCCCCGGGCCCGGGCGCTGCCGTCCCGCAGGACCTGTTCCAGGTCGTCCGGCCGCGCGAGGTGCGCCTCGATCTTCTGCCGGAGGGGCTCGATGCGGCCGATGAGCGCGTCGGCCACCTTTTTCTTGCAGTCGAAGCAGCCGATGCCCGCCCGCCGGCACTCCGTGTCCACCATCCGGACGGTTTCCGGCGGGCTGAAGAGCTTGTGGAACTCGAAGACCGGGCAGATGTCCGGGTTGCCGGGATCGCTCTTCCGAATGCGGTTGGTGTCGCTGGCCATCTGCCGGGTGCATTTGTGGGTGATCTCGTCGGGCGTGTCCCGCAGGTGGATCGCGTTTCCGTAGGTCTTGGACATCTTCCGGCCGTCGAGGCCCGGCACCTTGGGGAATTTCGTCAGCACGGCGTCGGGCTCGGGGAAGACTTCGGCCTGGAAGAGGAAGTGGAAGCGCCGGGCCACCTCGCGGGTCAGCTCCAAATGGAAGAGCTGGTCCTCGCCGACGGGCACCTTGTGGGCCTTGTAGATGAGGATGTCGGCCGCCTGGAGCAGGGGGTAGCCCAAAAACCCGTAGGAACCCAGGTCCGCCGAGGAGTTCTGGAGTTTCTCCTTGTAGGTTGGCACCCGCTCCAGCCAGGAAAGGGGCGTCACCATGCTGAAGAGCAGGTGCAGTTCAGCGTGCTCCTTCACGAGGCTCTGGGAAAAGAGCGTCGCCCGCCCCGGGTCCAGGCCCACCGCGAGGAAGGTGGCGGTGAGCTCCAGCGTGGAGGGCCAGATCTCCGCAACCTGCTCGTACTTCGATGTCAGCGCGTGCCAGTCCGCCACCATGTAGAAGGCGTCGTGTCCCTCCTGCAGCTTCACGTAGTTCTCCAGGGCTCCCACGAGGTGGCCGACGTGTTGGGAACCGGAGGGCTGGATGCCGGAGAGGACGCGCTGCATTTCCTAGACTCCAAGGACGAGGCGGGCCAGGGGCTCGATGTAGTAGTTCTGGGCCACGAAGTAGAGGGGCATGAGGATGTACTTGAGCGCCCCCACGAAGAACATCACCAGGAGGACGATGGAGATGGTGGGCTGCATGCGGTCCCACCGGGGGAGCCAGCGCCAGGGAAGGAACCCCCGAAGGATGGCCCCGCCGTCCAGGGGGCCGGCCGGAATCAGGTTGAACAGGGCCAGGCCCACGTTGATGATCACCAGCCGCCCGAGAAGCGTCAGGGCCAGCACCTGGGCGGTGGAGAAGGTGCCCAGGGCGAGGAATCGTTCCACGGGGGTGAACAGGGAACCCATGAACACGTCCAGGGGATCGTGCACCGCGGTGGCCACGGAGAGGCGGACGGTCAGACCCAGGGCCAGCAGGAAGATGAAGGACTGCACCAGGTTGGACGCGGGCCCCGCCGCGGCCACGATGGCGTAGCCCACGCGCTGCCGCAACTTCCGGGTCAGGTTGCTGGGGTCCACGGGGACGGGCTTGGCCCAGCCGATGACGGGCACATTGGCCATGGAGCCCAACAGGGGCAGCAGGAACGTCCCGATGAGGTCCATGTGGGGCACGGGGTTGAGGGTCATCCGCCCCAGCCGCCGCGCCGTGTCGTCCCCCAGAAGGTAGGCGGCCGTGGCGTGGGCCGCCTCGTGGACGCTCAGGCTGAACAGGACCGCCACGTAGCTGACCAGGATGGTGGCGATGGGAATCGAATCGAACAAGCCGGCTCCAAAGCTTCATCCTACCTGAGGCTTCCCCTTTTCCCGCGCCCCTCGCCCCAGGAGGGCCGCCCTTCCTTGATTCAGGGCATCTCCCTCGGACGAGCCCCCCTTCCGAGGTGGAGAAGGAATTCCCGGTTGCCGTTGCCCCGGCGGATCGGGCTCTCCATCCACGCCTGGGGTTGGAGGTCGGTGGCGGAGAAGAAGCTCCACACATCTTCCAGGACCTGGCGGTGCACGGCCGGGTCTCTCACGATGCCGCCCTCTCCGACCTGCTCCCGGCCCGCCTCGAACTGGGGTTTCACCAGGACGACGGCCTCGCCTCCGGGTTCCAGGAGGGGCAGGACCGGCGGCAGGGCCACCCGCAGGGAAATGAAGCTCAAGTCCGCCACCAGGAGGCGAATGGGGTCGGGAATCCGGGCCGGGTCCAGGGTGCGGAGGTTGCACTGCTCGATGCTCTGCACCCGGGGGTCCGAGCGGAGGCTGTAGTGGAGCTGGTTCGTCCCCACGTCCACGGCGTAGACCTTGGCGGCCCCCCGCTGGAGGAGACAGTCGGTGAAGCCCCCCGTGCTGGCTCCGGCGTCGAGGCAGATCCAGCCCACCGGGGAGATCCCCCAGGCATCCAGGGCCGCAGCCAGCTTGAGCCCCCCCCGGCTCACGAAGGGGAGCCCCTCCCCGCGGAGCCGGAGAGGGGCGTCCTCCGGAACCGCCGTCCCCGCCTTCGTGACTGGGCGGTCCCCCACGAGCACCTCCCCCGCCAAAATGCGGGCCTGGGCCTTGGCCCGGGTCTCGCAGAGGCCCCTCTGCACGAGGAGCTGGTCCAGACGGGTTCTTGCCGCAGCTTTGGTCATCAGGAATGGGGGCCCCGTGGGGCGCGAAGAGGAAACGGGTTTCGGTCCTTCATGCTGGGTCTTGGGATCCTTGGGCGCTGGCCACCCTCCGCAGCCCCTGCAATCAAGTGGGGCTGGTCGCCTTCCGGCGCACCTTCTTCATTTCCTGCCGGTATCGTTCGACGTTGCGGTTGTGCTGCGGGAGGGTCTGCGCGAAGTGGTGGCCGCCCCTGCCCGTGGCCACGAAGTAGAGGTCGCCTCCTTCCAGCGGAGCCTTGGCCGCGGAGATGGCGGATTCACTGGGGATGGCGATCGGGGTGGGAGGAAGGCCCTCGATGGTGTAGGTGTTGAAGCGGTGGGGCCGGCGGACGTCTTCCAGAAGAGGGGCGCTGAAGCGAAGGTCCCCTCCGACCCATCGGGCGTAGAGGCTGGTGGGATCGCACTGGAGACGCATGCCCTTCTTCAATCGCCGGTAATACACCCCCGCGATCCGGGGATATTCCTCGGGGACATTGCTCTCCTTTTCGGCCAGGCTCGCCAGGATGAGGGTTTCGTAGGGCGGGAGCACGCCGCCCTCCAGCTTGGGGCGCACCCGCTCGGCGAAGGCCTCCGCCAGGGCCAGCATCACCTCCTCGGGTTCCATGGCGTGGTGCAGGTTGTAGGTGGCGGGGGCCACCAGGCCCTCCAGGCTCTCCGCCTTCTCGAATCCGGCGGTTCGGGCCAGCCGGGGGCTCTTCCACAGCCTCCAGAAGACCTCCTCCGGGACGAACTCCTTCACGCGCTTCTGCACGTTCCAGGCGTGGGCGCCGGGGGGAATCACCACCTGGGTGAAGCGGATCTCCCCCCGCCGCAGCTTCCCGGCCACGTCCCCCAGGCTGGCGCCCGGGGCGATGGTGTACTCCCCCCGCAGCAGCTGGAGCTTTCGAACCCGGGCCCACAGTTTGAAGAATGCGGCGTTCCGGATCACCCCTTCCCGCTCCAGTTGGTCGGCGATCTGGTCCACGGTGGCTCCCTTCCGCACCAGGACCGTGGCTTCCTGCTGCAGGGGTCCCCCCCGGGTCCAGGACCACCAGCCCCAGAGGGGCGGCAAGGCCAGGATCGCGCAGGCCGCCAGGAGTCGGAGGGAGGTGGAGCGCCGCGCCATCCTCCCAGGATGCCGTGGTAGCTTCGAGGGATCCACCGGGGAGGGCATGGCTCAGGGCTACAGGCGGGAACTGGGGATCTTTTCCGCGACGATGCTGATCGCCGGATCCATGATCGGCAGCGGGGTGTACATCGTCGGCGCTGACATCGTCCGCACCGGCCACACAGGATCTTTCCTCCTCTGGGCCTGGGTCCTCACGGGCCTGATGACCGTGGTGGGAGCCCTCAACTACGGCGAACTGGCGGGGCTCTTTCCCAGGGCGGGGGGCCAGTACGCCTACCTCCGGGAGATCTACGGCCCGTTGACGGGCTTCCTCTACGGCTGGACCTTCTTCACGGTCATCGAGTGCGGCACCATCGCGGCGGTGGCGGTGGGCTTCGGCAAGTACTTGGGGGCCTTCCTCCCCTGGGTCAGCGAGACCCGGTGGCTGGTGGGGCCTCTCCACGTTCCTGCCCTCCAGGCGACCCGGGAGATCGCGGTGGGTCCCTACGACCTGGGCCTGACCTCCGCCCGCTTCGCGGGGATCGCCATGATCCTGCTTCTCAGCCTCCTGAACGCGTACGGGGTAAAGATGGGCGCCCGGATCCAGAACCTCTTCACCGTGGCGAAGATCGGGAGCCTGGCCGCCCTCATCCTTCTGGGCCTGACCCTGCGCCCAGGAAGTCCCCCCGACCCCGCTCCCTTCGTCCCCGCCGCTCCCGGCCCGCCCCTATCCCTCCTGGTCCTGCTCCTGGTCGTCCAGACGGGAAGCCTCTTCAGCGCGGACGCCTGGAATTCCATCACCTTCATCGCCGGGGAGGTCAAGGAACCGCGGCGGACCATCCCCCTTTCCCTCCTGATCGGAACGGTCCTGGTCTGCACCCTCTACGTGCTGGCCAACGCGGCCTACCTCAAGGTCCTGGGTCCCACCGGCATCGCCACCGCTCCCGGGGACCGGGTGGGGTCCCTGGCCCTCCGGGCCCTCTTCGGCCCCGTGGGGGAGCTGGCCATGGCGGGGGCGATCCTGTGGAGCATGTTCGGCTGCCAGAACGGCCTCGTCCTGAGCGGTGCCCGCGTCTACCAGGCCATGGCCGAGGACGGTCTCTTCCTTCCCCCAGCCGCCCGCCTCAACGCACGTGGGGTGCCGGCCTTCGCCCTCGGGGTCCAGGCCCTCTGGGCCTCGGCCCTCACGCTGTCCGGGAGCTACGGCCAGCTGCTGGACTACGTGATCTTTGCGGCCCTGCTCTTCTACAGCCTCACGGTGGGTGGCGTGCTGATCCTGCGGCTCCGGAGGCCGGACCTGGACCGACCGGTCCGCGTGCCCCTCTACCCCGCCCTGCCCCTGCTCTACCTGGCCGGGGCCCTGGCCATCATGGGAGCCCTCCTCCTCCACCGGCCGGCCGTCACCTGGCCGGGTCTGGCCATCGTGCTCGCCGGAATCCCCCTCTACTTCGTCATCCGCCCAAGGCGGGCGAACCCGGAGGTTCAGGAATGAAACGGATCGTCGTTCTGGGCGCCGGCCGCGTGGGGGCCGCCATGGCCCGGGACCTGGCCTCCGAGTTCCAGGTGGAGGTGGTGGACCAGAACCAGGACTTCCTGGACCTTCTCCGGGGGGAGGGCATTCCCGGCCGTCGCGCAGACCTCTCCGCCCCCGAGGCGGTCCAGGCTGTGGTGGCCCAGGCCGACGTCGTCGTGGGCGCCGTACCCGGATTCATGGGCTTCCGCACCATGCGGGCCGTCCTGGAGGCCGGCCGGGACATCGTGGACATCTCCTTCTACGAGGAGGACCCCTTCGGGTTGGAAGACGTGGCCAGGAACCGCATCGCGCTCATGGACTGCGGGGTGGCCCCCGGCTGCGGGAACATGATCCTTGGCCATCTCGAGCGGGAGCTGGACCGCGTGGATCGCTGGGACTGCCTGGTGGGCGGCCTCCCCGTGGTGCGCACCTGGCCTTTCGAGTACAAGGCCGGCTTCTCCCCCATTGACGTCCTGGAGGAGTACACCCGGCCCGCACGGTTCGTGGAGCACGGCCGCCTGGTGACCCGGCCCGCCCTCAGCGATCCGGAACTGGTGGACTTCCCCGGGGTCGGCACCCTGGAGAGCTTCAACACCGACGGCCTCCGGAGCCTCATCCGGACCTCGGATGCCCCGTTCCGGAAGGAGAAGACGCTCCGCTACCCGGGCCACATCGAGAAGATGCGCATGCTCCGGGAGATGGGCCTCTTCTCCAAGGAGCCCGTGGAGGTGAAGGGACACCCCGTGGTGCCCCTGGACCTCACCACGCGCCTGCTCTTCCCCCTCTGGCAGATGGGCGAGGGGGAGGAGGACTTCACGGTCATGCGGGTGATCGTGGAGGGCGCCTCCCAGGGCCAGCCCCGCCGATTCGTCTACGACCTCCTGGACCGCTTCGACGCGGCCACCGGCACCACCTCCATGGCCCGGACGACCGGCTACACCTGCACCGCGGCGGTCCGGGCCGTGGCCCAGGGGCGCTTCAACCGAAGGGGGATCTCGCCCCCGGAATTCCTCGGGCGTGAAGGATGCTGGCCCTTCATCCGCGGCGAGCTGGCCCAACGCGGGGTTCTCTTCACCGAAGCCGCCTCGGGATGATCTCCTTCCAGGGGGTCCGGCCGTGAGCGGCTACCGCCGGGAGCTGGGGGCCTTTTCCGCCGCGATGCTGATCGCAGGCTCGATGATCGGCAGCGGCATCTTCCTCGCGCCCGCGGAGACCGTGCGCCTGGGGCACACCGCCTCCTTCCTCATGGGGGTCTGGGTGTTCGCGGGCCTCCTCACCCTCCTGGGGGCCCTCTCCTTCGGGGAGCTGGCGGGTCTCTTCCCCGAGGCAGGAGGACCCTACGTCTTCCTCCGGGAGGCCTGGGGTCCCCTCCCGGCCTTTCTCTTCGGTTGGACCACCTTCCTGGTCATCGACAGCGGAGGCATCGCGGCGGTGGCCGCCGGTTTCGGGAAGTACCTCGGGGCCTTCCTCCCCTGGGCCAGCGACGGCCGCTGGCTGCTGGGCCCTTGGCACATCCCGGGGATCCAGGCCGGTCCCATCCCCCTGGGTCCCTACGACCTCGGCCTCACGGGATCAAGACTCGCGGGGATCGCGGTGATCCTCCTTCTGAGCGCTGCCAACATGGGAGGGGTCCGCCTCGGGGCGCGGATCCAGAATGTCCTGACGGTGATCAAGATCGGGGCCTTGCTCCTCCTGGTGGGCCTCAGCCTCACCCTGCGCCCGGCCATTCCCCCGGCAGGCTCCTATTCGCCGCTCCCGGGCACGCCCCTGCTTCCGCTGGGGGCCGCCTTCCTGGTGGCCCAGGTGGGCGCCCTGTTCAGCGCGGACGGCGGCTACTACGTCACCTACGTGGCCGCGGAGGTGAGGGAACCCCAGCGCCGCCTGCCCATGGCGCTGGTGCTGGGAACCCTCCTCATCGTGGCCCTCTACGTGCTGGCCAACCTGGGCTACCTGAGACTCCTGGGCCCCGCGGGGATCGGGGGCGCACCTGAGGACCGGGTGGGAAGCCAGGCTCTGCGGGCGATCCTGGGGACCGCCGGTGAGGGTCTGATGGCGGGCGGGGTGATGGTTTCCATGTTCGGCTACCTCAACGGCGCCATCCTCACCCCGGCCCGCCTCTACCAGGCCATGGCCGCCGATGGGCTCTTTTTCCGGAAGGCGGCCACGCTCAATGCCCAGGGGGTTCCCGCGGCGGCGCTGGCGGTCCAGGCCCTCTGGTCCTGCCTTCTGGCTCTTTCCGGGACCTTCGACCAGCTGCTGGACTACGTGGTCTTCGCCACCCTCCTCTTCTACGCCCTTTGTGTGGCGGGGGTGCTTCGGCTCCGGCGGGTCCGGCCCAGCCTGGAACGCCCCTATCGGGTCCTGGGCTACCCCGTGGTCCCCATCCTCTACCTGGCGGGGGTGGCCTCCATCCTCGGGGCCCTCCTGGTCTACCGTCCCGCCTTCACATGGCCGGGCCTGTTGCTCATCGGGCTGGGGATCCCCGTGTATGGGGCGGCCCGCCGTTCAGCCCGGAAGCTCCCGGTGGGAGGTCGCGATGCGGGGGATGAGGCTCCCTAGCCGCGAGGCGAGCAGTTCCACCACCGCCACGCTGCGGTGCTGGCCCCCGGTGCAACCCACCGCGATGGTGTGGTAGGCCCGGGCCTCGTCCTGGATGAGGGGCCATGACCACCGGATCCAATCCTCGGTGCGTTCCAGGAAGGAGACGAAATTGGGCTGGGCCAGGAGGAAATCCTGAACCTCCCCGTCCTTGCCGCTGAGGGGGCGCAGCTCCGGAACATAGTGGGGATTGGGGAGGAAGCGGGCGTCCAGGACCATGTCCGCGTCCGGCGGGAGGCCGTGCTTGAAGCCGAAGGAGAGCAGGCGGAGGGTGACGCCGGGAACACGGATTCCCGGGAGAGCCTCCGCCAGCCGGAGCTTGAGCTGGGAGAGCGTGAGGCGGCTGGTGTCCAGGATGAGGGTTGCGCGCTCCCGGACCGGGGCGAGGAGTCTGCGCTCGCGGGCAATGGCCTGCCTCAGATCCCCGTCCGGGGCCAGGTTGTGGGGCCGCCGCGTCTCCGAGTAGCGGCGCACCAGGACCTCGTCGGAGGCTTCGGCAAAGATCACCTCCACCGGGAAGTTCCGCGAAGCCAGACGTTCCAGGAAGGGGCCGAACTCCGTGGCGAACTCCTCGTGGCGGCTGTCCATCCCCACGGCCAGCCGGGCCCGTTCAGGGTGCAGCTTGGCCTCCAGGTCCAGCAGGGGTTCGAGCAGGCTGGCGGGCACGTTGTCCAGGGCCACGCATCCCATGTCCTCCAGCGAACTCAGGATGGCCCTCCGGCCCGCCCCGGAAAGCCCTGTGACGATGATGAGTTCCATCCGAAGAGCCTAGCAGGAGAGGCTTCCGGGAAGCTGGAGGCGCGGCCGGGCAAGGCCTCAGCGGGCCCGGGGATCCTCCTCCTCGTCCTCGATGCCGCCGATGTCGAAGCGCATCACCCGGTGGACCCCGTCCTCCGAGGTGCGCACGTTGACGAGGGCGCCTTGCTCGTCGGGTCCCAGTTCGATCACCTCGCCGGGCTCCCGGAAGATCTCCTCGTCGCTCATGGCGTAGGCGGGCTGAGGCTCCACACGGTAGAGGTAGGAAATGATTTCGTCTTCGTACCCGAAGCGCATCTGCTCGAAGTACTCGTAGCTCTCGCGTTTGTACTCCACCAGGGGGTCGCGCTGGCCGTAGCCGCGGAACCCGATGGCCTCCTTGAGGTGGTCCATCACCAGGAGGTGGCGCTTCCAGGCCGAGTCGATGATCTGGAGGATGGCGACCCGCTCGTGCCAGCGCAGGACGTCCTCGCTTCCCAACCGCCTTTCCTTGTCCAGGTAGGCCTCGCGCACGGTCTGGGCCAGCTCGGCGGTGGCCTCCCCGGGGGTCAATCCCCCGAGCCGTTCAGCGTCCACCGGCAGGGCGAAGAGCTGCTCCACCCGCTCCTTGAAGCCTTCCAGGTCTTTCTCCCCCTTTTCCGGCAGGTAGTCGTTGACCAGCCCTTCGGCGATTTCGGCGGCGACCCGCAGGACATACTCCTTGGTGTTTCCCTTGAGGATCTCGGTGCGCAGCCCGTAGAAGAAGATGCGCTGCTTGTTCATCACGTCGTCGTACTCGAGCAGGTGCTTCCGGATCTCGAAGTGGTGGGTCTCCACGCGCTTCTGGGACTTCTCGATGGCCCGCGCCACCATGGGGCTCTCGATGGGCTCCTCGTCGTTCATCCCCATCACGCCCATGAGGCTCTTGATCCGCTCGCCCCCGAAGATGCGCATGAGGTCGTCCTCGAGGCTCAGGTAGAAGCGGGAGGATCCGGGGTCCCCCTGGCGGCCCGCGCGGCCGCGCAACTGGTTGTCGATGCGCCGGCTCTCGTGCCTCTCCGTCCCCAGGATGTGCCCCCCCCCGACACCGATGACCTCGATCTTCTCGGCCTCGGTGCTCCGGCGGATCTCCTCTACGAGGGCGCTGAATTCGGGCGTCTCCTTCCCCTCGGCGTCGTAGAGCTCGATGTCCCGCTTCTTCGCCTCGAGCTTGGCCAGACCCTCCGGGTTGCCCCCCAGCAGGATGTCGGTTCCACGCCCGGCCATGTTGGTGGCGATCGTGACGGCGGACTTGCGCCCGGCCTGGGCCACGATCTCGGCCTCCTTCTCGTGGTGCTTGGCGTTGAGCACCACGTGGGGGATCTTGACCTTCTTGAGCTCTTTGCTCAACTCCTCGCTGCTCTCGATGCTCACGGTCCCCACGAGGACGGGCTGCCCCTTCGTGTGGAGCTGCTTGATCTCTTCCACGATGGCGCGGATCTTCCCCTTCCGGGTGGCGTAGACCACGTCCGCGAAATCCTTGCGGATCATGGGCATGTTGGTGGGGACGATCACCACTTCCAGCTTGTAGATCTGGTGCAGCTCGGCGGCCTCGGTCTCGGCGGTGCCCGTCATCCCGGCCAGCTTCTGGTACATCCGGAAGAAGTTCTGGAAGGTCACGGTGGCCAGGGTCTGGTTCTCGGCGTTGACCTCCACCCCCTCCTTGGCCTCGATGGCCTGGTGGAGTCCGTTGGACCAGCGGCGGCCCGGCATGAGCCGGCCGGTGAACTCGTCCACGATCACGACCTCCATGCCCTTCCCGTCCTCCTTGGGCTTGACCATGTACTCCACGTCGAGCTTGTAGAGGTTGTGGGCCAGCAGGGCCTGGTTGAGGCCGTGGAGCATCTCGATGGCGCCGGGGTCGTAGAGGTTCGGCACCCCCAGGAGGTTCTCCGCGTGGCGGATCCCCTCGTCGGTGAGCATCACCTGGCGGTCCTTCTCGTCGACCTTGTAGTCCTTGTCCTTGACCAGTTTCGGGACGATCGCATCGATGCGGAAGTACTTCGAGGTGTCCTCCTCGGAGGATCCCGCGATGATCAGCGGCGTCCGGGCCTCGTCGATGAGGATGCTGTCCACCTCGTCCACGATGGCGAAGACAAAGCCCCGCTGGGTGAAGTCCGCCAGGTCCCACTTCATGTTGTCGCGGAGATAGTCGAATCCAAGCTCGTTGTTGGTGCAGTAAGTGATGTCGCAGGCGTAGGCCGCCCGCCGCTGCTCATCCGAGAGGCCGTGCTGGATCACCCCGACGCTCATTCCCAGCCACTGGTAGATGCGGCCCATCCATTCGGCGTCCCGCCGGGCCAGGTAGTCGTTCACCGTGACGAGGTGACACCCTTTTCCGTTCAGGGCATTCAGATAGAGGGCGAGGGTCGCGGTGAGGGTCTTGCCCTCGCCCGTCCTCATCTCAGCGACCTTCCCCTCGTGAAGGACCATGCCTCCAATGAGCTGGACGTCGAAGTGCCGCATCTTGAGGACGCGCCGGGAGGCCTCCCGGACCACGGCAAAGGCCTCGGGAAGCACCTCCTCCAGGGTGGCCCCTCCAGCGACCAGTTCCTTGAGCTTGGGTGTCCGGGCCTTCAACTCGGCGTCGCTCAAGGCCTGGATCTCGGGTTCCAGGGCATTGATGAGCTGGACCTTGCCCCAGAGCCGCTTGAGTTCCCGATCGTTCTTGGAACCGATGATCTTCTTCAAAATGTTGTCAAGCATGGGCCATCCGAGGGCTAAACAACCGATTGTACAGGCAGGCAGTCACGAATCCCAGGAAAGCCTTGCCCGGAGAGGCCTCCAGGACCCCTCGGGTCCCCCGGGGCGGAACTCGGGAATCGCCATCCCGGCCCGCCCCCCGTAGACTGGATGTTTTGATCCTGGAGGACATCGTGGCCGTCGAGCGCACCTTCGCCATCATCAAGCCGGATGCCGTGAAGGCGGGGCATTCAGGGGAGATCCTGTCCGCCATTCATGCCGCAGGCCTGGCCATCCGCGCCATGCGCCTCGTGCGCCTCACCCCGCGGATCTGCCAGGGCTTCTACCACGAGCATGTGGGCAAAGGCTTCTACCCCGAGTTGGAGGCCTTCATGACCGAAGGCCCGGTCGTGATCCTCTGCCTCGAGGGGGAAGGCGCCATCCTTCGATGGCGGGATCTCATGGGACCCACCGATCCCGCCAAGGCCCCCGAGGGCAGCTTGCGGAAGCGTTTCGGGACCCACATCGGCCGCAACGCCACCCATGGCTCCGATCGGGCCGAGAGCGCCGCCTTCGAGGTGGGGTACTTCTTCAGCCAGGCCTTCGATCTCGTTTAGGAGGGCCCTTCAGGCGTTTCGACGGCCGCAGGGACCGGGTCCGGCCTTCCGCCCCCACGTGGGATCCCGCGGCTGTGGGCGCCTCCCCTCTGACCACGGGTGAGCCTTGAGTCCTACCCTTCCTTCACGGCCTGGATGGCGGCGAGGCAGAGGCGCCTGACCCCGGGCATGAGGTCCATGTTGGGCAGGCCCAGTTCGCTCACCCACTGGCCGCCCTCGGGGGGAGTGGGCAGGGCCTCCTCCGGGGCCTTGGTGCGGATCAGGTGGCTCACGTACAGCCGTTGTTGGCCCTCCAGGCTCTCCAGGCGCAGGAGCCATGGACTGGGCAGCCGGCTGGTGCGCTCGTCGAAGACCACCGGAAGCGTGGATTTGTCCACGAACCGGAAGGGGATCTTCCAATGCTGGTCCACCTGGGCCTGAAGCAGGGCCGGCGGAAGGAACCCAGGGCTCCAGGGCATCTGGGGAGGCATGAGGAGTCCCCGGTGGGGACTGTGCTGGCAGGGCACGAGGAGCACGAAGGGCGTGGATTGGCCGTGCACCAGAATGCCCTCGATGAAGGTGGTCAGGAAGACCGGTCCCTCCACGGCCATCCTCACCTCCCCGCGGCGGCGGCCAACTCGCCCATGATACGCTCCCGGGCCGCCCGCACCCGGGCCAGGCCCTCCCCGGGGGGGAATTTCTCGAGTTCCTTGGTGCGCCGGTCCTTCAGTTCGATCACGCCGTCCTTGAGCCCCTTCGAACCCACCATGAGGCGCAGGGGGAATCCCAGCAGGTCCGCGTCTTTGAACTTGGCGCCCGGGGAGAGGCCCTCCCGGTCATCGTGCAGAACCTCGAACCCCTCCGCCTCCAGGTCGCGCTCCACCTGTTCGGCCACGGCCGAAACCTCCGGGTTGCCTGGATCCAGGTTTAGGAGGTGCACCTCGAAGGGTGCCACGGGCCAGGGCCAGACGATGCCGTCGGCGTCGTGGTTCTGTTCGATGACGGCCGCCACGGTCCTGGTGATCCCGATGCCGTAGCAGCCCATGACCATGGGGTTCTCCTTCCCCTCCTTGTCCAGGAAGGTGCAGGACATGCTCTTGCTGTACTTGGTCCCCAGCTTGAAGACCTGGCCCACCTCGATGCCTCGGAAGGCCTGGTAGTGACCTCCCTCGCAGCGGGTGCAGGCATCCCCTTCGGCGGCCAGCCGGAGATCGTGGAAACCCTTGAAATGCTTGAGGTCGCGGTCGGGCCTGAAGCCGAAATGGTGGTAGCCGTCCCGGTTGGCCCCGCAGGTGAGGTTGAAGGCTCCCTCCAGGCTGGCGTCGGCGTAGGTCGGTACCTCGATCTCCACGGGGCCGATGAATCCGGAGCGGGTTCCCGCGCGGGACTCCGCCTCCTCCACGGGGACGAGTTCCAGGAAGTCGGCCCCGACGAGGTTCTTCAGCTTGACGGTGTTGGGTTCGTGGTCGCTGCGCAGCACGAGGCCAATGTCCCAGGAGGCCTCACCCTTGGAGGCCCGGAAAAGGTAGTACTTGCTGGCGTGGTCCAGGGGAAGGCCATCGTGCTCGGCGTCCCGGAAGGCCCGGGCCTGTTCTTCCATGGCGATGATCCCAGGGGTGTGGAAGTGCGCGTGCTGGAGGCCGAGCACGGGCTCGTGGGCGTGGGGATAGGGTAGCCTCGGAGCCTCCGTCTTCTCGATGTTCGAGGTGTACTCGCATCGGTCGCAGCTGAGGATCGCGTCCTCGCCAGAGCCCGCGAGAACGTGGAACTCGTGCGTGAAGCTCCCTCCGATGGCGCCGCTGTCGGCCTCCACGGGGCGGAACTTCACGCCCACCCTCGAGAAGATGCGCTTGTAGGCGGCGAACATGGCCCAGTATTCCCGGTCCGCGTCGGCGTCGTCGGCGTGGAAGGAATAGCCGTCCTTCATGATGAACTCCCGGCCACGCATCAGGCCGAACCGGGGGCGGATCTCGTCCCGGAACTTGGTCTGGATCTGGAAGAGGTTCATCGGAAGCTGCTTGTAGCTGTTCACCCGGCCGCGGACGATGTCGGTGACGACCTCCTCGTGGGTGGGGCCCAGGCAGAAGTCGGCCTCCTTCCGGTCCTTGAAGCGCCGGAGCTCCGGCCCGTAGAACTGCCATCGACCGCTCTCCTGCCAGAGTTCGGCCGGTTGAACGGTGGGCATGAGGAGTTCCTGGCAGCCATCCCGCTCCAACTCCTCGCGGACGATCTGCTCGAATTTCCGGATGCTCCGCAGGGCCAGGGGCAGGTAGTCGTAGATGCCGGCCGCGACCTTCTGGATCATGCCGGCCCGCATCATCAACTGCTGGCTCACCACGTCGGCGTCCCGGGGGACCTCGCGGAGGGTGTGGATCAGGAGTCTGGACTGCTTCATGGTTCTTCCTGGAGGGCGGCGCTGCGCGGGGTGGGGTCCAGGGCCCCGGGACGCCAGGTCCCGGACGGCGGCCCCGGAGGTGGGATCACTGGGGCAGGAGGGACTGGGCGATCTGGCTGGCGGCCTTGCCGTCGAAGGCTCCGCCGTGGACGGCCTGCAGGTGCTTCATGACTTTCCCGAGATCTTTCCGGGTGGCGGCCCCCGTGACGGAGACGGCCTCTCGCACGGCGGCCTCCAGAGCCTCCCCCTCGAGCATGGCCGGCAGGTACTCCTTTAGGATCAAGATTTCCGCCTTCTCCGACTCGGCCCGATCCGGGTAGCCTGCCCGGGTGTACTGCTCCACGCTCTCCTCCCGCGACTTCACCAGGCGTTTCACGAGGGCAAGGGCGTCGCTCTCCGCCAGGATCCCCTGGGGGCCTATATTCTTGGCCACGGCCTCGTTGCGGTAGGCGGCCAGGAACATGCGGAGGACCTGGGTCCGGGGGCCGTCCTGGGCGAGCATGGCCGATTTCAGGTCCTTTAAGAGAAGTTCCAGCATGGTCAAATTCCTTATTCCCTGGGACTTTCCATCCTGACCCGGATCCCCTTCGCAGGCAATCCGGCAGGACAGAACTCAAGCCCTGGTGGCCCCGGGGCCGATAGGGGAACGAGCCCGGGCCACCCATGGATGTCTCCTACATCAACACCTTCATCGATTCCACCCTGCGCACGCTGGGCATGATGGCCGGCATCCAGGCGGAGCGGAGCGGGTTGAGCGTGAAGGAGGGGCTCATCACCACCTACGACATTTCCTCCATCATCTCCCTCACCGGGGACGCCCGCGGCTCCGTCATCATTTCCGTGCCCGAGGTCCTGGCATGCCGGATTGCCTCCAACATGCTGATGGAGGAGATCGGATCCATGACCCCGGCGGTCCAGGACGCGATCGGCGAAGTCGGCAACATCGTGGTTGGAGACGCTCGCCGCCAGTTGATGCAGGAGGGATTCCACCTGAACATCTCCATTCCCACGGTGGTGATGGGGAAAGGCCACGAAATCTGCCGGCCTGGGGACGTGCCCTGCATCGCCATCCCCTTCAGCACGGATTTCGGGGACTTCGAGGTGAACGTGGGCCTGCTGGACTGAGCCCCGAAGCCCCCAGGAAACCGTAAGGGCCCCCAAGGGGCCCTTACGGTGCGCGCAGGGTTGAGCGCTCAGACTTTGTCGAACTTGATCACTTCAACGGGGCACCCGGCGGCAGCGGCCTCGATGGCGGCCTCCAGCTCGGTCTGCTTGTCGTCCAGCAGTTCGGACATTTCTTCCCTGTTCTCGCTGTCCACGCCGTCCTTGCGCACCGAGCCGTTCACGTTGCAGCTGGTGTCCGTCACCTTGAACACGTCGGGGCACTCCGCCTCGCAGGCGTTGCAAACGATGCAGCCTTCCTCGATCCATACCTTCGTGATGGCCATCCCTCTCTCCTTTCGGTAGCCCGGGCCCGGCGTGGGCGCATCTATTACGCTACCATCCCGTCCCCATCCCCCCAAGCCATGATCCTCGGGGCTTGTGGGACACTTCCCTCGTGGCCCTCGAAGAACTGGAAATCCTCGCCCGGATCCGGGACCTGTTCCCCGGTGGACGGGAGCTGGACGACGACTGCGGCCTGGTCCCCCCTCCCGCTTCCGGCGAACGCCTCCTCGTGACCACGGACCTGCTGCAGGAGGGGATCCACTTCATCCTTTCCTGGCATCCACCTGAACTCCTGGCGAGGAAACTCCTCGCGGTGAACCTCTCGGACCTGGACGCCAGCGGGGCCAACCCCATGGGCTTCACCCTGACCCTGGCCCTGCCCCCGGCGTTGGATCCATCCTGGCTCGACGCCTTCCTTCGCGCCCTGGCCGAAACCGCCACCAAAGGAGGGCTTCGCCTCCTGGGTGGCGACACCGTCGGAAGCCCCACTGGACTTGGACTGGGCATGACCGCCTTCGGAAGCGCACGGCGATGGCTTCGCCGGAGCGGGATGCAGCCTGGAGACCGCATCTTCGTGGACCAGCCCCTGGGCCTCAGCCTGCAGGGCCTCCGCCGTTTGCAGGGGGGCGACCGATGGGACCCCGCCCTCCCCGATCCTGCCCTGAGGGCCCACCTTTGCCCCGAGCCCAGGCTCGGCTTGGGCCGTCGTCTGGCCGAACTCCCCGAGGTGCATGCCTGCATGGACCTTTCCGATGGCCTCAGCCGGGACCTCCGAAGCATGGCGTTGGCTTCCAATTGCTCGGTCGCCCTGGCCCCGGACCTCAGCCCGGACGAAATCGAAGGAGGCGAGGACTACGCCCGCTGCTTCGCCACCCCCTTGGGGCCCGAGGAGCTTCGGGACCGCCTGGGCCTGTCCTTCCGCCAGGTCGGGCGGGCCCTGCCCCGGGCCGGCTCGCCCCTCGGCCGGGAGGGGGACGCCTGGGTCCCCGTCCCCGACCGGGCCTTCGACCATTTCCGGCCATGAATGGAACACCCTCTCCCTCCAGCCCCCGCCCCGGCCTCTGGCGCCGGATGCGGGAACACATCCTGCACCCGGAATTGAGTCCCGAGCAGGTTGCATGGAGCTTCGCCGTGGGCCTGGCCATGGCCTGGAATCCCCTGCTCGGAACCCACACGGGGCTCGTGCTCCTCACCTGTTTCCTCTTCCGGCGGCTTCACAGGCCCCTGCTGCTCCTGGCCACCTTCATCAACAATCCCTGGACCACCATTCCCATGGCCACGGCCTCCGCCTACTTCGGGAACATCCTTCTCGGAAAGGGGCTGCGCCTGGAACTGGGCGGGATTCATTGGAAGCAGATCGGTCTGGCCAGCTTCACCAGCGCGGAAGGTTTCCGCGCCATGCATGCCATGCTCCGGCCCATCCTGCTTCCCTACCTCCTCGGGGGATTCGCCCTCACGGCCCTTTCCATCCCGGTGGGCTATTTCGCGATGCGCTGGCTCACGAACCGGCTCCGAAGGATCCACTGGCAGGACATCCACCTTCCCCACCCCCACCTGCCCTCCTTCCACCGGACCGGGGACCCTTCCCCGGACGAGTCCAGGGCCGAGGCCGGGCAGGGCGAGGATGGCCCCAAGGTGAAGTAACCTGGACTCAGGAGGCTTCCATGGACATGCGATTCCTCATGCGCCAGGCCCAGCAGATGCAGGCCAAGCTGCAGGAAGCCCAGCAGAAGCTTCGGGTCGAGGGCACCGCCGGGGGCGAGGCCGTCCGGATCGTCATGAACGGGGCCAAGGAAGTCCAGGAAGTCAGAATCGCCAAGGAGGCCTGCGACCCGGAGGACCCCTCCATGCTGGAGGACCTGATCCTGGCGGCCTTCAAGGACGCGGTTCTCAAGGCGGACGAGGGCATGAAGCAGGTCACCGGCGGAATGGCCGGCGCCGCTGGGATTCCAGGGCTGGGACTCTGATGGCCGGCCAGGCCGGGTCCCTCCCGTGAAGCTCCCGGCCCCCCTCGAAGCGGTGGTGGAGAGCTTCCAGCGGCTCCCCGGGGTCGGGGCCAAGAGTGCCCAGCGGATGGCCCTCCACCTCCTGAAGGAGGGTCCTGGAGCGATGGACCACTTGGCGGAGGTGCTCCACCATGCCGCCACCCGGGTGGGCTTCTGCGAGGAATGCGGGGCCTTCTCCGACGGCCCCCGGTGCGCCGTCTGCGAAGATCCCCGCCGGGATCCCAAGGTGATCCTCGTGGTCGCCGAGGCCAGCAACGTCCTCAGCTTCGAGCGGACGGGGCATTTCAGGGGCCGGTACCACGCCCTCGGGGGCCTCGTGAGCCCGTTGCGCGGGGTGGGCCCGGACCAGCTGAGGATCCGCGAATTGCTGCGCCGGCTGGAGGACGGCCAGGTCGAGGAAGTGGTCCTCGCCACCAACCCCACGCTGGACGGAGAGGCCACCGCGGCCTGGCTGGCCCGTCTCCTCGAGCCCCTGGGAATCCGGGTGACCCGAATTGGCCTGGGCCTTCCCGTGGGGGCGGACCTGGAATACGCGGACGAACTGACCCTGGACCGGGCCCTGGAGGGTCGGCGTCCCCTGGGGGGATGACCGGGATCCGGAAGGCCCGCAGGAGGCCAGGAATGTCAGGAATCCCAGCCTGGGCGGGAAGGCCCGGGGTTCCGGGGGCCGCCCTGGTTGAGAATCGAGACGAAACCTTACGGGGACCTGATTGTCGCTTTTTTCTTCTTTACCCCAGGACCACGAGACATATAGATAAGGAAATCTTGTTCCGGAAATCACCTCTCGGAGGAAACGGCCATGGGAACCCTGTTCCGCCATTCCCGGCACATCGTCAGGATGGTCGGCATGTTCGGTGTGGGCCTCCTGGCCTTCATCGTGCTGCGCGCGATCTTCATCCCGAAGGGGTTCGGGGAGCTGGGGCACTACCGCCGTGGCGCCCTGGACGAAGTGGCCAGTAGGACCCCGGTCCATGCGGGTCGGAAGGCCTGCGTCGACTGCCACACGGATGTCGCCGAGAAGCAGAAGGGCTCCCTGCACGAATCGGTTTCCTGTGAGAACTGCCATGGACCCCAGGGCGCCCACGCCGCCGCCGCGGACCCGAGCGCCTCCAAGCCGAAGCTCCCGGACGGGGAGAAGCTGTGCGCGGGGTGCCATGAAAAGAGCATTTCCAAGCCCCGGAAATTCAAGCAGGTGGACACCAAGGGGCACAGCGGCGGCGCGGCCTGCAAGTCCTGCCACGCGGCCCACGCCCCGGCCCCCCAGGTGCCGGCGTCTGCCCCGGCCCCGGGCAAGGCCTCCCCGCCGGTGGCTGCGAAGGCCGCCCCACCCGCTCCCGCCCCCAAGAGCCCCGCGAAGGAGACCAAGTCATGACCATGGACCGGCGCAATTTCCTCACCGTCGGCGGGAAGTTCTTCATCTTCACCGCGGCCGCGGGCTCCGCCCTGGAATACGTCCTGGCCGCCGAGCCGCACAACGCACCGGGCTACCGGACCATGGACCACTGGTGGGCCATGATGATCGACATCGAGAAGTGCATCGGCTGCGGCAGCTGCGTCCGCGCGGACAAGGCCGAGAACGACGTGCCCCTGGAGCCCTTCTATTTCCGGACCTGGGTGGAGCGCTACCACGTGGATCCCGAGAAGGAACATCCCGAAGTGGACAGCCCGGACGGTGGCTACCACGGTTTCCCGGAGAAATTCCACGAGGGCGACGGTTCCAAGAACTTCTTCGTCCCCAAGATGTGCAACCAGTGCGCGGACAGCCCCTGCACCCAGGTCTGCCCGGTGGGCGCCACCTTCGTCTCCCCCGACGGGGCCGTGCTCGTGGACAAGAAATACTGCCTGGGATGCCGGTATTGCATCCAGGCCTGCCCCTACGGCTGCCGCTACATCGATCCCCGCACCGAGACCGTGGACAAGTGCAACCTCTGCTACCACCGCATCACCAAGGGCCTCACCACGGCCTGCGCCGAGGTCTGTCCCACCGGCGCTCGCCGCCTCGGAGACCTGAAGGATCCCAAGGACTACGTCCACCAGTACCTGAGGGAGAACAAGATCCAGGTCCTCAAGGCCCACCTCGCAACCCAGTCCAAGACCTACTACAACGGCCTGGACGGATCGGTCCGCTGACCCCCATGCCGCTCCGGACCCCAGCCATCGCCTGCGCCCCCCGCCGGGGACGCCGCCTCGCGTTCCTTCTGGGGGCGCTGCTGTTCCTGCCCGCCAGGGCTCAGCACGGTGTCAAGGAGAAGGCCGAGCATCCTGCCCCCCAGGCCCCTGAGATCCAAGTTCCGGCTCCGCCCTTCAGCGAGGGAGTGTTCCCCTGCTCGTCCTGCCACGACGGCAAGACCATGAAGCCCGACCCGAAGCGGCGCGAACTCGGAATGCACACGGAGATCGAGCTGAAGCACGGCCCCGAATCCAGGTGGTGCCTCGACTGCCACGACCTGGCGGACCGGGACAGCCTCCGCCTGGCCAGCGGGGAACGCATACCCTTCACGTCTTCCTACATGCTGTGCGGACAGTGCCACGGGGACAAATTCCGGGACTGGCGCGTGGGCATCCACGGAAAGCGCACGGGGCGATGGAACGGGGAGAAGCAGTACCTGCTCTGCGTGCACTGCCACAACCCCCACGGGCCACGGTTCAAGCCGCTGAAGCCGATGCCTCCCCCCGTGCCCCCCGAGAAGATCCGTCCCTCCAAGGGAGGCCGACCGTGAACGCCAGCCACCCAGGACCGTGCTCGGGCTCCTGCCCAGGGGGAGAGGGCACCCCGGGCCGGAGGGAATTCCTCGCGGCCGCCGTGGCCGGGATGGCCGGGGCCTTGGCGGGTTGCGGGAAGCTGAGCATGGAGGAGTTCCTCCAGCGGAATTTCCGGGAACTCGCGAAGGACGAGATCCAGAAGATCCTCCTGCGCCTGGAGAAGGAATACAGGGCCAAGTTCGGGAAGCCCGTCCGCGTGGGCATCGAGGAGCCCATGCAGGGGGTGGTGTTCGGCTACGCCCTGGACCTCAGCCGGTGCATCGGCTGCCGGCGCTGCGTCCACGCCTGCGTCCGGGAGAACAATCAGTCCCGCGACCCCCAGATCCAGTGGATCCGGGTGATGGAGATGGAGAAGGAGCTGGGCGTGGACGTCCAGCACGCCAATCACTACTACGATCCCGCGGTGGTGCCACGGGAAGGCCACTTCTACATGCCGGTCCAGTGCCACCAGTGCCGCCGGGCCCCCTGCGTCAAGGTCTGCCCCGTGGGTGCCACCTGGCAGGAGCCCGACGGCATCACCGTGGTGGACTACAACTGGTGCATCGGGTGCCGCTACTGCATGGCCGCCTGCCCCTACGGGGCCCGGCACTTCAATTGGGGAGAACCCCAGCTCCCCGCCGCCGAGCTGAACACCGAGACGCACTACCTGGGGAACCGGCCCCGCCCCCAAGGCGTCGTGGAGAAGTGCACCTTCTGCATCCAACGCACCCGGAAGGGACTCTACCCGGCCTGCGCCGAGATCTGCCCGACGGGTTCCCGGAAGTTCGGCAACCTGATGGACCCGAAAAGCGAGATCCGGTACGTGCTGGAGAACAAGCGGGTCTTCCTCTTCAAGGAGGACCTGAACACCAAACCGAAGTTCTACTACTTCTACGGGGTGTAGGGAGATGGACTCACTCCGGAATCTCTCCCGATTCGCCCTGGATACCCTCAGGCTCCTGCTGGTGGGGAACCGTTACTACTACGCCTGGGTGGGCTTCCTCCTGGCGCTGATCCTCTGCGGAGTCTTCGCCTACACGGGACAGCTCAGCCAAGGCCTGATCATTTCCAACATGCGGGACCAGGTCTCATGGGGCTTCTACATCGGCAACTTCACCTTCCTGGTGGGCGTGGCCGCGGCGGCCATCATGCTGGTGATCCCCGCCTACATCTACGACTGGGAGCCGATCAAGGAGATCACCATCCTGGGGGAAATGCTGGCCATCAGCGCCCTGGTGATGTGCCTGGGCTTCGTGCTGGTGGACATCGGCCGCCCCGACCGCTTCTGGCACATCATCCCTCTCGTGGGGAAGCTGAACTGGCCCGCGTCCCTGCTGGCCTGGGACGTCATCGTCCTCAACCTCTACCTGCTGCTGAACTGGTTCGTGGTGACCTACCTGCTCTTCTGCGCCTACACCGAGCGGCACTACGTCAAGGCCATCGTCCTTCCCCTGGTGCTCCTCTCCATCCCCATGGCGGTGAGCATCCACACCGTGACCGCCTACCTGTACAACGGGATCGCCGCACGCCCCTTCTGGAATTCCGCCATCCTGGCGCCCCGATTCCTGGCCTCCGCCTTCTGCTCGGGCCCGGCCATCCTCCTGATCCTCCTCCAGGTGCTCCGGAAGACCACCAAGCTCCGGATCACCGATGAGGCCATCTTCAAGATTGCCGAACTGATGGCCTACACCATGGGCTTCAACCTCTTCCTCACCGCGGCCGAGGTGTTCAAGGAGTTCTATTCCGGCACCGAGCACCTGGTCTTCATCCAGTACCTCTTTTTCGGCCTCAAGGGGCACACCACCCTGGTCCCCTTCGCGTGGGCCTCGATCCTGACCGGGCTCGCGGCTTTCCTGCTCTTCCTCATTCCCCGCACCCGGAAGAACTGGATCACCCTGAACCTGGGCTGCCTCCTCATCTACGCCAGCGTCTACATCGAGAAAGGCATGGGCCTCATCATTCCCGGGCTCACCCCCGACGTCCTGGGCGAAATCTACGAGTACCGCCCCTCCGTGACCGAGGCCTTCGTCGCCGCGGGGATCTTCGCCACGGGGTTCCTGGTCTTCACCCTCATGCTCAAGGCCGCCGTTCCCGTCATGCTCGGGGAATTCACCGCCCGGCGGCGCCTGGGAGGGGGTTCCCATCCCGAACCTTCGGACCACAACCATTCCGCCCGTGAGGTCACACCATGAACGAAAGCCTTCTCTACGCCGTCAGGGGCTTCATGTACCCCAACGAGGTGGAGCTCCAGTGGAGCATCCTGATCGTCCTGTACCCCTACATCACGGGCCTGGTGGCCGGGGCCTTCATCCTGGCCTCCCTGGTGCGGGTCTTCCGGGTGAAGGCCCTGGAACCCGCCTATCGCCTTTCCCTCCTCACCGCCCTGGCCTTCCTCCTGGTGGCCCCCCTGCCCCTCCAGCTCCACCTGGGGCATCCGGAGCGCTCCTTCCAGATGTACCTGACGCCGCACACTTCCTCCGCCATGGCCATGTTCGGCTTCGTGTACCTCTGGTACCTCATGGGCGTCCTGGTCCTGGAGATCTGGCTGGACTACCGGGGGGAGATCGTCCAGACCTGGCAGGAGAGCACCGGCTGGAAGGCCCGCCTCTACCAGGTCATGGCCCTGGGGGTGAACGACCGCAGCCCCGAATCCCTCGCCCTGGACGAGAAGATCGGGCACATCCTCACCGTCATCGGCATCCCGAGCGCCTTCCTGCTCCACGGCTACGTCGGCTTCATCTTCGGATCCATCAAGGCGAACCCGTGGTGGTCCACCCCCATGATGCCCATCGTGTTCCTCTTCTCGGCCATCGTGTCCGGGATCGCCGGCGTCATGGTGATCTACATGCTCGTGTCCTGGTTCCGCCAGCACCCTGTGGAAATGCCGTGCCTGGATACCATCGCCAAGTTCCTCTTCTTCGCCTTCGTGGTGGACTTCACCCTGGAGGGTCTGGACCTCCTTCACCGGGCCTACGAGGCGGACGAATCCTTCAAGACCCTGGACTTCATGGTCCAGACCCAGCTCTTCACCTCCCAGATCCTCATCCAGGTCATCTTCGGGGGACTCATCCCCATGGGCATGCTGGGCCTGACCCTGGTGATGAAGTTGTCTGAAAAGGCCCGGAAGGGGATCTACATCACGGCCGGCCTCCTGACGCTCGCCGGCATCTTCGCCATGCGCTGGAACGTCGTGATCGGGGGCCAGCTCTTCAGCAAGAGCTTCCTGGGCTACACCACGTACAAGATGGGGTTTGCCACGAAGGAAGGCCTCCTGCCCGCCCTGATCCTCATGGTCATGCCCCTGGGCATCCTTTGGGGATTCCTCAAGCTGCTGCCGCCCTGGGGCGCCAAGGATGCCGTGGCGGCCGACCCGGGAGTGGAGGCCTGAAACAGGGCAAGGCCGGGTCCCCCTAGGGACGGACATCCCGGGCCCGGCCTCGCATGCCATGCCGCGCCTCCCCGGCCTCCGCTGGGGAGGCGCAGGGTTCCCTCGATTCAGGTTCCAGAGCCGCGTTCACCTCCCCAGGGCTTCGGCCCGTTCCTCGATGGCGCGGATCAAAGCCGGGAACAACCATCGGTGGAAGGGTAGGGAAATCCACCAGTAGAGGTATCCCCTGACGCCGTGGGGTTCGAAGAAGGCCGTCTGTTCAAGGCGGCATCGCGATCCCTCGGGCGACACCTCGAATTGCAGCCAGGCCGCGCCGGGCAGTTTCATTTCCGAGCGCAAACGAAGAAGATGGTTGGGTTCCAGAGCCTCCACGCGCCAGAAGTCCAGCGGCTCCCCGATGCGGAGTTCCCGGGGATGGCGTCGTCCGCGGCGCATGCCGGTCCCCCCGAAAAGGCGGTCCAGCATCCCCCGCCACTGCCAGAGAAAGTTCCCCGCGGGCCAGCCGTCCTCCCCACCCAGGGCACAGATGACCTCGAACACGCGGTCCGGGGAGGCCTCGACCAGGCGGAGGTGGCGGAGCAGCAGGAGCCCCTCGCTCAGGTCGAGCTGCCCCAGTTCTCCCGGATCGCGCAACAGGCTCGCGGCGCTGGAGGCCCAGGTGGTCTCCACGCCGTCCGTGGCCACCCGGAGGAGGGCCCGGCGGACCGCTTCTGCGTACCCCGTGGGTTCCACCGCGAAGGTCCGGAGGGCCCGGTCGTCCCGCACCACGACCTCCGTCTGGAGGCTCTCGACCAGGGGATGGGCGATCCGGTAGGGGATGGGGGTGACCAGGTCCACCCATCGGCTGCTCAATTGAGGTTTCGGCACCGGGAGGGAGAAGATGTAACGGCGGAGGCCCCGGATCCGCGCGTATTCCAGCATCATGTCGCGGTAGGTGAGCACGTCCTTGCCCCCGATCTCGAAGACCCCTTCGGCATCGGGATGGCGAAGGGCCTCCACGAGGTAGTCCAGGACGCTCCGCATCCCGATGGGCTGGCAGCGCGTGTCCACCCACCGGGGCACCACCATGACCGGGAGCCGCTCCACGAGGTAGCGGATCATCTCGAAACTGGCCGAGCCGCTGCCCACGATCACCGCCGCCCTGAACTCGATCACCGGCACACCGGAAGCGGCCAGCCTCCCGCCCACTTCATGCCTCGAGACCAGGTGCTTGCTGTGCACCTTCTCGGGATCACCGAGACCCCCGAGGTAGATGATGCGTCGGACCCCAGCCCGTGCGGCGGCGGCGCCGAATTCCTCCGCCATGGATCGGTCCCGTTCCCGGAAAGCGTGGCCCTCGGCCATGGAATGGACCAGGTAGTAGGCCACCTCGATCCCCTCCATCACTCCGGCGAGGATTCCAGGATCCGAGAGGTCCCCCGCGAGGATCTCCACCCCTGGCCAGGCACGGCCCGCCACCCTGGATGGATCCCGGACCACGACCCTGACAGAGTGGCCCTTGGCGAGCAGGCGCCCCACCAGCCTGCCTCCGATGTAGCCCGTGGCTCCGGTCACGAGGACCCGCAAGCAGCCTCCTGCCTGTACACGAATTGAGGGTGGGTGAGCGTCTCCAGGATACCCGCCCGGGGCGGGTCCGGATCAGGCTCCGGCGCCCCCGGAGGGGAGGGGGTAGCCGGGCCCCAGCCCCCAGCTCTTCTCGTACCAAACCTGGTCCAGGCACAGGCCCTGCGGGGGGGCCGTGGGCCCGGCGAGGGCCCGCTGGCGTGCCTCCAGGAGGGCGGGAATGGCCTCCCAGGATCGCCGGCCCTTCCCCACCTCGACGAGGGTTCCGGTCATGATCCGGACCTGGTGCATCAGGAACCGGTTTCCCTCGAAGACCAGGTCCATGCCTCCGGGCGTCGCGCGCAGGTCGAAGCGGTAGAGGCTCCGCACGGGGCTTTCCGCCACGCATTCGGCACAGCGGAAACTGGAGAAATCCCTCGTCCCCAACAGCGCCCCCCCGGCCCGTTCCATGGCCTCCAGGTCCAAGGGGGCGCTGCCGTGGACATGCCAGACCCGTCCAGTCTGGAAGGGGTCCGCGGCCGCCCCCTGGCGCACCCGGTAGACGTAGCGCTTGGCCACGGCGTGCTGGCGCGGGAAGAACCCCTCGGGGGCCGGTCCTGCCTCCTGAACGCGCAGGTCCCAGGGCAGGTGGGCGTTCAGGGCCGCCAGGAGGCGGTGTCCTTCCCATGGCCGGCCCAGGTGGGCGAGCACCCCCTGGTCCCGGGCGTGGACCCCCGCGTCGGTCCGGCCCGTCCCCTGGGGCAACGGTGCCCCGGGTTCCAGCTTTCGGAGGGCATCCCACAGCTCCCCTTGGGCCGTCCGAAGGGAAGTCTGGATCTGCCACCCGTGGAAACCCGTACCCACGTAGGCCACACGGAGGAAGTGGGGGGTGCTCATCGGAATGATTCTAGAGGCGCTCCCCTCATCCCGGAGGCCCGGCGGCATGGGGGGGGCTCAACCCGGCGCTCCCCGACCCGCCGTGGAACAGGATTCCAGACCGCCCACCCCCCCCAAAAGCAGCATTCATGGGCATCTGTTTTTTTTCCAGGACTTAGAAGACAGTTTTTTCGGCCATTCCCAGGTGTGGAACATGCGCAAATCCGCACTGGGAGCCATTCGGGGAAAAAAAAAGCCCCGAAACGCTTGACGGGCCTGCATCTGAGGCGTACCTTCCAAATGGTTTAGACGAGAATCAATAACGGCGCGGCTTTTCTTCCGACCGTGGATCGAATTTCGAGGTCCCATCGGCATCTCCATGGGGAGGTGTCGCGTTTTCACCCACCCTGGGGTCCCTGAACCCCATTTTTGGAGGTTTCCATGAACAAGGCCGAACTGGTCAACGCAATTGCCCAGAAGGCGGACATCACCAAGGCCCAGGCTGCGGCTGCGCTGGATCAGTTTGTCTCCAGCATCACCCAGTCCCTCCGCGCCGGCGGCAAGGTCACCCTCGTCGGCTTCGGAACCTTCTCCGTCGTCAGCCGTGGCCCCCGCACCGGCCGCAATCCCCGGGACAACAAGCCCATCAAGATTGCCGCCAAGAAGGTCGCGAAGTTCAAGCCCGGCAAGAAGCTGGCCGACGATGTGAACGGCAAGGGCGGCAAGAAGAAGAAGTAAGCCCAAGGCCATCCTGTCCCATGCGGTCCATGCTGGTGGACCGCATTTTTTTGTCCTTTTTCGGCCATTATCCGGATCCGTGGAACAATTCGTGGAACGTCGTGGTTCCGGGGCCTCAGGGGTTCCTCCAGCCTGAAAATACCGCCCCTCCTGGATTCCAGGACCCCGCCCCTGCCCAGGCCCCAGGATTCAAGGCTCCCGAGGCCTGCATCCGAAAAGGGGAACGAGGTGTCCCATGGCGGAAGCAGAAGTGCCCCCGTCCCCGAAGAAGGGGGGCCTGATCAAGATCCTCATCCTGGCGGGCGGCGTGCTCGTCCTGGCGGGGGGAGGGTTCTTCGGGTGGCGATGGTGGTCCGCCCGGAAGGCGGCCCGGCAGGCGGAGGCAGCCCTCAAGGCCGGGGAGTCGAAGGACGGCCAGGCCGCGGCCAAGGCCTCCCACGAAGAGGACGAGGACGCCGAGGAGGCCAAGGGCGGTGGTCACGGCGAGGCGGGAGGGGGGACTTCCGTGATGGTCCTGAAGCCCATCGTGAACTTGGAGGGAATCCGGAAGAACGCCTACCTCAAGTGCGAATTGCACATCATCTTCCGCGATCCCGAACTGGGCAAGCTCGCGACCTCGGACAAACCCACCGTGGAAAATTCCACGATCCGGGCGATGACCCTGGAGGTGCTCTCGGGGAAAACCATGGAGGAGGCCACGGATCCAGAGTTCCGGGAGAACCTGAGGAGGGAGTTGAAGGAGCGGCTCAACGAACGCTTCGGACCCAAAGTGAAACCGGGGGAGGCGCCCCCCAAGGGGAAACCAACGAAACCCGTGAAGGAGGTCCTGGTGGTGGATTGGGCCATTGCAGCCTGATCCGGCTGGCACAGCCATTGCGGGCCAGCCCGGCAAGGTCCATTCTTTGACGGGACTGGGTGTGGGCGGATTTGGATGAAACGCGCGGAAAAGGTAGACAGCGAGAAGGCCCCCACCTTTGAAGGGGCCATCCGGGAATTGATGCCCTTCATCAATACGCCCTTCCGGATCGAGATCGAATTGGGGCGGGCCCGATTGAACATCCGCGACCTCCTGGAGCTGGACGTGGGCTCCCTGGTCGAGTTGAAGAAGAGTGCGGGCGAACCCATGGACGTGCTCTGCAAGGACCGGGTGATCATCCGGGGAGAGGTCACCGTCCTCGAGGACAATCTCGGCCTTCGCGTCACCGAGATCGTGGACTCGGACCGGAAGATCTGAGGAGGCACTCCCCGGGGGCTGCCCGGGGGTGGCCCCAGTACACTAGGCCCATGGGCCAGCGTCCTGCACAGTCGGTTTCCCTGGCCCTCTGCCTGGGGGGCTTCGATCCCTCCGGCGGTGCGGGAATCCTCCGGGATGTCATCACGCTGTCGAGTTTCGGAATCCATCCCATGGCCCTGCGGACCGCCGAAACCGTGCAGAACGGGGAGGGATGCCTTGGGATCGCACCGCCCGAACCAGATCCCATGGCCCAGCTGGAGGCCCTCCTTCCCCACCTTCGCGGCGCTTGGGGGCTCAAGGTGGGAATGATGGCCCTCCCTCCTCGACTGCGGAGGGAACTCTTGGGGAGGCTTCAGGAACTCGGGCCCCGGTTCCGGATCTGGGATCCCATCCTGGGCCCCACCCGGGGCGTTCCCCTCCATTCGGGGGAGACCCTGCTCGAGATGGCCGGCGAGATCCTTCCGGCTGGAGGCTGGATCGTGTCTCCCAATTGGGTCGAGGCGGAGGCCCTGGGACGGGCGGCCGGGGCCCGGCTGGCAGAGCCCGGGGCCATGGTCCAGCCCCTTCTGGACGCGGGGGCAGAGGCGGTCTGGATGAAGGGAGGACACCGCGAAGGCGCGGTGGTCGAGGACCTCTGGATCACCCCGGCGGGGGTCAAGGGGCTCGGGCCACGGGTCCGCCAACCAGGCTCCATTCGGGGCACCGGCTGCGCCCTGGCCTCGGCCTGGCTGGCCCTCCGGCTTCTCGGACGCGAATCCCGGGAGGCGGCCCTGGAGGCCTCCCGATGGCTGGATGGGCGCCGGGGCTCCTCGGCGGTTCCAGGCTCCTTCGGGCGGCCCACCTTGCCGCCGGGGGGGGCCGCATGATCCTGGAAGGACCCGGTTACCTCATTCGCCGGGCCCCCGATGGCCCGTGGCGTGGCTGGGTCCCGGTTTCCCTTCTGGATGGGGCCGGGCTTGGGGCGGCGCCCGCCTTCGCCGCCTTGGAGACCCTGGCCGCCCTGGTGGGAGCCTTCCCAGGAGGCCTGGACCTCGTCTGGCATCGGGTCCCTGGGTGGCTCCGGCAACTCCCGCCGGAACAGTGGCTGGGATTCTGGATCGCTGCGACGGCCATCCCGGGCCTCGTCCACCATGTACCCGAGTCCCTGGGCGCCGAACTCCCCAGGGGGGCCTTCCGCGCCTGGGTCCACGCACCCCAGCCCCCGGCGACCCTTGGCCGGGCCTGGCTCGAGGGGGACCTGGGATGGATTCCCTCCGCCGGGGGCTCCTGGATCCTCCCCGGGCGCGGGCTGCTGCCCGTCCGGGAGGGTTCCCGACCGGGAGCCTGGCCCGAACCCCTGCCTGGATTCCATTGGGGCGAAGTCCAAGTGCCTTTTCCGGCCCTGGGGGCCCTGGACCTGCCCGGTCTCGTCCGAAGCCTGGAAGAAACCCAGGCCTCCCTCGAGCGGGCCATGAGCCTGCGCCTCCAGGGGGGTGGGTGGCCCCAGGCCCTTCCCTTCCAGCGCCGGCAGGGGACCTGGAGGATCAGCCTCCTGGGGGGGGCCCAGTTCCTCAAATCCGGGGGGGATTGGAAGCTCGCCTGGGAAGGGGCCGAAGCCCTGCGCGCTTCCCTCCAGGAATCCCTCAGGATTCCCTGCCTCCTTGGTCCCGGCTTCGACCCGGGGGCCGGAGCGTTGCTGGGCCGGCAGGCCATGCGGGAGGGGCTTCGCTGGCGAGCTTCCCTGTCCTTGCCCCCTGAACCAGCCACTTTCTCCCCTGGCTTCGGAGCGGCGCCCTGGCGCCCCTCTCCGCTTTCAACCCGTTGCTCCTGGCCCGAGCCCTGGTCGGGGAAGGAGAGGGAATCCCCCTTGGCGTTCCTCCTGGTTCCCGGTCCCCCGTCGGGCCGGGCCGCCCAGGCCTTGGTGGAAACGCTTTCGCACCCCCCGGCCATCCGTTGGCTGCCCCCGGGCCACCCCATCCCCTGGACCGCCGACCCGGAGGATCCCTGGGAACCTCACGACCGTTTTCCGATGCCCCCGTCACCGGATGGAGGGATGGCCCGCTCCTTGTTCGAGGATTGAAGGTCGGGAGGGGACAGGATCAGGAAGCCTCCGCCACCCGCCAGCGGGCGAGGGGCCGCTCGGCCAGGTCCCAGATGGAGAGCCCGGGGGGCAGGCGGCGCACTCCGAGCCGTTGGCGGACCACCAGGCGGGCCTCCTCCATGTCCCGGGCCTCCACGGGGCCGTATTCCATGAAATAGCCGGGGAAACGGTAACCGAACAGCTTCATGGGATCCCTCCCAATGACTAGTTTCGTTTCTTTTTCGTTTTTCGCAATATTTTCTTTTTTCATTCGTCTGCCCGAAGCCCACTCCCGGGAGGGATGCTAGGGTGGGCCAGGGAGGCGGGATGCCGGGGGAACAACGGGAACAGCGCTCCAGGATCCGGATCGCCCTGCTTTCCATCGCCGCGGGTTCCGCCATTCTTGGTCTCAAGTTTTTCGCTTTCCGCATTTCGGGGTCCACCGCCCTGCTCTCTGACGCCTACGAGAGCGTGGTGAACGTGGTGGCCGCGGTGTTCGCCCTGGGGGCGGTTGTGTTCTCGGGCAAGCCCGCGGACCGTGAGCACCCTTACGGCCACGGCAAGATCGAACATTTTTCGGCGGTGTTCGAAGGCGGCCTCATTTCCCTCGCCGCGGTCATCATCGTCTACGAGGCGATCCACGCCCTCATGACGGGTCCTCGGCTCCAGAACCTCGGGCTGGGCGTTGCCATCAACTTCCTAGCCGGCCTTCTGAACGGGCTCCTGGGAGCCTTCCTGGTGGCCATGGGGCGGCGGAAGAAGTCCAAGGCCCTTGAGGCGGACGGGCACCACGTGTTGTCCGACTTCTACACGACCCTCGGGATCGGGGCGGGCCTCCTCCTCGTGAAATTCACGGGCCTCGCCTGGCTGGATCCAGCCATCGCCCTGGCCGTGGGCGTCCTCCTTGCCTTCACGGGCTTCAGGCTGGTGAGGGAATCCTCCGCGGCCCTGCTGGACCAGGAGGACCCCGAGACCCTGGAGAAGATCCTCGCGGTGATGAACCGGGTCCGCCCGCCCGACATCCTGGCCCTCCACGAGATGCGGACGTTCCGCAGCGGGCGGTACACCCACGTGGACATCCACATCGTGCTCCCGGAGGTCTATCCCATCCGGCAGGCCCACGACCTGGCCGAGGATTTCGGACGCAGGGCCCTGGCCACCGCCGGTGTGGAGGGAGAACTCCATACCCACGTGGACCCCTGCGCACAGCTCTTCTGCCCCCGCTGCCCCCTGACCGACTGCCCCATCCGCAAGGAGGCCTGGAGGCAGGCGGAGCCCTTCACCCTGGAGGAGGCCCTGTCCCAGGGCGCGGCTTGATCAGGCGGCCGCCGGGCCTTTGAGGGCCTCCAGGTCCCGGAGCAGGGCTTCCGGATCCTGGCAGTCGTTGAGCCGCCGCCGGAAGGCCGCGCCCCCGCTGATGCCCCGGGTGAACCATCCCCCGATCTTCTTGATCTTGTGCAGGGCCTCCCGGGGCTCCAGAAGGTCCAGGAGGAGCCGGAAAAAGGAGAGGGTCAGGTCGATCCGCATGGCTTCGGTGACCTCGAAGCCTGGATCCAGGACCTGCCGGAAGATGAAGGGATTGGTCAGGGCCGCACGCCCGATCATCACCGCCCCGCAGCCCGTCTCCCGGACCATTCGGTGCGCATCCCCGGGGCAGGAAACGTCTCCGTTCCCGATGACGGGGAACAGGGGTCCCGTCTCCACCGCCCGGGCGATGACGGCCCAATCCGCCCTGCCATCGTAGTGCTGGGTGCGGGTGCGCGGGTGGATCGCCAGGGCCCGGACCCCCACCGCCTCGAACATGCGGAGGAAATCCAGGAAGGTGCCTCGATCCTTCTGCCCCGCGTCCCACCCTGCGCGCATCTTCACCGTCACCGGGATGCGCACCGCCCTCACCATGGCGGAGAGGCAGGCCTCCGCGCGGGGGAGATCCTTCAGCAGGGCCGATCCGGCCCCACCCCGGGTGACATTGCTGGCCGGGCAGCCCATGTTGAGGTCCACCAGGTCCGCACCGCTGGCCTCGCAGAGCCGCGCCCCCTCCGCCAGGACCTCGGGGCTGCTTCCCGACAGCTGCATGGCGTAGGGATGCTCCCCGTCCGAAGCCATCATCCGCTCGGCCTTCCGGGCGTGGCGGATGAGCCCTTCGCTGCTGATCATCTCGGAGACCACCAGCCCCACTCCACCCACCTCACGGATCATCCTCCTGAAGGGCTGATCCGTGATTTCGTGAAGGGGGGCCATCACCAGGGGGTGGGGAATCTTCACCGGGCCGATGTGGAAAGGGTCGTGGGGGAAGGCCATGCGGGGGCTCGACCATCCTCCAGGCTAGGCCCGGCCTTTCACAACCTGGTTCATCATCTTCATCGCCATGCAGGCGGCCCCGAACCCGTTGTCAATGTTGACCACGGCAATCCCCGGGCTGCAGGAGGCCAGCATGGCGTGAAGGGCCACCCGCCCCCCCTCGCTGATTCCCGCACCCACGCTGGTGGGAACCGCCACCACGGGTGCTTCCACCAGGCCCGCCACCACGCTCGGAAGGGCACCTTCCATCCCCGCGCAGACGATGAGGACTGGGCATTCCCGGATCTCCTTCATCACCCCATGAAGCCGATGGATCCCCGCCACCCCCACGTCGAAGAAGGTGCGGGCCGGGAATCCCAGGGCCGCGAGAACGGCCCTCGCCTCGGCGGCGACGGGGATGTCGCTCGTCCCACCGGTGAGGATGCCCACGGGCGGAAGGTCCCGGGGAGGCCGGGGATGCCGCACGGCCGTGCGGCTCTCCTCGTCCACCGCCACGTCCGGCAGCTGGAGGAGGGCGTTCATCTGCTCCGGGCTGAGCTGGGTCGCGAGCCGGAGCCCCTTCCCCTCCATGAAGAGCAGCATGAGCTGCTCGACGGTCTTCGGGCGCCCGAAGATCACCTCGGGAATGCCCGTCCGGGCCTCGCGATCATGGTCCCAGCGGATGTCGCTCATCCCGTCCAGCTCCAGGTTCCCATTATCCCTCAGGCCTCAGCCCTGGCGCTTCCGGCCTCAAGGCTGAAGGACAGGCTGCCGCTCTGGATGCCGCCGAGGTCCAGGGCTGCAAATCGGAATCCCGCGCGCCAGCACGCTTCCTCGAGCCTCGAACGCAGGGGTTCCCGGAGGGCCAGCTCCATGGATTCCCGAGCGATCTCGAGCCGCACGACGGCCCCGTGATAGCGCGCCCGGGCCGGCCAGAGCCCCGAGGCCCTGCAGAATGCCTCCACGGCTTCCACCTGGGCCAGCCGTTCGGGGGTGACCTCCGTCCCCACGGGGAAGCGGCTCGCCAGGCAGGGCGTCGCGGCCTTCTCGGCGTTGGGCAGGCCCCAGCGGCGCGCCAGGATGCGAATGGCCTCCTTGCCCAGGCCGGCCTCCAGGAGAGGGGCCAGCACGCCCCCTTCCTCGGCCGCCCGCATCCCAGGGCGGAAATCCCCCAGATCATCGGCCTGGGCTCCGTTGAAGATCCTGGCCCCCGGGAAGCGACGGGCGGCGAGCTCAGCGGCCACCCGGTACAGCGCGGACTTGCAGTGGTAGCAGCGATCCCCGGCGTTGGCCCGGTAGGAGGGGGACTCCGTTTCCCCGGCGGCCATTTCCACCAGTTCGGCGCCCAGGAGGGCCGCGAGTTCCCTCGCTTCGGTCCGCTCGGCCTCCGCGAGGCTGGGTCCCACCGCAAGGAGGGCCGCCGCCGGGAGGTCGGCCCGGAGGCAGGCCGCCAGCACCACGGTGGAATCCAGGCCCCCGGAGAAGCACACCACGCAAGGCCCTCCCGCCGCGAGCCGGCGGCAGGCATCGAGGAGGCGGGCTTCCAGGGCATCGGCGGGCATACCCCAAGTGTGGCATCCTTCGGGCAGCCTCCGGAGACACCCCATGCGACCCATCCTGGCCCTGCCTGCCCTGCTCCTTCCCCTGGCCTGCGGCTCCGCGAAACTGGAGAAGGCCACCGCCGACAAGCTCATCAAGCCCGATTATCCGGCCCCGGTGGTCGTGAAGGTCCCCCTCAGCGCCACGGCAGACAAGGGGTCCGCCAAACAGGAGCGGTTCAGGAAGATCAACGAGCTGCTCAACAAGGACGGCTGGTTCGAGATCAAGGAGAGCGAGAAGGACGGAAAGGTGCGCTACAGCTATGCCGTCAGCCCCAAGGCCCCCAAGACGGTCCGGCCCGGCCTGGACAACATCCTGGCCCAGGCGGCCACGGCCGAGTTCGTGGGATCCACCCGCATGGAGCCGATGGACCCCCGGCGAAAGGACGGTCCCGTGAAGGTGACCTTCCTCGTGAAATTCACCAAGCCCACCCCCCTGTGGCCCGTCTACGCCCTGACCCACGAGGGGGTCCGGCTGGACCAGCCCATGGAGCGCCACGCCCAGTTCGAGCGCTCCGGAGGGAAGTGGGGCCTCCTCAGGACCGACGAGACGGCCCTCCTCAAGGACTAGCTGGCCCCCCGGCGGAACAGGCCCCTGAGAAGGGTTCCCCGCTCAGGCCCGGCGGAAGCACTTGGAGACTTTTTGCATCAGCAGGGGATCTCCTTCGATGCGGATTTTTCCTGACATGAAGGCCTCCTGTGCGTTCAGGGTCCCCGTGTTCAAACCCACGAAATCCTCCGGGCTGGCCTTCAGGGTGGTGTCGCAGGGAGAAAGCAGGCGAGGGAACACCATGGCCTTCCCTTCCCGGACCCAGAGGGTGTAGGCCACCTCGCCGAGCTCGTAGCCCACGCAGGCTTCGAGGTCCCCCGCCTTCTCTGGATTGAAGCGTTCCGGCATGGATTCCAGGAGAGCCTGGGCCGGATTCACCGCGGCCTCGAAGTGGGCCGTGTAGCTGGCCACCCGGCTGAAGTCTCCCTTCACGCTGATCCGGCCCTCGAGCAGGGCCGAGACCAGGTTCAGCTTTCCCTGGTTGAGGGCGGCGAAGTCCCCGTCGCCGATGACGAGGGTGGCACCCCCATCGGATTCTCCTGGGCGGATGGAGAGCCCCTGCTCGGAGAAGGCCAGGGTGTAGGACTGGCCCTCCACCTTCAGTTCCAGGCTGCCCGCCGCCCCTCCTCTGTACCGCCGGACCAAGGTGGCCAGGGCCTTGCCGCCGGGGGTGTCGGGAAAGCCGATCGCGGGCTGGGCTGACCAGGCCTTCCAGGCGCTCCGGAGCACGGACATGTCCCCGGCGAAGCGCAGCGTTCCTCCCAGCAGGGCCGGCCCCGGATCGCCCAGGCCCGACACCAGCCCCCGGAGGGGGCCCTCTTCCCCGCTCAACCTGGGCCCCTCCCCGAAGTCCTGCCCCCCGAGGGTGATCCTGATCGGTTCTTTCAGCAGGGGAAGGCGTTCCTTCAGGAGCTCGGCCAGGGGCTTTCCGGGGCCCTTCTTGGCCTCGGGCTTCCTGAAAAAGCGGGGGAATTTCTGGAGCAGGCCCAGGTCCCCGCCCCCCTTGAGTTTTCCGGTCATGAAGGCCTGCATGGCGTCCAGGCGGCCCTCGTTCAGGGCGATCCAGTCCTCCGCCGAGATCTCCACGGATGCCGTGGCCCCGGACCTGATCTCCCGGACAAGGCTGAACGCGCCGTCCTGGATCACGCAGGTGTAGTCCCCGCCACCCTCGCCCGTCACCTTGTAGGAGACAGAGGCGTTCAGGCCGGCCGCCTTCTCGGGCAGGAAGAGTTCGGGCATGAGCGAGAAGATGCCATCGACGGTCAAAGCCATGGGGACCCCCAAAGGATTCCTGAGGATGGAGTGGGCCTGGGGAGGGTGCAACGCCTACCAGGGGTTAAGGACCAGCCCCTGCGCGAGGCGGCGCACCACAAAAGAGTCCCAGCCGGCCCCTCCTCCCCCGCCGGGACCTCCCCAGGCGCCCGAGGCGGTGGCGGCCGGGGCCCTGGCTGAGGGGAAAGCCTGAACGGGGATGGAGGAGATCTCCGGTGAAGTCGGGCCCACCTGCGCCATACTTGTCCCCCACGACCATGGAAAATCCCAACCCCAAGCCCACCCGCGCGGAACGAAAGGGTCCGGCGGACACCCAGCCCCTCCAGGTACCGGAGGAACTGCGGAAGGGGCCCACCGCGCACACCACGGGGAAGTTCAGTTCCGAGGAGATCCAGGCCAGGCTGGAGCAGGGCCGGGTGGAAGTGGAGAGAACCCAAGAGGGCTCGGCCCTCCGAGTCCGCCACCACCATGCCCCTCCCCAGGAGCGGCGCAGTGCCGCACGGGGCGCGAACCTGCCGCACGGTTTCCCGGACCGGCGGGCCTTCACCCCCCTCCAGGTGCCCCTCCTGTTTCCGGAGAGCGGGCCCATCCTGGTGCTGCTCATCGGGGGCTTCGCCGACGACCGGGCCATGGGGGAAGCCCTTCCCTTCTGGGGCGACGACCAGGATGGTGGTTCCCTGCTGTGGCAGGCCCTGGGCCGCTCGGGCCTGGTCCACCGGAAGGACGCCGGCCAGGCCCTGGGCCAGGGCGGTTTCTGGGAGGAGCGGCCTCCCCGCACCCAGGGTCTCGCCATGACCTACATCGGCTTCCGGCGCAGGGGGGAACCAGCGGATTTCGAACAGGTGATCAAGAGCTGGAACTTGAAGCGGATGCAGGTGCTCATCCAGGAGTGCGATGAGCGGTCCATGGGGCGCCTCAAGGTCGTCACGGTGGGCGAACCCGCCCGCTTCATGACCTGCGCCAGCATGTTCGGCCTTCCCGGAATCCCCCTGCTCTCCCTGCCGGACCCCACCCGGGACGTCCTGGGCACCACCAAGCGCCCAGAGCCTGAGGCCCGTGAGCGTTGGATCGAGTGGGCTGCCGACCTGCTTCGCGTCGAGAGGCGCCTGCTGGAGGACTGAGGCGGACCGGGGGCGCCTCCCCCGTGGTCCCACGGGAGCGGCCCCGGCCCCATCCTGGCTGGCCCTGACCTCAGGCGATCAAGCCTTGGCGAACACGTCCATCACCGCGTGGAGCAGCTGGATGGCCTCGGACTTGGGCCGCTGGAAGGCGTTCCGCCCCATGATGGAGCCGAACCCACCTCCTGCCGCGATCTCCCTCACCTCCGCCAGCACCTCGTCGGTCCCCTTGGCCTCGCCCCCGCTGAAGATCACGATGCGACGGCCATTGAAGGCGCTGCGAACCACCTCCGCGATGCGCTCCTTCAGGGTGCCGGTGGGAAGGCCGTGCTTCTCGTAGACCTTGGTGGCCTCGGCCCCGTAGGTGTTCGCCTTGGGGGGCTTCACCTTCACCACGTGGGCCCCGAGCTGGCAGGCGATCTGGGCCGCGTAGGCGGTGACGTCCGCGGCCTGCTCGCCCTCCTTGGCCAGGCCCGAACCCCGGGGATAGGCCCAGACGATGGTGGGCAGGCCCACGGCCTTGGCGTCCAGGATCAGTTCCCGGAGGTCCTCGTACATCACGTTGCGGTCGCTGGAGCCGGGGTAGATGGTGTAGCCGATGGCCGTGCAGCCGAGCCGCAGGGCGTCCTCCACGCTGCCGGTGACCGCGCTGCAGGGTTCCTGCTTGCTGAGGCCGTCGCTGTTGTTCAGCTTGAGGATGAGGGGGATGTCCCCGGCGTAGTCCGAGGCCACCGCCTCGAGGAAACCCAGGGGGGCCGCGTAGGCGTTGCACCCGGCCTCGATGGCCAGCTCCACGTGGTAGCGGGGGTCGTAGGCAGGTGGATTGGGCGCGAAGCTCCGGGCGGGACCGTGCTCGAAACCCTGGTCCACGGGAAGGATCACGAATTTTCCCGTCCCCGCGAGGCGCCCGGTGTTCATCATCCGGGCCAGGTTGGCCTTCACCCCCGGGTTGTCGCTGGCGTACCAGGAAATGATTTCTTTCACGCGGGCCGTGGCCATGGGCACCTCCGGAAGCAGGGCTGCAACCGTTCCATCTGACTGCGCCGGGGAGGAATTGGCAAGGGCTCCGCCTTCAGGAAGCGGGGAGGATGCGGGGTCCGGGGAAATCGTTGAATTTCCATTCCTGAGTGGACAAATCGTCGAGCTGGTCCGCCGAATCCAGCTGGCCCGGCGGTGTCACGTGGCCCGGAACCTCGCCCCCACCGCATCGGGGTCCCAATGGTGTTCCTTCCCCGGAAAGCAAAGGAATCGTGCGGCCCCACGGGCTTCGACCCGGAATCCCGCCTGGCGGCCGAGGAGAGGGCCCGGGTGTGCCTGCTGCTGGAGTAGCTCCCACCTTTCCTCAAGGAAGGGACCTCGGCCGACCTCCCTGGGAGGAAGGCGTGACTTCCGAATCGGGGCCTTCCCGGGCCACCTCCTGGGCGGGTGGGTTCGCGGAGAGGCGCTGCACCCGCGGGTGTTCCTGGCCAGGCCCCTGATCCTCCTGGGAGGGGGTTTGGTCCGAGTCTCGGAGGGGGACGCGTGAAACCTGAGTGCAGCATGGGCCCCGCGGGGTGGACCCTCCCCGGACCCCGGGGAAGCTGCCGGGTCCCGGGATTGATGCCGGTTTTCAGAGCGGGGCACACTAGGCTACCCTTCCAGCCCACGACGGGACCACCCCGGGGAACCCCATGCGCATCGCGGCCATCGACGTCGGCTCCAATTCCATCCATCTGGTGGTGGTGGAGGCGGACGCCGTGGGGAACCAGCGCGTCCTGGCCCGGGAGAAAGCCATGGTGCGGCTGGCCCGGGGCACCGCCACCAGCGGCGAGATCTCCCCGGAGGCCTTCCAGACGGGCCTCGAGACCCTCGCCCTCATGGGCGAGATCGTCCGGGGCTTCCACTGCGAGACCGTCCTGGCCTGCGGCACCGCAGCCCTGAGGGAGGCCCGGAACGCTCCCCGATTCCTCGCGGAGGCGGCCCGCCTGGGGGTCCCCATCCGGGTGATATCCGGCGAGGAGGAGGCCCGCCTCATCTTCCAGGCCGTGAGCCACGCCATTCCATTCCCGGAGGAGCCCGTGGCCCTCCTGGACATTGGGGGCGGCAGCACGGAGATCACCTGGGTGCAGGGAGGTCGGGCCCAGGCTTCCCTCAGCCTGCCCTGGGGCGTGCAGCGCCTGGCCGACAAGGTGGCCACCGCCAATCCTCCCGCCCCGGCAGACCTCCAGCGGGCCGAGCGATTTTTCCGTAAAGTGCTGCGCAAGGCCCGGAAGCGCCTGCCCAAGGAGCTGCCCGCCCCGAAGCTGGTCCTCGGCACGGCGGGCACCCTGCTGGACCTATCCAAAGCCTGCGGGGCCGAAGGATCCTTCACCCGCATCCAGCTCAAGCGCTTCCAGCGCCGCCTGTGGCGGGGGGATGCCCAGTTCCGCATGGAGAAGCTGGGGGTGGAGCCCAAACGTGCAGAAGTGCTGCACGTGGGGGCCTCCTGGGCCGGCGCCCTGCTGCGCTGGCTGGGGGCGGAGCAGGTCCGGGTGCTGCCCGTGGGGGTGCGGGAGGGCATGATCTGGGAGGCCCTGCGCCATGGCGGTTCCTACATTCCGCCTCTGGCCGACCGGCGGCGGGCCTCCGTGGAGGCCCTGGCCGAGCGCCTGGACCCTGACCCGGGCCACAGCCTCCAGGTCCAGCGTCTCTGCGAACAGCTCTTCGACGCGGTCCAGCCCCAGTTCGAGCTGGGGGAGCCCGAGCGGGAGTGGCTTTCCCTGGCGGCCCGCCTCCACGACATCGGGTTCTCAGTCTCGGAGAAGGCCCACCACAAGCACGGGGCCTATTTGATCCGGAACGGCGGCCTCCAGGGCTTCTGGCCCCAGGAAGCCGAGATCCTGGCCCAGGTGGTCCGCCACCACCGGGGCAAGGACCCCAGCCCCAAGCGCCACCAGGAGTTCCGCCTGCTGGCGCCCTGGCATCGCCAGGTGGTGGTCAAGCTCGCCGCCATTCTCAGGGCGGCGGATGCCCTGGACCGCCGGCGGCGGCAGGTGGTGCGCCGGGTGGAGCTCAGGGACGAGGGGGAATACTTCACGCTCTCCGTGGAGGGCCTGGGAGACCTGAGGGCGGAGCTGGAAGCCTTGCAGGACAAGGGCGACCTCCTTTTCCGCCTTCTCGACCGGCCGGTGGAGATCCGGGCCGGAATGGCTTGAGGATGGAGGCCCCTTCCCCAGAATTCTTGCTTCCCCCGTTCTGCCCCCCGTCCCGCTTCCGATACGCTTGACCCCCTATGCCCCTTCCGCAGCTGATCCACGACTGGAACGCCTACGCCGACCCCGGGAACGGTCGCATCCCGGTCTTCAACGACGAAACCCTCCGGGATGGCCTGCAGAGCCCCTCGGTCCGTGATCCCGAGATTCCCGCCAAGCGGGACCTTCTTCACCGCCTGGCCAAGCTCGGCGTGGATGCGGTGAACATCGGCATGCCGGGCGCGGGGCCCAAGGCCCTGGCCGCCGTGAAGGCCCTCATGGTGGAGATCCGGGACCACCGCCTTCCCATCCATCCCAACGTGGCGGTCCGCACCCTGGAGGCCGACCTGGCGCCCGTCGCCGAGATCCAGCAGAGGGTGGGCATTCCCCTGGAGGCTGGCGCCTTCCTGGGCTCCAGTGCCATCCGCATGGACGTGGAAGGCTGGGAGGTGGACTACCTGGTGCGCCTGGTGCGCAACGCGGTGGGGTTCTGCCGCAAGCACCAGGTCCGGGTCATGATGGTCACCGAGGACACCACGAGGGCCCATCCCGAGACCCTCAAGGCCATCTACGGCGCGGCCCTGGACGAGGGGGCCCAGGCGCTCTGCCTCTCTGACACGGTGGGGCATGTCACGCCGGACGGGGCGGCCCACCTGGTGCGCTTCGTGAAGCGGGACATCATCGGCGACCGGGCCATCCGCCTGGACTGGCACGGCCACAACGACCGGGGCCTGGCCACCTCCGGCGCCATCGCCGCCTGGGAGGCAGGGGCGGACCGACTCCACGGCTCCATCCTGGGCATCGGCGAGCGCTGCGGGAACGTGGCCCTGGACCAGCTCCTCATGAACTTCACCCTGCTGGGCAAGTGGCGAGGGGACCTTTCGGACCTGCCGGCCCTGGCCGAACGGGTGGCCGAGCTGGTGGGCATGGAGATCCCCGCCAACTACCCCATGCTGGGGCGGGACGCCTTCCGCACGGGCACCGGAGTCCATGCCGCCGCAATCGTGAAGGCCCTGCGCCGCGGGGACGTGGATCTGGCCGACCTCGTCTATTCCGGGGTGCCTGCTTCCATGGTGAACCGGCGCCAGGAGATCGAGATCGGCCCCATGGCGGGCCACAGCAACGTCGAGTACTGGCTTGAGCTGAATGGCTACGACGCCACTCCGGACCGCATCGAGCGCATCCTCCACCTGGCCAAGCACAGCAACCGAATCCTGGGCGAGCAGGAAATCCGTTCCGCCGTGCGGGACCTTTAGCCGCCCTGGCGGCCCGGCCCGGGGCCTGCGATTCTGGTCCCAGAGCGCCCGAGGCGCTGGAGACCCGCGTGGATCATTCCCCAGCCTTCCGATTCCGGCGCCTGCTGAACTGGTTCCCCCTGGGCATGACCTACGCGGCCCTCTACATGGGGCGCTACAACCTCACGGTGGCCCAGGGGGCCCTGGGGACGCTCATCTCCAAGGTGTCCTTCGGGGAGATCTTCGCCCTGGGCGCCGTGGTCTACGGCCTGGCCTTCGTCATCAACGGCCCCCTCACGGACCGCTGGGGGGGGCGGCGGGCCATGCTGGTTGCCGCCGCCGGGGCCGCCGACGCGAACCTGTCCATGGGCTTCGCCGTGTGGCATGCGCTCCTGGGGGGCCTCGGCAAGCAGGCCCTTCTCACCACGCTGGCGGTCCTCTACGGCCTCAACATGTACTTCCAGAGCTTTGGGGCGGTGGCCATCGTGAAGGTCAACGCCCACTGGTTCCACCTTCAGGAGCGGGGCAAGTTCAGCGGGATCTTCGGGATCATGATCGCCTCGGGAATCTTCCTGGCCTTCGACCTGAACGAGCGCCTGCTCAGGATGCTCAAGGGCACGGGGGCCGGCGGCATCGACCCGAACTGGCACGTCTTCATCATTCCAGGCTGCATCCTCGCGGCCCTCTGCCTCTTCGAGTTCATCTTCCTGCGCAACCAGCCCTCGGACGCCGGGCTGCCGGACTTCGACACGGGAGACGCCAGCAGCGGGGAGGATGGCCCCCCGCCGGCCCCGTTCCAGCTCATGAAGCGCATTCTCACCCACCCCGTGCTCCTCACCATCGCCCTGGTGGAGTTCTGCACGGGGGTGCTCCGGAACGGGGTGATGCACTGGTTCCGCATCTACGCCAAGGAGCAGCTGGCGGTTCACAGCGGGAACCCCAGGGCCTGGGATTTCGCCCTTTCCAACTGGGGCCTCCTGCTCATGGTGGCGGGCATCATCGGCGGGATGAGCGCGGGCTACGTCTCGGACCTCTTCTTCCAGTCCCGGCGCGCGCCGGCGGCCTTCTTCCTCTACAGCCTCCTCACCGCCTGCTGCGGGGCCATGGCCTTCAGCCTCCACAGCGCCTGGCCCCTGGTGGTCCTGGTCTTCCTCATCAGCGTGGCCGTGATCGGCACCCACGGCCTCCTCTCCGGCACCGCCACCATGGACTTCGGGGGCAGGCGGGCCGCCGCCACTGCGGTGGGCGTCATTGACGGCTTCGTGTACCTGGGCACGGGCCTGCAGTCCTACGCCCTGGGGTGGATCACCACCAAGGACTGGGGGTGGTGGCCCCTGTTCCTCCTTCCCTGGGGCGTCCTGGGCACCCTGCTCCTCACCCGCATCTGGCACGCCCGGCCCGGCAAAGGCGGCCACTAGGTCCTTGCTCCGACGGCCCTCTCTCCCTGGGCCAGGACCGGAACCCACGCCCGACCGGCTCCTTGGGCATCCAAGTCCCCTCCCCGGGGGACTACCCTAGAGGTCCACCCAGCCGAATCGTCCCGGAGTCCACCATCGCCTTCCGCATCGCCCTCGCAGGCACCGGCAGCTTCATCGGGGCCGCCCTGGTGGAGGCCCTGGACCCGTCCCTGGACATCCGCATCCTCACCCGCTCCATGGCCCGCCACGCCCCCCGGGAGGGCATCGAGGTGCGGCCCTGCGACCACTTCTCCCGCAAGGAGCTGCGGGAGGCCCTGGAGGGGGTGGACGCGGCGGTGTACCTGGTGCACAACCGGGACCCCTCGGCCCGCCTGGACCAGGCCCAGACCCAGGACATGGACCTCCTGGTGGCGGACAACTTCGCCTGGGCCGCCGCCCGCAACGGCGTGAAGCAGATCCTCTGCCGCTCGGTGCTCATGGTGAGGCCCGACCGGCCCACCGCCCGGCGGGCGCGGGAGATGGAAGAGGTGCTCGCGGGGCACGGGGTGCCCCTCACGGTGCTGCGCACGGGTCTGGTGCTGGGTCCCGGCGGGGAGTTCACCAAGCTCCTGGCCCACGTGGTGCGCCGCCTGCCCCTCATCCCCCTGCCCGCCCACGCCGAGTCGCCCGTCTATCCCCTCACCCTCCAGGCCTTCCTGGCCGCCGTGCGGCACTGCGTGGGCCATCCTGAATCCTACGGCGGCACCTTCGACGTCTTCGGACCCGAGGCCGTCACCCTCAAGGGTCTGCTGGAGGACACCGCGGCCCTCCTGGGGCGGAGGGCGCGCTTCCTGCGCTGGCGGAACCTGCCCGAAGGGCCCTTCTGGACCCTCATGCAGGCCCTGGGCCCGCGCCTCCATCCGGACTTCCTGGTCTACCTCATGGACCTCTTCTCCGCCGGCGAGCGGGGCACGGAGAACCCCGTGCAGCAGGCGGTGGTCGCGCAGTGGGTGCCCTTCCGCCAGACCCTCGAAGCCGCGGTGCGGGCGCAGCGATCAGGGTCCCCCGGGACCACCCGCCACCTGGACGACGACCGCCTCCGGGAGATGGGGCGGGTGCGCTCCATCCAGCGGATGCACCTCCCGGAAGGGCGAAACGCCCAGTGGATGGCGGACCGCTACTTCGCCTGGCTGGGCACGCTGATGAAGGCCTTCATCGTCGCCGTCCGGGATCCCGACGGTTCCTGGACGATCCGCCAGCGGCCCTGGGGACCGCGGCTGCTGCGCCTGGACTTCCAGCCCTCCCACAGCACCCCGGACCGGCGCATGTACTTCATCACCGGCGGGTTCCTTTCGGGCACCCTGGGCCGGCGGGAGGCCCGCCTGGAGTTCCGGGACCTGCTGCACGGCCGCTTCACCCTGGTGGCCATCCACGACTTCGACCCCGCCCTGCCCTGGATGGTCTACCGTTTCACCCAGGCCGCGATGCACGGCCTCGTGATGAAGGCCTTCCAGGGCTACATGGAGCAGGCCGCCGAGGGCCAGCAGGGATTCTGAAGATCACCGCGGGCCCGGGAGGAGCCACGCCCCGGAATCCATCAGTCATTAGGAATAATTTGATTGAATTCAAATTGGAAATGGTCCATTTTTTCCTCGCTGCCGAACCCTGGGCCCTGGAAACCCGGCGGTTCCGGAGGAGGAGGCCATGGGGACGGAATTCCAAGTGGTGGGGCGGAACACGGCCGCCCCCTTCACCCTCAAGATCCACCGGGGCGACGGGATGGCCCTGCTGGCCATGGACTGGAAAAAGGGCAAGCCACCCAAGGAATTCGTGGGCTTCGCCATCGAGTACAAGGAACCCGGGGGCGCAGCCTTCTTCCCCCTGCCGAACCGGCTCCAATTCAAGCCTCCCCTGAAGGGCAGCCCACCCGATCCCCGTTCCACCCGCCTTTCGCCGATCCAGAAGTTCCGGTGGGTGCATTTCCCCCGGAACGCTGACCTGGAAGGAGATTTCACCTATCGGGTGACCCCGGTCTTCCTGGACCCGGAGGACAAGCTGACCTACGGAGAGCCCCAGGAGGCTTCCCTGGCCCTCCAGCGTGAGACCTGCCCGGGCCGCCTCAACGTGGCCTTCACCCGGGGCTTCGTCTCCTCCCAGGCCTTCGTGGACCGGTTCGAATCGGCCGGTCCCGTCTCCGCCCTCCTGCCTCCCAAGGCCGAGGAAGGTCTGGAATTCAGCCCCAGCCATCCGAAGGCCGAGGAGGCCCTGGCCTGGATGGGTTTCGAGGCCCGGAGCGCGATCCTCGAGCTCCTGGACGAGGCCCTGGGGGACACCAAGGCCCAGGTTCGCGTCGTCGCCTACGACCTGAACGATCCGGAGGTCGTCTCCCGCCTGGAGCGGCTGGGGAGCCGACTGAAGATCATCATCGACGACAGCGGCACCCACAAGCCCGCCAGCTCTGCAGAAAGCCAGGCTGCCACCCGCCTTGCAGCTTCGGCCGGCAAGGCCCAGGTGAAGCGCCAGCACATGAAGAGCCTCCAGCACAACAAGACCATCGTGGTGGACGGCCCCATGGTGAAGAAGGCCCTCTGCGGCTCCACCAACCTGAGTTGGCGGGGATTCTTCGTGCAGAACAACCACGCCCTGATCCTCACCGGGCCCAGCGCGATCCAACCCTTCCTGGACGCCTTCGAGGCGTACTGGGACGGTTCCGCAGCGGCCTTCGGCGGCACGGAAGCAGCCCAGTGGCACGAACTCGGGCTGAAGGACCTGGAAGTCTGGGCCACCTTCTCCCCCCACGGGGCCGACAACGCGCAGCTGGAAGTGGTCGCGGGAGACGTGGCGGAGGAGACCCGCTCTTCCCTGTTCTACTCCCTGGCCTTCCTGTACCAGACCCCCGGGCCCGTCCTGGACGCGATCCAGAAGGTGTCCGACCAGGAGGGGATCTTCGTGTACGGCATCTCCGACCGCGAAGTGGGCGGCCTGGTGCTGCAGAAGCCCGACGGGAACCTCGCCCCGGTCTATCCCGCGGCCCTGGGGAAGGACCTGCCCGCTCCCTTCTCCAAGGAACCCACGGGGGGCGGCGGAATCCGGATGCACCACAAGTTCCTGGTGGTGGACTTCGACACCCCGGACGCCCGGGTCTGGCTGGGCTCCTACAACTTCTCCGGGGCCTCGGACACCAGCAACGGGGAGAACCTCCTGCTGATCCGCGACCGCAAGGTGGCCACCTCCTTCATGGTCGAGGCCCTGCGGATCTTCGACCACTACCACTTCCGCGTCGCCCAGGCGGAATCGAAGCAGGCCAAGAAAGAACTCTCCCTGAAGAGGCCGCCCAGGCAGGCCGGGGAGCAGCCGTGGTGGGAGGAACACTACACGGATCCCCGGAAGGTCCGGGACCGGAAGATCTTTTCGTAGCGATCCACTCCCCGGGAGGCCGATCTTCCGTGGGGGTGACCCTCCGGGGCCTTCGTGGTTTCATCTCCCATTCTCCGGAGCCCCCATGCCGCGCCTCACCCCCTTCCTCTGGTTCGACACCCAGGCGGAGGAGGCGGCGCGTTTCTACGCCTCGGTCTTCCCCCGCTCCGCGGTGAAGGCGGTGCACCACTTCCCCGAGGACGCGCCCATGACGCCCGGCGCCGTGATGACCGTGGACTTCACCCTGGACGGCCAGGACTTCATCGCCCTCAACGGCGGCCCGATGCACCGCTTCAACCCCGCGGTCTCCTTCGTGGTGAACTGCGCCAACCAGGCGGAGATCGACCACTACTGGAGCGCCCTTTCCGAAGGCGGCGGGGAGGTGGAATGCGGTTGGATCAGGGACCGCTACGGCCTCTCCTGGCAGATCGTCCCAGGGGTGCTCTGGGAATGGCTCCAGAGCAGTGACCCCGCCACCAAGGCCCGGGTCCTGCACGCCGTCTGGAGCATGGCCAAACTGGACCTGGCCGCCTTGGAACGGGCCTACCGGGGGGAGTGAAAACATGGCCACCCAGCAGCGCACCGTGGACTTCCTGCTGGACCAGCTCCGGGAGGCCGGCCCCGTGAGCGCCCGGAAGATGTTCGGGGAGTACGCCCTCTACCTCCACGGCAAGGTCTTCGCCTTGGTGGCCGACGACCAGCTCTTCCTCAAGCCCACCGAAGCCTCCGACCGCCTCTTCCCCGGCGCCCCCATGGGACCGCCCTACCCCGGCGCGAAACTTTACGTCCAGGTCCCCGAGGAGCGCTGGGACGACGGGGAATGGTTGAGCGCGCTGGCGGCCGCGACGGCCAGGAACCTGCCCCCGCCCAAGCCCAAGCCGAAACCGAAGCGGAATCGTTGAAGGGTCTCCTGCTCCAGGGGCCGGTCATCTGTGATCTTGATTTTCGCTTTTTTTACGCCATACTCGGATCCCCGGTCCACCGGGGCTTCGCCCGACCGCCCCCACCGGCCCAAACCGAAACGCGAACTCCCCTCCCCCATGCCCTTCGCCCTCGGCATCTCCGACTTCTCCATTGGGGAGGGGGTCTATCCGGCGAAGCAGTTGCTGAAGCTCGCGCGCTGCCTGGGCTACGGGGACCTGGTGCTGTGGGACCGGGATCTCTCGGGCTATCCCAAGCTGCGGGAGGAACTGGAATGGCCGCGGCGGGCGCGGAAGCTGGAGGGCCTGGCGCCGGACCCTTCGGACACCCTGCGCATCCACCTGGGCTGCCGCTTCGCGTGGCGGGGCCGGGCCGTCGGCGCCCTGCCCTGCAGCGACGCGGGCTACGCCGCGCTGAACCGCCTGCTCAGCTCCCAGGCCCATGCGGAGGCGGCGCGGCTGGGCGAACCCGTCCCGGAGAGCTGCCGGATCGAGGAACCCCCCGATGGCTGCGTCCTCCTGGCGGAGGAGCTGGACGGCCTGGACGCCCTGCTGCGGGAGGGCCGCTACGCCGCCCTGCTGGCCCATCCCTGCCGGGTCCAGGAGGCCCGGCGCGCCCTGGCGGCGGGGCTGCCGGTGGTGGCGCCCCAGGCCCTGCGTTTCCGAAGCCCCGCGGGCCTGGAGCTGCACCGCCTCAAGCGCGCCATCGCCACCCAGGGCACCCTGGCCCGCACGGAAGCCCTCTGGGACCCCCGGGAGGCCGCCGTGCCCCGGGAGGCCTGGGAGCGGCGCTTCCCCGCCGCCGAGCCCGCGGTGGCCCGGGCCACCGCCGAGGTGCTGGAGCGGATCTCCGGCTGGTCCATCCACTGGGGCGCCTGGGTGAACACCCGGCCCCTGGGGCTGGACGGCGCGGACCTGGACGCGGTGCTGCGGGAACGGGTCCTGGAAGGCCTCCGGCAGCGCTACGGGGCCCCCGGGGGCGAGCACGAGAGCCGCATGGAGCGCGAGTTGGAGCTCATCCGGGAGAAGGGCTTCGCGGGCTACTTCCTCCTGGTGCAGGACATCGTGCGGGCCGCCCAGGTGACGCGCATCTGCGGGCGCGGCAGCGGCGCCGCCAGCCTGGTGAGCTACGCCCTGGGCCTGAGCAACGTGGACCCCGTGGACACCCACCTGATGTTCGAGCGCTTCCTCACGAAGGAGCGCCAGGACCCGCCGGACATGGACATTGACTTCGCCTGGGACGAGCGGGACGCGGTGATCCTCAAGGTCTTCCAGCGCTACGGCCGGGACCGGGTGGCCATGGTCTCCAACCACGTGTATTTCAAGTCCAAGGCCGCCCTGCGGGCGGTGGCCCTGGCCTTCGGCCGCCCCGAGAACGAGCTGAAGCAGCTGGCCCGCTACGTGCGCGGCTGGGAGGGCGGGCTGGAGCGGGCCTCCGAGAACAGGGCCTGGGGCGAGGTGCTGCGCCTGGCCGCGGCCCTGCGGGGCCACTTCTGCCAGTTCTCCGTGCACCCCGGCGGCACCATCGTCACGCCCGGGCCCCTGTGGGAGCACGCCGCCTTCCGCCCCGCCCCCGCCAAGGAGGGCGTCTCCATCACCCAGTGGGACAAGGACGGCGTGGAGAACTACGGCCTGGTGAAGCTGGACCTGCTGGGGAACCGCAGCCTGGCGGTGATCCGGGACGCCTACGCCGTCCTGGGGGGCAAGGTGGCCCCGGATCCTGGGACCCACGCGCGCAGGGACCCCGCCACCCAGGCCCTGCTCGCCCGGGGCGACAGCATCGGCGTCTTCTACGTGGAGAGCCCCGCCACCCGCCAGCTCCAGCAGCGGGTGAAGAAGGGAGACTTCGAGACCCTGGTGATCCACAGCAGCCTCATCCGCCCGGCCGCCAACCGCTGGATCGACCGCTACGTGAAGCGCAGCCGGGGCGAGGAGGTCTACATCCCCAGCGACCCCGTGTTCACGAACCTCCTCTCGGAGAGCTTCGGGGTGCTGGTGTACCAGGAGGACGTCATCAAGGTGGGGGTGGAGCTGGCGGGCTGGACCCACTTCGAGGCGGACCAGCTGCGCAAGCTCCTGGGCAAGCCCGGCTGCGAAGCCCGCCTGCCCCTCTTCGAGGCCCGCTTCCGCCGGGGCTGCGAGGCCCGGGGCGTGCGGCCCGGAGTTGTGGAGGAGGCCTGGGACATGATCCGCACCTTCCGGGGCTACTCCTTCTGCAAGCCCCACTCCGCGAGCTACGCCCAGGTGAGCTTCGAGAGCGCCTGGATCAAGGCCCACCACCCGGCGGCCTTCTTCGCCAGCGTCATCACCAACCAGGGCGGCTTCTACCCCGCCGTGGCCTACCTGGGGGACGCCCGGCGCCACCGGCTCACGGTGCGGGGCCCCGACGCCAACCACTCGGCCTGGCCCTTCCGCGCCGAGGGGGAGCTGGCGGTGCGCGTGGGCCTCATGCAGGTGAAGGGCGCCAGGCGGGAGGAAGTGGAGGCGCTCCTCGAAGCCCGGGAGCGGGACGGCCCCTTCGCCAGCCTGGACGAGCTGCTGGGCCGGGTGAAGCTCAGTGTGCCCACGGCGGAAGCCCTCTGCGCCGCCGGCGCCTTCGACGCCTTCGCCCCGGACGGGGACCGCACCAAGCTGCTCTGGGCGCGCCTGGGCGGTGTGCCCGTGGGCATCCGTCCCCGCCCCACGGACCCCTTCGACCGCGCGGACCTGGAGCTGGAGACCCTGGACCTCACCCTGGAGATCCACCCCGCCGCCCTGGCCCGGGTGCGCCGCGGGGGCGGCCCCCACCGGGTGGCGGACGTGAACCGGGGGGAAAGCCCGGGGACAGCTTCGCTGGACCCGGGCGCGGGGGCCCGGGGGTATGCGCGCAGCGCAGCGAAGCGCGGAACCCCCGGACAGCTTCGCTTCTGGGCGCTCGTGGTGGCCGAGAAGGTCGTCCCCACCGAGAAGGGCGAGCCCATGCAGTTCGTCACCTTCGAGGACGAGACCGGCCTCTGCGAGGCGGTGTGCTTCCCCGACGCCTTCGCCCGCCGCACCCGCCCCTACCGCGTGGGGGAGGTGCTCAGCGTCCAGGGCCGCAGCGTGCGCCAGGACGGCCTGGATGTGCTGGAGCTGGGATAGGGGGAAGCTTGACGGAGAGCCGGGCCTGGGAGGCCCCCGGGCCATTGCGGAATCCCTCCACCGCTGTACATTGCCTTCTGGAAACCGAAGGGAAGCTCCCCATGGCCCGTGGCTCCCCCATCCTTCTCAGCCTCGCCCTCTTTCCCGGCTGCGGGGGGGCTGGGCACTCGGGGCCGGCCGCGGCCTACACCACCGCGCCGCCGGCGGACGCGGTGCCCCTGCCCTTCGGGAAGACCGCCCTCATCGGGGGCCTTCGCCTGAGTTTCACGAAGGTGGCCGGGGACTCCCGCTGCCCCGTGGACGTGAACTGCGTCTGGGCCGGGGACGCCGAAATCGAGCTGGTGGCCGACCCCCCCTGCTATCCGGGCTGCGACGCCCCGTCCAAGCTCCTCCGCCTGCACACCGGACTGGAACCCCGCAGCGGGGAATTCATGGGCTTCCGCATCCAGCTCGCAGGACTCAGCCCCAGCCCCAAGTCCGGCAAACCCATTCCCCCCGCCGACTACGTCGCCTGGCTGCGGGTGGAGAAGCAGCCCTGAGGAATGGTCTCATTCCAGAGGGCGTTCAATATTTCGAAAAGGCAACACTCACCGCCAAGACGCCAAGAACTGCATGAGCACTGGATTTCCTTTTCTTGGTGTCTTGGCGTCTTGGCGGTGGATTCTTTCCCCTTGATCGAAAATTCGTATCAAATAACCAAGGGCCGCCCACCTTGGACGGCCCCGCTGGTGGTCCCTCCCGGGCTCGAACCGGGGACCCTCTGATTAAGAGTCAGATGCTCTAACCAACTGAGCTAAGGGACCTCGGACAGCCTACCAGAACGGGCGGGGAAGGCAAGGCGGAAGAGCCGGGAGGGGGCGCGGGGCCTGGGTTTGCGGAGGGGTGGAGCGGGTTCCGCCGCCTCAAGGCAGCAGCACCCCGGCGCCCTGGAGACGCCCCAGGCGGAGGTCCTCGAGGGCGTCCATTCCACGCTCCAGGGGATAGGTCTGGACCTCGGCCCGCAGGCGGGCCCGGGCGGCCAGGGCAAAGAAGTCCCGTCCGTCCTGGCGGGTAAGGTTGGCGACGCTGCGGAGGACCCTCTCGCCCCAGAGCAGCTGGTAGGGAAAGGGGGGGATCTCGCTCATGTGGATGCCCCCGCAGACCACCGCGCCGCCCTTGCGGACCCGGCGCAGGGCTTCAGGCACCAGGGCCCCCACCGGCGCGAAGATCAGGGCGGCATCCAGTTCTGCCGGAGGCGCCGTCCCGCTGTCCCCGGCCCAGGCGACTCCGAGGCTTCGGGCGAAGGCCTGGGCAGCAGAATCTCCCGGCCGGGTGAAGGCGAAGGTCTCCCGGCCCTCGAAGGCGGCCACCTGGGCCACGAGGTGGCCCGCAGCGCCGAAGCCGTAGATCCCCACCCGACGCGGGTCCCCGGCGAGGCGGAGGGTCCGGTAGCCGATGAGGCCCGCACAGAGGAGCGGCGCAGCCTCCGCGGGGGCGTAACCTCCGGGCAGGGGAATCGCGAAGGCGGCCTCGGCCGTGGCGAATTCGGCGAAGCCGCCGTCCCGGCTGCAGCCCGTGAACCGGGCTCCGTCGCAGAGGTTCTCCTGTCGCCCGGCGCAGAAGGGGCAGGTTCCGCAGGTTCCGCCCAGCCAGGGGACGCCCACCCTCTGGCCGGTCTGATATCCCGTGGCGCCCTTTCCGAGGGCCTCGACGATCCCCACGATCTGGTGGCCCGGGACGACCGGGAGCCGCGCCCCTTCCAGTTCGCCCTCGAGCAGGTGCAGGTCCGTCCTGCAGACCCCGCAGGCCTCGACACGGAGAAGGAGTTCCCCGGGGCCGGGCAGCGGACGGGGCAGTTCCTCCAGGACGAGCGGGGATCCGGGGCTGTGGAGTCGCAGGGCGCGCATGCTCAGGACCCCGAGGGTTCCGTCAGGGTGCCGATCTCCTCCTGCAGGGCCTCCCCCCGGTCCAGGGAGGGGTGCGGTGAGCCCGCCCCACCGAGGGCCTGGGCCCGGCCCTCGGCGCACGCCCGCGAGGGCCGGACCTGGAAGTCGATCCTTTCGGACATCTGGAGGCCCTCCCGGCTCCATCTTCGGTCCGCCCCCCGGCCAGGGACAAGGGCGCCCGGGGTTTCAGCGCCGCCCGGCCGATTCCTGGAGGTTCGAGAGGAACTCGTCGTTGCTCCGGCTCTTGCCCAGGCGGTCCAGGAGCAGCTCCATGGCCTCCACGGGGCCACTGCTCGTGAGGATCTTTCGCAGCACCCAGATCTTGGCCAGGCGCGGAGCCTCGATGAGCAGGTCCTCCTTGCGGGTTCCGGAGCGCTGGATGTCCATGGAGGGGTAGATGCGCTTGTCGCTGAGCTTCCGGTCCAGGACGATCTCGCTGTTGCCGGTGCCCTTGAATTCCTCGAAGATCACGTCGTCCATTCGGCTGCCGGTCTCGATGAGGGCCGTGGCCACGATGGTGAGCGAGCCGCCCCCTTCGATGTTCCGGGCCGCCCCGAAGAAGCGTTTGGGGCGCTGCAGGGCATTGCTGTCCACCCCGCCGCTGAGGACCTTGCCGCTGGGGGGCACCACGGTGTTGTAGGCCCGGGCCAGGCGCGTGATGGAGTCCAGCAGGATCACCACGTCCTTCTTCTGCTCCACGAGGCGCTTGGCCTTCTCGATGACCATCTCGGCCACCTGGACGTGGCGCGTGGCCGGTTCGTCGAAGGTGCTGCTGATGACCTCCCCCTTCACGTGGCGCTCCATGTCGGTGACCTCCTCCGGCCGCTCGTCGATGAGGAGCACGATGAGGAAGATCTCCGGGTGGTTGGCCGTGATGGAGTTGGCAATGTTCTGGAGCAGGACGGTCTTTCCGGTGCGGGGCGGGGCCACGATCAGGGCCCGCTGCCCCTTGCCCAGGGGGGTCATGAGGTCCATCACCCGGGTGGAGAGTTCCTGGGGATCCCGCTCCATGGTGATGCGCTCGGTGGGGTAGAGGGGCACCAGGCTGTCGAAGTGCACCCGGTCCTTGGCAAGTCCCGGGGGATCGAAGTTGACCGCATCCACCCGCATCATCGCGAAGAACTTCTCGCCGTCCTTGGGAGGGCGGATCATGCCGCTGAGGGTGTCTCCGGTGTGGAGGTTCAGGGCCCGGATCTGGCTCGGCGCGATGTAGATGTCGTCATTGCCCGCCAGGTAGTTGTGCTCCGGCGCCCGCAGGAACCCGAATCCCTCCGGCAGGACCTCGAGGACGCCCTCGGCGAAGAACATTCCCTCCTTGGCGGCCTGGGCTTCCAGGATGCGGAAGATCAGTTCCTGTTTCCGCATGGAGAGCGGGTTCTCGACCCCCACTTCCTTCGCCAGCTCCGCCAGGCGCCCGATGGACATCTCCTTGAGGCCCTGGAGATTCGGGCCGGCGGAGGAAACGGAGGATGGGGACATGGAGTCGCCCCCCACGGGAAAGAAATCAGCGTTGCGTTGGCTGGAATGTCCGATGGTAGCCCATCCCCGGCAGGATTCCAAGGCCTGGCCCCGCTGCGCCTGGACCCTTCAGGCTGGGTGGGCCCGGACGAACTCGAGCACCCGGGCGGCGAAAGGCCGGGGGGCCTCCACGGGGTAGGCGTGGCCGATGCCCGGCACCACCTCGAACAGGGCCCCTCCAATGAACGAGGCGGTCTGGCGGCATTTCCAGGGCGGTGTGAGCAGGTCCTCCTCCCCGCAGAGGAGGAGAAGGGGGTCCACGATGCGGCCCAGGCGCTCACGGATGTCCCAGCCCAGGGCGCCCATGATCTGGTGGAGGGCCCCCCGCAGGGCTTCGGGCCGACCATCCCCGGAGACCACCTGGTGGTAGGCCCGCAACACCGCGTGGCGGGCTTCCAGGAAGGCGTCCCCCCAGAGGAAGGGGGCCACTGCATCGAAGAGCAGCAGGGGGCCGCCCTGTTCCAGGCACCCTGCCCAGTGCCGCACCTTCAGGTCCATGGCGAAATCCATGCGGGAAAGGGCGCTGACCAAGACCCCCCCGCGGAAGGCGCCCGGCCGGGCGCTCAGCAGCTCGAGGCTGATGGAGGCCCCGTTGCTGAGCCCCACCAGCCAGGGGCGCTCCACTCCGAGGATCTCCATCAACTCCCAGGCCTCTTCCGCAAGAAGAGAGGTGGGGTAGGGACCCTCCTCCGGGGCGTCGGACTTCCCCTGCCCCCGTGAATCGAAGGTAAGGACGCGGAAATCCCGGCACAGCTCCGGCAGGGCCCCGGCCCACATGGTGGTGTCGGAGAGCAGGCCATTGAGCAGGACCATCCAGGGACCCTCGGGATTTCCCTGGATCCGGTGGTGGAGTCGAAGCCCTGAGGCCAGCCTCGCGTAGAGGGGGGGAGGTCTCATCAGGATTTTTTTCGCAATTCCGCGGGGGAAAAATGGCGGAGGAGACTCCATCTCCCCGCGCGCCGCTCGACCACCGTGCAGGAGGCCTTCTTCACCTCCAGGTTCTTGCCGGTGAGCCAGAATACGAGTTCCCCCAGGAGGGGCTGGTGACTGACCAGGGCCAGGACTCCGGGTGGCTCAAGGTCCTGGAGACGGGCCAGGATCCAGTGCTCCACCTCGACGGGATCGCCTCCGGGCGAGAGTCCTTCCCAGACACCGCAGGGGAAGGCCGGCAGCCCCGCCGCGAGGGTGGCCTCCGTGAGACATCCAAGGGTTTCCGCGGCCCGGCGGAAGCCGCTGCTGTAGGCCTTCCGCGGCGTGTAGCCGGCGCGAAGCAGGCCGTGCATGGCGCTCCGGGTCTTCTTCCAGCCTTCCTCGGTCAGGGCCCGCTCGGCATCCGGAAGGCCCGGCCGGGGATCCTGGGCGATGCCGTGCCGGATCAGCAGGATGGTGGTCACGATCGGCTCCTGTGCCTCACTCGCGGCGGACGCCCTGGGGGAGTCCGCCAGAATAACCAGTTCATCGGTGGGGTGCCCATTCCACAGGATCGGGGTTCCCGCGGGAGCGGCGGAGCCCGCTAGGGGACGCCGTTGGGATCGGGGACCTTGGCCCCTTCCCCCTCCTTGACTGCGGGCTTGGCCTGCCGCGCCCCGAGGATCCGCTCGTCCCATCCCTGCGTACGGGCCCTCTCCCGGGCCTCGCGCACCCGGGCGATGGCCTCTGAGTCGCTTTCCTGGGAGGGGATCTGTCCTGGCTTGAAGGCCAGGTGCAGGCGCTCGGAGGCTGGAGTGGCCCCGGTGGCCTTGAGGCCCGTGACGCGGTCGATGTCGGCCCACTCCAGGCCCTCGGGAACCGGGAATTCCTCCTTGGGGGTGCCCTGGAGAGCCGCCTTCATGAACTCGATCCAGATGGGCACGGCGGCCTTCGCACCGTCGGCGCCCTTGAAGATGGTCTTCTTTTCGTCCAGGCCCACCCAGACGCCGCAAACGATCCGCGTCGAGAATCCGAGGAACCATGCGTCGGTATGTTCGTCGGTGGTCCCGGTCTTCCCGGCGAGGGGCCACTGGATTTCGGAAGCGATCCGGGCCCCGGTGCCCCGCTGCACCACCCCCTGGAGGCACTGGAGGATCTGGAAGTTGGTCTGTTTGTCGATCACCTGTTCCCCGGGGCTCTGCTCCCGCGATTCCAGGACCTTTCCAGTCCGGTCAAGGATCTTCCGGATGAGGAAGGGCGGCGGGGCCTGCTGCCCCTCGTTGGCCACCGTCCCGTAGGCCCGCATCATCTCCTTCATGGGGAGGTCGGCCGCCCCCAGGGCCATGCTGGGATAGGGCGGGACGTTGGAGGTGATGCCCATCTTCTTGGCGGTCTCCACCACATTCGCGATCCCGACCTCGTCCAGGGTCCGTACCGCGGGGACGTTCCGGCTGTCCCGGATGGCTTCCCAAATGGGGATGGGGCCCCAGAAATCCCGCTCGTAGTTCCTGGGCTCGTAGAGTTTCGCGTTGGGGTGCAGCGTGTGGTACTCGAATTTTCCCCCCCCGAGGTCCGTCACGGCGAACTGCTGGGGATCGATGAAGCGGGTGGGGATGTCCTCCACCAGCGTGGCCGGGCTCTTTCCCTGGAGGAAGGCCGTGGTGTAGACGAAGAGCTTCATGGTGGAACCCACCTGGCGTTCGGCCTGCCAGGCGCGGTTGAACTTGCTGCGCTTGAAGTCGTAGCCTCCCACCATGGCGCGGACCTCCCCTGTGCGGGGATCCGTGGCGAGGAGGGCGCCTTCCACCTGGGGTTCCTGGTCGAGCTCGAGGCGCTTCGGGGTCCCGTCGTCCGCCTCCTTCACGATGAAGAGGGGGGCCGCGCCCCTGGGGAAGAGGCTCGGAAGGTTCTTCCCCCCCGCCCAGGAAAAGGCCGTGTCAGGTACCTCCAGGACGGTCTTCCCGATGCGGACCGAAGCCTTCAGCCCCTTCCAGCCGAGGATCACTCCGTGGACACCGTCCCCCTCCACGAAGTACCTGCGCCACCCAGGCAGCTGGACCGAATCCGGATCCTGGACGAACTGGAGGGCGTCCTTGCGGAAGCCCCGGCGGCGGTCCGCGGCCCGGACTCCACTGCGAACCGCCTCGTTGGCGGCATCCTGCCAGACGGAATCGATGGTGGTATGGACCTCCAGGCCCCCCTCCAGGACCCGGGCCCGGCCGTACTTCTCGTAGAGGTACTTCCTGACCTCCTCCACCGCGTAGGGAGCCAGTTCTTCCTCACCGGGGTTCTCCCGGGCGAGGCGGATGGGTCGCTCGGCCAGCACCTGGGCGTCGGAGGCCTTGAGGTAGCCTTCGGCCACCATGCGCCGAAGGACGTGGTTCCTTCGGGCCTTGGCCCCCGCACGGGACTTGGGGTCGGGATTGTAGGGGTTGTACCAGGCGGGGTTCTGGACGATGCCCGCCAGGAGGGCGCATTCCTCGATGTTCAACTGGGGGGCGCTCTTCCCGAAATAGTACTGGGCCGCGGATTCGATCCCGTAGCGGCCGCCGCCGAAGTACACCTCGTTGGCGTAGCTCTCCAGGATCTGCTTCTTGTTGTAGGCCCGCTCCAGCTTCTGGGCGATGATGATCTCCTTCATCTTGCGGTCGATGCGCTTCTGGCGCTTGGCGGTCACCGTGCGCACCAGCTGCATGGTCAAGGTGGAGGCCCCCTCCCGACGCCGCCCAAGGGATGTCACGAAGTTGTACCCGGCCCTGAGGAATCCCCTCGGGGACACGCCCCGGTGGTTCCAGAAGTCGTGGTCCTCGGTGGCGACGATGGCACCGGTGAACGCCTTGGGAATGTCGCCGTAGGGGATCACCACCCGGTGCTCCTCCGCGAAGACGCCGATCACGTCGCCGTTGCGGTCCAGCACCTTGGTGATGGTCTTGGGCACCCGGAGCGCGAACAGGGCCAGGAACCCATCCGCGTCCCGGGCCATGACGGAATACACCACCGCGAAGACGACGGTCCCGGCCAGCAGCATGGCCGACAACCCCCAGAGCACCATCCGGCGGACCCACGAGCGCTTCGGTTTCGGATTTCCCGGGGCTTTGTTCTTGGCAGGCATCCCCTCCAGGTTAGCCAACACCGCCCCTGGAGGTGAGCCGAGGCTTGGGGATCCCTTGAATCGTGGTGGATTCCTTGGGAGGAACCTAGAATGCCTCCATGCCCCCCCCCGTCCTCGCCGTGGTGGCGAAGGTCCAATCCCCCAACCTGGCCCAGACCCTCCGGGATTCGGTCCCCCTCTTCCTTGAGCGCGGATGGACGGCCGTGGGCCACCCCAGCCTGGGCCCTGCGTGGCAGGCTGCGGGCCTTCCTCCGGGGGACCTTCGCCGGGATCCTGAACTGGGCGCGGGAGATCCTCCCCCGGACCTCGGTCTGGTGCTGGGGGGGGATGGGACCATGCTTTGGGCTTCCCGCCTGCTCGGGGCGAGAGGGACTCCGCTCCTCAGCCTCAACCTCGGGAGTTTGGGGTTCCTCACCGCCCAGCCCGCGGCTTCCGCCCGGGCCACGGTGGAGGCATTCTTCGAGGGCCGACTCCGCCGGGAGGAGCGGAGGATGCTCTTGGCCCGGCTGGTCCGGGACGGACGAACCCTGGCCAGGCAGTCGATCCTGAACGACGCGGTCATGACCCGGGGATCCCTGGCCCGGATCATGGACTTCAATCTCTGGGTGGGCGGCCAGCAGGCGGCCATGATCCGGGCTGACGGGCTGATCGTGGCGACCCCGACGGGATCCACGGCCTACTCCCTCTCCGCCGGGGGCCCCATTCTCCATCCCAGCCTGGCCGTGTGGGTCATCTCACCCATTTGCCCCCACAGCCTCACCCTCCGGCCCATGGTGGTTCCCGGAGAACTGGAGGTGAGCATTTCCGTGGGGGAGACCGACGACGCCCACCTGACGCTGGACGGCCAGATGGCCATGCCCCTCCAGCACGGAGATCACCTGGAGCTGGGGCCGGCGGAGAAGCCCCTGGTTCTTCTCCGCCCCCAGGAGATGGATTTCTTCGGAATCCTGCGCCAGAAGTTCCACTGGTCCGACCGATAGTTCTCCGGGAACTCGGACCCCAGGGGGTTTCCGCCCATCCTCAGCTCACTCCTGCGGGGGATCACCCCCGAGGTCCCCTTCCAGGGGGGTCGGGATCTTCGACGCCGCAACCGGGACCTCGCCTTGCCAGCAGGGCTTCGATCTTGGCGCAGAGGCGGTTCATCTCCACGGGCTTCGTGTCGAAGTCGTCGCACCCAGCGGCAAAGGCGTTCTCCCGGTCGGAGGTGAGGGCGTGGGCGGTGAGGGCCAGGACCGGCAGCCCCTGGCACCCGGGGTCGGCCTTGATCCGGCGGGTGGCCTCCAGGCCGCTGAAATCGGGAAGGCCAAGGTCCATGAGCACCAGATCGGGGAGAGCCTCCACGGCCAGCTGGACCCCCTGCGCCCCGGTCTTGGCCGGGAGCACGGTGTATCCGCGGCGCTCCAGCAACCGGGAGAGGGCGTCGAGGTTGAGCTCGTTGTCTTCGACGAGGAGAATCCTAGGTTTCATCAGTGTCTCCACGGCGCACGGAGCCCGGGTTCGCCGAGTCCAGCGGTCGATCAGCTCCCACCCCGGTCCCGGCCGGAAGGTGGATGGTGAAGGTGGAACCTCGTCCCACCTCGCTCTCCACGCGGATGTCCCCATCCATCAGGCGAACCAGCCTGCGGCTGATGGCCAGGCCCAGCCCGGTTCCCGCGAAAGCGCGGCTCACCCCCGCATCCCCCCGCATGAACTCCGAGAAGATGTTTTCCATCTGCTCGGGCGGGATGCCGATTCCGGAGTCCTGGACCTGGAAGTGGACCCAGGCTTTTCCGGCATCGTGGGAGGAACTCACGCTGAGCTTCACCAGGCCGTCCCTCGTGAACTTGCACGCGTTGCCCAAAAGGTTCACCAGGGCCTGCTTGAGCTTGGTCCTGTCGGCGCGGACCGGGGGACAGCCCTCCCGGATCTCCACCTCGATGCGGTTCCCCGACCGGAGCGCCTGGGGTTCGACGACGTGGACCGCCTCCCAGGCCAAGGGACCAGGATCCATTTCCTCCGCCTCCGCGTGGACCCGCCCGCTCTCGATCTTGGCCAGGTCCAGCACGTCGTTGATCAGGGCAAGGAGGTGCTCTCCCGAAGAGAGAATCTTGCCGAGGTCTTCTCCGGTCTGGCGGTCCCCCGATCGTTCGGCGTCGTCCCGGAGGAGTTCGCTGTAGAGGATGATGGCGTTGAGCGGCGTCCTCAGTTCGTGGCTGATGCTGGCGAGGAAGGTGCTCTTGGCCCTGCTGGCCTCTTCCGACCTTTCTTTGGCTTCCGACAGTTGGTGGTTCACGTCGAGGAGTTCGGCGGTCCGCAGGTCCACGAGATCCTCCAGGTGCTCCCGGATGGACTCCAGTTCCCGGTCCCGGGTCTGGATCCGGATGAGCATTTCGTTGAATGCGGCCACCAGTTGGCCGAGTTCGTCCTTTTCCCGCTGGGGAACCCGAACCGAGTACCGTTTGTCCGCGCTGACGATCCCCACCGCCTCCTGGAGGTCCTGGATGGGCTGGGTGATCCTCCCCCGGATGGCCCGGGCCAGAAGGAAGGTGCCTCCCAGGATCACCACCAGGAAGGCCAGGGTGACTCCGGCCCCCAGGAGCAGCTGATCCCGCATTTCCCCGAGTTGGATGCGGACCAGGATTCCACCACCGACCTTCCCGGTGGCACCGACCCGCACCCTCCGGGCGACCTCCAGGGTGGGCCAATGGAACCTGGAGGCGTCTTCCAACCGTACGGAGGGAGGGGTTTGCCCAGGGGTTCCTTCCCGGGCGTAGCTCGCGAAGGGTTCTCCCCTTTCATCCAACACCCAGGCCTCGGTGACCCGTTCCTGAGGTCCGAAGGTCAATCTCAGGAGGCGTTCCGCGTCGCTCCGGTTGCCGAACTCCAGGGCGGCGTCGAGGCTCTGGGCCATGGCCTGGCAGAGGATCTCGGTGTCCTGAATGATGACCCGCTTGTGGGCGAAAAAGCCGAGGACCGTAAAGGCCGTGGCTGCGGCGAAGAGGGCCAGGCTGGTGGTCAGCATGATGGCCCAGGTCACCCGGGCCCGGATGGACAGGGGGAAGCGCCTCCGCGCCGAAGTCACCACCCCAGGTCTCCCGGGGCCGGGCCGGCGGGGCACGGGCCAGGCCGCCCAAACCTCGGGCCCTCTTCCCTCCCTCCGCCGACCACGGGGGGGTCATCGCGAATGCATGGACCTGGAGCGTGAATCATGGCACCCGATGCCGGAAAAATCGGCAAAACCTCGGATTCTATGAGTCCGGAACGTCTTCCGCTGGTGGCTCGCCCTTGGCTTCCGGGGGACGGCTAGCCTCTTCCTCGTGGATCCGGGCAAACAGGGCATCCATCCGGTTGCCTTCCTCGAGGGTGGCGTCCGGGAAGAAACGGAGCTCGGGCACCCTGCGGAGCGCGAGCCGCTGGGCCAGATGGGTGCGGAGGAATCCCGCCGCCCGGCCCAGGGCCTTCCGGGTGCGCTCTTCCTGGCCGGCCTCTCCGAGCACCGTGAAGAAGACCTTGGCCAGACCCCGGTCGGGGCTGAGGCGAACCGCGGTCACCGTCAGGAACCCCAGGTCAGGGTCCCGGAGCTCCCGCTGGATGAGGGTTGAGATCAGGAACTGGAGCTGGTCTTCGAGGCGTTCGGGACGTTGCATGGCTGTCTCCGGATCCCGACCGGAAGGGCCTGGGAGGGCGGGTCGCACGGCGGGCCCGGACCTTGTCCCAGTATGGCGGAACGCTGGCATCCTCTGGGGGTGGAGACGCGGCCCGAGTCCTGGTTTGAAGGCTGGTTCGACCAGGACTACGCTGACCTCTATGCGGACCGCGACGCGGAGGAAGCCGAAGGCGGCGTCCAAACCTCCATTCGCCTCCTGCCCGAGCTCCGCGAGGGGCCCGTGCTGGACCTGGCCTGCGGGTCGGGGCGACACCTCCTGGCCCTGCGACGCCACAATCCCCTCGCCTTCGGATTGGACCTGAGCCCGGTGCTCCTCGGGAGGGCCCCTCGGAACCTGAAGCCTTGGCTCCTTCGGGCCGACATGCGCCACCTTCCCATCCGGGAAGGCAGTCTCACCGGGATCTGCCTGTGGTTCACCCCCTTCGGGTATTTCGGCGATGAAGAGAATCGCAGCCTGATGGCCTCCCTGTCCCGGCGCCTGCGCCCCGGGGGGGTGCTTTGGCTGGACTACTTCAATCCCTTCCTGGCCCTTCAAACGCTCGTGCCCGACGAGGTCCAGGAACGGGGGGACCTCAGGGTCCACATCCGGAGGTGCCTTGAGGGTTCCCGCATCGTGAAGCGCATGCACCTCCTCCGCCTCAGCACCGGAGAACGCAGGGAGGCCCTCGAAAGCGTGCACCTCTACCAGCCGGCGGAATTGACGGAGATGGCGGAACAGTCCGGCCTGGACCTGGCGGGGACCCTCGGGGGCTACGGGGGCGAGCCCTTCGCCGCCCGCAGCCCGCGCTGGATCGGGGTGTTCCGCCGACGGGCCTGAGGCAGGCCGGGGCGCATGCTGCGACAATGGGCCCCGATCCACGATGCCTCCCCGAGGTGCCCCATGCCCTTCAGGACCCTTCACGATCTGGACCTCCGGGACCGCCGCGTCTTCCTGCGGGCCGACCTCAACGTCCCCATCAAGGAAGGCACCATCAAGGATGCAACGCGGATTCGAGAGACCCTGCCCACCCTGCGCCACCTTCTCGAGAAGGGGGCTTCCGTGGTCCTCGCTTCCCACCTCGGAAGGCCCGGTGGCACCGGTTTCGAGGCGGACTTCAGCCTGGGCCCCGTGGCAGAGTGGGTCCGGGCCCAGGGATTTCATGCAAGGCTGGCCGGCGGGATCGTCGGCGAGGGGGTGGAAGCTGAAGCCCGGGCCCTGGCTCCCGGCCAGGTCCTGGTCCTGGAGAACCTGCGTTTCGACAAGGGGGAGACCAAGAACCGTCCCGAATTCGCGGAAGCCCTCGCCCGCCTGGCCGACACCTATGTCAATGACGCCTTCGGCGCGGCCCACCGGGCCCATGCCTCGGTGAGCGGCATGGTGGCCCACTTCCCCCCGGAGAGAACCGCCGCGGGGTTCCTCATGGAGAAGGAACTGAAGGCCCTGGCCCGGGTCCTGGCGCACCCGGAACCTCCCCTCGTGGCGGTCTTCGGAGGCGCCAAGGTTTCCGACAAGATGGATCTCATCAGGCACTTCCTCGGCCGGGCGGAAGCCATCCTCATCGGGGGCGCCATGAGTTTCACCCTCCTGAAGGCCCGGGGAGTGGCCATCGGCCGCAGCCTCTGTGAGGAAGACAAGGTGGCCCTGGCCGGGGAGATCCTGACCGAGGCCGAAGGCCGGGGCACCCGCATCCTCCTGCCCCTGGACCACGTCGTGGCCGACCGCCTGGACGCGGACGCGGAGTGTGCGATCACCCAGGACCAGGACATCCCCGAGGACCGAATGGGCCTCGACATCGGCCCCGAGACCGTGGCGGCCTTCAGCCAGGAGGTCCGCTCCGCCCGGACCCTGGTCTGGAACGGTCCCATGGGGGTCTTCGAGATGGACAGCTTCAGCGCGGGAACCTTGAGCATCGCCGAGGAAATGGCCGCCGCGGCGAACCGGGGCGCCTTCGTTCTGGTGGGGGGAGGCGACAGCGTGGCCGCGGCCAACAAGGCCGGGATTGCGGACAAACTCAGCCACGTCAGCACGGGGGGTGGCGCCAGCCTGGAATTCCTGAGCGGCCTGGAGCTCCCCGGCGTCGCCGCCCTGGAGAGGTGAAGCATGCGAATGCTCGTCGCCAACTGGAAGATGAACCACCTCCGGGCGGACCTGGAAGCCTTCGCCTCCACCTTCCTCCAGGGCTACGGGGCCCATCCCGGAGTGCGGGTTGGAGTGGCCCCTCCCTTTCCACTCCTGGCACCCGCCTGGGCGGCCTTCGAGGGACGGGGGGTTGAGATTCTGGGCCAGAACGGGCACCAGGAAGCGAAGGGCGCTTTCACCGGCGAAGTGTCCATGGCCCAGTTGCGGGACCTCGGCTGCGCGGGGGTGATCCTGGGGCACAGCGAACGGCGCCAGTTCTTCGGCGAGACAGACGCCCTCCTCGCCAGGAAATTGCCCGCCGCCCGTTCCAACGGCCTGGAACCCCTGCTGTGCGTGGGGGAGCGGTTGGAAGAACGGGAAGCGGGTCGGACCCTCGAGGTGCTGGGATCCCAACTGGCGATCCTGGGCGACTCGGGGCCCGGTCCCCTGACCCTGGCCTACGAACCCGTCTGGGCCATCGGCACTGGCCGCAGGGCGGAGCCAGGACAAGTGGCAGAGGCCCACCACTTCATCCGGGTGGAACTGGTTCGGCATTTGGGCCCGGCTGGGGAATCCGTTCCTATCCTCTATGGAGGCAGTGTTACCCCCGAAAACTTCGATGAGTTGCTGGCCATCCCGAATGTGGCCGGGGGCTTGGTGGGGGGGGCCAGCCTGGACCCCACCAAATTCCTGGCCCTGGTGCGCTCGGCGCAGGTCAACGTCTGAACAGCCCCCAAAGGAACTCTGCGACGCCGACCAGGGCGTCGCCCAGAAGCCCGGCGCTGCTCCCTGGGGACAGGGGGGTGCGGACCGGATCGGCCCCCGAGGCGTTCAAGGCGCCGTGCTCCCGAAGGGCCATCTCCTGCCGGAGGGCCGCCCGTTGAACCTGGATCTCCGCCTTCTCCCGCTCGGCCGCCCGATGGAGGCCCCCCGCCTCAATGAAACGCAGAATGCGTCCCAGCTCATCACGGTCGAACCAGAGGCCGTCCTCCCTGCAGGTATCCACGATGACCCCTGAAATCCGCGCGTAGTTGGTCCGGTTCATCACCCGGCCGCAGGCCGGGCAGGGACGGTATCGGAACAGGAGGGAATTTTCGTCCGAGGAGGCCGCCGGGGGATGGTGCTGGAGGTAGAGATCCCTCGTCTCGCGATCCCGTCCCAGGGCCTCGAAGTCCTCCCTTCCGAGCCAGACCCCCCCGCACTTGTGGCATTGGAGGATGGAAAGGCCTCCCAAGAGGCTGCGCGCCAGGGCCTGGGCGCAGTCTGGACACTGGAGTTCCGCCGCCTGCCCTTCCGGACGCTCCAGGGGAGCCCCGCAGTCCGGGCAGTGCCGGGCCCCGAGGGACACCGCGGCAAAGCATTCCGGACAGGAGACCGTGGCGAGCTGGGATCCACAGAAGGCGCACTGAAGCTGGGAGGAGGCCGCCGGGGCCCCGCAGGAGGGGCAGCGCAGGGACTCCACCGCCATCAGGGGGGGCCGTCCTTGCGGGGAACCGCGGGGGCCTCCGCGGGCCGGGGATCGGGCTCTCGCTCGGGAAGCCCGTAGAAACTGGGCTGGCTCCGCGGGGTCCACTCGAAGCGCCGTTCAAGTTCCTCCACCACCACCCTGGCGAAGGCACGGGCCTCCTCCTCCCGGATGCGGAATTCATCCTCCCGCTCCGCGGCCCCCAGGGGGCGCATGGCCTGGATCACTTCGCGACCGTCCACATCGAAATCGGCCAACACCTCGTCCCGTCCCTGCCGGGCCAAGGCCGGCCGGCGAAGGGTCACCACGGCGTTGACGCGGTTGGGCCGGTAGCCAAGGCTGTACTCCGAGTGCCGCCGCTCCGCGGCGGCATGGGACCCGGCCCAGAGGCCCCACCAGAATCCGTCGAAGGTGGCGTGACGGTTCCCGGCCAGGGCGGAAAGGGTTCCGACGGCGATCCCCGTGGCCACCCCCACCGCCGCGGCGCTGGCCGGGCGGTCTCCGCTGCGGATGGAGCGGATGTTGACCTGCAATTCGGCGGCGTCCTCCGGGGCCCGCGCGCCTTCCACCACCACGGTGCTCCGGGTGGCCAGGCGGGCCCGGAGGGCCGCGGCGTATTCCTGGCGGACCTGTTCCCCGCCGGGAGTGTCCGGGGGAATTTCAAGGCGGACCAGGATGGGAACGGGCTGGCGCCGGAAGGCCTCCACTTCGGGCCGCTGGCACCCCAGGGCCGCGGCCAGGATGGCGAGGGAAACGAGGCGAGGGAGCATGTTCAGACCTCTTGGTTCAGGATGCTTCCCCGTTCCTGGAGCCGCAAGGAGGCGAAAGAGCACCCGAGTTGCAAAAGAAAACGCCTTGAGGGCCTTTCAGTTGAGTCTGGAGGCCCTGGGACCGAAGCAGGCAAGGGTCATGCCCAGCCCAGGTAGGATGGAGGCGGAGCGAGCATGCTGATCCTGATGGAGGCCGCAGCCACCCTGGACCAGGCGCAGGGAGTCCTGGCCTTCTTGGATGCCGGAGGTCTGAAAGGCAGGATCCAGGAGGCGGGAGAGGCCCTCAGCGTCGTGGCCCCGCACGCCTCGAAGGTCTTCAAGGCCGAACGGCTGGAAGTGCTGCCCGGAGTGCGGAAGGTGGTGCCGATCACTTCCCCTTTCAAGTTCGCGTCCGCGGACGCGGCGCCCCACCCATCCGTGGTGGAGGTGGCCGGCGTGGCCATCGGCGGAGGAGAACTCGTCCTGGTGGCGGGCCCCTGTGGAGTGGAAAGCGAAGAGCAGCTCTACGCCGTGGCCCGCTACGTGGCCGGCGCCGGCCTTCGACTGCTCCGGGCCGGCGCATTCAAGCCCCGCACGAGCCCCTACGCTTTCCAGGGCATGGGCAGTCAAGGCCTCCGCCTTCTGGAGGGGGTTCGCAGGGAATTCGGCCTGGGCATCGTCACCGAGGCCACTGAGGTGGACGTGTTCGACGAGGTGGAGGAGGTCGCCGACCTGGTCCAGATCGGCGCCCGGAACATGCAGAACTTCGCCCTGCTCCGCCGGGCGGGGCGTTCACGGAAGCCCGTCCTGCTCAAGCGCGGCCCGGCCGCAACCCTGGAGGAGTGGCTTCTCGCCGCGGAGTACGTCCTCGGGGAAGGGAACCCCCGGGTGGTGCTCTGCGAGCGAGGAATCCGGACCTGGTCGAACCACGCCCGCAACACCCTCGACATCTCAGTCGTACCCGCGGCCAAATGCCTCACCCACCTGCCCGTGATGGTGGACCCGAGCCATGCGGTGGGACGGAGAGAGCTGGTGATCCCCTGCGCCCTGGCCGCCGTGGCCGCCGGGGCCGACGGTCTGCTGGTGGAGACCCACTGTGCCCCCGAAAAGGCCCTCAGCGACGGGCCCCAGGCCTTGCTGCCCACCGATTTCCAGCGGCTGGTGGTCCAGGCGGAGGCGGTGCACCGCGCGCGCCAGGCCTCCCCGCCCGCGCCGGGGCTCGCTTTCTAGCCCCCCCGGCGATACAATGGTGGGTTCGGAGTCCCGATGAATGGCCTGCTCGTCACCCTCCATGTCCTGGTCGCCCTGCTGCTGATCGGGGGCATCCTGCTCCAGCCCGGAACGAAGGGCGGTGGACTCGGCAGCGCCTTCGGCGGCGGAGGCGCCAACACGGCGTTCGGGGCCCGTGGCGCCGCCCCATTCCTGGCCAAGCTCACCTACTGGCTCGCCGCCGGGTTCATGATCACCTCCCTGGCCATCGAGATGGTCATCGTCCGCGAGAATCGCCGGGTCTCGGACCGGCTCGACGAGCTGAGCAAGGTGAAGCCCGCGCCACCCGCCGCGCCACCCGCCGCTCCCTCGATCCCGCCTCAGGCACCCGCTCCCGCCCCCAAGAAATAGCCGGAGCGTTGACGGAGGCGGATCTCCGTGGCATCTTGAGTGTCCGCGCTGCCCGCGTGGTGAAATTGGTAGACACGCCATCTTGAGGGGGTGGTGGCCACAAGCCGTAGCAGTTCGAGTCTGCTCGCGGGCACCAACGAAGGCCCCCGGATCGTTCCGAGCGACTCCGGGGGCCAGCTGCAACTGGGCGCTTGGCCCCCGGGACCCATCCATGGTGCCCTGGGAGCATGCGGACCTGGCCCTCCAGCCCTGGCCTTCTGGCTCCCCTCCTCCCGTGGTTCGAGACCCGCGGAAGACGGCTGCCATGGCGGGCGGTGGACCTGGAGGGAGAGCACCCAGACCCTTACGCGGTCCTGGTCTCGGAGCTCATGCTCCAGCAGACCCAGGTCTCCACGGTGATCCCCTATTTCGAGGCCTGGATGCGACGCTTCCCCGACCTGGTCTCCCTCGCGGAGGCAGACCCTGAGGAAGTGCTGGGCCACTGGCAGGGCCTGGGGTACTACCGCCGGGCCCGACACCTTCAGGCGGCCGCCCGGCGACTCTCGAGCGGAGGGTGGCCTAGGGAACCTCGGGCCCTTGAGAGGCTCCCTGGGGTGGGCCCCTACACTGCGGCGGCCTTGGCCTCCATCGCCTTCCAGCTTCCGGTGCCGGCGCTGGACGGGAACCTCTACCGGGTGCTCGCCCGACTGCTGCACCTCCGGGCCCCCAGGGCACACGGGGCCTCCCTCCGGACCTGGCTTGCCCCGGCCCTGGCCACCCTGGGTCCCTCCAGGGTGACCCAGGCCCTCATGGATTTGGGGGCCCTGGTCTGCGTCCCAGGGACCCCGAATTGTCCTGTCTGCCCGCTGGCCGGTGCCTGCCGATCCCTGGCGAAGGGGGACCAGGAGGGAATCCCATTACCGGTCCAGAGGCCCGCTCCCAAGGAGGTGGAACTGTGGCTCCTGGCCCTCGAGTGGCGCGGGCGTTGGCTTCTGTCCCGCCCCCGGGAACGGGGCCTGCTTTCGGGCCTGTGGCGGTGGCCCGAATCTCTGTCCGGAGGGGGGGATGGCACGACGGGGACGCAAGTCCCCTCTGGAGTCCAAGTTCGGGAGATCCCGGGGTGGGTTCAGATCTACACCCATCGCAGGGAGCGGGTGCGGCCCCTCCATGTGCGGGTCGCCAGTCCTCCACCGCACGCGGAATCCTTCACCTGGGTCACCCGGTCGCGGCTGGCCTCGCTTCCCATGGGTCGGCGGGACCAGCGGCTCCGGAAAGCCCTGGCGGACGGCGACGGGTCCGATTCCTGCTCCGGTGTCCCCCTGGGCAGGATCCTTTCGAGTCTGGCCTAGAGGGCCGTCCCTGCCTCAGAAACCCAGGTCGCTCAGTTCCTGCTGGGCCGTCCGGGCCTCGGGGGTTCCGGGGAAACCCTCCACGAGTTCCTTGAAGGCCCGGATAGCCGCCGGTTTGAGACCCTGGCGGTTCAGACACTGGGCCCTCTTGAGCTTGGAGGGCAGGAATTGGCCGCTGTTGGGGAAATCCCGGAGCACCTGGTCGAACGCGTCCTGGGCCTTGGGGTAGGCCTTGAGATTGAAGTGGCAGAGGCCCTGGAAGAAGAGGGCATCGGGGCGCCTCGAGCTCGAGGGATAGCTCTTCATGAAGAGGTCGAGGCTTTCGGCGGCCAGGGCGTAGTTGCCCCGGTTGTAGTCAAGCTGGGCGGCCCCGAAGGCCTTCTCGTCCTCGGGAACGGTCGGAGCGGATTCCGATCCGGATGCCTTGGGGGGGGCGACCCTGGGAATTCCGCCCACCCGGGCGCTGAGGACCCGGGTGGAATCCTGGAGTTGCCGGAGGGTTTCCTGGAGGTCCGCCTGGAAACGCCGGTCCATGGAACGCCCCTCGTTGGCGGCGCGCTGCTCGGCGTCCAGCTTCCGGTTCGCCTCCTCCACCTGCTGGCGAAGCCGGAAGACCTCCAGCTTCATGTCTCCCACCTCCTGTTCCACCCGTTTCAGCTGGTCCTCCGAGCCGCAAGCGGTGGCGAGGACCAGCGCAGCGGCAGGAAGAAGGGTGAGCAGGGATTGGGCGCGTGGCATCTGGGCCTCGGAAGATCCCCGAAATCCTAGCACGCGGACCCGGGGGAGGGCCCCATTGGCGCGGTCCCGTCCTCGAGAAGCAGAAGCCCGGCTCGGCCGGGCTTCTGGGCGAGATTTCTGGGGGCCAGGCACAAAGGGCCCCCCGGGAGGTTCAATTGGCCATCTTGAATTCGCAGCGGCGGTTCTCGAACCAGCTCTGTTCGTCGTGACCGGTGACCCTGGGACGCTCCTTGCCGAAGCTCACGGGGCTGAGGCGATTCTCCGAGACTCCCAGGCCGGCCAGGTACCGGAGGGCTGCATGGGCCCGGCGGTCGCCCAGGGCGATGTTGTACTCCACCGTGCCCCGCTCGTCGCAATGCCCTTCCACGGTCAGGCGGACCTGGGCGTAGTTCTTGAGGAAGCCCGCGATGGCCTGGAGCTTGGGTTTGTCGGCTTCCCGAATGTCGGACTTGTCGAAGTCGAAGTTGATGTCCTTGAGTGCGGCGGCCGCGGCCTTCCGGGCCATCTCCATGGTGTCCACCGCGGAGACCTTCCCCGTCGTGTCGGCGGGCGCCGTGGGGGCCGTGCCGGTGTCGGTGGCGGGTGCCCTGGGCTCCGTGCGGATCGGAGGCGCGGGCTCGGGCTTGCTGCAGGCGAGGCCGACGCCGAGGACGAGGGCGGAGGCGGTGAGCGGAAGGATTCGGTCTGGGCGCATCGATGGCTCCTCCAACGGGCTAAAGATTAGAACGGATCAGGCGACCTGGAAGGAAATTTTTGGACGGCTTCACCGGGAGCGGCTCCACCTGGGGCTCTGGCACCCCTGGGCATCCATGACCTTGCGGATCTGGCTGCCGCTCAGGTCCGTGGTGTACAACTGCATCCCGCCGGCCCGCGTGCTCACGAAGACCAGCTTCCGCTCGTCCGGGGACCAGGAGGGGGATTCGCTGGAGGTGAGTCCCGTGGTGATCTGGTAGGCCTTGCCCTCGCCGAGCTTGAACACGAAGAGGTCGAACTTTCCCTCGAATCGCGACACATAGGCCACCATGGCACCGTTGGGGCTCCAGGACGGGCTGGCATTGTAGGTTCCTTCGGTGGTCAGCCGCCGGACATTCGATCCGTCCTCCTCCATGAGGTAGACCTGGGGGCCGCCCTCCCGGTCGGAGGTGAAGGCCAGCTGGGTTCCCGCGGGGTTCCAGCTGGGCTCGGTGTTGATGCAGTTGCTGTCGGTCAGACGGCGCACGCGGCCGGAGGAGATGTCCAGGACCATGATGTCGCTGTTTCCCCGGCGATCGCTCTGAACGAAGGCCAGGCGCTTTCCGTCGGGGGACCAGCTGGGAGCGGAGCACTGGCCGAGGGGCTGGGTCCCCACGGGGTAGAGCTTGATGTGAGGGCCGCCCCGGTCTTTCTGTCCCCAGATCTCGGGCGCTCCCCCCTTGTAGGTGATGTAGGCGAGCCTGCCGTCCGGGGCCACGGTGGGGGAGATGGTCAGGCTTCCGTGGCGGGTCAAGGCCATCATTCCGCCGCCGTCCCGGTCCACCTGGTAGATCTCCTTGACCTCCCGGGAGACTTGGCGGACGAAGACGATCCGCGTGTTGGCCACGCCCCGTTCCCCGGTGAGCCTCGCCACGAGGTCGTCGGAGGCGGTGTGGGCGATCCGCCGCAGGATGGCGCCGCCTTCCTGGCCCGTGTAGTTCTTGTTGAAGATCGGCTTCCCCGCCTTGGGATCCAGGACCTGGAGCGCAACCATCACCTGGTCGGGTCCCGTCCGCGAGACCTTGGAGGCGATGAGCCACTCCGTCCCCAGATCAGCCCAGGCCTTGAATGTGGCCGCCTCGGTGCCTTTCGGGAACTTGGTGCTCTTGAGCACGGCGAAGGGGCCCGCGTCCTCCAGGTCGTTCTTGAGCACGTCATGGAAGTCCCGCGCGACCCCTGCCTCGTCCAGGCCCTGGACCTGGGGGAGGGCCACCGCCGTGCCCAGCTTGCCGGAGGACTTGGATTCCAGGGTCACCTCCGTCCGCGTGGGCGGAGCCTGTCCGGCCCCGGGAAGGGCCGCTCCAGCCAGGGCCAGGGCGAACAGCATTCGTTTCATTCCCGCTCCCCATCCGTATCGATGCTCCAGGTTACCAGCCCGGTTCCCTGCCCCGGGATCTTCCCAAGGCCAGCAGAAGGCCGAGGAGGCCCGCCGAAGGCCATAACAGGGGCCAGGGACTCACGAGGAAGAAGGCGCGCGCCGTGCCGAGCATCCCGCCCCAGCTGGCCTGTTCGGGGGGCAGTCCCACCCCGAGAAAGCTGAGCCCCCCCTCCACAAGGACCACCGCCCCCAGTCCCACGCTGGCCTGAGCCCAGAGCAGCGGCCACAGCCTGGGGAACAGGTGGCGGAGGAGGATGTGGCCCCGCCCAGCCCCCAACAGATGGGCCTGGGCCAGGCTCGGATCCTGCCGAAGCACTTCCAGGCGGTTGAGACAGATGCGGGCGTAGGGAATCCATCCTCCGAGCGCCAGGGCGGCGAGGAGGCTGCCCAAGCCGGGGCGCAGCAGGGCCAGCAGCAACAGGGCCAATAGCGTGGCGGGGATCGCCGCCAGCAGATCCGCCCCGGCCAGCAGACAGCCTTTCGCCCAGGTCCGGCCCTCGGCGGCGAGGGCCAGGGCGAAACCCGCCGCGAGGTGGAAGGCCGTGAGGCCGGCTCCCAGGCTGAGGGAACGGGCCCCCCCCGCCCACCATCGTCGGAGGAGGTCGCGACCCAGTTCGTCCGTGCCGAAGGGATGGGTCCAGGAGGGGGCCTGGAGCCGGTTCACCAGGTCCACCTGCCCGTCTCCGCCTCCCATCCACCCCGCCAGGAGCAGCAGAAGAAATCCCAGGGCGACCCCATCGGCCCAGCGCCCCTTCATGAAAGCCTCGGATCCAGGAACACCTGGCACCACTCCACCAAGAGCTGAGCCAGCACGAAAAGGGAGGCCCCCAGGAGAACGGCACCCTGGACCAGGGGCAGGTCGCGGCTGGACAGGGCACCCACCAGCAATTGGCCGAGGCCGGGAATTCCGAAGATGTTCTCAACGAGGACCGCCCCCCCCAGGAGCCCGCCCAGCTGGAGCCCCAGCACCGTCAGCCAGGGTCCGCTCACCGCGGGAAGGAGCCAGCGGGCCCAGCGGAGCCGCGCCGGCACCCCGAGAGCTTCCCAGCACCGGGGGCCCAGCTGCCCGGGCAGCCGTTCCAGCTGGCTGTGGAGAATCCGAGCCTGGTGACCCGCCAGGGGGATCATCAGGGCCAGGGAGGGCAGGATCCAGGAGCGCCACCCCGCGATTCCAGCCACCGGGATACCCGGCAGGTGCTGGGCGATGGCCCAGAGCAGAAGGGGTCCGAGGACATAGACCGGAGAAGCCACAGCGGCGGCGTGGAGCCAGCGGACCCGGGGAGAGCGCCCCAGCGCAAGAATCCACCCGAGGCAGGCGCTCAGGCCCATGGCCAGGAGGGCCAGGCGGAGGCTCACGGGAAAGCCTTTCCCCAATATTTCGGCCACCGGACGGCGATAGCGCACGCTCGTGCCGAGATCGCCCCGTGCCAGCCTCGACGCCGAGGCTTTCAAGGCCGGGGCCCAGGGGAGGTCCAGGCCCAGGAGGCGCCGGATGGCCTCCACATCGGCGGAGGTGGCGAACTCACCCGCCGCCACGCGGGCCGGATCCTCGGGCAGCCAGCGGGGCAGCAGGTTGATGAAGAGCCAGATCCCCGCCAGGGTTGCCAGGGCCCGGAGGAGCTGTCTCCCCGCACGCCTCACCGAAGCCCCAAGCGGTCCAGAAGGGCCCGGCTGGCCTCAGGCAGTGGAAGACGGTGAATCTCTGCGGGCAGGAACCAGCCCCAGGCCAGGCGCGTGCCCAGGGATCCCTGGGTCTCACAGAGAAAGGGATGAAGTTCCACCATCAGCCCAGGATAGTCGTGGACGAACGCCTGCAAAGCCTGGGGGCGTCCAGGCCTCCAGGCCAGTTCCTCCCTCAGCTCGCGAACCAGGGCTTCCTCGGCGGATTCGCCCCCCTCGATTTTCCCTCCTGGGAATTCCCAGAGTCCCGCCAGGAAGGCGGGCCCGGGTTCCCGCCGCTGGAGGAAGCAGCGTCCGTCCCGCCGGATCACCGCGACGGCGATTCGGAGACGGTTCATTCCAGGCCCTCCCCGGCGGCCAGTTGGGCCAGGCGCTCCGCATAGCGTCGGCGAAGGGTCTCCACCCACAAGGGTTTGAGTTGTCCGTAGGCAGGACGCAGCTCCTGCTCGACCCAGGACTTGAGATCCTCCACCGAGGCCGGGCGGTCCAAGGTCTCCCGGAGGCGGTCCCTCAGGGCCTCGTCCGGACGCAAGCGGGCCGCCACCGGACGGTAGCTCAGGCGGTGGATGGGCGACGGCCCGAGGCGATCCAGGGCCCCGCGGTGCTCGGGGGTCCCGTAGCCCTTGTGCCGGGCGAACCCGTAGTCCGGCCATCGGGCTCCCTGTTCGCGCATCCACGCGTCCCGGTGGGCTTTGGCCAGGATCGAGGCGCAGGCCACCGCGCAGCTGAGGACATCTCCGTCCACCACCAGGCGTTCGGGAAGCCCGCTGCGTGGAGCCCGGTCCCCGTCCACGAAAAGGATGCGGGGGACGATCCCCAGCCCCCTCACCGCGCCCCGCATGGCCGAGAGGGTCGCTTCCAGGATGTTCTCCCTGTCCACGGCGAGGTTGTCCACCTCCACCACCGACCAGGCGGGCAGGACCGTGCGCAGCTCCGCCGCCAGGACCTCCCGCCGGTCCGGCTGCAGCCGCTTGCTGTCGCGGGCGGAGCGGAGCACGTGGCCCCAGCGCGCAACGCAGGCCGGGTCTAGCACGGCGCAGGCGGCCACCACGGGGCCCGCCCAGGCCCCCCGCCCGGCCTCGTCCACCCCCCCCCAGGGAATGCCGGGGGGCACGTTGCCCAGGTCCCAATCCAGGGGATTGATCCGGGCGGGAGGGGAGGCCTGGCTCATCTCGGATTTTCCTTCAGGGAAGTTCGGATGCGGGCGGGGCCTCCAGAGGCCCGCTCCCATCAGGATAAGCCGTGAAGGGAGTCAAGGATCCTGGGCGGACGGGGCAGCCCCGCCGATTCTGCCCCGGAGTCAAGGGGCCCCCAGGACGCCGGTTCAAGCACGGCGGCCTGCCCCCGGCTCCGGCCTGGGGGGAGGGGCCGATTCAGCAGGACAGGGACCACCAGGCGATCAGGTAGGTGTCCTTCACGCCCTTGAAGTGGCTGGCCCATCCCTCGTGGTAGATGGCCTGGATGGGCACGTGGACCCAGCGGAGCTTCCAGTCGGCGGCCTTCATCGCCATTTCCATCTCGATGGCAAAGCCCCTGGATCGGAGTTCGATCCGATCCAGGACCTTCTTCTTGATCATCCGGAATCCGCACTGGCTGTCCTCCCACCGGACTCCGGCGATGCGGCCCAGGGTCCAGGTTCCCAGGGCGTTGGTGCGCCATCGGGCGGCGGGGATCCGGTGGCGCTCGAGGTAGCGGCTCCCGAGCAGGAAATCCGAGCCCGGCTCGGCCTCGAGGCAGTCGAGGAAGTTCTGGAGGTCCCGGGGGTCGTGCTGGCCATCGCCGTCCAGGAAGAGGTAGTAGTCGAATTCGTCCGGGCGCAGGGCCGCGATTCCCGCCCGCATGGCCTGGGCCTTGCCGCCCCCCTGCCCCGGCTCCAGTCGCAGAACCTCAGCCCCGGCCGCCCCGGCTTCGGCCCCGGTGCCTTCGTCCGACGCGTCGTCCACCACCAGGATCCGGTGGAGCCCGAAGGGCCGAAGCCCCCGGACCACCCCCCCGATGGTGCCCTCCTCGTTGTGCGCCGGGATGAGCGCCGCGATGCGTGGAGGGCTCATCGGACCCGGGCCCGCACCCGGGGAAAGGGCTGGCCGCTCCAGGCCTCGAAACGGTCCCGCTGGTGCTTCGTGGCCCGGGCGTCGGGGGCGATCCGGATGGTGGAGGGAGGTGCCTCCTCGAGACGGAGCCGGTAGGCCCCCACCCTCCCTCTCGTGGCAGCAAGGACTTCGACGGTCCCCCCGGGCCGCCCGCCCTGGACCCGCCTGCGGAGCTGCGGGGCCGAGTCCACCCTCCACCCGTCCACGGCCAGGACCTCCATCCCGTAGCTGAGGCCCGCCTTCCAGGCCGGTCCCCCCGGCACCACATTGAGGATGCTCGGTTCCTCCCGATGCACGGTGAACCCGGCCCAGGCCCCGGGTCCGGACGTAGAGGCAACATCGGTGGCCTCGCCCGTCCCACGCTCGAAGCGAAGGCCGAAGGCGCGCTCGATGGGGTCCGCCGGAAGGGTCTCCCGGCCCGCGATGTAGGCGTCCCAGAAGGCGCCGGGATCCTCCCCGGTCAATTCGGCGAAGGCGCTCCGGATCTCCCCGTCGGAGATTCCCCCTTCTCCCTTCTGTTCCCAGAGCCGCCGGAAGAGGTCCACGAGGTTCCGCCGACCTCCGGAGCCGAGCCGGATGTGGGCATCCATCAGCCAGCCCACCAGGCTTCCCTTGTCGTAGTAGCCCACGGTGCTGTTGGGGGAGAATTCGTTGGGCTTGTACTGCCGGATCCAGGCGTCGAAGCTGCTCTCCTCGAGGGACTGTTCTCGCATGCCGGCCCTTTGGGCGTAGTCGCCCCAAGTCCCCGCCAGGCTCCGGGCAACCGCCTGGAAGGGCACCAGGCCCGCCTGCATCACCACCAGGTGTTGCAGGTAGCTCGTGAGGCCCTCGTGGAACCAGAGCAGGCGGGAATGGTTCTCCCGCGAATAGTCGAAGCGGTCCAGGCGGCGATCCTTGATGCGCTTGACGTTCCAGGCGTGAAAGAACTCATGGGCCACCAGCGTGAAGAGGTCGTGGTAGCCCTGGGGCTCCTCCAGGGCGAAGGGGTCTTGGAGCAGGCTGGTGCTGGACCTGTGCTCCAGGCCGCCCCGGGCGCCCGGACTGAAGGTGAGCAGGAAGACGTAGCGCCTGAAGGGGAAGCCCCCGAACCAGCTTCCGCAGACGTCCACGATTTTGCGTGTCCCTTCGAGGATCCGCCCCTCGTCCCCGCGGTGGGGCCCGGTGATCGCCACCTCGAAGGTGGATCCCAGGCTCCGGAAGGCGTGCCTCCGGAATGTCCCCAGTTCGATGGGGCTGTCGACCAGGGTGTCGTAGTCCTCGGCCAGAAGGGCCCCGCGGCGTTCGGGCAAGGACGTGGCGGCGTCCCAGGAAGAAGGGAACCCCTCGAAGTTCACCTGGTAGGGACGGTCCAACTCGTCCCTGGAATGGAGGAAGGTCGCAGCCCCCACCAGGTGGGCGTGGGTGGCGTCCATGTGGTTCGTTCGCACGGTGAGCTCGTTGCAGAAGAGGCGGTAGCTCAGGCGGGCCTCCCCCTTGAGGGGAGGGAGCTTCCAGCTCTGCTTGTCCACTTTCTCCACGGGCCAGCGCCGCCCGCGGGCATCCCGGAGTTCCACCCGGTCCAGCAGGCGCGCATAGTCGCGGATCAGGTAGGAGCCTGGCGTCCATGCGGGGAGGCTCATCAAGGGACCTTGGCGGCTCAGGTCCGCCGGGAGGAGCAGTTCGACCTCCAGTTCGTGCTGCGCCAGGGCGAGGGGCCTCAGCAGGGCCCGGATGGGGTCTTTGGATGAATGCCTGGGCATGCGCACTTCTCCGGGATCAGCCTTGCAGACCCCGGAGCCAGCGTCCAACCGCCCAATGCAGCTCCGCCTCCCCGACGACGAAATCGGGTCTCCGGAGCTTTTCCTCCAGGAGCTGGGCCATGATGCCCGTGAAGAGCATGACTTCCCGGCGGGCTGCGTCCAGGGGGAAGCCGAACATACGGTGCAGGAACAGGCCGATGGGGCTGAGGGCCCGCTCCGCCAGCGGCATGAGGTCCCGGAATCCGGAATCGGGGGCCGGAACGGCGATGGATCGCAGGATGAAACCCGTGAACTCCGGCACCTCCAGCAGCAGTTCCATGTATTCCGAGGCCAGGCGCTCGCAGGCAGCCCGGACCGTCTCGGGGCTGTCCGCCGGGTGATCCAGGAGGGGCGCCACCATGGCCTGCACCCTGCGTTCCGTCACGGATAGCGTCACGAGGCAGAGTTGCCGGAACAGCCCCTCCTTGGACCCGAAATGGTAGTAGAGGGTGGGTTTCGAGACCCCGGCCTCCTCCGCCACCTCCTTCACCTGCACCCCCTCGTAGCCTCGGGCCGCGAAATGGGTGAGGGCCACGAGGAGCAGACTGGCCTTGAGCTCGCCCTGGGCGCTCAGGCGTTCGAGGCCCTGGCGGAAGGACATCCGGCCGCCCCCTTCGGAGAGGCGCTCGGGACTGTATACGGGCACTTGCTCGGGTGAAGGAGCGGACGGGGAAGTCACGGTGGCCTCGGATCTTGATCCCAGCTTAGCTCGGTATCGTGGAACTGCCGAGGGGGAAGAGGTGGGGATCCACCCTCAATCGCCCTGGCTCCGGGCCACCCCCGACTCCAGGGCGGCCCGTTCCACCGCCGCCGTGACGGCCAGGTGGACCTGGGGGTCGAGGATCTGGGGCACCAGCTCTCCCTTCTCGGCGGCCGCCGCGATGGCCCGTGCGGCGGCGATCTTCATGCGGTCGTTGATTCGCGTGGCCCTGGCCTGAAGGGCTCCCTTGAAGATTCCAGGAAAGGCCAGGGCGTTGTTCACCGAGCGGCCGTCGGCCGCGAAGGCCGCCCCGGCGGCCCTTGCCGCGTCGGGCCGGATCTCCGGATTGGGATTGGAAAGGGCGAGGATGATCTGTCCCGGGCGCACCATCTCCTCCTTGACAAGGCCCGGAACGCCCGTGGTGGCGATGACGATGTCGGCCTGGGCCATCAACTCCGGGAGGGTGGTGGGATGGCCGCCCCGTTCCGCGAGCATCGACTTGGCCTCGTCCTTCAGGTCGGTGCCGATGAGGTGCTTCACACCGTGGGCCAGGAGAAGGTTCCCGATCCCCATCCCGGCGGCTCCCAGGCCGATGATCCCCACGGTCTGGTTCTTCAGGGACACCCCGACGTAGGTGGTCGCGTTCAGCAAGGCCGCCAGCACGACGGTGGCCGTCCCGTGCTGGTCGTCGTGCATCACCGGCCGGTCCAGGCGCTCCATGAGGCGCCGCTCGACCTCGAAGCAGCGAGGGGCAGCGATGTCCTCCAGCTTGATGGCTCCGAAGGTGGGCGCGATGTTCACGACAGTCTCGACGATGGCATCCACGTCCTGGGTGCCCAGGAGGATGGGGATCCCCGACAGGCCCACCAGCTTGTCGAAGAGCACGGCCTTCCCTTCCATGACGGGCATTCCGGCCACGGGCCCGATGTTGCCGAGGCCCAGGATGGCTGAACCGTCCGTGACGATGGCCACGCTGTGATCGATGGAGGTGTACTCGTGGGCCAGCTCCGGGTCCGCCTGGATGGCCCGGCACACGTTGGCCACCCCAGGGGTGTAGATGCGCCGCATCTGGGCGAGGCTCTCGAGCCTGACCCGGCTGGTGCTTCGGATCTTCCCTCCCTTGTGGAGTTCCAGGACGGGGTCGATCACCTCCTCGATGATGATCCCCTCGAGCTTCCCGACAGCCTCCATGATCTCCCGGAGGTGATCCTCACTCCCCACGGTCAAGGAGACGTCACGGGTGTTGAACTGGACGCCCACCTTGATCCGGGCGATCTCCCCGATGTTGGCGCCGTGCTCCCCGATCACGGTGCAGAGGCGGCCCAGGTAGCCTGGCTTGTCCTTCACCAGGACCCGCAGGGTCTTGTAGATCTTTTCGGCCCCTTCGATGTTCATCGACGTCCTCCCGGAGGGATGGTTCTACCTTACTCCAGTGGAGGACCCCCCCTTCCGGCTTCCACGGATCAGGCGCCGAGCTCACCCAGGCCCAGGAACACCGCTCGCCAGGGTTCGGGAAGCGCCTCCAGATCACGCTGGATGGTGGCGAGGTCCCCACGGACGAAGGGGCCCGTGCGCCCCTCGCGGCCCAGCCGAAGAAGATTCTCCAGGGTGGCCTCGGCCAGTGGCGCCAGGCCGCGGCCGGGGAGGTGGACCCCCGCCTCCTCCAGGAGACGGGCCGCCCCCAGCCAAAGGGTGGCGGCATGTCCGCTGCTCAGCACCGCGGCCGCGTGGTAAAGGGCCTTCTTCCCGGGGGGCAGGAGAAAAGGGTGGAACCCGAGGAGGCTGAAGGCCTCCACGAGGACCGGGTCGGCGTCCCCCGTGACGGCCAGGGGCGTGCCGCTCCAGTCCCGCGGCTCTCCGCAGAAACTGGTGAGGGGATGCAGGGAGGGGATTCCGTCCAGGTGGAGACTGCCGGACAGGTGGGCACAACGGCCCGGGAAGGATTCCGCCAGGACCGGCACGGCGTCGTCGGGAACGGCCAGCAGCACGACGCCCTCTGGACGCGCGGTGGAAGGACAAAGGGCCGCCCGTTCCCCCCAGGCGGTGGCCAGGGCCCGGCCGGCCCGACCACGGCCCAGGACGCTGAATTCGTGGGTCATCCCCCCAGTGTGCCCCACCCCGGGGGAGAATGCCTTTGGGTCCCCGGCGGATCCACCGCGTCGAAGAATCCCATGTCCTGGCCCCTGCCCCCCGACATCGAGTGGGCCCGCTTCCTGAGGCTCCTCCGCCAGCCCGCCCCCCCAAGGGGGTGGCTGGAGGCCGCCGCCCAGCTCCCGGAACTCAGGAAGCGGCCCCTCCTCCTCCGCTGGATCGCCCAGCATCCCCGATGCCCGGCCCACCTCAGGGCCAACCTCCTGCCCCGGCTTCCGGCCCTGCCCTTGGCGGCCATCGCCAACGATGCCGGAGCCCACCCCCAGGCCCGCCAGATGGCCGGAGAGCGCCTCCAGACGATCTGGCAGGGCCTCAGCAGCGGGGAACGCCGGAGCCTGGCGCTTCGCCTTCCCCGAAAGCTCTGGCCCCAGGCCTGGCGGGTGCCCGATTCCCGCGTGATCCATAACCTTCTGAGGAATCCGCGCATGAACCTGGATGCCCTCCTGGTCCTGCTCCAGCCTCCCCTGACCCGCGCCCAGGATGAAGCCCTGCTCAACTCCAGCTTCGCCGGAATGCCCCCCGTCATCGCTCAGGTGCTCCAGGCCATGGATCGCACCTTCCTCCTCCCCGAAGCGTCCCTGGTGCTGGGCCAGGCCGCGCCCTGGATCAAGGCCCTGGATCCCGAACAGCGCCTGGTGGAGGCCGCCCGCCTCACCCACCCCCCTTTGCGCCGGATGTGCCGCGCCTGGGCTAGGGTGGACCCATGACGCTCCGCCGCTGGACCTTCACCGTGGAACCCGGGGAGGGGAACCTTCGCCTGGACCAGCTCATCGCGGCCCGCACCGGGCTGTCACGGCGGCAGGCCCGGGAGGCCCTCAAGCTGGGAGGGGTTCAAGTCGCCCGATCCCGGGTGCGGGTGGCGGGAAGAATCGTTCCGCCGGGAACCGAGGTCCGGGTGGCGGTGGACGACGCCCTGGGCTCGCCGCCCGACCTCCTCATCCCCATCCTCTACGAAGACCCCTACTTGATGGTGGTGCACAAACCGGCCGGGCTCCCCACCCAGGGGACCTGGGCCACGGACCGCCACGACCTCCTGGCCCTTCTGCGCGCCCAGCGTCCCGATCTCCACATCTTCCTCCACCATCGCCTGGACCAGGGAACCTCGGGGGTCGTGGTGTTCGGACTGGGGAGGGAGGCCAACGCCGGACTCACCCGCGCCTTCGAGGGGCGGGAGGCCGAGAAACTGTACCTGGCCCGGGTCTCGGAACCCCTGGAGGCCTGCGTGGCCGAGCTTCCCGTCGGCCGCGTCCGGCACTCGGTTCCGGGTCGTTTCGGCTGCACGGGGGACCTCCTGGATCCCCGCCCCGCCCGGACGGAATTCCGGCCCGCCGGGGCGGAAGAGGCGGCGGGCCTGGTATCCGGCCACTGGGTGGTGGCTTCCCCCCGGACCGGTCGGACTCACCAGATCCGCGTCCACCTGGCCCACCTCGGATCCCCGGTCCTGGGAGACGCCCTCTATGGCGGGGAGGCGTCTGACCAGTTGTGGCTGCACGCGTGGAAACTGCGGATGCCCCACCCCGTCCTGGGCACACCCATGGAATGGACGGCCCCCCCGGAGCGCTTCCGCACCCCGGAGATGGGCGATGCCTGACCGCATCCCCCTGCTGTTCAACCCCCGCTCCGGCCGGGGTCAGAAGGATCCGGACGCCCTCCTGTCCCGCCTGGCGCTTCCCTTCCGGGAGCGCCTCGAGGCCCTCCCCCTGGGCCCCCCCTGGGACTTCGAAGAGGCCATCGGCCGGGCCCGGGCGGCCGGGGGGCCCTTGCTGGTCTGGGGAGGGGACGGGACCATCCACCACGCGGCCCGGGCCCTCCTGAAGGCGGGATGCCCCGTTCCCCTCGGGGCCGTGCCGGGGGGCAGCGGGAACGGTCTGGCCCGTGGGCTCCGCACACCCCTGGAGCCCCACGGTGCGGTTCAGCGCCTCCTGGAGGGAAGGGAGTTCCGGATGGACGTGGGCCTCCTGGACGGAGAGCCCTTCTTCAACCTCTGCGGAACCGGCTTCGAGGCTCAGGTTGCGCGGGCCTTCGAATCCGGCGAGGGGCGAGGGTTTCTTGGCTACGCCCGGGATTGCCTCAACCTCTGGAGGACCACCACGGACTTCCTCGTGACGTGGTCGCCGGAATTCCCTTCGGAGGCGGAGCCGCTTCCGCCCCGGAGGGCCCCCAGCCTTCAGCGATTCCCTTCCTCGGCCTGGAGCCTCTGCCTGGCCAACTTGCCTCAGTACGGGTCGGGGCTCTGGATCGCGCCAGGCGCGAACCCCACGGACGGCCTGCTCCAGTGGGCCGTCCTGGACCGCCCGGGGGCCTTCGACCTTCTTTCGGAACTGCCTCCCCTCTTCAAGGAGGGGGGCCATTCCCTCCTCCGGCGAGAAGGGCCCTTCCCGGGAGGGCGACTGGAAACCGAGGCTGCCCTGCCTTGGCACCTGGACGGCGAACCCGTGGCCTCCCGGGACCGGGCGGACCTCGCGGTGGAGCCCAGGGCCTTCCGGATGCAGGTCACGGGGGCCTGCCCCTGGAGTTGACCCTGGGGTGTTTTCAGCGGGGGTAGACCGCGGGTCCGGTGAGGCTTGGCCCGCGGAACTCGGCGCTCACGCTGGGGGAGGCGCCCCAGATCCCAGCCACCATTTTGGCCTCGCTCAGGTCGGCCCTGGGATCCCAGTCCCTGCGCACCACCAGCGTGTAGGGAGATTCCTTGTCGGACCACCAGCCTGGATCGTCCACGATGACGTAGACGCAATCGGCCTTGGCCCGCGGATTGGTGAGGGTCACGATGGTCGGCCGGTAGGCGATGGCCGCCTGGAGCATGCCGGGCCCGGGTTTGCCCCACCGGTCGACCGCCATGAGGCGGAACCAGCCGAGCTTCTCGTGCTGCAGTTCCACCTGGAGTTTCCCGCCGGGGGGTACGGCGAATCCGTAGGCCTTCCATCCCGCCGGCCGCCAGGCGAAGTCCACGAGGCTCTCCGTGCCGGGGTCCACGGGCGTCACAGGGATGAATCCTGCCCTGGCCATCCACTGGATCTCGGCCATGAGGTCGCGCCCCGCCCAGTACTTCATGTCGGGAAGCACCTCGCAGCGGTGGAAAGGCGGGGGATAGACCACCCGGGTCCCCTTGAAATACTGGATTTTTTGGACCCTGGGGGCCCCGTTGGGACGGGTCCCCATGGGCCTGAGCTCCGACGCCCCGAAGCGCATGGGGTGGTCCATTCCCTGCATCGATGTTGGGCTGCCAGACATCCCCCCGATGGCCCTTTCCCCGGAGCCCCCGACGGGACCTCCGCCACCCCTGGGCCCCGAGGCAGGGGCCCCTCGCTGGGCAGACAGGGGGAGCGTGCAGGCAAGGATGGCGGCCAGCATGGTCAAGTTCTGAAAACGGCTCATGGGACCTCCGCGGATTCGCGCGGCACTCATCCATAACCGTGCCACGCCGATTCAGTTTCGGGCCCCCTCCCCCCGGCCGCAAGGCCGGAGGGTCTAGACTGGTCCGGGGGGTCGCCGTCCCGATGTTCGGTAAAATCCAGCACATCCACTTTGTCGGGGTCGGCGGAATCGGAATGTCCGGACTGGCCGAAGTCCTCGTGAACCTGGGCTTTCAGGTCACCGGAAGCGACCTGAGGGACACCCCATCGACCCAGCGGCTGAAAGAGCTGGGTGTGGCATTCCACCTCGGCCACGATGCGAAAAACATCCAGGGTGCCCAGGTGGTGGTGATCAGCAGCGCGGTGAAGGGGGACAACCCGGAAGTGGTGGCCGCCCACCAGGCCAACATTCCGGTGGTGCCTCGGGGCGAGATGCTGGCCGAGCTGATGCGCATGAAGTATGGCATCGCGGTGGCTGGCTCCCACGGCAAGACCACCACCACCAGCATGATCGCCCAGATCCTGAACCAGGGCGGCATCGATCCCACCATCGTGATCGGCGGGCGCCTGGGAACCATCGGCAGCAACGCCAAACTCGGCAAAGGGGCCTACCTGGTGGCGGAGGCCGACGAGAGCGACGGCAGTTTCCTTTTGCTCTCTCCCACCATCGCGGTGATCACCAACATCGACCGGGAGCACCTGGACCACTACCGCGACATCGCCGAGATCCAGGACGCCTTCACCGCCTTCGCCAACCGGGTCCCCTTCTACGGCTCGGTGTTCGCCTGCCTGGACGACCCCAACGTGGCCGCCATCCGGCCCCGTCTGAACCGCTTGGTGCGGACCTACGGCACCCACCCCCAGGTGGACCTGCGGGCCCTGGCCATCCGCCAGGAGGGCTTCCGCACCCACTTCCGGGTGAAGGCCTACGGCGACGACCTCGGGGAATTCAGCCTGGGGGTGCCCGGGCACCACATGGTGCTCAATGCCCTGGCGGCCATCGGAGTGGCCCTGGAGATGGACGTCCCCCGGGAGATCCTCCACAGCAGCCTGGCCAGCTTCGTGGGGGCCGAGCGCCGCTTCCATAAAAAAGGGGAGCGGAAAGGCGTCCTGGTGGTGGACGACTACGGCCATCACCCCACGGAGATCGCCGCCACCCTGGGGGCGGCGCGCCGGGGCTTCCCGGACCGCCGCATCGTGGCCGCTTTCCAGCCCCACCGGTACTCCCGGACGAGGGCCCTCCTGAGCGAGTTCGGCCAAGCCTTCTTCGAGGCCGACCTGGTGCTGGTCACCGAGGTCTACCCCGCCGGGGAGGCCCCGATCCAGGGCATTACCGGGCAGGCGGTGGCCGATTCCCTGGCCCAGCACGGTCAGCGGGAAGTCCGCTTCGTGCCCACCTTGGACGGACTTCCCGCCGCCCTGGACGCGCTCACCCGGCCTGGGGACCTTGTCATCACTTTCGGGGCAGGCACCATCACCCAGGCGGGCCCGGCCTTCCTGGCCCTGCCCTGACAGGCCCTTCCCGGCGAAGCGAAGCCGGTGCCCACCGGAGGACATCCGCAAGGGACGGGCTTCGCCCGTCCCTTGCGCGGGGGTCCGGGGGGCCGAGCGAAGCGGTGCCCCCCGGAGGACATCAAGTCTTCTTCTTGTTCACGGAGGCGACCACCTTCACGTCGCCGCCATCCTGGCCCAGCCATTCCGGCTTGGCGGCGGTCTCCCGCTTGGCCTGGTCGGAGGCGCGCCGGACCTGGTCCAGGACGTCCACGGCGCGCTGGTATTTCACTTCCTCGTCCACCTTGATGAAGACCTTCCGCATGTTCATGGGCTGGAGCTGGACCACCTTGGTCAGGGCCGGAGCCAGGTCCTTGAGGTCCATCTTGTCGCTCTGGAGCATGACGTCGTTGTTCTCCAGGATGGAGATGACGATGCGGTCGTCCTTCTGGTTCGGCGGGGGCGGGGTGTCGGTCTTAACAATCTGAGGAACAACGATCTTGGCCGCCTTGGACAGCCCCGGCACCATGACGATGAAGATGATGAGCAGCACCAGCACGATGTCGATGAGGGGCGTGACGTTGATGTCGGACCGCGCCGTGTTGCCGTGGAGGACCTTCTTCTTGTGTCCGTGGCCGGCCATCACTTCACCTCCTTGCCGCTCTTGTCCTCGCTGGTGACGACGGAGGCCTCATCGGCCCCGCCCTCCCGGCAGACCTGGAAGAGCTCGTTGACGAACTTGAAGGGAAGGTCGGCGTCGGCCTTGACGAAGACGCGCTTGTCGGCCAGGTAGTCCGTGTACTTCTTGATGTACTCGGCCAGCTTCTTCTTGTCGGCCTCGGACTCGATCTTGAAGAAGGTCCCCGACTTCTGGGCCTCCTGGTCGTCGATGAGGACCTTGTCCATCACCTTGGCGTCCTTGTTGTTGGGATCGGGCTTGGCGGTGAGCATGAGGGTCAGGTACTTGGCGCCCGGCTCCTTGTTCACCTTCTCGCTGTGGCGGGCCAGGGGCAGCCTCACGGCGTCGTTCACGGCCGGGGTGATCACGATGAAGATGATCAGCAGCACCAGCACGATGTCCACGAGGGGCGTGACGTTGATGTCGGACCTGACGCCGCCGGCCTTTCCGCCTACTTGTGCACCCATGAGTGTCTCCTTGGGTTGGCGATGGGAAAGGGGGTGGGACTAGGCCTGGCTCTCGCGGCGGATGAACTCGTCCACCATCTGGGAGGCGGCGTTGTTGATGTTCATGATCATCTGGTCCTGCTTGTTCGTCAGGATGTTGTAGAACCAGGCGGCGGGGATCGCGACCGCGAGGCCCAGGGCCGTGGTCACGAGGGCCTCGCCGATGGAGCCGGCCAGGGCGTTGATGTCGCCCGCGCCCTTGGCCTTCAGGTCGGCGAACACGGCGATGATGCCGATGACCGTGCCCAGCAGGCCGATGAAGGGGCTGAGGGAGGCGATGGTCGCCAGGGTGGCCATGCCCTTCTTCAGCAGCTCGGTGACCTCGGCGGTGCCGCGCTCGATGGCGCGCTCCACGGGCTGGATCACGTCATGGTTGGCATTGGTGAGCTTGAGCTGCTTCTCGTACTGGAAGATGTCCAGCCCGTGCTTGAGCACGAGGGCGATGTGGCTCTTCTGGTGGGTGGTGGCGGCGCGCTTGGAGGCCTCGAAGTCGCCCCGGCGCAGGGTGTCCATGAAGAGCTTGAGGAACTTCTCGGAGGCGGCGCCGGACTGGCTGTACATGACCAGGCGCTCGATGACGTAGTAGACCTGGTACAGCACCAGGAAGACCAGCAGGAGCATGATGCCCTTGTTGAAGGGCGTGGCCTGCATGAAGAATTCCTTCAGCGTGAAGCCGCCGCCGCCTTCGGCGAGGGCGAGGTTGAAGGTGCTGGCGAGGAGGTTCATGGGATGGGTTCCTTTCGATGGGGATGGGATCGCTTGGTTTCAGGTTCAGGTTCGACGCAGTCGCGCCTTGGCTTGCGGGGCGTCCGGCCCCGCCTCGGGCCTTCGGGCCGCCGCGCTAGGCGCGCAGCTTGAAGGGCATGGTCAGTTTTAATCGGGCGTTCTGGGGCACCCCGTTCAGCATGGCGGGCTCGAAGCGCCACTGCATGGCGTAGCTCTCGGCGGTGGGCCGGAGCTGGGGCGGACCGTCCACGGCCTTGGCCGAGACGGGAACGCCGTCGGTGCCCACCACGATCTCCACCACCACCGTGCCCTGGATCTTGGCGATGCGGGCCATGGCCGGGTAGGGCGGCGCGGGGGGTTGGACCTTGATCTTGATCTGGCTGAAGTCGAAATCCACGACCCGGGTCTGGGAGGCCGCCCCCATCACCGACTGGGTGCCGGTCCCGGCGCCCACGACCCCCGAGGGGGCCCCGGTGGCTGCATTGCCACCCACGGCGTACTTGGCGGAGAGGTCCTCCTTGGGCAGTTCCTTGGGCACCACGTCCGGCACGATGTCCTTGCTGGGATCGGGCGGCGGAGGGGGTTCCTTCTGCTCCAAGTCCTTTTTCACCACCACGGGGGCGGCCACGGGAGCCGGCGGCGGCGGGGGAGGAGGAGGCGGTGGCGGAGCCTCCTCGGGCTGGTCGAGGGTGACGCCAACGGTTTTCAGGGCGGCCTTTCCAGCCTTGGTCTGGGCTCCCAGCCAGAATCCCACGCCCACGAAACTTCCGTAGACCAGGATGGTGACCGGGATCGTCACCAAGGGATTGCCCTTGTTGATCGTCGAGTTTCCCGACGCGAGGGATGGAGTGTAGACCGCGTCCTCCAGGCTTTGCGGCTTGGCGCCGCCTGGGGGCTGGGCTGTCTTCGGGTCGGTGCTCATGCGGCTCCCGTGAAAGACCCTGGGTTAAAAGGAAAGCCGGATCCGCGTGATCTGGGATCCGGCTGGGAAAAGATGAAAGAACTGGGACATGCCCTGGCGCTAAGATGGCAAGGCCCCAAGGGGGCGTCAAGGCGCGGGAACCCTTCCCAATCCTGGATTTGAAAGAATTTCCACGGCGATGACAGGGGTGCGCAAATCCGTCACCTGTCCGTGACGATTCCCCTTCTTCAAGGAAAATTGTCATTCCTACGTCATACGACCTTCCCTTCATCTTTCAACAGGAAACCCCCGGCCGCGGAGCGACCGGCCGTGCGGGGAGCTTCTCCACCGCCCATGGCCCCGTGAGAACGCCGGCCTTCATGCCGGTAGGAACCCAGGGCGCGGTGAAGGCCGTCACCCCAGCCCAGCTTGCCGAGATCGCCCCCGAAGTCATCCTGGGAAACACCTACCACCTCGGGTTGCGCCCCGGCGGGGAACAGGTGGCCCGCCTGGGGGGCCTTCACCGCTTCATGGGATGGGAAGGTCCCATCCTGACGGATTCGGGAGGATTTCAGGTCTTCTCACTGTCATCGTTGCGTCGGGTCGAGGAGGACGGTGTCACCTTTGCCAGCCACCTGGACGGTTCGAGGCACTTCCTGTCACCCGAACGCAGCATGGAGATCCAGCGGCAGTTGGGGTCGGACATCGTCATGGCCTTCGACGAATGTCCGCCCGGGGGAACGGCCCGGGCCGAACTGGAGCGCTCCGTGGCCCGGACCACCCGCTGGCTGGCCCGCTGCCGCGCCTGCGAGCTCGCCCCCCACCAGGGTCTCTTCGCCATTCTCCAGGGGGGCACCCAGCTGGACCTGCGGCGAGAGCACCTGGACCGGATTCTGGAGCTGGACGCCCGCACCCCCTTCCAGGGCTTCGCCGTGGGAGGCCTCAGCGTTGGAGAACCGAAGGCGGAGATGGAGGCCACCCTGGCGGCCCTCGTGAAGGAGCTCCCGGGAGACCGGGCCCGCTACCTCATGGGCGTGGGCACCCCGGAGGACCTCCTGTCGGGGATCGCGCAGGGAGTGGACCTCTTCGACTGCGTGCTGCCCACCCGGGAGGCCCGGCACGGGCGCCTCCTCACATCCCGGGGGCGGCTCAACATCAAGAACGCCCGCCACCGGGAGGCCGACCTGCCCCTGGATCCCGACTGCGCCTGCTACACCTGCCGCAGCTTCTCCAGGGCCTACCTCCACCACCTCTTCCGGGCCGGGGAACCGCTGGCATCCACGCTCAACACCATTCACAACCTGAGCTACACTGTCGGATTGACCCGGAACGCGCGGCGGGCCCTGCTGGAAACCCGTTTCGAGGATTTCGCGCGCCGCACCCGGGAGGCCTGGACCACCGAGGAGCCCTGAATGACCATCGCCATCCTTTCCCAGACGCCGCCGGCCGGACCCTCCGGCCCCCTCGCCATCCTGGCGAACCCCATGACCATGATGGTGGTGATGGGCGTGCTCTTCTACTTCCTGCTCATCCGGCCCCAGAGCAAGGCCCGCAAGGAGATGGAGGCCCGGCTTTCCAAGCTGAAGGCGGGGGACGAAGTCCTGCTCTCCTCGGGCCTGTTCGCCACCATCGACCGGGTGGACGACAAGGATGCCAAGCTCATCTACATCAAGCTGGGCAGTTCTGTCGTGAAGGCCCGCCGCCAGGCCGTGGCGGCCCTCGCCTCCGAGGGCGAGCCCAAGGAATAGCAGGGTCGGCCTCAGGAACACAGCAGGCACGGAAGCGCGCAGAACATCACCGAAGTGCCTTTTGTTTTCTCATTCTGTGCTTTCTGTGACCCTTCTGCGCCCTCTGTGACCAGCCCTCTCTCCCACCTGGTGCATCCATGACCAAGCGTAGTCTCTGGCGTCTGATCCTCACCCTGGCGATCTGCTTCGGGTGCGGGTACTTCTTCACCCCCCTGAACAAGATCCGCCTGGGCCTCGACCTCCGGGGCGGGGTCCATTTCGAGCTGGAGGTCCAGGGCCACGAGGCGCTGGACTACGACATGCGCCTGCTCCGGGACAAGGTGGAGGAGCGGCTCCAGAGCAAGCAAGTACCGGGCGCTGCCGTGCGCTACAGCGGCACCTCGGTCCTCGTGGAAGGGGTGGCGGCGGACCAGAGCGCCATCCTGGAGAAGGCCCTCTCCGGCTACGCGGGCGAGTACGACATCAAGTACGAGGGCACCCGGGCCACCCTCACCCAGAAGAAGACCTACCAGGACTACCTGAAGACCGAGGCCAACAAGCGGGCCCTCCAGATCATCGAGAACCGTGTGAACCAGTTCGGCGTCGCGGAACCCGAGATCACCCCCAGCGGGCAGGAGGGCAATCGCATCGTCGTGGAACTCCCAGGGGTGGGGGAAGCCGAACGCGAGCGCATCAAGGGGCTGCTCTCCACGCCGGGGAGGCTGGAGCTGCGGATGGTCTCCAAGGGCAGCACCCCCAGGGGCTACCCGGACCGGGACCTGGCCCTGTCGACCCTGGGCGGTGTCCTGCCCCCCGACACCGAGCTCCTGCCCGAGCCGGTCACCGAGGTGAAGACCCCCGGTGCACCCTCGACGCCCAAGAAGACTGCGGAGGGCAAGGAGATCGTGAAGGCCTGGTACCTCCTGGAGAACAAGGTCCAGTTCGACGGTTCCTCGATCACCGAAGCCCATCGGGCGGTGGATCCCACCACCGAGGCCAACGAAGTCACCTTCGTGTTGGACAAGAAGGGTGCCGACGCCAATTACCAGGTCTCGGTCTGGAGCGTGGAGGACGGCCGCTACTTCGCGTTCGTGCTCGACAAGAAGATCGTCAGCGTTCTCAGCGCCCGGGAGAAGATCCCCGGCAACGCGGTCCGTATCACCGGCAATTTCACCGCCGCCGACGCCGACGACCTCGCCCTCAAGCTCAAGAGCGGGGCCATGCGGGCCTCCATGAAATTCCTGGAAGAGAAGTCCATGGGACCCAGCCTGGGGGCCGACTCCATCCGCTCGGGGGTCCGCGCCAGCCTCATCGGCTTCCTGACGATCGTGGCCTTCATGGTGTTCTGGTACCGATGGTCGGGCCTCAACGCGATCGTCGCCCTCACGGTGAATGTCATCGTGATGCTGGGGCTCATGGGCAGCTTCCACGCGGTCATCACCCTCCCCGGAATCGCCGGCTTCGCCCTCACGATCGGCATGGCGGTGGACGCCAACATCCTCATCTTCGAACGCATCCGCGAGGAAATGGGCAAGGGCAAGAGCGTGGCCGGGGCCATCGACGCGGGCTTCTCCCGGGTCTTCTGGACCATCGTCGACAGCCATGTCACCCAGCTCTTCGCGGCCCTCCTCCTCTTCATTTTCGGAACGGGGCCCGTCAAGGGCTTCGCGGTGTCCCTCACCGTGGGAGTGGTGGCCAGCCTGTTCACGAGCATCTACATCAGCCGCTTCATCTATGACTGGGTCCTGGAGCGTCATCCGGACACGAAGGACCTCAGCATCGGAACCCTGAATGTCTTCCACAGCCCCAAGTTCGATTTCATGAAGTTCAAGCACCTTGCCCTGGCGATCTCCTGGGGCATCATCCTGATCTGCATCGTCGCGGCCCAGCCATGGAAGGGGACCGACGGCCGCCTCAAGCTGGGCATGCAGTTCATCGGCGGGGTGGACATGATGGTCCGCTTCAAGGGGGACGTGAAGCAGGAGGACGTCCGGGCCGCCCTCGTGAAGAACGGCCTCCCCGACGCCGCCGTGGTGGCCTACACCGGCAGCAAGGAGGTCTCGGACTACTCGATCAAGCTCAAGGCCCGGAAGGGCCAGGACGAGAAGGAGGCCACGCTCCAGTTCGACCGCATCAAGTCCATCCTCAAGACCCTGGACCCCCAGTCCGGGGATGCCCGCAAGGACCTGAACACGGCCGCCGGCCTGGAACTCATGGACCAGTGGATCCGTGAGAATCCCCTTCAGGTGAAGGGCGACGAGAACATCCTGAGGGCCACCTACGAGCCCCTGGCCGACCGGGTGATCAAGGCCCGGGAAAACGCCAGTCCCATGACCAGCTTCGACCAGCTGCCGAAGGAGCTTCCTCCCGTGCTTCGGCAGGGGATCGAGAAGGGCTACCGGCTCGGCCCCATGATCGTGCTGAAGAACGAGAGCTTCTCCCCGGCCATCTCGGGCGAGTGGACCTGGAAGACCCTCCAGGCGGTCCTCTGGGCCATGGGGGCGATCCTCGTCTACGTGATGTTCCGCTTCACCATGAGCTTCTCCGTGGGGGGCATCGTGGCCCTGATCCACGACGTCCTCATGGCCCTGGGCCTTTTCGTTGTCTTCGGCTTCGAATTCAGCGTCCCGGTGGTGGCCAGCTTCCTCATCCTCATCGGGTATTCCATGGCCGACACCATCGTGGTCTTCGACCGGATCCGCGAGAACAGCCACAAGCCCGAGTACCGCAGGGCCAACATCAGCAAACTGGTGAACGACTCCATCAACCAGACCCTGAGCCGGACGATCCTCACCTCCCTTTCGGTGCTTTTCGTCGCTTTCTGCCTCTTCGCCTTCGGGGGCCCGGCCCTCCGCGACCTGGCCTTCCCCATTTTCGTGGGCGTCATCACCGGCACCTACTCCTCGATCTACATCGCCAGCCCTGTGGTCGTGTACTGGGACCAGTGGTTCGGCGGCAAGGACAAGCTCAAGCAGCACGCCTGAGGTTGTCCGGGGGGCAAACGGCCTCCGGCCTGGGCCCCCCGGGCCCCCGCGCTCCGTCGCGGCCCAGCCGCTCCTCGCTTCTGCCTTTCCGGGGGGCAAACGGCCTCTGGCCTGGGCCCCCCG
>JACQZU010000021.1 GCA_016213735.1 Acidobacteriota bacterium | reverse complement strand
TAGCGGGCAACCAGACCTTCCTGAGTTTCGTCACCGTCGATCCGACCAACGCCCAGACCCTCTATGCGGGTTCGGTGTCCCAGGACACCACCGCCAGCCACCTCTGGAAGACCACCAATGGCGGCTCCACCTGGGGAGCCCTGGACGGCAATGCCGGCTTCCCCTTTGGGATGCCCGTCGAGGGCCTGGTCATCGATCCGGGCAACCCCAATGTCGTCTATGTGGGGACGGACATCGGCGTCTACCAGTCCACCAACGGCGGCAGCTCCTGGAGCCGCTTCGGGTCCGGCCTGCCCTACGCCAACGTGAAGGACCTCTACATCGCCCCTGACGGCAGCTTCCTCCGGGCGGCCACCTTCGGCCGCGGCGCCTGGGAGATCCTCCCCAGCTCCACTCCCCCCACGGGCCCCACCATCACCCAGCACCCCGCCAGCGTCTCCAAGAATGCCGGGGAACAGGCCACCTTCTCCGTGGCCGCCACGGGGACTGGCACCCTGAGCTACCAGTGGCAGAAGGGCGGGGCGAGCATCCCGGGCGCGACCTCCGCCACCTACACCACTCCGCCCACCATCGCCGCCGACGACGGCGCCCAGTTCCGGGCGGTGGTGACCGACAGCACCGGGAGCAACACCAGCAACCCCGCCACCCTCACCGTGGTCCCCTGCACCGGCGGAGGGGGGGGGACGACCCAGGTCCTCCAGAATCCGGGCTTCGAGAGCGGCGTCAGCCCCTGGGTCCAGTCCAACACCCTCATCATCGACAACGACAACGCCATCACCGCCCACGGCGGGAGCTGGTACGCCTTCCTGGGGGACTACTCCAGCAGCACCACGGACTCCCTCTACCAGACGGTGGCCATCGACGCCAACGCCACGGCCGCGGACCTGAGGTTCTGGATGACCATCGGCAACGAGTCCGGGACTCCCGCCGGGGCCACCAACATCCTGACCGTGAAGGTCCGGAATTCCTCCGGCGCTGACCTGGGCACCCTGGCCACCTTCAACAACACCCAGGCCAACTACCCGACCTACGTTCAGCGAGGACCTTGGAGCCTGCTGGCCTGGAAGGGACAGACCGTCCAGGTGTACCTCACGAGTTTCCAGCCGGGAGGCACCGGAACCGGGACCGCCTTCATCGTGGACGATTTCACCTTCAACGTCACGACCCCCGGCGGGGGCGGCGGCACGCCGCCCACGATCATCACTTCGCCGGCCAACCAGACGGTGACCGTGGGTTCGACGGTGACCTTCACCTCCTCCGCCGGCGGCACCATGCCGATCACCATGCAGTGGCGGAAGAACGGCGCGGTGATCCAGGGGGCCAACAACCCGAGCTTCACCATCGCCTCCGCCCAGGTCTCGGATTCCGGCACCTACGACGTTCAGGCCTTCAACTGCGCGGGCTTCGCCACCAGCAATGCGGCCACCCTAACGGTGAACGTCGCCAGCCCCGTGACCGTCACCGTCGCCCCCAAGCCCGTGGCCCTCATGGTGGGCGGGACCCAGTCCTTCGCCGCGACCGTGACGGGGACCCCCAACACGGCCGTCACCTGGGTCCTCTCCGGCCTCGGGGGCCTCAGCACCACCACCGGCAACCCCACCGTCTTCACGGCCCCCTCGACCTTGGCGACCACCCCCAGCACAGCCACCCTCACGGCCACCAGCGTGGCCGATCCCGCCAAGAGCGACTCGGTCACCATCACCATCCGGAGCCGGGACCTCAGCGGGGACACCTTGACCGACGTCCTCGACCTGGCCACCCTGGCCCGCTACTTTGGCCAGCCCGCCAGTGCCTTCCCGGCCGGGGACCTGGACGGCAGCGGAACCATCGACGAGGGCGATCTCGCCATCCTCCTGGCTGGAATCTAAGGAGCCGACCATGAACAGCCTCCGCGTCACCCGGAACACCCTGGCGGCCCTTGGCCTCTCCGCTCTCCTCGCCTGCGGCGGGGGCGGCGGGGGCGGCGGGGGAGGCGGTGGCACGCCTCCCAAGACCATCGCCGATACCCTGAACTACACGAATCCGAGCACCGGGAACTACAAGCTCATCCGCGACAGCTCCTCCACCGGAACCCACCTGGTGCTGGGACTGCAAGGGCCCGCCAGCGGCAGCGCCCACGGGGTGAGCCTGGTGCTGTCCCTGGGGGGCAGCGCGGGCAGCTGGGCCAAGGTCAGCGGGTCCGACGGCGTCCATGTCCAGAACGCCGCCTTCTCCCTGGGACAGGGCACGCAGATGATCGTGGGCAAGCCGGGAAGCGGCGGCACCCTCCAGGTGGGGGTCTTCCAGAAGATGCGGGCCACCTCCGCCAATCCCACGCCCGCCAATCCGGTCTCCCTGAACCAGACCCTCGTGAAGATCGCCATCGACCTGGCCCCGAACACGCCGGTGGGCACCTCGATCCCCATCACCATTTCCAAGGGATCGGTCCTTCTCGCCGATGGCACGCTGGCCAACCTGGACGGTTCCCAGGTGAGCGCGGGCACCCTGATCGCCAACTGAACCCCACCCTGGCCGGGCCGGGCCCGCCCCCCGCCGGGGCGGGCCCCCAGCAGCCCTTTCCGGGGGCTGGAGTCTGGCGGAGCCGTCATGATGCGCCCTAGGTCCTTCAACGCCATCCCCCTCCTCCTGGTCCTCTTTCTGGGCTCTCTCGGGGCCCCGGCCCAGGTGACCCGGGGCCGGGTGGCCCTCCGGGAAGACGACCGGGTGATTCTGCCCGGCAACACTCCTCCCGCCCTCCGGCGGGCCCGGATCCTGGGCAAGGCCCCGGCGGACGCCCCCATGGAGCGCATGATCCTGGCCCTGCGCATGAGCTCCGTGGCCCAGGACCGGCTCAAGGCATTCCTTCAGGAACTCCAGGACCCCCGATCTCCCCAGTACCACCGGTGGCTCGACCCCGAGGAATTCGGCCGCCGCTTCGGACCCTCCCCCAGTGACCTGGACCAGGTCCAGGGTTGGCTTCGAAACCAGGGCTTCCAGGTGGACGCCGTGGCTCCGGGAGGCCTCAGCATCCTCTTCAGCGGGACCCGGGAGCAGGTGGAGTGGGCCTTCCGCACCCCCATCCTCCAGGTGGAGCTGGACGGAGTGCGGCGCCAGGTGAACCTGTCGGACCCGAGCATCCCGCGGGCGCTGGAGGGGCTGGTCCACGGGGTGGTGTCCCTGCACGACATCCCGAGGAAGGCCATGAACCGCGGGGTCCAGCGCCTGCCCGATGCCTTCCAGATTCCCGACCCGCTCCGCCACCCCCTCTGGAACTCCGCCGGGGGGCAGCACTATCTCGCCCCGGGGGATTTCCACAAGATCTACAGCCTGCTGTCCCTGATCATCGGCGGAACCGACGGGACCGGGGTCGACATCGCCATCACGGGGCGGACCAACGTCAATCTCGCGGACACGGACGCCTTCCGGACCCAGTTCCGGCTCGGATCCAACACCCCCACGGTGGTGCTCAACGGTCCCGATCCCGGAATCGTCAACCCCAACGAGGAGACCGAGGCCTGCCTGGACATCCAGTGGTCCGGCGCCGTGGCTCCCAAGGCCGCCATCAAGCTGGTGGTGAGCAAGTCCACCGCCACCACCGACGGGGTGGACCTCTCGGCCCAGCACATCGTCACCCAGAACCTCGCCCCGGTCATGAGCACCAGCTTCGGGGACTGCGAGAGCGCCATGGGAAGCGCGGGGAATGCTTTCTACGCCAACCTGTGGGCCCAGGCCGCCGCCCAGGGCATCAGCTCCTTCGTGGCCTCCGGGGACAGCGGTCCGGCGGAGTGCGACGACCCCACCCGGGCTTCCGGGACGGGCCCCGGGGCCAACGGGCTGGCCTCCACGCCCCACAACATCGCGGTGGGCGGGACCCAGTTTGACGATTCCGCCGGAGGCTACTGGGCCAGCTCCAACGCGGTGGACGGAAGCTCCGTCCTCAAATACATCCCCGAACTGCCCTGGAACGAGAGCGGCCTGATGCCCGGGGGCAGCGGCCTCTGGGCCGGAGGCGGGGGTCCTTCCGCTCTGTACCCCAAGCCGGCCTGGCAGAGCGCGCCCGGGGTTCCCTCCGACGGCAAGCGGGATCTTCCGGACGTGAGTCTTTCGGCGGCGGCCCACGTGGGCTACCTGGTCCGCCAGGGAGGCGCGCTGTTCTCCGTGGGAGGCACCTCCGCATCCTCCCCCGCCATGGCCGGCATCATGGCGCTGGTGGTGCAAAAGACCGGAAAGCGGCAGGGCAATGCGAATCCGGTCCTCTACCGCCTGGGGGAACTCCAGTACGGAGCCTCGGGCCCCCGGGTGTTCCACGATGTGAACTCCGGGAACAATTCGGTGCCGGGGGTGCCCGGCCACTCCGGCACCCCAGGCTACGACCTGGCCACGGGCCTGGGCAGCGTGGACGGGAACCAGCTCGTCACCAACTGGGATGCGGGGGTTCCCCCCCCGGGACCCACCATCACCTCTCAGCCCCAGGACGTTTCAGTGAATGGTGGACTGCCGGCCACCTTCACGGTCGCCGCCACCGGGGTGGGGACCCTGGGTTACCAGTGGAGGCGGGACGGAACGGACATCCCGGGGGCCACCGCGGCCACCTACACCACGGCTCCCGCCCTGGTCAACGACAACGGCGCCAAATTCAGGGTGGCGGTGAAGGACGACGCCGGCACCGTCCTCAGCGGCACGGCGACCCTCACGGTGACGGGCTGCGACCTGGGGAGCAGCCAGGTCCTCAAGAACCCCGGCTTCGAGAGCGGAGACGACGGGTCCTGGATCAACACCACCACCTACGGCGTTCCCTCCAGCATCACGAACCACCACCCCTCGCTGGCCCATTCCGGCTCCTGGTTCGCGTGGCTCTGCGGGTGGCCCATCTCCAACACCGAAACCCTCACCCAGACCGCGAACCTCCCCCCGAACGCCACCAGCGCGACCCTGAAGTACTGGCTTTGGGTGGACACCATCGGCGGCAAGACCGGACCTCCGGTGGACTTCCTGAAGGTGCAGGTGAAGGACGGGACCGGCGCGCTCCTGGGAACCCTGGCCACCTTCAGCAACCAGGACTGGGGCAACGCGTGGGTTCAGCGGACCGGCGACCTGCTTCCCTTCAAGGGACAGACCGTCCAGCTCCACTTCGAGGGCAGCGACGCGTCCAACGGGGAGACCAGCTTCCTGCTGGACGACCTGGAGCTGACGGTTTCCACGGGGAGCACCGCCGTCCCCGCAAGCATCACCACCCCGCCCGCAAGCGTGGTGGCCACCGCCGGCCAGGCCGCGACCTTCACCGTGGTGGGGGCGGGCACCCCCACCCTCCAGCACCAGTGGCGGAAGGGGGGCAGCCCCATCCCCGGTGCCACCGCCGCCAGCTACACGATCCCTTCCGTCCAGGCGGCGGACGCGGGAAGCTACGACGTCACGGTGAGCAACTGCACGGGCACGGCCACCAGCGCACCGGCCACCCTGACCGTGGCCAACCCCGTCACCGTCGCAGTGGCCCCGAAGTCCGCGGCCCTCATGGTGGGCGGGACCCAGTCCTTCGCCGCCACCGTGACCGGGTCCTCCAACACGGCGGTCACCTGGGCGCTCTCCGGTCCCGGGAGCCTCAGCACCGTGTCGGGCAATCCCACCGTCTTCACCGCCCCCTCCACCCTGGGCGCCACCCCCACGACGGCGACCCTCACGGCCACCAGCGTGGCGGACCCGGCGAGGAGCGACTCGGTCACTGTTACCATCCGGAACCGGGACCTCAATCCCGACGGCAATGTCGATGTTCTGGACTTGGCCACCCTGGCCCGCCACTTCGGCCAGCCTGCCAGCGCGTTTCCGGCCGGGGACCTGGACGGCAGCGGCACCATCGACGAGGGGGACCTGGCCCTGTTCCTGCAGGGGATCTGAACCCCACAAGCTCTCGAATGGAAACGATCGGCTGACATTCCGCCCCATCCGTGGCACACTGATCGATCGTCCGTCGCGGCGCATGAGGCACCATGGCGCTGTCCCACTACCAGCTCCTCCAGAACTGCAGCGATGAACAGCTCCAGCGCATTTGCGAGCGCCGCCGGCTCCCCCTGCCCCGGTGGGAGGAGGGTCCCGAAGGTCGTGTGCGCCTTCTTCGGACCATGGCCTTCCACCTGGAGGACCAGCGGAACCTCACGGACACTCTGGCGGACCTGGGGACCGAGGAGCTTCTGGCCCTGAAGGGGCTGGTGGAGCAGCAGCGATCCCCGGTGGACGGCGTCCGGACCCGGCTCTCCGATTTGGGCCTCATCCTCCCGCGGCCCGGGGGCTGGGCCGTCCCCGAGCGGGTCGCCGACGCCCTGGCCGATTTCGACGAAGGCGCCCTGAATTTCCAGGGAGCGCCGGAAGCGGTCGTCGACCCCGCTCCCCCGTTCGCCTTCAGCCTGGCCCTCAGCAGCGTCCTGCTGCGCTGCGTGGGTGGCATCCGCGTCCTCAAGGGCGGCCTGCCGGCCAAGAAGGAGCTGGGGCAGCTCCTGCACCGCAACGCCCTCCTCCGGGAGGAAGGCGACGCCACCCTGGTCTTCACCCTCCTTGACCGCCTGGGCCTGCTGTGGAGCCGCGAGGGACGCGTGGACACCCTGCTGCCCGCCGTGATGGCCCATCCTCCCCGGTGGATCGCGGAACGGGCCTTCGCCAAGCTCCTGGAGGACGACCTCAAGAGCTGGAACCTGCCGCCCGCGGACGAGCGGCGCTTCCTCATGCAGCACCTCCTGGAGCGCCGAGGCCAGGTCCTGGCCGTGCAGCCCTTCCTGGGCTTCCTTCGGACCCTGCACCCCCTGGACCTGGAGCGGGCCGGAGGGGTCTTCCTGCCCCTGCTGAAGCGCCTGGGGCTGGTGGCCATGGATGGCGCCGGAACCCACCTCTCGCTGTCGGAGCACGGAGAGGCCCTGACCCACGAATACCTCCTCCGGGACGTGAAGGGCACCGAGGCCCACTGGATCCCCCTGCTCCAGGAGCAGCCCATGGTGCTCCAGCCCACCCTGGAGCTGCTCACGCCCATGGTCCAGAGCCCCCACCGGCTCCTGAAGCTGGCCCAGCTCGCCCATGTGGACACCCTGGACGCCATGACCACCTTCCGGGTGAGCCCCGAGTCGCTGGTGCGGGCGCTGGATTCAGGCGTCCCCCTGGAGGAATTGCGGCGGCGGCTCGGAGAATCGGATGCCCGGCTGCCCCAGCCCCTGCTCCCGCTTCTCGACGACATCGCCCACCGGGTGGGGGAGGTGGAGGTGCTCCAGGGCGTGCGCCTCGTGAAGGCCCGGGATGCCCGCCTCGCCGGGGAGCTGCTCATCCGGCCCGAACTCGCCGAACTCCGCCTGTCATCCATCTCTCCCACCATCCTGGAGGTCCGCGGACCCGGGAACGCCGTGACCCTGCTGAAGCAGGCGGGCTACCTCCCCAAACCGGCGCGCTTCCTCCCCGTGAGCCTGGACGGCGAGGAAGATCTCTACCTCTGGGCCCGGGCCTGCATGGCCTTCGTGGACCAGAAGGGGATGAGCCACAACCTTGAACCCGTGCGCCAGATGGTGCGGGGCGTCCTCCAGCGGCTCCATGACGAGGATCCGGGCCTGTTCCAGGAGATCCAGAAGCGGGTGCCCATGCTGCACCTCGGCGGGGGCGGCCAGGCCCAGGAGGAGAGCGCCCGCATCCTGGACTACGCCGCGGAGCACACCCTCATGGTGGAACTGACCTACCTGCCCCTGGCGGCCCACCGGACCCAGCTCCGCCGCGTCACCCCCATCGGCGTGGAAGGGGAGCACCTGCAGGCCTACTGCCACCTCCACCAGGAGGAGATGAGCTTCCGACTCTCGCGCATTCAGGGCGTGCGGCTGCTCAGCGAACGGGGCTGGGCCCCCGGGGCCCGGGACCAGGCGGTGTAGGGGGGCCTACTCCGCCAGCTCGGCGAGGCGCTTGTCCACCTTTTCGGCCATGCGCTCCAGGACGTCCTTCAGCTCGCCCTTGAGGTCGCGGAACTCCTTCTCGTTCTTCCGCTCCAACTGGATCACCGATTTCTGGATCTGGAGGATGAGGCCCTTCAACTCCTCCATCTCGTCCATGATTTGTCCGATGCGCCCGTCCGGGGGGCGGCTTCCGCTGAACACCGACATCCCCGCCAGAATGGCGGCCAGCGCCGCCAGCACGAGGATGACGAGCAGGAGCGTGTTGGCCATGGGTGCCTCCCGGGGCCCATCGTAGCGCCATTCGAGGGATGGGGGTGGCCGCGGGCACCGTGGCGGGTCCCTGATCCGGCCACGGAGACGGCGGCGGTGACGGTGTCCGAGGTCCGTGCCCTCCCGCCGCGCGGCCTCGCAGGCGTGGAATTTTCGGGGGTTTGGCAATCCTTTCCGGCCGCCCCACCTGCGGGGCCGCCCGGTTTCTGCGAAGGCGGCTCCTCGGTGGGGCGGCCGGAAAGGAGATGAAATGGAAAAGGGATTCCACGCCTACGAAGCCGCGCTGAGGCTTATGGTGGGGCTGCGGCCGCTCCACGACGCGCCCCGCGTGCATGACCGGGATCTGGCGGACCAGTTGCGGCGGGCGGGGTCGTCGGTGGTGCTGAACCTCGCCGGAGGCTCCGGGTCCAAGAGCGCAGCGATTGGGAGGAGGCTCCGGTGGAGCCTCCGATACCCGGAGGGCGCGGGGCGCCGGGGGCGGGACCGGATGCAGTTCTACCGGGTCGCCCAGGGGAGTGCGCGGGAGGTTCGGGCCGCGCTGGATGTGGCGAAGGCGTGGGGAGAGATCGCGCCCGCGCTGGAGGTCGAGGCGATGCTCGACCGGCTGCTGGGGATGCTGTGGAGGCTGACGCATCCGAGGCCAGGACCGGGTCCGTGACGGTGACCGGGGCCGGGGCCGTTTGCCGCGCCGTCAGGGCGCGGCGCGGTTGCGGAGGGCGGTGAGCATGGAGACGATCCGGACGGTGAGGCGCTTGGCGGCGACCCGTTCGGCTTCGCGGCAGGCGCCGCGGTTCAGGAGCAGGGTCAGGGCCGCGTCCAGTTCCAGCGCGGAACCGCGGGCGATGCGCAGCGTCCGGGCGCGGTCCAGGCCCTCCCGGCCCATTCCTTCAGCCAGGTTCAGCACCACCGAGGCGCTGGCGCGGGTCGCTTGGTCCGCAAGCCACCCGTGCCCCCGCCCGGCCCTGCGGGTCAGCGCGATGACCGCGGCGTCCAGCTCTACCGCCGCGGCATACGCGTGCAGACGCTCGTGCTCGAGCCTCTCGACCTTCGTCGTTTCAACCATCGAAGCCTCCTGTCTCCCGGCCGCGGCGCGCGGCCCTCGGAGAGACACGGCCGCGTGCCGCGGCCGGGAGACAGGGGGCGGGGGGTGGGGACAGGGCGATCAGGGGGGGCAATTTTCGTACTCGTTCCCCGTGCTCCTGGCCGAGACCGTGTTTCGAAAACGAACTACGGCCACGGCCTCGAAAAACGAGAACGAGAACGAAGAACGAATACGGGACGACCGCTCCCTCCTCGCCGTACCTCGTGCACGTCCCCCGTGCCCGCGGCCGAGGCCGTTTTCCGTACATGAAGCCCGGCCGCCTCTTCCTCAGAACCCCGGCCCGGACATGTCCTCCGCCCCCAGCCAGGCCGCCAACCCCTCGAGGGCCTCCCGGAGGGACCTGCGCCGCGCCGTGGTGGCCTTGACCCCGGGCTCCCACCAGAGTCCCCGGACTTCCAGCAGGTCCCGGTCGCGGTGCAGCTTGGCGTCCAGGCGGCCCACCAGGCGTTCTCCCTCGAGGAGCGGAAGCACGTAGTAGCCGAACACCCGCTTGGGCTCGGGCACGAAGGCCTCGAAGCGGTAGTCGAAGCCGAAGCGCCGGAGGGCGCGGTCCCTGTCCCGGACCACGGGATCGAAGGGGCTCAGGAGGCGGAGGCCCTCGGGGGGATCCGGCAGGGCCCGGAGCCGACACTCCCAGTCCGCGAGGGCGAAGGCCCGCTGGGGGGCGGCATCCTTCGCGGCGCCCACCTCCACCGGCACGATGCGGCCCTGTCGCGCCGCTTCGGCGCACCAGGCCCGGGCTTCGGCCAGGTCCACGGCCTCCCAGAACCCCGCCAGCTCCCGAGGCGTGAAGACCCCCAGGCGCTCGGCGGCGGAGCCGCAGGCCCACTCCCGGTGCTCCCCGGGAGAGGGCTCGGGGGCCCCGTGGCCTTCGGGATGCACGCGTTCGGCAAGGTCGTACACCTTGTGGAAGTTCACCCGGCCCGCGATGGCCAGTTCGCCGCTCCTCCAGAGGAAGTCCAGGGCCGCCTTCTGGGGCTTCCAGCCCCACCAGGGCCCGCGCTTTTCCGGATGCTCGAAGTCCTTGGACATCAAGGGACCCTCCCGGACGATGCGTTCGCGCACCCCGGCGAGGACGGCCTCGGGGTCGGTGCCCCGGAAGTGGTAGGTCCACCAGGCGTGGCGCCGCATGCGCGCTGCGTCCCTGCGGTGCCTGGGCTTCCAGTGGGGGTACAGGGCCGACGGGATCACCGAGGCGTCGTGGGTGAAGGCCTCGAAGAGGGCGCGCCGGGCCAGGAGGGACGAAAGCTGCCCCGGCCGGTAGCCCCGGAGCCGCGTGAAGAGGGTGAGGTCGTGCGCCCGGGCCAGGACATTGATGGTGTCGAGCTGCACGAACCCGAGCTGGCCGATCAGCTTCTCCAGGGCGGGCAGCGTCGCCCGCCGGGAGGGATCCGTCAGGAGACCCTGGGCCCCCAGGAAGAGGCGGCGGGCGGAGGGGGCGGGGAGCAGGGGCAGGGCGCTCATGGCCCCCCATCCTGCCAGAGCCCCCGTCCCGCCTCCCGGGCAAGCCTTTCGGCGCGGGCGTGGCTCCGGGGGTCCTCCGGCGCCACCCCCGGCGCCTCCTGGATTCGGCGGGCCAAGCCTCGGCCCAGCAGTTCGAGACCCAGGTCCCGCCCCCGGATGCGCAGCTCGGCCACCAGGCGGCCATCGGGATCCAGACCCCCGACGCGAAGCTCCACGCTCTGTTCGCTGGCGCGGTCGATGAGCGCGGCCAGGGCCTCGGACCTTTCCCAGAGACGGACGCCCAGGAGGCGCACCCGCACCCGCCGACCCCCCCAGGGCAGAACCTCCAGGCTCTCCCGCTCCACCCGCATCACCAGGCCCGCGATCCGGTCCCCGGCCCGGGGCTCCCGCGTCGACGCGGACTTCATCTGCCGCCAGTTGAACCACAGCGCGGCCCCCGTGCCCAGGAGCAGGGCCCCCAAGAGACCCGCGGCGTGGAGGAGAATCCGGCGCAACACAGCGCAAGCCTAACAAGGGGCCCGCATGGGTCAGAATGGTTGCTGGAGACCCTGGCATGGGGAGACATCGGGCATGAGCCACGCGGAAGCCCTCGGGGCGGCCATGGGATGCTTCGAGGCCGGAAGGCACGACGAGGCCGAAGCCCTCTGCGGGCAGATCCTGAGAGAGGACCCGGGCCATCCCCACGCGGCGCTCTTCCGGGCCTTCCTCCGCCTGGAGGGCGGCCGGCCCGCCGAGGCCCTGGAGGACCTGGACGCGGTCCTGGCCCGGGACCCCAGCAACGGCGAGGCGCACGGAAAGCGGGGCAACGCGCTGCTGGCCCTGGGACGCTGCGGGGAGGCCGCCGCGGCCTTCGACTGCGCCCTGCTCCTGGAGCCGGGTCTGGTGGAGGCCCGGGCCAACCGGGCCGCGGCCCTCCTGCCCCTGGGCCGCCACGCCGAGGCCCTGGCGGAGTGCGAAGCGGCCCTCCGCCAAGACCCCCGTTGCGTGGAGGCCCTCGTGAACCGGGGGGCCGCCCTGCTGGAACTGCGCCGGGAGGCCGAGGCCCTGCGGAGCCTGGAGGCCGCCCTGGCCCTCCAGCCCGGCCACCCGGAGGCCCTCCTGAACCGCGGCAGCGCCCTCCTGGGGCTGGAGCGCCCCGGAGAGGCCCTGAAGTCCTTCGACGCGGCCCTGGCCCGCCATCCCCGGGTGGAGCTGCATACCAACCGTGCCCTGGCGCTGCAGGACCTGGGTCGTCACGGCGAGGCCCTGACGGCTTTCGACGCCGCCCTGGCCCTGGACCCGGACGCGCCCGACCCCCGAACCTGCCGGGCCTTCCTCAAGCTCCTCCTGGGGCGTTTCGAGGAGGCCTGGCCCGACCTGGAAGCCCGGTGGGGACGGGTGGACCTGGCCCCCTACCGGCGCGATTTTCAGCAACCCCAGTGGCGGGGCGAAGGTCTGGAAGGGAAGCGCCTCCTCCTGCACGCGGAACAAGGGCAGGGGGACGCCATCCACCTGGCACGGTACGTCCCCCTGGCCGCAGTACGAGGGGCCCACGTCATCCTCGAAGTGCCCGAGTCCCTGGCGCCCCTGATGGAGAACCTGGAAGGCGTCCAGGAACTTGTGCTTCGCGGGGAGGATCCCCCTCCCTTCGACCTTCACTGCCCCCTGGCCAGCCTTCCCGGGGCCTTCGGCACCACCCTCGAGAGCATCCCTGACCGCGTGCCCTACCTTCATCCCAGGGAGGACCGCCTCCGGCGGTGGCTGCCCCGGCTTCCTGGCGGGGGCCTGCGCGTGGGCCTGGCCTGGGCGGGCAACCCCGCCCACCGCCAGAACCGCCGCCGCAGCCTGCCCCTGGAGACCCTGCTGCCTGCCCTGGCCCGTCCGGGCCTGCAGGCGGTCTCGCTGCAGAAGGAACTGCGGGATGGAGAGGCCCAGCGGCTGGCTTCGGCGGGGCTCCTCAACCTCGGCCCCGACTTCGAGGACTTCGCCGACACCGCCGCCGTGGTGTCCCAGCTGGACCTGGTGATCAGCGTGGACAGCGCCGTGGCCCACCTCGCGGGGGCCCTGGGCCGGCCCGTGTGGGTGCTGCTGCCCCACCAGCCCGATTGGCGCTGGATGCTGGGACGGGAGGACAGCCCCTGGTATCCCTCCGCCCGTCTCTTCCGTCAGGCCTCCCCCGGCGACTGGGCCAGCGAGATCATCCGCGTGGCGGAGGCCCTGGGCGCCTTCGCCGGGACCCCTGCCTGAGCGGGCCACTTGGGCGATCTTCTACCCGATGCCTCCCGAGCCCGCCCCCCTTCCTACCGTCGTGCTGGTGCACTTCGGCGACCCGAACCTGACCCTGGGGTGCCTCCAGACCCTTGCGACGGTGGAGCGGGAGCCTCACCGCGTGGTGGTGGCCGACCACGGGCCTTCCCCGGGACTCGCAGCCGTGGATCTCGCCCCCTTCGCGGGACTCCTCAGGCTGGAGGACTTCTCCAACCCCGGGTTCGGGGCGGGTTGCAACCGGGCCGCGGAGGCGGCCTTCGCCGCCGGAGCCCCGGCCGTGTGGTTCCTCAACAACGATGCGCGCCTGGAGGAGCCCCTGCTGGGGGCCCTGCTCGGGCAGGCCCGCCGTCATCCACAGGTGGCCCTGTGGGGCACCCATCAGGTGGAGGGGGGCCGGCGCCTCGGCGCGGACCGGCAGCCCGGCTGGTATTCGCGGGGGGCCCGGGCTGTCTCCGTGCCTGGGCTTCAGGGAGGCTGCGTTCTGCCTCCAGGAGAGAGCCTGTCCGGGGCCTCCCTTTTCGTCACCCGAGAGGCCTGGGAGCGCCTGGGGCCCTGGCCCGAATCACACTTCCTCTACTACGAGGACGCCGCCTGGTGCCTGAGGGCGCACCGGGCGGGGCTGCCCCTGGTGCTCCTGGACCAGGCGGTGATCCACACCCGGGGCACCACCACGGGTCGAAAAAGCGCGGGCACGACCTTCTACGGCACGCGGAACCGGCTCCGCCTGCTGGCCGCACAGGGATCCCGCCCCGAGGTGTTCCTGGAAGGCCTCTACTTGCTCCAGCGGCGCTTCTTCCGGGGCCAGTGGTCCCTGCTGGTGCCGACCTGGCGGGGGATCCGTGCGGCGCTGCAGGGCGTCTCGGGGCGGGACCCCCGCTACTGACCAGGCCCGGAGCGCAGGAGGGAAAGCAGGGCTCCGAGGAGCTGCCCGTGCTCCAGGCCGTTCATGCAGGGGTGGCCCTCCACGGGGCAGTCCCCGCGCATGCACTCCAGGCAGTCGAGGGGCTCCTTCCGCAGCACCGTGACCTGGGGCCCCACGGGTGCGCTGTGCCTAGGCCGGGTCGGGCCGTAGACCGCCAGCACGGGAATGCCGCAGATCCCTCCCAGGTGGGTCAGCCCGGAGTCGCCTCCCACGAGAACCTCGGCGCCGCAAACCCAGGCGGCCGCGTAGGCCATTCCGCCGCGTCCGACCTGGCTGAGGACCGAGGGGAAACGGGCCGCCAATTCGTCGGCGAGCCGCTGGTCCTCCGCGCCAGCGCCGAGGACGACGCTGCGGATCCCGCGCCCCTCCAGGGCCCGGCCCAGGTCGGCGTAGGCGTCCAGGCTGAGCCGCTTGCTCCAGCTGTTGGCCCCGAGGGCGAACACGGCGTAGGGACCCAGGCCGAGCGTGCTTCGTTCGCGGGCCGCGGCTTCCAGAGCCTCCGCCCGGGGCTGGAAGGGGCGGAAGGGAGGATCGTGCGGAAGGCCAGGAAAGGCGCGATGCACGACCGAGGCGTAGCGATCCACGAAGGGGGTGTCCTGCCGGTAGAAGGCCACGCTGTGGCTGCAGAGCAGGGACGCCCCCCGGTCTCCGCAGCCCAGGCGCAGGGGCACGCCGGCCAGGAGGGCCGCCGCCAGGGGCCGGATGCTCTTGGGGAAGTTCACCAGGGCCGCGGGGCGGTGGGTTCGCAGCATGGCGGCCGCCTGGAGGGGGCTGTACTTCCGGGTCGGTTCGGGGAAGACCGCGGCATAGTCGGAGCTGCCCTCGAAGAGGTCCAGCACCCAGCCGGGGCCCCAGAGCACCAGGGGCAGGCCCGTGGCCCGAAGGGGCGCAATGGCGGCGTGGATCATCACCGCGTCCCCCACGAAGCGGGGCACCCGCACCCAGACGGCGCCCCGGGGGATGGCGCTCACGGCACGGGCTCCAGGGCTTCGCCCCGGGCTTCCCGGGCCAGGGCGTGGAGGGCGTTGAGGACACGCAGAGGGCTGGTCCGGTGGGCTGAGGAGCCCACGGTGTCGAAGCCTTCGGACTCTCCCGGGCGGTTGTCCACCGCGGAGCCCCGCAGCAGGGCCACGCGGGGACCCACGGGCGCGATGAGGTGATCCGGGGAGCCCCCCATCAGGGCCGCCAGGGGCCGCCCCGTGGCGGCGGCGGTGTGGGCCAGGCCCGTGTCCACGGCGACGTTCCCATAGGCCTCGTGCTGGATCGCGAGGGCTTCGGGCAGGCTCGTGCGGCCCGTGAGATCGTGGGAGCCCGGTGCCAGGGCCGCCAGTTCCCTCCCGAGTTCCGCCTCGTCCGGCCCTCCGAGCCACACCGCGTCCAGGCCCTGGGCCTGGAGGAGGCGGGCCAGGGCGGGCCACGTCTCCCGTTCGGGGAACCAGCGCTTGTTGTAGCCCCGGGTGCCGAAGGCCAGGCCCACGAAGGGGCGGCCATCCCAGCCCGCGGCCCGCAGCTTGTCCAGGCCGGCCCGGCCGCCGAGCTGGTCGGGTCCCACCGGCATCCAGCGCATGTCCCGGGACCCCGTCAGCTGCTCCAGGAGCGGCGCGTAGCGGTTGGCCAGGTGGATGGGCAGGTCGCGGTAGCGGAAGGCGTGGGTGTAGAGCAGCCCCAGGCGGTTGTCGGCGATGCCCGCCCGCAGGGGCACCCCCGCCATCCAGCCCCCCAGGGCCAGGCGCACGGACTGGCTGAGGTTGATCACCGCGGCGGGGCGCTCCTTCCGCCAGCGCCTCAGCAGGTGCCAGGGATCGGGCTTTCCCTGCCCTCCGGATTCGATGTGGCTCTCGGCCATGAAGGCCGGATCGGCCTCCCCGAAGAGGGCGGCCCCGATGGCGTGCCCCACGGCGATCCAGCGCAGGCGATGACCCGCCGCCGAGGCCGCGGCGTCCCAGTCCTCCCGCAGGGCCCCGAAGAAGGGCAGGGCGAACATGAGGTCGCCGAGCTGGCGCGGCCACCGGATCCAGACCTCGGGGAGCGCCCCGGCCGCCAGGCCCTCCAGCAGCAGTTCCCGTCCGATCCTCGCCACGCAGGGCCCTCCGTCCGTCCCACTATACCCATCGCAGGCGGGGCCTTCCGGGCGGGCCTCCCCGGGCCCCGGCCGCCCTTCGACCGCCCTGCCTCAGATCCTCGCCGCCAGCTCCGCCCCTTCGCGGATGGCGCGCTGGGCGTCCAGTTCCGCCGCGAGGGCCGCGCCCCCGATGAGGTGGACCTGCAGGCCCAGGGCCCGCAGGGGCTCCGCCAGTTCCGTGCGGGACTCCTGCCCCGCGCAGTTCACCACCGTGTCCACCGCGAGGCAGCGCGGTTCCTTCTCGCCTTCCCGGATCCAGAGTCCCTCGTCGTCCACCCGCAGGTAGGCCACGCCGGGGAGCAGGGTCACCTGGTGCATCCGGAGGCTGAGGCGGTGGATCCAGCCCGTGGTCTTGCCCAGGGTGGCGCCCATCCGGTCCTTCTTGCGCTGGCAGAGAAACACTTCGCGCGCCGGGGTGGAGCGCGGAGCCCTGGGCAGGAGGCCCCCGCGGTTGGCATGATCGGCGTCCACGCCCCACTCCTGGAGAAAGGCCGCCGGCGAATCCTCGTGACCTTCCTTCACGAGGAATTCGGCCACGTCGAAGCCGATGCCCCCCGCCCCGACCACGGCCACCCGGGGGCCGGCCCTGCGGCTCCCCGAGAGAAGTTCGGTGTAGCCCATCACCTTGGGGTGGTCCATGCCCGGGAAGTCGGGGACCCGCGGCTTCACGCCGCTGGCCAGCACCACCGCGTCGAAGCCCTTCAATCCATCCGGCGTCGCGGCCTCCCCGAGGTGCAGCTCCACCCCCAGCTCCGCCAGCCGGTTCCGGAAGTAGCGCAGGGTCTCGTCGAACTCCTGCTTTCCCGGGACCTTCCGGGCCAGGTTCAGCTGGCCTCCCAGCTCCGGGGCGGCCTCGAAGAGGGTCACCGCATGGCCCCGCTCGGCCGCGTGAGCCGCGAAGCTCATGCCCGCGGCGCCCCCGCCCACCACCGCCAGCCTCCGGGGCGAGGGGGCCGGGGTGAGCAGCAGTTCCGTCTCGCGGCAGGCCCGGGGGTTCACCAGGCAGCTGGCCCGCTTGCGGGTGAAGACGTGGTCCAGGCAGGCCTGGTTGCAGGCGATGCAGGTGTTGATGGTCTCCGGCCGCCCCTCGGCGCTCTTGCGCACGAAGTCGGGGTCCGCGAGCAGGGGGCGGGCCATGCTCACCATGTCAGCGTCCCCCCGGGCCAGAATGGCCTCGGCCACCTCGGGGGTGTTGATCCGGTTGGTGGTGATGAGGGGGATCCCCACGGCGCCCTTGAGTCGGGCGGTGACCCAGGTGAAGGCCCCCCGGGGCACCGCCATGGCGATGGTGGGGACCTTGGCCTCGTGCCACCCGATGCCGGTGTTGATCAGGGTGGCCCCGGCGGCCTCCACGGCCCGGGCGAGCTGCACCACCTCCTCCCAGGTGGAGCCGTCGGGCACCAGGTCCAGCATGGAGAGGCGGAAGATCAGGATGAAGTCCTTCCCGGCGGCCTCCCGCACGGCCCTCACGATCTCCACGGGGAAGCGCATGCGGGTCTCGAAATCTCCGCCCCAGGCATCCCCGCGTCGGTTGGTGCGCGCCGCCAGGAACTGGTTGAGGAGGTAGCCCTCGCTGCCCATCACTTCCACGCCGTCGTAGCCCGCCTCCCGGGCCAGGGCCGCGCAGCGGGCGTAGTCGCGGATGGTCGCGCGGACCCCGCGCTCGCTCAGCTCCCGGGGCTTGAAGGGGGTGATGGGGCTCTTGACGGCCGAGGGGGCCACGGCAAAGGGGTGGTAGCTGTAGCGTCCCCCGTGGAGGATCTGGAGGGCGATGCGGCCGCCCTCGGCGTGCACGGCCCCGGTGACCAGGCGGTGCTTCCCCACCTGCCAGGGCCACGAGAGCTGGGCCCCGAAGGGGGTCAGGCTGCCCCGGAAATTGGGCGCCACGCCCCCGGTCACGATGAGACCCACGCCGCCCCGGGCCCGGGCCGCGAAGTAGGCCGCCATCTTCGGGAAACCGCCGCGCTCTTCCTCCAGGCCCGTGTGCATGGAGCCCATGAGCACCCGGTTCCGCAGCGTCACGAAGCCGAGGTCCAGGGGGGCGAGGAGGCGAGGGTAGGCGCTCATGATCCGATCAGTGTACGGGCGTGCCGAGCCTACCCGGAGGAAGGCAGGGGCAGCCCGTGCTGGCGGAGGAAGCTGAGCTTGTCCCAGTAGCCCCGCTGGAGGCGGATGCGGCCCTCCACGACGTGGAAGAAGCCGCAACCCCGCAACCCAAGGGGGTCCCGCCACTCGAGGATCGCCCAGTCCCCGTCCTCGAAGAGGTTCTCCACCAGGCAGACCATCTCGGCGGCGGCGAAGCCCTGTGCGAACATGCGGGCGATGGCCTCCCGCCCCGCCACCGGCGATTCCGCCACCTGGTGGTTCACGGCGTCCGGGTGGTACATCGCCGCGAGGGCGTCCACGTCCCGGCGGTTGAAGGCCTCCACCCAGGCCTGGACGAGCTGCTTGGGACCCATGGATCACCTCCCCCAACCCCAGGATTCACCCCCGGGCGGACCTCGGCAGCAGGAATTTCTTCCGCGGAGCCCTTGGACCGCGGGGTTGATCCCTCTTCATCCGCTGTTCCGCAGCCCCGCCGCGATGCCGTTGATGGTGAGGAGGAGGCCCCGGACGGTCCGGCCGTCGGCGTCCCCCGCGCGGTAGCGGCGCAGGAGTTCGACCTGAAGGTGGTTGATCGGATCCAGGTAGGGGAAGCGGTGCTGGATGGAGCGGCGCAGGGCGGGATTCCCGCCAAGCAGTTCCGTCGTTCCCGTGATGGCCTTCAGGGCCTCCATGGAGGCCACGCATTCCTCCCGGAGACGCCCGAAGATCGCCTCCCGGAGTCCGCCGTCCTCCACCAGGCCGGCGTAGCGGGAGGCGATGCCCAGGTCCACCTTCGCCAGCACCATGTCCATGTTGGAGAGCAGGCTGCGGAAGGTGGGCCAGCGCCCGTCCATCTCGCGAAGGAGGTCCAGGCCTTCCGGGCCCCGGGCCGCGAGGAAGTCCCGCACCGCCGTTCCGAAGCCGTACCAGCCGGGGAGAAGGAGGCGGCACTGGCTCCAGCTGAAGACCCACGGGATGGCCCGGAGGTCCCGGATGCTGCGCCCGCCCTTCCGGCTGGCCGGGCGGGAGCCAATGTTGAGCCGGGCGATCTCGGAGATGGGGGTGGACTCCCAGAAGTACCGCTCGAAGCCGGGGGTCCCGTAGACCAGCTCCTGGTAGGCCCCGAAGGCTCGTTCGGAGAGTTGGTCCATGGCCTCCAGGTAGCGGGGCTCGGCCTCCGCCCCCGCTCCAGGCAGGCTGGCTTCCAGCATGGCGGCCGCCAGCACCTCCAGGTTCCGCCGCCCCACGGCGGGGTGCCCGTATTTGGCGGCGATGACCTCCCCCTGCTCCGTGAGCCGGATCTGTCCGTCCACGGCCCCAGGGGGCTGGGCCAGGATGGCCTCGTAGGCGGGGCCGCCCCCCCGGCCAACGGAGCCGCCCCGGCCATGGAAGAAACGCAGGCGCACTCCGTGGCGCCGGCCCGCCTCGAGCAGGGCGAGCTCGGCCTTGTACAGCTCCCAGCGCGAGGTGAGGAATCCCCCGTCCTTGTTGCTGTCCGAATAGCCCAGCATCACCTCCTGCACGTCCCCGCGCCCCCGCAGGAGCCGGCGGTAGGCCTCCACCTGCAGCAGGCCGTCCAGCAGCTCCCCGCTGCGGCGCAGGTCGTCGATGGTCTCGAAGAGGGGCACGAGGTTCAGACCCAGGTGGCCCTCGGCGGGCCGCAGGAGCCCGGCCTCCCGCAGCATCACCGCCGCCTCCAGCAGGTCGGAGACGCCCTCGGTCCGGCTCACGATGCAGGTGGGCAGGGCCTCCGGTCCGAGGCGCGCCTGGCCCATGGCCGCCGCCTTGAAGAAGTCCAGCTCCCCCCGGGTCTCAGGGGTATAGGAAAGGAAGGGCGAAGCCAGAGGCCTGGGGCCGGCCAACTCCTCGGCCAGCAGGGCCACCCGCCGGGCCTCCGGGAGGGACGCGTAGTCCGTGCCGGGCCGCACGGCCTCCAGCAGTTCGTGCACGCAGCGGCCGTGGACGTCGGAGTTCTGGCGCACGTCCAGGGGAACCAGGTGGAAACCGAACAGGGACACCGCCCGGCGGAGCGCCCGGAGCCGGCCCCGGGCCAGGAGCCGCCCGCCGTGGGTCCTCAGGGAGGCGTCCAAGGCGTCCAGGTCCTCCATCATCCCGGCAGGGGTCTCGTAGGCCTCCGCCTTGCCGGGCTCGCCGCCGTGGAGGCGGGCCCGCTGGGACTTCACCCGCGCGTAGACCAGCGAGAGGGCGCGCCGGTAGGCCTCGTCCCCGGCCTTGGCCGGGACCCGCTCGGCCAGGGCGCGCACCGCCTCGGAGGCCCGGGAGACCGACAGGCTGAGGGAGAGCTCGGCCCCCAGCTCATGCAGTTCCCCGAGGTAGTGATCCAGGATGGTCCGGGATTGGAGGGACAGCGCCTGCTCCATCACTTCGGCGGTGACGAAGGGATTGCCGTCCCGGTCCCCCCCGATCCAGCTCCCCACCTGGAAGAAGGGGGGCAGCTCCGCCTCGCCCAGGCCGGCCTCCGCCAGGGCATCCTCCAGGTCGCCGTACAGCGCGGGCAGCTCCTGGAGGAAGGTGCGCTGGAAGGTGGAGAGGGCCCCGGCCACCTCGTCGATCACCTCCGGACGGGAGGTGCGCAGCATCCGGGTCTGCCACAGCAGCAGCACTTCCCGCTGGAGCTGCTCCTCCCACAGGGCCCGCTCCCGGGGCGTGAAGGTGCGCAGCTCGCGTTCGTCCAGGAGGCGTGCGATCTCCATCTCTGCGCGCAGGATGCTGGTGCGCTGCACCTCGGTGGGGTGGGCGGTGAGCACGGGCCGGAGCTGGGCACGGTCCAGCAGGGCGCGCAGGGCCGGTCCGTCCAGCCCTGCGTCCCGGGCCCGGGCCAGGGCGTGGCCCAGGCTGCTGGGGCGGGGGGCGGCCCCGGACACGCGGTGGGCGCGGCTGCGGCGGATGTGGTGCTGGTCCTCCGCGAGGTTGGCCAGGTGGGAGAAATAGCTGAAGGCCCGGACCACGAGAATCGTCCGCCCCGGGCGGAGGCCGTCCAGGAGGGCCTCCAGCTCCTTCCGGGCGGCCGGGTCCTGGTCTCTGCGGAACCTCACGGAGCTTTGCCGGATGCGCTCCACCACCTCGAAGGTCTCGGCGCCCTCCTGCTCCCGGACGGTGTCCCCCAGGATGCGCCCCAGGAGACGGACGTCCTCCCGGAGGGGCTGGTCCTTGTCGGGGAGGTCGTCGGGGCGCATGGCCGGGCCGGGGGGTGCTCCATCATTCCAGAGGGGGCCCCGGGAGGGGCCAGGGATTCGTGCATTGATTCTGCTGATGATATTATTTTGTTAAGTAATTCAATTCATAAACTATTGAAATTAGAAAAAGGCCATCCTAGGCTTCCTCCAGGGGGAACCCCATGAGTGCGAATCCCTACCGCCCCGAGACCCTGGCCCTCCACGGCGGCCAGGTGCCCGATCCGACCACCCTGAGCCGCGGGGTGCCCATCCACCGCACCAGCTCCTACGTGTTCCGCAACACCGAACACGCGGCGAACCTCTTCGCGCTGAAGGAGCTTGGGAACATCTACACCCGCCTCATGAATCCCACCACGGACGTGCTGGAGCAGCGGGTGAGCCTGCTGGAGGGCGGGGCGGCCTCGGTGGCCCTGGCCTCCGGAACCTCGGCGGTCTTCTACGCCATCATCACCCTCGCCCAGGCCGGCGACGAGATCGTGAGCGCCAACAACCTCTACGGCGGCACCTACACCCAGTTCGACGCCATCCTGCCCGGCTTCGGCATCCAGGCGAAATTCGTGGACCCGAAGGACCCGGAGAATTTCCAGAAGGCCATCACGCCGAGGACCCGGGCCCTCTACGTGGAGACCATCGGCAATCCGGTGCTGGACGTCACCGACGTGCCGGCCATCGCCGAGGTGGCCCACCGCAACGGCCTCCCCCTCATCGTGGACGGCACCTTCACCACGCCCGTCCTCCAGCGCAGCCTCGACCTGGGCGGCGACATCGTGGTGAACTCCCTCACCAAGTGGATCGGCGGCCACGGCACCGGCATCGGGGGCATCCTCACGGATTCCGGCCGTTTCGACTGGAAGGGCGGCCGGCACCCCCTCTTCACCGAGCCCGACCCGAACTATCACGGACTGCGCTGGGCCCATGACCTGCCCGCGGCCCTCGCCCCCATCGCCTTCGCGCTCCGGGTGCGCACCGTGCCCCTGCGCAACCTGGGAGCGGCCATCAGCCCGGACAATTCCTGGCTCTTCCTCCAGGGACTGGAGACCCTGCCCCTGCGCATGGCCCGGCACTGCGAGAACGCCCTGGCGGCGGCCCGCTTCCTCCAGAAACATCCCAAGGTGGCCTGGGTGCGCTACCCCGGCCTGCCGGAGGACCCCGCCCACGCCACCGCGAAGAAGGTTCTCCAGGGCGGCTTCGGGGGAATGGTCGTGATCGGGGTGAAGGGTGGCTACGACGCGGCCGTGCGTCTCATCGACGGCATCCCCCTCTTTTCCCACCTGGCCAACGTGGGGGACGCCAAGAGCCTCATCCTGCACCCCGCCAGCACCTCCCACAGCCAGCTCACGGAGCAGCAGCAGCGCGAGGGGGGCCTCACCCCGGACCTCGTGCGCCTCTCCATCGGCATCGAGCACATCGACGACATCCTGGAGGCCCTGGAGGCGGGGCTGGCGAAGGCCTAGGGGGCGGTCAACAACGACTGCGCCCGGGCTTGTGGCCGTGAGGCAGGGTGTGACAGTCATATGAAAAAATCTTCATTACTAGATCGTTCAATCAATAAATTCCTTTGACATATTGGGACTCAGGATCAATATCAACCCCGCCCCCTGGAGGTGGGCCCCATGATCCGTTCTCCCTTCTTCCCTTCCGCGTCGCGCCTCGCGCTGGCCCTCGGCCTCGCCCCCACCCTGCTCGCGCAAAGTGGCGCCATGCCGCCGCCGCCCCTCATGATGTTCGTCCGGGAGGAGGTCAAGCCCGGCCACGGCGGGCCCCACGAGGCCACGGAATCCGCCTGGGCCCGAGCCCTCGCCAAGGGGAAGAGCACCGACCACTGGCTGGGCATGGAGGCCCTCACGGGGCCCTCCGAGGCCTGGTTCATCGTGGGCTACGGCTCCTATGCCGACTGGGAGAAGAAGCGCAAGGAGATGGACGCGAGCCCGGCGCTCAAGAAGGAGATCGAGAAGGTGGCCCTGCAGGACGGGGAGCACCTGAGCGGCGCCCGCAGCTTCCTGGGCGCCTGGAGGAAGGACCTCAGCTACGGGCCGCCCGTGGAGATCGCCAAGATGCGCTACTTCCGCACCCGCCTCTTCCGGGTCAAGCAGGGGGCCAACAAGGCCTTCGAGGAGGGGGTGAAGACCGCCCTGGCCGCCTACGAGAAGAGCCGCTACTCGGCCTCCTTCGCCTTCTACGAGATCGTGGCGGGCCTGGGCTCCCCCAGCTACATCGTCCTCCGTCCCATGAAGTCCCTGGCCGAACTGGACGGCGCCGAAGCCGCGGACAAGGCCTTCCAGGAGGCCCTGGGCCCCGATGGCCAGAAGGCGATGCAAAAGGTCTTCACGGAAACGGTGAACGCCGTGGAGAACCAGATCCTCGCCTTCAATCCCAGGCTGAGCTTTCCCCACCCGGGCATGGTCGCCAGCGATCCCTTCTGGGCGCCCAAGGCGGTCAAGGACGGCGCCAAGTAGGCTCCAGGACCGGGCCGCGCGGCCGGAGGGCCGTGCGGCCCGGAGTCCCCGGGCTAGTCCGGAGGCAGCGGGGGCAGGAAGCGATTGGGGGTGGCCTGGGTCGGCTTGGCCCAGGCTTCAATGAACGGGTCCAGGCCCGCCACGCCCTCCTCCTTCAGGAACGCGGTGAGGTCCGGGCCGTGCAGCAGGCGGATCCGCCGCTTTAGTTCTTCCCGGAAGGCCGGCGTGCAGATGAGGTCGGACTTCCCGCAGAAGGTGAGCCTGTCCAGCGGACCCAGGAAGACCAGGGCGTCGTGGACCTCGGACATGGTGGAACCCGGGCGGGCCCCTAATATCTGGTTGCCCACGTAGGCGGAGCGCCCGAAGGCATTGCCCGCCAGGGGCAGGGCCACGGGGCGGTCCCCGAGGGCCCTGAAGGCCCGGTCCCAGGCGCCTCCCTCCATCCGCACCCAGCGGTAGGACATCTCCCTGAGCCCGTCGGTGGAGTGGGGTCCTTCGAGCTTCCGGGGCGCCTCCACCTGGAGGGCGGCGTTGTGCACCCTCACGGAAAGGACCTTTCCGGGATGGTGCTGGGCCAGGAAGGTGGTGCAGTTCCAGAAGAAACCTCCGTCCTTTCTCCGGAGGCCCGTGTAGGCGTGGCGCGTGTTCGTGAGGAAGAGCCCCTTCAAGCCGCGCTGGAAGCCCTGCATGTGGTCCGCGATGGCGGCGTACATGTGGTGGTCCTGGGATCGCAGGGAATCCTGGAAGGCCTCGTAGTCCGCCCGGTCCTGGATGCCGCCCCAGAAGATGGGCATGGACACACCCACGACCCGGATCCGCTTCGGAGCCGGCAGCCCGTGGTTGATTTCCCAAGCCCGGACCAGGAAGTCCAGGAGGTTCCGGTAGCGCCAGCCGAAGCCGCTGAAATCGTCCTGCAGGGCCGGGATGAGCAGCCGGGTGTCCAGGGTGGGACTGGCCAAGAAGGCATCCAGGTGGCGCTGGTGGGCGGGGCTCAGCACCTCCAGGAAGACGAAGGCCAGGCGGTCGCGGATTCCGGGATCCTCCAGCAGGCGCTGGTAGAAGGTCCAGGGCTCCGCGGCGGGGTGGAGCCCTTCGTCGAACACGATCAGGTCCCGCGTCTCCAGGGCCCTCCGGACGAAGGCGACGGGCTCCACCCCCTCTTTCCGCAGGGCCTCCACGAAGGGCGCCACCGGCGGACTCCCCCGTTCGGGGGGCGCGGCGGCTCCGAGTCCAAGGAAGAGGAGGGGCAGGAGCCAGGTCCGGTTCATCGGCAGCCTTCCGAGGCGGCCTCCCCAGGGGGCGGCCCGGTTCCCATTGTGGCCGAGGGGACGCCCGCCGGTCCGTCCACCGGCCACGAGCCCCCGGAGGGTGCTCACCGTGCCTGGGAGAGCCTCCGCACCTCTTCCTCGGTCATGGCGAATAATTGGGGCAGCACGATGCCCCGCAGGCCGGCCATGAGGTGGAGCTGCCCGCGGTGATGGGCCTCGTGTTCGGCCATGAGCAGCAGGGCCCTTCCGGCCGGCACCGTCGAGCCCCCGGGGGTGGGACAGGCCCGGTCCAGGTCTTCGGGGGCCAGGGCCCGGAAAATGGCCAGGGACTCTTCGTGGCACCGGGCAAGGTACGCGCGCACCCCCTCGACCCCCGAGCCCAGTTCCTCGCCGTGGCCGGGGTAGCTGCAGGGGCGCCCCGCCACGGCCTCCGCCCACAGGAAGCGCTCGATGCCCCCCAGGTGGCGAAGGAGGTCCCCGAAGCTCCAGCCCCCAGGGCGGGGGGCCCACTCCAGGTCCCCCTCGGGCAGTCCGTCCAGCACCCGCAGCGTGCGCTTGCGCATGGCGCGCCAGTGGGCGAGGAAGGCCGCGAGGTCGAGGGAGGACATGGGAAAGGATAGACACCGGCGGGGGCCTGTGCACAAGGCTTGCGTCGGAATTCCTTCGGGGGGAGGATCGGGCCATCCTCATCCCCCGGAAGGATATCCATGAAGCGCCTGGCCCCGGTCCATGACACGGTTTCCGTCGAGGAGGTGCTGCAGGCGGTCCAGGAAGCTGGCCATCAGGCGGAAATCCGCATGAACGATTCCGGGCGGCGCACCCTCCAGTGCGAGATCGCGGGCATCCGTTACGCGATCCAGTTCTACCCCAACGAGGGACACGAGCGGAACGCCTTCGGCGCCCTGCGCTTCGTGGCCTGGATCCAGGACGACGCCCCCAGTCCCGAGGCGGCCAACGCCCACAACGCCCGGTTCCGCTTCGCCTCCATCTTCGCGGAGGAGGACTGCTACGAGGTCCAGCACGACATCATCGCCGTGGGCGTTTCCGACCTGAACCTGGTCACCTGCGTCCAGCAGTGGGGCACCTCCCTGGACGACTGCATGGCCTTCCTGGCAGAGGCCTAGCCCCCTCCATGTCCGATTCCGGTGCTTCCTCCCGCGAGCCGCTGGACTTCCTGCGGGCCTGCCAGGCGGCCGCCCGCCGTCCCGGCCCGCCCTGCGCGTCCTGCGATGCGCTGCCCGGTTCCGTCACCCTGCCCCCGGGGGCGGGGGACGGCGGCCGGGATCCGCGCTTCGCCCGCCTGCGCACCCTGGCGGCGCTCCACGACGGCTGCGACCAGGAGATCCGCCTGTGCCCCGAGTGCGGCACGCTCTGGGCCTACCGCTTCGAGTGCGAGACCTGCCAACTCTCCTTCAGCCCCAGCGACCCGGAGGAAGTCAACCCGGCCAGGGAGGAATGTGTGAGGGTGGGGCTGGAGGAGGCCGCCGCAAGGGCCCAGGGGTGGGCCCGCGAGGCGGGGCCAGGGCCTTCCCAAGGCTGAGGAGCGAGGGTCCCAGGACGGTCCAGGGCCCTCCACCCGGTGTTCTCATTCCAGGAGGGCGCTCCCCCTCCGTGTCCCTCAGCCCATCGGCTCTTCGTGCTTGCAGTTGGGACAGATCAGCACGGTGATGGGATCCTTGCCCCGGGGCTTGCGCTGCTTCTCGCCCATGGTGGGGTTCTTGCACTTGGGGCAGGTTCTGGGCACCGGTTTCTCCCAGGCGGTGAAGTCGCACTTGGGGTACTTCGTGCAGCCGTAGAAGACCTTCCCGAAGCGGGTCTTGCGGGGGCTCAGGTCGCCGCCGCACTTGGGGCAGGGGACGCCCAGGATCTCCTTCTTCACTGTCTTGCAGGCCGGGTAGTCCACGCAGCAGACGAACTCGCCGTAGCGCCCGTGGCGCTTGACGAAGGCCTTGCCGCAGGTGGGGCAGTTCTCTCCGGTGGGCACGTCGGCGGGGATGGGGATGCCCTTGGGATCGGCCTTGCGGATGCCCTTGCAGGCCGGGTAGTTCGTGCACGCCCAGAAGGGGCCCCACTGACCCTTGCGCAGGGCCATGGGCGTGGCGCCGCACAGGGGGCACTCGGGGGCGTCCTCGGGCTCCTCCATCTTCTCGAGGTCGGCGGTGTAGTCGCACTTGTCGGCGTCCTTCTCCGCCGTGTAGTTGGTGCAGCCGAGAAAGAGGCCGTTGCGGCCGATGCGCTTGAGCAGGGTGCCGGCCCCCTTCTTCCGGTCCCCGCACTTGGGGCACTTCTCCCCCGTGGCCACGCCGGCCTTGAGGTTCTGCATGTGCTGGCCGGCGCTGGCCAGGGCCTGCTCGAAGGGCCCGTAGAAGTCCTTCATGGCCTTCAGGAAGCTCAGCTCCCCTTCCTCGATGCGGTCCAGGCGTCCCTCCAGGCCCGAGGTGTACTTGGGGTCCATCAGGTCGTGGAAGCCCTGCACCAGCAGGTCCGTCACCACCATGCCCAGCTCCGTGGGCTTGAAGCGGCCCTCGTGCTTCTTCACGTAGTCCCGGTCCTGGATGGTGGCGATGATGGCGGCGTAGGTGCTGGGCCGGCCGATGCCGTCCTCCTCCAGCTCCTTGACGAGGGTGGCCTCGGAGAAGCGGGCCGGAGGCTTGGTGAACTGCTGCTCGGCGTCCAGCTGCTCCAGCTTGAGGGACTCGCCGAGCCGGAGGGCGGGCAGGCCCACGTGCTCGGCCAGTTCCTCGGCCATGTCGGCCCCGTCCTCGATGTCCTCGGCCTTGCTCTCGTCCTGGTCGGCGCGGTACACGGCGATCCAGCCCGGGAAGCGCTCCACCTCGCCCTTGGCCTCGAAGGAGGCGCTCTCGCCGGAGGCCAGGGCGCTCTCGGCCTCCACCACCGTCTCGTCGAAGCGGGCGGCTTCCATCTGGCTGGCCAGGGTGCGCCGCCAGATGAGCGCGTAGAGCCGGAACTCGTCGGGCTTGAGGTGGCCCCGCAGGCTCTCGGGGGTGCGGGCCAATTCCGTGGGCCGGATGGCCTCGTGGGCCTCCTGGGCGCCGGCCTTTCCCGTGAAGACCCTGGGCTTGGCGGGCAGGTAGTCCTTGCCGTACTTCTGTTCGGCGAAGTCCCGGGCCGCCTGGATGGCCTCGGGGGCGAGGCGCGGGGAGTCCGTGCGCATGTAGGTGATGAGCCCCACGGGCCCCTGGCCGAAGTCCACCCCTTCGTAGAGGCGCTGGGCCACCTGCATGGTGCGCGTGACGCTGAAGCGCAGCTTCTGGGCCGCCTCCTGCTGGAGCCGGGCGGTGGTGAAGGGGGCTCCCGGGTTCTTCCGCTTCTCCTTGGTCTCCAGCCCCGTCACCTTCCAGGGAGCCTGGAGGATCTGCTGGCGCAGCTTCTCCGCCTCGGCCGCGTCCTGGACCCGGCGCCGGGTCTCCTTGTTGCCCACCTGCAGGGTCTGGCCCCCCAGCCGGGCGAGACGCATCGTGAAGGGGGGCGGGTTCCCTCCCCGGAAGCGGCCCTGGAGCACCCAGAATTCAACCGCCTGGAAGGCCTGGATCTCCCGTTCCCGGTCCACGATGAGGCGCACCGCCACGCTCTGGACCCGGCCCGCGCTGAGGCCGCGCCGAACCTTGTCCCAGAGCACCTGGCTCACCTTGTAGCCCACGAGGCGGTCCAGCACCCGCCGGGCCCGCTGGGCGTCCACCAGGTGCCGGTCAATCTGGCTGGGGACGGCCATGGCCTTCTGGATGCCCGCCGGCGTGATTTCGTGGAAGCGCACCCGCTTCACCGGCAGGGCCTTGGGGGGCTTGATGGCCTGGGTCAGGTGCCAGCTGATGGCCTCCCCCTCCCGGTCCGGGTCCGTGGCCAGGATCAGCTCCTCGGCCTCCTTGGCGGCTGCCTTCAGCTCCCGGACCACCTTCTCCTTGCCCGCGGGGATCTCGTACTCCTCCTGGAAGCCGTTCTCGATGTCCACCCCAAGCTTCCGGGGCAGGTCCCGGATGTGGCCCACGCTGGCCATCACCTTGAAACCCTTGCCCAGGTACTTGGTGATGGTCTTGGCCTTGCTGGGGCTTTCCACGATCACGAGCTTCAACAGGGACTCCAAAGTCTTGAATGGCGAGGGCGGAGGGGGGTCCGGGATTGCGATCATGGGACCCGCCCCCCGCGCCTTGTCAAGTGATTTGGCAGTTTTTTTCTCAGCGGGGGAGGGCCGAGAGATCTTCCAGGAGGTCCCCGGGGCTGCGGCAAACTCTTGCAGCGCACTCTCTTAGTAATAGATTGGGACCTGCCGCCAGGGGGTCCTCCGGGGCTCCCGGGCACACCCAGAGTTCCTTGCCCAGGTCCAGGGCCAGGCGTGCCGTGACGAGGGATCCGCTCCGAAGGCCCCCCTCCACCACCAGGACCCCGAGGGACCAGGCGGCCAGAATGAGGTTTCGCCGGGGGAAGTGCCAGCGGAGGGGCGCCGCCTCGGGGGGGAAGGGAGTGATCACCCCCCCGGAGGCCGCCATACGGTCCATGAGTCCCTGGTGCTCGCGGGGGTAGGGATGGTGAAGGCCCGAACCCAGGATGCCCCAGGTGGGACCCGCCTCCAGGGCGCCCTCGTGGGCGGCGCCGTCCACCCCCCGGGCCAGCCCGGAGAGCACCCCAAGGCCGGCCTCCGTGAGTTGCCGGGCCCAGCGCCGGGCGCGGTCCCGGCCGGCCCGGGTGGCCTGGCGACTGCCCACGATCGCGAGGATCGGTTGTTCGGGGGGAAGGGTGCCGCGCACCCAGAGGGCCACGGGATAGGGCAGGGGGGCCAGGAGGCGATCCGTTCCAGGATCCCCGGGCAGGAAGAGGGCCGCCCCCAGGCGGGCCGCCTCCGTCCGTCGCCGCGGCAGTTCCTCCTCCAATCGATCCAGGTCAGCGGCCATGGGGCCCGGGGGGCGGAAGGATGGGTCTTCCTGGGCCCGGGCCCAGAGGGCCTCCTTCTGGGCCTCGGGCCAGTCCAGGAGGGTGAAGGCGAGGGCCCAGAGGGCCGGGGTGGGCATGGTGGGTCCCATGATCCCATCGGCCCGGGGCTCCCGGGAGGGGGGGCGTTGCGGCCCTTCGGGAACCCGATGACTCCAAAGGACATTTTCAGTTGTCATGGCAAACCCGGCTGGTAGACTGGATTTTCTTCGAATGGCCCTTGGGGTCCGTGAGGTTGTGCCATGTCCCGTCAATGCGAACTCTGCGGCAAGAAACCCCAGTTCGGGAACAACGTCTCCCATTCCAACAACAAGACCAAGCGACGCTGGAACCCGAACCTCCAGCACGTCCGGGCCCTGGTCTCCGGAACGCCCCGGCGCATTCGGGTCTGCACCTCCTGCCTGCAGGCCGGCAAGGTCGCCAAGGCCGTCTGAGGGCCCCCTGCTTTCCGTCGCACAGCGGCCCTCTGGGCCGCTGTTCCGTTTCCACGCCTAACCACTCCTCATGAGGTGACCATGCTCCGCAACGCCTTCATCCTCGCTTCACTCTCCACCCTGGCCGGGCCCTCCTGGGGCCAGCAGCCCACGCCCCTGGAAGTCCCACCTCCGGCCCAGACCACGCCGACTCCCCGGTTGAATCCCGGACCCAACGCCACGGCCGCCCTGGCGCCCGGCACCAGGGTGGTGCCCCCCGCCCCCGCCCCCGCGAGCGCAGCGGCACCCAAGGCGGCTGCCACCGTCACCACCCCGAGCGGCCTGAAGTACGTGGACACGGTCCTTGGAAAGGGCGACTCGCCGAAGAAGGGCCAGGCCTGCGGGGTGCACTACAACGGGTGGCTCTACGAGAACGGCCAGAAGGGCAAGAAGTTCGACAGCTCCATTGACCGTGGCCAGCCCTTCCAGTTCACCCTGGGGGCCGGCCAGGTGATCAAGGGGTGGGACGAGGGAGTCTCCACGATGAAGAAGGGGGGCTGGCGCACCCTGATCATCCCCGCCAACCTCGGCTACGGCGCCCAGGGCGCCGGCGGCGTGATCCCCCCCAACGCCACGCTGATCTTCGACGTGGAGCTGGTGGACTTCCGGTAGGGAAGGCGGGGGGTCGCTGCGGCGGCCCGCCCAGCCACGAACATTCTTCGTTCAACGCAAAGGCGCTGAGGCGCGAAGGAGAAGGTCCGACGGAGTTGGTCGCGGGCCTTGGGATCTTCCTTCGCGCCTTTGCGCCTTTGCGTTCATTTCAGCCAGCGGTCCAGCCAGCCGAGCACGGTCTCATGCCAGAGGATCGAATTGGCCGGTCGCAGCACCCAGTGGTTCTCGTCCGGGAAGTAGAGGAAGCGGGAGGGCACGCCCTTGCGCTGGAGCGCCGTGAAGGTGGACATCCCCTGGGTGTCCACCACGCGGTAATCCTTCCCCCCGTGGATCACGAGCGTGGGGGTCTTCCAGTTCTGCACGAAGTCGATGGGATTGTGCTTGGCGTAGCCCTTGGGGTTGGTCCAGGGCGTACCCCCGTGCTCCCACTCGGGGAACCAGAGCTCCTCGGTGTCGAAGTAGGCCATGCGCTCATCCAGGTTGCCGTCGTGGCAGACCAGGGCCTTGAAGCGGTCCGTCTGGCCGGCGATCCAGTTGATCATGTAGCCGCCGTAGCTGGCGCCCAGGGCGCCCATGCGGTCCTTGTCCAGGAAGGGGTACTTCTGCAGGGCGAAGTCCAGGCCCTTCATGAGGTCCTCGAAGGGCGCGCCGCCCCAGTCCCCGTTGATGGCGTCGGTGAAGGCCTGACCGTAGCCCGTGGAGCCGTGGAAGTCGATCATCACGGCCGCGAAGCCCGCCCCCGCGTAGGCCTGGGGGTTCCACCGGTAGTGGAAGTCGTTCCCGAAGCTGCCCTGGGGCCCGCCATGGACGAGGAAGGCCACGGGGTACTTCTTCGCCGGGTCGAAGTCCACGGGATAGACCAGGTAGCCGTGGACCTTCTCGCCCTTGGCGCCGGGGAAGGTGAAAGCTTCAGCCTTGCCCAGCCGGGCCTGGGCCAGACGGGCGTCGTTGATGTGGGTGAGGCGGGCGGCCTGCGTCCCGTCGAGCCCGATGGTGTAGAGCTCGTTGGGACCCTGGAGGGAGTTGAGGGTGTAGACCACCCGGTTCCCGGCCACCTGCGGGCTGTTGGCGGAGCCATCGGCCAGGATGATGCGGGTCTTGCCGGTGGCCGCGTCCACCGCGAAGATCGCCTTCTGCCCCAGGTGCTCTGAGGTGCAGAGGAGCTCCTTCCCGTCCGGGGTCCAGGCCAGCTCGCCGGCGCTGCGGTCCCCGCGGGGGGAGGCGTCGGCCCGCACCACGAACCGCCGCTCCTGGCCGCTGGCGAGGTTCCGCAGAACCACGTCGAAGCGGTCCGCCTCGTAGCCCGGCCGGGCCATGGCGGCGTAGGCCAGGGTCTTCCCGTCCGGGCTGAAGCGCGGAGAGGCGTCCCAGGCAGGATTGGGGGTGATCTTCACCGGCGCGGTGCCCCCGCTGCTCGGCACCGTGTAGAGGTCGAAGTTGGTGGACCAGGCCTCCGCCCGCCCGGCGTCCTTCGCCGAGAAGACCACGGTGGCGCCGTCGGGGGAAACCGCGAAGTCCTCCGAGCCGCCGAAGGGGGTGGTGGGGCAGTCGGCGTCCATCGCGGGCATGAGGTCCCGGGCCTGGCGGGTGGCCAGGTCGAAGGTGAAGAGGTGGTTCCGGGTGCCGTTGCCCCAGGTGTCCCAGTGCCTAAAGAAGAGGCTGTCGTAGATCTGGCCCGTGGCCTTGGACTTCTCCCGGGCCTCCAGCCGAGCCTTGGTCTCCTCCGGGCTGGCCTTGGGGAACACCGCCATCCCGATCATCAGGAACTTGCCCGTGGGGGCCACTTCCAGGGCATCCACGTCCAGGGGCAGCTTGGTGACCTGCTCGGCCTCCCCGGCCTGGAGGGGCAGGCGCCAGACCTGGGCCGATCCGGAGCGCCCGGAGACGAAATAGAGGAATTTCCCGTCCGGCGCCCAGCGGGGCTGGCTGTCGGAACCCCCGGCTGTGAGCTTGCGGGGGGCCGTGCCGTCCAGGCCCGCCACCCAGAGGCTGGATCGCCGGCGGTTGGCCGCGAGATCCGTCACCGAGAGGGTGAAGGCCACCTGCTTGCCGTCGGGCGAGACGCGGAAGTCTGAGAGCCGGTCCATGGCCAACATGTCGTGGATGCCGAAGGGGTGGCTGGCCGCCAGGGGGGCGCAGAGCGCCAGGGTGCAGGCCAGGATTCGAAGCTGCCGGAACATGCGGACCTCCATGGGCCCTCGCAGGATACAACGGCGGGCCCCCGCCCCCGGTCACGCCTCCCCGGCTGGTAGGATCCGATTCGGGTGCCCCATGATCCTGGGACTGGACACCGCCACCGAGCACATCCGCCTCGCCCTGGTGGAGGGGGAGCGCGTCTGGACCCGCACCGTGCCCGGCGAGAAAGGCCGCAGCCACAGCCTCGTCCTCCTGCCGGCGCTTCAGGCCATGCTCCGGGAGGCAGGCCGGGACCCTGGGGCCCTGACCGGCGTGGCCTGCTGTGTGGGGCCCGGGGGATTCACGGGACTGCGGACAGGGGTGGCCACGGCGGAAGGCTTGGCCCTGGCGGGGTTGCCCACCTGGGGCTTCTCATCCTTCGCCCTCTGGGCCGAGGCCCTGCACCTGGTTGGCGCGGGACGGTGCTACTGGATTCTGCTGGACGGGCAGCGGGGGGAGGCCTTCGCCCAGCGTTGGGTGGATGGGCACCCCGAGGCCGCCCTCCGGGTCCCCTTGCCCCGTCTGCAGGAAACCCTGGGGGCCGAATGCTGGTGGGCTCCACCCACCTTCGCCGGACGCCTGCCTTTGCCTAGCGCGCATCGGTTCCTGCTGGACGAGGACGCCCCAAGGGCCGAGGACGCCCTGGTCTCCCTCACCCGAAGGCTCAGTCAGGAACCCCCCGAATCGCCCCTGGTTCCCTTCTACCTCCGGGAGACCGACGCGGAGGCGCACTTCCCGGAGGCCAGCGCCCACCTTCCGGAGGCCCACCGAAGAGGGCTGCCCCGGTGATCCGGCGTCTCCCCCTGGGACCCGGCTCCCAGCTCCCCGGCTGGCTGGAGGCCCTGGAGGCGGAGGCCTTCGGGGCTTCCTGGGGACCCCTGACCGACCAGGAGACGTTGTGGGCGGAGGAGGGGAAGGCCTTCGCCCGGTGGTCCTTCGTCCCCGCCACGGGAGAGGCGGAGCTGCTGCGAATCGCGGTGGCTCCCTCCGCGCGGCGGCGGGGCCTGGCCCGGGGCCTTCTGCAGGCGGGGGAGGCGGGGCTGGCCGCCACGGGGATCCAGTGGCTCCGACTGGAGGTTCGCAGTTCCAACGCTGCGGCACGGGTCCTCTACGAGGCCGAGGGGTGGACCCTGGAGGGGACCCGGCTCCGCTACTACCGCGACGGGGAGGATGCCGCTCTCTACGTGAAGTGGGTCGGCACCGAGAGCCAGTAGGGGGAGGCCCCCCGCTACACTCGTCCCATGCCCGTCCGCCGTGACCGCGAGCTGACCCGCCTCTACGTGGCGGCGGCCCTGGCCGTCCTGATCTACATGATCTTCTACGCCTACCGCCTCCTCAGCGCCCAGGTGGAGGCCGGGGTGGACGCACCCTCCCGCTGGGGCCTTCTGGCGCTGGGCCTGGCCAACCTTCTGGCCATCGTGGCCCTGCTCTGGATCGTGGCGCGCAGCCTGGCCAAGCTCTACATCGAGCGCCGCCGGGGCATCCTGGGCTCGCGCATCCGCACCCGCCTGGTGGTCTCGGTGTTCGCCGTGGCCCTGCTGCCCAGCCTCATGCTCTTCCTGGTGGGCCGGAACTTCATCGCCAAGAACATCGAGCGCTGGTTCCTGCCCGAGACCCAGGAGGTGATCCGGGACGGGAAGACCCTGGCCGAGGCCTTCCGCACCCAGGCCGAGGCCAGGCTCAGGGCGGGCGCCGAGCGGGCGAAGAGCGACTTCCACGGGCCCCCGGGGGCGCTTCGATCCAGGGCGGGGCTGGACCTCCTGGTGCGCACCGACGGGCGGGGGGCGGAGTTGCGGGAGGGCCTGAAGGCCCCGCCCTTCCCGATCCCGGGGGAGGGGGTGGTGGACCTCCCCGAGGGGCGCTGGCTCCTGGCCAGGGTCTCCCCCGCGGGCCACGGGGAGTGGGTGGCGGGGATCTTCCTCCCCCGGGAACTTCTGGAAGGGATCGGGCGCCTGGAGCGGCGCTGGGTGGAGTCCCTGCAGGTGCACCGTCACCGGGAGTCCCTCCAGACCATCCCCCAGAGCACCTTCCTCCTGCTCACCCTGCTGACCCTCTTCGCCGCGCTCTGGACCGGACTCACCCTGGCCCGCACCATTTCGGATCCGGTGCGGGCCCTGGCCCGGGCCGCCCAGCGGGTGGGGCAGGGGGACCTCCAGGTCCAGCTCCCCGAACTCGGGGAGGACGAACTGGCCTTCCTGGCCTCCGCCTTCAACACCATGACGCGGGACCTGCTGGCCAGCCGGGAGGCGCTGGAGCAGCAGTCCGAGCGCATCGAGCGGCAGCGCGAATACCTGGGGCGCCTGCTGGAGGCCCTGCCGGTGGGGGTCATGGGGTGGCAGCCCGACGGAACCCTTCGCATCTTCAACCCCGCCGCCCGGCGGTGGTTCGGCCTGGAACAGTGGGAGCTGGGCCCGGGGCGCTGGGAGGACCTGGAGGGCCAGCCCAGGATGGGCGGCCTCCACGCCCGGCTGCGGCTGGTGCGGGCGGAAGGGAGGTCTCTCCAGGAGGAGCTGAGGATTGGCGGGGAGACGGACGGCCGCCTGGTCCGCGCCATCCTGCTTCCCCAGGCGGACGGCAGCGTGCTGGCCCTGCTGGAGGACCTCTCCCTGCTGGCCCACGCCGAGAAGCGGGCTGCCTGGCAGGAGGTGGCCCGGCGCATGGCCCACGAGGTGAAGAATCCCCTTACGCCCATCCAGCTCACCGCCCAGCGCCTCCTCAGGCGCAGCCGGGAAGGCCGGCTGGATCCCGAGGTGGTGGCCGAAGGGGCCGGGACCATCCTGGCCGAGGTGGGGAGCCTGTCCCGCCTTGTGGACAGTTTCAGCCGCTTCGCCAAGCTGCCTGCCCCCAGCCCGGCGCCCTGCGACGCAGGGGAACTGCTGGCCCAGGTGCTGGCCCTCTACGCGCCCACCCGCACCGACATCGCCTGGAGCCTCCGGAGGCCCGAGGGGCCCCTCCCCGTGCGGTGGGACGGCGACATGGTGAAGCGCGCCCTCATCAATTTCGTGGACAACGCCCTCGGGGCCGTGGGGCCGGGGGGAGAGATCGGGTTGGCCCTGGTCGAGACTCCCGAGGGGATCCAGCTTGCGGTGGAGGACGACGGGTCCGGCGTGCCGGAAACGGTCCGGGAGCGCCTCTTCGAACCCTACTTCAGCACCAAGCGGAAGGGCACGGGCCTGGGGCTGGCCATCGCGCGGCGCATCGCCGAGGACCACGGCGGCCGGGCCGAATACGAGCCCCTGGAACCGGGCTCCCGCTTCAGCCTCCACCTGCCTCGGCACGCCGGCCGCTAGTGCACCCCGCCTGAAATTCCGGTCACGGGATAGGTGGCCGGCGGGGTGCACTCCCATGGGGGCATGGCCCCCTCTGGCGCCCGCAAACGCGGTGCGTTTGCAGTCTGTCACCCCCTTGGGGGGACTGCCGTCCCCCCAAACCCCCGCCACGTGTAGCCCCCCTGCTGCGCGCAATGATCCATGTATTTCTGGCGGCCTACACGAGCGAGTTACCGAGCCGTTACGGTACCTGCCTCCTCCCCGCCCCATCCTTTCCCTGGGCGGCGCGCCCGGTCCCGCGGCGGGATGTCCCGGCGGCGCGCCCGAGGGGGATGCCATGCGCGCCTGGAAGGCCATCGTCCAAACCTTGATCCGACGAGCGGGCGGAAGGAGCAGGTGTGCCCGGGCCGGTGTGCCCGGGCTCCTCGGCGTCCTCCTGGCGACCGGCCTTCCTGCCAAGGAGGTCCCCCCGGCGGTGAACGCCTGGCTGGAGGGCGCCCGGACTCTGGGAAGCCGCAGTTCGGGAAACCTCTGCATCGTGCCCGTCACCACCCGCGGGGGGGCGGCTCCGGGGGGACTCCTCAGCATGGACGAGGCCATGGCCGCGGGCCACCTCGTGGTGACCGAGACGAGCGCATCCGGAACGGTGAACACGCTGCTGCTGCGCAATGGGGCCGAGCGCCCCGTCTTCATCATGGCGGGGGAGATCCTGGCAGGGGCCAAGCAGGACCGCATCCTGCAACAAGACCTCCTGCTCCCTCCTCGCAGCGCTGCGATCCCGGTGGCGGCCTTCTGCGTGGAGCACGGGCGCTGGGCGGCCAAGTCCGAGACCTTCTTCTCCGAACGCAAGAGCGCCCCCCTGGGAGTGCGGCAGCGGGCCGCGGAGCACAAGGAACAGGGCGCGGTGTGGGACGAGGTCTCGGCCAACAACGCCCGCCTCGGGGTGGCCCCCGCCACCGGAACCCTCAGCGCCGCTCACGAGGCGCCGAAGATGAAGGCCCAGCGGGGAAGTTACCTGGGCGCTTTCTCGGGTCTCCCCGGCCAGTTCCCCCGGGCCACCGGGGCCGTGGTGCTGGTCAACGGGCGGGTCATGGCTGCGGATCTCTTCGGGGACCGCGTTCTCTTCGAGCGCCTGTGGGGCAAGCTGCTGGACTCGTACATCGCCGAGGCGGTGCGCCGGCAGGAGGAGGCCGTGAGCTCCAGCTTCAATTCCGCGGAGGCCTTCCTCGCCCGGGCGGCCCAGGCCGGCGTGGACCTGGCCCCGGGTCCGGCCGCGGGCCAGCAGGTCACCGTGGAGGCAGCCGGTCTCCGGGGCGGCGGCGTCGTGCTGGGGAACCCCGTGCATCTGGGCCTCTTCCCCGCCGGGGCCGCGACCGCACCGGGGCGCGGCCTGGCCAGGAACTACGGCGCGCGATGAACGCCGCCCTGCCGTACACTCCAACGGACCAGGGGACCCCGACCGCCATGCAGCGCATCCTCGTCATCGAAGACGACGCCGGCATCCGGCGGGGCATCCTGCACGCCCTGCGCTTCAACGGCTTCGAGGTGCTGGAGGCCGGGGACCTCGAACCGGGCCTCGCCCTGGCCCGGGGGGAGGACTTCGACCTGCTCCTGCTGGACCTGGTGCTGCCGGGGGGCGAGGGCCTCGACATCCTCCGGGCCCTCCGCTCCCGATCCACGGCGGTGCCCGTCATCGTCCTCACGGCCCGGGGGGACGAGGCGGACCGGGTGCGGGGGCTGCGCCTGGGGGCGGACGACTACGTGGTGAAGCCCTTCAGCGTCCAGGAGCTGATCGCCCGAATCGAGGCCGTGTTGAGGCGATCGCCGGGCCGGCCCGAGGAGCCGCTGGAGCTGAAAATTCCCGGCGGGATCCTGGACTTGGGACGCCGCGAGATCCGCTTCGCCGACGGAGGCTGGACGGCGCTCTCGGAGAAGGAGGCCGAACTCCTGGCCTTCCTGGTGAAGCGCCCGGGCCGGGCGGTGACCCGGGACGAACTGCTCGCCGGCGTCTGGAGACTGAATCCGAAAGCCGTGGAGACCCGCACGGTGGACATGCACGTCGCCCGGCTGCGGGAAAAGCTGCGCGACGATCCCCAGCAGCCCGCCATCATCCTTACCCTCCGGGGGCGGGGCTACCTCTTCCAGGCGGAGGATCCGTGACCCGCTGGCGGGCCTGGCTGCTCTTCGGGCTGGGAGCCCTTCTGGGCCTTGTGGCCATGGGGTGGGTCAGCCGGGCCGCCCTGCGGGCCGAACGGACGGAGCAGCAGATGCAGCGGCGCGCCGCCCTGGAGGAGCGGGTGCGCCTGGCCCTCTGGCGGATGGATTCGGCCCTGGCGCCCCTCGTGGCCCGGGAGAATGCGCGGCCCTATTTCCACTTCCAGTCCCACTACCCCGCGGAGCGGGCCTACACCCGGATGTTCGCGCGGCTTCGCCCCGGGGAGCCTCGGGTGGCCTCTCCGCTGCTGGGGGCCGAGCTGCCCATGATCCGCCTCCATTTCCAGGTGGCCCCGGGGGACCGCTTCAGCTCACCGCAGGTGGCGGAAGGAAGAGAACCCCCGGGGGGGGAGGAAGCGGTCAGGAGGCTCGCCGAGTTGACTTCTTGGCTCCAGCCGGCGGTGCTCCGGGCCTCCATCGCCCCGGAGGTGGAAGGCCGGCGGCGGGCCCCGGCTCCGCCTGAGCCGCCTGCCCTGGCCCAGGTCCGCCCCCCCGCTCCTTCCCCGGCTTCAGGACCCACGGCGGAAGCCTCTCCGGAGGCGTCCAAACCCAAGGACGCGGGCTCCCCAGGACCCCGGGGCGAAGGCGTGTCCGAGGGCAAGCTCGAAAAACAGGCCGCCATGAACGCCTCGGAATTCGAAGCCCGACGCTCCCAGCAGGCCCTGGTGAATGTCCTCGCCCAGTCCGAGTCGGCCCCCCTCCCCAAGAAAGTGGCCAAGGAGGCTGCCCCGGACGGAGCGGCGCCTGGAACCTTGAGCGATGCCGCGGCCGACCGGTTCTCCTCGAAGGGCCGGGCTGCTGCGGCGCCCGTCGCCAGCGGGGCACCTCGGTCCGTGGAGACCCTGGAGGAGGGCCGGGCGGGGGGTGCGGCCCTTCCTCAGCCTCCTCCACCGGCGGTGCTTCCGTCTCGGGGCCTCGCCCCGCCCGTGGGGGAGGGCGCCCTCCAGCCCCTCTGGCTGCAAGGGCAACTCATCCTCCTGCGGCAGGTGGAGGTGGAGGGGCGGAGCTACCTGCAGGGGTGCTGGCTGGACTGGCCCGCCCTCCGGACCTGGCTGCTCGGATCGGTCAAGGACCTGCTGCCCCGCGCGGATTTGGGGCCGGCGGCGCCGGGGCCTGGAGAGGAGGGTCGGCGCCTGGCGGCGCTGCCCTTGCACCTGCTCCCGGGACCCCCGCCCGAGGAAGGGGTTCCGCCCTCCACGGTGCGTGTGGCGCTCCTGTTCGGATGGGCCTGCGCCCTCCTGGCGGGCCTGGCCGGAGCCCTGGTGCTGCACCAGGCCCTGGCCCTGGGTGAACGGCGCGGGGCCTTCGTCTCGGCCGTGACCCACGAACTTCGCACGCCCCTCACCACCTTCCGGATGTACGCGGAGCTGTTGTGGAAGGACATGGTCCCGGACGCCGCGGAACGCAGGATCCTTCTGGGCACCCTGGTCTCCGAATCCGATCGCCTGGATCACCTCGTGAAGAACGTGCTCTCCTACGCCCGCCTGGAGGCTGGCCGGGCCCGGGCGGATCTGGAGGTCATGGGCGCGAAGGAACTCCTGGAACGCTGCATGGAGCGTCTCTCCCAGCGCGCGGACCAGGCGGGCCTGGCCCTGGTTCTGGAGGCCGCAGAAGGAATGGAGGGGGCAAGGCTTCGCACCGATGCTTCGGTGGTGGAGCAGATCCTCTTCAACCTGGTGGACAACGCCTGCAAGTACGCAGCCGCCGGCCCGCTCCGGATCCTGAGGCTCCAGGCCGGCCTGGCCGGGGAGCGCCTGGAACTGGCCCTGCGGGACCACGGCCCCGGCATTCCACCGGGGGAGCGGCGCAGCCTCTTCAAGCCCTTCCGGAAGTCCTCCAGCCAGGCGGCCCGGAGCGCCCCCGGCGTAGGGCTTGGGCTGGCCCTCTGCCGACGGCTCGCCCGAAGCCTGGGGGGGGACCTGCGACTGGACCCGGTGGCATCCGACGGAGCACGCTTCGTGCTGAGCCTGCCCCTGGGCGGTGGTTGAAAGGGCCGGGGAGGAGGTGTCCCGCCGGGCCTCCCCGACACGGACTCATGACCACCCCGGACCCATGGTCCCCAGCAGGTGCCTTGGACCCTGGTCCGGGGAAGCGTGATGGGTGATGGGTCGGGGGAGCGCTAGCGCCCGCCCCTCCGTTCGAGGAGTTCCTTGAGCGTGGGTGTTTCACCCGTTTCCAGGCGTTCGACCAGGTCCTGGAGATCCTTCCCGGTCGGAGGAGGCGGGGGCTGAAGCCTCATCGGCTCCGCCACGAAGCCCGCGCCCTGGCCGGAGAACACGATGCGGTCCCAGGTGGTGGTGGTGGCGTTGGCGCCCCGCAGCTTCATCAGCTTGGCGGTCACGTTGAGGGTCTTCCCCACGGTGCTCTGCATCTGCAGGACCGCGTCGTGGCTGTTGAGGAGGGCGTTGCCGTTCACCTTCATGGTGCATCGCTTGCTGGCGTCCAGGCTCAGCTCGAGGCTGTTCATCTGGGTGGTGGTGATGGCGCTCGAGTAGCCCTTGCAGGTGCTGTCCCAGGGCAGCCAGCTGTTCGTGAGGGTCGGGACCCACCAGAGCCAGATCCAGTTCGTGGTGGTCGAATTCCCCACCAGGGCGCACCACATGTACTGGATGGCGTAGAGAGAACCGCTGTCGTCGAGACCCACGGAGATCCCGGTGTAGAGTCCCCCGTTGAGGATCGCCACATCCCCCTTCATCATCCACGGGACGGGGATGGGCGTGGGGAAGGACGCGGAGGAGGCCACCGACTGGGCCGTGGCGTCCGTGGAGACCATGGTCAGGGCATGGTTGGTGATGGAGCGGTTGCAGTAGAGGAAGGACCACTTGCCGTCTCCGGCCAGGAAATCGTCATACAGATCGTGGACCGTGAGGGTGGCGGGGTTGGAGGTCACGCTGCCCGCGCTGTTGGAGGCCTGGACCGCGTAGGTCGCCCGGTCGGCGGCCTGCGCATTCGGAATGCTGAGCGTGCTGAGGTTGGCCCCGGAGAGGGCGACGCCGTTCTTCGTCCACTGGTAGGAGGGCGCCGGGGTGCCGGAGGCGACCACGGAAAAGGCCGCGCTGCCGCCCTTCTCGACGATCTGATTGGAGGGATGGGTGCTGATGCTGGGCGCGACGTTGCTCGGCCCCGGAGCCGCACCCCCACCGCCTCCGCCGCCGCCGCAGCAGGGCATGAGAATCAAGGGGGAGGCCAGCAGTAGGTTGAAAAGGGGGGGAGGATTTCGAAGGCTGCGTAATCTCATGGTGTTCTCCTGGAGGGGGGGGCAAGGCGATGAAGGGCGCGGCACGGCCTTGAGATCCTCCGCCCGGGCGGACCGGGTCCAGGGGGGTTTCCCCGTTGAGGGCGTTCCAGGTGCGTGCACATGGACCACATCCGTCCAGGGGACGTATTGGGGGGGTTCAGGCAGGTACTATAGTCGCCTTCTGGGTCTGCAAAGTGATCTTTTTCAGGCCCCCCTTCCAGGATTCGGCCACCCAGGGAATGCCCTTCCGATCCCGAAGGATGCCATCGGTTCGCCAGGGACACTGGGGGTCCGGAGAAGGGTGGGTTCCAGGATCGGGCCGGGCGGGGGTCGCCCGGATCCGGGGTGGAGACGCCCTTCGGCGTATGCGCCGGGATCAGAACCGCTTGGTGAGGCTCACCGTGCTGCGCGTGATGGTTTCCCCGTCCTTGAGCCAGAGGTGGCGCATGGTGGTCGCCTGGAGCAGCCAGCCCCTGGGGAGGGGCAGGGCCAGGAGCCAGCGGGGACCCTTGGCGTTGGCGATCCACCACCATTCGTCCCCGTTCACGGGGGGGAGGGTTCCCGTGGGTCCGAAGCGCTGCCAAACGTAACCCACCTGGGGGATCCAGGGGCGCCGCCGGCCTCCCAGGAAGACCTGGAACTCCTCGCCGTCCGAAGCGGTGTCGGGGTTGCGCTGGCGGATCCAGCGCAGTTCGAGGGGATGGAGCGTTTGCCAGACGAACCCGGCCCCGGCGGTGTCGAGGGTGAGCTTCTGACGCTGCCCGGCCTTGCCCCCCGGAACGGGCCGGAATCGATGGAGGTCTCCGGTCCAGCGAAGCTCCCAGCGCCCGGCGTGAAGGGTCCAGGCCGTGGGCTCCCAGTCCCACCGAACCACCGCCTGCCCCGCCGAAAGGTCCAGGTCCCATCCCGGAAAGCTCCGAACCCGGCCGACGGCGGCCCGGAGGCCCGCCTCCTGGAGGCCCAGGCCTTCGTGGCGCATCGAGGCCAGCAGGGACGCCCCGGTGAGACTGAGGTCGGGGTCCCACACGCTTTGGTGGCTGAGGAGGGGATTGTCCTGCAGGCCCAGGCGCAGGGTGGCGAAGCCCCCATCTCCGCCGGTGAAGAAATCGAGGCGGGCCGTCTCGATCCAATTCCCGTTGGAGGGTTCCTGATCGTATCGGGCCCGGTTGAGGCTCCGCGGGTCGTTGCCGGCGGCATGCCGGCTGGCCAGCACCGCCCGGCCCCAGGACCACTCCCAGGCCCAGCCGAGGCGGAGGCGGACCCCGGCCCGGTCGAATCCCTCGCTTGGGTACTCATCCGAACGGAATCGGTCCGCCCGGAGCCGGAGCTCCCCCTGGGGGCGCCACCAGTGGGCCTTCTCCTCGGTGAAGTAGGCCGGTTCCTGGGCCCAGGATGCGGCGGCCATCAGAGTCCCGAAGAGATGCCGGAGGCCCATTCGACCATTTTCACCAAGCCGGGCCCCAGGGCAAGGACGCGAGGCCTCCCCGTCGGTGCGGTGGGGGACAGGCTGGCCGCTGCCGTGCATAATCATGAAGCTCCTCCTATCCGTGACATACGGCACTCCGCCCGCCCCCGCGGGTCGCAGGGCCGCCCGCCTGGGACACCACAACTCCGCTTCCGGAGGCTTCATGGAACGCATCTGGACCAAGCACTACGACCAGGGGGTCCCCCCGGACCTGGCCCTGCAGGACCTGAACCTGGTGGACATCTTCGAACGCAGCGCGGGGAAGTGGCCCGATCGCCCAGCCGTCACCCTCAAGGGGAAGACCCTCACCTACGCCCAGTTGAAGGACCAGGTGGACCGCTTCGCCACCGGACTCTCGAACCTGGGAGTCGGGGTGAACTCCAGGGTGGCCCTGTGGCTGCCCAACCTTCCCCAGAGCGTCATCGCCTACATGGCCACCCTCAAGCTGGGCGCCCAGGTGGTGAACACCAACCCGCTCTACATGGAACGGGAACTGGAGCATCACTTCAACGATTCCGGGGTGTCGGTGGTGGTGACCCTGGACTTCCTCTGGTGGTACAAGCTGCGGGGCATGATGAACAAGGTGGGGGTGAAGCACGTGGTGGTCAGCTCCATTCCCGACTACCTGCCCTTCCCCCTGAATTTCCTGGCCCCCCTCAAGCTCAAGAAGACGAACCAGTACGTGAAGGTGCCCCGGGAGAAGGGCGTCCACTTCTTCAAGGAGCTCGCGGAGGAGGAAGCCCCGGCCCCCCCGCGGCCCGAGATCCCCATGGACCACCCGGCCCTCCTCCAGTACACCGGCGGCACCACCGGCGTCTCCAAGGGGGCGGTGCTCACCCACCGGAACCTCTCCGCAAACGTCCAGCAGGCGGAGATATGGTTCCCCACCATGAAGCCCGGCGAGGAGGTCCTGCTGGCCTGCCTGCCCTACTTCCACGTCTTCGGCATGACCGTCTCCATGCTCTGGCCCATCGCCATCGGAGCCCAGATCATCACCGTGCCCAATCCCCGAGACATCAAGGACCTCGTGGACAGCATCAAGAAGTACCGCGTGTCCATCTTCCCCGCCGTTCCCGCGCTCTTCACGGCCATCAACAACTACCCCGGCCTGCAGTCCAGCGACGTCGCCAGCGTGAAGGCCTGCTTCTCGGGTTCCGCACCCCTGGCGGTGGAGACCCTGCGCCGCTTTGAGGAACTCACGGGCGGCAAGATCACGGAAGGCTTCGGGATGACCGAGACTTCCCCGGTCACCCACGTCAATCCCCTCCACGGGCTCCGCAAGGCAGGCTCCGTCGGCGTCCCGGTGCCCGGCACGGACATGAAGATCGTGGACAAGGAGGACGGAGTCACCGAGCTGGGCGTCGGCCAGGAAGGGGAGCTCTGCGTGAAGGGCCCCCAGGTCATGCAGGGCTATTGGCAGCGCCCCGACGAGACCGCCAAGGTCCTGGAGAACGGCTGGATGCACACCGGCGACCTGGCCCGCGTGGACGAGGACGGCTACACCTTCATCGTGGGCCGCAAAAAGGACATGATCCTGGCCGGGGGCTACAACGTCTACCCCGACGAGGTGGACAACGTCCTCACGGGGCATCCCGCCGTCCTGGAGGCCGCCACCATCGGGGTGCCCGACGAGCGCTGCGGCGAGGCTGTCAAATCCTTCATCGTGCTGCGCCCCGGCGCCAGTGCCGAGGAAGACGAGATCCGCCACTTCTGCAAGGAGAGCCTGGCGGCCTACAAGGTTCCCAAACTGATCGAGTTCATCCCGGAACTACCCAAGAGCAGCATGATGAAAATCCTTCGGAAGGATCTCCGCGAAAGGGAACTCGCCAAGATGGCCGCGGCCAAGGGAGGGAGCTGAGCCCGACCAGGCCCGAAGGCCTGCGGCCCGTCAGGGAACCCGGCGCTTCACGCCCTCGGCCTCCGCCAGGAGGCGTTCGAAGTCCGGGTACCCCTTGAGGGGCAGCAGGTCCGGGTCCTGGCGCAGCCCCTGCTTCCAGGCGGAGGAGGCCCCTCCGGGGAGCGCCCGCCGGAGCAGGGCCACGGCTTCTCCCCTGCGGTGCTGTTTGGCGTTCACGCAGGCAAGGTTGTAGAGGCACTCGGCCACCTCAGGATGCCCGGGACCGAGGGCCTTCTCCAGGATCCGGAGGCTGGACTTCAGGAGGTGCTCCGCCTCGAGGAGTCGCCCCTGGAAGGTGGCCAGCACCCCAAGGCCGCCGAGGGCCTGCCCCACATCGGGGTGCTCAGGCCCAAGGGCCTTCTCACGGATGGCCAGGCAACGCCTCGTGAGGGCTTCGGCCTCCTTCCATTTGTTTTGCTGGAGGTAGCACCCCGCAAGGTTGAGGAGGGCCCGGGCCACGATGGGGTGGTCCGGGCCCAGGGTCCTCTCCTGGATCTTCTGACTCTGGAGCAGGAGCTTCTCGGCATCCTGGTGGCGCCCCATCCCCGTGTAGAGGGTGGCCAGGTTCATCTGGGACTGGGCCACGTCCAGGTGATCCGGGCCCAGGGCCTTTTCCCGGATCCTGAGGCTCCTCAGGTAGTGCCCCTCGGCCTCCGGGTACCGTCCCTGGCGCCAGGCGTTGATGGCGAGGTTGGACAGGGCGATGGCCACGAGCGGATGCTCGGGACCCTTGGTCCTTTCCCAGAGCTCCAGGCTGCGGCGGATGAAGGGCTCGGCCCGGGAGTATTCTCCCTTGTCGTCGTAGAGGCTTCCCAGGTGGCCCAGGTTCATCGCCATGTCGGGGTGGTCCTTCCGCCCAGACTTCTCGAGGATGCGGAGGCCCCTCAAGTACAGCGGTTCCGCGAGAACATACCTCCCCTGGTCGCAGTAGAGGTTTCCCAGGTGGTTCAGGCCCGCGGCAACCTCTGGATGGTCCGGGCCAAGGGTGGCTTCGAAGCCACGGACGGCCTTTTCGAGCAGGGGCTGAGCCTGGGGGTAGAGCCCCAGGCGCCAGTAGACGGTCCCCATGGTGTCCATGAGCCTGGATTGGACCAGCGGCTGCTCACGCAGCTCGCTCGAAATCCTCGCGGCCCCGGCATCGAGCAACTCCCGGGCGGTGATGGTGCTCCCCCGGGCCTCGCCCGGATCGGACACCTTGAACAGTCCTGTCAGGAACTCGGAGACCTGCTTGGCGGTTTCCGCCTCCCACTTGGCGGCCCTCTCCGCCCTGGAGATCCGGGCAGCCTGGAAGGCCATGACCACCCCGAACACCGCGACCAGAGCGATCGCTGCGATGGAAAGAACCTTTTTCCTTCTTCGTAGGGGCTTCGCCCGGATCCAATCGATCCTCTCCGCCACGTCCACCGCCGAGGGCCTGGCCGCTGGGGCCAGGGACTCCATCCTCGTGATGAGGGCCGCCAGGTCGGGGTCGATCCCCTTCAGGGGCAGGGTCACTCCAGAGGAACCCAGCATCAGGAGCATCGCGCGGCCCAGGCTGGGGTCCTGGGGAGGATTGCCGGTGAAGAGTTCCTGCAGGAGGAGCCCGAAGGAGTAGACGTCGCTCGCGGTGGTGGCCTCTTCTCCCCGGGCCTGCTCGGGGCTCATCTGCCCAGGGGTGCCCATGATGGCTCCCATCCGCGTGAGCTTGCCCGACGAAGATCCTCCCCTCGGTTCTCCCGGAGCCAGGAGGGTCCCCTCCTCCTGGGCGAAACCCGTGGCAACCGAATCGTCCTCCGGGCCCCAGGAAAGCTGGCCCGGGGGCGCTGCCTGGGCCGGGCCCGGGGGTTCCTCCTGGTGGAGGCGCGATAGGCCGAAGTCCAGGACTTTCACCTCGCCCTTGGCGGTGAGCATGACGTTGTCGGGCTTCAGGTCTCGGTGGACGATGCCCTTCTCGTGGGCGGCCACGAGGGCCGAGGCGATCTGGGCGGCAATGTCCAGCTTCCGAGCGAAATCCATGGTCTTGGCCGGACCACTGGCGAGGCTCTGGCCCTGGATCAGTTCCAGCACGAGGAAGTCGATTCCCTCCTCCTCGAAGTACTCGAAGATCTGGCAGATGTTCGGATGATCCAGCTGGGAGAGGATTCGCGCCTCGCGCAGGAATCGATGCTTGCTCTCGGGGTTGGGGCGGTGGTCCGGACGAATGCTCTTGAGGGCCACCTTGCGGTCCAACCGCTCGTCGTACCCGACGTGGACCTCTCCCATGCCTCCCTTGCCCAGGTGTTGCACGATGCGGTACGGGCCGATCTGGGTGCCCACGGACGGCTGCATGGGTGACCTCTCTGGGGGAATGACCCCCCATGATCGCCCATTCCGCCAGAGTCCGGTCCCATCGCCCTGGAGCGGCCTGGGAAGGGTCCGGGTCCGGGCCAAGGCGGAAGGTCCTGGGTCCCTCCGTCGCGGTTGGAAGCGCAGCCGATCCCCCGGCGGCCCGAGGCCTCTCCCCGCGGGAGGCGAGGCCGCGGCGCGAAGAACGGCTTCGGGCGTGGAAGCCTTAGGGCCGCGACGTGAGCGGGGTGGCGGGCGCGCCCCTTGGGGACCGAATCCCCTCCGGCAAGGATGGAGCCCCCGGTGCCCCGCGGGAGCTCCCCGCTGAATGGAGATCAAACGGTCGGGGTCATCGCCTGGTCAGCCGGCGGACCGCCAGGGGGAAGGGGTCCCCTCTGGCTGTCCGCTCGAGCCGCGTTGAGGTTCAGTTCCTGCAGGGCGAAGGCCCGTTGTTCGACAGGTTGGAGTCGGAGAGCTGATGGAAGCAACCCGCCCCGCCGACCAGGACGCCCCGGGCGGTCCCCGAGGCCAGGTCCACCGTGAGGTTGATGTTCACGGGGGAGCCAGGGGCGGTGCTGAGGTAGGTCTTGCCGAGCATGGTGCGCAGCATGGCTACGCCGGAGAACATTTCTCCGGCGTGGGGGCCCGAGAGGACCTCCCACTTGAAGTCTCCCGTCCGGGAATTGAAGCAGACCCTCGCCCGGCCCTCGTCGTCCTGGCCGTAGGTATCCAGGATCACGTTGGTGACGGAGATGGTGATGGCCTCGCTGGTGGAGAGGGACGGAGATCCGGTGTCGGTGACCGTGAAGCCCACATTCGGGTAGATCCCCCCCTGGCTGTAGGTCGGCCTCCAGCTGAAGATCCGGGTGGCGGGATTGAAACTCGCCCCGGCCGGCAGGTTGCTGGCCGAGTAGCTCAGGCCGTCGCCGTCCGGGTCGGTGGCGGACACGAAGAACTGCAACAGTTGCCCCTCGTTCACAGACTTCCCGCCGATGGGGCTGAGCACCGGGGCGCGGTTGACGTTGTTCACCGTGATGGTGATGGCCTCGCTGGCCTGCAGGGCGGGGGTCTGGTTGTCCTGGACCTGGAACAGCACGTTGGGATAGGTCCCTGCCTGGGTGAAGGAGGGCGTCCAGGTGAGGATCCTGGAGGCCGGATCGAAGCTGGCCCCGGCCGGGAGGTTGGTGGCGGTGTAGGTCAGGGGGTTGTTGTCCCGGTCGGTGGCCGACACGGCGAACTGCAGGAGCTGCCCCTCGTCGACGGTCTTGGCGCCGATGGGCGACAGCACCGGCGCGTGGTTCACCGCGTTCACGGTGATCGTCACCGTGGCGCTCCCGGAGCTGTAGCGGCCGTCGCTGGCGTGGTAGGTGAAGGTGTCGGTGCCGACGAAGTGCAGGCTCGGGGTGTAGGTGAAGGAGCCGTTGGCGTTGAGGGACAGGGAGCCGGAGCTGGGCCAGGTGTCCACGCCCGCGGAGAGAGGATCGCCCCAGGGGTCGCTGTCATTGGCCAGAACGCCCGCGGCCGGGACGGACAGCGACGAATCCTCGTTCATGCTGTAGGCGTCGTTCGCGGCGGTGGGCGGATAGTCCGGCTTGATGTAGAACACCCCCGCCTGGCCGTTGTTGAAGTCGCCTCCCAGCGAGGTCAGGAAGTCGATGGAGAACCACCAGTCGAGCAAACCCTCCCAGCCCCAGTTCACGTGGAAATTGCCGAACACGTCGTAGCCGTCGATCACGAAGGAGTGGCCTCCCGAGAGGGCGGACTCCCCCCGGTATTGCACCGGCCGGCCTGCGGTCAACTCGTTCTTGAGCATGTCGATCCACGTGGCGGAATCGTAGCTCGCTCGATCCAGGTAGGCGGCGGACCTCGAGTAGCGGAAGTGGTTCTCGAGGACTTCCGGAACGTAGGACGTGCTGGTGCTCGACCCCCCTGGTGCGTAATTCATGTCCAGGGCGTTTCCGACATCGCGCAGCAGCTTGGCGACTTCGTAGGTGCTGCCGGGCACCAGGCCGGAGGGCAAGGGGATCACATCGTCCGGCATGATGGCCCAGTTGTAGGTGCGCGCCGCGTAGTCGACGGTGTAGGGTCCGTAGGTGGACTCGCTGATGCAGGCACCGGAGAGAGGCACGTAGGGGGGGTCGGAGGTGTGGGAGCCCTCCCCCGAGGGCGGCCAGGACCAGAACTTCATGATCTGGCCCGCGGCGGTAGCGACACAACCCGTGGGGGCCACCTGGTAGAAGCCCGCCCAGTTCTTTTCGTAGGGGCAGTAGGCGTCGTAGCCGATCAGCCAGGCGATGAGCCAACTGGCGCAGGGCTCGATCCCGGGCCAGTTGCTGCCCTGGCCCCAGGTGGACGTGAGCAGGGGCCACACGCTTCCGGCCACCGCAGGGGCCGGGACCGTGGCCGCGAAGGAGGCTTCACGAGCCAGGAAGGTGTCCGGGGACTGGTCCAGCTCGTCCCAGGCCGCGGAGGCCCTTGGGAGCGGGGGAAGGTCCCGGGAGGCGGCGGCGTGGATCTCGTCCCGCACGTTCTCCATCCAGGCCTGGAACCCGCAGTTCTTCCTCCCCGGGATGTAGGCCCCCTTCCCGGAGAACCCGATGATGGGGTAGGCCACCTTGTCCGCGGCCACCGCCACCCAGCCCTGCGGCTTCAGGTTGAGAATGTGATAGACCGGGGTGCCCTCCTTGGATTCGGTGAACACCTCCTGGACGCTGGGTGGCTCGGCCAGGATCTGCCACATCCGCGTCTGCAGTTCCTTCGGGTCCCGGATCTTCCGGGCTTCCGCGATTCGCGCGCGGGTGAGCTGGTTGACCGCAACCTTGGCGGCGGCCTCCGGGCTCACGGGGTTGCGGGAAGCGCCTCCCAGGCCCAGGGCAGGACCCGCCAGGGCGGGAAGGGCGACCAGCAAAAGTCCGAGGTTGGTGAGGATGGTCCCGATGTTCCCGTTCATGGCGCCTCCAGGGGATTGAGGGTTGGGGAGGAAGGCCGGAACCTTCGCTCCGAGGAAGGGGGGGTGTCCGCCGGAACCCGTCGGGCTGCGTGGCCCGGAAGCCGCGGGGACCAGGGACGACATGGGCGATGAGGACGAACCAAGGCGCCTCCAGGAGCAGGCCAGGGCTCCTTTAAAATCTACCCATAAGTCGTTAATGAATGATGTACAGGATATTAACGGCGTTTGAACGGATGAACCGTGATCCATTCCCGGACGACCTGGGCGTCCGGATCCCTGGTCGGATGGGGACTCCGATGACCGAACAGCCACCCGCCCCGCGACGCTGCCAGCCGCCCCGCGAAGGGCCGTGGCCCCGCGTGCGGCCTGGCCCATGCCTGGGAGGGTGGCCCGGGCCTGCCTGTGGAGCAGGATCGTGGCGCTGGCGGCCCTCCTACCTGCGCTCCCGTTCCCTCAACCTCAGCCAGAACCAGAGGGGGATCGCCGCCAGGGGCAGGAAGACGCAGAGCTTGGTGAAGAGGTTCCAGCCCTCCACGGGTTCAGTACCTCAGCACGCTGAAGATCGGCAGTCCCGGAAGCTTGGCGCGGCCAGCCAGGAAGCCCAGCTCGATGAAGAGCGTGAGGGCCAGGGGCTGGGCGCCCGCGCTCTCCACGAGGCGGCGGGCGGCGGCGGCGGTGCCTCCGGTGGCCAGCACGTCGTCCACGATGAGCACCCGGTCCCCGGCCTTGAAGGCGTCCCGGTGGATCTCCAGGGCGTCGGTGCCGTACTCCAGCCCGTAGCTCTCCTGGAAAACCGGAAGGGGCAGCTTGCCGGGCTTGCGGGCAGGCACGAAGCCCAGGCCCATCTTCTGGGCTAGGGCCGAGCCGAAGATGAAGCCCCGGGACTCCAGGCCCAGCACGTGGGTGGGCAGCATGGCCGAAACAGGCTCGGCCATGCGCTCGACGGCGTGGGCGAAGGCCCCGGCGTCGGTGAGGAGAGGGGTGATGTCCTTGAAGCTGATGCCCGGCTTCGGGAAATCGGGAACCTCGCGGACGAAGGAGCGGAGATCCATGGGGGTCCTCGGAGAAACCTGGAACGCCAAGGCCCCAAGGCGGGAAGCCGTCGGGGGGGAATCCACCCCGGCCGCTTGCCTCCTCTGCGCCTCTGCGCCTTTGCGTTGAGAAACTTCCTTACCTCCGCACCTCGAAGGGGCGGGGAAGGGATTGTGCCCCAGGGGAGGCGCTCCAGTCCAGTGCGGAGACATGAGCCCAGGGCGGGCCGCCCCTCAGGGCCACCCGGAAGGCCTCCAGGGCCTCGGGACTCCCCTCGGCCTCGCCGCACACGGTGCCGTCCAGGTCGTTCCGGACCCAGCCCGCCAGGTCCAGCACCCGGGCGTGGCTGAGGACGAAGGCCCGATAGCCCACCCCTTGCACCCGCCCCCGGGCCCGGAAGAGGGCGATCACGAATCGCCGCCGTTGAAAGTCTGCTCGAAGGCCCCGCTGCGCCCCAGGGTCTCCTGGCAGCTCAGGTCCAGGTGCAGGGGGGTCGTGGAGATCCAGCCCTCGAAAACCGCCTCGGCGTCGCTGCCCTTCCCCCGCGCGTAGGTGGGGCCGCTGTCTCCCCCGATCCAGAAGTAGGGCGTGCCCCGGGGGTCGGCCCGCTTTTCCACCACGTCGTGGTACTGCCGGCTGTCCTGGCCGCAGAGCCGGAAGCCCGCGGGCTCCCCCTTGGGGAAATTGAGGTTCCAGATGCGGTTGGTGGGCAGGTCCATGGCCTCCCAGCGGGCCAGGAAGCGCTCCAGCCAGGGCTCGGCTTCCGCCAGGTCCCCTTTGGGGTGGATGGAGAAGGCCGCGGCCCGGGCCCCCTGGAGGCGGCCCTCGAAGGCCGCGGCCACGGTGCCGCTGTAGAACACGTCCTCCCCGAGGTTGAGGCCGTGGTTGATTCCGCTGAGCACCCAGTCCGGAACCCGGTCCAGCACGGAGCGGCAACCCAGGAGGACGCAGTCCACGGGGGTTCCGTCGCAGGCGTAGCGGTCCTCACCCAGGGCGTGGAGGCGGAGGATGTTGTGAAGGCTGAGGGCCGAACTGATGGCGCTTCGGTTGCGGTCGGGGGCCACGGCCACGACCCGGCCGAAGCGGGAGGCGACCCGGGCCAGGGTGGCGAGGCCCGGGGCCCAGAGGCCGTCGTCGTTGGTGAGCAGGATCAGGCGCTTGGACATGCCTCCATTGTACGGAGCCGGGGAAAGGATCCTGGGCGACACTGGTATGGGAGGCGGTCTTGGACTTTGGGAGCGTGGATCGGCTGGCGCGCGCCCTCGGGCCCGACGCCGCCCTGCACGCCGTGGGAGGCTGGGTGCGGGACCGCTGGCTGGGCCGCTCCGGGGGGGACCTGGACCTGGCCAGCGCGCTGCTTCCGGGGGAGGCCATGGCCCGGGCCCGTGCGGCGGGGTTCCGGGTCATTCCCACGGGACTCCAGCACGGCACCATCACGGTCCTGGTGGGCGAGGCGCCCGTGGAGCTGACCACCTTCCGGGGGGACGGGGACTACCGCGACGGCCGGAGGCCCGAATCCGTGCGGCTCGGAGTGGCCCTGGAGGAGGACCTGGCCCGGCGGGACTTCACCATCAACGCCCTGGCCCTCCCCGTGGCGGCCCTGGAGGACCCGGACTGGCGGAAGCGGCTGGTGGATCCCTTCGAGGGCCGGGCAGACCTGGAGGCCGGGTTGATCCGGGCGGTGGGGGACCCCCTCCGGCGTTTCGCGGAGGACGGCCTGCGGCCTCTGCGGGCCTGCCGCTTCGCGAGCCAACTCGGCTTTTCCGTGGAAGCAGACACCCTGGCCGCGATTCCACCGCGCCTTGAGGTGGCCGCGAAGGTCTCGATCGAACGGGTCTTCGTGGAACTCACCAAGCTGCTCTGCGGCCGGGACCCGGCCCGGGGGTTGCGCCTCCTGGAATCCACGGGCCTGCTCGACCTCTGGATGCCGGAGCTGCGCCCCCTGGTGGGCTGTCCCCAGAACCGGCACCACCGCTTCGACGTCTGGGAGCACACCCTCCATGCCCTGACCTTTGACCCGCCCCTGCCTCCCGACCAGGCCTGGGGACTGCTCCTCCACGACCTGGGCAAACCCGCCACGCGCACCCTCGGGGCGGACGGAGAGGCGCACTTCGTCGGCCACGAGAAGCTCTCGGAAGACCTGGCGGACCAGGTGCTGCAGCGCCTGAAGGCCCCCAACCGTCTCCGGGACCGGGTGGCCGCCCTCATCCGGCTTCACGGCGAACACCCGGAACCTTCCTGGAGCGACGCCGCGTTCCGCCGGCTCCTGAAGCGGCTGCTGGACGCGGGTGTCGAGCCGGAGGCCTGGGAGCTCTTCCGGCTCCGAGACCACCTGGGGAAGGGCTGGTCGGATGGGCATCCCGATGGGCGCAGCGGGACGCAATGGAAGGAAGACACCCTCCGCTTCTGGGCGGAAATCTGCGGGCGGCTCGAATCGGTGCGCTTCCCCGGGATGACCGTGAAGGAACTGGCGCTGGACGGCACCGCGCTGATGGCCCAGGCGGGCCGGCCCGGAGGACCCTGGCTGGGGCAGCTCCAGAAACACCTGCTGGAACGGGTGCTGGAGGATCCTGGCCTCAACACGGAGGAGGGGCTCCGGCAGGCGGCGGAGGCCTGGCTCCGGGTTCACCGCTGAAGCAGCACCACCGCCAGGGCCGCGAGGCCCTCGCCCCTGCCCGTGAAGCCCAGGCCTTCCGTGGTGGTGGCCTTGATGTTGAGATCCTCTCCGGGGATGCCCAGGAGGGGGGCCACCCGTGCCCGCATGGCCGGGTGGTGGGGTCCGATGCGGGGCTCTTCCCCCACGAGGGTCACGTCCGCGTTCACCACGCTCCAGCCCCGCTCCTGGAGTTGCGCCATCACCTGAACCAGGAGGGCCGCGGAATCGGCGCCCTTGAAGGCGGGATCACGGTCGGGGAAGTGGCGGCCGATGTCCCCCAGGCCTGCGGCGCCCAGAAGGGCGTCCATGAGGGCGTGGAGCATCACGTCGGCGTCGCTGTGGCCCTCGAGGCCCCTGGGGTGGGGCACCGGGACGCCCATCAGGACCAGGGGGCGGACCGCGTCGCTGAAACGGTGGACATCGAAACCCTGGCCGATCCGGAGGCTCATCGGGGCCTCGGCCTCGGAACGCGGCTCTTGCCGGTGGACTCCTCCGCCGGGGTCTCGCCCCGAAGGTCCTCCTGGTCCGGGATCGTCAGGATCACCGAGGTGCCGCCGCCTTCCTCGCTGACCACCTCCACCGAGCCGCCGTGCTCGTCCACGATCTTCTTCACCGTGGCCATGCCCAGGCCCGTGCCCTTCTTCTTCCCGTGGCTGAAGAAGGGTTCGTAGATCCGGCGCAGGACTTTCTTGGGGATTCCGCGGCCGTTGTCCTGCACCCGGATCTGGACTCCCCCCGTGACGCGCTCCCAGGAAACGGTCACGACGGGAGCTTCCCTTCCCGCCACGGCGTCGAAGGCGTTGGCCAGGAGGTTCTCCATGACCCGGAGGAAGCGCGCACTGTCCAGGTGGGCCACACAGGGCTGGGAGTGGCTTTCCAGGCGAATCCCAAGGTCCTTGGCCCTGGGCTGCAGGGGCTCCAGGAGGCCTTCCATCCAGGCGTGGAGCTGGACCTTTTCCAGATGGGGCTGCCGCACTTTGCTGTAGTCCAGGACGTCCGTGCTGAGCTGGGAGAGCCGCTGCACCGCCGCGAGAATCTTCTTCACGTGGTGCTTGACCTGGGGATCCTGGCTCTGGGTTTCCAGCAGCTCCGCATGGCCTCGCACCACGAAGAGGGCATTCTTGAAGTCGTGCACGATGGCGCTGGCCACCTGGCCCACGGTGGCGAGCACCTGGTTCCGGAGGTTCTCCTCGAAGAGGCGGGTGCGCTCGATGGCGATGGCGCAGAGGGCCACGATGGCCTCGAAGGTGGGCCGGTCCACGGGTTCCCCCACGATGCGCCGGCTGTCCAGGTAGAGGACCCCCGTCCGTTTTCCCTGGAGGGTCAGGGGCAGGCAGAGGATGGTCTTCAGCTTCAGGTCCACGATGGACTGGTGGGAACGGAGCTTTTCGTCGTCCGCCACATTGTGGATCCAGATGGGGGTGCCCTTCTCGAAGACGCTGTGCACGCTGCTCATGCTGATCTGGATGCTGTGCTCCAGCTCCCGGCCCAGGTTGCGCTGGGCCTTGGTGGCCAGCTCCCCGCCCTCCAGGAGCATGATGAAACCCCGATCCGTTCCCGAGATGGCCAGGAGGCGGTCCAGGGTCTGCTCCAGCAGTTCGTCCAGGTCCACCTGGGCCGCCAGGAGGTGGGCGGTCTGGAGCACCGCCTGAAGATGCACTTCGGAGGTGGTCTGGGACTCGGCCTTGAGGGTCAGGAAATAGGCGCCGTCCGCGAGCCGAAGGGTGGCCCCTGGAGGGAAGGGCTCGCGGGTGATGCGCTCCTCCCTCAGGAAGGTGCCGTGGGAGGAACCCAGGTCCTCCACCCACCATTGCCCGTCTTCGAGGTCCAGCCGCAGGTGCTGGCGGCTGATCATGGTGTCAGGCAGCACGATCTCGCAGCTGTTGTGGCGCCCCAGGGTCACGCTGCGGTTGAGGAAAAGGCTTCGCTCGAACCCGTGGCGGTCCCGCACGAGAAGCTGATAACGCTCGGCCAATGGGACTCCGGATCGGGGGATGATCAGGGGGGGGCGACGAAGGTATTGTGCCCCAGACTGGACATCGGCTTCACCCCGTGGGGGAATGATTTCATGGATTTCCACCGCAATCCGGACCTGGACGCCTCGGAACGGGACGAGGGCTTCGAACTCAGCCTCCGTCCCCAGCGGCTCGGGGAGTACATCGGACAGGAAAAGGTGAAGGCACGGCTCGAGATCGCGCTGCTGGCCGCCCGGAAACGGGGCGACGTCCTTGACCACGTGCTGCTCTTCGGCCCCCCCGGCCTGGGGAAGACAACCCTCGCCCACGTGCTGGCCAATGAGATGGGCAACCCCTGCAAGGTGATCCAGGCCCCGGCCCTGGAGAAGAAGGGGGACCTGGCCGCCATCCTGACGAACCTGGAGGAAGGGGAATTCCTCTTCATCGACGAGATCCACCGTCTTCCACCCGCGATCGAGGAACTGCTCTACGCCGCCATGGAGGATCGCAAGCTGGACATCCTCATCGGCCAGGGGCCCTCGGCCCAGACCCTCAAGGTGGACCTCCGCCCCTTCACCCTCGTGGGGGCCACCACCCGGGCGGGCCTGCTGAGCAAGCCCCTCCACGACCGATTCGGCATGGTCCACCGCCTGGATTTCTACAGCAGGTCCGATTTGGCCGTCATCGCCGACCGCAGCGCCCGGGTGCTGAGGGTGGAGATGGCCCCCGAGGGGGCCGAGGCCATCGCACGGCGCAGCCGCGGCACTCCGCGCATCTGCAACCGGCTCCTTCGCCGCTGCAGGGATTTCGCCGAGGTGAAGGGGAAGGGCGTCATCACGGAGGACATCGCCACCGCCTGCCTGGCCCTTCACGAGGTGGACGAACTGGGCCTGGACGGCCTGGACCGGGCCTACCTGGAAGCCCTGTGCGGGAAGTTCCGGGGCGGCCCCGTGGGGCTGCGGACCCTGGCAGCCGCCCTGGGGGAGAACGAGGGCGACAGCCTGGAGGACCTGGTGGAGCCCTACCTCATGCAGATCGGCTTCCTGGACCGGACCCTCCAGGGCCGCCGGGCCACCGAGAACGCCTACGCCTACCTGGGGATCAAGCCAAGCGCAGGGCCGCTGTTCGGGTGAGGCCACTTGGGCCCCCCGCTCCGCCGCGGGTAGAGTGGGTCCCAACCGGAGCCCCTTCATGCCTCGACGCCTGATCCTTGCGGCCCTGGTCGCCCTCCCCTGGGTGGCGACGGTTTCCGGTGGGGTTCCTCCGGCCGCACCCCATCCGGTCCATGGCTTTGATCCCGCGCGACTTGAGGGTTTAGCGCGGGTGATGCAAGGCTCCGTGGACCGAAAGGAACTGCCGGGGCTCGTGCTGCTGGTGGCCCGCGACGGGAAGGAGGTCCTGTTCCGGGCCCTGGGAACCCAGGACGTGGAAGGACGCCGGCCCATGCGTCCGGACACCATCTTCCGCATCGCCTCCATGACCAAGATCGTCACCAGCGTGGCGACCCTGATGCTGATGGAGGAGGGTCGGCTCCGCTTGGACGATCCCCTGTCGAAGTTCTGCCCGGAATTCAAGGAGGTCCAGGTGGCCGTGCCCGGCAAGGCCGGGGAGGCGCCCTCCCTGAAGAAACCCTCCCGGCAGGTCACCGTGCACGACCTGCTGACGCACCGAGCGGGTCTTTCCTATGGCTTCAATGGGGACGGGCCGGTGCAGCAGGCCTACCGGAAACTGGGGGTCAGCGACGGCCTGGACGATCCTGGGATCACCCTGGCGGAAAACGTGGCCCGACTGGCCAAGGCCCCCCTGGTCCACGATCCCGGCACGGCCTTCCACTATGGTCTCGCCAGCGATGTCCTCGGGCGGGTGGTGGAGGTGGCTTCAGGACGCCCCCTGGACGCCTTCCTGGAGGAGCGGATTTTCCGCCCCCTCGGGATGGTGGACACGGGTTTCTCGGTGCCACCGGAGAAGGGGTCCCGCTTCGCGGCCGTCGCCACCGCCGCGGAAGGCGGCGGAATCCGGCCCCTCCGGGATCCCGAGCGCTTCGGTTTCCTGGATCTGTCCCCGGAGGCGGGATACCGGAGCGGCAAACGCTACCTCTCCGGGGGAGCCGGGCTGGTCTCCACCGCCACGGACTTCTCCCGTTTCCTCCAGTTGCTTCTGAACGGCGGGATCCTGGGTCGCACCCGGCTGCTCGCCCCCAAGACCGTGCAGCTCATGACCGCCAGCGCCACCCACGACCTGCCGCCCATCAGCCCGGGCCGGGAATTCGGCCTCGGGGTCTCCGTGCTGGTGGACCTGGGGGCCTCCCGCCAGCTTGGAACCCCGGGAATGTGGGGCTGGAGCGGGGCCTACGGGACCACTTTCTGGGTGGACCCGAAGGAGCGGCTGGTGGCGGTGCTGATGACCCAGCGGAATCCTTGGGGCGGGCTCAACTGGCGCGGCGACTTCCAGACCCAGGTGTACCAGGCCCTGGTGCGCTGAGGGGCGTCAGGCCCCGTTCAAGAACGTCCGAACGCGGGAAGCCATGGGCTGGAGCCCGGCGGGGGGCTCCACGGCGATGAACACGGTGTCGTCCCCCGCGATGGTTCCCACGAGGCCCGGGAGTTCAGCCGCGTCCAGCCGCAGGGCCAGGGCGTTGGCAAAGCCCGGGGCGGTGCGCAGAACGATCAGGTTGGGGGGGGCGACGGTGAGGGTGAAGCTCGGGAGTCCCCCCCGGGGAGCCTCGGTCCGGCGGTACACGCCCTCCACCTTGTGGATGCCCAGTTTCTTGAGGTGCCGGGACAGGGTGGACTGGGTGAGTTCGTGGCCCTGCCGGGCCAGGCGACGGAGGAGGGTGTCCTGATCGGCGGCGTCGCCGCGCGCGATGGCCTGGAGGATGGCCTGGTCCAGGGAGTGAGGCATGGTTGAAATATGCAAAAATTTGCAGATCAATGCAAGGAGGGAATGTCTTGAATTCAATGATATTTTCAAAAAAATCAAAAAAAAGAACTTGCTTCGAGGACGTCCCTGAATGCATATTATGCGTCTCATGCCCACGGCATGCAGCCTTCCGCGAGCCCCTGTGACCTCCAGCCTGCCGGCCCTCCTGCCCACCTACCCGCCCTACCCCTTTCCGCTCCTGCGGGGCGCGGGGGACCGGGTCTTCGACGCCGAGGGGAACGCCTACCTCGACTTCTACGGGGGCCACTGCGTGTGCGCCACGGGCCACGCCCACCCCAGGGTGGCGGAGGCCATCGCCGCCCAGGCTCGGGAACTGATCTTCTACTCCACTGCGGCCCGCCTTCCGGTCCGGGACGCCGCCGCCGAGGCCCTGCTCGCCTTCGCGCCCACCGCCATGGCCTCGGCCTTCTTCTGCAATTCCGGCGCCGAGGCCAACGAGAACGCCCTCAAGGTGGCGGCCAAGCTGACGGGGCGCCACTCCTTCGTGGCCTTCCGGGGCAGCTTCCACGGCCGCACGCTGCTGGCCCTCTCGGCCACGGACGATCCCAAGCTTCACCACGGCTACGAATCCCTTCTCGCCCCCGTGGACTTCCTGCCCTTCGGTGACGGCGAGGCCTTGGAGCAGGCCGACCTGGGGCAGGCCGCCGCCGTGATCGTGGAGCCCATTCAGAGCATGGCGGGGGTGCGCACGGCGGATCCCGCCTGGTTCCGGGCCCTCCGGAAGGCTTGCGACGACGCCGGGGCGCTGTTGATCTTCGACGAAGTCCAGACCGGCTTCGGCCGCCTGGGGACTCCCTTCGCCGCCCAGTACTACGGGGTGGACCCGGACCTGATGAGCCTGGCCAAGGGCATTGCCAGCGGGGTTCCCATGGGGGCCCTCCTGATGAACGAAGCCGTCGCCGCCCGCCTGGGCACGGGGGACCTCGGGTCCACCTTCGGAGGCGGCCCCCTGGCCTCCGCCGCGCTCCTCGCCACCCTGGAGGTGATCCGGGAGGAACGGCTCGCCGAGAGGGCCGCCCGGTTGGGCCAGTGGATCCGGGACGCCGTGGATCCGTCCGTCGTGACGAGGGTCCACGGGGAGGGACTCCTCCTGGGTCTGCGCGTTCCCGGTCGGGCCAAGGCCCTCAAGACATTCCTCCAGGACCGGCGCATCCTGGTGGGCGGTTCCCACGACCCGGAGGTGCTGCGCCTCATGCCCCCGCTCACCCTCACCGATGACGCCGTCCGGGCCCTCCTCGACGCGATCCGGGATTTCGGGGGGAAGGGATGAAATGGAATTGGAACCACGAAGACAGGAAGACCACCCACTCCCATGGCGGTTCCTTTCGTGGTCTTCGTGGTGAATCTTCTTCTCTGAGGCAGCCATGACGCTTCGTCACTTCACCCACATCAGGGACCTGGGCCCGGAGGGCGTGGAACGCATTCTGTCCAGGGCCGCCGCATGGAAGGGCAGCTTCCCCAAGCACCTGGTGGACCGGGTGCTGGCCATGGTGTTCTTCAACCCTTCGCTGCGCACCCGGGCCAGTTTCGAGACGGTGATGATCCGCGGCGGAGGCAGCGCGGTGGTGCTGGAGGTGGGCAATGGCGTGTGGAAGCTGGAGGACCGGCTCGGGGCCGTGATGGACGGCGATCGGGCCGAGCACGTCCGGGAGGCGGTGCCCGTCCTGGCCCGCTATGCGGACGCCCTCGCGGTGCGCACCTTCGCCACCTGCGCCGACGACGCGGCGGACCACGCCGATCCGGTGATCGGCGCCTTCCGCCAGTACAGCACCGTGCCCGTGATCAGCATGGAGAGCGCCCGGGAGCACCCCTGCCAGGGCCTGGCGGACCTCCTCACCGCCCGGGAGCTCTTCGGCCCCACCCGGGGGCTGCCCGTGACCCTTGCCTGGGCCCCGCACATCAAGCCCCTGCCCAAGGCGGTGCCCAACTCCTTCCTCCTCACGGCCGCCGCGGCCGGCTGCGAGGTGCGGGTGGCCCACCCCGAGGGATTCGAGTTGATGCCCGAGGTCCTGGCGGAGGCCCGGGGCTACGCCCAGGCCGCGGGCGGCTCGGTGAGCGTCACGCACGACCTTGATTCGGCCCTCGCGGGCAGCCGGGTGCTGTATGCCAAGTCCTGGGGGCCCGCCACCGCCGGCGGCCCGGGGCCCGAAGCGGTGAAGGCCCACCCGGAGTGGCTCACCAGCACCGCCCACCTGGCCCGCATGGCCCCGGACGCCATCTTCGAGCATTGCCTGCCCGTCCGGCGCAACGTAGAGGTCTCGGACGCCGTGCTGGATTCCCCCCAGTGCCGCGTCGTGGACGAGGCCGAGAACCGCTTCCATGTCCAGCGCGCCCTCCTCGACCTGTTGATCGGAAACGGATCATGAGGAACCACGGAGGAAATCATCTCAACCACGAAAAACACGAACCCGCACGAAAGAATTCACCGTGATGCAGCTTGTTTTCGTGCCTTTTTGTGTTTTTCGTGGTGAGAATTTTTTCCTTCTCCTTGCCCTCCGAAGTGAATCCCCCTCCAGGTAGCCCCATGACCCACCCGCACGATCCCTTCGCCACCATCCGCAGCGCCTCTCGCTACGTGCGCCAGTTCCGCAGCAAGATCTTCGTGGTCAAGTTCGGCGGGGAGCTGCTGGACGACGCCAAGCTCCGGAAGAACCTGGCCGCCCAGCTGGCGGTGCTCTGGAGCTTCTCCATTCCCGTCGTCATCGTCCACGGGGGGGGCACGGGCCTCGACAGCCTCTGCGAGACCATGGGCCTGCCCACGGAAAAGGTGGCCGGCCGCCGCGTGACGCCCCCCGAGGTTCTGGAGGCCGCCAAGATGGCCTTCAAGGGACGCCTCCAGATGGACCTGCTGGCCGACCTGGAGGCCGCCGGAGTGCCGACCGTGGGCCTCTCAGGCCTGGATGGAGGCTTGGTGCGGGCCGAGAAGCGCCCGCCGGTGCTGGTGGACGGGCAGCTGGTGGACTTCGGCTTGGTGGGGGACGTGAAGGCGGTGGACCCCGCCCTCCTTCGCCACCTCCTCGCGGGGGGCTACGTGCCGGTGGTGGCGCCCTTCACCGCCGACGCCGAAGGCCAGGTCTTCAACACCAACGCTGATACCGTGGCCGCCAGCCTGGCCCAGGCCCTGGGGGCCGAAAAACTCTTCTTCCTTCTCACCGTGCCCGGCCTGCTCCGGAACGTGGAGGACCCCAGCAGCCTGGTCCCCTTCGCGGACCTGAAGGCCCTCGAAGCCCTGGAAAGGGCCGGCTCCATCAAGACCGGGATGCGCCCCAAGATCACCGCCGCCAAGGCGGCCCTCCAGGGGGGGGTTCCCGCCGTCCACATCGTCAGCGGAGCCACCCAGGACGGCCTGCTGATGGAAGTCTTCACCAACGAGGGCAGCGGCACCATGCTGGTGGCCCAGGGCGAGGCGCCGGCCGCGGGGAACGCCCCGTGAACCTCGAGGACCTGCTCAAGCGCCTCGTCGAGGCGCCCAGCCTCTCCGGTCAGGAGGGCCCGGCCGCGGACCTCCTCCAGGGGATCCTGGAAGGCGAGGGTATCTCGGTCACCCGGGCCGGGCACAACCTGGTCTTCGAGATCGGATCCGGGGCCCCGCGCCTCCTCCTCCTCAGCCACCTGGACACGGTGCCCCCGGGGGCAGGCTGGAGCGGAGATCCCTGGAAGCCGGAGTGGATGGAAGGGCGCCTCACGGGCCTGGGGGCCAACGATGCCAAAGGGTGCGTGGCGGCCATGACCGGCGCGGCCCTGGGCCTCCGCTCCGCGGAACTCCCGGGCACCCTCGTGTTCGCCTTCGCCGCGGAAGAAGAGACCGGCAGTGGTGGGATCGAGGCCATCCTTCCCCGGCTGGGCGCCCTGGACGCCGCCATCGTGGGAGAGCCCACGGGGCTCCAGGTCTGCGCGGCTCAGCGGGGCATGCTCATCCTGCGCTGCCTCGCCCGGGGGGAGAGCGCCCACGTGGCCCATGCCCGCCTGGGGGAGAACGCCATCCACAAGGCCGCCCGGGACATCGCCCGGCTCGAACTCTTCCGATTCGAGGGGCATCCCCTTCTGGGCGCACCCAGGGCCCAGGTGACCCAGATCGGGGGTGGCATCGCCCGGAACCTCGTCCCCGACGCGTGCGAGTTCTTCATCGACCTCCGCACCACCCCGAACCTGGAGCACGACGAGCTGCTGCGCTTCTTTGCAGGCCAGCTGGAGAGCGAGGTGAGCATCCACTCCGACCGCTACCTGCCCCGGGCCACGGATCCCGCGGAACCCGTCGTTCAGGCCGCCCTTGCGGCGGCGGGAGTCGCGAACCCGGTGGGCTCGGCCACCACCTCGGACTGGGCCTGCCTCGGGGAGCTGCCGGCCGTGAAGGTGGGTCCGGGCGACACCCACCGAAGCCACCGCCCCGACGAGTACCTGCTCGCCACGGAGCTGCATCGAGGCGCCGCCTTCTACGCGGCCGCGGCCCTCGGCTACCTGCGGACCATGCAGGCCCGGAAGGAGGCCAGCCATGCCTGAGCCCGGCGCCCAGCTCTGGGCCAAGGATCTGCCCCTGGACGCGGTGATCCACCGGTTCACGGTGGGCGAGGACCCCGAACTGGACCTCCAGCTTCTGCCCTGGGACTGCCTTGGAAGCGCCGCCCACGCGCGGATGCTGGCGGAGGCGGGGCTTCTTCCGGGGTCCGAGGCCCGCCTTCTGGTGGACGGGCTCCGGCGCATCCTCAACCTGGCGGGGCAGGGGGCCTTCCACATCCTCCCCGAGCAGGAGGACGGCCACACGGCCATCGAGGCGGAGCTCACCCGGATGCTCGGCGAGACCGGCAAACGCATCCACCTGGGCCGGAGCCGCAACGACCAGGTGATCCTGGCCCTGCGCCTGCTCATGCGGGACGCCGCCCTTCGCCTGGGCCTCAGGGCGGCCCAGCTGGCGGACGCTTTCCTGGCCTTCGCGGAGGCCCACCGGGACGAGCCCATGCCGGGCTACACCCACCTGCGCCGGGCCATGCCCAGCAGCTGGGGGCAGTGGGGCCAGGCCTTCGCGGAAGGGCTGCTGGAGGAACTCCAGGCCCTCCCCGAGGTGTTCCGGCGCCTGGACAAGTGCCCCCTCGGGGCCGCGGCTGGTTTCGGCGTGCCCCTGCCCCTGCAGCGGGAGCGGGTGGCCGACCTCCTGGCCTTTGCGGGGGTGCAGCGGAGCCCCGTGGACGTGATCAACAGCCGGGGTCGCCACGAACTGGCGCTGCTGGGCTGGCTGGCCTCCCTGGCCGGGGTGGTGGAGAAGGCCCTCTGGGACCTGAGCCTCTACTCCATGGAGGAGTTCGGATTCGTCAAGGTGCCCGACGCCTTCACCACGGGCTCCTCGATCATGCCCCAGAAGCGCAATCCGGACGTGGTGGAGCTCGCCCGGGGCAAGTGCTCCGAGATCCGCGGGTGGGCGGGCCTGCTCCGGGAGCTGGCCACGGGCCTCCCCTCCAACTACCACCGGGATTTCCAGCTGCAGAAGAAGCCGCTGCTGGCCGGCCTGCGGGCGGGGGAGGAACTTCTGGAGGTCCTGAACCGCCTCGTCCCAGTGCTCCAGGTGGATGCGGAGGCCTCCAGGCGGGCCAGCACGCCCGAACTGCACGCGGCCCACAAGGCCCTGCGCCTCGCCGCCCAGGGCCTGCCCTTCCGGGAGGCCTACCGCGCCGTGGCCGAGGAACTGAAGGCAGGCACCTTTGCGCCCGATCCCGTCGAGGCCGAGGCCACCCACACCGGCGGCACCGCCAACCTGGGCCTGGAGGCCTGCCGCGCCGAACTGGCCGAGGCCCGCGCGTGGGTGGATCGCACGAAGGCGCGGCTGGATTCGGCCCGCGACGCCGTCTGGGACGGAGGTCTTCCATGAGCCACAAGGTCCTGCTCGCCTTTTCCGGGGGCCTCGACACCTCCTACTGCGTGGTGTGGCTGAAGGCCCAGGGGCACGAGGTCCATACGGTCACCGTGGACACCGGGGGCTTCTCGCCCCAGGAACTGGCGCGCATCGAGGCCCTCTCCCCCAAGCTTGGCGCGGCCTCCCACCGCACCGTGGACGCCCGGGCGGAGCTGTGGGAGGGCTACCTCCGCCACCTCGTGGCCGGCAACGTGCTCCGGGGCCAGGTGTACCCCCTGAGCGTCAGCGCCGAGCGCGTCTGCCAGGCGCGTCGGGCGGTGGCGGTGGCCCGGGAGCTGGGCGCCACGGCCCTGGCCCACGGCAGCACCGGCGCGGGCAATGACCAGGTGCGATTCGACGTCGCCTTCCGCACCCTGGCCCCCGACCTTGCCCTCCTGGCCCCCATCCGGGACCTCGGGCCCAGCCGGGCGGAGGAAAGGGCCTTCCTGGGAGCCCGGGGCTTCGAGTTCCCCGAGAAGACCGAGGCCTATTCCATCAACGAGGGCATGTGGGGCACCTCCGTGGGCGGACGGGAGACCCACGATCCCTGGTCCGCCCTGCCCGAGGAGGCCTGGCCCGGGGGGCCCGTGGATCCCGCCAAGCCCCCCCTGGAGCTCGTGGTGGGCTTCCGGGCGGGGCAGCCCTGCGCCCTGGAGGGCGCCGACCTGGATCCCGTGTCCCTGGTGCTGAAGCTCAACGAGACCGGGCGCAGCTTCGGCCTGGGCCGGGGCGTCCACCTGGGGGACACCATCCTCGGCATCAAGGGCCGGGTGGCCTTCGAGGCGCCCGCGGCCCAGCTGCTCATCGCGGCCCACCGGGAGCTGGAAAAGCTGGTGCTGACCGGGAAGCAGCTCTTCTGGAAGGAGCTGCTGGGCAACCTCTACGGCAGCCTGCTCCACGAGGGCCACTTCCTGGACCCCCTGGCGCGGGACCTGGAGGCCTTCCTCGCCAGCAGCCAGACCCGCGTGACGGGAGAGGTTCGCCTTCGCCTCGCCCCGGGGCGCTTCACGGTGCAGGGCGTGCGTTCCCCCCGCGGCCTGATGGATCCCAAGGTGGCCGCCTACGGAGAAGGGGCCAGCCTCTGGAGCGCCGCCGAGGCCGCGGGCTTCGCCAAGCTCTTCGGCGTCCAGCAGATGCTGGCCCACCGTTCGGAAGAGAATCCATGAACACCCCGCCAGGCGGCGTCTGGCCCCAAGTCCAAAAAACCAGGGATCGTCTCTTCTTGGCGGCCTTGGCGCCTTGGCGGTGATCTTTTCCCGGACCTTCCCCCATGCGCATCCACCTCGACAAGATCTCCAGCGTGACCCGGAACCTGCACCTGCAGCGGACGGTCACGCTCAGCCCGGACATCGAGGTCCGCCACGGGGCGGTGGTGGCGGGCCGCATCCTCAACGAGAAGCACGTGTACAACCATCTGGAGGATCCCCACGGCCGCATGAGCGTGCTGCACCAGGGGGACATCGTGGTGGGGGCCCTGGGGCACCGCAACGCCCTCCAGGGCTACGAGGGGGTGATGCCCGAGCGGGTGGTCCAGGGGGAGCGCCTGCACCTCCTGAACCTGGGCGGGGTCCTGGGCAGGGCCGTCTCGGCCAACCCCGATGTGGGACCGCCCTTCGAGGTGGAAGTTCTGGGTCAGGTGCTTGCCTTCAAGGAATTCGGCTCCCGGAAGGGAGAGCCTGCCCACATCGGGATGGGCGCCCTCGCGGGCCGGCCCGGGCCCCGGAAGGTCCCGGTGGTCTTCGTGATGGGCACCTGCATGAACGCGGGCAAGACCCACGCGGCCTGCGCCATGATCCGGCGCCTCACCCAGGCGGGCCTCCGGGTGGGCGGGGCCAAGCTCACCGGCGTGGCCCTCATGCGGGACATCCTGGCCATGCAGGACTACGGTGCCGAACAGGCCTTCGACTTCACGGACGCGGGCGTCGCCTGCACCTCCTCCGAGACGGCGCCCCAGGTGACCCGCACCATCTTCTCGGAACTGGCGGCCTCGGGAGTGGATCTCATCGTCGCGGAGACCGGGGACGGGATCCTGGGGGAGTACGGCGTCCAGGCCATCCTGGCGGACGAGGAGCTGCGGGGCTGGGGCCAGGCCTTCGTGCTCTGCGCCAACGACCCCGTGGGCGTGGCGGGGGGCGTGGAAGAGCTGCGGCGGAGCTACGGCATCGCGGTGAGCGTGGTGGCGGGGCCCGCGACGGACAACCAGGTGGGCGTCCGCTTCGTCGAACGGGCCGCGGGGCTCCCGGGCATCAACGCCCGCACCAGCCCCCTGGCCCTGGGTTCGCACATTCTGGGCGTGCTGGGCATTCCCGAGCGGGGGCTCCCATGATGGACGCAGTGATTCTCGGGGCCTCGGGCTACGGCGGCGGGGAACTGCTTCGCCTGCTCTCGGGCCACCCCTTGCTCCGCAGCCTCCGGGGCAGTTCCCGGCAGCATGCGGGAAAACCCTTCCACACGGCCCACCCCAACCTGCGCGGGGTGGTGAACGGCGCCTTCACGGCAGAGATCTCCTTCGGGGAGCTGGCGGGGTCGGAACAGCCCGTGGTCTTCGCGGCCCTTCCCCACGGAGAACTGGCCCAGGCCCTGCCGGGCCTGGAGGCGGCGTGGGAGGCCGCGGGCCTCGCCGAGCGGCTGCTGCTGGTGGACCTCTCCGGGGATTTCCGGCTCGCGGACCCCGCCGTCTTCCAGGCCGCCTACGGCCGGCCCCACCCCTGTCCCGAGCGGCTGGGGAGCTTCGCCTACGGCCTGCCCGAGTGGAACCGCGAGGCCCTTCGCGGGACCCGGCGCATCGCCTCCGCGGGATGCTTCGCCACGGCGCTGCAGCTGGCCCTGCTGCCCCTCCGGGGCCTGGACCTGGGCTTCATCGCGGCCAGCGCCGCCACGGGTTCCTCCGGCTCGGGGATGGCGCCCAGCGACACCACCCACCACCCCACCCGGGCCCAGGACTTCCGGGCCTACAAGGTCCTGGATCACCAGCACCTGGCGGAGGTCCAGGCCATGATGGGACGGCAAGGCATCGGCGGCCGCCTGGGCTTCGTGCCCCAGAGCGCCCCCCTGGTGCGGGGGATCTTCGCCGCGGTGCAGTTCGCCCTGCCGCCGGGCCTGGACGCCGCGGGCCTGCGGGCCCGGGCCGAGGCGGCCTTCCAGGGCTCGCCCTTCGTCCGCATGGTGGAGGGCTCCCCCCGCGTGGCGGCGGTCACGGGCAGCAACTTCGCCGACCTCGGCGTGGCCGCCAAGGGCGGCACCGGCTGCGTGCTGGCGGCCATCGACAACCTGGTGAAGGGCATGGCCGGCCAGGCCATCCAGTGCATGAACCTGGCCCTGGGGCTGGAAGAGGGGACGGGGCTGATGCAGCCCGGATGCTGGCCCTGAGCCAGACGAACCTCGGAGTCAGTTCGTGTAGTAGCCCAGGAGGGTGACGCACCAATTGTTGGGGGCTTTGCCCGACACTGCACTCACGGAAACCTCAAGGGCGTTTCCCGCCGGGAACCTGTAACCGGTGAGGAAGCTGTCGCTGAAGGTGGCCAAATCGCCGGTCATGGTTACGAACTGGTGGTAGATATCCTGTCCGGCGGAGGGTCCCCCGAAAAGGGCGAGATGGTAGAGGGCTCCGGCGGTAGCCGTCCCGGACGCATACCAACGCAGGTCCGTGATCACCAGGGTCTTCCCCGTGGGGATGACGAAGTGGCCCCCAAAGGTGTAGGACCAGGTTCCGTTGACCAGGGCGGACCAGTTCGTGCCGGTGGGGGAATTCCTCCCCTGCAGCAACACCATGTTGGCGGAGGGCACGTTGAGATGGGTCGTGGACTGGGCCCGGAGGCCCGGGGCGCCGGGCAGGAGGAGGGCTGCGGCCAGAAGGAGGCGGGAAGGGCTGTGCACGGGAAGGCTCCCAGAAGGTGTCTTCCAGGCTCTCCCGCCCAGGGGCGGGGGTCACGACCGGTTGGGGGTTTCTCAGGCAGACCGGAGGGAGGGCCGTTCAGCCCACCGGCGCGCCCTTGGGGTGCCGGTGCTTGCCGTCCTGGGCGCCGAAGGGCCGCCCGGCCTTGAGGCCGGGGCTGCTGTCCCCGGGGTCGCCGGCCGCCACGGTCTCGCCCTCGAGGGGGGGGGCCTGGGGCTCCGCCTGGAAGAGGGGACCCTCGGCCTTCATGGCGAGGATCTTGGGTTCGTGGCTCCCCAGGTGGAGCTTGCCGCTGGCCTTGTGGCCCCGGCGCACGCAGGTGCCCTGCAGGGTGCCGCCCTCGTCCACCACCAGGGAGCCCACCTCCACGTCGCCCTCCACGCAGCCGGTGCCGTGGATCTCGAGGCACTGCTCGATCTTGAAGAGCCCCTCGGCCTTGCCGGTGACGATGAGGTGTTTGGCGTGGACGGTGCCGGTCACGAGGCCGGACGGAGCGATCGTGACTTCCCCTTCAGAGTGAACCGTCCCCTCCACGGTCCCCTCGATGCGCAGGGAGGTGGCGCCGGCGTGGACCTCCCCCTTCCAGAGGGTGCCCTTGCCCAGCAGGGTGTGGCATGCGGGAACCTGGCCGTTCGTCTTTTTCTCGAACATCGCAGGACCTCCTATCCGAGGCCGCGCAGCCACTCCTTCTGCAGTTTCATGTAGGGCATCGGGTTGATGGGCTTGCCGGCGCGGCGGACCTCGTAGTGTAGATGAACCCCGGTCGCATTTCCAGATCGGCCCATCTTCCCGAGAATCTGGCCCCGGGATACCTTCTGCCCCTGCAGCACTTCGATGCGTTCCAGGTGGGCGTAGAGGGTCTCCAGGTCATCGGTGTGCTGGAGCACGACGCCCCAGCCGTAGCGGCCCATCCACCCGGATTCGGCCACCACCCCGTCCGCGGTGGCCTGGATGGGCGTTCCCTGGGCGTTGGTGATGTCGAGGCCGGTGTGGTAGCCGAGCAGGCCCTCGTCCTCCTCCCCCCGCCTGGAAAAGGGGCTGATGCGGATGCCGAAGCCGGAAGAGAGGTAGCCTGCCGTGGGCGGAATGGAGGGGGTGTGCATCCAGCGGGTGAGAATGGGCTCCATCCGGGCCCGGATGAGGTTGGCCTGCTCGGCCCGCCGTTCAAGTTCGCCCCGCAGCCGGCTCAGCTTTTCCGCCGGATTGCCGGGGGGCGGCGGCGGGGGGCCCTCCCCCCGCCTGGGAAGGGTGGGGAGGGTGGGGCCCGGGGCCCTGGGATCAAGCAGTTTCAACAGTTCCGTGTGCTGGGAGCGCAACTGCTGGATCTCCTTTTCCAGGCCTTCCGCCTGGTCCAGGGCGGAGCGAAGCTGGTGCACCTGCTCCTGGGTTTCCTGCTGGAGCTTGTTGAAATCCATGATTTTCTTGGTGGCCCAGAAGCCGTAGGCCGAGCCCACCGTCGCGATGGCCCCCAGGCCCCCGGCGATTCCTGCGATCCAGGCCATGCGGCTGATCGTGAGGCTCCAGCGGAAGGTCCTGTTGAGGAAGACCACCATCACCGTGAGGAAGCGCTCCGAATCCGGCCGGCTCAGCCGGATCGCGCGGCGGGTGAGAGGCTTTCTCGGCATGGACCCTCTACCCTAGTGGGGATGCGGGAACCTGTCGAGGTTCGGGAGTTTCCGTCCTCCCACGGGGAACCCGGGCCGTTCTCGGCGCACTTGCGGAATCCCGGATCCGGACCGCGTCACGGTTCCCTAATCGTCGGCGGAGCGCCGGGCCCGGGGATGGGCGTTCTCGTAGGTCCTCGACAGCTCCTCCAGCCCGAGGTGGGTGTACCTCTGGGTGGTGCTGAGGCTGGCGTGGCCGAGCAGTTCCTGGATGGCCCTCAGGTCCATGCCGCGGTTGAGGAGGTGGGTGGCGAAGCTGTGGCGGAGGGCGTGGGGACTGACCCGGGCGCGGACGGCCGCGTGGTCCAGGGCCGCCTGGAGGAGCTTGCGCACGGAGGTGGCGGTCAGGCGCCCCCCTCGCTGGTTCAGGAACACCGCGGCGGCAGGGGGAAGGGAATGGGCTTCCAGGAAGGCCTTCCGGTATCCCAGGTAGTCCCCCAGGACCCTTCCCGCGGCGTGGTGGAAGGGCACGAGGCGTTCCTTGCCGCCCTTGCCCAGCACGCGCAGGGTGCGCTCCTCGAGGAGCAGATCCCCCAGATCCAGGCCCACCAACTCGGCGACCCGGAGGCCCGAGGCGTAGAGCAGCTCCAGCAGGGCGGTCGTCCGGGCGCTGGGGAAGTCGGTGGGCGGCGGCAGCTTCAGCAAAGCGGCGCTCTCCCCCTCGGTGAGGAAGGGGGGGAGCCTTCGCGGAAGCCGGGGATTGCGAAGCCCCTCGCTGGGGTTGGAAGGCAGTCGGCCCGTCTCGTACATCCACCCGAAAAACCCCCGCACGGTGGACAGGATCCGGGCCTGGCTCGACGGGTCCAGGCCCCGGCGCCCGAGGGCATGGGCGAAGCCCCGGAGGGCCCGGGGCTTCTGCCCCCACCCATTCCAGGCTTCGGACCGGGCGAAGGCCAGGAGTTTTCCGAGGTCCCCCTTCTGGGCCCTGAGGGTGTGGGGGCTCACCGCGCGGGCCCGCTGCTCCGTGAGGAAGGCATCCACGGCCTGGCGCAGGGATTCGTCCACTCTGCTATTCTGCCCCAACTTTCCACACACTGGAGTTCATCGTGGTCGCCACCATCGCGGACCTCTTCTACAAGGCGTGCGAGTTCGATTACCCGAACGCCCTCTCACACAAGAAGGACGGGACCTACACCCCCATCTCCCACAAGGAACTCCAGGCCCGGGTGGAGCGCATGGTGCTGGCCATGCAGGCCCGGGGCCTCCGGGCGGGAGACGCGGTGGCCCTGGTCTCGGAGAACCGGCCCGAATGGGCGATCACAGACTACGCCTGCGCCATCGGGGGCTTCCCCTCCGTGACCATCTACCCGACCCTCAACGCCCCCCAGACCGGCTACATCCTCCGGAACTCCGAATCCCGGTGGGTGGTCTGCTCCACTCCGGAACAGGCGAAGAAGGTGCTGGAACAGTGGGACAACCTGCCCAGGCTCGAGACCTTGATCCTGATGGAGGGGAGCCTGGATCCCCAGGGCCGGAACCTGATCACCTGGGACCAAGTCCAGGCGGAAGGGAAGGCCATGGAGGCCCACCGTCCCGAAGTCCGGCAACTGGCCAGGGCCCGGAAGCCCACGGACCTGCTGACCCTCATCTACACCTCGGGCACCACGGGGGACCCCAAGGGCGCCATGCTGACGCACGGCAACCTGATTTCCAACATTCTCCGCTGCGTGGAGATCCTTCCCATGCTGCCGGGCGACAGCAGCCTCTCCTTCCTTCCGCTGTCGCACATTTTCGAGCGCATGGCGGGCCATTACACCCTCTTCCACATCGGGGCCACGATCGCCTACGCGGAAAACATGACCACGCTGGCGGAGGATCTGCGCCAGGTGCGGCCCACCATCCTCGTCTCGGTGCCCCGCATCTACGAGAAGATCTACGCCAACGTCCGGGAGAACGTGGCGGCCTCCAGCATCGTGAAACGTTTCATCTTCCACTGGGCCATGCTGGCGGGGCGCATGGCCGTTCCCTACCTCTACGAAGAGAAGCCGATCCCCCCCTGGATCCGCTTCCAGCTCTGGTGGAGCCGCCACCTGGTCTTCAGCAAGATCCTCGCCCGCACCGGAGGGCGCCTGCGCTTCGCCGTGAGCGGCGGCGCCCCCCTGGCCCCCATGCTCATGGAATTCTTCTGGTGCATCGGGCTCCCCATCATCGAGGGCTACGGCCTCACCGAGACCAGTCCGGTGCTCTCCTTCAACCGCTTCGGCGAGGTGGCTCCCGGCAAGGTCGGACGGCCCATCTACGACGAATGGAAGGGCCGGCCTTTCCTCAAGATCGCTCCCGACGGGGAGATCCTGGCCCAGGGCCCCTGCGTGATGCAGGGATACTGGAAGAACGAGAAGGCCACGGCGGAGAGCTTTGACCCCGACGGCTACTTCCGGACGGGTGACATCGGGGAGCTGGACCCCCAGGGCCGGCTGAAGATCACCGACCGGAAGAAGGAGCTGATCATCACCAGCGGGGGAAAGAACCTCGCACCCCAGCCCATCGAAGAGGCCCTCAAGACCGACAAGTACATCACCCAGGCGGTCCTCATCGGGGACCAGAGGAACTTCGTCACCGCCCTTGTGGTGCCGAACTTCTCGAGCCTGCGCCGCTGGGCGGGTTACAAGAAGCTGCATTGCAACGACGACGTGGACATGGTGACCAAGCCCGAGGTCTACGCCAAGCTCATGCAGCGGGTGGAGAGGGTCAACCAGCAGCTCTCGAAGTTCGAGCAGATCAAGAAGATCTCCATCCTCGACCACGAGTTCACCCTGGAGTCCGGCCAGCTCACGCCCAGCCTCAAGGTGAAGCGAAGGGTGATCAACGAGATGTACGCCGAGCAGATCGAGGCCATGTACCGCTGAGGGCCGCTCCTCGGGGCTTGTCGGAATTAAATGTTGCAACATACAATCAGGGCGCCTAGGTTGGTGACATGGACGCCCCCCCCCCTCCCATCCCTCTTCGTGGGCCACGGCTCCCCCACGCTGGCCCTGGACGGGGGGGCCTGGGGGATCTCTTTGGGAGCGCTCCGCGCGAGCCTGCCTTCCCCCCGGGCCATCCTGGTCTGTTCGGCCCACTGGGAGACCGCCGGCGGCTTCCAGGCCACCTCGGCACCGGTGCCGGGGGTGATGCACGACTTCGGGGGCTTTCCCGCCCCGCTCTACGAACTGGACTACCCGGCCCCGGGGTCTCCCGAGCTGGCGGAACGGGTGGTGCAAGGCCTGGAGGGGGTGGGCCTGGCGGCGAGCCTGGCCCCCCATCGCCCCCTGGACCACGGGGCGTGGGTGCCCCTGCGGTACCTGGCCTCGGAGGCCACCCTTCCCGTGGTGCAGCTCTCCCTCCCGCGCCCCCGGACACCGGAGCTGCTCCTTGCCGCGGGACGGGCCTTGGCGTTCTTGCGCGGGGAGGGGGTCCTGATCCTGGGCAGTGGGGGAATCGTCCACAACCTCGGCCGCCTGGACTGGGAGGGCGGGGTCCCTCCCCGGCCCTGGGCCGAAGCCTTCCAGGGCTGGGTCGGGGAGCGGGTCGCGGACGGGGATTTCGAGACCCTGGCCCGTTGGTCCGGGGCCCCGGGAGCCCGGGAATCGGTCCCCACCAGCGAACACCTGGATCCGCTGTTCCTGGCCCTGGGCGCTTCCGGTGGGCCTGGCCGTCCCTTCCACGAAGGCTGGCAGCTGGGAAGCCTGAGCCTTGCGAGCTACCGCTTCGCCTGAGGCGCCGGGAAGACAAAGCGGCGCTTTCATTCGATCATGAAGGGAATGGAGCATACGGAGACGCCCGCGGAGGCCCGACCCGAACCCGGCCCCGCCCCGCAGGGAGGCTTGGCGGCTCCCAAGCCGCCCGCCGCCCCCACCGCGCCGGCGAGGCGCCGGGGAGCCCCCTTCCGGGACCTCCGGGAGCTGCTCGACATGATCAAGTTCGAGCACACCGTATTCGCGCTTCCCTTCGCCCTCCTGGGGGCGATGGCGGCGGCCCAGGGTTTCCCGGGTTGGGACAAGGTGCTCTGGATCCTTGGGGCCATGGTGGGGGCGCGCACCGCCGCCATGACCTTCAACCGCCTCGCCGACGCCGACGTGGACGCGCAGAACCCCCGCACGGCGGCCCGGGCCCTGCCCGCGGGACGCGTGGGGCGGGCCGGCGCCCTGGCCCTGCTGGGCCTCGCGGTCACCCTCTTCGGGTTCTCGGCGGGGATGCTCGGCCCCCTGCCCTGGAAGCTCGCGCCCCTCGCCCTGCTCATCATTCTGGGCTATTCCTTCTGCAAGCGCTTCACCTCCTGGTCCCACGCGGTCCTCGGCTTGAGCCTCGCCGGGGCCCCCCTCGGCGCCTGGATCGCCATCGCCGGCCGCCTCGATCCGCCCGCCTGGTCCCTGGCCCTGGGGGTTCTGGCCTGGACGGCGGGTTTCGACATCATCTACGCCCTCCAGGACGAGGCCTTCGACCGGGACCGGGGCCTGCACTCCCTTCCGGCCCGCCTGGGCAGGGCGCGCGCCCTCTGGATCAGCCGGACCTTCCACCTGGCGGCGCTGGCCTGCTGGGCGGACTTCAACCTGCGGCAGGAGGCGCTGCTCTTCCCGTGGCTCGGCTGGGGTGCCATCGCCTTGATCCTGGTACGGGAGCAGTGGATCGTCCGGGAGGGGGACCTCTCGCGGGTGGACGAGGCCTTCTTCACCCTCAACAGCCTCGTGGGGCTCATCTTCTTCGCGAGCCACCTGCTGCAGGTGATCCTCTTCGCCCGGATGGCCTGAGCCCGAGCGGCTAAGCTCGTGGAATGTCCCGCCCAGCGATGTCCCCCGGCGCCCGCTTCCTGGTCCACGGCTTCTTTCTGCTCTCGGGCGCGGCGGCCCTCGCCTACGAGGTCCTCTGGACCCGCCAGCTGACCCTGGTGACCGGCGCCACCACGCCGGCGGTGGGCACCGTGCTCTCGGTCTTCATGGGCGGGCTGGCCCTGGGGGCCTGGGCCCTCGGACGGGTGGCGGACCGCTCCCGGAACCTGCTGGCGTGGTACGGGTGCCTGGAGATCGCGATCGGACTGTTCGCCTTGCTCCAGCCCCTCCTGATGCGCCTCGCGCAGGGCCCCTTCCTGCTGGCCGCATCGGCCGGCCTCGGCGGCACGGCACTCCTGGGCCTCCGCCTGCTCTTCGCAGCGCCCCTCCTGCTGCTCCCGGCGGCCCTCATGGGAGGAACCCTTCCCCTTCTCGTCAAGCATGTCTCCCGGGCCGGCGGCGAATTCGGCCGCCGCCTGGGCACCCTCTATGCGGCCAACCTCGCTGGCGCCGTGCTCGGGAGCGGGCTCACGGGCTTCCTGCTCATCCGGTGGCTCGGCGTCCAGGGCAGCCTCGCCTGCGCGGTGGGAGCCAACCTCCTGGTGGGGCTGGGCGCCCTTCTGTGGGGGCTCTCCCGGAGAGATCGGGGCGCCGCGGGGGAAATTCCCGAACCGGTTCCAGAAGGGGAGCGGGTATCCCCGGGGCTGGAGAAGGTCCTCTGGGCGGTGCTGGCCGCCTCGGGCTTCCTCACCATGGCCTACGAGGTGGTGTGGACGCGGATCCTGGTCTTCTCCTTCGGCAGCACGGTGCAGGCCTTCACCCTCATCCTGGTGGCCTTCCTGTTGGGTCTGGCCCTGGGCAGCCTGGCCGCGGCCCGGCTGGCGGGCCCGGGACCCAGGGTTCTTGCGGTGGCCCAGGGCTTGGCCGCCATCGCCGCCCTGGCCCTTGCCCCCCTCGCGGCCAGCATCCCGGTGTGGATGGAAGGGGCGGCCTTCAAGTGGGGTCCGAGCCCCGGGACCCTGCTGGCCATCTCCGCCCTGGGCGCCGGGGCCGTGATGCTCCTGCCCGTGACCTTCATGGGCCTGGTCTTCCCCCTGGCTTCCCGCCTGGTGGTGCAAGGCCACGCGGACCAGGGCCGCCGCCTGGGGCGGGCCTACTGGATCAACACCGTCGGGAGCGTGGCGGGCTCTCTGCTGGGGGGCTTCCTGCTCATTCCCCTGTTCTCCCTGCGGGGCGCGCTCCTGGCCCTGTCCCTGCTCCAGGCGGGCATGGCTCTGGTGCTCCTCCCCTGGTGGGGCGAGGAGCGCCGGCGAGGCCTCCTGGCCGGCGGCGGTGCGCTGCTCCTGGCCCTCTCCGCCTGGGCCCTCCTGCGCCTCCCCGGGGGGGCGGCGGCCTTCGACCGCCTGGACATGGAACGGGATGCCGCCGGCTCCGTCGTGGAAGCCCGCCGGGACGACGTGAACGCCACCGTGACGGTGGTGCGCACCCGGGACGGGGCCCGCACCCTGCGCATCAACGGCTTCGTGGCCAGCGGCACCAACGCCATGGCCAGCTACATGCCCATGATGAGCCACCTGCCCCTGCTGCTGCACGGGCGGGCGAAGCGGGAGCTGGTGATCTGCTTCGGCACCGGCGCCACGGCGGGAGCGGCGCTGCTCCACCCCGGGGTCCAGGTGGACGTGGTGGACATCAACCAGACCGTGCTGGACTTCGCGCCGCACTTCCAGGACGTGAACCACCGCATCTTCGCGGACCCCCGGGCCCGGTTGATCCTGGACGACGGGCGGAATTTCCTCCTCACCACCCGGGAGCGCTACGACGTCATCACCAGCGAGCCCATGCCCCCCACCCATGCGGGCATGGCCAGCCTCTACTCCCGGGAGTACTACGCCCTCGCCCGGGAGCGCCTGAACGAGGGCGGAATCATGGTCCAGTGGCTGCCCTTCCACCTTGTGAGCACCGAGCAGGCCTGGGCCATCCTCCGTTCCATGCAGGAGGTCTTCCCCGAAACCAGCCTCTGGCTCTGTTCGCACACCGGCCTCATCGTGGGCCGGAAGGGTGCTCCCGCCGCCCTGGACGGCGCCGCCCTGGACCGGGCGATGGCCAGCGGGCCCCTCGCAGCGGACCTCACGCGCCTCGGGGTGGCCGCCCCCGAGACCTTCGCCCAGACCTTTGCCCTGGACCCGAAGGGCGTCGCGGATCTCTGCGCCGCCGCCGCGCCGGTCACCGACGACCGACCCACGCTGGAGTTCGACCCGCCCCGCAACCCCTGGGGCCCCGCCAAGCTGGGCCTGGCCAGGGAGGGCAGCGAGGCCATATTGGCGGTCTTCGCGCGACGGGGGGCCACGCCTCCCCCCATGAAGGAGGTTCCCGCGGAGGTCGGGATGCGAATCACGGCCAAGTGGCGCCTCCGGAACGCCATCCAGGCCGGAATGTTCCTCATGAACGCGGGAGGACTGAAGGAAGCCCACGGGGCCTTCGCCGGTGCCCTGGAGATGGCCCGGGAGGCCCCGGACCGGGCCCTGTGCCTCTACCACCTCGCCACGGTGGCCGTGGCCCAGGGGAACCGGCCCGCGGCCCGCGACTTCATTGCCCGCTGCCTCGCGGAGGCCCCGGACAGCGCCTCGGCGAAGCGCCTGAAGGATTTCATCGACCGGCCACGCTGATCCCACTGCTTCTTCGCGGATCACGGGGGGTCCGGGACGGGATCGGGCCCCCCCCAGGGCGGCAGGACTCCGTCCAGGAGGGAGGAGTGGGATTCCGCCAGGGTCCCGACCCGCGCATCCAGGCGGACGCGCGACCCTGGGGGTAGCCCTCTACCCCTGTTCCTTCTTGAAGCGCGCCACGATGTCGTCCACGGAATCCTTGCTGTGGTCGGCTTCGAGGCTGGCCTCGAAGATGTGCTCCTGGGTGGCGACGGTCCGCCGCTCGAAGACCTCGCTGGAGGCCTCGTCCTCCCGCAGCTTGAAGATCTCCAGAAGCCTCCCGAGGCCCCCCTGGAATTGCTTGAGCAGGAGCACGACCTTCTCCACCTTCTGACGGGTGATGTCCTGGAACTGGAGTTCGTTCAGGATCTCGAAAGACTCGTCGGAAATGGATCGGATTCGCTCTGCGGCGGGGGCCAGGTCCACCGGGGCCAGCCGGGAGGTCACCCGATGGGTGAAAAGGAAATCCAGGATGTCCTGGGCCACGGTGGTGGGGTCACCCCCCTCCTGGGCACGGTCGAGGAAGCGGTCGATTTCGGCCTGGAAGGCGTTCTCGCCGGCCTGGCGCTGTTCCAGGGCCTTCAGGGCCCCCTGGATCGCCTCGGTGGCGCCGTCCGAGGCCGCCATGAGGGTGTCCAGCCGGTTCATCACGCTCTGGGTGGCCGCCTCAGTGTCGGCGGTGATGGCGTCCAACTGGGCTGCGAGCTCGGGCACCCGGGTGCTCTGCTGCTTCACGGAGGCGTCGAGCTGCTGGAGGTTCTGGAGCGTGGTGTTGAGGCTGTTCACCAGGGCCCCCAGCTCGCCCTTCGCCTGGAGGTCGATCTGCTGGTACACGATGCCGTTGGCCATGTCCTGGGCCGCCTGAGCCAGCCGGGAGAGACTCTCCCGGGACTCCACGCGGAGCTCCCCGCGGATGCCCTCGATCATGGACTGCAGGGCGTCCAGGCGGGCGTCCAGGGCCTCGCTGCGCTCCCGGAATTCCTCCAGCAGGACCTCGGGCCGGATCGTGGAGGACTCGGCGGGGCGCTCGGATTCGGGTTCCATGGGTCCTCCTCGCACGCGGGTCTCTCAGGGCGCGGGCCGCGCCGCCACGCTGTCCGTTTCGGCCAGGCCCCAGGCCTGCATGAATTCACGGGGGATGGCGATGCTGCCCTCCTCCAGGCCCGCCACGAACTGAACAGGCTCCACCGCCGCCCCGGAGGCCCACTGGATTCGCAGGTTGGCCAGGCGCCCCCGGCTGTAGGGTCCCATGGCCTTCCAGCGGTCCTCGTGGGCCTTGGCCACTTCCACGTGGTCCCCCTTCTTGAAGAACCCGGTCTTGAGGGGAAGAACCCGGAGGGACACCGCGGGGAGGAGGACCTGGAGCCGGCCCGCCTCCTTGAGCACCTGGGCCGCCTGGAGCACGGTGACCTCGCTGAGTTCCGCGTGCTCCATCACCTGGCGGAAGTCCCGGTAGCCGTCGAAGAAGGGGATGGCCTTGCGGTCCTCCGGGAAGACCTTGAGGCCGAAGGTGAGCGCCGGTTCCTCGATGGTGCACCAGGGCACCGCCTCGAGGCTGGGGAAGATGCTTCGGAACCGCCGGCGGGAGTCGGAGGTCCGGGCGGCTTCCATGAGGAGGTCCGGCACCGAGCGCCGGATGCTGCCTCCGGGTCGGACCTTGACCGGAAAAAACTCGAATTCCCCCCGCTCCCACTCGAGGGTTTCGAAGGCGGCACCCTCGCCCTTGAGGGTCCCCAGCTCCGCGTGGAGAACCTCGCCATCCACCACGAAGAGGATCCCCTTCTCCTTCCCGTTGCTCACCCGCAGCTCGCCCGTCTTCTTGTTCACGTGGAGGAGCTGGACCACGTCGGTAAGGGAGATGCTCTGGAGGCTGCCCTTAAGGTTTCCCATCAGGCGCCCTCCCCGAGCAGGTTGTCCACCAGCATGAGGATCCGGTCCAGCCCGAAGGGCTTCACCGCGTAGACGTCGGGGCCCGATTCCAGTCCCATCACCCAGGCCTCCGCCTCGTCATGGACGGTCAGCATCACCACCTTGGGGACGGGAGGCGGCATCTCCTTCTTGATGTAGGCGCAGAGCTCCGGGCCGGATTCGGCGGGCAGGCCCAGGTCCAGGAACACGAGGTCCACCTTGGAGGTGAGCAGGCGGAAGCGGCCGGCTTCGGCGGTGGGGGCCTCCAGGATGTTGAAGCCCCGGCCCTCGAGCATGGCCCGGAGGATCCCGCGGATCTCGGGGTCGTCGTCCACCAGGAGGATCGTCCGGGCTTCAGGGGGGCTCGTGGTCACGGCACCCCTCCGGCCATGGCCTCGAGCATTTCCCGCACCGCGCGCTCGAATCCCACCAGGACCGCCCGGCCCACGATGCTGTGCCCGATGTTGAGTTCCCCCAGTTCCGGGACGGCGGCCACGGGGCCCACGTTGCGGAGGTTGAGCCCGTGGCCCGCCAGCACCCGGAGGCCCAGGCGGGCGGCGAGGCGGGACACCTCGCGGATGCGATTGAGTTCTGCCAGGGGATCCGCGCCCTGGGGCAGGTCCGCGTAGATGCCCGTGTTGATCTCCACCGCGTCGGCCTCCAGCTTGGCGGCCATGCGCACCTGGTCGGGGATGGGGTCGAGGAAAAGGCTCACCTGCACGTCGGCGGAGCGCAGCTCACGGATGACGCTCCGGAGGTGACCCTGGAGGAAGACCGCGTCCAGGCCTCCCTGGGTGGTGACCTCCTCCCGGGTTTCAGGAACCAGCGTGGCCCACGCAGGCTGCAGGGCCACCACCAGGGCCGCGGCGTCCGGGGTGGCCGCGCACTCGACATTCAGGGGAAGGGCCACCACTTCCTTGAGGATGCGGACATCCCGCTCCTGGATGTGCCGGCGGTCCGCCCGGAGGTGCACCGTGATGCCGTGGGCGCCGGCGCTCTGGGCCAGGAGCGCCGCCGCCACGGGCTCAGGTTCCCGGCCCCCCCTCGCCTGGCGAAGGGTGGCCACGTGGTCGATGTTCACGCCCAGCCGTGGGCTCAACCCGTACTCCTTTGGTGCAAGGCATCTTAACCCATGGTAGGCCGGGGGGCGGAAGTCGAAAATTTCCCCTCAGCCCCCCAGGCGGGCAAGATCCTCCCGGGCGGCCCGCTCGAGGGCCAACAGGGCCATGTCCACCACCGCCCGCTCCCGCGCCTCCACCATGAGCCGGAGTTTGGCCTCGGTCCCCGACCAGCGCAGCACGATCCGAAGCTCTGGGCCGTGGGTCCGCTCCAGCCTGGAGCGCTCAGCCTCCAGCGCCCGGCAGGATTCCAGGGGCACTCGGTCCCGGCAGGCCAGGTTCACCAGCCGAAGGGGCCAAGGGGGGAAGCGCCAGGACCACCGCTCCGCAGGGGGCCGTCGCCGGAGGGCGGAGATGAGTTCGAGGGCCGTGGCCAGCCCGTCCCCGCTGGGGCCCAGGTGCCGCTGGATGAGATGGCCCGAGGCCTCCGCCGCCAGGTCCCAGCCCCGGCGGTTCAGCTCCCGGAGCATGAATTTGTCCCCCACCGGGGTGCGCACAAAGGGGACGCCGGCGGACACCAGGGCGGATTCCAGGCCCGCGTTGGTCATCAGGGTGCCCACCACCCCGGGCACCCCCAGGCCCCGGGCCAGGCGGTCCTGCACAAGCAGCCAGAGCATCTGATCCCCGTCCACGGGGTGTCCCTCCGGGTCCACGAGCAGGCATCGGTCCCCGTCGCCGTCGAAGGCCACCCCCAGGGCCGCCTTCCGTGCGCGGACCTCCGCCTGGAGGGCGCCCAGGTGGGTCGAACCGACCCCGAGGTTGATCCGGCTCCCGTCCGCCGGCACTCCCAGGAAGGAGACCTGGCCCCGGATGAGGCGGGGGGCCCAGGGGGCGGTGGCGCCGTGGGCGCAGTCCACCACGACCGGGAAGTCGGCTCCCAGTTCCACGCCTTCCAGATGCCAGAGGTAGGGGTCCATGGGGGCCCGGAGGGCTTCCGTGAGGATGGTGGTGGGTTCCATCAGCGACTCGAAGGCCTCCTCGATGTCACGCTCCTGCTCCTCCTCCAGCTTCTCCCCCGCCTCGTTGAAACCCTTGAGGCCGTTGTCCTCCGGGGGATTGTGGCTGGCGCTGATCACCAGGCCCCAGGTGCGGGGTCCCGTGGCGCTGAGCTCCGCCGTGGTCCAGGCCACCGCGGGAGTCGGCACCATGCCCAGTTCCAGCACTTCGAGGCGCATCCCCACGCCCTGCCGGAAGGCCGCCAGGAGGGGCTCCGAACTGAGGCGGGGGTCCCAGCCCGCCACGAGGCGTTCCACGCCGGATCTCCGGGCCACTTGGGACCAGGCCGCGCCCCAGCGGGCGGCGTCCTCCAGGCGGAGAGGGGGTTCGTAGGCCCTGCCGCGGATGCCGTCGGTTCCGAAGTGCTTCAGACTCATGGGGCCAGCTTACAACCGGAGCCCCCATGTGCCGGACCGCCGCCCTCCTCCTCGCCCTTTCCCTCGGGGCCGCCGAGCCCCAGGGCCCCGACCGGGGCCGCCTGGATCCCGCCTGGTTCGGGTCCGGGGTGGTGTTCCAGGAATCCCAGGACCTGGGCCATCATTGGGTGAGGCCCGGGCTGAACTTGAATGGCCGCAGCCTCCGGATTCTTCCCTGGGAGGCGCCGGCCTGGGTGGCAGGGCCCCGGGACGAGAAGGACCGGCGTTTCGTGCGGCGCCTGGAGGGCACCTTCGAGGCCCAGCTGGAGTCGGCCCTGCGCAAGCAGCTCCAGGGCTGCGAGGTCTCGTCCCGGGCGGGAGCGTTCCAACTGGCCGGCCGGGTGGCAGACGCCGCCGGGCCGGGGGACGAGGGCTCCGCCGTGGAGCGCCTCCACCTCACCGTGGACCTCAAGCTCACGGACCCCGCCACCGGGGACTTGCTGGCGGCCTTCCACCACAGCGTTCGCGGCCTGAGCGACAGCGCGTGGCAGACCAACTTCGGGCGCTGGTGCGACGAGGTGGGGCGGGCCCTGGCTGCGGAAGGGACCAAGGCGGCTCCGGTCCGGGCCCCCGTCCAGGCCCCGTCCACGGGATCCCCTGCCCTCCGCTCTCCCGAGCCAGGGAAGGTCGGGGTCGCGGTCCGGGACCCCAAGCCCTTCGACCTCCCCGGCACCCTGGCGCGCCTGGAGCGCCTTCGCGCGGACGGCATCCTCACGGAGGCCGAGCACCGAGAACTGCGAAAACGAGCCGAGGAGAAAGCGCGGGAGAAGTGAGCGGTCTCAGATCCCCGGCACCGCGTGGGTCCTGAAGACGCGGTAGCCCCCATCCATTGCTTCGCGGTGCAGGGCTGCGGTGGCTTCGTCCCGCGCCGCCGCGGGGAGGGCGGTGTCCCCGCTCTTCCAGGCCACGAACCGCTTGCGGGAGATGCCGAGGCAGAAGCGTTCCGCAGGCCAGTCCAGGTGCCGGGGCAGCTCCGGCAGGGCCTCCCAGAGGGCCAGATCTTCGGTGAACCTCGTGCCGAAGCCGAAGCCGGGGTCCAGGAGGAGCCGCTGTTCCGCGACCCCCTCCGCCAGGAGGCGGTCCTTCACCTCCCGGAGCTCCTCGACCAGGGGCACGGCATCGCCCGGGGCGGGATCCTCGTAGGGCGGCATCCAGAGGCGGCCCTCTCGCAGGCGGCTGCGCATGGCGATGCAGCCGCAGCCGCGGTCCCGGGCCAGGCGCCGCATCCCTGGATCCGAGAAGCCGGTGACGTCGTTCAGCACGGTGGCGCCAGCCCCCAGGGCCCGGGCGGCCACCCCGGGATGGCGCGTGTCCACGCTGAGGGGGGTCCCGGGCAGTTCCGCCCGAAGGAGGACGAGACCCGGGGCCAGGCGGGCCCATTCCTCGGCTTCGGACACGGGCAGGGCCCCGGGCCGGGTGCTTTCCGCGCCCAGGTCCAGGAGCCCCGCGCCACCTGCCACCAGCCGCCGCGCCTGGGCCAGGGCCGCTTCCGGGCCCAGGAAGCGTCCCCCGTCGCTGAAGGAGTCCGGGGTGAGGTTGAGGATGCCGATGAAGAGGGGGCCGCCCTGCAGGAGCGGCCCCCAGTCGAACGGAATCATCTCAGACGGGCTTGAAGGCGGGCTTCAGGGAAGGGTCCGCCTGGGGGCTGTCCCCAGTGGCGGGGGCCGTGGGACCGCCAGACCCGGCCTTGGGCGGCGGGAGCGTGCCGCCCTTCATCAGGATGTCCACGTCGTTGCCGTCCAGGGTCTCCCGGGCCAGCAAGGCCTCGGCGATGGACTGGAGCTGGACGCGGTGCTCCAGGAGGATGCGCTTGGCCCGCTCGTAGTTGGCCATCACGATGGTGTGCACTTCGGAATCGATGAGCCGGGCGGTCTCCTCGGAGATCTCGCGGTGCTGCATGAAGTCCCGGCCCAGGAAGACCTCCTGCTGGCCGCCGCCGTAGCTCAGGGGGCCCAGCTTCTCGCTCATGCCGTACTCCGCGACCATGGCGCGGGCCAGGGTGGTGGCCTGCTGGATGTCGTTGCTGGCCCCGGTGCTGAGCTGGTTGAAGAAGATCTCCTCGGCGATGCGCCCGCCCATGCTGATGGCGATGCGGCTCTCCATGTAGTCCTTGGTGGTGTTGTAGCGGTCCCGCTCGGGCAGCTGCCAGGTGACGCCCAGGGCCCGGCCGCGGGGAATGATGGTCACTTTGTGCACGGGATCGCTGTGGGGAACCACGGCGGCCACCACCGTGTGGCCGGCCTCGTGGTAGGCGGTGACCTTCTTGTCCTCCTCGGTCATCACGAGGCTGCGGCGCTCGGCGCCCATGTAGACCTTGTCCTTGGCCTGCTCGAAGTCGATCATCTCGACCCACTTCTTGCTCGTCCGGGCGGCCAGGAGGGCGGCCTCGTTGCAGAGGTTGGCGAGGTCGGCGCCGGCGAAGCCGGGGGTGCCCCGGGCGATGACTTCCAGGTCCACGTCGGGGCTGAGGGGGATCTTGTCCGTGGTGTGGACCTTGAGGATCTCGGTGCGCCCCTTGAGGTCCGGGCGGTCCACCACCACCCGGCGGTCGAAGCGGCCGGGGCGGAGCAGGGCGGGGTCCAGGACGTCGGGGCGGTTGGTGGCGGCGATGACGATGACCCCCTCGTTGCCCTCGAAGCCGTCCATCTCCACCAGCAGCTGGTTGAGGGTCTGCTCGCGCTCGTCGTGCCCCCCACCCAGGCCCGCGCCCCGGTGGCGGCCCACCGCGTCGATCTCATCGATGAAGACAATGCATGGGGCGTTCTTCTTGGCCTGCTCGAAGAGGTCCCGGACGCGGCTGGCGCCCACGCCCACGAACATCTCCACGAAGTCGCTGCCGCTGATGCTGTAGAACTGCACCTTCGCCTCGCCGGCGATGGCCTTGGCCAGCAGGGTCTTGCCGGTCCCCGGGGGGCCCATGAGCAGCAGGCCCTTGGGGATCTTGCCGCCCAGCTTCACGAATTTGGCGGGGTCCTTGAGGAAGTCCACCACCTCCCGGAGTTCCTCCTTGGCTTCGTCGCAACCCGCCACGTCGGCGAAGGTGACTCGCTTGCTGCTGGCGGAGAGGCCCCTCGCCCGGGCCTTGCCGAAACTGAGGGCCTTGTTGCCGCCCATCTGGGCCTGGCGCATGAAGACGAACCAGAGCACCACGAAGACCAGCAGGGGGCCCCAGAACACCAGCAGGTACATGAAGTTGTTCTCGCTGGGCTTGGCGGCCCGGAACTCGTCCAGCTTGGGGCTGGAGGGATCGCTGAGCTTCCAGTCGAGAATGCGGCGCCCCAGGTCCTGCATGGGAGGAGCCACCGTCTTGAAGCCCTTCACCTTCTCGCCATTCCGGCTGGTGAACTCGGTGCGGTAGGTGCCCTCCACGTCCTGGCCTGAAAGCGTGACGCTGCGGTACTTGCCCGCCTCCCCTTCCTCCATGAAGGTGCTGAAGGGGATCTCCTGGATGTGGGTGCTGGGGGGGATCTGGCGCAGCGCCAGCAGGACCAGGGCGATGATCCCGATCCAAACCAGGGCGCTTTTCATCATCGAGTTCAAGTGACCTCCGGGGGCCGAGCCCCTTGGGAATAGTTTACTCGTCCAGTCAAGTTCTGTCCCGGAATGATGGATGCCCCGGACCTCCAAAGGGTTCGAAGGAACCCCCACCCAAGGGAACGGAGGGCCCGTCCCCCGGGCTTAGGCTTATCCCCTCCACGGCGACCTTCCGGCCTGGTTTACCCTGGCTCGTGGAGCGCCCCATGATCCTTCCCTTCCAGGGCATGGCCCCGCGCCTCGGCCGGCGCGTCTTCGTGGCCCCCAGTGCCACGGTCCTGGGGGACGTGGAGATCGGGGACGACGCCAGCCTCTGGTTCAATGTGGTGGCCCGTGGGGACGTGCACTGGATCCGCGTCGGGGCCCGGAGCAACATCCAGGACCTGTGCTGCCTGCACGTGACCAATGCGAAGTTCCCCCTGCTGATCGAGGAAGAGGTCAGCGTCGCCCACAACGTCATGCTCCACGGCTGCACCCTCCGCCGGGGCGCCCTGGTGGGGATGAGCTGCACGATCATGGACGGGGCGGAAGTGGGGGAAGGCTGCCTCGTGGCCGCGGGGAGCCTCCTTCGGGAGGGCTTCCAGTCGCCCCCCCATACGCTGGTGGCGGGCTGGCCGGCCCAGGTGAAAGGGGAGCTGTCCCCCGGCCAGCGGGACCTGGTGGCCTCGGTGTGGAGCCGCTACGTCCGATACAAGGAGGCCTACTTCGCCGACGGCTGGGCCCCGGCGGAAGCCCCGGGGGTGGAGCACCCTCGGCCGGGATTCTCCGAGGGGCATCCCTTCCCGTGATCCCGGGGACGCCCCTTCCGGATGCCGGCCTCGTCATCCCGGGGCTGGCCTGACGGGGGAGTGCGGATAGACTTTCTGCAACCCCGACCCCTGCCCATGAACCGCCCGCTTGTCCTGCGCGTCCACGCCGATCATCGCCTGGGGCTCGGCCACGTGGCGAGGGCCCTGGCCATCGCGGAGGTTTGGCGTGGGCTGGGCGGGGAGGCCGTTGTCGCCGTCTCCGGCGACGAGCGGGCCCGGCGGGTGGGTCAGGGCCTGCACCCCATCCTGGAAACCAGGATCCCCTTCGAGGTGGCGGACCTGGGGACGGAGCTTCACGCCCCCGTTCCGGCCCCCCTCAAGCAGCGGCAGCCCGTGGTCCTGCTGGATCATTGGCAGCACGATGCCTCCGAGATCCAGGACCTTCGGCCCCTTCCCGTGGCCATGATGGAGGACGACAGCGACCTCCACGAGTCCGCGGACTTGCTCTTCCAGCCCTTCCTGGAGGGGGTGCACTTTCCCGAGAATCCCGTGAAGACCGTGAACGGGCGGAAGGTCCGGCCCTTCGAGACCCGCCACGGGGGCTGCCGGGTGCTCCGGGGCCTGCGCTTCGCGGTGGTGGACCGTTTGGCCCTGGATCTGCGGCCGCGGCGCGAGAAGCTCCAGCCCCTCACGGTGCGCAGGCTGCTCGTCAGCTTCGGGGGAACGGATGGCCCCGGGCTCGCGGCCAGGGCCTTCGAGGTGCTCCGGGACCTGGTGGCCGGGGACCGGTGGAACGGCCACTGCACCATCCTGGATCCCAACGGCACCCTGCGGGACCCCTTCCCGGGCTGCACGCTGCTGGAGCGCCTTCCCGATTTCACGCGGCGGATGCTCGACTTCGACGGCATCTGGTGCGCCGCGGGGCTCACCTTCGTGGAGAGCCTCTGCCTCGGCGTGCCGGCGGCGGCCTGGGGCCAGAACGAGCGGCAGCACCGCATGATCGCCGACGTGGCGCTGGAGAACGGGTGCTTCGACCTGGGCATCGGCCCCGAGGCGGACCTCGGCACCGTGGGGGAGGCCATGGCGCGGTGGCTGGGGCCCGAGGGCCAGGACAACCGCCAGGAACAGAGCCGGGACGGCATGGCCCTGGTGGACGGCAACGGTGCCCAGCGCATCGCCCGGGAGCTGTGGGAGCTCGCCGCCCAGGCCTGATCCAGGGGGCGCCCGGTGTTCCCCGAATCAGGGCGGAATCCTGTGTCTAGGATCGCGGCCCGGATCACCCCAGGAGGGTTCGCGCACCCTTTCCACCCCACGCCTGCAGCGCCTGGAGGGCCCGCTGGACCGGTTTGCCAGGGCGCTGGAGGAGGGTGAGTTCCATCTCCTGCCCGTCGCCGCAGGCGAGCCAGCAGCCTTCCCGGTCCCAGTGGAGGGTGCCCGAGGTCGCTGCGGCGGGACGCAGGGTTCCCACTCCGCAGACTTTGAGCGGGGCTCCCTCGAGGGTGATTTCGGTTCCGGGCCAGGGCTGCAGGGCGCGGACCCTCCGGTGCAGTTCAAGGGCCGGCGCCCGGGGATCCAGGAGCGCCATCCCGCGGTTCAGCTTCGGGGCCAGGGTGGGTTCCCCCTCCTGTTCCCTGGGGGTGGCCGTTCCGTCCAGGATGGCCGGCAGGTGGTCCCGAAGCAGGGCGGCGCCATCCTGGGCCAGGGCCCCCAGCAGGTCCGGGGCGGTGTCCGTGAAGAGGATGGGCCGGCGGGTCTGCGCCAGCACGGGTCCCTCATCCATGCCGGGCGTGAGGCGCATGAGGGCCACGCCGGTCTCGGCGTCCCCCGCCAGGATGGCGTGGTTCACGGGCGCCGCCCCGCGCCAGCGCGGCAGGATGGAGAAATGGAGGTTCCAGGCCCCCAGGGGCAGGGAATCCAGCAGCCAGCGGGGCAGGATGTGGCCGTAGGCCACCACCACCGCGAGCTCGACTCCCAGGGACTCCCAGAGGGCCCGCGTCTCCGGCGCCTTCCAGGAGGCGGGCTGGTGCACCGCCAGGCCGAGGGCCTCTGCGGCGGCCTTCACCGGGGGAGCCTGGAGCTGACGTCCCCGCCCCGCCGGCTTGTCGGGATTGCAGAACACCGCCCGGACCGGCACCGCGGCCGCCAGGGCGCGCAGCACCGGAACGGCGCAATCCGGCGTCCCCAGGAACGCGACCCGCGGCGGAAGGCTCATCTCATGCCCCCGCGCCCCGGCGGGCCAAGATCGAGAATTGACAATCGAGAATCCCCTCACCCCTTCCTGGACTTGTCGTACTTCCGCTTGATGACCTGCCGCTTCACCGGGCCGAAGTACTCCACGAAGAGCCGGCCCCGGAGGTGGTCGATCTCGTGGCAGTAGGCCCGGGCCAGGAGGTCCTCGCCCTCCAGCTCCTCCCAGGAACCGTCGCGCCGCCGGTTCTTCACCCGAACCTTCTTCGGACGCTCCAGGACTTCGTGGATGCCCGGGATGGAGAGGCAGCCCTCGGGCCCCTTCTGCACGCCCTCCTCGTGGACGATCTCGGGGTTGACCAGGACGGTGCGCTGCCCTGGATCCTGGCCGCAGCTCAGGTCCACCACGGCGAGGTTGAGGTTCACCCCCACCTGGGGGGCGGCGATGCCCAGGCCCTCCTCGGCGTAGCCCGTTTCGAAGAGGTCCGTCACCAGTTGCTCCAGCTCGGGGGACCAGGCCCCCACGTCCTCGCTGACGCGCTTCAGGCGGGGGTCCCCCCAGGTGATGACAGGTCGCACGGCCATGCCTCCACTATCGCATGGAGCCCCGCGGAGGCTCACGCCCCGATGAGGGTCAGGATCTCCTCGATCTTCCTGAAGACGGACAGCACCCGGAAGGGTTCCACCGGAAGGTATTCCACGGCGCCGGCCCGGATCGCGTGGCGGCGCTTTTTGTCGGCGTCCTCCTCGGTCCCCAGGAGCAGGAGGGGAAGGGGGCAGCGCTCTTTCTCCACCAGCTGCCTTGCCAGCTCGAGGGGACTCCCCAGGCGCAGCATGTTGTGGACCAGGACGGCCCGGGCGCGCCCCCAGTTGTCCCCGTCCGCGGAGACGCCCAGGCGCTTGAGCTGGGGCCGGAGGGGACCCTTGATGTAGTCGAGGCTGGCCAGCCCGAATTTCCGGCTGAGGGCCTCCGCCAGGCGCTGGGCGAAGTCGCCCTTTTCCGTCAGCAGGACCAGCATGGGGTCCCGGTCCACCCATACCCTCAGCTGGGGCAGCTGCGGACCCTCCCGGGCGGCGGGCCGCCGGAAGCCGCCGGGGACGAAGGCCTCCCGGTCCTTCTGGGCCTGGAGGGCCTGCTGTTCCTGGATCCAGTCGCAGTAGCGGTCCAGAACGCGGCCATCCTCCACCTTCCTGATGCGGAGGCCCACGGCGTCCTCGTGGAAGTAGGCCACGGTGGTGGATGCCTTGAGCTGGAGACCCTCGCCGAGGGTCACATCCAGGAGGGACTCCTCCCCCATGCGGAGGATGTTCTGGAGGCCCTGGCGCGGATCCCTCAGGACGATCTCCAGGCCTTCCTCGCTGAGGCCCCGGATGCTCCCGTCCAGGAGGGCGTTCCGCGTGTTGGTGAAGGTGCAGGGGTGGGGCTGGACAGGCACGAAGTCCACCAGCCGGAAGGTGTCCGAGCGCCGCAGGATCCTCGGAGCCCCGAGCAGGCAGGTCTCCAGGCCCTCCAGGCGCCCCGGGGCGAGGTGGCTCACCACGCACTCGAAGAGCAGACCCCTGTCCCTCAACTGCAGATCCACATTCACGCCGGGTTCCAGCTGCCATTCGCGGATCTGTCCATGGCCCATCTCCAGGGCGAGCGAATGGCCGTCCTCGAGCACCAGGGGGAACTCCCCCTTCCGTCCCTGGAAGCCCAGGCCCAGGGGGGTGGCCTCGGCGCAGAGGCGCTGGAGCGTCATGCGGATGAGAAGGGGGTCCTCGACGAGGAGCGGGTTCCTGGCCATGGTTCATGCCCGGGTGGGCGCCTCGTCCGGAAAGGGCCGTCCCGGCAGGCAGCGCTTCAGGGCCTCCAGGATGGCGTCGGCCCGGACCGGCTTCGGCACGTAGTCGTCCATTCCGGCTTCGAAACAGCGCTCCCGGTCCCCCACCATGGCATTGGCGGTCATGGCGATGATGGGCAGGCGCGTTCCTTCCGCCTCGCGCTTCCGGATGCGACGGGTGGCCTCGAAACCGTCCATTCCGGGCATCTGGCAGTCCATGAACAGCACGTCGTAGTCCGTGGCGGCGCTTCTCTCCAGGGCCTCCAGGCCGTCGGCCGCCACTTCGGCCTGGACCCCGAGCTTGGCCAGCAGCCGCACCGCCACCCGCTGGTTCACCAGGTTGTCTTCCGCCACCAGGGCCCGGAGCTGGCCGGCAGGTTCGACGAAGGGCCGGGCTTCCGGTTCGGGTTCGGACGCGCGGGGGGAGGGACCCACCGCGTCCCGAAGCTGGAGGTTCCGCAGGGGCAGGGGGAGCAATTCCTTGAGGCCGGCGCTCCTCGCACGGAGGCGGGCCTGCCCGTCGTAGAGGGGAGCCACGGCCGCCCAGCGGCATTCCGGAAGGGGGCCGGCCCCGCGGAGGGCGCCGAGTTGATCCAGCGCCGAGTGCCCCCACAGCACCAGGCTTCCGGGCTTCAGCCTGCGGCTCAGCCATTCGTTGGCGGCTTCGAGCCCCAGATCGTCGGGCAGCCGTTCCACACGAATCCCCCAAGAAGCTAGCTGAGCGCCGGCGAGGACTCCCGTGGCGGGGGGAAGGTGGGCCAGCACCACGTGGCGCACGGCAGGGGCCGGGCGGGGGAAGGGATCGGTCCCCAGGGGGAGGAGGAGCGTGAACCAGAAGGTGCTGCCCTTGCCGGGTTCGCTGCTGAGGCCGATCTCCCCGCCCATCATTTCGCACCGGCGCTTGCTGATGGTCAGACCCAGGCCCGTGCCGCCGTACTTCCGGGTGGTGGAGATGTCCGCCTGGCTGAAGGACTGGAAGAGCCGCCGGGTCTGCTCGGGGCTCATTCCGATGCCGGTGTCCCGGACTTCGAAGCGGAGAAGCGTCTCGCCCCCCCGCCGCTCCGTGCTCCGGCAATCCACCTGAACCGAACCCTCCGCGGTGAACTTGAGGGCATTGTCCACCAGGTTGGTGAGGATCTGGCGAACCCGGGTGGGGTCCCCCACCACCTGGGCCGGGGCCGAGGGATCCATCCGCGAGGCCAGGTCCACCCCCTTGTTGAAGGCCTTGATGCCCAGGACGGCCAGCACGTCGTCCACCAGACCCGGCAGGCTGAACTCCACCGCCTCCAGGTCCAGCTTGCCCGCCTCGATCTTGGAGAAGTCCAGGATGTCGTTGATGAGGAAGAGAAGGCTCTCGCCACAGCCCCGGATGGTTTCCGCATACTGCCGCTGTTCTTCGTCCAGGGTGGTGTCCAGCATCAAGCCGGTCATCCCGATGATCCCGTTCATGGGGGTGCGGATCTCGTGGCTCATGCTGGCCAGGAATTCCGATTTGGCCACCGAGAGCTGGAGGGCCTTGTCCCGGGCCAGGGCCAGGTTCCGGTTGGCCTCCGCGAGTTCCCGCTCGAAGCGGGTGCGCTGGGTGATGTCGTGGTACTGCCAGAGGTGACCCAGATAGTCCTCCCCGATGCGGATGGGGATGAAGTCCCTGGAGAGCACCCTGCCGTCCCGGAGCTGGATCTCCTCGCCGGTGCAGGGCTGACGGACCTGGAGCAGTTCCTCCTGGCGCCGGGCGAATCCTTCGGCGTCCTGGATCAGGGGCCGGCATTCCTCCAGGAGCTCCCGGGCCTCGCTCTCCAGCAGGCTTGAGGCCGGAACCGGGATCGCGAACAGCCGGCAGAACTCCTCATTGAGGAGGGCCACCTCGCGGCGCTCGGTCTCCACGAGGATGCCCGCCTGCATGTTCTCGATGAGGGCCCCCAGCCGGGAGGTGGCGGTCCGGAGCACCATCTCCGCGCGCTTCCGGTCGGTGACGTCGCTCAAGGTTCCGGAGACGCCGACCACCAGCCCCCGCCCGTCCAGGGTGACCCTGTTGTACAGCTCCATCCATCGGACCTGGCCGTCCTTCGTCACGAAGCGGAACTCTCCGTGGAGGGCGTCCTGGTCGTGTTCAATGGCCTGGGTGAGCACATCCAGGTAGCGAGGTCCGTCCCCGGGATGCAGGAACTCCAGGAAGGGGCGCCCCAGGCTCTCTTCCACCCCATGCCCCGTGATCTGGGTCCAGGCGCCATTCAGGAAGGACCAGTTGCCGTCCCGGTCGATCTGGAACACCACGTCCCGAAGGCCCTCCACCAGCGCGGCCAGGCGTTCGGCGCCGGGAAGGCTGGGGGCGCCAGGCCCGGGCCCCTCCACCTCCGCAAGGAAGGCCTCCCACGCGGGGCCGGAAGGAAGGCCGCCCGCCGCCCGCAGGGCATCCAAATGCTGCTGGAATCTGGGATGCATGCCGCTCCACCCGCCGGAACAGGGACTTTTCGGCGTCTTCGGGAGGGATCTTGGGAAGCGGCGGGCGGGAAGAAAAAATTTCTTGTTTTTTTCGTTTTTTGTTTCATCCTTTCTCCATCGCCCTTTTGCGTCCAGCTTCGGGCCCTCCGCGAGATCCCCGGAGCTTTCGTCCTCCCACCCGCCCTTGTAGGCTCAAATCCCACGCGGAGCGCCCCATGGCTGCCATCGAGCAAGACGACCGGATCAAGATCCTCAACCGCACCCTCTCCGAGATCGAAAGGGCCTTCGGCAAAGGCGCCATCATGAAGCTCGGCGACCGGATGCACGCCGAGGGGATCGAGGTGATCTCCACCGGATCCATCAGCCTGGACGCGGCCCTCGGGGTTGGCGGGGTGCCCAAGGGGCGGGTGGTGGAGGTCTACGGCCCGGAGGCCAGCGGCAAGACCACCCTGGCCCTCCACATGGTGGCCCAGGCCCAGAAGAAGGGGGGCCTGGCGGCCTACATCGACGCCGAGCACGCCCTGGACCCCGACTACGCCCGGCGCCTGGGGGTGGACGTGGACAACCTCTTCATCAGCCAGCCCGACAGTGGCGAGCAGGCCCTGGAGATCGCGGACCAGCTGGTGCGCAGCGGCGCCCTGGACATCATCGTCATCGACTCGGTGGCGGCCCTCGTGCCCAAGGCCGAGATCGACGGCGAGATGGGCGACATGCAGGTGGGCCTCCAGGCGCGCCTCATGAGCCAGGCCCTCCGTAAGATGACCGGAACCATCAGCAAGACCAACACCTGCGTCGTGTTCATCAACCAGATCCGGATGAAGATCGGCGTCATGTTCGGCAATCCCGAGACCACCACCGGCGGCAACGCCCTGAAGTTCTATGCCTCCGTGCGTCTGGACGTGCGCAGCATCCAGAGCATCAAGGGCAACACCGGGGACCCCCTCGTGGCGGCCAAGGACGAGGACAGCTCCGTCATCGGCAAGAAGACCAAGGTCAAGGTGGTGAAGAACAAGGTGGCGCCCCCCCTCAAGGTGGCCACCTTCGACATCATGTACGGCGAGGGCATCAGCCGCCTGGGCGAGATCATCGAGCTCGGCACCCAGCTGGAGATCATCCAGAAGAGCGGTTCCTGGTACAGCTACAAGGACAGCCGCCTGGGCCAGGGCGCCGAGAACGTGAAGAAGCTCCTCCAGGACAACCCCGAACTCGCCGACGAGATCGAGGGCCAGATCCGGGAGCGCGTGGGATTGAAGAAGCCCGAGGCCTGAGCCGAGGGATCAATCCCCGTCCTGGACCCCGAGGCTGAGCCCGCGAAGGTGGGCCGGGACGGGACTGGCGCCAAGAGAGACACCCGAGGCCTCGGGGGGCGGTGTGCCCTGGGGCCGGGCCGGGGGGGCGCCGGGGGCCTGGGCCTTGGCGGCGGCCCGCATCTGCTCGGCGGTGGCGAAGCACTCCAGGGTCTCCAGCTGCTCCGGGGTTGGAAAAGCCTCGAAGCGCAGCCGGCGGGGGCCCCAGACTTCCACCCCCTCTCCCTTGAGGCTGGTGATGCGGGGCAGGGTCTGGCGCCAGAAGACCCCCAGGGTCGAACCGTCCTTGCGAAGGAAGGCCACCAGATCCGTTTCCGGCAGATAGACCGGACGGCCCTCCTGCCATGAGGCCATGGTGAGCGTGCGGCCCTGGTTGGTGCGGACGATGCCCAGGTCCGGACATCGCCCCCGGGAGGGGTCCAGGTCGCCGTCCTGGACCTTCAGGCACTCCAGGAGGTCCTGCTGCCGCAACTCCCGCTGGGGCTGGGCGATGGGGTGCGGGTCCTGGAGGTTGGCGGGCATCAACCGCTCATCCACCTTCTGGAGGATCACCGCCTGGAGGTGCGGCTGACCGGATTGCAGGGCCTTGCCGATCTCGTCCACGAGCTTGGGCAGGAGCACCTGGGGCGCCACGAGGAGGGTGCCGGGGGTGGGTACGGCGAGGAAGGTGGGCTGGCCGGGGAACAGCTTCTCCCAGCGGTCCCTGAGAAGGATCCGGGCGGCCTCCAGCCCGTCCCGGGAGGCGCAGCGGTAGACCCCGCTGGGCAGGCGTTCGAAGAGCTGCCCCTCCGAGCGTTCGGCCAGGTGGTCGCGGGCCCGGTCCTGGGCCTCCTGGGGCTGGATGCCCCAGAGCCTGAACCAGGCCTCGGGCGCGGCCTGGCCCTCCAGGGTGACCCGCTCGCAGAGGCCCTCGCAGAAGGGGCGGAAGAAACGACCTTCCCGCTCGGCGCGCCAGTGGGGAACCACTTCGGGAAGAAGGTGGTCCATGGCGTCCAGCCAGGGGGGAGGCAGGGGCGCGCCCTGTTCGGAGAGCTCCTTCACCGCATCGGCCCAATGCTCCCGATCTTCGGCCTTGCGCAGGTGTTCGAAGTCCTCCCGCACACGGTCCAGGCCGGGGAGGTCCACCGGAACGCCACGGGACCCCAGGAGGACCTCCAGGTCCGGAAGGGGGCCCGAGCCCTCGCGGTTCAACAGTTTCGAGAAGAAGCCCATGGGGAATCCAATGCAACCCTCCATTGTGACCGGAAGGCCGGCGGGCTCCCGCCATAATTGTGCTTCCCATGCCCCTCGACGCCCTCCAGCGGCCGCTCCGCTCCCTCCGCCTCTCCGTGACGGACCGCTGCAACTTCCGTTGCACCTATTGCATGCCCGCGGAGCGCTTCCCTCCGGATTACCCCTTCCTGCCCCGGGAGGACATCCTGCACTTCGAGGAATTGGCCCGGCTGGCCGTCCTCTTCACCCGCCTGGGGGTGGAGAAAATCCGCCTGACCGGCGGTGAGCCCCTGCTGAGGAAGGACCTCCCTGCCCTGGTCAAGATGCTCCGCGCCACGGAGGGGATCCGGGAGATCACCCTCACCACCAACGGGGCGCTGCTGGCGGGACATGCCAAGGCCCTGAAGGAGGCCGGGCTGGCCCGGGTGACGGTGAGCCTGGACACCTTGGACCCCGCCAGGTTCCAGGCCGTTTCGGACACGTCGGTCCCCCTTGCCCTGGTGCTGGAGGGCATCGCCGAGGCCCAGGGGGTGGGCCTGCATCCGGTCAAGATCAACTGCGTGGTTCAGGCTGGCGTCAACGACGACGAAGTCCTGGACTTGGCCGGCTGGGCGCGGGGGCGGGGGCTTGCCCTGCGCTTCATCGAGTTCATGGACGTGGGCAGCGCGGCCGGATGGCGCCTGGACCGGGTCCTGTCCGGCGAAAGCCTCAGGGCACGCATTCACGCCCGCTGGCCCCTGGATCCGGTGCCGCAGGATCGCCTGGGGCAGGTGGCCTTCCGGCACCGGTACCGGGACGGGGCCGGGGAGGTGGGCTTCATTTCCAGCGTGACGGAACCCTTCTGCCTGGGCTGCGACCGTGCGCGGCTCTCCGCGGACGGACACCTCTACACCTGCCTCTTCGCCGGTGAGGGTCTCGACCTCAAGGGCCTTCTCCGCGGGGGTGCGGGGGACGCAACCCTGGAGGCCGCCATCGCCGGTCGTTGGGCCCGCCGGGAGGACCGCTACTCCCTGCTCCGCACGGAAGCCACCGCGGCCCTGCCCAAGGTGCCCATGCACCGGGTGGGCGGCTGAATCCCCGGGCCCGGCCTCATCCGAGGGCCCGCAGGGCCTCCAGCAGAAAAGCCTCCCACACTTCGTCGGGAGCCTCTGCGAGGTGCAGCTCCACCGCAAGACCCGCGGGCCGGGCCTCGGGATGGGCCGACCAGGCCTCGAAGACGGCGTCCAGGGAGCTGCGGTCCAGGGGGATCCGCCGGAGCTTGTGGGATTTCCTCATGCGGTCGGGGTCCGGGCCCCGGAGCGCGACCCCCTGGCGGGGAACGGCGTGGAAGGTGCAGACCTGGCACCAGGTGCGTCCAATGAGCTGGTTGAAATGCAGGTAGGCCCCGTGGTGGGAGCGGGTAAATTCCAAGGTGCGGCGGGGCCCCTGCCAGGCCGTGGCCCAGCGGAGGAGGATGGCGTCCAGGCGACGGCGCTCCGCGGGGTGGCGCAGCGCCTGGTGGCCGAAAGGGAGGAAGGCGTCGAGGGATTCCACCCCTCAATTTAGTCCGACGGCGGGCCTGCCGAAAGGATGGTCTGGGCTCACAGGGCTCGAAAGGAACATCCATCCATGGAGAGCAGTCCCCCCCTTCCGGCGATGCCACCCCGGCGGTGGCTGTCCTTCGCCGGAGCGGTGCTGGCCATGGGCCTATGGCTCTGGGCCACGGGATACCACCTCCGGGGCATCCTCGGGGCTGGGGCCCTGCTGCTCGTCCAGGCCCTGGGGGGCGCCGTATTGGTTCTGTTCTTCCGCGGGGCCATCAGGCGGTTTCTGCCCCGGGGGAAGGTGGAGGAGGAGGCCACCGCCGATGATCCCTTCGCGGTGGTCTTCGGGATGCTTCCCGTGGGTGTGCTGCTTTGCGACCGGAGGGGGCGGATGGTCCGATGCAATTCCAGGGCCCTGGAGATGCTCGGCCGGGAACTGCCCGCCCTGGAACGGCTCGATTGGCTGAACCCGGATCCGCCCTTCCTGAAGGTGGACGGCACCCCCTGGGCGGCGGAGGAACTCCCCGTCCCCCGCATCCTGCGGGGGGGGATCCGGATCGACGGGGACGTCCTGGGGGTGGAGCGCCCCGGCGGCGAGGATTGGATCTGGCTGTCGGTGAAGGGAGAGCCCCTGGCGGATCGGAGGGGCCGCGTGCAGGAGGTGCTGGTGGTGCTGGAGGACATCACCGGCCGGACCCAGACCCAGGCTGAGCTGACCCTCCAGACCTTCCAGGACCGCCTGACCTCACTGCCGAACCGCACCCTCTTCCTCGAACGCGTCCAGCAGAGCCTCCTGCGCCTGGAGCGCCGCAGACAGTTCGTGGCCATCCTCCGCCTGGACCTGGACCGCTTCAAACTCGTCAACGACAGCCTGGGCCACGAGGCCGGGGACCGGCTGCTGGTTCAGATGGCGGGGAGGATCCGCTCCTGCGTTCGTCCTGAGGACACCGTGGCCCGTCTTGGCGGGGACGACTTCGCGGTCCTCTTCGAGGACCTGGCGGACGCCAGCCACGCCATGGTGGTGGCCGATCGCATCCAGGCCGCGTGCGGGGAACGGCTGGAACTCGACGGCCAGGAGGTCTTCACGGGCTGCAGCATGGGCCTGGCCCTCACCAACCGGGCGGGCATCCGGGCCCAGGAGCTGCTGCACGACGCGGAGCTGGCCATGTACCGCGCCAAGACGAAGGGGCAGGGCGCCGTGGAGATCTTCGACCCGAGCATGAACCAGGCGGCCAAGGACCGGCTCCGCCTGGAGGGGGAGCTGCGCCACGCCCTGGAGCAGGGGGAATTCAAGCTCCACTACCAGCCCCTGGTCTCCTTCCGCACCGGCCGCATCGAGGGATGGGAGGCCCTGGTGCGCTGGCAGCATCCCGACCGAGGCATGGTGAGCCCCCTGGAGTTCATTCCCATGGCGGAGGAGACGGGCCTCATCGTCCCCATCGGGAATTGGGTGCTGGAGGAGGCCTGCCGGCAGGCCAGCGAGTGGCAGCGGCGATTCCCCACGGATCCGCCCCGGATGATCAATGTGAACCTGTCCATGCGGCAGTTCCAGCAGAAGGAGCTGGTGGAGATGGTCACCACCGCGCTCTCGAACCAGCGACTGCGCCCGCGGCACCTCAAGCTGGAGATCACCGAGAGCGTGATGATGAAGGATCCGGATACCTCCATCGAGGCGATGCGAATCTTCAAGGGCCTCAACATCGCCCTGGTCATCGACGACTTCGGCACGGGCTATTCGAGCCTTTCCTACCTCAAGCGGTTCCCGGTGGACGCCCTCAAGGTGGACAAGAGTTTCGTGGACCGCCTGGGGCGGGGCCCGGAGGACACGGCCATCGTCTCCGCCATCGTTTCGATGGCGAAGGCCCTGGGCATGCGGGTCACGGGGGAGGGCATCGAGACCCGGGCCCAGTTCGAGCGGCTTCTCGCCCTGGGCTGCGACCAGGGTCAGGGCTACCTCTTCTCGAAGCCTCTGGGGTCCGAAGCCATGGAGGAACTCCTGGCCCGCGATCCGTGCTGGCTGGGGGAGTCTGTTAACCTGGGCCCCGGCCTCCGTCCATGACCCGTACAGTCCCTGATTCAACGGCCCTCCCGCGGGCGGGCCGCCCATCCAGGTCGGCCCCAGGCTGGGGCTTGGCGGTGCTCGCCCTGGGTCTCCTGGCGAGCTTCCTGGGCTACCGCCAGGCCCGGGGGGCCCAGGCCGCCCGCGACCAAGCCCGGCTGGCACGTCACGCGGCGCGCCTGAAGGGAAGCCTCGAGGAACGCCTCCATCAGTTCGGGGACCTGCTCCGGGCCGGGCGGGGTCTGCGCATGGTCACGGACAGGGTCGGAGCCAGGGAATGGGAAGCCTTTGTGGGGCAGATGGACCTGGAAGAACACTCCGATTTGAAATCCCTCGCCCGCATCGTCCGCCTTCCCCGGGCCGAGCTCGGGGAATTCCTCAAGCGGGGTCTCGCGGAGGGGATCCTGTACCAGGTTCGGCCGGTGAGAAGCGAAACCCTCATCCCCGGGGATCCGCCGATTTCGCCTGGATTGCCCGACCTCCTCGTGATCCAGTACGCAGCTCCGGCCAGCGCCAATCCACTGGCCCTGGGCCTGGACGTCGGGTCCCACGCCGTCCAGCGGGAGGCGGCGGAACTCTCCAGGGATACGGGGAATTTGAAGCTCACCGCCCCCTTGATGTTCGGGGACGCCGGACCTGATCCCCACGCCCTGGCCCTGTTCCTGCCTCTCTACAAGGGCGGGGCGACCCCGGCCACCCTGGAGGACCGGAGGGGCCTCTCCGACGGATGGCTGAGCCTGGGCATACGCTCCACGGCCCTCATCGAGGGAGGAATCCAGGGGGAAGGGTCCACGATCGCGGTGGACGTCCTGGATGTCACAGGGGGAAACGCCAGGCCGGTGAGGGTGGATCCCCGCCTTCGGGACCTCCCCCCAGGCTTCACCAGCCCGTCCCTGGACCAGACTTTCGACCTGGGCGGACGAACATGGAGGGCGAGCTACCGAGCCCTCCCGCCTTTCATGAACGACCCGGGACGGCGGTCGGGGCGGGATTGGCTCGTGGGGGGCGGGCTCATCAGCCTGGCCCTGGGAGTCCTCACCTGGTCCCTGCTCGGGGCCCGCAGCCGGGCCCTCGGGATGGCCCACCGACTCACCGAGGACATCCGCGCCGGGCTCCAGCGGTTCCACAACCTTGTGGAAAACCTTCCCTTCGCGGTGATCGACTGGGACACCGAACTCCGGATCCAGGGCTGGAATCCCGCGGCCAAAAAAATCTTCGGCTACGACGAAGGGGAGATCCTTGGGAAACATGGACGCGACCTGCTCTTCGACGACTTCAGCTCCCAGCCCATCCGCCATGCGCTCAACAGGCTGTCCCTCGGTCGCAGCCACCTTGCCACCCTTGAGAACCGGACCAAGGACGGCGGGCGCGTGCTGTGCCAGTGGACCAACACGCCGTTGACCGACGGGGAAGGCCGGGTGCTGGGCGTCATGAGCCTGGTGGAGGATGTCACCCAGGCCCGGAAGGAGGAGGAGAACCTCCGCCGGGCCCAGAAGCTGGAAAGCCTGGGCGTCCTGGCGGGAGGCATCGCCCACGACTTCAACAACCTCCTCGCGGTGGTGAGCGGGAATGCGGACCTGGCGGCCCGCCTCACCCCGACCGACAGCCCCGTCCATGAACACCTGAGCCGCATCCTGGGCGCCTCCCGCCGGGCCGCGGACCTGGCCCAGCAGATGCTGGCCTACGCAGGCCGGGCCCCCATGACCATGCGGACCCTGGACCTCAACCGGGAGGCGGAGGAGATCGCAGACCTTCTCCGGGACTCCCTTCCCAAACTGGTGGAAATCCAGCTGGACCTGGATGTGCGCCCGGCCTGGGTCAGGGGAGACCCCGCCCAGATGCAGCAGGTGCTCATGAACCTGGTCACCAACGGTGCGGAGGCCATCGGGGAGCATCCCGGCGTCGTGAAGGTCCACATCCATCATGGGGTCGTCGGGGAGGAGACCCTCGCGGGCCTGTGGCCGGGCCATGCCCTGACGCCAGGCCCCGCGGTGGTCGTCGAGGTTCAGGACAACGGCGCCGGAATGGACGCCTCCACGCTGGGCCGGATCTTCGATCCCTTCTACACCACCAAGTTCGCGGGCCGCGGCATGGGTCTCACGGCCGTCCTGGGCATCCTGAAGTCCCACGGCGCCGGCCTGGCGGTCCAGAGCCAGAGAGAGCGAGGCACCACCTTCCGCCTGTTCCTCCCCGAGGCGGAGGCGCCGCCCCCGGAAGAGCCGGCGGAGGTGTCGGCTCCCGAGGCCGGAGGTTCCGGGGCCCTGGTGCTGGTGGCCGACGACGAGCCCGAACTCCGGGAGTTCGTCCGCGAAGCCCTGCGGAGCCAGGGCTACCGGGTCCTCCTGGCCTGGGACGGCCTCGAGGCGGTGGAAGTCTTTTCCGCCCGCCGGGAGGAGGTGGCCCTGGTGATCCTGGATCTGACCATGCCGAGGATGGGAGGGCGGGACGCCCTCCTCCGGATCAGGGCCCTGGATCCGACGGTTCCCGTAGTGCTCAGCAGCGGCTACACGGAGCAGGACCTGGTCGAGGGAGAGGCCACCGCGTTCCTCCACAAACCCTACCGCCTGGCGGAGCTGCTCCAGACCGTGGCGCGGACCTCGCGGGGCTGAGGGCCCGGTTCAGGCCTGGGTGTACAACTCCCGCCCCTTCTCGGCGAACTCCCTGGCCTTCTCCTCGAGCCCCTTCTCCAGGGCCTGGTCGGCCGCGTAGCCGTGCTCCTCCGCGTACTTCCGCACGTCCTCGGTGATGCGCATGGAGCAGAAGTGGGGACCGCACATGGAGCAGAAGTGGGCCGCCTTGGCGCCTTCGGCCGGCAGGGTCTCGTCGTGGAATTCCCTCGCGGTCTCGGGGTCCAGGGCCAGGCTGAACTGATCCTCCCAGCGGAACTCGAAACGGGCCTTGCTCATGGCATCGTCCCAGGCCCTCGCGGAGGGATGTCCCTTGGCCAGGTCCGCGGCGTGGGCGGCGATCTTGTAGGCGATCACTCCGGCCTTCACGTCGCTCCGGTTGGGCAGACCCAGGTGCTCCTTGGGCGTCACGTAGCAGAGCATGGCCGTGCCCATCCAGCCGATCATGGCCGCCCCGATGGCGGAAGTGATGTGGTCGTAGCCCGGAGCGATGTCGGTGGTGAGGGGGCCCAGGGTGTAGAAGGGCGCCTCGTGGCAGACGCGCAGCTGGCGCTCCATGTTTTCCTGGATGAGGTGCATGGGGACGTGGCCGGGGCCCTCGATCATGGTCTGCACGTCGTGCTTCCACGCGATCTTGGTGAGTTCGCCCAGGGTGTCCAGCTCGGCGAACTGGGCTTCGTCGTTGGCGTCGGCGGTGCTGCCGGGACGCAGCCCGTCCCCCAGGGAGAAGGCCACGTCGTAGGACTTCAGGAGTTCGCAGATCTCCTCGAAGTGGGTGTAGAGGAAGTTCTCCCGGTGGTGCGCCAGGCACCACTTGGCCAGGATGCTGCCCCCCCGGCTCACGATGCCCGTGACGCGCCTCGCGGTCAGGGGGACATGGGCCAGGCGGACGCCGGCGTGGATGGTGAAGTAGTCCACCCCCTGCTCGGCCTGCTCCACCAGGGTGTCCCGGAAAATCTCCCAGGTGAGCTCCTCGGCCTTGCCCCCCACCTTTTCCAGGGCCTGGTAGATGGGGACGGTGCCGATGGGCACGGGGCTGTTGCGCAGAATCCATTCCCGGGTTTCGTGGATGTTGGCCCCGGTGCTGAGGTCCATGACCGTGTCGGCCCCCCAGCGGATGGACCAGGCCATCTTCTCGACCTCCTCCTCGATGCTGGAGGCCACCGCGCTGTTGCCGATGTTGGCGTTGATCTTCACCAGGAAGGCCCGGCCGATGATCATGGGCTCGGATTCGGGGTGGTTGATGTTGGCGGGGATGATGGCCCGGCCCGCGGCCACTTCGTCCCGGACGAACTCGGGGGTGATGGGGCGGCGGCCCGAGGGCTCCCGCCCAAGGTTTTCCCGGATGGCGATGAATTCCATTTCGGGCGTGACGATTCCCTGCCGGGCGTAGTGCATCTGGGTCACGTTGCGGCCGGTCCGGGCCCGGAGGGGCCTCCGGCCCCCCAGGAAGCGGATCGCGGCCAGGTCCGGGTCCCGCTCCCGCAGCTGGCGGTAGGTGCTGGTGGAGGCCTTCAACTCCTCCACGTCTCCGCGCTCCCGGATCCAGGCCCCCCGCAGCTCGTTCAGGCCCCGGGTCAGGTCGATGGCGGCCCCGGGGTCCGTGTAGGGCCCGGTGGTGTCGTAGAGGCGCAGCGGGGGATTCCTGACCAGGCTGCCGTCGAAATCCCGGGTGGGCTGGAGGCTCACCTCCCTGAACGGCACCCGCAGCTCTGGGTGGGAGCCCTGGACATGGATCTTCCGGGAGGCTGGAAAGGGCTGCCGGCAGGAGGCAAGGGCCTCTTCGCGGACGGGCGTGCGGTCGGGAGGGGGCATCGGCGCGTTGTCTCCAAGGGACACAGGCCCAAAGAGCCCGGGAAAAGAGTTTATCGCGGGGGGAGATCCAGCGCCGGTACTCAAGCCGAATCCCTGGTTCCGCCGATAAGGGCCCTACAGGGGTCTTCATGGCCGAAATCCCGAGTTCCAAGTCCAAAGCCATTCCCGAGCAGTTGCTCCAGATTGCCAAGGAGCAGGAAGGGGGCGCGGAGCGCGTTCTTGGGCAGATCGAGGTGGTCGAGAGCAGCTTCCAGGAGATCCAGGCGCTGATCCGGGAATGCCAGGAACTCCTGCGGGACCTCGTCCCCCCCTCTCCGGAGAAGGACGCCCTTGTGGAAAAGATGGAAGCCATCTCTGTCCACGTGGAGAACGGCGTCTACAACGTCTCGGGGGTCTTCGACCTCTTCCAGTACCAGGACATCATCCGGCAGAAGCTCGAGAAGGTGGGCCACCGTCTCATCGACGTCAGCCACTTCGTCCTGGCGAACCTCCAGCCCGCCGCCACCGAGGAGGCCCACATGGCCCCGGCTGGCCGGGACATCCTGGCCCGGGAGGCCCAGGTCGCCGACAAGGCCAAGGAGGCCGCAGATGCGGTGGTGGCGGAGTTCTTCGCCAAGTTGAGGCCCCCCAAGCCTCCCGCCTGAAGCCCCCTGGGGGTATGGTGGAGGGAACGGAGGAGCCCGGATGAGCCTGCTGCGACGCCTGGGAACGGCCGCCGTCACCTTCGCCCTCGTGGCCGCAGCCACGCCCCTCGTACCCGAGGGGGATCCGGTGGTCCAGGCCCGGGCCCAGCGGGCCGCCGCCCTGAACATCCCGGAGGACGACCTGCCGCCGGTGCCGCGAGGCATCGTCGAGCCGCCCCCTCTCCCGCCACCGGAGATCCACCCCAAGGACCTTCGCCGGGGCCGGCGCGGCGGTGCCCGGAAGGGCAGCCCGAAGGCGGGGGCGAAGAAAAAGGCCGGAGCCGCCCGCAAGGCGCCGAAGAAGGCCACCCGGAAGGGCGGCTGAGGGCCGGGGGAAGGGCGGGCCCATGAACGGTTCCGAGACCGTCGCCGTGGTCATCCCGGACTCGCCGGACGGCACCCGGGACCAGGCCCCTTCGGGCATCCAGAAGCCTTTCGGGTGGGGTCGCGACGGGCGCTGGTTCAACCGTCATCGTCGTCATCTCGGGTTCGCCGCGCGGTACGCGGGACCTCACGCCCTGGGGCGTTGAGTTCATGGGAGGGTGAGGTCACGATGGGCGCTGGTTCAACCGTCATCGTCGTCATGGCCGGGGGCAAGGGAACACGCTTCTGGCCCCGCTCCCGGGAACGCCGTCCCAAGCAGTTCCTTCCCATCCTTGGGGAGCGGAACCTGCTGGCCCAGACCGTGGACCGGGTCCTGCCCACCTTCGGTCCGGAGCGCATCTTCATCGCCACCACCACGGAACTGGCGGAGGAGACCCGCCGCCTGCTGCCCGAGCTCCCCCCGGACAACGTCATCGCCGAACCCGAGGGACGCAACACGGCGCCCTGCCTGGCCCTGGCCCTGGTCCACATTGCCCGGAAGCGGCCGGACGCCGTGATGGCCGTGCTCAGCGCCGACCACTGGATCGGAGACGAGCCGCGCTTCCTGGAGGACCTGGACCTGGCCGCACGGCACGCCGCCGGCACCGGGGACCTGGTGACCTTCGGCATCCCGCCGGCCTATCCGGAGACGGGCTACGGCTACATCGAGACCGAGGGCGAAGGCCCGGTGCGCCGGGTGGCGGCCTTCCGGGAGAAACCCCCCCTGGAGACCGCCCTGGCCTACGCGGCCTCCGGGCGTCACTTCTGGAACGCCGGCATGTTCGTCTGGCGTCTGGACGCCTTCCGGGAGGAGCTGCGCGCCCACGCCCCCGCCGTGCTGGACCCCCTGGAGGCCTGGGCCTCTGCCGGGGCGCTGCCCGGGGACCTGCCCGCGGCCTACGCCCGCACGGAGGCCACCAGCATCGACTACGCCCTCCTGGAGCGCTCCAGGCGCGTGGCCGCGATCCCCGCGCGCTTCCGCTGGTCCGACGTGGGCAGCTGGCCTGCGCTGCTGGACTTCCACGAGAAGGATGCCGCCGGCAACATCGTCCGGGGCGACGCGGTGCTGGTGGAGGCCCGGGACTGCGCCGTCTTCGGTGGCGCGCGCCTCGTGGCCCTGGCGGGCGTCGAGGACCTCATCGTGGTGGACGAGCCCGACGCCCTGCTCGTCACCCGGCGGGACCGCGCCCAGGGGGTGAAGCAGGTGGTGGACGAACTGAAGCGGCGGGGCCGGAAGGACCTGCTCTAGGCTCCCAGGGAAGCCGGGCGACCTGGCCAACGGGCTTGGCATTGGAGAGGACACGATGGAACGACCCGAGACATTGCACGTGGAGAAGCCCTGGGGCTCCTTCGACCAGTACGCCCTGAACACCCCCTGCACGGTGAAGATCCTCACCTGCAAGCCCGGCGCGAGGCTCAGCCTGCAGCGCCACGCCCACCGCGGCGAGCTGTGGGTGGCCCTGGACCCGGGGGTCGTGGTGGACCTGGACGGAATCGAACTCCGCCCCCGCGTGGGCGAGGAGGTCTGGCTGCCCCTGGGCTCCACCCACCGCCTCCGCTGCGACGCCGGGACCCCCCACCCCGTCCGGGTCCTCGAGGTCAGCCTGGGCACCTTTGACGAGCACGACATCGAGCGGCTGCAGGACGACTATGGGCGGGCTTAAGGCCGGGGTCTGGGCCCTGCTCGCCCTCCCTCTGTTCGGACAGTCCCCCGAGGCCCTCCTGGCCAAGGTGGACAAGCTGCGCCATCCGTGGCCGGCCTTCTCGGTGGAGGTGGCCCTGGCGTCGGAAAAGGGTTCGCAGCGCTGGCGGGTCCACGCCCGGGCCAACGGGGACGCCCGGGTGGAGGGCCTCTCGGAGAAGGAGAAGGGGCGCTCCGTGCTGCTGCTGGGCGAGCAGATGTGGCTGCTGGCGGCCACCTCGAAACGGCCCATGAGGATCTCACCCCAGCAGCGGGTCATGGGTCCGGCCGCCGGGGGCGACATCGCCCGGACCCGCTTCGGGGAGGACTACACCGTGGCCCGGGCGGAGCCGGAGGCCTTCGAGGGCGCTCCGGCCACGCGCCTGGACCTGGCGGCCCGCAGGCCCTCCATCAGCTACCGCACGGTGAGCCTCTGGGTGGCCGACGACGGGCGGCCCCTGGCCGCGGCCTTCCACCTGGCCTCCGGCAAGCTGGCCAAGCGCGTCCGCTTCGAGGCCCCCACCCTGGTCCAGGGGGTGCGCCTGATCCCGGGCATGGCCCTGGAGGAACCCGGCGGCGGCAAGGCCACCCTCCGCTTCAGCGCCTGGGCCCCCGGCGCGCCGGACCCGGCCCTCTTCGAGCTGCCGGGGAACTGATCCTCCTCCGGACCCATGCTCGGCGAGGGGCCGGAGGAAACGGGGGAGCGGTGCATCTCCCCGGACACCCGGGGCGGGGGGCCGGAATGGGGACCTGCCTCGAGGGTGAACCCCCTTGAAGGCCGCACCGCGGAGTGGCGCCCACCCCCCTGCGGGGCTATCCTGGAGGCTGAGGCGTCCGCAAGGACATCCCGCCGCTTTTCATCCTTCCGATTGCAACCCGCCGTTGTGTTTCGCGGCGCCCGCTCAACGGATCCCTCCGACCGAAACCTTCCAAAGCATCCCCCTGAAACGCCCCTGCCTCGGGGCGTTTCCTTTTGTCGGGGGGTGGCGCCTCATCGCCTCATGTCCCTTTCGTCGCCCGGCCCCGGGCAGGACCCAGGCCGGCCCTACTGCTTCTGGGCCTTGGCGTCCTCCAGGATCACGGGGTAGGCGTAGCCCGAGCCGTAGTTCTTGTCCAGGCGCAGGGTGCCACGGACCAGCACCAGGTCGCCCTTCTCGACCTTGTCCGCCGAGGTGACGGTGAGGTCGTGGTCGCCCTTGGCGGGGTCCCCGCTGCCATCGCGCAGGTGCAGCCAGTTCTTGCCCATGATCTCCAGGCTGACCTTCACCACCCGGGCGCGGACGGCGACGGTCTTGTCCTTCAGGGTGCCCTTCTGGGCATAGAGTTCCGCGATGCTGCGGCCCTCGGCGCCGGGGGCCTTGTCCACCTTGCCTACCGCCACTTCGTCTCCGCCCTTGGCGGCCATGGCGTGCTGGCTGGCCATGTTGGCCATGGAGGTGGGGGCGCCGCCGGTGCCCAGGTTGGCGAAGAGGATGGAGGGGAAGGTGCGCTTGAGCGTCTTCGACTCGAAGTCGCGCATCTCCATGGCATTGGCGAGGGTGGCCTCCTCCCCGACGGCCAGCTTGTTCTCGGGGACCGCGGCCCAGACTTCCTGGTCGCCCACCTTGAGGCGGAAGTACACGTAGGGGGGCGCCTCCAGGCGTTCCAGGATCTTGCCCGTGACGCTGGCGCCGGGCGCCGGGGACGGAGGGGCGGCGACCGGGGCCTGGGCCGCGGGGGTCTCGGACTTCTTGCAGCCGAGGAGGGCGGCGGCGGCGAACAGAATGACGAACATCGGACGCATGCAAAGGCTCCTGCGATGGGTCGGCCCGGGCGGATCCCAGGCCGAACCCCCAGAATAATCCATTTCCACTCGAACCTGAATCAATGGACCCGCCCCGGAGGTCACACGGTCGCGGCAGGCCTCCCGCCCAGGAATTCCCGCTCGAAGGCAGCAGGGTCCACGGGGCCGGCCGCCGGGGCGGAAGCGCCCTGGGCGCGGAGCCTCGCGATCTCCTCCTGGTACCAGTCCACCAGGGGCTTGCCGATGCGGAGTCCGGGCAGCTCCGTGGCGAGGTCCGAGGGCTGGAGGAGGCAGACCCAGCCGCGGTCGTAGGGGCTCCGGAGGGTCAGCCGGGGATCTGCTTTCAGGTCCTCGTTGCCGTGGACGACCTTGCCGCTGAGGGGCGAAGGGAAGCGGACCCAGGCCTCGCCCTCCTTCAGGGAGAAGAGGGGCTCCCCGGCCTTGACGGTCTGCCCGGGACGGGGCAGTTCGACGCTCGAGGGAAGGGATAGGGCCTTCCGGGCGAAGTCGTCCAGCCCGATGCGCACCTGGCCGTTGGGCTCCAGGCGGGCCCAGGCGTGGGCCGAGGAGATGAAGGCCCCCCCGGGGACGCAGAATTCCCCGGCCGGTGTGCCTTCCGCCAGGGCGGGGGCCACCACCTTGATGGTGGGCTTCCGGGCGGCCTCCAGGCGGGCCTCCCGCTTGATGAGCAGGCGCCGGGCGAAGTCGCCCAGTTCCTCGGCGGTGAAGGGCTTCTGGACGTACTCGCAGGCCCCGAACTGGAGGGTCTGCACCGCCGTCTCGATGGTGCCGTACCCGGTGATGACGACCACGTCCACGTCCGGGCGCAGGTGCTTGACCGCCTTCACCACCTCCACCCCGTCCATCACGGGCATTTTCAGATCCGTGAAGAGGAAGTCGTAGTCGTTCCGCTGGACCAGGCCCAGGGCCTCGGGGCCGGTCTCGACGGTGTCCACGCTGAAGCCCTCCAGGACCAGGATCCGGCGGAAGCTGTCCAGGACCACCGCCTCGTCGTCCACCGCGAGGATGCGGGCCTTGGGGTTGGGAACTTCCGCACGCTTGAGGCTCTTCGCCTCGTCGGCGATGTCCAGCTGCAGCGAGACGCGCAGGACATCCTCGCGCTCCCGGCGCTCCCGCCGCAGCTTGAGGCTTTCGGAGACCTTGCGGACGAAGATGTCGATCACCACGAAGGCGATGAACATGAGGACGACGATGAGGGCGGTCATGGCGGACTCCTAGGCGATGGCGGAGGGTTCGGCGGGAAGCTTGAGGGAGAGGGGCACTTCGTCGAGGGGCAGGCGGAGCGTGAAGCAGGTGCCCTCGCCCGGCGGGCTCTCCACCTCCAGGCGCCCGCCGTGGTGCTCGAGGATCCCCCAGCTCACGGCCAGGCCCAGTCCTGTCCCGTGGCTCCCCTTGGTGGTGAAGAAGGGCTCGAAGACCCGGGGGAGGTTCTCCTCGCTGATCCCCGGCCCGTTGTCGTGGACGGCCAGTTCGGCGAAGCGGTCGCCTTCGGCGGTGCGGGAGGAGACGCGGATGGTCCCCCCGGAGGGGCCGATGGCGTCGGCCGCGTTCAGGAGGAGGTTCACCAGCACCTGCTGGACCTGGTTCCCGTCCGCGGGGACTTCCGGCAGTTCGGGGGAAAGGTCCAGGGCCAGTTGCACCTGGTTGAGGGCCAGCTGCGACATGACCACCGCGATGGCCCGCCGGGCCACCTCGTTGAGGTCCGTGGGCTTGCGGGTGGGGGGCGTGGGCCGCGCGAAGTCCAGGAGGTCGCGGATGATGCCCCGGCAGCGCTTGGTCTCCCGCACGATCACGTCCAGGTCCTCGCAGGACTCCTTGTCCGCGTCCAGTCGCTTGCGGAGCAGGGAGGCGTAGCTGAGGACGCCCGTGAGGGGGTTGTTGATCTCGTGGGCGATGCCGGCCGCCAGGCGCCCCACCGAGGCCAGCTTGTCGGCCTGGGTGAGCTGGCGCTGCGTCTCCACGAGGCGGCGGGTCATGTCGTTGAAGGCCTTGGCCAGGTCTCCCAGCTCGTGCCGGCCCATGACCGGGATGGTGGTGCCCAGCTCCCCTCCGGCCACCGCCCGGGTCCCGGCCACCAGGGCCGCCACGGGCTTGACGACCAGGCTGCGGGTGAGCCACCAGAGGATGAGGCCGGTGGCCAGCACGGCCACCAGGGCCAGGCCGAGCATCCAGGTCCGGCTGCGCGCGATCTCGGCGTCCGCCTCGGCCATGGAAATGTTCACGTCCAGCACCCCGAGCACGCTCTGCTTGGGCCCGTGCGCATGGCAGGCGGCGGTTGAACAGGAGGCCTCGTTGGGAATGGGCGTGATGATGCCCAGCACGCGGGTGCCGTCGGGCGCCCTGTAGAACCGTGAGCGGGCGGGCATGTCCAGCTTCTCCAGGGGCCGCCCTTCCGCGTGGCAGGCGAAACAGGCCTCGGCCTTGGTGTCCAGGGCGGTCCCGATCTCCGCCTCGACGGAAGAGAACATGATGCGCCCCTCCTTGTTGAAGAGGCGGACCTTCCGGATGCCCTCCTGCTGGAGCGCCCCCACGGCCCGGATCTGCCGGTGGAGGTTTTCCCGGCGATTCTCCAGCATGTCGTCGTGGGTGGCGCCCTTGATGGTCTCGCTGAGCTGGTTGGCGTGGCGCGTCCGCTCCGAGACCAGCTGGGCCGTGTGGATGCGCACGATCGCGGCGGCCATCACGCCGATCACGAGGGCCGTGGTGAGGCCGGCCCCCAGGATCAGACGCGTGCCGATGCGGGTGCGCATGGCCTCAGGAGCCTCCTTCTCGCTGGCCCTCGGGGAAGATGTTCAGGTAGCGCACCGCGAAGGCGAAGACCGCCATGCCGATGGCCACCAGGCCCAGGGACACCGTGTATTCCATGAGGGCGGGAGAATAGCGGGCCCCGAGCCCGCGCTCCATGCCGGTGATGCTCACGTTGAGGCGGTTCATCACGAAGCCCAGCACGGCCAGGAATGAGCCCGTGACCAGGCCCGAGGGGCTGGTCCGGATCCTGCGGAAGGACAGCATGGCCACCGGCAGGACCACCCCCAGCACGAATTCCACGAGAAACATCTTCCCCTCGTAGCTGAAGGAGGCGATGTCGCCCCAGCATTGGTTCCGGTTGATGGCCTGGAGGCGCATGAGGCCGTAGATGAAGAGGGCCACCACCATGGCGCGGGCCAGGGGTTCCAGGAGCTCCATCTCCAGGTTCCGGCCGAAGGCCCGCTTGCTCATGTAGGACTCCAGCACCACCATCCCGATCCCCGCGCCGATGGCGGAGATGTAGAAGAAGAGGGGCAGGAGCGGGCTGTACCAGAGGGGGTGCAGTTTGGAGGGCACGATGAGGTAGAGCGACCCCAGGCTGCTCTGGTGGAGGGTGGAGAGGATCACCCCCGCGATGACCAGCGGGGTGATCATGCGGTGCACCAGCCGGGCCGGGGCGTGCCAGCCGAGGCGCTCGAAGACCACGGGCGAGAATTCGATGGCCAGCACGGTGGTGTAGAGCATCACGCACCAGGCCACTTCGAACATCACCGAGTGGGGGTTCCAGTAGATGATGGCGTGCCAGATTCGCCAGGGCTGCCCCAGGTCGAAGAGCAGAGCGAGGATCACGAAGGTGTAGCCCAGGAAGCCGGTCAGGATGGTGGGCCGCACGATGGGCTCGAAGCGCTTCAGGTTGAAGAGGTGGACCACCGCGGTGAGGGTGAAGGCGCCTGCCGCAAGGCCCACGCCGCACAGCAGGTCGAAGCCGATCCAGATGCCCCAGGGGAAGGTGTCGTTGAGGTGCGTGACCGCCCCCAGGCCCTTGGAGAAGCGCAGGACGGTGACCCCGAGGAAGGCCACCACCAGGATGGAGAAGACGACGGTCCAGAAGCCCCAGTTGAGGCGGCGGGAGGGAAGGGCGGTGCTGCCGTTCATGACGACCTCCCTTCAGGGCCGTGCCCCCCCGCCCCGGGCCCGGAGGCCACCTCCTCGCGCCGGGCGGTGATCCAGTGGACGCCGTAGAGGAAGCAGCCCCAGACGGCCACGAAGTCGGGGATGTTGGCCAGCACCTGCCAGGTGCGCATGGCCGGCGGGTCCTTGGGCACGTCGGTGCGCAGCCCCAGTTTCTCGAAGGGCACCGCGGCGATCATGAGGACCCCCGTGCCCCCGGCTTCGCCCAGGCCGTAGATGTGGTCCCGGTAGGCGGAAGGACTCTCCTGGATGCGCTTCCTCGCCTCCTTCGCAAGCTGTTCCCGGGTGCCGAAGACCGTCGCGCCGTAAGGACAGGCCTCCGCGCAGGCGGTGGGCCTTCCCTCCTTCACCCGGCTGGTGCAGAGGATGCACTTGCCGACGACGGGCACCGGCTTGTCCCACTCGTACTTGGGCACCCCGAAAGGACAGGCCATCATGCAGTAGCGACAACCCATGCACTTCCCGCCGTCGTAGACCACCGGACCCTCGGGCGTCCGGGCGAGGGCCCCCACGGGACACACGGAGACGCAGGTGGGCACCAGGCAGTGCATGCAGAGGCGACGCACGTTCTGGCCCTCCAGGGTCTGGACCGTGGTCCAGGTGCGCGCCGTGGGTTCGGGATCCACCGGCCCGGGGAGCTTGTTCTGCTCCTTGCAGGCGGTGCTGCAGGCTCCGCAGGCGACGCAGCGGGTGGAATCGAAGAGAAGGCCCACACTCATGGGTTCTCCTTCACGGCGGGCCGGGCTCGAGTCCATCCCGTCCTCGCCTCGGCAAGAGCATTGCCTCACGAGGTAGCATGGTCAACCTGTAGGTCAAGAAAGGTGCCCGAGGTCACACCGGAGCTCTCCGACCCACCTGTTTCCCGAGTCCCTCAGCCCTTCTCGGCCTTCGGTCGGGCCTTCCCTTCGCCCCTGGGAGGCTTCACTTTCTGGCGCTCGGCCTCCGCAGCCTCGGTGGCGCTGCTCTGCACGATGATCGAGATGCGGCGCTGGCGGGGGTCGTCGGGGGACACGCCCTCGAGGACGCGGGTGTCAGCGTAGCCCGTGACCTTCTTCACCTGGTTCGGTCGGAGGCCTGAGGCCTCCATGGCCCGCCGGGCTGCATTGGCCCGGTCCGCGCTCAACTCCCAGTTGGTGTAGGCCGCCCCGGAGGCGTACTGCTGGCTGTCGGTGTGCCCCCCCAGGACCAGGTGGTTGGGCAGTTTGCCGAGCTCCTTGGCGATTTCCCGGAGGATGGCCAGGGTGTGGGGCTTGATCTTGGCGGAGCCGGAATCGAAGAGCACCTGGGTGGCCTTGTCCTCGATCTGGATGCGAAGACCCTCGTCGGTGAAGTCCATGGTGATCTGGTCCTTGAAGGCCTGGAGCAACTGGTCGGAGTTGAAGGCCTGCTCGATCGCGGCGGCGGTGGCCTCCATTTTCTTCTGTTCCTCCTCCAGGGCCCCGGTCTCCTTCTCGGGCTGGCCGCCCCCCTGCTCGCCGCCGTCGATGGGCGCCATGCCCCGGCCGCCCGGCAGGATGCCCTTCCCGTGGTTCTCGAGAATCTGCTTGCCCTTCTCGGTGTTGAAGAAGTTGGCGTCCTGGAACATTCCCGCGATGCCGGCCTTGGTGTTGGAGCTGGCGCTGTTGAGAAGCCACATGAGCAGGAAGAAGGACATCATCGCGGTGACCAGGTCGGCATAGGCCACCTTCCAGGCCCCGCCGTGGGCCGCCCCGTGACCGCCCTTCTTCTTGATGAACTTGATTTTGACTTCGGGTTGCTGTTCGGTCATGGGAACTCAGAAAGGCCTGCCGAAGAGGCGCGGCGGGCGACGAGGGGAACCGGTGAAGGCCTTGCCCCCGCGCCCCTCGTGGTTCCGGGGCGGTGTCTCATCTCGGCTTGATCTGGCGGACCACTTCCTCGAGCTCCTGGGAACCCGGGCGCTCGGGGGAGGGGACGGTGCGGCGGGCGAACTCCACGGCGGTGACGGGGGCCGCGCCATTGCCGAAGGCCACCAGCCCCGCGCGGAGCATGTTGAAGTAGTGGTGCTCGTGGGCGTTCACCTGGTCGATGTTCTTCGCGAGCGGCGACACCACCCCGTAGCCGAGCAGGATGCCCAGGAAGGTCCCCACCAGGGCGGCGCCGACCTTGGCGCCGATCACGTTGGGGGGCTGGTCCAGGAAGCCCATGGTGATGACCACCCCCATGACGCAGGCCACGATGCCGAAGGCGGGGAAGGAGTCCCCCATGGTGTTCACGGCCCCGCCCGGGGCGGCCCCTTCGGCGTGATGGACCTCGAGGTCCATGTCCATCACCTGGTCGATCTCGTCGATCTTGGCGCTGCCGTTGATGAGCAGCTTCATGGAATCGCAGAAGAAGTCCAGGGCGTGGTGGTGGTGCAGGAAGGTCTCGTACTTCTTGAAGATCCCCGAATTGTGGGGATCGTTGGTGTCCTGCTCCAGGGCCAGGAGGCCGCCCTTCTTGATGTTGATGTAGACCTCGTACTGCATCATGAGGGCCTCCATGTACACCGCCTTGGTGTAGGGACTGCCCTTGAGGGGCTTCATGATGTCCCTGGCCACGGCCTTGACCACGTGGGCGGGGTTGGAGACCAGGAAGGAGCCGACGGCCGCGCCCAGCAGGATGGTGCCTTCCGCCGGCAGGGGGTGCAGGAGGACGGGGATGCTGCCGCCCTCCATCAGGTAGCCCCCGAGGACCGATGCGAAGACGACCACGATTCCGATGATGGCGAACATGCGAGGGACTCCCCCCCGCTAGATCGGTGCCGGGAGGCCTGGGCATGAATTGCTGCAAAAGGGCCGTGGCAGAATGGCGGAGGCCCCTCCGGGCCGGAGGCGGCCATGCCCGAGCATCCTGAATCCCCCAGCGCCTTCCTGAACGGACCCCGGATCCTTCCCGGCCCCCTGCGAAAGGGAATCACGGCCTCGGACCTGATGGACGAGGCGTTTCTGGCCTACAACGCCGGACGGCTCCACGACGGAGCGAGGCTCCTGGCCCAGAAGGTCCTGCGCCCGGAGGTGACGGTGGGACTCACCCTCACCGGTGCGCTCACCCCCGCGGGCCTGGGGCGCTCCTGCCTGGTTCCGCTCATCCAGCACGGCCTGGTGGACTGGATCGTGAGCACCGGGGCGAACCTCTACCACGACACCCACTTCGCCCTGGACCTGGCCTTGCACCGCGGATCTCCCGGCCTGCCCGACGCCACCCTGCGGGACGAGGGCGTGGTTCGCATCTACGACATCCTTTTCGACTACCGCGTGCTCTTGGACACCGACGCCTTCTACCGGGAGCTGATCAAGGCCCCCGCCTTCCAGCGCCCCATGAGCACGGCGGAATTCCACTCCCTGGCGGGCCGCGCGGTCCACGAACGGGAGCAGGCCCTGGGCCTGGGGACCGTGTCCATGCTCAGCGCCGCCTACCTGGCGGGGGTGCCCATCTACACCAGCAGCCCGGGGGACAGCAGCATCGGCATGAACGTCGCCGCGATGGCCCTGGAGGGCAATGGCCTCCAGTTCGACGTGAACGCCGACGTCAACGAGAGCGCGGCCATCGTGCTGGACGCCAAGCTCAGGGGAGGGCGGAGCGCCGTCTGGATCCTGGGCGGGGGCAGTCCCAAGAATTTCATCCTCCAGACCGAGCCCCAGATCCAGGAGGTCCTGGGCATCGACGAGCGGGGCCACGACTTCTTCCTCCAGATCACGGACGCCCGGCCCGACACCGGCGGCCTCAGCGGGGCCACCCCGGCCGAGGCGGTCTCCTGGGGCAAGATCGACCCGGACCAGCTGCCCGACACCGTGGTGTGCTACACCGACAGCACCCTGGCCCTGCCCCTGCTGACGGCCTATGTCCTGGACCGGGTGGGCAGCCGGCCCATGAAGCGGCTGGCGGATCGGCGCGTGGAACTGCTGGACCAGCTCAAGGCCCAGTACCGGACCCGGGGGCGCCTCAGCGGACAGCCCACCACCGCGAGGGAGCCCGCGGGGCGCGGGACCTGGCCCTGCGGGACCCCCAAGGAGGGGTGAGGCGGGCTTCCCGGACAGGAATTTTGCTGCTTCCCCCCAGAGAATTCACAGCCTGGAGGGAAGTTAAGGAAATGACAGATTCCGGATACCGGCATCTTTCATAAACTGTTGTCGCCTATCGGAGGGACATCCGCCCCAGTCCGGAGGGATGCACCCCGTCTCGCCATCGGAGGAAAGCGTGAGAAAGCGGTTCCTGAACGTCCTTGCCGCATGCCTGGCCCTGGGGCTGGCTGCGCCCCTGGCGGCCCAGGTCGGGAAACCGACCCCCCGGCCCGACGACGCCCGCGGACGGGCGGCGGCCCTCCTGGAATGGTTCGGCGGGGTCGCCTCCCCCGAATACCTGGACCGGAAGGCCCAGGTGGCGGAGCGGGAACTGGCCCGCTGGGAAGCCAAGATCCCGGGCACCCCGGCCTACCGGGCCGCGGCCGCCCGCGCCACGGGAGGAGCTCCCGCCGTGGCCGGCACCTGGGTCAACATCGGTCCCACGGACGGAACGGGCCAGACGTCCGGGACGGATCCCAACACCTCCGACTCCGGGCGCCCCACCGTCATCCTTCCCCATCCCACCATCGCCACCCGCCTCTACATGGGCATCTCGGGAGGAGGCGTCTGGCGCTGCGACAACGCCGACGTGGCCGCGGCGGGGGACTGGACCTGGTATCCCATCACGGATGCCCTGCCCGCGGGAACGCCGGCCGGCAACCTCTCGGTGGGAGGGCTCGCCTTCAAGCCCGAGGATTCCAACACCCTCTACATGGCCCTGGGCGACATGGAGCCGGGTTCCGCCGACTCCACGGCCGAGGGACGGGGATTCTGGATCTCCTCCGACGCCGGCACGACCTGGGCCCGGGGAGGCACCCTCGGCGCCACCACGCGGGTGAAAACCCTCCTGGGCATCCCCGGGAACATCGTCCTCGTGGCCGGCAACAACGGCCTCTGGCGGTCCGTGGACTCCGGATTGAACTTCACCCAGGTTACGCTGCCGAGCAACCCGTCCTCCGTCTGGGACCTGCTCCGGCTGGCGAACGGCAACCTGGTGGCCACCACCACCAACCCCACCCGGATCCTCACGTCCACGGACAGCGGGGCCACCTGGACCGCGGCCACCCTGGACGCCTCGGTGACCGCCCTCGCCTCCTACCGCATCTCCGTGGCCGCCGCCGCCTCCCAGTCCACCGCCGTCGTCGGGATCGCCGACACGAACGGGGGGGGGGACCTGGCCAAGGGCCTCCTCAAGTCCAACGACGGCGGCGCCACCTGGACCTACGTGGCGGCGGCCAGCCTCTTCAACGCCAATGACGCAGGCCAGGGCTGGTACAACCAGCTGATCACGGTGGACCCGAACAACACCCAGACGATCTTCGCCGCGGCCAACCTCTCCCTCTACCGCAGCACCGACGGCGGCGCCACCTGGACCCGGCTCAGCCAGTGGATGGGAACGGACCGGGTGTACATCCACGCCGACTTCCACGTCAGCGCCTGGGCCAAGACGGGACCCAAGACCCTCTACATCGGCAACGACGGCGGCATCGCCGTGGTCCGGAACCCCGACCTGGCCAGCGTGCCCACGGGCTCCGGCTATGTCCCCTCCGTCCTGACCTTCGTGGATCCCCGCCGGAACCGCGGCCTGGCCACGCACCTCATCTATCACCTGGGCTCCACCACCGCCACCACCCCGGCGGGCTCCGTGGGCCGCGTGACCATCGGCCTCCAGGACATGGGGACCCGCTACCGATCCAGCAGCGCGACCACCGCCTACAACCTCGTGGTGGGCGGAGACGGTTTCGGCACCCTGATCCACCCCACCGACGGCAACAAGATGGTGGGTTCGCTGTACTACGCCTGGATCCTTCGCACCACGGACGGGTCGACCTGGAACTACGCCTACACCGGGATCGCGGAAGCCGGGGGCAACGCACCCTTCCTCACCCGCATTTCGCCCGGGCTGGCCGATCCCACCGGCAACACCCTCTACACCTTCACCAACCCCAAGGTCTACAAGAGCACCGACTGGGCCGCAACCTGGACCGCCATGGGCACCACGGGGCTCCCCGCCTCCGGCTTCAACATCCGCGGGGTGGTCAGCTCGCCCTCCAACGCCAATGCGGTGGCCATCGTGGCCAATGCCGGCCGGGGGTACGTCACCTACAACGGCGGCAGCTCCTGGGGCCAGGTGGGGAGCTTCCCCAACAATGCCCAGAACATGGGCAGCATCGCCTTCGATCCCACGAACGACCAGGTGCTCTACGCGACCTCCGTGGCCTTCAGCACCACCGCCAACCACATCTGGAAGAGCACGAACGGCGGGACGAGCTGGACGGCCCTGGATTCCGCATCCAACGGCTTCCCCTTCGGGGTGCCGGTGCACATGGTCAAGGTGAACCCCCTGAGCGGGAACGACCTGTTCGCGGGGACCGACCTGGGCCTGTACCGTTCCACCGACGGCGGGGCCAACTGGACCCGCTACGGCACCGGCCTGCCCCTGGTCTCGGTCCGGGACATCTACGTCGCCCCTGACGCCACCTTCCTCCGGGTCGGAACCCACGGCCGCGGCGTCTGGGAAGTCTCCCTGGGCAGCGTCTCGGGCCCCGCCATCGTCACCCATCCCAGCAATGCCACCGTGGCCGCCGGCGGGAACACCAGCTTCACCGTCGTGGCCACCGGCGCCACGGGCTACCAGTGGCAGCTGAGCACCGGAGGCCCCTTCGCCGACATCACGAACGGCGGCGTCTATTCCGGAGCCACCACCGCGACCCTCAGCATCACCGGGGCCACCACCGGGATGAACGGCTATCAGTACCGGGTCGTGGTCTCCGGGGCCGGCCCTTCGGTCACCAGCAACGCCGCCACCCTCACCGTGGCCTGGCTGACCCTGACCACGCCTCCGGCGTCCCAGACGGTGAACGCAGGCAGCACCGCCACCTTCAGCGTGGTCGTGGACGCCAACCCCGCCGCCACCTACCAGTGGCAGGTGCTTCCCTCGGGCGGCGGCTCCTGGGCCAACGTCACCACCGGGACAGGCGGCACCACCGCCTCCTACACCACCGCCGCGACGGTACCCGCCAACAACGGCAACCAGTACCGCGTGCTCGTCCAGAATGCGGCGGGGTCCCTGACCGCCGGGCCGGCCACCCTCACGGTGAACTGGCTCACCATCACCGCCAATCCCGCGAACCTGACGGTCATGGCGGGCGCCACCGCCGGCTTCAGCGCCACCGTCAGCGCCAACCCCGCCGCCACCTACCAGTGGCAGGTGCTGCCCAGCGGCGGCGCCTGGGGCAACGTCGTCGGAGGCACCGGGGCGAACACCACGGCCTACACCACCCCCCCGACCACCCTCGCGGACAACGGAAGCCAGTTCCGCCTGGTGGCCACGAACAGCGTCGGCACCGCCACCAGCGGGGCCGCCCTGCTCACCGTGCTGTCCGTTCCGACCTTCAACCTTGCCTTCCTGGACGACGCAGGCCGCTCCAAGGTCTGCCTCAACTCCACCACGGGCCAGTTCATCTGGACGGATCTCACCGGGCCCAACGCCGGCCGCACCTACAGCGGCATCGCCATCGTCCAGAGCGGGCCCTTCGGGCTTCTGTTCACCACCCCCGCCGGGTCTTCCGTGCGCCTGAGCGTCAACTACGAATCCGCCCTCCGGCGCGCAAGGGGATCCTGCAGCGTCGGCCTCAGCGTGATGAGTTTCCTCACGGACAGCGATACCACCGTTCCCAAGACCGTGCCCTGCCCCTGAGGCAAGTTCCGGTCCACGCGCCCCTGGCCCCGGCCGGGGGCGCGTTTGCATGAAGGGATGCCTGCTCATCGTGGGTCCTGCCGGGAGGAAGCCCCTCGCCCCAGGTGGGGGGCCTGGGGGCCGGCCGGCCCAACCTTTTTTGGGAAAAACCTCCTTCTTTGGGGAGTCCATGATCTAGAATCCAAGCCAACCCATCCACATACCGTTCGTTTTTGGCCGCCCCCGGGGTCTGCCAGGAAAGGGAGGAATCCATGTCAGGTCCGCTGAGAAAACTGTTCCTGGTCTGCCTCGGCCTGGTCATGCCCCTGGCCGCCCAGGTGGCCCCCCGGGACCTCCAGGGACCCGACAACGCCCTGGCCCGCGCCGCGGCGCTCACGGAATGGTTCGGAGGGCGGCCCACCCCGGCCTACCTGGACTTCAAGGCGGGAATGGCCCTGCGCGAGGTCGAGCGCTGGGGCCACCTCATCCCCGGGACCGTGGCCTGGCACCGGCGGCCCCTGGCGACCCCCCCGAACACCTGGGTCAACATCGGCCCCACCAGCGGCAGCGGCCAGGGGCCCGTCAGCGGGGGCGTGATCCAGCCCACCGACGCGGCCACCTCCGATTCGGGCCGTCCCACCGTCATCCTGCCCCATCCCACCGTGGCCAACCGCCTCTACATGGGCGTGGCCGGTGGCGGGGTGTGGCGCTGCGACAACGCCAACCCGGCGGCCCCCGGGGATTGGGACTGGACCTGGACGCCCATCACCGACGGACTTCCCGCGGGGACGGCCTCCGGCAACCTCTCGGTGGGCGGTCTGGCCTTCAAGCCCGAGGACCCGAACAGCCTGTACCTGGCCCTGGGCGACATGGAGCCCGGGTCGGCGGACAGCACGGCCGAAGGGCGCGGCTTCTACACCAGCACCAACGGGGGCAACACCTGGGCCCTCGGCGGGGCTCTGGGGAGCACCACCCGGGTCAAGACGCTCCTCGCCCTGGCGGGGAACATCGTCCTGGTGGGGGGCAACGACGGACTCTGGCGCTCCACCAACGGCGGAGCCTCCTTCACCAAGATGAGCCTTCCCGCGAGCCCCCAATGGGTCTGGGACATCGTGGCCCTGTCCAATGGGGATCTGGTCCTCAGCGCCCAGAATTCCAGCACCGCGGTCGGCAGCATCGCCTATTCCACGGATTCCGGCGCCTCCTGGACCGCCGCCACTTTCGGGGCCTCCGTCCCCTTCACGCCTCAGCGGATCGCCCTGGGAGCCACCCCCGCCTCCTCCACGGTCCTCTACGGCCTGACGAATGTTGGGGCCGCGCTCCAGAAGGGTCTCCTCACCAGCTCGAACGGGGGGCGAACCTGGGCCTACACCGCCGCGGCCACGCTGTTCAACCTCGGGGGGGACGGGGACCAGGGCGGGTACAACCACCTGATCGCGGTGGATCCCGGGGACACGGCGAAAATCTTCGCGGGCTCGAACCTCTCCCTGTACCGCAGCACCGACTCCGGGGCCACCTGGACCCGGCTCACGAGCTGGAACGGGAGCGACCGGGTGTACCTCCACGCGGACTTCCATGTGAGCGCCTGGGCTCCGGCCAGCTGGGGGGCGTCCTCGACCCTCTTCATCGGCACCGATGGGGGCCTGGCCGTGGTGCGGGACCCCTACCGGGCCAGCGTGCCCACGGGATCCGGCGGCGTGGCCTCCGATCTCAGCTTCGTGGACCCCCGGCGCAACCGGGGCCTGGCCACCCACCTGATCTATCACCTGGGCTCCACCACGGCCGCCAGCCCCGCCGACGCCAAGTACCGCGTCACGGTGGGCCTCCAGGACCAGGGCTCCCGCTACCGGAAGGCCTCCACGCCCACCGATGGCGTCTACAACCTCGTGAACACCGGGGACGGTTTCGGGACCCTCATCCACCCGAGCGACGGGAACAAGCTGCTGACCACCACCTACAACACCCGCGTCCGCCGCTGCACCGATGGGACCACCTTCACCGAGGTCAACACGGGCATCGCCGAGGCCGGCACCAACAACGCCCCCTTCCTGACCCGGCTCTATCCAGGCCCCACCGACTCCACGGGCGACACGGTGTTCACGTACACCAACTGGAAGGTCTACCGGACCACCAACTGGGGCCAGAGCTGGAGCCAGTTCGGGAACACCCAGTCGGGGTACAACATCCGAGGCCTCGCGGCCAGCCCCACGGCCGCGAACACGGTGGCCACCGTGAACGCCACCGACGCCGCCGTGGCCTATCCCCCGGGCTACCTCAGCACGGATGGCGGTGGCACCTGGACGGGCTTCGGGACTCCCCCGGGCTACCTTCCCCCGGGAACCACCAGCGCGATCGGCATCATGTCGAGCGTCTGCTTCGATCCGACGGTCTCCACCACCCTCTACGCCACCTCCGTGGCCTTCAGCGCCACCGCCAAGCACCTCTGGAAGTCCACGGACTCCGGCGGCAGTTGGACCGCCCTGGACACGGGCAGCAACGGGTTCCCCGTCGGGATTCCGGTCCACATGGTGAAGGTGGATCCCGTGGACCACCTGCGGGTCTATGCCTGCACCGACTTCGGGGTCTACCGCTCCACGGACGGCGGGAGCAACTGGACCCGCTTCGGCTCGGGCCTTCCCCTGGTCTCGGTGCGTGACATCTACATCTCGCCGGACGGCCTGCTGCTCCGCATCGGCACCCACGGGCGCGGGGTCTGGGAGCTGAGCATTCCCGCCACCCCGCCGCCGGCGATCACCCAGCAGCCCGCCAACGCGACCGTGGTGGCCGGGGCCAACACCAGCTTCACGGTGGCCGCCAGCGACGCCACCTCCTACCAGTGGCAGGTGAACACCGGCTCCGGCTTCAGCGACCTGGCCAACGGGGGGGTCTACTCCGGAGCCACCGCCGCCACCCTCAGCATCACGGGGGCCACCCAGGCGATGAACGGCTACCAGTACCGGGCGGTGGCCTCGGGCGCCACCGCCCCCCCGGCCACCTCCAACGCGGCCACGCTCACGGTCGTCTGGCTCTCCGTGACCTCCGGGCCGGCCAACCAGGCCGTGAACGCGGGCGCCACCGCGACCTTCAGCGTGACCGTGGATGCGAGCCCCGCCCCCACGTTCCAGTGGCAGGTCAAGCCCGCCGGCAGTGCCACCTGGTCCAATGTCACCACCGGAAGCGGAGGCACCACCGCCAGCTACACCACGGCGGCCACGGTGCCGGGCGACAACGGGAGTCAGTACCGGGTCGTGCTCCAGAACACCGCGGGCACCCTCACCAGCAGCGCAGCCACGCTCACGGTGTACTGGCTCGCCATCACCACCCAGCCCGCCAACCAGAGCGTCCCCTTCGGAGCCATGGCCACCTTCACCGTGGTGGCGGACGCCAATCCTGCCCCCACCTACCAGTGGCAGGTGAAGCCCGCGGGGTCGGCCGCATGGGCCAACGTGGGCAGCGGGACCGGCGGAAACACGGCCGCCTACACCACGGCCCCGGTGTTCCTGCCCGACAACGGAAACCGCTACCGGGTCGTCCTCCAGAATGCCGCGGGGACCCTGACCAGCAGCGAAGCCCTGCTCACCGTCCTGGCCACCTTCGACCTGAGCTTCCTGGACGACCTGGGCCGTTCCAAGGTGTGCCTGAACTCCACCACCGGCGGGTACATCTGGACGGAGTTGACGGGGCCCGGCGCCGGCCGGAGCTTCTGGGGCCTGGCCATCACCAAGAGCTCCGCCCTGGGCATCCTGCTCTCGTCCCTCCCCGGGGCCTCCGCAAGGCTGAGCCTGACCTACGAGCCGGCCTTCAAGCGGGCCCGGGGTTCGCTGACCTACGGCGTGGCGATGAGCTTCCTGACGGACAGCGACACCACGGTTCCCAAGACCGTTCCCTGCCCCTGAGGAAGGGCCCGGCGCGCCGGGCCCCCCGAGCCGTCCTTTGGCCCCGCCTCCCCTTCAGGGACCGGCGGGGCCTTTTCGTTCCAGGGTTCAGTCCTTGCGGGGGCTGGCCAGGCGCTGGCGGTTCTTCTGGTACACGGGCAGCCGGGGGTCCTTGGCCTGTTCCGCCAGCGCCACGGCCCGGGCGTAGCATCGGGCGGCCTCCCCCGCCTGACCCTCCTTCTCCAGGGCCTCGCCCAGACTGTCATGGACGTTCGGGGATTCCGGGTAAAGCTCGACGTTGTGCCTGAAGAAGGTCAGGGCGAGGCCACCGTTGTTCCTGGCCAGGGCCTGGTAGCCCAGGGTGTTGACCACCAGCTCAGGCGGGGGCACCGGGTAGCCCAGGCGGAGGGCCAAACGCTCGTAGTGGGCGCGGAGTTCCTTCACGCCGCCCGCGAACTGGCGGGTGCGGGGGTCCACCGGCAGGCGCCATCCCTCGAAGATCTTCCGGAGGCCCCAGTAGTGGCTGCGGAGCACGACGGAGCCATGGTCCTCCTCGGGGAAGCCCCGGGCTTCCCAGGCGAAGTGTGGCCCGGCCTTGGCGTCCTTCAGCAGGCTCCGGAGCCGCTCGAAGCGGCTGGGCCGCGGGTCCCCGGCCTCCTCGTCCGCCATGCTGGCGAAGAGGGTGGCCCGCAGCGTCGGCCGGGCGCGGAAGAAGGCCTCCAGGGCCCGCAGGGGATGCTCCTCGTCCCAGGCCAGGGCAGGGCTGGCGGCGATGATCCCCTGGAAGAGGTGGGGCCGGGTGGCCAGGGTGTGGAGGGCCAGAAGCCCTCCGAGCGAGTGCCCCGCGAGGAGCCTGAAGGGCTGGGTGCGGTACTTTCCCTCGATGTCGGGGAGCAGGGTCTTCTCGATGAAATCCAGGAAGGCCTCCCCGCCGCCGCTGCCCGGCAGCGTGGCGAAGCTGCCGTCCTCGCGGCGCTGGCGGCCCGGGGTGGGGGAGAGGTCTCGGGTACGGTTGGTGTTGGGAAGGGCCACCAGGATCACGTCCGGCATCAGGCCGTTGCGCACGAGGAAGTCCACCGTGCCCCGGGTGTGCAGGAGGTGGGCGTTGCCGTCCAGGAGCACGAGGACCGGGTAGCGCTCCCGGCTGTTTTCGTAGCCTTGGGGCAGGGACAGCAGCACCGGCCGCTCCTCCCCCAGCTGGGGAGCCTGGAGGCGGAACACCTCGCCGACCACGAGGGGCTCCCCGCCCCGGAGGGCGGCGGCCAGGAGCAGGAGGAACAAGGTGAACAGGCAGCGGAGCATGGCACGCCTCCAGGGGACGGCCCAGCTTGGCCTCACCCGAGCGCTCCGCCCACCGTCCTGGGGCCTGAGCGCTCTCCCCTGGGGTGAATCCCCTGGATCCCAGGGGTGGACGGGGGGTTCACATCTCCCAGACCATCAACCGCGCCCCCGGCCGCCCGGCCACGGGAATCACCTGGCCGGGGGGTTCGCCGGGCACCTCGAAGCTGTGGCTCACGAAACGGCTGCCCGGGCGCATCTCCGACCGGGCCTTGGCCCAGAGCCGAGGCATGGGCTCCGGGGAAAGGAAGGCGTAGGCGAGGTCGAAATCCTGCAGGGGCACGGACCAGAGGCTGCCCAGGCGGATGCGGACATTCCGGCGGGGCAGGCACCTCAGCCAGGCCACCAGGCAGGGCAGGAGGGAGGACTCCACCCCCAGGAGGCGTGCGTCCGCCCGAAGCCTTGCCAGATGGGCCAGGGGTCCCCCCAGGCCGCAGCCCAGGTCCACCACGCGCAGCCCCGGCGTTCCCGGCAACAGTCCAGCCAGTTTCTCCCGGGCATCCCGGCTGGCGTTGTAGAGCGGCACCCTGCTCAGCAGCCCCCCGCCGTACACCAGGGCCAGGGCGGAAAAGGCCCCGCCGAAGACCCAGCCGGGCAGGTCCCGCGTCAGGGACCAGCCCGCCGCCAGGGGGAGGAGCAGGTGCCAGAGGAGCCACCAGCCCGGCAGCCGCCAGGCCAGCCCCAGGGCTGCCGAAAGTCCGGCCTGGGCCACGAGCCAGCCCCAGGGGGGCAGGCGCAGTCCAGCCCAGGCCGCCGCCAGGAGACCCAGAAAGGCCAGGGCCTGGCAGGCCACGGCCAGAAGAAGCGGCGGCCAGGGGCGATGGGTCCTCGACGGCATGCCCCATCCTAGGACCACCGCCCCGGGCCTGGGATCATGCCTGCATGCGCCCCACTGGCCGCTTCGCTCCATCCCCCACCGGGGTCCTCCACCTGGGGAACCTGCGCACCGCCCTGGCCTCCTGGCTTTCCGCGAAAGCCAGGGGCGGCCGCTGGATCATCCGGATGGAGGACGTGGACGGCCCCCGCTGCCGCCGGGAGCACGGCGAGCGCCAGCTTCGGGACCTGGCGGCCCTGGGCCTGGAGAGCGACGGACCCGTGCTCTGGCAGTCGGAACGGTCAGGGGAGTACCGGGAAACCCTCGAACGCCTGGGAGCCCAGGGCCTCCTGTTCCCCTGCAGCTGCTCCCGCCGGGACATGTCCTTGCTGGCCAGCGCGCCCCACGCCGAGGATGGCCTGCGGCCCTACCGGGGCCGCTGCCGGGAGGAGCCCTGGTCCGGCCTGGACACGGCGCTCCGCATGCGCCTGCCCGAGGGGTTCGTGGTCTGGGAGGATCAGATCCTGGGCCCCCAGCAGGACGACCCCATGGCCCTCACCGGCGATCCCCTGCTGTTCCGCCGGGACGGGGTCTTCGCCTACCACCTCGCCGTGGTGGTGGACGACGGCCTCCAGGAGGTCTCCGAGGTGGTGCGGGGCGAGGACCTCCGATCGGTCACCGCCACCCAGATCCGCCTGCAGGAGGCCCTCGGCCTGCCGCGTCCGGCCTACGCGCACCTGGGCCTGGTCACGGCGCCGGACGGCTCTCGCCTCGGGAAGCGAGAGGGCGCGCTGGGGGTGGCGGAGATGCAGGCGAAGGGCGTGACGGTCCCCGAGATCGTGGGCTGGCTCGGCTGGAGCCTGGGCTGCCAGGAGCGCCCGGAACCCTGCGCAGCGGAAGACCTGGTACCGCGCTTCGCCTGGACCCGGGTGCCTCGGGGGAGCCTGGTGGCGCCGGAGCAGGGCGCCTGGGAAGGCTGAGGGCTCCGCACCCGGCGGCGAACCCTCTGAAGGGGAGCGCCGCTACCGGAGACCTTCCACCAGGAACAGGGTCCCCGGGTTGCGGTAGGTCTGCACGGCGATCGTCCGGCCGTCGGGTGCGACCCGCACCTGCCGAACGATCCGGGCGGCCCGGTCCGCCAGCGGAAGGGTCTTCCACAGCCGACGGCGTCCGCTGTCCGGATCCACCTGCCACAACGCCAGGGGAGGCCTCCCCGGCCTGTGGATGAACAGCGACCGCGAATCCTGGGTCCAACCGGCCACCCATTCCCCGGGCAGAATCCCGCGCAGTCCGGTCACGCGAGGGGAATCCGCCTGGAGGTCCACCAGGAGAGCTCCCCGTTTGGTGTCCACGGAAATCCTCCGACCATCGGGCGATACCCGGAACCTCCCCGCGGTGCCCTCGGCCGTCAGCGGACGGTAGCTTCCGTCCGCGACATCCACCCGGAAGAGGCGCCCGGGCCGGCCTGACTCGGCGCCCCGGAACAGCAGGCTCCGTCCATCGGGCATCCACTGCACGTCACCGATCCCCTCGAGCCCGGGAAGGGGAATGGTGCGGGAGGGGCCCAGCCCCAGGGGAAGCAGACGCAGGGCAGGTTCGGGAACGGGTACGGGCGCCGCGATCCACCTTCCGTCGAGGGAGATGGACCCCGGCTCACCGAGGCCCAGGTCCACGGGCTCTCCTCCATCCGTGCCGAACACCAGCACGTGACCCCGGCCCTGGGGATCCATGTGCCAGCCCACCGCCTTCCTTCCCCCGGCATCGAGGTCCGCCAGCCAGAAGTGCCCCTTCCAGTGCAGCACCTTCGGCGCCGGCTCCCCCTCGCGCAGGACCAGGGCCTCCGGGTGGACTTCGTTGTGGCTGAGCAGCACCCGCCCGTCCCGGCCGATGTCGTGAAGCAGGAAGCGGCTGGTGCCCTTGTACACCACCCGCGTGGCGCCCCGGAGGTCCACCGCGTGGAGGTCCGCCTGGGTGGTCGTTCCGGCGGTGAACCAGACCTCCTCCCCCCGCCACGCCAGGCCGCGGATGTAGGGGACGGGCGCGGTCAGGCGCCGGATGGCCCCGGTCCGCAGGTCGAGCAGCGCGACCCACCCGAACAGGTTCCGGTGCTGCAGGAAGGCGAGGAAGGCTCCGTCCGGCGAGAAACGAGGCTGGCCCACGAGATCCCAGGATTCCACCCGCAGGGTCCCCGCGGGGCATTCCAGGCGGAAGCCATCCTCCACCCGGCGCACCAGGGCCATGTTCCCGGCCCGGTCGAGGTCCGCGAACAGGACGTCGGCCATCACTTCCTTCGGTGTAGTGTCGAGGCCCCCCACCGCCAGGGTGCCCAGGAAGGTGCCGGTGCTGTCGTCCAGGCGGGTGGGACGCAGGGCCAGGGCCCAGGCGCCGCCGGCACCGGCAGCGAGCGGAAATCCCTCGCGGTCCATCTCCTTGGTGGCCATGCTGACCGGATCCACGCGGGTCAGCCGGCATGGGCCGCCGTCCCAGGCGCCGCCCACCAGGACCTCCCGGCCGTCCGCCGCCAGCCGCGCTCCGAAGATCTCCACCTCGCCCGAGGTGAGGCGCGTGAAATGGGGCGGGTGGGGCGCGGCGGCGGCGGGCATGGCCTTCCGCCAGGCCGCGAAGCCCAGGATTCCCGCGAAGAGGAGCCCCGGCAGGGCCCAGCGCGTCGCCCGGGTCCAAGCGGAGGCCCGAACGCCTGGGCCCGGCGGCCCGGGGGCAGGAGGGTCTTCGGGGTGCTCCACCGCCACCGGAGCCAGGAAGCGGTAGCCCCGGCCCGGAAGGGTCTGGATGTAGCGGGGCGCCCGGGGGGAATCCCCCAGGGCCCGCCGGGCCTTCCGCGCGGCGGTGTCTACGGCGCTCTCGAAATCCAGGTGAAGACCCGGGGGCCACATCCGGGCCCGGAGCTCTTCCCGGGTGATCAGTTCCCCCGGCCGCTCCAGCAGGGCCGCCAGGAAGCGGAAGGGAAGCTCCTGGATCCGGATGGCCATCCCCTCCCTCCAGAGCTCCCCGGTCCGCAGATCGGCCAGGAAGGGTCCGAAGCGGAGGCGAAGGGCAGGGGAATCCAGGGACGAAAGCATGGGGCTGGCCGATTGTAGAGCGTCGAATCATTAACCACAATGAAGGCAGGGCTTGGATTTTTTCCAGCCGCCCGGTCCAGGTCGGGTCCAGGCGGAGTTCAGGACCGTTCCGGTCGCGGCCACCTCCCGCCGGACCCAGCTTCCGTGGAGGCACGGCGGGCGGCCACAGGCCGGATCTACTCGCCGTCCCATGGAGGCTGCCATGAAGCGTCCCCTGTCAATCCTCTTCATCGGACTGGTGGCCGGTCCATTCCTTCGGGCCCAGGCGCCGGAACCCCGCACCGCCTTTGTTCGCAGGCTCCAGGCCGCGGTGGCTCCCTGGGGGGGGCCCAAGCGCCTGTGGGAATGCCAGCCCGGCCCCGTCTACGGGGTGGTGACCCTGCCAGGGGCCAAGTGCGAAGGGCTGGCCGTTGCCCCCAACGGGGATGTGTTCACCGGGGACTTGACCACCAACGCCATCTACCGCGTCAGCCCTTGGGGGCAGGTCACCCTGCACGCCAGCCTCGGCTCCGGCACGCCCTACGATCCCGCCAATCCCGGCTGGTACTTCGATGGCGTCAAGGGCCTGGGCTTCTCGGTCGACGGGGAGCTATGGGCCTGCCACCCCAACCCCATCTCCAGGGACCGGGCCAAGCACGGGATCTGGCGGGTGGGGCGCGATGGGCAGGCGGAGCTGGCCGTGCCCCTGGACCCGACCATGGCCCCATTCCCCAACGGCCTGACCTTCGATTCCCAGGGCAACCTGTACTTCTCGGAGTCCTGGAAGGGCGGCGTCTGGAAGGTGCCCCGGGGCAGCCGGACGGCGGTTCCCTGGGCGGACCACGAACTCCTCGCGCCCCTTCCCGAAGGCGGCTTCGGCGCCAACGGCATCGCCTTCAAGGGTGGCGCGATCTATGTGGCGAACACCGACCAGGTCACCCTCGTCCGGATCCCCATCCTTCCGGACGGGAGCGCCGGAGCCCCGGCGATCCACGCCTCCGGCTTCGGCTGGCCCGACGGGGTTGCCGTGGGCCCCCGGGGAGACCTCTTCCTGATCGGCGGCTGGGAGGATTGGCAGGTCATCCGCGTCCGCGACGACGGCTCCTGGGAGGTGGTGGTTCCGGGGGGCATCAGCGGAGCCGCCAGCCTGGATTTCGCCCGGGCCCCGTCGGCCCAGCCCAGCCTGTTCCTCGCCAACTTCTGGGCCTCGGAATGGGGCTATCCCACGGTGCAGAAGGTGGAGGTCTGCAAGTAGGGCGGGGACCCTTCCGCCTGTCCCCACCTCCCGGCTGCCTCCCGCAGCGAGGGTCCCGGAATTTTCGAGAACGGATTATTTTCGGGCTGCCAATGTGCCAGGAAGAGGCCAGGACCCTGCGTCGTGGAGGACCCGGGGTGGGCCTTCAACAGGCTCGCAACACTCCCCCCGCGGGGGGGCCTGCCCGCGGCCTGGTGCGCCTGAGCCTTCCGGCGACCCTCCCGGGAGGGCCCGTCCTTCACTGGGGAAGGACGAGCTCCGTGCGCCGGTTCAGGGCCCGTCCCGCGTCGCTGCCGTTGTCGGCGACGGGGTACTGGCTGGCGAATCCCTGGACCTTCAGGCGCTCCTTCGGAACCCCATGGGCAGCCAGGTGGGTCGCGACGGCCTCGGCCCGTTCCAGGGACAAGGCCAGGTTCCGCTCGGCCGTCCCGAGGTTGTCCGTGTGCCCGCACACGAAGACGTCCAGACCCGCGAAGCTCGCCTTGAGCATGCTGGACTGGCGGTCCAGGAGGGGCAGGAACTCGGGCTTGAGGACGGAGCGGTTCAGGTCGAAGGTGACGCCCGCGCCGTAATCGAAGACCAGGATCCGGGGAAGGCCCAGGGCCTTGCCCATCATGGACCGGCCCTTCCCGAACACGAAGGTGATCTCCGCCCGTTCCAGGGAGATGAACCGGATCCGCTTCTCCACCATTTCCTGCCCTTGGAGGGTGGCCTGGAGGTTCAGCAGATCCTCCTCCTTGTACATTCCGAGCACGCGCGGCGCCTCGCCGAGGGGTTTCCCGTCCAGGGCCAGAAGGGCCTTTTCCGGATCCGAGCGCACGTCCACCGTCAGGGAGGGTTTCGGCGGGGCCGGCTCCGGGGGCTTGGCGCAGGCGAGGACCAGCAGGCAGGCGATGCAGGCGGGGATGATCCTCGAAACGCTCATGGCGCCTCCGGAAGGGTGACGGCGATGCCCACGGTTGCCTGAACCGGTTGACCCTTGTCGTCCAGGGCCGGGCGGAAGGTGAGGCTCATGGCCAATTCCTCGACCGCTTTTCGGCAGGCCGCCGGGACCTCCTTGAGAATCCGGCAGCTTTTCACCCTGCCGTCCTCGCCCACGAGAAGGGAGACCGGCGCGGAGAGTCCTCCGCAACCCACGGGGGACTGGACGGGCCCGGGCCCGCCCACCTGTTCCGGGTAGGTGACGGGCCGCCGGGGAGGGGGAGTCGCGGGAGGCGGAGCTTCCTGGCCCCGAGGCCCGGCCGACGGGCGCGGGGCACGGTCCGGGTCCGTGGAAGGTGCGGGAGCCCGGGGAGTCTCCGCGGGCTTGTCCGGAGAGGCGGGGAGGACCTGGGCGGCGGGGCGCGAGACCCTCCAGGCCAGGCCTCCGGCCCCCAGGGCCAGGGCGACCCCCACCAGGGCGGCCGCCTGTTTCCGTCGCCTCGTTCGCCGCCGGGTAGGCAGATCCACCGTCTGGGCGAATCCGGCATGGTCTCCCGGGGGCTGGGATTCCAGCTGGGGCAGGGAGGAGGGGTCCAGAGGCCGGCGGGCGAGGGGGAAGTCGCCGAGGCCAGCGAGGGGCTCGTGCCAGGTCACCCCGGCCTCCTGGAAGGCCTGGCTGAAGGCCTCCCGCATCGCCAGGATGTCGGGCCAGCGACGGTTCCGGTCGATCTCGAGGCCGCGCATGACCACCGCCGCGACCTCGTCGGGAAGCTCCCGGCGGTGGGACTGGATGGGCGCGGGGGCCTCCTTGAGGCGCTGCACGACCGTCTGGAGAACGTTGTCCGAGCTGAAGGGCAGGCGGCCGGCCAGGATGCGGTAGATGGTGATGGCGAGGGAGTACTGGTCCACCCGGGCGTCCACGGGTTCTCCCAGGGCCTGCTCCGGGGCCACGTAGGCGGGGGTCCCGAGGAGTTGGCCCGTGCGCGTCTGGTGGACGCTCTCCCGGCTCTTGGCGATGCCGAAATCCGACAGGAAGGGGCGGCCCTCGCGGTTCAGGAGGATGTTGGCGGGCTTGATGTCCCGGTGGACCACCCCCTTGGCGTGGCTGTAGGCCAGGGCGTCCAGGATGGGCATCACGATCCCCGCGACCTGGGGCAGGTCCAGGGGGAACCCGGCGTCCATGAGGGCCCCCAGGCTGGGGCCGTCCACGTACTGCATGGAGTACCAGGGCAGGCCGGCGTCCTGGCCGAACTCGTAGACCTTCACGATCCGGGGGTGGTCCAGGGAGGCCAGGATGCGTGCTTCGTGCTCGAAGCGCTGGGCCCCCAGTTCCTCCAGGGCGTTGGCCAGCACCTTGAGTCCCTCGATGCGGTCCAGCCGGAGGTTCCGGACCTCGAAGACCGCCCCGCCCCCCCCCTGCCCGAGCAGGGCGAGGAACTCGAACCGGTCGGCCAGGCGTGCCCGGAGCCTGGCCAGGCGTTCGTCGGATTGGGGGAAGACTTCCACGTCGGCGGGTCCTTCCCTGGATTGTATCGGCCCTTCCACCGGGGGCCCCCTGCGCCCACAATGGGCCCTACCCGGCGGGAACCATGAAGGAGCGATTCCGGATCCTGGCCCAAGGCCATGGACAAGCCAGCCTGAAGGAGGCCCCGGGGGAGCTTCTGATCGGACGGATGCCCGGGAACGACCTCGTGCTCGAGGACCCGGCGGTGTCCCGGCGGCACGCCCGTGTGTTCTGGAAGGGCCAGGAGGTGGTCATCGAGGATCTGGCCTCCCGGCACGGCTGCGAGGTGAACGGCCGGCGCATCCGGAAGCCCACCCCCATCAGCCCCGGGGACCGGATCCGGGTGGGGACCGTGGAGCTGCACATGGCGCCTGCGCCTGCCCCGGAGCCCTCTTCCGGGGGGGACACCGTGGCCCTCGCGGTGCCCCTTCACGGTTTGCGGATCCAGGGCCCGCGCGCGGGGCTCGGCGCCGGACAGGAGGGCCTTCTCCTTGAAACGCTCCACGCGCTCAGCCTGGAGATGGTCAAGGAACGGGCCTCCGAAAGACTCTTCCGCCTGGTGATGGACCGTCTGCTCCAGTTCCTCGGCGCGTCCCGGGGCACGATCCTGCTCCTCGACGGGCAGGGACTCCTTCGCCCCGCCCTGGACCCCCCCCAGGACGGGGGGACCACCACGGGCCACATGGGCGTCGGTCCCGCCGCGGCCCAGGCCCTGGAACTGCGGGAGGCCCAGGTGGTCGAGATCTCCCAGGAGAAGGCGGCCGGGGACGGGGACACCACCCTCTCGGTGATGAACGTCCCCCTGGAATACGACGGCGAACTTCTGGGACTGGCCAGTTTCGAGGAGGGGGAGCGTCCCTTCGACGCGGGCGACCTCAGCCTGACTGCCTCCCTTTGCAACCTGGCGGCGGCCAAGGCGGTGTACGAACGGCGGGCCGGCGAACTTCGCCGGAAGGGCGAGCTGGAGCGCCAGCTCCAGGACCTGGAGCGGAAGACCCGGGCCCGGACCCTCCTGCTGGCGGAACTCAGCCACGAGATAAGGAATCCCCTTTCGGCCCTCCTGGGCTACACGGAACTGGCCCTTCAGGAGGACCTGCCCGAGGATGCCCGGCGCTACCTGCACAGGATCGAGCAGGTGGGACTGGCCCTGCGGGGCCTCCTGAACGACTTCCTGGATTTCTCCAAGGCCGAGGCGGGGAAGCTCCGACTGGAGTCCATCCCCTTCGCCACCCGCGAACCCGTCCAGGGCGCCTTGGGGCTCTTCGAGGTGGAGGCCGCCCGGAAGGGCCTGGCCCTGGCCCTGGACTGGGATCCCGGGATCCCGGACTGCCTCGTGGGGGACCCGCTTCGGATCGGGCAGGTCCTGGTGAACCTCGTGGGAAACGCCGTGAAATTCACGGAGCGGGGGGAAGTCCGGGTTTCCGCGGCCCTGGCCGGCCTCCCCGGCGAGGCGGCGGAACTGGCCTTCGCGGTCACCGACACCGGCGTGGGCATGAGCGAGGAACAGTTGGAGAGGATCTTCGACCCCTTCGCCCAGGGGGAGGACTCCACCGCCCGGCGCCATGGCGGGACCGGCCTGGGCCTGGCGATCTGCCGGGCCCTCCTGGAGGCCATGGGGGGACGCCTGGAGGTCCAGAGCCGCTCCGGCGAGGGCAGCCGGTTCTCCTTCCGGCTGCGCCTGCCCCTCGCCCCAGGCCCCTGACCCCGGGTACACTCGACCCCGTTTTGCCCCTCGGAAGGCCCCGATCGGCCCCTGTCCCGGCCTCCCCCGGGGCGCACCCTGAACCCCGGTACCCGGAACGCTCCCATGACCTACGCCGCCCTCACGGGCTGGGGGAAGTGCCTGCCCCCTGCGATCCTGAGCAACGACGACCTCAGCACCTTCCTGGACACCACGGACGAGTGGATCTCCACCCGCACCGGGATGAAGGCACGGCGCATCTCCCACGTGGGGAGCATCGAGCTGGCCACGGTGGCCTCGGCCCGGGCCCTGGCCTGCGCTGGCCTGGATCCCGGGGAGGTGGACCTCATCGTGTACGGCAGCTGCAGCGGGGAGGAGCAGATCCCCAACAGCGCCTCCGGCGTCCAGGTGGCCCTGGGCGCCCGCCGGGCCGGGGCCATGGACGTGAACACCGCCTGCACCAGCTTCCTCTACGGCCTCACCTCGGCGGCGGGGATGATCCGCAGCGGCACCATCCGGAACGCCCTGGTGGTGGGGGTGGAGGTCATCTCCCTGGGCATGGACTGGAGCAACCGCAACGTGGCCGTGCTCTTCGGGGACGGGGCCGCCGCGGTGGTGCTCCAGGCCTCGGACCAGGAGGAGGGCCTGCTGGGCAGCGTGCTGGGCTGCGACGCGGAAGCCCGGGGCATCCTGCGGGTGCGGGGCCTGGGCTGCGGCTGGGCCCACCGGGGGATCCCCCTGGGGGACACCCTCTGGGACTTCGACGGCCAGGAGATCTTCAAGCGCGCCGTGAAGGCCATGAGCGCCGCCTCCGTGGAGGTGCTGGCCCGCTGCGGCGTCGCCCCGGAGCAGGTGGACCTCGTGGTGCCCCACCAGGCCAACCTCCGCATCATCGAGGCGGTGGCGAAGTACGCCCGGGTGCCCATGGAGAAGGTGTTCCTCACCGTCCAGAAGTACGGCAACATGAGCGCCGCCACCGTGCCCGTGGCCCTGGTGGAGGCGGTGGAGTCCGGACGCATCCAGGCCGGGAGCCTCGTCCTCATGCCCGCCTTCGGGGGAGGCCTCACCTGGTGCGCCCACCTGCTGCGCTGGGGCTCCCGCGTGGCGCCCCTGGCCGCCAGCGGCCGCGAGTTGCCCCCCTGTGACCGGACCGCCCTGGAGCTGGTGAACGCCATCCGCGGCGACCAGGATCCCCACGGGCGCTCCCGGGAGGGCCTGGCGCCCTGGGCCTACGCCGAGACCCGGGGGACGGCCGTCCCGGCCGAGCCCTGAGCCTTCCGGTGCCCGGACCCTGGCACCTCTACGTCCTGCGCTGCGGGGACGGCAGCTTCTACGCGGGCATCGCCCTGGACGTGGAGGCCCGCCTGGCGGCCCACCGGGAAGGGCGCGGCGCCCGCTACACCCGGGGCCGGGGACCCCTGGAGCTGCTGCATCAGGAGCCCGCCGGCACCAAGGCCGAGGCCCTGCGGGCGGAGCTGCGCTTCAAGCGCCTCACCCGGGCGGGGAAGCTCGCCTGGATCGCCGGGCGGGGAGCCTAGGCTACCTGCCCTTGGGCAGGTACTCCGCCGGGATGGGATGCTCCGGGCTCTCCTCGAACCACACGGCGCCGGCGATCCACCAGCGGGCGCCGTCCCAGTAGAGCTCGATGGAGTTGATGCCCCGGGCGATGAGGGGGCCCTTCTCGGTGGCGCGGCTCTCGTAGGTGCTCCACACGTGGGCGATGTTGCCGTAGCGCCGCGTCACGCGGTGGATCTCCGTCTCGAAGAAGCCCTTCTTGATCAAGGCCTCGTGGTTGGCGTCCACGTAGGCCTGGTGGTCCATCACCCGGGCCGTGGGCCTTCCGTCCTTGAAGGCCGTGCTCACGAAGCGCACGCCCGGCACGTAGAGGCTGCGGTCCCGGCCCCAGTCCCGGGGCTGCCCCGGAGGCCCCGAGACGATCTCGTACCAGGCCTTCATCATGCCGTCGAGGCTGCCCACGTCCTCCGGCCGGGGCGCCACCACGGGGACCGGAATGGAAGCCTTGGGCGCCGGGGAAGAGGCCAGGACGGAGGCGAGGAGCAGGAGGGGGGCGAGGGTCATGGTGGACTCGTTCATCTTGAAGGTTGGGCCGGGATTCATCATAGTGGCGGACGAAGCGCTGACAAGGAAGCACCGGAGCGTTCCTGATTCCTGCCCCCGGGGGAGGTGAGTCATGGGTGGTCGCTGCGAGGGCCTGCTGGTTGGACTCGTCCTGTGCCTGGGATGCGGCGGGGGCGGCGGCGGGAGCACGGGCGGCGGCGGAGGGACCCCGGTGCCCAACCAGAACCCGGCAGGCCACTGGCGGGGCACGGTCCATTCCGTGACCACGGGCCAGACCCTGAGCGCGGAGGCCCTGGTGGTGAGTACCGGGGAGTTCCGCTACGTAGCTTCCAACTGGGTGCAGGCGGTGGGGAGCCTGAGCGTCTCCGGCGCCTCGGCCTCGGGATCCGGGACCATGTTCGGGCCTCCGGGGTTCACCTTCCCAGGGGGGGCCCAGACCGCGACGGTCACCATGAGCGGCGGCCAGATCTCCGCCAAGTCCCAGTTCACGGGGACCTACACCGGAGGGGGCGACACCGGCACCCTCAGCTTCCTCTACCAGGCCGATTTCGACGCGCCCCCGCCCCTGGCCAACATGGCCGGGGCCTGGGCGGCCCTGTCCTACAACTGCAGCACGGGCTACCCCACGACGGCCAGCCTCAGTTCCTCCGGAACCTTCACGGGAAGCGACGCCTTCGGGACGATCACCGGGAGCCTGTCCCAGGTGAACCCGGCCCAGAACCTCTACCGGGTGACCCTGACCTACCGCTTCAACGCCGGGGGCGCCACCGTGACCTACAACGGGCTCGCCTGTTTCACCAGCGCGGGATTCCTGGTCCAGTGCTCCTCCTCCAGCCAGGAGTTCTGCGCCCTGTTCACCCGCTGAGGGGCGCTCTCGGGCCCGGCACGGAAAAGCCCGGACGAGGCCGGGCTTGGATCCGGGGGGTGCCCGCGATTCAGGCCAGGGCGTTCACCTTCTCGGCATCCCTTCGGGATGCGCGAGACCTCCAAAACAAAGGACCCGGCTCTCCGGGTCCTTGCGGCGGCTTCGATGGCCGTTACCCCAGGGCGTTCACCTTCAGGGTGAACCTGGACTTGTGACGGTTGGCGGCGTTCTTGTGGAGCACGCCCTTCCGCTCGGCGCGGTCCACCACGCCCAGCACGGCGGGGAGGGCGGCCTGGGCCTCGGCCTTCTTGCCGGTGGCCACCACGGCCAGGAACTTCTTCACGGCGGTCTTCATGGCGGACCGGTTGGCGCGGTTGCGGAGGCGGGCCTCGGCATCGCGGCGGGCCTTCTTGGCGGCGGACTTGTGGTTGGCCATGCGGACGCTCCTGCTTCCCGGCGGGAAGCGCGAAGGACCAGCTTATCGAAAAAGCCCCGTCCGTCAAGGCCAAATGCGGCGGCCCAGGCCCCGGGGGCCGCGGGATCCCTGACGGAAAACGGAAAATCGAAATCTGAAAATCCCGAATCCCTGTCCCCTGGACCCGGCCCCCCAGATCGGCCATTCTGAGGGAGGCCCCTGGTCCCCGGAAGCGGGACGGCGATGGAGCGACTGAAGGATGCCTTTTCAAGAGCCTTGGCGGCGGCGTTGCCCGGGCAGGACATCGTCCTGGAGCGTCCCAAGGCCGGCGAGCACGGCGACCTGGCCTTCCCCTGCTTCCGGGCCGCCAAGGCCCTGGGCGGCAACCCCGCGGAGCTGGCCAGGCGCCTGGCGGCGGAACTGAACGTGGAGGGGGCGGCCCTGGTGGCCGCCGGCCCCTACCTGAACCTCAGGCTCGCCCCCCTGGACCGGGCCCGGGTGCTGCTGGAGGCGATCCTCCAGGCGGAGCCCGCTCGCCCCTACGGCAGCGGCGAGCCCCACGGCGAGGTCGTGATCGTGGAGTACAGCTCCCCGAACATCGCCAAGCTCTTCACCATCGGCCACCTGCGCTCCACCATGATCGGCCACGCCCTGGTGCAGGTGCACCGCTTCCTGGGGGCCCGGGTGGTGCGCCTGAACCACCTGGGGGACTGGGGCACCCAGTTCGGCACCCTGCTGGCGGCCTACAAGCGCTGGGCGGAGGCGGAGAACCCGGAGCTCTCCCGGGACTTCCCCTGGGCCGAGGAGATCCCCGGGGCCCGGCGCAGCCCCCTCTTCCGCCTCTTCCAGCTCTACGTGCGTTTCCACGCCGAGGAGGAGAAGGACCCCGCCATGCGGGACGAGGCCCGGGACTGGTTCCGCCGCCTGGAGGCCGGGGACCCCGAGGCCCGGCGCCTCTGGTCCTGGTTCCGCGAGATCAGCCTGCGGGAGTTCCAGCGCATCTATCAGCGCCTGGGCGTGGCCTTCGACAGCCTGGAGATGGGCGAGGCCTTCTACGAGGACCAGATCGCGGCCACGCTCCAGCGGCTGGAGGCCTCGGGGCACCTCGTCGAAGGGGAGAACGGGGCCCGCATCGTCCACCTGGAGGACGTGGGCATCCAGGCCCCCTGCCTCCTCCAGAAGGCCGACGGCACCAGCATCTACGCCACCCGCGACATCGCGGCGGGCCTCTACCGCCAGCGGACTTACGCCTTCGACCGCTGCCTCTACGTGGTGGGGGGCGAGCAGGTGCTCCACTTCCAGCAGGTCTTCGCGGTGCTCGAGAAGCTGGACCCCTGGTTCAAGGGTCGCCTGAAGCACACGCCCTTCGGCCTCATCCAGCTGCCCGAGGGAAAGATGAGCACCCGCAAGGGCAACGTGATCTTCCTGGAGGACGTGCTGGACGAGGCCGCGCAGCGGGTGCGGGCCGTGATCGAGGAGAAGAATCCCGAGCTGCCGGACAAGGAGCGGGTGGCCGAGATGCTCGGCCTGGGGGCCGTGCTCTTCTTCAACGCCATCAACGACCGCGTGAAGTCCATCACCTTCACCTGGGAGCGGGCCGTGGCCCTGGACGGGGACACCGGGCCCTACGTGCAGTACGCCCACGCCCGCATCTGCTCCGTGCTCCGCAAGGCCGGGGGGGACTGGGCCGCGCGTGCGCGGCCGTCCACGGAGCCCTGCCCGGAGTCCGCGGGGGTGGACTACCTCCCCGTCGAGGCTCCCCAGGACCTGGCCGGCCTGGAGGATCCCGCCGCCCAGGAGCTGCTCTTCCAGCTCGGGGGGCTCCCCGAGGCCGTGCGCAGCGCCGCCCGGGAGGGCATGGCCACGGCCCTGGCCCGCCAGCTCCTGGCGGTGGCCCGGGCCTTCAGCGGCTTCTACACCCTCTGCCCCGTCCTGGCCGCGGAGAACCCCGCCGCCGTGCGGGAGAGCCGCCTCGCCCTCTGCCTCGCCACCGCCCGGGCCCTGCGCCAGGGCCTCTACCTCATGGGCATCCAGGCTCCGGAGGAGATGTGATGGAAAAAAGATTTCACCGCCAAGACGCCATATTTCATTTTGCCTCGCGTATCGGCAAGGCCGATACCGAGAAGACGCCAAGAAAGGACCTGTTGCCGGAGGAAGAGGCGGTGGCTTCGGCGATCGTGGATGCGGCGGTGAAGGTGCACTCCCATTTGGGGCCTGGATTGCTGGAACGGGTCTATGAGCTTTGCCTCGCCCATGAACTCGAAATCCGTGGCCACCGAGTGGAAACCCAAGTGGGGATCCCGATTCACTACGAAGGGATTGCCCTGGATGCAGGTTTGAGGCTCGACATGGTCGTCGATGGCCTGGCCATCATCGAACTCAAGGCCGTGGAATCCGCGCTTCCGGTCCACGAGGCCCAGATCATCACCTACCTGAAACTCTCCGGGATCCGGCTCGGATTCCTGCTGAACTTCAATGTGAAGCTCATGAAGGACGGAATTTCCCGAAGAATCCTCGAACGAGGGATGGAGCCGAGGCTTTGACCCGATCAAGTTTGTTTTTTTTCTTTTCTTGGCGCCCTTGGCGTCTTGGCGGTGAATTTATTATCCGGGTGCTCCCATGACGCGCGCGACCACGATGGACCTGGGCTCGACGAAGTTCGTCTTCGTGACGGGGGGGGTGCTCTCCAGCCTGGGCAAGGGCATCGCGGCGGCCTCCCTGGGGGCGCTGCTGGAGGCCCGGGGCCTCAAGGTCACCCTGATGAAGATGGACCCCTACCTCAACGTGGACCCGGGCACCATGTCGCCCTTCCAGCACGGGGAGGTCTTCGTCACCGACGACGGCGCGGAGACGGACCTGGACCTGGGCCACTACGAGCGCTTCACCAGCGTGCCCACCACCCAGAACCACACCATCACCACCGGCAAGGTCTACAACACCGTGATCCAGAAGGAGCGGCGGGGCGACTACCTGGGCAAGACCGTCCAGGTGATCCCCCACATCACCGACGAGATCAAGTCCACGATCAAGAAGGTCGCCAAGGACATGGACGTGGTGATCGTGGAAATCGGCGGCACCGTGGGCGACATCGAGAGCCAGCCCTTCCTGGAGGCCATCCGGCAGTTCAAGCTCGAGGTGGGCGCGGGCAACGCCGTCAACATGCACCTCACCTACGTGCCCTTCATCAAGGCCGCCGGCGAGTTGAAGTCCAAGCCCACCCAGCACAGCGTCAAGGAGCTGCGGGCCCTGGGCCTGCATCCCGACGTGCTGCTCTGCCGGGCGGAACGGGAGATCCCCCGGGACCTCAAGGACAAGATCGCCCTCTTCTGCTCCGTGACCCCGGACGCGGTCTTCGCAGGGGAGGACGCCCGCTCCATCTACGAGGTGCCCCTCAAGCTCCACGCCGAGGGCCTGGACGCCAAGGTGGCGCGCCTGCTGAACCTGGTGGACGACGGCCCCGACCTCTCCAAGTGGCACGCCCTCCTGGACCGCATCCGCAACCCCAAGGGCAGCGTGCGCATCGCCATCGTGGGCAAGTACGTGGAGTTCAAGGAGAGCTACAAGAGCCTCACGGAGGCCCTGCACCACGCGGGCTACGGCCTGGGCGTCTCGGTGGACCTCAAGTGGGTGGAGGCGGAGGAGCTGGAGCACGGGGAGGGCACCGCGGCCCAGCTGGCGGACTGCCAGGGGATCCTGGTGCCCGGCGGCTTCGGCGTGCGGGGCACCCGGGGCATGATCGAGTCCATCCGCCACGCCCGGGAGAAGAAGGTCCCCTTCTTCGGCATCTGCCTCGGCATGCAGATGGCCAGCGTGGAGTTCGCCCGCAACGTGGCCCTTCTGGAGGGCGCGGACAGCACGGAGTTCGACGACAACCCCCGGCACCGCGTGATCTTCAAGCTCCGGGAGCTGGTGGACGTGGAGGAGCTGGGCGGCACCATGCGCCTGGGGGCCTACCCCTGCCTCCTGGAGGAGGACAGCTTCGCGCACCGCGCCTACGGCAGCACCGAGATCAGCGAGCGCCACCGCCACCGCTACGAGTTCAACCAGGCCGAGTACCGGCCCCGGCTGGAGGAGGCGGGCCTGGCCTTCACGGGCCTCAGCCCCGACGGCACCTTCGTGGAGATCGTGGAGATCCCGGACCACCCCTTCTTCCTGGGCTGCCAGTTCCACCCCGAGTTCAAGTCCAAGCCCCTGGCCCCGCACCCGCTCTTCACGGCCTTCGTGAAGGCCAGCGCGGGGCTGTGAAGAGGGAAAGAACCGCCACGGGGGCACGATCGGCAGGAAGAGATCAATCAACGCAAAGACGCAAAGGCGCGAAGGAAAGAAACAGGAAACCAACGCAGGACAACGAGAACCGCAGGGCCCCGAGCGATGCTGAACCCAGGGCACATTCCATCCAGGACTCCCCTCACCGGGCGCGGGGGGCCCGGCCGCTTCCGCCGGTGGGGTGGCCAGTGGACGGGTGGGAGGGTCCCGCGCGGCTGCATGGGTGCCGCCCCTCCATCAGGGGGCACCATTTTTTCCTTTCTTCGCGCCTTTGCGCCTTTGCGTTGATTCAATCCCTTCTTCCTTCCCTTCCTTCCCTTCCTTCTCCCCGGGACCTCCCATGACCCTGACCCCTCGACTCCCGCTGGCCGCGCTGCTGGCGGCGTCCACCCTGCTCGGCGCCCAGACCCGCGAGTTCCGCCTGGGCTTCGCCACCCAGCAGGGACCCGGCTACGCCGGCCTGCCGGCCACCAGCTACCGCCACGGAGAGGCCACCCTCCTGCTGGACTTCCCGGCGGGCCCCGACTTCCCCCGCCTCCAGCTCAGCTTCGGGGGCTCCTGGGCCTCCTCCGGGGAGGCCCGCTACCAGACCGGGACCCCCGCCGGGGGCATGGTCTCCGCGGCCTTCAAGCCCGGGCCCTACGTGGCCGTGGGCCTGGGCCTCGCCTCCCGGGGCGACTTCAGCTTCGGCGGGCGGGTGGAGGCCCGGCTCTCCACCAACAAGAACTCCGAGGGGGCCACCGCCACGGCCCAGAGCGGCACCCTCCTGAGCGGCTACAACAAGGGCGCCACCCGCCTCTGGGGGCTGCTGAACCTGGCCTACGCGCCCCCCACGGGGCGGAAGCTGCGGCCGGTCTTCGGCGTCCAGGCGGGGGCCGCGGCCGAGGACGGACCCAACCCCAACCGCGAGTTCGGCGCCTTCGCCGGCATCCGCTTCTGAGGACCCCCATGAGCCCCGCCGCCGACCCCCTGGACAAGCTGTGCATCGACACCGTCCGCTGCCTGGCCATGGACGCCGTGCAGCAGGCCAACTCCGGCCACCCGGGCACCCCCATGGCCCAGGCCCCCGCGGCCTTCGTGCTCTGGACGCGCTTCCTCAAGCACAACCCCGCCAACCCCGTCTGGTGGGACCGGGACCGCTTCGTGCTCTCCTGCGGCCACGCCTCCACCCTGCTCTACAGCCTGCTGCACCTCTCGGGCTACGAGCTTTCCCTGGAGGACATCCGCAACTTCCGCCAGTGGGGCTCGCGCACCCCGGGCCACCCCGAGTTCGGCCACACCGCCGGCGTGGAGACCACCACGGGCCCCCTGGGCCAGGGCCTGGGCAACGCCGTGGGCATGGCCATCGCGGAGCGCTGGCTGGCCGCCCGCTTCAACCGCCCCGGCCACGCCGTCGTGGACCACCGCACCTTCGCATTCGCCGGGGACGGCGACCTCATGGAGGGGGTGGCCCAGGAGGCGGCCTCCCTGGCGGGGCACCTGGGCCTGGAGAAGCTGGTGGCGCTCTACGATGACAACCGGATCACCATCGAGGGCGCCACGGACCTGGCCTTCTCCGAGGAGGTGCCCCGACGCTTCGAGGCCCTGGGCTGGCGCGTGCTTCACGCCGACGGCGAGGACCTGGCCGGGTTGGAGCGCGCCTTCCGGGAGGCCTGCGCCCCCTGCGGCAAGCCCACCCTCATCGTCTGCCGGACCGTCATCGGCTACCCCGCGCCCCACAAGCAGGGCAGCCACGAGGCCCACGGCGCGCCCCTGGGCGAGGCGGAGATCCGGGCCACCAAGGAGATCCTGGGCTGGGACCCGGAGCAGCGCTTCTTCGTGCCCCCCGCGGCCCTGGAGGCGTGGCGCGGGTGCCGCGCCCGGGGGGCGGAGCGCGAGCGGGACTGGCAGAAGACCTTCCAGGCCTACCGCCAGGCCTTCCCCGAGCCCGCCGCCGAGCTGGAGTCCTTCATGGAGGGGCGCAGCGCCCCGGGCTGGGAGGAGGCCCTGCCGGCCTTCACCCCCGCCGACGGCAAGCTGGCCACCCGCGAGGCCAGCGGCAAGGCCCTCAACGCCGTGGCCCCGCTCCTGCCCAACCTCCTGGGCGGCAGCGCCGACCTGGCGCCCTCCAACAACACCCTGCTGAAGGGCGGGGGAGATTTCTCCAGACACGAGGCGGGCCGCAACTTCCACTGGGGCATCCGGGAGCACGCCATGGGGGCGTGCCTCAACGGCATGGCCCTCCACGGCGGCCTGCGGCCCTTCGGCGCCACCTTCCTGATCTTCAGCGACTACATGCGCCCCAGCATCCGCCTGGCGGCCCTCATGGGCCTGCCCGTGGTGTACGTGTTCACCCACGACAGCATCGGCGTGGGCGAGGACGGCCCCACCCACCAGCCCGTTGAGCAGGTGATGAGCCTGCGCCTGATCCCCAACCTGCGGGTCCTGCGGCCCGCGGACGCCACCGAGACCGTGGAGGCCTGGCGCCTGGCCCTGGAGCGCCGGGACGGCCCCACGGTGCTGGCCCTCACCCGCCAGAAGCTGCCCGTGCTGGACCGAGCCGCCCTGGGCCCCGCCGCGGGTCTCGCCCGGGGCGGCTACGTGCTGGCCGATGCCCCCGATCCGAAGCTCGTCCTCGTGGCCTCGGGGTCCGAGGGCCACCTGGCCCTGGCCGCCAAGGCGCGCCTGGACGCCGAGGGCCTGCCCGCCCGGGTGGTCTCCATGCCCAGCCTGGAGCTCTTCCTCTCCCAGCCCCAGGTCTACCGGGACGCGGTGCTGCCCCCGGCCGTGAAAGCCCGCCTCGCCGTGGAGGCCGGCGTCTCCCTGGGCTGGGAGCGCGTCACCGGCGACCACGGCGCGGTCGTGGGCCTGGACCGCTTCGGCGCCTCCGCCCCCGCGGAGACGCTGTTCGAGAAATTCGGCTTCTCCGCCGAGCACATCGCGGCGCGGGCCCGCGCCCTGGTCCCCTGAGGCCGGGGCCCGCCCGGGACGCGGTATCCTAGGAACCTGGAGCGACGAATGAAACGATTTCTCTGCATGCTGGGCCTGTCGGTGGCCGCCTTCGCGCAGGTCACGGGCCTGAGCTTCGAGCAGACCATGGCGAACCTCCAGTGCGACACGGCCCTGATCTTCCGCTCCAACGCCGTGGAAGTGCGCCCGGTGTGGAGCCCCGAGGGCAAGGCCGTGGCGGTGCGGGCCAACGGCGAGTGGTGGGTGGCCGAGCTGGACAAGCTGCCCCTCAAGACGATGGCCTGGCGCGGGGGCCTGCCCCTGGCGGTGCCCACCCGGCTCCCCGACAAGGGCGCCATCAGCGAGGCCACCGCCCTGAACTGGGCCGCCCGGAACCCCGAGGACGGCCGCCAGGTGAAGACCAAGAGCGGAACCATCATCACCCTGGAGGAGGCCACCAAGGGCGTCTCCCTGCGGGTCCACGTGCCCGGGGGGCAGCCCAGGGTCCTCTGGAAGACCGAGGCGGAGGACTGCCACTCCCTGGTCCTCTCCCCGGACCAGAAGTGGGTGGCCTTCGTCTGCGAGTGGAACGGCGTGGTGGTGATGAAGGTCCCGTGAGGATCCCCCGGATCCCGGCGCTCGCGGCGGCCGGCGTCCTCGCCCTCGCCGCCCCGGCCGCCCCGGCCGCCGACGCCGCCCGCCTGAACGCCACCGCCCGCTTCCTGGCGGGCCTGCCCACGCCCTCCTTCCCGGGCATGGAGGGCTTCGTGCACGACCCGGGCTGGGCCGCCCACGCCGTGGCCATGGACCGGGCCTGGGCGGCGCTGGAGAAGGAGCGCCTCGCCCCCATGCGGGCCTGGTCCGCCCGGGAGCTGGGGGACCTGCGGGGCAGCGCCACGGTCTTCTACCCCTTCGGGGGGCCCGACCACCTCCACGTCCAGGTGCTGCACCCCTGGGCCCAGCGCTTCGTGCTGGTGGGCCTGGAGCCCGTGGGCAGCCTGCCCGAGCTGGGGCGCCTGGCCATCCGCCGGGACCTGGCCCACCTCCGGACCACCCTGCGCACCGCCCTCCTGAGCAGCTTCTTCATCACCAAGGACATGGAGCGGGACCTCAAGCACCCCGAGCTGCGGGGCGTCCTCCCCCTGCTGCTGGCCTTCCTGCCGCGCCTGGAGGGCGAGATCCGGGACCTGGCCCTGCTGGAGCTGGACCCCGAGGGGCGGCCGCGGCCCGCCCAGGGCAAGCCCACGGCGCTGCGGATCCGCTTCCGCGCCGCGGGGGGAGGCCCGGAGCGGGAGCTGTGGTACCTCCGGGCCGACCTCAGCAACGGCGCCCTGCACCGGGACCGGCGCATCCTGGCCTTCGCCGCCTCCCTGGGCCGCCCCCACACTTTTCTCAAGAGCGCCAGCTACCTCCTCCACCGCCCCAGCTTCACCACCTTCCGCGCCTTCCTGCTGCAGACCTCGTCCTCCATCCTCCAGGACGACTCGGGCATCCCCCAGCGCAGCTTCGACGAGGCCCGCTGGCCCGTGCGCTTCTACGGCCGCTACGACGAGCCCATCCCCCTGTTCCGGGAATTCACCCAGAAGGACCTCGCCGACCGCTTCCAGGGCCGGAAGGTCCGGGCCCTGGACTTCGGCATGGGCTACAAGCACCGCGGCCGCAGCTCCAACCTGGAACTGGCCCTGGCCCCCGCCCCGGGCGGCGGCGCGCGGGGGGAATGAGGCGGGCGAAGCCGGGGCGGGGTGGATGAAGTGGGTGGCTCAAGAGAATAGAAGGCGAAAGGGATGGGTTGTTTCGACCACCCCCCGATGGAAGGTCATCGGCCCCGCCGTGAGCCGGACGACTAGGCGCCGAACTCCTCGGGGTTCAGGTCCACCAGGTAGGCCTTCAGGAGGCGGTGCTTGGCCAGGCGGGCCTTGCCGGCCTTCTGGTAGAGGGCGAAGCGGTCCTCCAGGGGGCGGATCCTGGGGAAGAGGGGCACCAGGGCGCCCCGGGCCAGCTCGCCCTGCAGGCTGTAGCTGGGGGCCAGGAGCACGCCCAGGCCGTTCACGGCGGCGTTGATCAGGCCCCGGATGTGGTCGATGGCCACCACGCGGCCGAAGGCGGGCCGCCGCTTCCGGGGCACCGCCACCAGGAAGCGCTCCCACCAGGTGCAGGCCTTGTCGATGGACAGCACGGTGCAGCGGGCCAGGTCCGCGGGTTCCTGGAGGCCCCGCTCCGCCAGGTAGCCCGGGGCGCAGGCCACCATGTAGGCCTCCCGGAACAGGGGCGTGCGGTCCAGGCCCGGCACGGGGTGCTCCACGCAGTCGATGGCCAGGTCGATGTCCTCCCGCAGCAGGGGCGTGAGCAGGTCGTGGCTCAGGTGGAAGTCCATCTCGATGCCCGGGTGGGCCTCCAGGAAGGGGCGGATGTGCTGCATGAGCACGCTGCAGCCGAACTCCACCGTGGCCCCCAGGCGGATGCGCCCCTGGGCCCGGGCCCGGCCCCGCTGCAGCTCCTCCTGGGCCGAGTCCAGGGTGGAGAAGACCGCCTCGCAGGCCCGGTGGAGCCGCTCCCCGGCCTCCGTGGGCCGAAGGTCCCGGCCCCGGCGGTCCAGGAGGCGCAGCCCCGCGCTGTCCTCCAGCTTGCGCACGGCGTGGCTCACGGCGCTCTGGGTGCGGCCCAGGCGGTGGGCCGCGGCGGAGAAGCCGCCGGCCTGGAGCACGGCGTAGAAGGCCCGCAGCTGCTGGAGGTCGAGGGTGGGCTCGGACATCTATGAATTCCTTTCATGAGAATCATGAAAACAATGAATTTCGTTAATCCTTCTTCCCCGACTATAAAGGGTTCTGGAGGACGATGCCATGGCCACGATGACGGATCGGAAACACGAGGATGTGCTGCGCCCCCTGGGCATCGAGGCCCGGAACCTGGGCGGCTTCGCCGGCGAGTGGATGGGCAGCGGCAAGGTGCAGCCGGTGATCTCCCCCGTGGACGGCGAGGAACTGGCCACGGTGGTGAACGTCACCAAGGACGAGTTCGACGCCATCCTGGGGCGCTGCCACGAGGCCTGGAAGTCCTGGCGCCTGGTGCCCGCCCCCAAGCGCGGCGAGGTGGTGAAGGACCTCGGCAACGAACTGCGGGAGCACAAGGAGGCCCTGGGCCGCCTGGTGAGCCTGGAGATGGGCAAGTGCCTGCGGGAGGGCCTGGGCGAGGTCCAGGAGATGATCGACATCTGCGACTTCGCGGTGGGCCTCAGCCGCCAGCTCTACGGGCTCACCATGCCCAGCGAGCGCCGCCGCCACCGCCTGCAGGAGCAGTGGCACCCCCTGGGCGTGGTGGGCGTCATCACGGCCTTCAACTTCCCCGTGGCCGTCTGGAGCTGGAACGCCGCCCTGGCCCTGGTCTGCGGCGACACCCTGCTCTGGAAGCCCTCCAGCAAGACGCCCCTCACGGCCCTGGCGGTGACCCGCATCGCCCAGCGGGTGCTGGCGCGCCACGGCTTCGACCCCGCCATCTGCAGCCTCAGCATCGGCCGGGGCAGCGACATCGGCGACCTCATCAACACCGACCCCCGGGTGGCCCTGGTCTCCTACACGGGCTCCGTGCCCGGCGGCCGCCACGTCGGCAAGCTCGTCCAGGAGCGCTTCGGGCGCCTGATCCTGGAGCTGGGCGGCAACAACGCCGTCATCGTGAGCGACAAGGGGGACCTGGACATCGCGCTGCGGGCCATCTACTTCGGCGCCATCGGCACCTCGGGGCAGCGCTGCACCTCCACCCGCCGGGTGATCGTCCACACCTCCGTGTACGAGGCCTTCGTGGCCCAGCTGACGGCGCTCTACGCCAAGACCACCCTGGGCGACCCCCTGGACCCCGCCAACCTCATGGGCCCCCTGGTGGACCAGGAGGCCGTGAAGACCATGCTGGCGGCCATCGAGACCGCCAAGGAGCAGGGAGGCAAGGTGGTCTGCGGCGGCGAGAAGGTGGACCTGCCCGGGGGCTGCTACGTGACCCCCTGCCTCATGGAGGCCAACAGCGAGATGCCCATCGTGGCCGAGGAGACCTTCGCCCCGGTGCTCTACCTCATCCGCTACCGCACCCTGGAGGAGGCCATCGCCATCCAGAACGGCGTGCCCCAGGGCCTCAGCAGCGCCATCATCACCAACGACCAGGCGGAGAGCGAGCTCTTCCTGTCCGTGGAGGGCAGCGACTGCGGCATCGCCAACGTGAACACGGGCACCAGCGGCGCCGAGATCGGCGGGGCCTTCGGGGGCGAGAAGGAGACCGGCGGCGGGCGCGAGAGCGGCTCGGACGCCTGGAAGGCCTACATGCGCCGCCAGACCAACGCCCTGAACTTCAGCGGCGGCATCGAGCTGGCCCAGGGCATCACCCTGGACATCTAGGAGGGCGCGGGGGGCCTCGTCCCGGGGCTCCCACCCCCTCGCCTTTCCTGGCGGCCTTGGCGTCCTGGCGGTGAACATTCCTTTTTCTGTTTCTCCACAAATCCTTCGCTGACGGCGCCGCTCGCGCCTCGCGCCCTTGATCCGGAAATCGGGAGGCATCCATGTCCCTGGGAATCTTCAACGTCCCCACGCCGGTGAACGAGCCCGTCAAGGGCTTCGCCCCGGGGAGCCCCGAGCGGGCCTCGCTCCAGGCGAAGCTGAAGGAGATGGCGGGCCAGCGCCTGGAGATCCCGCTCATCATCGGCGGGAAGGAAGTCCGCACCGGCAAGCTGGCCCGGGCTGTCATGCCCCACGCCCACGGCCACGTCCTGGCCGACGTGCACCTGGGCGGCGAGGCCGAGGCCCGGCGGGCCGTCGCCGCCGCCGGGGAGGCCAAGGCCGCCTGGGCCGCCCTGCCCTGGGAGGAGCGGGTGGCCATCTTCCTCCGCGCCGCGGAGCTCCTGGCGGGGCCCTGGCGGGACACCCTCAACGCCGCCACCATGCTGGGCCAGAGCAAGACCTGCCACCAGGCGGAGATCGATTCCGCCTGCGAGCTGGTGGACTTCTACCGCTTCAACGCGGCCTTCTACCGCCAGATCCTCGCCGAGCAGCCCCAGAGCGCCCCCGGGATGTGGAACCGCCTGGAGCACCGTCCGCTGGAGGGCTTCGTCTTCGCGGTGACGCCCTTCAACTTCACCTCCATCGCGGGCAACCTCCCCACCAGCCCGGCCCTGGTGGGCAATACCGTGGTCTGGAAGCCCGCCAGCACCGCCCTGCTCAGCGGCTACTACCTGATGAAGCTCTGGGAGGCCGCAGGCCTGCCCCCGGGCGTCATCAACTTCCTGCCGGGCAGCGGCGCCGCCATCGGGAACCCCGTGCTGGCCTCCCGGGACCTGGCCGGCATCCACTTCACGGGTTCCACCGGCGTCTTCAACGGCATGTGGCGCACCGTGGGCCAGAACCTGGAGGGCTACAAGGCCTACCCCCGCCTCGTGGGGGAGACTGGCGGGAAGGACTTCATCTTCGCCCACCCCAGCGCGGACCCCGCCGCCCTGGTCACCGCCATCGTGCGGGGCGCCTTCGAGTACCAGGGCCAGAAGTGCAGCGCCGCCAGCCGCGTCTACGTGCCCGACAACCTCTGGGCCAAGATCAAGGACGCCCTGGTGGCCCAGGTGGAGTCCATCAAGATGGGCGACGTCCAGGACTTCTCCAACTTCATGGGCGCCGTCATCGACGCCGGCTCCTTCAAGGACCAGAAGGAGGCCATCGAGGAGGCCCAGGCCAGCCCCGCCGCCGAGGTCCTGGCGGGCGGCGCGTGCGACGACTCCCAGGGGTACTTCGTGCGGCCCACGCTGATCCTGGCCAAGGATCCCGCCTTCCGCACCCTGAGCGTGGAACTCTTCGGGCCCGTGCTCACCCTGTTCGTCTACGACGAGGCGCGGTGGGAGGAGACCCTGGACCTGGTGGACGCCACCAGCCCCTACGCCCTCACCGGCGCGGTGTTCTGCCAGGACCGCCTGGCCCTGCAGACCTGCTTCGCCCGCCTGCGCAACGCCGCGGGCAACTTCTACATCAACGACAAGCCCACGGGGGCCGTGGTGGGCCAGCAGCCCTTCGGCGGCGCCCGCATGAGCGGCACCAACGACAAGGCCGGCTCCCTGCTGAACCTCATGCGGTGGATCAGCCCCCGGGCCATCAAGGAGACCTTCGTGCCCCCCACGGAGTACCGCTACCCCTTCATGGGCTGAAGACCCGGGGCGGCCGCGGGGCCCGGGCAGGGCACCAGCCGCCAGGTTCCCTGGGAGGGCACCAGGGCCCAGGCGCCCCAGGCCGCGCGGCGGGGATGGCGGCGGCCCATCCGGCCCGCGGCCCAGGCCGCCAGGTCCCGCAGCAGGCTGGCCGAGGGAGCGATCCCCAGCCGGGGCAGGGCGGCCTCCAGCACCCAGCGCAGTTCCAGTTCGCTCCAGGCACCCCGGAGTCCCAGGGCCCCGGCTTCGAGGAACCAGCGCCCCGGATTCCAGGCCCGCACCTGTTCGTCCCGCCACTGCTCCAGCTCCCGGGCCTGCCGGTGGGTCTCCCAGAGGTGCGCGTCCAGGGCCGGGGCCTCCGCCCGCTGGGCGGGGAGCAGTTTGCGGACGCGGTTCCGCGCCGTGATGTCCAGGGTGTTGGTGGCGTCCTCCCGCCAGGGGATGCGCCGGTCCTGCAGGTAGGTCCGGAGGTCCTCCCGCCGCGCCTCGATGAGGGGCGACCAGCGGGGCGCCTGCACCGCGGGCAGGGGCGTCAGGGCCCCCAGGCCGCCGCCCCGGGCCAGGCGCAGCAGCACGGTCTCCGTGTGGTCGTCCAGGCTGTGCCCCGTGGCGATCCAGGCGGCGCCCAGGGACTCCGCCTCCGCCCTCAGCCAGGCCCAGCGCAGGTCCCGCGCGGCGGTTTCCAGGCCCTGGCCCTCCGCCGCGGCCCGCCCGCGCACCTCGAGGCGGGCCTCCACCAGGTCCAGGTCGAAGCTGCGGCAAAGGGACTCCACCAGGGCGGCGTCCTGTCCGGCCTCCGGGCGCAGGCCGTGGTCCGCGTGGGCCACCGCCAGGTCCAGGCCCAGGCTGCGCCGGACGCCGTGAAGGAAGGCCAGCAGGGCCACGCTGTCCCCCCCGCCGCTGCAGGCCACCAGCACCCGGCAGTCCCGCACCCCGTCGCCGCGGCGGCGCAGCTGCCCGAGCCAATCGGATTCGAAACGGTTCATCTCCCCGACATCAAATCACGGATGCCGGGTGGGGCGGCCTCCGGCGGGCCAGTCCTTCGGCCCGGTCGGGGGGCCGGGGCGCGCCTTCGGAGGAGGGCCCGGGCCGGAAAGCCTCCGGGGGGTATACCCTGGGATTCCGTCCGGAGGGCCCCCCATGAACCGCCTGGCATTCCCCTTTCTGATCGCCGCCCTGCTGGCGGGCTCCGCCTGCCAGCGCAAGTCCGAGGCCCAGGTGGCCGCCGAGGAGTCCGCCCGGCTGGCGGAGGCCAAGGTGGCCGAGCTGCAGCAGCGCCTGGACCAGGCCAAGGGCGTCAAGCCCGCGGGCTCGGACGCGGAGGTCCACGAACACCTCGGGAAGGGCCAGGTGAAGGCCCTGGAGCGGCAGCTCTCGGACGCCAAGCGCCGGGCCGAGGCGAAGAAAAAGGAAGCCGAGGCCATCGCCAAGGCCCCGGCCCCGCCGGAGGCGCCCAAGCCCCTTCTGGTGGAGGTTCCCGCGGGCACGCGCCTCGAGGTGAGCCTCGCCCGGGAACTGAACACGGGGCAGGCCCACGCCGGGGACCCCTTCGAGGGCGTCCTCGCGGAGCCCGTGGTGGCGGGCGGGAGGACGGTCTGGCCTGCGGGGAGCCCCGTCCGCGGCGTCGTCACTCAGAGCGTCCCCGCGAGCCGCCTGGCCTCGGGCAAGGGGGTGCTGGCCGTGAAGCTCACCGAGGTGGGCGGCGAGGGCATCGAGACCGACACCTTCTCCGTGAGCGGCGGCGCCACGGGGGAGCGCAACGCCAAGTTCATCGGCGGCGGAGCGGCCCTGGGCGCCCTGGTGGGCATCCTCAGCGACCGGAAGAACCAGGGGGACCATGCCCTGGGCGGAGCAGCCGTGGGCGCGGCGGTGGGCACCGCGGCGGCGGCGGCCACGGCGGACACCGTGATCCGCATCAAGGCCGACGCCCGCCTGGCCTTCACCCTGTCGGCCCCGGAGAAGGTGCTGGTCAAGCCCTAGTGGGGGCTCCCTGGTCCCTCTCAGGACTCCGCCCGGCCCCGCACGCAGGCCGCTCGCACGGGAGTCAGGTCCAGGTAGCCGAACTCGATGGCCGAGTAGCCTGCCTCGGAGAGGGCCCGCTGCATCCGGACCCCGGCCTCCCGTGTCTCGGTCTCTCCTGCCCTCGCGGAACGCGGCTGCACGACGAGAACCAGGCTTCCGCCCGGTGACATTACCCGGCGGATGCCGCGCAACACCGTCCCAGGATCCTTCCAGAACATGAACACGTTGATGGCCAGGACCTTGTCGAAAGGGTGGGAGAAGTCCGGCAAGGCCTCCGCCTCGGCCCGCAGCAGTTCCACCTGGCCCGCGGAGACGGCGTTCCAGTTCAAGCGCTTGGCCTGGGCCAGCATGAGGGGGGAGCGATCAATCCCGACCACCCGGCACTTCTCCTCCAATCGCAGGATTTCGCGGATCGCGAGCCCCGGGCCAAAGCCGATTTCCAGCACCCTTTCTCCCGGAAGGACGCCCAGGGCGGAAGCGCCGAGGCGGCTCCGCTCCAGGTTCGAGGGCCGCCATCGCATGATCTGCCCGGCGAGCCATCCCAGAGGCCCGCTGGGATTTCCGAACTGATCCACCAGGCATTTCCGGAGGAGGTTCATGGGCGGGCCTCCAGGGACAGGCGCAGCTTCCTGAGGGTGGCGGCTGCCTGGCGCCACTCGGATGCGGGGCAGGCCTTCGCGACCGGCATGAGGAGCCCCGCCTCCGCGCGCTTCATCCGGCGAAACATCAGGCGCCCCTCGCGGGTGAGTGCGACCAAGGGTGAGCGGCGGCTGGCGGGATTGTCCTCGAAGCGAACCAGCCCCAGCGCCGCCAAAGGGTTCACCAAGGTCTGGACATGCTGGCGGCTCACGCCCCGTGCGCGGGCGACGGAGGGCACCGTGGCGGGGCCGAAGCGGGAGAGCTGCTCCAGCACCGCGCGCATGCCCATGGTCACGGGCTCTTCCGCATGCAGACGCTCGCCCGCGGCGAGGAGCACGTGCCAGCAGCGCCTGACTTCGTCGAGGAGGGAAAGGAGGGGTTCTGACATGACAATAATGTTGTCCTATTGACAATACCATTGTCAATAATGAACACGGTTGCGTCCCTCCTCGGCCGTTCCACCCTCCGCTCAGAAGCGTGACCAGGCGGCCCGGAATCCTCAGCGCACCCGGGTCTCCCGGGGAAAGGGCAGAGCCAGGAATCGTTCCTGAAGGGCGCGGCGGTCTCCCTGCCGTCCCAAGGCCTCGTAGGCCCGGTCGAGGGCGCCGCGGAGGGCGCCGGCCGTGGCCTCGAGCCATGGCCAGGTCCGGAAATCCTCGGGGCGCAGCTTTCCGAGATCCTCCATGGGCGCCTCGGCCCAGGCCAGCAGCTGCCCCCAGGCCTTCTGGCGGGCAAGTTGCCGGGCCACCCGGCCGTGGGTCCCTGCGGGCAGGGCGAGGCGGAAGGGAAGGCGGGGCTGCCAGGGGGGAAGCTCCGAGGCGAGGGCTGCGGGGCCGGGATGCCTGGGAACGAAGCCGGACCAGAAGGCCATGGCCTCCCAGCGATCGGCGTCCAGGGGCCAGTGCCGCAGACCCTCCTCGATCTCCGGGAGGGCTCGCTGGGCCTCGGCCCACCAGAGGTTGGGGTCGGCCCCGATGTCCCCGAGGTCGGCGGCCCCCCGGACCCGGCGGAGGTCCTCCGCCAACACGTTTTCCAGGTGCCTCGCGGGCATTCGTTCGAGCAGGAGGGGAATCCGGAAGCGCCGGCGCCCCTCCCGCTCCGGTGCCGCGGCCGCGTGGGCCATGGCCTCGCGGAGGCGGCCTGGGCGGCCCCGGGCCATGGAGTCCGCCAGCCAGGCTGGGCCGGGATTTTCGGGTCCCGGGACCGGATCAGGTCCAAGCCAAAGGGAAACGGAGGATGGTTGTCCTGGTGCGAGGTTCAGGCCCCGCTCCAGGGGAAGCCAGAGAATCAGGTCGGGGTCTTCATCCAAGTGGGCCCGGACGGTCTCGAGGGACTCCCGTGATGCGGCCGAAATCCGCCAGGTCGGGATCGGGGCCGGCCGCGGAGGCGGCGGCAGGTCGGGTCTCCGGAGCAGGTCGGGGATCTGGGCCCGGAACCCAGGATCTTCGGGAAGACGGATCCTGCTCAGAAAGAATCGGCCAAGCTGGCGGGCATGCTTCCCGGCAACTTCCCGGATGCGATCCAGCCCCTCCCGGATCCGCGAGGGCGGGGGGTCCCCCGGGGTCTCAGCGATGCACAGGTAGGCCACGAGCAGGGCCTCGCGGTGCACGTGGGCTTCCCACGCTTCGTCGGTGAGAAAGAGGCGCCCCGGAGGGCGGGACCAGCTCCGGGCGAGGGCGATCACGTCTCCGTGCCGGCGCAGGCCGAGGAGTCGGTCGAGGTGAGCCCGGAGAAGGGGCAGGGGGGGCCAGGCCTGGCCGGGAAGAGGCTCCACCTCCAGCCAGTCCTTCGCCAGGGCGTCGAGGTCGGAAGGTCCGGTCCGGTTGAGCAACCAAGCCAGGTTGTCCTGTACGAGGGGGTCCCCGGGGTCCTGTGCCAGGGCCTCCAGAAGGTGACGGGCGACGAGGGAGTCCCTTCCTGTGTCCACCGCCGTCCCCAAATCCTTCAGGGCTCCCCGGGACAGGTTCACCTGGGCGGGCCATCCCGGGACCTTGAGGAAGTCCCCGAAACATTCCCTCACGTAAGCAAGCCCGGCCCTGGAGGGGAAGGCGGGTGGGCTCGGCGTGCCAGGGTCCGCCGGAACGAAGGCCATGGCCAGGGCCCACTCAAGGCGGGCCAGCTGGGCTTCCCCGTGTCCCGGATGCCCCCGCAGCACCGCATCCAAGTGATCCCAGGGCAACTTCCCTTGCACCCTGCGAATGGCGCCTTCGATGCCTTCGGTGTCCAGGCTTCCGTCTCCGTGCGTCTGCAGATGGCCTGCGGGATCCTTGAGGAGCCACCGCGCCAGGGGAGCCTCCACACCTTCCCGGGACAGTTCCTCCCGAATGCGCGCTGGGGTGCTGGGCCGCCAGGAGACGCCGGCCGCGGCCAGGCGCAGCCAGCGGGGATCCCGGAGCCCGAGGACCTCGGGCCCTGAGATGGCGACGACGACGCCCCAACCCTGTCCTGTCCACCGGCCAAGGCCATAGAGTTCCAGGCCCCGGGCCCCCTCCTGGGCGAGGCAGGAACACGCCAGAAGCCAAGGGAACAGCGCCTTCCAACTCACCCGGGACCCCTCTCTGGCTTCGTAGATGCGCAATGGAAGGGGTTTCGTTCCGGCAGGTCCGGGGTTAGGCGAGCCGCCCCACCAGCTCCAGCAGCGCGGGCGTCACGGGCTTCTCGCACCAGAGGCCCTCGGCGTGGCTCGCCAGGATGAGGCTGCCCCAGTGCATGGCGCGGCCCACGATGCCTCCTCGGAAGCTGGGGTCCGCGATGCGGGTGGGCGGCGCGGAGGGGTCGTGGGAAAACTGGCTGCCGAAGGCGTCGAAGGCGGCCATGCGCTGCTCCCACACCTCGGAGACGTCCACCACCAGGTCGGGCGGCGTGGGGGGGTTCACGCCCCCCACCCAGGCCACGGCCCTTGGCCGCCAGGGCTGGCCCTCGCAGGGGTAGTTGCGCAGCCCGGCGTAGTAGGCGGCCTCCCGGCCCAGGTGGAAGGTGCGGCGGTGGTCCGGGTGGTGGTCCTCCGGGTGGGGCAGCACGATGACCTGGGGCCGGGTGCTGCGCAGCACGTCCATGATGGCCAGGCGGTAACGCTCGGAATCGTCGAAGCGGGCGTCGGGGAAGTCCAGGATGATGCGTTCCACGCCCAGGAGCTCCGCCGCGCGCATGGCCTCCTTCCGGCGGGTCTCCGGCGTGCCCCGGGTGCCCAGGTCGCCGCTCGTGAGGTCCAGGATGCAGGCGGCCAGGCCGCGCTTCGCCGCCAGGGCCAGCAGGCCCCCCGCGTGCACCTCGGCGTCGTCGGGGTGGGCGCCGATGACCAGGAGATCCAGCCCGCCGTCCGCCATGTGCCGCCTCCGGAAAAGCATCCTCTCAGGGTCCCGTCCCCGGCACCAGGAGCAGGGGATCGGGGCCCTCGAGGGCCCTGGCGATCCGGTCCAGGAGGACCTCGTCCCGCAGCCACAGGCAGCCCGGCAGCACCCGTTCCTGGGCCTTCCCCAGAGGGAACAGCGCTTGGCGGAGGCGCTCGGGGTCCATCCCCAGGGAAGCCTCGGCCTGGCCCCGGGCCAGGCGGCGGTCCAGGCGGAGCAGGCGCTGGCGCAGGCGCGCCACCTCCGCGGTGAAGCGGATCCTCAGGGCCGGGGACCATTCGGGGAGGGGCTGGGGCTGGCCCAGGGCCGCGCTGGGACGGAGGGGAAGGTCCGGGGCGAAGGCTTCCCAGAGGCCGTCCCGGAGGGCCGGGACCTGCTCCGCCTCCAGGCGCGCCCCCGGGGGCAGGACGTACACCGTGGGCCGCGGGACGATGACGGGCGGCGCCAGGCCCACGGCCTCCCAGAGGGGCTCCGCCAGGCGCCAGTAGGCCCGCTCCGCGGGACCCAGCACCGCGTGGGTGACGGGCAGGAGGAGGCTCTGCATCAGCGGCCGCAGCACGGCCCCGGGGCTGAGCCAGTGGCCCTGGGCAAGCGGCTGGCCCGGCTCCAGGCGGCGCCGCCGGCCCCGATCCGGGTCCAGGGAGAACCAGGCGGCCTGGGCCGAGGGGTCCAGGGGCAGGGGGGCGCCCTCGTTCCGGAGCCGCTGGGCCTGGCGGAGCAGGGCGGCCTCCAGGGGCAGCTCCCGCCAGCGGGCCAGGGTGTCCTGGATGGGCGCGCGCACTGCGGGATCGGTGGGACTGAAGGGCCGCAAGCCCCGCCGCCAGAGCGGCGCCCCCAGGGCCAGGGCGTGGCCCCGCAGGGTGGTTTCGACGGCTTCGGGGAGGGCCCCCCAGAGGTCCGCGGCCTCCGCCTGGTGCGCGGCCGTCCAGGGCAGCCAGCCGGCCGCGGTGCCCTCCGGGGCCTCGAAATGGAAGCGGTGGCGGCGCAGGCGGCCGGCCTCCAGCCCCACCACGCTGGCCACCTCCAGGCGGTCGTGGTCCTCGTCCGCCATCCAGTACACCGCCTCCCCGCCGAGCTTCCGGGCCAGGACCAGGGCCGACAGGGCCTTCACCACGGAGAGAGCCGGACTCCAGCCCGCGCCGATCTGCTGGCCCGTGGCGACGAGGGGACGGTCACGCTCCATGCCGTCAGCCTAGCCTCAGAGTTTCCATTTTCGGTTTCCGAATTTCGACGGAGCCGGAACCCCGGGGGGCACACTGGGGCATGGACGGAGATGCGCTGGGCCCCTGGATTCCGCCGGATGCGGCCGCCTGGATGCGCCTCGTCCTGGAGGCCGAGGACCGCGAAGGGCCCCTGGAACCGCCGGTCCCGCAGGTGCGGGGCAACGGGCTCGTCCTGGGGGCGCTGCCCTCCGTCCTGTGCTGGCGGGGAAGGGAGGGGCCGCGGGTCCAGCTGATGCTCCTCCAGGCGAGGGAGCTGGGGGCCCTGGTCCCTGGGGCGCGGATGGACCCCCTGCCTCCCGGCTGGCTGGATTCCCTGGACCTCGCCGGGCTGGCGCAGGTGCTCCGGGGGCATCCGGACTTCGGTCCGGGCTGCGGGGTCCACGGCCTCGCGGTGCAGGGACCCGGCGCGGCGCGGCGGCGAGGCCACGGCCCCTGGTCGGGGACCCTGGGGGCCGGGGCCCTCGCACGCCTCACGGGAATCGGAGGCTGGAGGATCTCGGACTGACGGGGAGATCCCGGGGGCCTATGCTGGTCCCGTCGGGGAGGCACCGTGCTGCTTGAGCTCGCGACCCTGAAGGAGGCCGCCGTGGCGGTGGCCATCGGGCTGATGATGGGCCTGGAGCGGGAGCACGCGGGCTTCGAGAAGGAGCAGGACTGGCTGGAGGCCCACCCCAAGCGGCGGGCGCAGGACGCGGAGGCGCTCTTCGGCGGGGGGGTCGGGGCCCGCAGCTTCGCCCTGCTGGCCCTCCTGGGGTGGATGTCCACGCTGGCCGGAGGACCCTGGCTCCCCGTGGCGACGCTGGGTTTCACCGCCGTCCTCCTGGGCCTGCACTACCACCACACGGGCGGAAAGGACCGGGGCATCACCACGGAGATCGCGGCCCTCTCGGCGCCGGTGCTGGGCATGCTCATCCGCCAGGACATGCTGCTGGCCGTGGCCCTGGGGGTGATCGTGACCCTCCTGCTCCTGAGCAAGCCCTGGTTCCGGGGCTGGATCCCCAAGCTCCACCGGGAGGACCTCACCGCGGCGGTCCAGCTCCTCATCGTCTTCGCCGTGGCCCTGCCGCTCCTGCCGGTCAAGACCCTGGACCCCTGGCACGTGCTCAGCCCGAGGAAGCTGGGATGGATGGTGGCCCTCATCGCCGGGGCGGACTTCGCCGGCTACGCCCTCAACCGGGCCCTCGGGGCCCAGCGGGGGGCCGTGCTCACCGGCGTCGTCGGGGGGCTGGTGAGCAGCACCGCGGTGACCCTCGGCATGGCCCGGCAGGTGGCCCAGGAAGCCGCCATGCGGGATCCCGCCACGGTGGCCGTGCTCCTGGCCTGTTCGGTGATGGGGGCCCGCGTCTACGCCCTGGTGGCCCTCCTGGGCGGGGCGGAGCTGGCGTCCCGACTGGCCCCGGCCATGGCTCTGATGGTGGCCTTCCTCCTGGGGGCCTCGTGGTGGATCGCCCGCCGGCCCCACGGGGGCCGGCCGGACGAAGTACCCATGAGAAACCCCTTCCACCTCAAGCGGGCCCTCGCCTGGGGCGCCGCCCTGGCCCTGGTGCTGGTGGCCAGCGCGGCGGCCCGGGCCTGGTTCGGAGACCGGGGCCTCATGGTCACGGCCCTGATCTCCGGGTTCGCGGACGTGGACCCCCTGACCCTCGCCGTGAGCCACCAGGTGCGGGAGACCGGGCTGCCCGCGGCCACCGCGGGGGTGGCCATCGTGGCGGCCATCAGCGCCAACACGGTGTCCAAGGCCGCCCTGGCGTGGATCAACGGGGGCTCGGCCTTCGGCCGGCGCCTGACCCTCCTCCTGGGACTCTCCCTCGCGCTGGCCCTGGGCGCGTCCCTGGCGGGCTGAGCCGGAGGGGCCTTGACCGCTCCGAGGGGGGAGCGTTCCAATAGGACCCACGATCCCCGGTCCGTTCTCAGCGTTCCCGATCCAGCCGTCCTGGCCTGGCCAGCGCGGTGCTTGTCCTCAACCCCGGCCCCGTTGGCCGGCGCATCACCCGAAGGAAGTGAACATGCCTCAAGGCACCGTCAAGTGGTTCAACGCCGAGAAGGGCTACGGCTTCATCACCCCGGACGACGGGGGCCAGGACCTCTTCGTCCATCACACCGCCATCCAGGAGAAGGGCTTCCGGAAACTGGACGAGAACCAGAAGGTGAACTTCGAAGTCACCCAGGGCCCCAAGGGGCCCCAGGCCTCGAACGTCACCAAGGTCTAGCGCTCTCCCCGGCGACCCGCCCATCGGTCGCCGGCACGCTGGGGCAGCCGGCGCTGCGCGCCGGCCAGGGAGGCCCCTGCTGGCGCAGGGCGGCAGGAGGGGTTATACTGAGCGCTCGTGCTTGGAAGGCGCTCCGGTCTGCGCCCCAGCTGTGAAGTTCTCGGTACGAATCCCCCAACGCCCGGACCGGGGCCTGCGCCGGGAGTGACCCGCGCGGGCGGGCCCCCACCGGAGCAACCATGTCCTTCGATTCCTTGGGCCTCCTGCCCGAGCTCCTCCGCGCCGTGCGCGAGGAGGGCTACGAAACCCCCACCCCCGTCCAGGCCCAGGCCGTTCCCATCGTCCTCTCGGGGCGGGACCTCCTGGCCGGCGCCCAGACGGGCACCGGCAAGACCGCCGCCTTCACCTGGCCCATGCTGCAGCTCCTGGCCCCCCAGGCCAGCCACAGCGCCTCCCCCGCCCGCCACCCCATCCGCGCCCTCGTGCTGACCCCCACCCGGGAGCTGGCCATGCAGGTCGAGGAGGCCATCCGGACCTACGGCCGGCACCTCCCCCTGCGGAGCACCACCATCTTCGGAGGCGTGAACATCAACCCCCAGATCGCTGCGCTCCGGAGGGGCGTGGAGATCCTGGTGGCCACCCCGGGCCGCCTGCTGGACCACCACCAGCAGGGGACCCTGCACTTTGGCCACCTGGAGATCCTGGTGCTGGACGAGGCGGACCGCATGCTCGACATGGGCTTCATCCGCGACATCCGCAAGATCCTGGCCCTGCTCCCCCCCCGCCGCCAGAACCTCCTGTTCTCGGCCACCTTCAGCGACGAGATCCGCCAGCTGGCCTCGGGCCTGCTCCACGACCCGGCCTTCGTGGACGTGGCCCCGCGCAACGCCGCGGCGGACCTGGTGCAGCAGGTGGTCCATCCCGTGGACCGGGAGCGCAAGCGGGCCCTCCTCTCCCACCTGATCCGCACCCGCAAGCTGGACCAGGTGCTGGTCTTCACGCGCACCAAGCACGGCGCCAGCCGCCTTTCCGAACAGCTGGAGAAGGACGGCATCGCGGCCGCCGCCATCCACGGCAACAAGAGCCAGCCCCAGCGGGTGAAGGCCCTGGAGGACTTCAAGCGGGGCGAGATTTCGGTGCTGGTGGCCACGGACATCGCCAGCCGGGGGCTGGACATCGACCAGCTGCCCCACGTGGTGAACTACGAGCTGCCCCACGTGGCGGAGGACTACGTCCACCGCATCGGGCGCACGGGCCGGGCGGGCCTGGAGGGCGAGGCCATCAGCCTGGTCTGCGTCGACGAGCACAAGCTGCTCCGGGAGATCGAGCGGCTGCTCAAGCGCAAGCTGCCCAGCGAGGTGGTGCAGGGTTTCGCGCCCGATCCCTCCATCGCCCCCCAGCCCATCCTGCAGGGCGGAGCCCGCGGAGGGGGCGGCCGCCGGCCGGGGGCGCCCTCGGTCCACGGCGGCGGACCCCGGCGGGGCTCCTCCCGGGGTTCCAGGGCCTGACTCAGGCCCCGGGGCCGCCCCCGAACCGCTGCTCCAGGATCTCCTTCCGGAACCGGAAGATCCTGGCGATGTCGTGGCGGACCCAGCAGGCGTCGACGAGGCGGCCGAGCAGGCCCCATCCCACCCGGTACCGGACGAGGTCGGTCATCCGTGTCCCGCCCCGGGGCATGGCGCTCGAGGGAGGCAGGGCCTCGAAGCGGTGGGTGTGGTGCCAGAGGGCATAAGGCCCGGAGACCTGCCGGTCGCTGAAACGCTCCCCGGGAACGAAACCGTCGATGAGCGTCCTCCAGCGGAGCGGAAGACCGTGAACGCGGAGGCGGTAGTCGAAGAGGGCCCCCTCTCCCCGGGGCAGGGGCTTCGGCGTGAGGACCTCGAACTTCATCCACGGCGGGGTGAGGCGCTCGAGGTTCTCGGGATCCGCGAAGAAGGAGAAGACCTCCTCCCGGGGCGCGGGAAGGTCCACCACGGTGATGAAGACGGACTCCTTCACGGGGATTCCTTTCGGAGGTGACCCTTGGCGGCGGCAAGGAAGCGCTCCCGGGCGAAGGCGTGGTCCACGACGGGGTCCGGGTAGTCCAGCCGGGCGCGCTGGTGCTCCGGCGCCCTCCACGGTTCGTGGATCCCATCCGGGGGAAGTCCCGCCAGCTCGGGCACCCAGCGCCGCACGTAGTCCCCCCGGGGGTCGAAGCGCCGGCCCTGGGCCACGGGGTTGAAGATCCGGAACCAGGGCTGGGCGTCGCAGCCGCAGCCGGCGCTCCACTGCCAGCCGGCGTCGTTCTGGGCCCAGTCCCCGTCGGTGAGCCACTTCAGGTAGTGCGCCTCCCCGAGGCGGAAGTCCAGGAGCAGATGCTTGGCCAGGAAGCTGGCCGCCACCATCCGGGCGCGGTTGTGCACGAAGCCCTCGGCCAGGAGCTGCCGGGCCGCGGCGTCCACCACGGGGTAGCCCGTGCGCCCCGCCACCCAGGCCTTCCAGGCCGCCTCGTCCTTCCTCCAGGGAAAGCCCTGGAAATCGGCCCGGAAAGGTTTCTGCAGCAGCTCGGGCCATTCCCAGAGCAGGTGGTGGCTGAACTCCCGCCAGAGCAGCTCATTCAGGAAGGGGCCGGCCCCTTCCGACCCGGAGGCCGCGGCCCACGCCTGCCGGATGGAGCAGGTCCCGAACTTGAGGTCGGCGCTGAGCCTGGAAGTCCCTTCCAGGTCCATGCGATCCCGCTCCTCGGCGTAGCGGGCCAGGGGGCCCGCCAGGAAGGCCCGCAGCCGGGCCTGGGCGGCGGCCTCGCCCCCGGATTGCACCCGGGGGTTGGGCGCCAGGCCCAGGGCCTCCAGGCTGGGGATGGGGATCCCCTCGGTCCCCACCCCGGAGGGCAGGGGGGGGAGGGACCCCGGGGCGGGCACCGGAGAAGACGGAGCAAGGCGGAGCGCGCAGGCCCGTGCGAAGGGGGTGAAGACCCGGAACATCCCACCCTGGGCGGTGCGCACGCTGCCCGGAGGCAGCAGGGTTTCGCCCTCGAAGAGGCGCAGGGGGATCCCCCTTCCGGCCAGGCCCTGGGCCACCCGCCGGTCCCGCTCCCGCCCGAAGGGCTCGGTCCAGCGGTGGGCGAGCACCTGGTCCACCTTCCAGAGCGCGGCAAGGCGGGGCACCACCTCGACGCTCCGGCCCTCGGCGATGACCAGGCGGGAACCCAGGCCGGCGATCCGGGCCCCGAGTTCTTCCAGGGACCCCAGGAGGAACTGCATCCGGTGAGGCAGTTCCCGGGCCCGTTCGGGCGCAAAGAAGCGGGGGTCCAGGACGAAGAGGGGGATGAGCTCGCCCTTGGCGCCCTCCGCCAGCGGCCCGTGGTCCGAGACCCGCAGGTCCTTGCCCCGGAACCAGACCAGGCTTCTCACGGGCTTGGGGTCGGGATCAGCCGCGCGCCATCACCCGGGCCATCTCCAGCACCTTGCAGGAATAGCCCCACTCGTTGTCGTACCAGGCCACCACTTTCACGAAGGTGGGATCGAGCATGATGCCCGCGTCGGCGTCAAAGACCGAGGTGCAGGGCTCCCCCCGGAAGTCCGTGCTGACCACCTTGTCCGTGGTGTAGGCCAGGACGCCCTTCATGGGGCCCTCGGCGGCGGCCTTCATGGCCGCGCAGATTTCCTCGTAGGTGGTCTCCTTCAGCAGCTCCACCGTGAGGTCCACCACCGAGACGTCGCTGGTGGGCACCCGGAAGGACATGCCCGTGAGCTTCTTGTTCAGCTCCGGGATGACCTTGCCCACGGCCTTCGCGGCGCCGGTGCTGCTGGGGATGATGTTCTCCAGGATGCCCCGGCCTCCCCGCCAGTCCTTGTTGGAGGGACCGTCCACGGTCTTCTGGGTGGCGGTGGCGGCGTGGACCGTGGTCATGAGGCCCCGCTTGATGCCGAAGGTGTCGTGGAGGACCTTGGCCAGGGGGGCCAGGCAGTTGGTGGTGCAGCTCGCGTTGGAGATGATGGCCTCTCCCGCGTACTTGGTGTGGTTCACCCCATAGACGAACATGGGCGTGTCGTCCTTGGAGGGGGCGCTGAGGATGACCTTCTTTGCGCCGGCCTTGAGGTGCAGCTCGGCCTTGGGCTTGTCCAGGAAGAGGCCCGTGCTTTCCACCACGATGTCCGCCCCCACGGCGTCCCACTTGAGGGCGGAGGGATCCTTCTCGGCCGTGAGTCGGATGCGCTTGCCGTTCACCACGAGGGTGCTCCCGTCCACCGCCACCTCGCCCCGGAAGCGGCCGTGCACCGAGTCGTACAGCAACATGTAGGCGAGGTAGTCGGGCTCCAGGAGGTCGTTGATGCCGACGATCTCGATCTCCGGGAAGTGCTTGACGGCTGCGCGGAAGACCATGCGGCCGATGCGTCCGAATCCGTTGATCCCGATCTTCATGGGGTCTCCTTCGAGGGCTACGCCCTACTCTGAACATAGCCCCCGGGGGCCGGACAGGGGAAGGGGCCGGGCCCCGGGAAGCCCCCGGCCGGTCTGCGTTCAGGAGCGGGCCGGACCTCGGGACCTTCGCGGCGCCCGGGACCGGAGACCGCTGGCGGTGGACAGGGTCTCCGGGGGACTCGAGAATGGGCCCAGCGCGGGCCCGCGGCCCCGTCCGGAGGAACCTGACATGCGTGCCCTCATTCCCATTTTCCTGGCCGGCGCCCTCTCCGCAGTGGCCTCCGAGCCGGCCTGGCTCACGGACCTGGCCGCCGCCAAGCAGGCCGCGGCCAAGGAGCAGCGGCCCCTCCTCCTGCACTTCACGGGCTCGGCCTGGTGCCCCCCCTGCAAGCTGCTCCACGCCGAGGCGCTGGCCACCCCGGCCTTCGCGGAGGTGGCGAAGAAGTACGTGCTCGTGAAACTGGACTATCCGCCCCTCTCCGAGCGCGCCGAGGCCAAGGTGAAGGCCAACCCCGCCCTCGCGAAGCTCATGGAGATCAAGCAGCAGTACGCCGTGCCGGGCTTCCCGACCACGATCCTGCTCAGCCCCTCCGGCACCGAGACGGGCCGCCGGGTGGGCTACGAGAAGGGCCTGGGCCTGGCGGCCTACATGGCCCAGCTGGAGAAGGGGGGCAACTCGGGGGCCCTCCGATGACCATGGCCTTCCGCATCCACGAACAGGGGGGCCCCGAGGTCCTCCGCTGGGAGGAGGTGCCATTGCCGCCCCCCGGGCCCGGCGAGGTGCGGATGCGGAACACGGCCGTAGGGCTCAACTTCATCGATGTGTACCACCGCAGCGGGCACTACAAGCTGGCCCTGCCCTCCGGCATCGGGCAGGAGTCCGCGGGCGTGGTGGAGGAGGTGGGGCCGGGGGTCGACGGGTTCAAGGCGGGGGACCGCGTCGCCACCTGCGGCGGAGGGGGGCTGAACGCCTACGCGGAGGCCCGGAACTACCCTGCGGACCGGCTCGTGGCGGTGCCCGAGGGCATCTCCGACGAAACCGCGGCCGCGATGATGCTCAAGGGCCTCACGGCCTGGTACCTCCTGCGGCGCACCCGGCCGGTCCAGGCCGGGGAGACCATCCTGGTCCACGCGGCGGCGGGAGGCACGGGGCTCCTCCTCTGCCAATGGGCGCGGCACCTGGGCGCGAGGGTCATCGGCACGGTGGGATCGGAGGCGAAGGCCGCGCTGGCCGCGGAACACGGCTGCCACCACCCCCTGATCCTGGACCCCGCCACCCTGCCCGCCCGCGTGAAGGAGCTCACCGGCGGCGCCGGGGTTCCCGTGGTCTACGACTCCGTGGGCCGGGACACTTTCATGGCCTCCCTCGACTGCCTGAGCCCCCTGGGAATGATGGTGAGCTTCGGACAGTCCTCCGGCTCCCCGCCTCCGCTGGACGTGGGGGTTCTCGCCGCCAAGGGCAGCCTCTTCCTCACCCGTCCCAGCCTCTTCGCCTACGTGGCGAGACGCCCGGATCTCCTGGCCGGCGCGAAGGAACTCTTCGGGGTGGTGGCCGCGGGGGCGGTGAAGGTCCCCGTGCGCCAGCGCTACGCCCTGGCTGACGCGCCCCAGGCCCACCGGGACCTGGAGGCCCGGCGCACCACCGGCGCCTCGGTGCTGATCCCGGGCTGAGCCCCGGCCAGGGAGGGCCCCGATGGACAAGCGGATGAAGAAGGCCCGGCGGGCCCACGAGTCGGGAGACCTGGCGGCCGCCTGCCTGCTCTACAGGAAGGTGGCGAAGGACGCCCCCGGGGACTTGGATGCGTGGTACCTGCTGGGCACCGCGGAGGCGGAACGGGGCCGCCTGGGTCCCGCCGCCGAGGCCTTCGCCCGCGCGGAGGCCTTGGATCCACGCTCGGCCCAGGTGCAGAACAACCTGGGAAACGTCCTCCACCTGGCCGGGGACCTCCCCGGTGCCCTGACCCGGTATCGGCGGGCGGTGGACCTGGATCCCCGGCTCCCCCAGGCGCGCTACAACCTCGGGCGGACCGCCCTCCAGGTGGGGGAGCTCGCCGAGGCCGAAACCCACCTGCGCACCGCGGTGGAGCTGGAAGGCAACTTCCTGCTCGCCCGAAACCTGCTGGGCTCCCTGCTCCTGGACCGCGGGCAGGCCGAGGAGGCGCGGATCCAATTCCTGGCCGTGGCAGGCTTCCAGGGGAGCCCCCTCGCCGCGGAGGCTCGGCACTTCCTGGACGCCATGGAGGGACGGAACCCTGCCCGGCCCCCGGATGCCTACGTCCGCCGGGTTTTCGACGGCTACGCGGAGAACTTCGACCGCCACCTGGTCGAGGACCTGGGCTATGGCGCCCCGGAACTCGCGGGGGCGCTCGTGGCGGAACTGCGGCCGGGGGTCCTGGCCCGCGCCGCCGACCTGGGGTGCGGCACGGGCCTCTCCGGGGCCGCCCTTCGCGACCGGGTGGGCCACCTTCAGGGCGTGGACCTGGCGCCCCGCATGCTGGAGGCGGCCCGGGCCAAGGGGATCTACGATTCCCTGGAGGAAGGCGATGCCGAGGCCTGGCTCGCCAAATCCCGCCCCGCCACCCTGGACCTGGTGCTCGCCCTGGACGTGCTGGTCTACGTCGGGGACCCCGGGGGTCTGCTGCGCCGCTGCGCCGCCGCCCTGGCGCCCGGCGGCCTCCTGGTGCTGACGGTGGAATCCCTGACCGGGGAGCTGTACCGCCTGTTGCCCTCGGGCCGCTACGCCCACGATCCCCAGGCCCTCCGCGACCTCGCCTCGGCTTGCGGGTTGAAGGCCCTCGCGGACCGGGCCTTTCCCCTCCGGCGGCACGGGGAGTCCTGGATCCAGGGCTGGATGGGGGCCTTCGAGCGGGTGGCCCCCGCCCCCCGGGATGGAAGTTCCTAGCTGGCCAGCATCAGCCCCAGGGTGGTCAGCACCAGGACGGCCATGACCGCGATCCCGTGCAGGACGGCGATGGCCCCGGCCTTGAGAATCGTGAGGGTCCACCCCTGGCCATAGACTCGCTTCAAGCCCAGCACGAGGTGCAGGGGCAGCGCCAGGAAGAGCAGGCCCCGGACGCCCCGGACGTAGGGGATCCACCCCAGAAGCTTCACGAGGGCCAGGGTGAGGAACAGGAAGGCGTGCTCGTGGAGGGAGAAGATCGCGTGCACGGCGTAGAGGGTCCGGGTGCGGAGGTAGGCCAGTTTCAACAGGAGGGCGAAGAAGGGCAGGAGGACGAAGAAGACCCTGGGAAGCCAGGACATGAGCCTGGCCACGAAGGCGCCCGGGTCCTTGTTGATCTCCTCGGCCCGCTTCGCCAGGCGGGCGACTCCCCCCTCGTCGGGCACCGGCGTCCCGTCCAGGGCGATGACCTGGGCGGGTCGGTTCACCTTGAGGCGGAAATCCTTGGAAGTCGGCCCCAGGGCCGCCAGGGCGAAGAAGGCCAGGCTCGCCATGAGGTAGAGGCGGAAGGGAGGAAACCAGCGCACCCGCCGCCCCTGGATGTACTCCAGGGTCAGGGCCCCGGGGACCATCAGCCGCCCCAGCGTGCGGAGGAAGCGCGCGTCCAGGTGCGCGATGTCGTGGAAGACCTCGTGGAGGAGGTGCTTCAGCGGAAGGATGCGGTGCTCGTCCTTCTGGCCGCAGGAGGCGCAGTAGGGCCCGGAAAGCGGGGCCTCGCAGTTCGGGCATCGTGCAGGTCCGTTCAGGGGTTCCATGGATTCCAGGTTATCCGGCGGGGCCACCGCCGCCCCCATCCCGGGGAGTAGAATGGCCGCCACACCCCGGGAGATGCCATGGAACTCTCCGCCTTCGGAGTCCTGCTGGACCAGCACGTGCGGCCCCAGAGCCTGCCCGTGGCCATCCGCATGTGCCGGGACACGGGGGAGGTGCCCCCCAAGGCCAAACGGCCCGCCCGGGACCTGGGCTTCCAGGCGGCCATCTGCCAGGCCGTGGCCCTGGCCAGGAACTATGGCTGGACCCTGGCCCTGGAGAAGGAGGACCTCAGTTGTCCCCTGGCCCAGGCGGTGTTCGGCTTCGTTCCCCCCAACGACTTCTACCTCGAGGGGCACGCCTGCGCCGGTCTCTACACCGCCAGTCCCCAGGCCGGGGCCGCGACGGAAGCCCAGGTGGCCCGGTTCGAGCCGGGCGCCTACGCGGCCCTGGTGGTGGCCCCGGTGGCCCGGGCCGACTTCGAGGCGGACGTGGTGCTGGTGTACGCGACGCCCGCCCAGGTGATGCGCCTGGTCACCGCCGCCCTGTGGAAGGAGGGCGGGCGGATCCGCTCCAGCTTCTCGGGGCGCCTGGACTGCAGCGACGGGATCATCGAGACCCTGCAGAGCGGGGAGTGCCAGGTGGTGCTGCCCTGCTACGGGGACCGCATCTTCGCCCAGGCCCAGGACCACGAGATGGCCTTCGCCATCCCCGCCTCCCGCCTCGAGGCGGTGGCCGAGGGACTGCAGGGCACCCACAAGGGAGGCGTGCGCTACCCCATCCCGGCCTTCCTCCGCTACACGGCGGAATTCCCCCCGCAGTACCAGGGCGTCCTCAAGCCCCTGCCGCCCCGGGATTGAAGCCCCGGGACGGCAGGACGGGGACCTACTCGGGTTTCCAGGAAGGAATGCGGCCCGGGGTCCAGGGCGCGCCCGCCTGCTCGGCCTGGATCTCCAGGGACCTCAAGTCCCCCTCCACAAGGCTTCGAAGCTGATCCAGGACTGGAGCGAAGGCCTTCCCTGCCGCTTCGCAGGCCTGCACCTGGGTGCCCGTGGGAGCGCCGGTGGAGGACCAGTGGCTCTCCACGACGCGGGCGACCCGCTCGGCGATGGAAGGCGGGGCGGGCTCCTGGGCCCGGGCCAGGATCCGGTCGCCGCTGAGGGCCGTCTGGATCTCCTTCAGACGGCGCTCCAGCTCCCGGGCGCGGGCGGCCAGTGAGGGATCGGCCGCCGGGGCCTCGAAGAGAACCTTCTTGAGGGCGTCGAGGTGCCGCTGGGCCTCCCGGGCGGCCTCCACCGCACCCAGCACGGCGCGCTGGAGGCGGGCCGTCTTCTGCTGGAAACGGGTGACGGCCTCCCGGTCGCCCGCGGGGATGGACGCCGTGCCCAGGAGTTCGGCAGTGAAGGGTTCGGGCCCGGCCAAGGGGGTCACCACCCCGTCCACGCGGCGGGCGAGGGAAACCAGGTAGGAGCCGGGCATGGCCAGGGGACCCTGCTCGGGGCCGCTGAACATGTCCTCTTCCTCCTCGCCCTTCGCCGCGGGCGGGTTGGGGGCGGGCCACCTCAGGTCCCAGGCCACCCGGTGGAAGCCGGCCTTGGCGGGGCCCTTGAGGCGGCGCAGCACCTTCCCCTCGGCGTCCGTGACGGTGATCAGGATGCTGGGCTCCTCCTCAAGTTCCTCGGCCCGCAGGGCCTCCCACGCCGGATAGAACACGTCGCCGCCCTTCTCGGCCACCTTCCTTTCCGCCTCCTGGCGGGCCTGTTTCCTGGACTTCAGGTCTTCCTTGAGGTGGTAGGTGAAGACGGCCCCGAAGGGGGGGTTGGGGGCCGCGAAGAACGACTCCCCCTGGAAGGCCTTGCCCCTGAGCCCCAGGGGCCTGGAGGGGATGAACATCCAGGCCTTCTTCACGGGGAAGAGCGCCGCCTCCCGCGCAAGAAGATCCTCCGTGGCCTTCCGGATCGGGGTGAGGTCGTCCAGGACGAAGAATCCCCGGCCAAAGGTGGCGGCCACCAGGTCTCCCTCCCGTTCCTGGATCTTCAGGTCCCGGACCGCGATGGTGGGCAGGCCCCCCTTCAGCTGGACCCAGCGGCGACCACCGTCCGGGGAGAAGTAGAGGCCGAACTCCGTGCCGCAGTAGAGCAGCCCCGCCTTCGCCGGGTCCTCGATCACCGTGTACACGGTGCCCCGGGCGGGGAGGTCCCCTGCGATGGAAGTCCAGGTGCGGCCCCGGTCCACGCTCTTGGCGAGGTAGGGCCTGAAGTCCCCCATCTTGTGGTTGTCGAAGGCGGCGAACACGGTCCCCTCCGCGTGGGGCGAGGGGGCCAGGCAGGAGACGTAGGTGTCTGCCGGCACGCCGGGAACGGTCTCGGACCTCCGCCAGTTCTGCCCTCCGTCCTCGCTCACCTGGATCAGGCCGTCGTCCGTTCCGGCGTAGAGCAGGCCCTCCTTCCGCGGCGATTCCGCCAGGGAGACGATGTTGCCGTAGAAGGAAGTGGAGGTGTTCTTGGCCACGGCGTCCACGCTCCAGACGCGTCCCATGATCTTCAGGCGGTTCCGGTCCACCTGACGCGTGAGGTCGGGACTCACGGACCGCCAGTTGTCCCCCCGGTCGTCGCTGCGGAAGACCTTCTGGGCCCCGAAGTAGAGCCTGGTCCCGGCGTGGGGGCTGATGATCAGCGGCGAATCCCAGTTCCAGCGCAGGGGCGGCTCGCCGGGGGCGGCCTGGGGCTGGATGTCCACCTCCTCACCGGTGCGGCGGTCAAAGCGGACCAGGCCCGCGTACTGGGATTCGGAATACACGATGTGGGGATCCTTCGGATCCACCGCAGAGAAGAATCCGTCCCCGAAGGTGGTGACGAACCAGTCGGAGTTCACGATGCCGTGGGCGGTGGCCGTGCGGGAGGGTCCCCCCAGGGTGGCGTTGTCCTGGGTGCCCCCGTACACGAAATAGAAGGGCCGGGAATCGTCCACGGCCACCCGGTAGAACTGGGTCACCGGCAGGTTGGCCTTGAAGGACCAGGTCTGGCCCCGGTCCCAGGTCTCGTACACTCCCCCGTCATTGCCGTTGAGGAGGTGCTCCGTGTTCCTGGGGTCGATCCAGAGCGCGTGGTTGTCCACATGCTTGGATTTCTCTCCGAGGCGCTTCCAGGTCACGCCGCCGTCCTCGGTGACCTGGTTGTACATGTCCATGGAGTACACGCGGTCGGCCTTCCGGGGGTCCGGGATGAGCTCCTGGTAGTACTGGGGTCCGCCGGGGTTGTAGCCGCTCCGCCGGGTCCAGCTTTCGCCTCGGTCGGTGGAGCGGTAGCAGCCACGGTCCTTGGGATCGGTGGCTTCGATCAGGGCGTAGACCACGTCGGGATCGGCGGGGGACACCGCCAGGCCGATGCGGCCCAGGTCCGCCTTGGGCAGTCCCTTCTCCAGCCTCCGCCAGGTGGCTCCCCCGTCCGTGGACTTGTGGATGGCGGATTCCGGGCCCCCGTGCACCATGCCCCAGACGTGCCGCCGGCGCTGGTAGGAGGCCGCGTAGAGGCGGGAAGGGTCCCGGGGGTCCATCCAGACATCGGAAACGCCCGTGTGCTCGGAGATCGCGAGGACGGCCTTCCAGGTCTTGCCGCCGTCCGTCGTCTTGTAGAGCCCCCGCTCCCCTCCGGGAGCCCAGAGAGGGCCCTGGGCCGCCACGAAGACGGTGTCAGGGTGCTTCGGATCGATGACGATCTTCCCGATGTGCTCCGAGCCCTTGAGGCCCACGTTCTTCCAGGTCTGTCCACCGTCCAAGGACTTGTACACCCCGTCCCCGTAGCCCACGCTCCGCTGGGAGTTGTTCTCCCCCGAGCCCGCCCACACCACGCTGGGGTTCGTGGGATCCACGGCCACGCAGCCCACCGAGTAGGATGCCTGCTCGTCGAAGAGGGGCGTCCAGGTGGTGCCTGCGTTGTCGGTCCGGAACAGCCCGCCGGAGGCCACGGCCACGTACCAGGTGGCGGGGCGGGAGGGCACCACGGCGATGTCCACCACGCGTCCGGAGGTGACCGCCGGCCCCAGGGCGCGGAGCTTGAGACCGGAGAAGGCTTCGCTGGAGAAGGAGGCGGGGACCTTCCCCTCCGGGGGCTTCGCGGTCTGGGCAGGGACGGAGAGGGCGGGACCGAGCAGGCCCGCGAGCAGGAGGGTCGGAAAGCGGCGCATGACGGCTCCAGGGCGGCGCCTCCCCGGAGGGGCGGCGGAGAACTCGATGATACGGCCTTCGCTCCGCCTCCTTTCTTGCGGCCCGGCCTCCTCCTGCCACGCGCGCCAGTTCCAGGGCGTCCATTCGGGACCGGGAAGACGCCGTGCGCGGGCGCCCTGGGCTCCCCTGGCCGGTCCAGGGTTGAAGGCCCTCCCAGGCACGCGTGGAATGGAGCCCGGCCCCGTCATGACTGGAAAGGGAGGCACCGTGGAGCTGTCTGAGCAGGACCTGGCCCTCTTCCAGGGGCGGTGGAGCGGAGAAGGGCGCGGCAGCTTTCCGACGGTGGAATCCTTCCGGTTCCGGGAAGAGCTCGAATTCGAGCAGAGGGGGGATGAACCCCTGATCCACTATGTCCAGAGAACCTGGTTGAAGGGAGAAAGGAGCACCCCTTCCCACTGGGAATCCGGATTCCTCCGCTTCAATGAGGCCCGGAGCCTGGAGATGTCGAATTGCCAGAACGGCGGACGCGTCGAGGTGCTCACCGGGGAGCTGATCGAACTGGACCGCGAGCACAGGACCCTGGCCATCCGGTTCCACGGCCGGTGGATGGGAAACGACCAGCGCATTCAGCAATCCCTCAGGACCTTTTCGATCCACGACGACGTCCTGGAATATTCGATCGAGATGGCCACCGACAAGGTCCCCGGAATCACCCGGCACATCGAAGCCGTGTTGACCAAGACCGGGAAGGATCGGACCTGAGGTCGGGCCACCGCACCTCAGGGGTCCGTCCAGCAGTCACGGGGATGGGCGCGGCGTTCGCGCCCATCGTCACCTGCACGCCGCCACCGCGGCCTGGCCCAGGGATATGGAGCCGTCGTTGGGCGGGAAGGCCCGGTGGCGGTGGACCCGGAAGCCGTCACCTTCCAGGCGCCGCGAGGTCAGGTCCGCCAGCAGGGCATTCTGGAAACAGCCGCCGCTGAGCAGGATGTCCCGGACCCCGGCGTGACGCGCCCATGCCAGGGCCAGGTCCGCCAGGGAGGCGTGGAAGCGGGCAGCGATCCGGCCCGGGTCCGTCCCGCCCCGGCGCTCCTCGGGCAGGGCGGCCAGGAGGGGAGCGGGGTCCGCCACCAGGACGGGGCCGCCGTTGAAGTTCCAGCCGTAGGGGGGGGCCGCTCCGTTCCCCTCCGCCGCGAATTCCAGGGCCATGGCGGCCTGGCCTTCGAAGCCCCGCTGCCATCGAACCCCGGCCAAGGCCGCGACGGCGTCGAAGAGGCGCCCCATGCTCGTGGCCGGGGGACAGTGGACGCCCCGCCGCAGCATCCCTTCGAGCAGGTCCAGCTCCGCTTCCGGGAACCAGGAACGCGCCTCCCGGGGGAGGGCGCCGGTGGCCGCCCAGGCCACTCCGCAGGCGCTCCGGCGGGGTTCCTTAGCCGCCCGGTCGCCGCCCGGCAGCGGGAAAGGTTTCAGGTGCCCCACGCGCCGGAAGGCCCCGCCCTCGATCAGGAGGGCCTCCCCGCCCCAGGTGGTGCCGTCGCTGCCCAGCCCCGCCCCGTCCCAGGCCAGGGCGAGGAGCGGACCCTGGAGGCCGTGTTCGGCGGCGCAGGCGGCCCCGTGGGCGTGGTGGTGCTGGACCCGGTGCAGGGGCAGGGACCACTCCGCGGCGAGGCGCTCCGCCAGGCGCGTGGAGGCGTAGTCCGGGTGCAGGTCGCAGGCCAGCGCCTCGGGCCTCACCCGGAAGAAGGCCAGCAGGTCCCGCACTGTGCGCTCCAGCAGGGCCGCCCCCGCGACACTTCCCAGATCTCCCAGGTGCTGGCTGAGGAGGGCCTGGCTGTCGAAGAGCAGGGCCACGGTGTTCTTCTGGTGGGCCCCGAGGGCCAGGACCGGGGGGCCCGCCAGGGCCACTGGTTGGGCCAGGGGGGCGAAGCCCCGGGCCCGCCGAAGCAGGGTGGGACCCCCCGAGTCCAGGCGAAGCACGGAATCGTCCACGGGCCGGACGATGGGACGGTCGTGGACGAGGAAGGCATCGGCCAGGCCGCCCAGGCGCGCGAGGGCCTCCTGATCCTGGAAGGCCATGGGTTCCTCGCTCAGGTTCCCCGAGGTGCAGACCACGGGACGGCGGAGTTCGCCCAGGAGAAGCCGGTGCAGCGGGGTGGTGGGGAGGAAGGCGCCGATGCGAGGGTTGCCCGGGGCGACGGAAGGGTCGACCCGGGAGGGTTCCGTGGGGTCGCGCCTGCGTCGGAGGAGAAGGATGGGGGAGGCGGGGGAACGCAGGAACGCGAGGGTCTCGGCGGGAACCTCGCAGACCTGGGCCAGGGTCTCCAGGTCCGGAAACATCACGGCGAAGGGTTTGTCTTCCCGCCGCTTCCGTTCTCTCAGGCGCGCGATGGCCCCGGCCGAAGCCGCATCCACCAGGAGCTGGTAGCCCCCCAGCCCCTTGAGGGCCAGAACCTCTCCCCGGAGGAGGGACTGGACCGCGCCCCGCAGGGCGGCCTCCTCCCGGGCCCGCTCCGCTCCGGAGGGACTGAGGAGCTGAAGCCGGGGACCGCAGGCGGGGCACGCCACGGGCTGGGCATGGAAGCGCCGGTCGGCGGGATTCCGGTACTCTCCCTCGCAGTCCGGGCAGAGGGTGAATCCCTTCATGGAGGTTCCGGGGCGGTCGTAGGGCAGGGACTCGATGATGCTGTACCGAGGGCCGCAAGAGGTGCAATTGGTGAAGGGGTAGCGGTACCGCCGCTCCCCGGGACCGTCCATTTCGGCCGCGCAGGCCTCGCACACGGCCAGGTCCGGGGGGACCACCGGGCGGGTGGCCCTGGAGGCTCCGCTCGGGCGGATCTCGAAGGACGCCTCCCCGTGGAGCTCCGGGATCTCCCGGCTCTCCAGGGCCTCCACCCGGGCCGGGGACGGGGCCTCGGAGGCCAGGGCGCGGAGGAACGCGGCCACCTCGGGGGCGGCCCCCTGGACCTCCAGAACCACGCCGTCGGGGCGGTTCAGCACCCATCCGCTGAGGCCCCGCTCCAGGGCGATGCGGTAGACGAAGGGGCGGAAGCCGACCCCCTGGACCACGCCCCGCAGTTCGGCGTGGACCCTCATCCCCGGGCCTTCGCCCGCTCCTCCAGGATCCAGGCCGTCCAGGCCTCCAGACCCTCCCCGGAAACCGCGCTGGTCTGGATCACCCGGATCCCCGGGTTCACCCGGCGGGCCCCCTCCAGGCAGCGGCCCGTGTCGAAACGGAGGTGGGGCAGCAGATCGGCCTTGTTCAGGAGCATGAGGGTGGACGCAGCGAACATGTCGGGGTACTTGAGGGGCTTGTCCTCGCCCTCGGTGACGGAGAGGATCACCACCTTGTGGGCCTCGCCGAGGTCGAAGCCCGAGGGGCAGACGAGGTTGCCCACGTTCTCGATGAGCAGCAGGCCGCCCTCGGCGAGCCCCAGGCGGTCCGCGGCGTGGCCCACCATGTGGGCGTCCAGGTGGCACCCCTTGCCGGTGTTCACCTGCAGCGCCGGGACGCCCGCGGCGCGGATCCGGTCCGCGTCGAAGCTGGTCTGCTGGTCTCCCTCGATGACCGCGATGGGCAGGATCTCCCGGAGTCGGGCGATGGTCTCCACGAGCAGGGTGGTCTTGCCGCTGCCGGGGCTGCTCACCAGGTTGAGGGCCAGGATCCCCCTTTCCCTGAACAGCCGCCTGTTCTCGGCGGCAAAACCGTCGTTCTTGGCCAGCACCCTCTGCTCGATCTCCACCAGGCGCCGCTGGCCCAGGCCCGGAGCGGAGGTCTTGGCCGGCCCGAGCCCGAAGTGGAGGTGGAGGCGCCTTCGGTGGGGACCGTGACCGTGCTCGTGCCTTGATCCGTCCGAGCCGGGCCCGTGGTCGTGATCGTGGGCGTGGCTGTGCACCGTACCGTCGGCGTGCACATGCTCGTGGTTGTGTTCATGGCCAGGTTCTTCGCCCTCGAAGCGGGTCTCCCCCTGGCCGCATCCGCAGGTGGTGCACATCGTCGCTCCTCGATGGGAAGGAGCCTACCAGGAGCGGCCCCCGGCGGGGTCAGGGCCCCGGCCGGGCCGGTCGCAGGCGGGGCCGCCAGGCCTCCGCGGTGGGGCAGGTGAGGAGGGAGCGCAGGAAGGTCCAGGCCTCCGCCATGTTCCCCGAAGCGCTCCGGCTCAGGGAGTCCCCGAGCTCGAAACCGTCCCCCCTCACCGCAAGGAGGAAACAGGGAGGGGGCGCCGTTCCCAGTACTTTGCGGTGGGCGTGGAGAAGGGCCTCCGGGGAAAGGGCGTGGGAGGTGAAGGAGGAATCCCGCTGCTCCCGGAGTTCCGTGAATTCGAAGGGGGGCTCCGCCGATCGGCTGGCATCCAGGAAGAGGGCCAGCCGTCGGTCCGCCAGATCCTCCACGTGCTCCACCTGGAGTTGGAAGTCCAGGACCGTTTCAAGTCCCAGGGCCGGACAGGCCCGGGCCAGGTCCTCCACCTGCTGGAGCAGGAGCGGCCCCAGGCCGTCGTCCCCCCGGCTCTCGTTGCCCCACCCGAACACCACCAGAGGGGCCCGGCTCAGGACTTCCTCACCCGATGGAGCCATCGCCGTCCCTCCGGATTCTCGACACCCGATTCCCATCCGCGTCGACCAGGTCCACCTCCAGGGGCATCCTGCCCAGCGCGTGCGTGGCGCAGGAGAGGCAAGGGTCGTAGGCCCGGATGGCCACCTCGATGCGGTTCAGAAGGCCCTCGGTGAGTTCATGGCCGCTGAGGTACCGCGCAGCCACTTCCCGAACGGCTGTGTTCATGGCGGTGTTGTTGTGGGTGGTCGAGACGATGAGGTTCGCTTTTTCGATCGCGTCGTTCTCGTCCACCCGGTAGTGGTGGATCAGGGTTCCCCGGGGGGCTTCGATGACGCCCACGCCTTCGGGGACCCGCTCCCCTCCCCGGAGGAGGTCGCCCTCCAGGAGGTCGGGGTCTTCGAGGAGCTGCCGGATCAATTCGGCGGCGCAGAGCATCTCGATCATCCGGGCCCAGTGGTAGGCCATGGTGGCCTGGACCGGTCCCTCCGAAAGCTTGCGGAAATCGGCCCGGGCCTCCTCGGCGAGGGGGGTGGGCATCCGGTCCGCGTTGTTCACACGGGCCAGGGGACCCACCCGGTACCAACCTTCGTCGTTGCCCAGGGCCACGATGAAGGGGAATTTCATGTAGGACCAGCTCTTCACCTCCTCGTGGAGGTGGCGAAGGTAGTGGGAGGGGTCCACCTGGTCGAAGATGGTTCCTCCCTTGGCGTCCCTGGCCCGCAGCCCGCCCTCGTAGAGTTCGAAGCATCCGTCGGGGGCCGTGAGGCCGACGAAGTTGGAATGGAAGGCGCCGAAGCGCTCGTTCTCCTCCCGGTCCTCCAGGTAGAGGCGGCGGGCGATGCCCACGGCCTCCCGGCACCAGAGCAAGGCCTGTCCGATGTCCTTGAGGAGGAGGTCCCGGTCGGTCCTCGCGAGGTGCTTCTGCACGCCCCCGGGTACCGCGAAGACACCGTGCACCCGCTTCCCCGAGAGGACCCGGATCACCTCCTGGCCGAATCTCCGCAGCCTCACCCCCTTCAGGGCGATCTCGGGGTGGGCCTCGATGACCCCGACGACGTTGCGCCGGCCGGGCTCCGCGTCCCAGCCGAAGAGCAGGTCCGGACTGGCCAGGTGGAAGAAATGGAGGGCATGGCTCTGGAGGGTCTGGCCGTAGTGGAGCAGGCGTCGCAGTTTCTCGGCGGTAGGGGTCAGTTTCGGGGCCCCCACCACGCGGTCCAGGGCCTTGGTCGCCGCCAGGTGATGGCTCACGGGGCAGATGCCGCAGAGGCGCTGGACCAGGACTGGCACCTCCCAGTAGGGGCGCCCCTGGATGAACTTCTCGAAGCCCCTGAACTCCACGATGTGGAGGCGCGCCTGCTGGACGCGGTTCTCGGCGTCCAGCAGCAGGGTCACCTTGCCGTGTCCCTCCACGCGGGTGACGGGCTCGATCGCGACCCGCTTCAGGGTCTCGGGACGGCGGGCGCTTTCGAGGGCGAGGTTGGCGGCGGGGGTCATGGGCCTGCTCTCAGTCGAAACGGATCAGTTCTTTGGGCAGACTGGGGTCCTGTCCGGCCACCAGGGCGGTGAGGAAATGCCAGAAGGCGTCCGGGGCGGGGGGGCAGCCCGGGAGGTAGTGGTCCACCTTCACGATGTGGTGCAGGGGCCGGACCTTGTTGAGCAGCAGGGGGATCTCGGGGTCGTCGGGGATGTGGGCGTTCTCCGTCCCCTGTCCGCGGATGAAGGCCTCCTCCAGGCACTGCTTGAGGGTGAACCCGTTGCGCATGGAGGGAATCCCCCCGGTGATGGCGCACTCCCCCACGGCCACCAGGACGCGGCAGTGGCTGCGGAACTCCCGGAGGACCCTGACATTCTCGGCGTTGCAGACTCCCCCCTCCACCAGGCCCAGGTCCGCGGGGCGCCGGATGCGCTTGAGGTCGTTGAGGGGGCTGGCGTCGAATTCCACCACCTCCAGGAGCCCGAGGAGGCGCTCATCCAGGTCCAGGAGGGACATGTGGCAGCCGAAGCAGCCCGCCAGGGAGCAGGTCGCGACCCTCAGTCGTTCAGCCATGGCGGGCCTCCTTCGCGGCGAAGGCTTCCAGCACCTCGGTGGCCAGATCGCTCCGGTCGAAACGCCGCTCCCCGATGGGAAGTTCGAAGCCCCTCCGCTTCACCGTGAGGGCCCCGGTGGGGCAGAAGGCCACCGCCTGATCCTCCGCGGCGATGGCCGTGTCCCTGAGGAGGCCGGAGGGCGCATTCACCTCCAGGCGGGAGGTGACGCCCCGTCCATGGATGCCGAACACGTTCTTCCCGTCGAGCTGCCGGCTGGCGCGGACGCAGAGCTCGCAGCGGATGCAGCGGTCGCGGTCCAGGTTGACCTCCGGGTGGCTGCTGTCGCGCTCCCGGACGGGGAACTGGTGGGGGAAGTGGCTGTCCTGCATCCCCAGGTGGTAGGCCGCGGCCTGGAGCCGGCAGCTTCCGCTGCGTTCGCAGGCGGGACAGAAATGGTTGCCCTCCACGAAGAGCATCTGGGTGACCGCCTTGCGGAGATCCTTCAGTTGCGGCGTGTCGCAGACCACCCTCTGCCCCTTCATGGCGGGCTGGGTGCAGGCGCTGAAGGGGCGGCCGCTGATGAGCACGGTGCAGAGGCGGCAGGAACTGTGAGGCTCCAGCTCGGGGCGCCAGCAGAGGTGGGGAATGAAGCGGCCCGCCGCCAGGGCCGCCTCCAGGACCGTCTGCCCCTCACGGAAGGGAATTTCCTGATCGTCGAGGAAGAAGGTTCCGCTCATGGGACCTCCACGCCCGCCAGGTGGGCCTCCGGGTCCGTGCGTCCCGTGAGGGACCGGGCCTCCTCCAGGGCCCAGTCCAGGTCGAAGGCGGGCACGAATTCGCTGGTGCGCATCCGGGAGGACCACACCTCGGGGAATTTCCGGATGCTCTCCGTGAGGTGGGCCGGGGCCGTCTGGCCCAGGCCGCAATGGGCCATGGTGCGCATGATCTCCCCGATGCGCCGGATCTCCTCCAGGTCCACCGGAGAACCGCATCGGCGCTCGAACTTCCGGACGTAGTTGGCCAGGAGGGTCGTCCCCACCCGGCAGGGCGTGCACAGGCCGCAGCTCTCGTGGCGGAAGAACCGGGCGAAATTCATCGCTGAATCGAAGAGGTCCCGCTGGGGCCCGAACACCATGATCGTGCCGACGCTCGGCACGTCCTCGAAGCAGAGGGAGCGCCCGTAGTCCTCCGGGCCCAGGAGCAGGCCGCTGGGACCTCCCACCTGGAGGGCCTGCGCGTCCAGGGCACCGCTGTCCCGAAGCACTTCCCTGAGGCTGATCCCCCATGGATACTCGTAGATCCCGGGCCGCTGGCAGTCCCCGGAGACGCAGAACAGTTTGGTGCCGGTGGACTGGGGCGTGCCGCTGTGGGCAAACCAGGCCCCGCCCCGGGCGCTGATCACCGCTGCGCAGGCAAAGGTCTCCACATTGTTGACCACCGTGGGGCGGCGGAAGAGGCCCTGGTGCACCGGGAGGGGCCAGCGGCGGCGGGGGATGCCCCGCCGGCCCTCGATGCTCTTGATCATGGCGCTCTCCATGCCGCAGATGTAGGCGCCCGCACCCAGGTGGATCTCGATGTCGAAGTCCAGGCCCGATCCCAGGATGTTCCGGCCCAGGAGAGAGGCGTCGCGCCGCCGCCTGAGCACGTCCTCCAGGTGCTCCCGGAGGTACTGGTACTCCTGGCGGAGGTAGAGGATCCCCCGCTTCGATCCCACGGCGTGCCCGCACACCGTCATGCCCTCGAAGACCGTGTCGGCGTGTTCCGTCAACAGGAAGCGGTCCTTGAAGGTGCCGGGCTCCCCCTCGTCGGCGTTGCAGAGGACGAAGCGCCCGCCGCTCTTTCCGTCCCGCACCGACTCCCACTTGATGGCCGCCTTGAAGCCCGCTCCGCCCCGGCCCCGCAGCTCCGAGCGGTAGAGCTCCTTGAGGGTCTCGGCACCGCCCCGCTCCAGGTGATGGCGCCGGGCGTCGCCGGGCGCCAGGTCCTCCTCCCACTCGGGCAGGATTTCTCCGCCGCGTTCCAGGCTCCCGCGGATGCCCGAGCCGGGCTCGAGGGGCTCCCGGAACACCACGTCCGACCGCCGCAGCTGGCTCTCCACCCGGAAGAATTCCGGGGGCCAATCCTCCAGGGGCACCCGGGCGAGGATCAGGTCGGCCATGCGGTCCACCCGCTCCGGACTCAGCCGGGTCACCGGCAGGTAGTTCACGAGGGCCGCGGGTCCCTGGTCGCACATGCCTGTGCAGGAACAGAGGTGGACGCTGGCCAGCCCGTCCGCCCGGGTCTGCCCAAGCTCGCTCCCTAGGCGGGCGCACAGGCGGGCCGCCAGATCCCGGCATCCCTGCATCTGGTCCGTGATGTTGTCGCTGAAGTGGACGACGAAATCACCCTGGGGCTCGTCGCTCAGGAAGGCGTAGAAGCTCACCAGCCCCTGCACCCGGACCCGGGGCAGCTTCAGCTCGCGGGCGAGGGCCTCCACCGCCTCGGGGGGAATCCAGTGGAAGGCGTGCTGCACCGCCACCAGGATCTGGAGGAGGGCGTGGGGACTGCGGTGATGCTCGGCGAGCCGGGCCTCGAGGAAGTCCTGGAGAGGAACCGGGGCGGGTCGGAGCATCGGCTTGGCCTCCCTCGCGCCCATCCAGGAAGGCCCGCCCCCGGCGGATGACCCCTCTGGTGGACCGCTCCACCCTATTCACATGGCTGCAAGGTCATCAATGACCTGACGAGAACCTGTGACCTCCATCAAGCCCCCGGGAAGCCCTGGGAATTCAACCGGGGCAAGGGTTTCATGAATTCCCCGAGGGGAGGCCCCCTGTGCCGGGGATCACACCCGGAGGGGGGCCCGGTCCTTATTTCCGTGCGGTCCGGGTTTCCCAGTCGGCCCGCGCCAGGGGTTTGAGGTTTTCCAGGCCCGCCTTCGCGAGAGCCTCGTTCAGGGGGGCCAACTCCTTCGAGAGCAGGTTCTCGCCGCTTCGCTGAGCCTCGGCGTAGTCCCTCTTGAGGGCCTCCAGGCGCTCCAGCTGGGTCCGGCTGGGCCGTTCGCGCTGCCTGGAGATGGTCCCGTAGAGTTCCGTGACCTTCTCCCGCAGCCGCTCCTCGCCCGTGATTCCCTCCACCTCCTTCACTGGAACGAAGCGGGCCCGTTCGGTTTCAAGGGACTGGGCGAAGGTGCCGAGGCGTTCCTGCAGGGCCTTGTCGGCGGCCTTCGAGACGAGGGCCCGGGCGCCGTCCCGGAGGTCCCGGATTCGTTCCACGGTGAAGGCCATGTCCTCGAGGAGGCCGAACAGGGCCATGGAACCCGCGAAGCGCGCCTCGCGGTCGGCCTTCGAGAAGGGGGAGGCCGGGTCGGGGTCCAGGATCAGCTTCTGCTCGAGGGTCTGAGCCCCTTTGGTCAGGCGCAGGGTGTAGGCGCCCTCGAGGACCAAGGGACCGAAGAAGCCCGCGTAGGAAGGCGTGGCCCCGGTGGCCACGCGGGGCGCCTTGAGGCTTCGGCTCCAGGTCATGCGGTTGAAGCCGCGGGCCTTGTTTCCGGGCATGGTCTCGACCACCTTGCCGGAGGGATCCAGGATCTCCACCTTGAACTCGCCGATCATGTGGCGCTTCCTCTGCCAGAAGGCGAAGACCGCCCCTTCTGGCCGGTCCTCACCGGTGAACTCCAGGTCCCCGTCCACCCAGCCGTCGTTGCCCAGGTCCCGGGCCTGCGAGGGCCGCACGGGCAGCAGGGCGAGGTCCTTGGCCAGCACCTCGGGGGTGAGGGCCCGCAGGGGTGTGAGGTCGTCCACGATCCAGATGCCCCGTCCGTGGGTGCCCAGCACCAGGTCGTGCTCCCGGGGATGGATGGCGATGTCCCGCACGGGCACCGGCGGGAAGTCTCCGCCCTTGAAGGCGGCCCAGTGGGCTCCGCCGTCCACGCTGATGAAGAGGCCGGATTCGGTGCCCAGGTAGAGGAGATCGGCGCGCACGGGGTCCTGGCGGATCACGTGCGCGAAGCCCTTCAGCTCGGGCGTGGCGAGGGATCGCCAGGTCTGCCCGAAGTCGTCCGTGCGGTAGACCCGGGTCCCCAGGTCGCCCTGGGTGTGGCCGTCGAAAGTCACGAAGGCCGTGCCTTCCGAATGGGGGCTGGCCTCCACCCAGGAGACCCAGGTGTGGGGGGGGAGGCCCGGGACCCTGGAGGCAAGGTTGGTCCAGTTCTTTCCGGCGTCGCGGGTGAGCTGGAGGTTGCCGTCGTCCGTGCCCACCCAGATCAGCCTTCCGTTCCGGGGGCTTTCGGCGATCGTGTAGATCGTGCAGTGGTTCTCGGCGGAGCTGTTGTCCACCGTGAGGCCGCCGCTGGCCTCCTGGTCCTGCTTGGCCTTGTCGTTGGTGGTGAGGTCCGGGCTGAGCCGCTCCCAGGTCTCCCCCTTGTCCCGCGTGCGGAAGAGGTACTGGGCCCCGGTGTAGAGGGTGCCCTTCTGGGTGGGGCTGAGGACGAGGGGCGTGTTCCAGTTGAAGCGGAACTTGGGCTCCCCGGCGGCCTCCTGGGGCTTGATGCTGCGCGCGGTGAAGCTGCGCAGGTCCACCCGGACCATCTGGCCGCCCTGGTACTCGGCGTAGGCGGTGTTGGCGTCCGTGGGATCGGGCTGCACCCAGAAACCGTCGCCTCCGTAGAGGTTCTTCCAGTGCCGGTTGCCCAGCCAGGCGCTGCCGAAGCCCATCCAGCTGCTGTTGTCTTGAAGTCCGCCGAAGACGCGGTACGGCCGGGCGTCGTCCACGGCCACGTGGTAGAACTGGCCCAGGGGCAGGTTCCGGTGGTAGCGCCAGTGGGCGCCCCGGTCCTCGCTGGTGAAGAACCCGCCGTCCTCGCCCAGGTAGAGCTGCTCGGTGTTCTGGGGATGGATCCAGAGGGCGTGGTGATCCCCGTGGGTGCTGCGGCCGCCCAGCTCCGCGAAGGTCTTCCCCCCGTCCTCGCTCAGGGCCATGCTGAAGCCCATCTTGTAGAGGCGGTCGGGGTTCTTCGGATCCACGGTCATGGCGCCGAAGTAGAAGGGCCGGCCCAGGATCTTCGGCCCCTGGAACCGCTTGGCCCAGGTCTTCCCTCCGTCCTCGCTCCGGAAGAGGGCCCCCTCCTGGGCCTCCACCACGCTGTACACGATGCGGGGGTCGCTGGGAGCCACGGCCACCACGATGCGCCCCAGGGTTCCTCCGGGGAGGCCGGACTTCGGATCCCCGGTCAGGCGGGTCCAGGTCTCCCCTCCGTCCTCGCTGCGGAAGAGGCCGCTGCCGGGGCCGCCGGAGCGGAAGCTCCACCCCGTGCGCCGGTGGTCCCACATGGCGGCGAAGAGCACCTTGGGGTTCCTTGGATCCATCGCCAGGCCCGAGCAGCCGGTGTTCTCGTCCACGAAGAGCACGCGTTTCCAGGTGGCTCCGCCGTCGTTCGTGCGGTAGAGACCCCGCTCCCCGCCGGAGGACCAGAGGCGCCCCATGGCGGCCGCGAAGACCTGCCTGGAATCCGCGGGGTTGACCAGGACCTCGGCGATGCGCTCGGAATCCGCCAGGCCCACGCGGTTCCAGGTGTCCCCGCCGTCCGTGCTCTTGTACAGGCCGTCCCCGACCGAGACGCTGTTCCGCACCCAGCACTCCCCGGTGCCCACCCAAAGGGTCTTCGGGTCCGCGGGGTCCACCCGGACGGCCCCGATGCTCTGGTTGTGCCGGTCGAAGACGGGCTTGAAGGTGGTCCCCCCGTTGGCGCTCTTCCAAACGCCACCGCTCGCGGCGCCCACATAGATCGTGACCCGCCCCTTCTCCAGGGCCCCGTCCAAGGCGGCGATGCGGCCGCTCATGACCGCCGGGCCGATGTTGCGGGCCCTGAGCCCGGCCAGGGCGTCCGAGTCGAGGACGGGGGCCTGGGCGAGAAGGGCCGGTGCCACGATGGCGAAGGCAAGGGCGGGAAGGCTGCGCATGGAGAACTCCAACAAAAGGATCACCGCCAGGACGCCTTGGCCGCCAAGAAACGCCAACAAGTCCCTTGGGGTCCTTGGCCTCTCGGGGGTGGATGTCACTTCTTCGATTCGTCCTTCTTGGGCGCCGGGGTCTCGGTCTTCTTGGGGGGCATGGCGAACCGGGCATCATCCAGGGGCACGTTCAACTCGATCTTCTGGATGGTGATCTTCTGCCGCTGGGGCATGCCCTTGGCTCCGGCCTCGATGGAGTGAGCGATCATCAGGCCGCCCACTTCCTTGTAGTCGCCGTACACCGACTCGCCCTCAACCTCCGTGTCCCGGATCTTCCGCTTGGCAGCGTGCTTGATCTCCAGGAAATTGTCGGTGTCCAGGAACACATAGACGATGTCGCCGTTCTTCAGGGTGAGCTTGAGTTTGAAGGCGTCGCCACCCTCCACGGACTCGCGCCCCATGGCCTCCACCTTGTGGCCCTTTTCCTTCCAGTTCACCAGGGGGCCGTCCAGATCCGCCTGCTGTTCCACCTGGCGCAGCTCCTCGGGGGTCATGGGCTCGGGATCCTTCTTGGCGCTGGCGAAGGGGTTGATGCTCCAGCCGGCCTTCCCGTCGTACGCCTGGATCATCGACATGCCCTGGAAGTTGATTTCCACCCGGAGATAGGCGGGCCGCTTCTGCTCGATGACCATGGGGAACTCCGCGGGTCCGCCGGACATCTTGGCGGTCACGCGCATGGATTTCACCGCCTGCATCTTGGCGAGGCCGCCCCGGGCCTCGTAGTGCTTGGCAAGGATCTGGTCCACCCCCAGGGTCTGGGCCGCGAGGACGCCGGGGACACATAGGGTCAAGCAGGCTTGGCGGAGCATGGTTCACCTTTCAGGCTGGGGGGCATGCCCCGGGGATCTGGGTGGAGAGGGCTTGAGGCATTCTGCCGGGAAGATCCTAGCCCCATCAACGCATGGCTTCCATCGGGGAGAGGCGGGCGGCCCTCAGGGCGGGGTAGAGGCCGAAGACCAGGGAGAGGAGCAGGGCGATGGCCCAGGCGGTGAGCAGCCCCATGGGATTCACCACCAGCCCGTAGGGGAACTTGCTGGAGAGGGCCTCGCAGAGCATCGCCCCCGCCACAGTCCCCACCAGGGCCCCCAGGGCGGCCAGGACGACGGCCTCCAGCAGGAACTGGACCAGGATCTCCTGGTCCGTGGCGCCCAGGGACTTTCGGAGCCCTATCTCGAAACGGCGGTCGCTGAAGGAGATGAGCATGACGCTGAGCACCCCCACGCCGCCCACGAGAAGCACGGTTCCCGCCAGGCTGTAGAGCACCACGGCCCAGCCCCGCATCTGGTCCTCGAAATTCTTCCAGGCCTTCAGGATTTCCGCGGCCAGGTCCTCGATTTCGATGTCCTCGATGCCGTGGTGGGCCTGCTTGGCCCGGCTGATCATGACGGCAGAGACCTCGTCCAGGTCGCGCTTGCTGCGCATCTTCACGTAGATCCCCGACAGCCGGTGGGCCGCGTCCATGCGGTCCATGTAGGCCTCCAGGGGAATCAGGACCCCGTTGCCGTCGAGGTAGGTGTCCTCGCTCATCACCTGCAGAGGGGCCAGGACCCCCACGATCTGGAAATTCTGGCCGTCCACCGTGATGGTCCTGCCCACGGGGTCGGCCCCGCCGAAGAGCTTGGACGCGAGGGAGGCCCCCACCACGGCCACGGGGCTTCGCCGCTTGGCGTCGTCCGGGGTGAGGCCCCGGCCCATGCCGATGGCGCGGTTCATCCAGGGGAAGTAGTCGGGGGTCACGCCCATGGTCCAGGTGCGCTCGTTGCCTGAGGCGAGGCGAACCGTAGATCCCTTCTGGGCCCTGGGCAGGAAGGCCCGGATCTGTTCGTGGGGAGCGGTGAGTCGGCCCAGGTCCTCGTAGCGCAGGCCGGGGCTCATGGCGAAGCGCTTGGCTTCCTCGGTGGTCTCAGGCTCCTTCTGGATCAGCTTCACGGTGCCATCGAAGCTGAGACCGGAGAATCCCGTGGCAATCTTGTCCACCACGCCGTCCAGCACGGAAGTCATGACCACCAGGGCGAAGACCCCGAGCGTCAACAGGGTGAGGGTGAGGGAAGAGCGGAGCTTGTGGCTCCAGAGCTCCACCAGGCCTCCCGTGACGACCTCCCAGATCAGGGCCATGCGGTGTCCGAAGGCCAGGCGCCGGCCCCGGGGGGTCGGGGCGGGAAGGTCCCCGTCCACCAGGGTGGGGCCGGGAGAGCGGAGGGTCAGCTCACTCATAGCGCAGGGCCTCCATCGGGGAAAGGCGGGAGGCCTTCCAGGCGGGGAAGAGCGCGAAGAGGAAGCCGAAAACGCAGGCGAGGGCGAAGGCCCAGACGAAGCTGGCCGGATCCATGTAGAGCGGCACGCCCAGGTTTCGGGTGATGGTCCAGCTGAAGAGAACCCCCAGAGCCAGCCCCGCGAATCCGCCCAGGACAGTCATCAGCAGGGCTTCGGTCATGAAGGTCTTGAAGACCTCCAGCCCGGAGGCGCCGATGGCCATCTTCACGCCCACTTCCCGCACCCGCTCCTTCAAGGAGGCCATCTGGATGTTCACGTTCACGATGCCGCCGCCCAGGAGGGCCAGGACCCCGCTGAGCATGAAGATGATGTTGTAGGCGTCCCCCTGGTTGTCCCGCCGGCGGATGCGCGCCGCCACGTCGTCCATGCGGAAGTCGTCCTGGAGGCGGTGGTTCCCCTTCAGAAGGGAGACGAGCTGCTTCTGGAAGGTCTGCATCACGTCCAGTTTGGTGATCCGGAAGGTGACGCGGTCGGCCCGCTGGTAGAGGTCCCCCTGGAAGCGCCGCTGGATCAGGGTGGAGGGCACGAGGATGATCCGGTTGCGCCATCGGAAGATGTTTCGGCCCCCCTCGCGGAAGTGGAACACCCTCTCCTTGAGCACCCCCACCACGGTGGCGGGAACCGGTCCCAGGCGAATCACCTGGCCCACGGCATTCCCAGTGGGGAAGAAGGTCTTGGCCGGTTCGCTTCCCAGGATCACCACCGGGAGGGCGTCCTGGGTGTCCTGGGGGGAGAAGACCCGCCCGGCGGAAAGCTCGTAGCCCTCCAGGGCGAGGTGGTCTCCCGCGATGCCCGTGATGCGCCGGTCCTGGTCCTGCCAGGAGGTGCGGACCCGGGCACGGGCGCTGCGGATCAAGCTCGCGCCGTCCACCTTGCCCTGTTCGATGTTCTCGGCCTCCTCCTTGTCCAGGGAGCGGAGCCCCAGGTTCGCGGTCTGGTTGGCGCTGGGGGTGCCGTCCTTCACGACGGTGGCCGGGCTGACGTTGAGCTTGTCCAGGCCGCCGAGTTTGATGTACAGGGCTTCCGACTGGCGCCGGAAGCTGTCGGAGATGGAGAAGCCCCCCAGCACGGAGGCCACCCCCAGGAGGACGCCCAGGGTCTGGAGAAGGGAACGGCCGAGGTTCTGGCGGATCTCGACCCAGGCTTCCCGGAGCCGTTCCCGGAAGGCGCCCGTGGCTCGCATCAGGCCGCCCCCTCCAGGTTCGAGGCGATGAGTCCGTCCCGGATCTCCACGCGCCGGCCCGCCAGGGAGGCGATGTGGGGATCGTGGGTCACCAGGAGGAGGGTGTTGCCCTGGGCGTTCAGTTCCCTGAAGAGGTCCAGGACCTCGGCCCCGGTCTTGGAATCCAGGGCTCCCGTGGGTTCGTCCGCAAGAAGAAGCGTGGGGGTGTTGGCCAGGGCCCGGGCGATGGCCACGCGCTGCCGCTGGCCGCCGCTGAGGGTGCCCGGGAGGGAATGCTCGCGCCCCTCCAGGCCCACCTTCTTCAGCAGGTCCATGGCCTTCTCCCGGCGCTCCTTTCTGGAAAGGCCGGCATAGAGCATGGGCAATTCCACGTTCCGAAGGGCGTCGGCCCTCGGCAGGAGGTTGTAGGTCTGGAACACGAAACCCACCTTGTGGTTCCGTATCCTCGCCAGTTCGGCACCGGCCAGGCCCTGCACCTCCTGGCCGTCCAGGGCGTAGGTGCCGGCCGTGGGGGTGTCGAGGCAACCCAGAATGGCCATGAGGGTGGACTTGCCCGAGCCCGAGTGACCGATGAGGGCCACGAATTCCCCCCGCTCAACCTCGAAGTCCACCCCGCAGAGCGCGTGGACGGCGGTGCCGTTCGCTCCGTAGACCTTCGTGATCCCCCGGGTTTCGATGACGCGAGTCATGCCGAGCCCCTTCCAGTTCCGGTTTCCGATGTTCGATGTTCGATTTGAGCGTCGGGGGCGGTCATTCCCGCTCCGCGCGGTGGGGGTGCGGGGGCCCAGGCGGCAGAGCCGCCGTTTGCCCCCGCGGAGGAAGGAAAGCCCGAGCAGGCTTGGCATGCGAGGGCGCGGGGTGCGGGGGCCCAGGCGGCAGAGCCGCCGTTTGCCCCCGCGGAGAATCAGTTGTTCTCATCGTCCTTCTCGACCTTCTTGCGGCTGGGGTCTTCCAGCGCCACTTGGTCGTCCTTGGCCAGGCCGCCCAGGATCTCCACCCGCTCCAGGGTCGCCACCCCCGCCTTCACGGGCACCACCTCGAAGTACTCCTTCCAGTGGTCGGAGAGCCAGATGAACTTGGCGCGGCCCGAGAGGCCCTCCTTCGCCTTGGCGAACGCCTCCGGCTTGAGGTCCTTCTTCAGGCGGTAGACCACGGTCTGCCCCTCGCGCCGCTGGAGCGCCTCCAGGGGCACCGAGATGGCCTTCTCCCGTTTCTCGCCCAGGATTTCGACGTTGGCGCTCATGCCGGTGCGGTAGGCGTCGGACAGCTCGTCCAGGGCCACTTCCACCTTGAAGACCTTGATCTTCTCCACCAACTCGGCCGCCGGGGCCACGAAGCGCACTTTCCCGGTGAAGGTCTTCTGCGGGTAGGCGTCCAGGCTGATGCGCACGGGTTGGCCGACCCGGACCTTCGCGATGTCCACCTCGTTGAGGTTCACCCGGATGATGAGGGACTTGAGGTCGGCGACCGTGAAGATCACGGTTCCCGCGTTGAAGCTGGAGACGCCGCTGGTGATGGTGTCTCCCAGTTCCACGCCGCGCTTGATGGCCACCCCTGCCATGGGGGCGCTGACCCGGGCGATCTGGGTGGTGGCGTTTCCACTGATGGGGATGCCACGGGATTCCACGATCTGGTACTGGTTCTGCGCGGACTTGAAGGTCTCCTCCGCCAGGTCACGGGTGGTGCGGGCATTCCGGAAGGCCTGTTCGGAGACCAGACCCTCCTTGAAGAGGGCCTGCTGCTGCTGGAACTCCTTCTGCGCGTTCTGGTAGCTCACCTTGGCCTGGCTGAGCCCCCCCTGAACGTTGCTCAGGGTCTGGGCCTGGTTCACGTCGGGCTCCACCTCCGCAAGGATCTGGCCGGCATCCACCTGCGCGCCTTCGCGGATTCGCAGACCCACGATCTTCCCCGAGACGGTGGACTTGACGTCCACCTTCACGTAGGGATCCACGACCCCCACCTCCCGGACGCTCACCTGGAGGTCCTCCACCTGGACCTTACCCAGCCGGAAAGGGGTGTTGCCCTCGGCCCCCTTCCCCTTGCCGCCCCGGGTCGCCGCCCAGGCCACCCCCACGACCAGCACGCCCACGCCCAATGTCACCCACCAGCGACGTTTCATGTGTTCCCCCACGTTCAGGACCCCGGGCATGCCGGATGGATGCATCACCTACGCTTCGAGGATCGGCGCGTTTAGCCTTCCGGGGGGCAGGAATCGGGGGATGGTCCGTTCCCGCCGGGGAATCCTCCTGCAACACCGGCCTGTGGCGCGACGCAACATCCCCGAAGGGAAAAAAATCCCCCGCAACCCCGAATTCCCCCAGGGAGGGAACTTCCCGCCCTGGCACGGATTCAGCTATTCCCCGGCTGCAGCCGATACCTGGCATGGAGCCGCCGATGTCCCTCCAGACCTTCAACCGCTTGGTGGTCCGCCTCCTGGTGCTGCCAGGTCCGGCCGAACCCCGGAAGGGACCGGGACGGCGGACACCCCCGGGACGATGGACTCCCAGGCCCAGCGCCTCCCCCCGGTGGACCGCCCCCGTCCGGACCCCGCCCAAGTCCCGCTGAGGGGCCTAGCCTCCGGAGATTGTCCAGAGGACCTGCACAAGTTCGGACCTGGTGAAAGGTTTGGCGAGAAGGGACACCCGGGTCGATCCTGCCAGGATCTCCTCGGCACCCGCGTCCACGAAGCCGGTGGCGATGAGCACCGGAAGCTCGGGGCGGAGGCGGCGAAGAAGCCTGAAAGTGTCCTGGCCGGTCATTCCGGGCATGTTCATGTCGAGGATCACCAGATCCCAGGCCTCCCCCGCCTCCAGCACCAGGAGGGCCTCCCTTCCTCCCCGGGCCACACGGACCCTGTGCCCCTCAGCTTCCAGCATGGCCGGAGCCGTGACCTGGATGAGGGGATCGTCGTCCACCAGAAGGATTCGGAGGGGCCGCTGCAGGCCGACCGAGACCGCCTTCCCCGCCGGAGCTCCCGCCGGGCGCCCGGCGCAGGCGGGGAGGATCACCCGGACGGCCGTCCCCTGGCCGGGCTCGGACTGGATCTCCAGCCGTCCGTTGTGGGCCTGCACGGTCCCAAAGACCACCGCCAGTCCCAGGCCGGTCCCTTGCCCCACCGGCTTGGTGGTGAAGAAGGGCTCCAGGGCCCGATCCCGGACCTCGGAGCTCATCCCGGTCCCCTCGTCCTCCACCACGAATTCCACCAGCCCCGGGGCCTGGGCCCGGGTTCGAAGGGTGAGGTGGCCGCCCCGAGGCATGGCGTCCACGGCGTTGAGGCAGAGGTTCATGACCATGTTCCCCAGGGCGCTCCTGTCCCCCGTGACGCTCGGCAGGGGTTCCTGGAGGTCCAACACCACCTCCACCTTGTTCCGGGTGAGCCTCGACAGAAGGGAGGCCTCTCCCCGCAGGAGCTGGTTCAGATCGATCAACTCCTGGACCTGCAGATCCTTGCGAGCGAAATCGGTCAGGCCCTTCACCAGGTCCCGGCCCCGGAGGGCGGCCTCCTTGATCTTCCCCAGTTCCTGTTCGGTGGGAGAACCCTCGGGGTGTTTGTCCTCCAGGACCGAGGCGACGGCCAGAATGGCGGAGAGCACGTTGTTCATGTCGTGCGCCACCCCTCCGGCCAGACGGCCGAGACTCTCCAGTTTCTGCAGGTGCTGGAGTTGACTTTCCATCGCCCGCCGTTTCTCCTCCGCCTCCCTCCGATCCGTGATGTCCTGGGCGGTGGAAAGAAGGCAGGGCCGTCCATCCACGGTCAACTTCTCCGCCGAATAGGAGACCCAGCGGAGTCCCCCGTCCTTCCGGCACACCTGGAAGGGGATGTTCCGGATCCGTTCCCCCTCCTCGAGGAGCCGGAGAATCTCCTGCCGCTGAGCCGGGCTCACCCAGATGCCCAGGTCTGCCGAACGGCGCCCCAGCACTTCCGCCCGCTCGAAGCCGAAGAGGTCCGTGAACCCCTCGTTGGCCTCCAGGAAGGCCCCGGTCTCGAGGTCGGTGATGCCCAGGGCCGATGGAATGGCACGAAAGGTCTTCTCGAAGCGCTGCTCACCCTCCCGGATGCTGGCCATGGCCTGGCGCGTCCGTTCCTGCTCCCGCTTGTAATTGGCCAGGAGGATCCAGAGGATCAGAATGCAGATCAGGTTGCCCAGGAAGAAGCCCGTCAGGAGGTCGAAAAAACGGGCCGATGGGTCCGGGTAGGGCAGCACCCAGGCCGGCCGGAACCGTTCCAGGGCGATGAGGGTGACCCCGTTCGCGAAGAGGAGGCCGAGCATGGCCAGCCGCCGCCATCCCTCGAAGAACAACACCATGTACATGGCGGCCGGGAAGAAGAAGAGGGCGATGGGGCCCTGGGAGCCGGCGTTCAGGAACCACAGCGCATCCAGAACCACCAGGTAGAGGGCGATCAGGGTCCCATAGAGCGTCCGCCCGCGCCGGGACTGGGCGTGGAGGACCAGGGACCCCAAGCCGAACGCCAGGACGCTGAGGTTCACCCCAAGGGGCAGCTTCTGAAGCGCGTTGGCGGGTATCACCACACCCAGGGAGAGCAGGCCCCCCAGGAAGGAAAGGCCCTGGAAGGCCCTCTTCCCGGGATCCGGTTCCGCGGAGGGAAAAATCCAGGCACGAAGCCGGTCGACCAGGCCGCTCATGGGGTCCCGCAGGAGGACATGGCCAGAAGGTGCAAGGAGGGCATGGAGAACAAATTACCCGATCTGTTCCCAGGCCGAGGCTGGGGCGCCGCCGCTCCTTGAATCACGCAAGTTTGAATCGCCCGGTGAGTTCCTGGAGCTGGCCCGCCATCCGCGCCAGTTCGTCGATGGTGCGACCCACTTCCTGGATGGTGGAGGCGAGCTGGGTCGTGGCGCTGGCGTTCTGCTCCGTGAGGGTTGTGGTGGTGGCCACGGCCTTCACCAGGTCTTCGCTGGCCTTGGCCTGCTCCTCCATGGCCAGGGCGATGCTGCTGACGCGGTCCGCGTTCTCCCGGATTCCCTCCTCGATGCCCACCAGGCTCTGGCCCACGCCCTGGACGGCCTGGGCCCCGGCCTTCACCCGTTCGCCGCTCTCCTGGATGAGCTGGTTGATCTCCTTGGCGGCCTGGCCGCTGCGTTCGGCCAACTTGCGGATTTCCTCGGCCACCACCGCGAAGCCCTTGCCCTGGGCCCCGGCCTTGGCCGCCTCGATGGCCGCGTTGAGCGAAAGCAGGTTCGTCTGCCGGGCGATTTCGGCGATGACGGTGGTGATGCGACCCACCTTCGCGGAGCTCTCTTCCACGGCTGCCATGGCCCGGGTGGAGGCCTCGGCCCCCTTGCGCCCCTCGGCGCTGACCGCGAGGGAATCCTGGGCGACCCGGCCCGCATCTTGGGCGGACCCTTTCACCTGCGAGATGGAGGCGGAGACCTCTTCCAGGGCCGCGGAGGACTGTTCCATCGCCTGGCGCTGGCGCTCGGCACTCCCGCTGATGTCCCTGGTGGTGCTCCCGATCTGGTCCGATGTGGCGGACAGTTCCTGGGCGGCGGATGCCAGCTGGCTGGAGGTCTGGGCAACCTTGGCGACCGTGTCCCGGAGCTTATCGATGAAGAGGTTGAACCCTCCGCAGATGGCTCCCAGCTCGTCCTGCCCCGCGTAATCCAGTTTGCGGCTGAGGTCCCCCTCTCCCTGGCCCATGTCCACCACCAGGGCCTGGATGGCTTCCAGGGGCCGCCGGATGGAGCGCAGGAGCAGGGTCAGGATGACCGCCATGGAAAGGAGGGAAATGATAAGGACGGTGGCCACGATCCAACGGGCCCTGAGGCTGGATTGGGCCATCTCCGCCCGCAAGGACGCCACGTCCCGATCGTTCTTCTTGGCGTAGTCCGTGAGGAGCTTTTCCGCCTGGTGGGTCGCCTCCTTGAATTCCCCGATGGCCCGGTTGGCCTCCACGGGACCGGTGATGCCCCCGGACTGGATCCGCCCGAACACCGAGTCGAAACCCTTGGCGTAGCCCTCGAGGTTCCGGTGGATGCTCTCCACAACCGGGATGTCCTCGGGCATCTGCTCCAGCCGGCGGATCTCCGCGAGGCGGCCCTTCGCCTGATCCCGGGCCCCCTCCCACTTCTTCCGGTATTCGCCCAATTTGGCGCCGTCCCCCACGTTGAAAAAGGCATCCTTCTCGAAGCGCCGCATGAGGTTCAGGTCCGTGATGGCACGCTGAGCGTGGTCGCTCAGCACCGAATCCACGTCGATCAACTGGTCGGTCGCCTTCCCGACCTGGTACATCTCCACGAGTCCAAAAATGCCCACGATCAGGATGAAGGTGAGGTTCACGGCGAAGCCGAGGGTCAACCTGGTGCCGATCTTCATGGGGCCCTCCCGGGGTGGGGTCCTGGACCTGGCCAGGGGTCAAGAGTCCATGCGCCTTGCGGGCATGGCAGCCCTCGGAAGGGACGGACCACCCGAAAGCCGCTCCCGAACCTATCGGCGAGGGTGCCGGAGAGTTGAAATCCGTAGGATTTTCTCTGTGAGACTCAGGATCAGCCTTCGCCGGGTCTTCCTTCACCGAGGGCCTGCCCAGCCTGGGCGGCCACCCTGGCCTCCAATGGGTCCCGGAGTGGCTCCTGGGGGGACCAACCCCGTTCCGCGAGCCAGGCCTCCATCCGGGAGATGGGGTCCCGGGCGGCCCATCGGGCCTTGAGCGCGGGATCCACGTAGCGCTGGTCGTCGTGCTCGGCGTGGCCCCCCAGGCGGAAGGTCTCGCAGACCAGGAAGACCGGGCCCCCTCCGTTCCGGCAGCGGATCCGGGCCCGGTGCGCCGCCTCGAACACGGCCACCGGATCATTTCCGTCCACCGTCTCGGTGTAGGCGCCCTGGCTGCGGGCCGAGAGGTGCCCCTTCATCTGCTTCTCGGGGGCCGTGGAAAAAGCGTAGCCGTTCGACTCCCCCACGACGATGAGCGGCAGCTTCTGGACCACCGCGAAATTGAGACCTTCACTGAAAGCACCGGTGGAACTGCCCCCGTCGCCGATCCAGGTCATCGCCACGCGTTTTTCCCCCCGCTGCCGGAAGCTCAGGGCCACCCCGGCCATCACGGGGATCAGGGCTCCCAGCATGGAAGTGGGGGCGATGATGCCCCGGGAAAGGTCTCCGAAATGGTTGTTCAGCTCCCGGCCACCCGTCGGGCCGGTGGCCCGTCCCAAGTACTGGCGAAAGATGTCCAGCGGCGTCACCCCCCGCACCAGCATGGAGCCCAGGTTCCGGATCATGGGGCCGATCACGTCCTCCGGCCCCAGGGCCAGGGCCGTGGCACAGGCGACGCCCTCCTGTCCCAGGCTTCGGTACACGCTGCCCAGGGTCTGCCCCTGGCGGTAGAGCTTCACCAGCCGCTCCTCGGTGAGCCGGGTGAGCAGCATGGCCTCGTGCAGGCGCAGGGCGGTGTCGCGGTCCATCCTGGTCCATGATTCCCGAGGACGGCCCCCGGGGCCAGGGTCGGGGGATCTTCCGCCGGGTCCCGATCCCGTGTTCCATTGGGAAGATGCTGACCCTGCGCGACGCCTCCCCCTCCGACGCCGGACAGATCGTCCAGTTCATCCGGGACCTGGCCCTCTACGAGCGGGCGCCCGAAAAAGCGGTGGTCACCGAGGCCGACATCCTCCGCTTCGGCTTTTCGGAGAATCCGCTCATCCACACGGTGATGGCCGAGTGGGATGGGCATCCCGCCGGTTTCGCGCTCTGGTTCCACAACTTCAGCACCTGGGAGGGACGCCCCGGGATCTACCTGGAGGACCTTTTCGTGAAACCGGAATTCAGGGGCCACGGCATCGGCAAGGCCCTGCTCAAGCGACTGGCGAAGACAGCCCTGGACCTGGGCTGCACCCGGTACCAGTGGCAGGTGCTGGACTGGAACACCCCCAGCCTGGACTTCTACGAGGCCATGGGGGCCAAGACCCTTCGGGAATGGCTCACCTGCCGGGTGGAGGGAGAGGCCCTGCGGGCCCTGGCCGACGGGGCCCCTTAGGGGGGCCGCCCTTGGCGCCCTCCCTCACCGCCTGCCTGCGTGGGAGGAATCCCGCAGGCGGTGGCTGGAGGACGCGTCCAGGTCGAGCTGGAAAACCTTCTTGAGTTCGGCCACCTTGGCCAGGTTTTCCGGGCCGAGGGGGGCCTTCCCCTCGAAGGCGTGGAGCACGATGCCTTCGAGGAGGTCGCCGAGGGTGATGTCGTTCAGGTCCGCCAGGGCCTTGAGGACTTTCAGGATGCGCTTCTCCAGGCGGACCCCCGTCTGGACGCGCTCCACGGGAATGGTGGCTCGGGATTTCCGGGTCAAGGGCGTTCCTTCAGGCAGCTTCCTGTCTTCAGGAAGTGGTTCAGGGAGGCTTCCCAGTGAACCATCATCTTCTCGAAATTCGCGTTCAGGGCCGGATCCTTCAGCATTTTGTTCCCCGCTTCGCTCAGGCCCGTGCGGACGTAGTGGACCCAGAGGCTGGACGCCTTGGGTCCCGTGGGCTGGAGCCCCATGCTCAGGCGGACCGCCTGCCGTCCGGGCATGAAGTAGACCATTTCCACCTCGTGGCGGGCCGGGTCGTGGCGGGTGATCATCCAGATGGTGTCCTCCTCGCCGGGGTGGACCGTGGCGAACACGCCGTCCTGCTCGGTCACCCCGCTGCGGGCGAAGACGGGCCGGCCCACCCAGCCGTCGGCCCACTCCCCCTCCCGCACGGGGCAGAGCAGGGGGAAGACCCGGTCGGGGGGGGCGACCAGGGTGATGGAACGGCGCAGCTCGACGCGGGCGCCTCGGAAGGTCTGGGTCATGGGGGTCTCCTTGGGGGCATCGGCCCCGGAACAGGTCAGGGGTCCAGCGGCCATCAGCAGGAGGGCCGAAAGGCCGAGGGGCAGGTTGGCGAAGAGGTCGGCCATGGGGCCTCCGGGGGGGTGGGGTTGGAAGGCGGGACGGATCGGGTCCTGGATTGGTATTATGGTACCAAGGTACCAATTTCGCAACCCCCGTTTTTTTCCTCCGGAATCCACCGAAGGCCTCCAGGGCGCCTTCCTCCGGGATCCCGGGGAAGGCCCTGGGGGAAAGGACCGAAAGGATGGAATGGATGAGGACCGCGACGTGCCCCCCTCCTGCAGCGCGGGGCCGGCGCCCGGAGGGCGCGGGATCCATTCCAGGAAGAGAGCAAGCCCGTCCTGCGGGGGTCCAGGCGCTGCCGATTCCACGTGATGCTCAACCGTGTGGGGCCCCGCATGGAACGCTGCGCTGCAGCGCCCCATGCGACCCACATCGGTTTCGCGGTCGTCGCGACTGGGAGCAGGACCGGAAAAAACGCCCGGCCAGTCGCGCAAGCCAACCAGGGAATGCGCCCGAAGGGCGCAGGGTCAAATGCAGGAAGGGCGCAAGCCCTTCCTGCATTTTATTGGTCGGCGCGACTGGATTCGAACCAGCGACCCCTACCACCCCAAGGTAGTGCGCTACCAGGCTGCGCCACGCGCCGAAGGAGTTGATTCTACGGGCCGGGGGGGGCCGGGTCAAGGCGCGCCTTCGCGCGGGGAGCGGGGCGGGGCGGCCTGGAGAGGCGTTCGAGCAGCTGCTCCAGGGCGGTCTTGAGGCGTTTGAGTTCAGGCGCGCTCGATGAGGGGCCCTTCCTCCTCGCCGGGACGGGCTGTGGGATGCTGTCGGCCTCCTCGAAGAGGCCCAGGCCTCGCGCGAGCTGGCCCGTGCGGAGCAGCTGGCGGCAGTCGTCCACCGTGAGGCCTTCCCGGATCCATCCCCGGATCCGTTCCAGGCGGGGCAATTCGTCCAGGTGGTAATACCGCAGGTTCCCTTTGCTCCGGCGGGGCCGGATCTCCGGGATGCCGCTCTCCCAGTAGCGCAGGTCCTTGGGGGAGATGCCGAGCTTTTGGGCCATCTCGCCGATCTTGAACCAGAGTTTGGCGGCCGGCGGCGGCATCAGGATCCCTCGCGGGGCTCGATCCCCAGGGCCTTGAGGCGCTTGTACAGGTTCGAGCGGTCCAGGCCCAGGCGTTCGGCCACGCGGGTCATGTTCCCGCTCTGGAGGCGAAGTTCCCGCTGGATGTAGGCGGACTCGAACCACTCCCGGGCCTCCCGGAGGCTGGTGAACTCGGGAAAGGCGAAGGGGTCGGGTTCCGTCAGGTGCCGCACGGCCAGCGGCCCCAGGTCCCGCGGGGTGATGTCCTGGCCCCGGCCGAGAATCACCGCGCGCTCCATGAGGTTCTTCAGTTCGCGGACATTTCCAGGCCAGTCGTGGTTGATCAGGGTGTCCCGGGCCTCCGGGGCGAGGCGTTTCGGCGGCCGGCCGTAGGCCGCGGCGATGCGCTGGACGAAGGCCTCCGCCAGGGGTATGAGTTCCTCGAGCCGTTCCCGCAGGGGCGGCACGCGCAGCGGCACCACCGCCAGGCGGAAGTAGAGGTCCTCCCGGAAGCGTCCGGCCTTGATTTCCTCGGGGAGATCCTTGTTGGTGGCGGCGATGACCCGCACGTCGACGCCGATGGCGCCGCCCCCGCCCACGGGCTCGATGCGTCCCTCCTGGAGGGCGCGGAGAACCTTGGATTGGGTCTTGAGGGACATGTCCCCCACTTCGTCCAGGAAGAGGGTGCCCCCGTGGGCCTCCCGGAACTTCCCCTTGTTGTCCCGGACCGCCCCGGTGAACGCGCCCTTCACGTGGCCGAAGAGTTCGCTCTCGATCAGCTCGTCGGGGATGGCCGCGCAGTTGACCTCCACGAAGGGGCCCTCCGCCCGGGCACTGAGCCCGTGGATCAGGCGGGCCACCTCCTCCTTCCCCGTGCCGTTCTCCCCGCTGAGCAGCACCCGGCCCTCGGTCGGCGCCACCAGGCGGAGGTCGGCCAGGAGGCGCTTCATGGCCGGGCTCTCCGCCATGAAGAAGCGCTCTCCATCCACCGCCTGCTGGAGACGGAGGTTCTCCAGCTCCAGCCTGGACTGGCGAAGGGCGTGGCCCACCACGAGGAGCAGCCGGTCCAGGTCGATGGGTTTCTCGAGGAAGTCGAAGGCCCCCAGGCGGGTCGCCTGCAGGGCGGTCTCGATGGTTCCGTGGCCGCTGATCATCACCACCGGGAGCTGGGGCCGCAGGGTCCGGCACTCCTTGAGGGTGGCGAGTCCGTCCAGGCCGGGCAGCCAGATGTCCAGGAGCACCAGGTGGATCCCGTCCCCATCCGGGCCCTGCAGGAGGTCCAGGGCCTGCTCCCCGCGGTCGGCCTTGAGCACCCCGTAGCCCTCTTCCGACAGGCTCTCCGCAAGGGTGCGCCGGATGCCGGGCTCGTCATCCACGATCAGGATGGTGGGGGGGGACGGCATGCAGGCTCTTCCCGGGGGGACGCAAGGACGCGATGTGCCAGACTACCAGCAGATCCAGTCAATTCTTCCCCTTCCCTCGTGCGATCCTTGAGCCCGGAGAAGCGGATGCTGGTGGACGCCCACTGTCATTTGACCGGGAGCCATCTCCCGGGCGAAGCCCTGGAGGACACGCTGGCCAGGGCCCGGGCGGCTGGAGTCGGGGGCTTCGTGGCGGTGGGCACCGACCTGGAAGACTCCCGCCGGGCCCTGGACCTGGCCCACGCCCATGACCCGGTGCGGGCGAGCCTGGGTCTCCATCCCCATGAGGCGAGGCACTGGGACGAGGCCCTCGGAGCCGGGCTGGAACGCCTGCTGGAGGACCCTGCTGCGCTCTTCGTGGGGGAGACGGGTCTGGACTGGCACTACGACTTCAGTCCGCGGGAATGCCAGGAACGGGCCTTCCGGGCCCAGATCCGGATCGCCCGGCGCCTGGGCAAGCCCCTGATGATCCACACGCGGTCCGCGCCGGAGGAGACCCTGCGGGTCCTGGAAGAAGAGAACGCCGGGGCCGTGGGCGGCATCATCCACTGTTTCAGCGAGGACCTGGACTTCGCCCGGAAGGCCCTGGACCTGGGCTTCCACCTCAGCTTTTCGGGGCTGGTGACCTTTCAGAAAAAGGCCGAGGCCATCCGCGAGGTGGCCGCCTGGGCCCCCGATGACCGCATCCTGGTCGAGACGGACGCCCCCTACCTGGCCCCCGCCCCCCACCGGGGGAAGACCAACGAACCCGCCTTCGTGCGTTTCACGGCGGAGGAAATGGCCAAGCTGCGGGGCCAGGACCTGGGCCGCCTGTCTGAGCTCACCACGAAGAACCTGGAGGCCCTGTGCGGCTGGTCTCCCTCCTCCTGACGGCCGCGGCGGTGCTCGCCGCCCAGGCCCCCCGGCGCCTGCCCTGGGAGGGGCTGCCCCCGCTGCCCTGGCAGGAGCTGTCGGAGGAACTTGGGGTCGAGGCCCCGCCCATGGCCCGTCCCCTCCCCCGGGGGCCCATCCGCGTCAGCCTGCGGACGGAAGGTTCTCTCCGGGTCCTGGACCGCCGGGGAATCGTCCGGCTTCGCACGGGGCTGCCAGGCCGGCCCATGCGCCTTTGGCGGGACGCGGGGCTCCCCCTTCCCGGACCCTGGAAGGACCTTCCCTTCGGGGAGGATCCAGGCGGCATGTGGCGGAGTGCGGGCCTCGTCCGGGAGGGGGATCCCCGGGACCTTCTGGCGGGCTTCTTGTGGATCCTGGACGACAGCGGCCGTTTCCTGAGCCTGGTGCATCCCGCAACGGCCCAGGTTGCATTCCTCCCCCTTCCCGAGGCCGAGGAACCCACCCTGGTCTTCCGCACGGCCGGGCTGGCACTCCAGGAGCCCCCCGGGGCGGAGGGGTCCGGGGGCCGCGGACGGCGCTGGCTGCTCCCCTGGATGGCCCTTCTTCCGGCCTTCATGCGCCTGGAGGCCCCCGCCGAGACCCCGCGCCCGGGGACGGCCCTTCAACCCTACCCCAGGGAGAAGGGATGGTAGGCCCCCTGGCACGACCCTGGCATTTGCCGCCCTTGAACCGATCCTGATCCCGGGAGCCAAGGGCCCCCAGGCGGCATCCACAATCACAGGAGGATGGCCATGTTCACCACGTTCCGGAATCTCTCGCGGCTCGCGCTGCTCCTCACCCTTGGCCCTGGCGTCTTCCTGGGGGCTCCCGCCCCGGTCCAGGCCCAGCAACCCTATGCCCCGGAAGACGAGGCCTATCAGGGCGAGGCCCCCGAGCGCTACGCCCAGGTGAAACTCGTGGAGGGAGAGGTCCGGGTCCGGAAGGGGGACCTGGACGAGACCCTCAACCGCGGGGTCCCCATCGGGGAGGGGGATCTCATCGACAGCCGGGGCCGCGGCGTCCTCCAGCTGGGGGACGGCACCCGCCTGGCCTTCGCACCGGGCACCCGCTTCCAGGTGGCCGCGCTCTTCACCGACAAGAAGGGAGAACGCCAGGTGCTGCTGCGGCTGGACCAGGGCCGGCTGCGCATCGCCATGGGCGGCCAGAGCGAGGCCAGGGTCCGCGTGGACACCCCCGCCGGGACGGCGGCCATGCTGGATCGGGGCGACGCCACCGTCGTGGTGGAGGGGGACCAGGGCGCCCGGGTCAGGGTGCACTCCGGCCACCTCACCTTCACCAACGACCGGGACCAGGCCCGGGTGAATGCGGGCGAGCGGCTCACGGTCTACAGCAGGGCCGACAGCCTGGACCGGGTGCGGGCCTACAACACCTATGAGCGGGACGGCTTCGACCAGTTCTGCGAGCGGGCCCTGCAGGTCCGCCGGGGGAAGAGCTGGGACCACGTCCCGGCCGAGATCCGCTACTACAGCGACGACCTGGACGACAACGGCGAGTGGACCGAGGTCCCGGAGGTGGGCTGGTGCTGGCGCCCCCGGATCTCCATCGTGGACTGGCGCCCCTACTGGCGCGGGCGCTGGGGCTGCTACGGAGGCGGCATGACCTGGGTCAGCGACGACCCCTGGGGCTACGTCACCTTCCACTTCGGTCGCTGGGGCTGGAATTCGGGTTGGGGTTGGTACTGGATTCCCGGCCGCTACTACAGCCCCGCCTGGGTGGCCTGGAACTGGAACGCGGGCTACTACGGCTGGGCCCCCCTGAACTACTGGAACCGGCCCTGCTCCTGGGGCTACGGCGCCTGGGGCGGCCACCACTGCTGGAATGTGGTCCAGGTGAACCACATCAACGTGGTCAATGTGCACCAGTACGTGCGCGCGGACCGCACCGTCATCGCGGGCTTCAGCGGCGGAACCGGCGCCACGGGCTGGAACGGCTACCGGACCGGACCCCTCATCGCCACCACGGCGGAGTTCCGCAACCCCGGCCAGCTGGCGCGGGCCTTCGACCGCCAGGTGGCGGAACAGCGCCTGACCGCCTACGAACGGGCGGCCCAGGCGGCCACGGGGCGCAGCATCGTCCGGAGGGACCCCGCCGAACTGCGCAGGGGGGCGGACCGGGCCCAGGGGATCCCCTTCGAGGACCGTGGCCGCATCCGGCCCCAGGACCGCCCGGTCCTGAGGGACGCGGGCCGGCCCACGGACCAGCCTCCCGTGGACCGCGGCCGGGCCTCGGATGTCAACCGCGGCCGGGACCTTCCCGGGACCCTCGAGCGGCGGCCTGAATCCGGCACCCGGGAACGTGGCCGGGACGAGCGGGGACGGGACTTTTTCGGAGAGGAGCGCCGCAATCCGGAACGGCCCATCGAGCGCGCCCCCGACCGGGCCCCCCGGAGTCCGGAAGAGCGCGGCGGGGCCCCCAGGGACCGTCAGGTCCCCCGGGAGGATGTCCGGCGGGAGAGCCCCCGGATCGAACGCCCGGCCCCCGCTGAGCGTCCCCGCCGGGAGATGGACACGCCCCGGGCCCCGGAACCCCAGCGGGACCGGCCCAGGGAGAGCTTCCGGGAGGAGCGCCGCTCCGAGCCCCCACCCCGCAGCGAGTCGCCCCGCGGAGAATCCCGGCCGAGCGCCCCGCCCCCCAGCCACAGCCAGCCCTCCGCGCCGCCCCGAAGCGCCCCCCCGGCCCCCAGCCGCGGGAACGACGGTCCCCGGGGCCGGTGATCCGGAAGGGAATTCAATGAAAAGGCCCCGGAAGGGGCCTTTTCACATTCCCGGTGGGCCGGGCCGAAGGCCGAAGGCCCACGGCCCCCTGCAACGTTCAGATGACTTCGATGGGGTAGGAGCCCTTCTGGATCAGCTGGCTCGCGATTCGGCCCCTCAGCCGGGCGCTGCTGGTGGGGTGGAACTCCGAGAAGGCCTTCACGCCGGCCAGGGCGTGGCGCAGGGCCTCCCCTTCCACGACATCCGCGCAGAGCATCCGCGCGTCTCCGTGGACGCGGTGCCAGCTCTCGTTGACGTAGAGCTCCGTGAGATCCCGGGCGATCTCGGCCCATCGGTGGCTGCCCTCGAGCATCCGCTCGGCCCGGACGATGGAGCTCTCCATGGCGTAGATCTCCATGAGCATGTTGCTCATGCGGGCCATCACCTCCTGGTTGTCCACCAGCTTCTGGCCCAGCACCTGCACCGCCAGGCCGGCGGCCAGCATGCACTGGCGCTTGCTGAGTTCCACCCCGTGCTTGAGGCGGGCCAGGGGGCCGGTGAAGTCCGCGGCCTTCGGGGGGCTGGAGACCTCCTTGGCCACCTGCTGGCCGAACTGCATGAGGGGCAGCTCTCCCTTCATGGCGCGCTTGAGGAGGGTTCCGGCGATGAGGAGCCGGTTGATCTCGTTGGTGCCCTCGAAGATGCGGTTGATGCGGCAGTCCCGCTCGGCCTTCTCCGGGGGGTACTCGGCGCTGAAGCCGTAGCCGCCGTAGGCCTGCACCGCCTCGTCGGCGATGAAGAAGAGGGCCTCGCTGCACCAGACCTTGCTGATGCTGCACTCGATGGCGAATTCGTCGATGGCCGCCATCTTGTCGGCGCCGGCGGTGGGGCTGTTCCAGCTGGTCCCGGCCAGGGCGTCGTCGAGGTAGCCGATGGTGCGGAAGTTGAGGGATTCGCCCACGAAGATCCGGGCGGCCATGTCGGCGAGCTTCTGCTGGATCAGGCCGAAGCTGTTGATCGGCTTGCCGAACTGGTGGCGCTCGGAGGTGTAGCGGATCGTGTATTCCAGGATGCGCTTCATCCCGCCGACGCTTCCCACGCCCAGCTTGAAGCGGCCGATGTTGAGGATCCCGAAGGCGATCTTGTGGCCCTTGCCCAGGTCGCCCAGGAGGCGGTCCTTGGGGATGCGGCAGTTCTCGAGGATCACGGTGCGGGTGGAGCTGCCCTTGATCCCCATCTTCTTCTCTTCGGCTCCGGTGCTGATGCCGGGGTCGGTTTTCTCCACGATGAAGGCGCTGAAGAGTTCGCCGTTGACCTTGGCGAAGATGGTGAACACGTCGGCGAACCCTGCGTTGGTGATCCACATCTTGGATCCGTTCAGCACCCAATGGTCGCCGTCCAGGACCGCCGTGGCCTTGGCGCCCAGGGCGTCCGATCCGCTTCCTGCCTCCGTGAGGGCGTAGGCGGAGAGCCACTGGCCGGTGGCGAGCCTGGGAAGGTAGGTCTTCTTCTGGGCCTCGGTCCCGAAGTAGACGATGGGGAGGGTCCCGATGCCCGTGTTGCAGCTGTAGGAGACGGCGAAACTGCCCTGTTTGCTCATTTCCTCGAGCACGAGCATGGCGGTCTTCTTCTCGACGTCCATCCCCTCGTAGGCCTCGGGCACCTCCAGGCCCAGGAGGCCCAGCTCGCCCGCCTTCTTCATCAAGGATGTGCTGAGGTCCAGGTCCAGCTTGTCGATGGCCTCGTCCTGGGGAAGCACCTCGCCCTCCATGAAGTCCCGGGCGGCCCGCGCGAACTCCCGGGCCTCGTCCCCGAACTGTTCGGGGCAGAACTGGGGCAGGCTCCCCATGGGGCTGAGGAGGAAGCTTCCTCCCTTGACCTTGGCGACGGCTTCAGCGGCGGTGCTCATGGCGGATCTCCCGGGCGTGGAGAGGATGATGCGGCCTGCCCCTGGAGCGCGCCAGTCCCTACCTCTGGTAACAGGGGGCTCCCCCCCCGGTCTGGGGCCCCCGGGCCTCGTGCATGATGGTGGACGGAGGAGGCGGGATGCCCGAGGGGAAGCAGGTCCAGTCCATGTTCGCCTCCATCGCGGGGCGCTACGACCTGCTCAACCATGTCCTGAGCTTCGGGATGGACGCCTGGTGGTGGCGGCGGATGGCCCACCTGTCGGGGGCCTCCAGGGGGACGCTGTTCCTCGACGTGGCGGCGGGGACGGGAGACTCCAGCGTGGCCCTTGCCCGCCGGGGAGCCGAGGTCATCAGCACGGATTTCACCCTACCCATGCTTCGCCTGGGGCCGCCCAAATTCGCGGCGAAGGGGCTGGAGCGAGCCATCTGGGCCAGCGCCGGGGCCGACGCCCAGCGCCTGCCCTTCCGGGACGAAACCTTTGACGGCCTCACCATCTGCTACGGGATCCGGAATGTGGAGGAGCGGACCCGCGCCCTCCTGGAATTCCACCGGGTCCTCCGGCCCGGGGGCAGGCTCACGGTCCTGGAGTTCAGCCGGCCGGTGCCGGGGCTTCGACAGGTCTACGATGCCTACAGCCGATGGGTCCTTCCGCGTCTGGGATCCTGGATCAGCGGGGACCCCGGAGCCTACACCTACCTTCCCGAGAGCATCCGGAGCTTCCCCGACCAGGAGGGCTTGGCGGACGAACTGGTTGCGGCCGGCTTCCAGTCCGTGCGGTGGGTGAACCTCAGCGGGGGCATCGTGGCGCTCCACCAGGGCCTCCGGAGCTGAAGTTCAATCCCCGCGGGGGACCTGCCGATGGGAGGAATGCTTTTCGGGAGGCACCCGTGCGTCTCAACATGCCCGTCACCCAGAAGGGCCACGCCCTGGTGGAAGGGGTCTACCTTGTTTCGACCACCGACCTCCGGGGGGTGATCACCTTCGCGAACCAGGCCTTCGTGGACATCAGCGGATACGCCCAGGACGAACTCCTGGGCCAGCCCCACAACCTGGTGCGGCACCCGGACATGCCGGCCTGGGCCTTCAAGGACCTGTGGGATACCGTCCAATCAGGAAAGATCTGGACCGGAATTGTAAAAAACAGATCAAAGAATGGAGATTTTTATTGGGTGGACGCCAGCGTCTCCCCGGTTCTCGAAAACGGCCTCACCACCGGGTTCATTTCCGTCCGGAGCAAGCCCAACCAGGCCCAGATTTCGGAGGCCTCCCAGCTCTACGCCCGGACCCAGAAGGGGGAGAGCCTGGAGCGCATCTCCCGGGGGGCCTGGATCCCCTTCCCCCGGATGGGGCTGAAGAAGCGCCTCATCTCCTCCTTCGCCGTCCTCCTGGGGGCGCTGGTCCTGGGTTTCGCCAGCGGCTTTCTGGCCCTGCGCCTGACCCAGCAGACCGCCGGCCATCTCAGGGTGGGACTGCTGCCGCGCCTCTCCGCACTCGCGGACATGCAGACCCAGCTGGTGAAAATGCACCAGGCCTATTCGGAAGTGGCCGCCACGCGGAAGCCCGAGGGCCTTGCCAGGGGCCTGGGCGCCTCGGACCTCTTCCGCAAGGCCCAGGGGGACTTCCAGAAGGCCGTCGCGGGGAACAGCCAGAATCTGGCCGAGGCGATGGAAGTGCTCCGCTTCTTCGACGAATGCAGCCAGGCCGGTCATGCCATGGCCACGGACCACCTGTCCGGCGGCGCGGCCGAGGCGGGAAGAACAGGGGAGGGCCTTGCGCGCAAGGTGAATGAACTGGGGGTTCGGCTGGAAAAACTCAGGGCGCGGGAACTGTCCTCCACCCAGGGGGCCTTGGCGGGCCTGGAATCCGAGGGCTTCCGGAGCATGCTCCTGCTTTCGGCGGGCGGCCTCGGGGGTCTGGTGGTGTGCCTGCTGGTGTTCGCGATGCTCGATCGGCTCCTGGGGGTCCAGCTCGGAGGAGAGCCCCTTTACGCCATCACCTCCATCCGGGCCGTGGCGGAGGGCAACCTCCGGGCGGAGATCCATACCCGGGTGGGGGACCGCGGCAGCATCCTCGGGACCGTGAAATGGATGCAGTCCCGCCTGAAGGCCGTCATCAACCGGATTCGATACGACGCGACCCGTGTCCTGGAAGGGGCCAGGCAGGTGGGGAGCGCCACGGACCAGGTGGCCGCCACCGCCAGTCAACTCGCGGCCAATGCGGAGACCCAGCGAGAGGGGGCCGAGCGCATGAGCTCCGCCATCACCGAGCTGTCCGCCTCCATCCGGGAGGTCTCCCAGAACGTGAAGAGCTCCCAGGCGCAGGCCGCGGAGGCGGTGAAGGCCACCGAGGCGGGGGACGCCGCCGGGGCTTCGGCGATGGAGGCCATGACCCAGGTGGAGAAGGCCACGGGCCAGATGGTGAAGGCCGTCCGGGTGATCCAGGAGATCGCCCGCCAGACGAACCTGCTCTCCCTCAACGCGGCCATCGAGGCGGCCAAGGCCGAGCGCCATGGCAAGGGCTTCGCCGTGGTCGCGGAGGAGGTCCGCAAGCTCGCGGGACGAAGCTCCGAAGCCGCCAAGGAGATCGCCGTGCTCATCGAGGGAAGCAACGAGGCCGTGGAGCGGGGCCGGAACACGGTCCAGGAAACCGTCACCGCCTTGGGGATGATCCGGGAGCACATGGGCCAGCTCCAGGCCATGGCCCTGGAAATCAGCGCGGCCTCGGAAGAGCAGGCCAAGGCCAGTTCCGAAGTGGCCGAGCAGGTCGAACTGGCCGCGGTGAAGGCCGGGGAGAACGCCTCGGCGGCCATGCAGCTCTCGGCCACGGTGGAGGAAACCGCCCGGGCATCCCACCAGCTGGCCGGCGTCGCGGAAGGCCTCGAGGCCCTCATGGGTTCCTTCAAGTCCTAGCCCCTTGCGCGAAACCCTCCGAGGTGGATCATGGAGCCGGAGGTGCCCCATGGCCCGCCCCGACCTCAGCGCCGCCGAGCAAGTGCTCCAGAATCTCAAGCCAGCAAAGAAGGAAACCGCCGCCGAAGCCCCGGCCCCCAAATCCCACAAGCCCGAGGCGGCCCCCCTCCCCAAGGGCAAGCTGAAATCGGGAAACACGGCCCACCCCAGCGGCTTCAAGCACACGCGGACCAGCCCCAGGGGGAAGTGAAGCCCTGCTCCTGAACGCAAGCTGACGGATTCCCTCGGACATCTCCGATCCCGGGGATTCCCTGCGTAAGCTGGGGGGGGACCTCTTCCGCGAGATTCTCCCCATCCCCCCGTTTTGCGACGCCTGGTCCAGCCTGGGACCGGAGGGTCGCGTGGACCTCTCCCATGACCCACACCGCCGCGTCCGACCCGCTGTGCCTGAACCCGCGTGGTTGCCCCATCAGCGGGACGCCCTGCCCGGGAGAATGCGTCTTTGCGAATGTCCTGCAGACCATGCAGCCGGCGATCCTGCTCTTCGACCTGCAGGCCCGGAGCATCTTCTTCCGCAATCAGGCTGCGGGCCAGTTCCTCGCCCGGATCGGGACGGACACCTTCGAGGAACTGTGCGGGCTCCTGGGCGGACCGGAGGGATCCCTGGATTCGCCGGGGGCCCGGGCCCGGGACAGCCAAGTCCTCAGGGTCGGTGCCAGCATCTTCGGGTACTCGATCTACCATGCAGGACGGTTCGCCTGGGTATTCCTTCGCGACATCACGGAACGGACCCGGCTGGAAGCCCTGGCGGGAAGCATCGAGTGGACGAACAGCCTGGGCTACATCTTCTCCACCGTCCGGCACGAGCTGGGAAACCCGGTGAATTCGGTGAAGACGGCCCTCAGCGTTCTCAGCGGCGGGCTTGACCGGTTCTCGAAGGAAACCATCCAGGAATACATCCAGGGAATCCAGGGCGAGATGTCGCGGGTGGAGCAGCTCCTCCAGACCCTGAAGAGCTTCTCCGCCCACGAACGGCCCGATTGCCAGCCCAGGGACCTTGCGGCCTTTCTCCAGGGCTTCTCCCCCCTCGTTGAACGGGACCTCGCCCAGGGGGGCATCCGCCTCACCATCGAAGCAGAGCCGGGCCTGCCCCTGGTCAGCATGGACCCCCGGGGACTCAATCAGGTGCTGATCAACCTCGTGGCGAACGCGATCGATGCCCTCCAGGAGCGCCATTCCCCTCAGATCTGGATCCGGGCTAGGCAGGAAGGAGGGGGGGTCTCGGTCCTGGTGGAGGACAACGGCTCGGGTATCCGGGACCAGGACATGCACCGGCTGTTCACGCCCTTCTTCACCACCAAGGTTTCCGGCACGGGGCTCGGGCTGGTGATCGTGAAGAAGATGCTCGCCGAGATGGGCAGCACGATCCACGCGGAGCAGAGGATTCCCTGCGGCACCCGCATCCAGTTCAACCTGGAGCCTGCCTGACATGCGGGGGGACCGGCGCCTGATGGTCCTGGACGACAATGCCCTGTTCAGGCGCACCATCCAGGACCACTTCCGGGGGCGCCTCCAGGTGTCCGAAGCCGACACCCTCTCGGCGGGGCTGGCCCTCCTGGAGTCCCAGCCGGTGGACCTGGCCATCCTGGACGAGCGCCTTCCGGATGGGAGCGGCCTCGGGATCTGCGAGCCCCTTCTCCGGGCCAATCCCGGGGCGAAGATGGTGTACGTCACAGGCTTTCCCTCCTTCGAGCACGCGGTCAGCGCCCTCAAGGCGGGGGTCCACGACTACCTCTCGAAGCCGGTGGAACTGGCGGCCCTCGACCATGCGGTGGAACGGCTCCTGTCGGTTTCCACCCTGGAGCGTGCCGGCCGGCTGGACGCGTGGCGCGCCGGGGCGGAGCAGGACCGTTCGATCCTGATCGGGGCCTCCCTTCCGATGCGCCGGCTCCGCGAGACGGTGGCCCTTGCGGCCGGCTCCGATGCCCCGGTCCTCATCACCGGAGAAACAGGGACCGGGAAGAACCTCGTCGCGAAGGCCATCCACTACGGCGGACCTCGGGCCCGGGGGCCCTTCGTTCCCTTGAACTGCGGTGCACTGCCCGAGCACCTCATCGAGGCGGAGCTGTTCGGGTGGCTCAAGGGGGCCTTCACGGGGGCCACCGCGTCCCGGGAAGGGGTGCTGGAGATGGCGGAGGGCGGCACGCTACTCCTGGACGAGATCGGGGAAATGCCCTTCCACCTGCAGTCGAAGCTCCTGTCCGTGCTCGAGGACCGGCAGGTCATGCCCCTCGGAGGCCGGATGCGGAAGCCGGTGGACGTGCGCATCCTGGCCGCCACGAACCTGCCCATGGAGCGGGCCGTCGAGGAGAAGCGGTTCAGGGCCGACCTCTACTACCGGCTGAACGTCCTCCGCATCGAAATCCCTCCCTTGCGCGAACACCTGGAGGACATTCCGGCCCTGGTCCCGCACCTCCTCGGGCTGATCGGGGGGCGGGAGGCCTCCGGTGCGCTGAAGGAGACAGACCTGGAGTCGCTCCAAGGCTACGGCTGGCCTGGAAACGTCCGGGAGTTGAGAAACCTCCTGGAACGCGCCCTGCTCCTGGGCGTTCCCCCCGCGAGCCTGGTCCTGGGCGCTCCGGAGAGGGACCGGACCGAAGACCCCCGGACGAGGATGCCCACGCTGGCCGAAGTGGAGGAGGCCCACCTCCGCCAGGCCCTCAGGGTCCACGGGGGGAACCTCACCCAGGCCGCCCGCGCCCTGGGCCTTTCCCTGTCCACCCTCAAGCGCCGGATGAAACGCGAACCTGGGCGAACCCACCCAGATTGACCCTGCCCGATTCAAATTGACCCGCCAGGACGGGGACAGAGCACGGCCGCCACTTCTCCAAGCCAATACGAATCAAGGTTTGCCGAACTGGCAGGATTCTTGGAAGTCTCCCGGCATGGGAAAGCCGGAATCGGTGCCGACCGTGCTGGTCGTGGACGACGAGACGGCCTTCCTCCGCTTCGTCGCCGACGGCTTCGCGGCCTTCGAAGATACGGAAATCGTGACGGCCGCCAATGGGGTGGAGGCGCTCCGGGTGCTGGACTCCCGCCCAGTCGACCTCGTGGTGACCGACCTGAAGATGCCCGGGATGGACGGCTTCGAACTGCTGGCAGCCATGAGCCAGAAACACCGCTCCATTCCGGTCATCGTGATGTCCGCCTTCGGAACCCCCGAAATCGAGCTGACCCTCAAGGGCCAGGGGGTGAGCCGCTTCCTCGACAAGCCCCTGGACATCCAGAAGCTGAGGGGGGCCATCAGCGAGGCCCTGGCGAGCCTCGCCACGGGGCGGATCTCGGGCATCAGCCTTTCCACCTTCCTCCAGATGATCCAGCTGGACCAGAAGACCTGCACGGTGAGGGTGGTGTCGAATGCGGGTCGCGGCGAGCTGCGGTTCCTCGGGGGACAGGTGGTCCAGGCCGAGGCGGGGAGCCTCTCCGGCGAAGAGGCCGCCCTGGCCATCTTCTCCTGGGATGAACCCGTCATCGAGCTGGTCGGATCGGGCCCCTCGGGCCCCAAACAGGCCTTGCCTCCCCTCTCGGCCCTCCTCCTGGAATCGTTCAAGCGCAAGGACGAGCAGGCCCTCAGGGCCACTCCCGAGACCGGCGGACCCGCGATGGCCCTCCAACCCGAAGACCTCGAATTCCCGGGACCCGAGGGGATCCCGGTACTCCCCACAGAACCCACACCCTCCAACAAGGAGAATCACATGGCCGCAATCGAAAAACTGAAGGAACTGGCCGCCGTGGACGGCTTCGCCGGCGCCGCCCTCTTCACCCCGACCGGGGAGTCCCTCGTGATGTACGGGGCGGAAGGGGTCAACCTGAAGGACATCGGGGTCCTGGCCAACAATGTCCTGATGAACGCCCAGAAGGCCTCCCTGGACATGGGCACGGGCCGCGGACAGCAGGTGCACGTCGAGGCGGAGCACGCCCACATCCTGGTGCGCTGCCTGAACGAGGGCACGGATCCGCTTCGCTCCCAGCCCGGCAAGGCCCACATCCACCTGGTGATGATCCTCAAGAGCGACGCCAGCATCGGAATGGCCAAGCTGAAGATCAATTCCGTGATCAACAAGCTCGGGGAGGAGTTCCGGGGCTGAAGCCCGCCGCCCGGCTCAGGAGGGAATCAGCCTGGCCTGCCCCTTGGGGTGGGCCAGGACCCGCTCTTTCACCTGCTCGATCCACCCCGAACGGTCGGCGGGGTCCAGCCGTTCGTGGGGGACGTTCCGCTCCGCCAGAAGGGTGTCCACCAGGTGGTCGATGGAGCGCACGAAGAAGTCGTCCGTGTCGCGGACCCCGTCGGCTGAAACCGATCCGGACAGGGGCACCTTGAAGAGCAGGTCGTAGCTCTTCATCCAGTGGTGCATGAAGCGCTCGATGGCCTTCTGGCGGCCGAAGGCGAACATCATGTAGGCGTAATTGTCCAGCACGCTGCGGTCGCACACGACCACCTCGTGGGTCGCGGTGGACCGGATCTCCTCGGCGATCTGGGTCATGAAGATCCAGGTCTGGGCCTCCAGGGAGGTCTTCTGATTGATGGGCAGCGGGGAGAGGCGGGCCACCTCCTTCACGATGTCCACGTTCAGGTTCCGCCGCTTCAGGACCGAGGCCAGGTCGAAGCAGAGGGTGGTCTTGCCCACCCCGTGCGTCCCGATGAAGGCGACCTTCATGGGGTCACACGTTGAAGCGGAAGTTGATCACGTCGCCGTCGTGGACCACGTACTCCTTCCCTTCGGAGCGCAGTTTTCCCGCCTCCCGGCACTTGGCCTCGCTGCCCAGGCGCACCAGGTCCTCCCAGTGCATGACCTCCGCCCGGATGAAGCCCCTCTCGATGTCCGAGTGGATCTTCCCCGCGGCCTTGGGGGCGGTGAGGCCCCGGCGGATGGGCCAGGCCCGGCACTCGTCCTCCCCGGCGGTGAGGAAGGAGATGAGGTCGATGAGCTTGTAGGCCTCCTTGATGAAGCGCCCCACCGCAGGCTCCTCGAGGCCCAGGGAGGCCACGAACTCCTTCTGCTCCGCCGGGTCCATCTGGGCGATGTCCATCTCCGCGGGACCCGTGAGCACCACCAGGCCCAGTCCCCACTGCGACGCGTGGGCCGCAAGGTCGGCGGGAGGAGGCTTGGCTGCGTCCTCCTCCGCGGCGTTGAGCAGCAGCAGCAGGGGCTTCTGGGTGAGGAAGCGGTAGCCCGAGATGGAGGCCCAGGCCTCGGGACCAAGGTCCTGCAGCTGGCGCAGGGGTCGCCCCTCCTCCAGGGTCTGCTTCAGTTTCTCGAGCAGGTCCAGTTCCCCGGTCTTGGTGTGCTCCTTCCGCAGGCGCTCCAGGCGCTTCTCGATGAGGATGAGGTCCGCCAGGTTCATCTCGTCCTCGAGGCCCCGGGCCTCGGCGAGGGGGTCCGGCGCCTCCCCGCCCGGGCCCGGGAAGCCCCGCACCACCTGGCAGAGGGCGTCCACTTCCCGCATGGCCCGCAGGGTCGTTTCGTCGAGGCTCTGCCCCTGGGAGCCCGCGGCGGAGGCCGCCACGTCGCAGAAGCTGATCTCGGCGAACACGGTCTTCTTCGGCTTGAAGACCCCGGCCAGGGCCTCGACCCGGGCGTCGGGAACCTTCACGGCCCCCAGGTTCGTCTTGCCCCGGGCGGCGCCGAAGCCCGTTTCGGCGGAAAGGCCCGTGAGGGCGTTGAACACCGTGCTTTTCCCGCTGCCGGGAAACCCGACCAGACCGATCTTCATCCCTTCCTTCCCTCGGGCGGTGCCGCGCCCCACTACCAGGATTCTACCGGAGGCTCACCGCAGAATCAGGCTGGCGCCGTCCATGGCGGGGGGCGCCTCCATGCCCATCAATTCCAGGAGGGTGGGAGCGACGTCGCAGAGGGCGCCCCCGGCACGCAGCTGCCGCGCCTCGAAGCCCCGGGCCACCAGGACCGCCGGCACGGGGTTGAGGGTGTGGGCGGTGTGGGGATTCCCCGGCTCGTCCCGCATGCATTCGCAGTTGCCGTGGTCCGCGGTGATGAACAGGGCGCCCCCATGTTCCAGGGTGGCGGCGGCGATCTGGCGGATGGACTCGTCCAGGACGGCGCAAGCATTCACCGTGGCCCCCAGGACCCCCGTGTGACCCACCATGTCCCCGTTCGCGAGGTTGCAGACCAGGAGGCGGTAGCTCCCGGAACGGATGGCCTGCACGAGGCCGCGGGTCACCTCCTGGCAGCTCATTTCGGGCTGCAGGTCGTAGGTGGCCACCTTGGGGGAGGGCACCAGCAGCCGGTCCTCTCCCGGGAAGGGCTCCTCCCGGCCGCCGTTGAAGAAGTAGGTCACGTGGGCGTACTTTTCGGTCTCGGCGGTGCGGAACTGCTTGAGGTCCCTCTCCGCGACCAGTTCGCCCAGGATGCTCTGCAGGCCCTGGGGCGGGTAGGCCACGGAGACGTAGGGTTCCAGCTCGGTGTCGTAGGCGGTGAAGGTCACGAGGCGCACCGCCGGCCGGTGCTTCGGTCGGAAGCCGTGGAAGCCGGGGTGAACCAGGGCGTGGCAGAGCTGCCGGGCCCGGTCGGCCCGGAAATTGAAGAACAGGACTCCGTCGCCATCGGCGATGGGATGGTAATTCCCCAGGCGGGTGGGGCTCACGAATTCGTCGGTCTCGCCCCGGGCGTAGGCCTCGGCGATGGCCGCGCCGGCGTCCACGGCGCTGAATTCCCCCTGGCCGTCCACCAGCAGCTTCCACGCCCGTTCCGTGCGCTCCCAGCGGTGGTCCCGGTCCATGGCGGTGTAGCGGCCGCAGATGGAGCCGATGCCCACCAGGGGGCAGGCCCGGAGCTGGAAGGCCAGCCACTGGAGGTACCCGTCCGCGCTCTTCTGGGCCGTGTCCCGGCCGTCGAGGAAGGCGTGGATGGTGGAGGGAATCCCCTCCTCCTGGGCCCACTGGGCCAGGGCCACCAGGTGGCTCTGGTGGCTGTGCACGCCCCCGTCGCTCACCAGCCCCAGGAGGTGCAGGCGTCCTCCCTTGGCCTTCAGGTGTTTCAGCAGGCTGGCCACGGGCTTGTTCTCCCGGAAGGTGCCCCTGCGGATGGAGGCGTCGATCCGCGTCAGTTCCTGCCAGACCACGCGCCCGGCGCCCAGGTTCATGTGGCCCACTTCCGAATTCCCGAACTGTCCTTCGGGCAGTCCCACCGCCTCGCCGCTGGTGAGGAGCTGGCTGTCCGCGTAGTGCCGCCGCAGCCCGCTGAAGTGGGGCATGCCCTGCACGAAGGTGGCGTCGAAGGCATTGCGGGGCCCGTCCCCGAAACCGTCCAGGATCAGGAGCGTGACCGGGCCTGGGACGGGCGTCCCGTCTTGGGTTTTCGGGGGTGGGTTTGCGATGGGGGCCACGGTCAGGTCCGCTTCCTGTTCTCTCGTTCCTTGTCCTTGAGGTGATGGGGCAGCTCGTGGTCGGCCACGAAGCCGATGGGGCGGTGTTTCTCCTCCGGCTCTTCCTCTCCCTGGACGGCCTTCACGAGGAGTTCCAGTTTCTCTTCCAACAGGGCCACCCGGGCCGCCAGCTCGGCGTGGGAGGTGAGCAGGTGGCGGGCCTCCGCCAGGCGGGGCAGGAGGGCCAGGATCTCGCGGTCCTTGCCCTCCAGCAGGCCCACCAGGAGGGCCACCCCCGCCTCGGTGAAGGCCAGCACGGGGGCGTCCTCGATCCCCAGGCGCTCCTCGGCCTTGAGGCGGAAGACCGTCTCTTCCGCGAAGCGCTCGGGGTGGGCGTTCACGAGGGTGTCCAGCTGACGGGCCTCGATGCCCAGGAACTCGGCCAGGGCCTGATCCGGCAGGGCGGCGGCGTCCCGCACCCACAGCAGCCTGGCGAGGAGCACGGCGGGGGCGCTCACGGCACCTGCTCCCCGTGGGGGTGGCACAGCAGGTACAGCACCGCCATGCGCACCGGCACGCCGTTGGTGACCTGGCGGAGGATCAGGCTGTTGGGGCCGTCGGCCACCTCGGAGGTGATCTCGACGCCGCGGTTGATGGGGCCCGGGTGCATCACGGCCACCTCGGGCTTGCAGCGGGCGAGGCGCCCCGCGTTGAGCTGGTAGTGACGGATGTACTCCCCCTGGCCGGGAATGTAGGCCCCCGTGCCCCGCTCGAACTGGATGCGCAGGATCATCACGGCGTCCTGCTCGGGCAGGACCGGGTCCAGGGCGTTGCTGATGGCCACCTCCGGCCAGGTGGCACGGATCTCGTCGGGCAGCAGGGTGGGGGGGCCCACCAGGGTCACCCGGGCGCCCATCTTGGTCAGGAGCCAGAGGTTCGAGCGCACCACCCGGGAGTGCCGGATGTCGCCCACGACGGCCACCCGCAGGCCCTCCAGCCGGCCGAAGCGCTGGCGCAGGGTGTAGGCGTCGAGGAGGGCCTGCGTCGGGTGTTCGTGGGCCCCGTCCCCGGCGTTCACGATGCTGGCCTTCATGTGGCGGGCCAGGAGCGCGTGGGCCCCGGGCGCGCTGTGGCGCATCACGATGAGGTCGGGGTGCATGGCCTCCAGGTTGAGCGCCGTGTCGATGAGCGTCTCACCCTTGGCCAGGCTGCTGGTGTCCGCGTCGAAGTTGACGATCTCGGCGCTCAGGCGCTTCTCCGCGATCTCGAAGCTGTTGCGGGTGCGGGTGCTGTTCTCGAAGAAGAGGTTCACCACCAGCTTCTTCCGCAGGGCCGGGACGATCTTGATGTCCGCGCGCTCGCAGACGGCCTCGAAGGCCTGGGCCTGGTCCAGGATGGCGGTGATGTCCCGGGCGTCCAGGGGTTCGATGCCCAGCAGGTGCTTGTGCGGGAAGACGTAGCGCTCGGCCGTCACGGCAGCTGCTCCAGGAAGACCCCGTCGTCGCCGTCCCGCTCGGCCACGTGCACCGCGATGCGCTCGGTGCGCTTCACCTCCACCCGGATGCCCGTGAAATCCGGCTGGATGGGCAGCTCGCGACCCGTGCGGTCCACCAGCACCGCCAGGCGCACGGAGCGGGGCCGGCCGTGGTCCAGGAGGGCGTCCAGGGCGGCCCGGACCGTGCGGCCGGTGAAGATGACGTCGTCCACCAGGAGCACCGTCCGCTCCTTGAGGGAGAAGGGGATCTCCGTGGGCCGGACGATGGGGGTGCCGGCCTTCTCCGTGAGGTCGTCCCGGTAGAGGGTGATGTCCAGGGCCCCCACGGGGACCGGCTGCCCGCTGGCGGCCCGCAGGAGCTCGCCCATGCGCTCGGCCAGGGGCAGGCCCCGGCTGCGGATGCCCAGGAGCACCAGCTGGCCCTGGCCCTCCAGGGACTGGAGGATCTCCCCCGCGAGGCGTTGGAGGGTGGCCTCCATCTGGGCGGCGTCGAGCTGGCAGATGCCGTTCGATGCGGTCATGGAGCCTCCGGTGGGATCATTGTATCGGCCGTGGGTGCGCGGGCCACCGGCTTGGCGTGCCCAACCCTGATTACCTCTACCCGAAGCGCTCCACCAGGAGGTTCTTCTGCAGCTTGCCCATGGCGTTCCGGGGCAGCTCGGGGACCCGGACGATCCGTCGGGGGCACTTGTAGGCGGCCAGGTGTTCGCGGCAGTGCGCCACCAGCTCTTCGTCCGTCACGGGAGAACCTTCCCGGAGCACCACCACGGCGGTGACCCGCTCGCCCAGGTCCTCGTCCGGCAGACCCACCACGGCCGCCTCGCGCACGGCGCCGTGGGCCTCCAGGACCCCCTCCACCTCCTTGGGGTAGACGTTGAAGCCCCCGGCGATGATGAGTTCCTTCGCCCGCCCCACCAGGTACAGCCGTCCCCCGTCCTCCGGGTCCAGGGTGCCCATGTCCCCCGTGTGGAACCAGTCGCCCGTGAAGGATTCCCGGGTCTTGTCCGGCATGCCCCAGTAGCCCTTGCAGACATTGGGGCCCCGCACCCACACCTCGCCCACCTCCCCGGGCGGTGAGTCCGCGCCGGCGGCGTCCACCACGCGGACGTCCACGCCCGGCAGGGGGTAGCCCACGCTGCGGGCCTTCCGGCCGGCGGGGTCCAGGGGGTTCGTGGTGATCATCCCGGTCTCCGTCATCCCGTAGCGCTCCAGGATGGGAAAGCCCGTGAGCCTCGCGAAGCGCTCGAACTGGGCCTCGGAGAGGGGTGCCGAACCCGAGACGAAGAGGCGCATCCCTCCGAGGTCGGGTTTGGTCTCCAGGGCCTCCCACTCGTTCATGAGCCTCTGGTAGATCGTGGGCACGGCCATGAGGATCGTGCAGCGCTCCGCCACGAGGGCCTCCCAGGCCCGGCGTGGCTCGAATCGCTGGTGCATGACCATCGCGGCCCCGGCGTGGAGGCAGCCCAGGGCCGCCACGTTGAGGCCATGCACGTGGAAGAGGGGCAGGAGGTGGAGCAGGCGGTCCGCCTCGGACCAGCCCCAGCTCCGGTGCAGGGCCTCCGCGTTCGCCAGCAGGTTGCCGTGGGTGATCATGGCGCCCTTGGAACGCCCCGTGGTTCCCGAGGTGTAGCAGAGCATGGCGGTGTCCTCGGACCCCCCGGGGTAGCCCGGCTCCACTGGCCCGGCTTCCGCGAGGAGGCGGCCCCAGGGATGGACGCCGACCGGGGCCTCGGCCTCCAGCAGGCCGAGCTCCAGGCGGGGCAAGGAGGCCGCGGCCTCCCGGGCCCCGGGCAGGCAGGCCCCGTCCGTCACGAGGAGGCGGCTGCCCGAGTCGGACAGGAAGTAGGCCAGCTCCTCGGCCCTGTAGTCCATGTTCAGGGGCAGGGCGACGGCCCCCAGGGCGAGGGTGGCGAAGTGCAGGAACAGGGATTCGGGCCGCTTTCCAAGCTGCGTCGCCACGCGGTCCCCGGGCCGGATCCCGAGGGCGGCCAGGACCGAGGCGTGGCGGAGCACCTGGGCCTGGAAGTCCCCGTAGCTGAAGTCTTCCCCCTCGAAGCGCAGGGCGAGCCTGCCCGGGTGGCGGCGGGCCCGCTCCGCGAGGATCATGGCCAGGTTCATGGGTCCTCCTCCAGGGCAACCCTCAGGCGAGCGCGGCGAGGCAGGCGTAGTTCTGGGCCGTGGTGGGCTTCTCCCGTTCCGTCTCCCAGACGCCCGCGCACCAGGCCTTCCCGAAGCCCGCGGCGGCCAACAGCTCCAGGTGGCGGGCCACCGGGAAGCGGCCGGCCTCGAAATCGTGGGGCGTCCCCTCGGGCTTCACGAAATCGCCGTTCACCAGCAGACCTCCCGGGGGCAGGAGGCCCCTGCAGGCGGCGTAGACCGAAGCCGTGAGCTCCGGGTCCCCGAGGTCGTGGAGGGCCCAGGTGGAGACGATGGCCTGAACGGGTCCGGGGGCGGCCCGGGTCCAGTCCGGGGCGGTGAAATCGGCCCGCGTGAGGGTCACGCGGGAACCGAAGCACCCGAGGCGCCCGGCGGCCAGGGCCAGCATAGGCGCCGAGAAGTCCAGGCCCTGGTACACGGCTGCCGGGAAGGCCTCCAGCAGGGCCTGGGCGAAGTAGCCCGGCCCGGTACCCAGTTCCAGAACCGCGCCCCCCGGGGGAAGGTGCTGTCCCAGGAGGCCGAGCATGGTCGCGAAGAGGGCCTGCCGGGGGGGCGTGGGGACGAAGCGGTCGGACCAGTCCTTGGCGTAGGCGGGGTCGTGGAAGTCGTGGAGCACCCCCACGAATTTCTGCGCGGGACTCATAGGCCCAGGTAGGCCGCCCGGATCTCGGGATTCTCGGCCAGTTCGGCGCTGCTTCCCTGGAGGCGAAGGCGCCCCGTCTCGATGACGAAGCCCCTCTGGGAAACTTCCAGGGCCCGGTGGAGGTTCTGCTCCACCAGCAGGATGGTGATTCCGCCCGCATGCAGTTCGGCGATGGTCTTCATCACCTGGTCCACCAGGAGGGGGGCCAGGCCGAGGCTGGGCTCGTCGAGCATGAGGAAACTGGGTTCGGACATGAGGGCCCGGCCGATGGCGCACATCTGCTGCTCGCCTCCGGAGAGGCTGCCCGCGACCTGCTTCTGACGCTCCGCCAGGCGGGGGAACAGGGTGAAGACCCGCTCGAGGTTGCGCCCGATGTGGGGCCGGGCCTGGGGACCGTAGGCCCCCAGCTCCAGGTTCTCACGCACGGTGAGCTGGGCCCACAGTTCGCGACCCTCGGGCACCAGGGCCATGCCCAGGGAGGCCCGGGCCGCGGGGGGGACGGCCTGGAGGGACTGGCCCCGGAAGCGGATGTCTCCCGCGCTGGGGGGCCGGAGGCCCGTGATGGCGCGGAGGGTGGTGGTCTTGCCGGCGCCGTTGGAGCCCAGCAGGGTGACGATCTCCCCTTCACGGACCTCGAAGGAGAGCTGGTGGAGCACCTGGATGTCGCCGTAGGCGACGTCGATGGCCTGCACCTGGAGAAGGGCCTCGCTCATGCGCTGGCCTTCCGGTGGCTTTCGCCCAGGTAGGCGTCCACCACGGCCTGATTCCGGACCACCTCCTCTGGGCTGCCCTCGGCGATCATCCGCCCCTGGTCCAGCACGAGGACCCGGTCCGAGAGGCTCATGACGGCGGGCATCACGTGCTCGATCATGATGATCGAGACCCCCCGCTCGTCGCGGATGCGCCGGATGAGGGCCGCCAGGGCCTGGGCCTCCGAGGGATTGAGGCCGGCGATGACCTCGTCGAGCAGCAGCACCCTGGGGGCGGTGGCCAGGGCCCTCGCCAGCTCCAGGCGCTTCCGGCCCGCCAGGGTCAGGGTTCCTGGCATGGCCCGTGCGCGCTCCGCGAGCCCCACGAATTCCAGCACCTCCACGGCCCGGTCCCGGACCGGACCGTGGGCCCGGCCGGCCGCGTGCATGGCGCCCACGGCGACGTTTTCCGCGACGCTGAGGTTGGGAAAGGGCCGCACGATCTGGTGGGTGCGCACGACGCCGGCGCGAACGAGCTTGTAGGCGGGCTTGCCGTCCACCCGCCGCCCGTCCAGGAGCACCTCCCCGGAGCTGGGAGCCTGGGAGCCCGCGATGAGGCTGAAAAGGGTGGTCTTGCCCGCGCCATTGGGCCCGATCACCCCCAGGATCTGCCCAGGCTCCAGGACCAGGTCCACCCGGTCCACGGCGCGAAGGCCGCCGAACTGCTTGCTGAGGGCGCGGGTCTCCAGGATCGCCATCTCAGGCCTCCGCCCGGGCCCAGGGCAGGCGCCGCCAGAGCCGCAGCCAGAGGCCCGTGAGGCCCAGGGGCTCGAAGAGGATGATGAAGATGAGCAGAAGGCCGTAGAGGCCGAGGTACAGCTGGGGATAGGAGGCCAGCAGGTACTGCCGGAGCAGGACGAAGACCACGGCCCCCAGGAGAGGACCCAGCACGGTGCCCACGCCGCCGATGACGGCCATGAGGACGAAGGCGATGGACCGGTCGAAGCCGAACATGTCGTTGGGCTCGATGAAACTGAAGTAGGAGGCCCACATGCCGCCGGTGACGCCCACCACCGCCCCCGAGAGGGCGAAGACCAGGTCCTGGTAGAAGGTGGCCGAGACTCCCAGGTCCGCCGCGGCGTCCACGTCCGCCTTGATGGCCAGGAGCTGGAGGCCCAGGGCGCTGTGGCGGATGAGCCAGCTGGCGGCGGCCACCAGGGCCACCAGGCCCAGCCCCCACCAGTAGAGGTGGTGCTTCATGTCGGTCTGGATGGGGAGGGAGAGGCCTGAGGACCCACCCGTGAAGTCCTCCCAGTAGGTGAAGAGCAGGCGCGTGGCCTCTCCCATGCCGATCGTCGCGATGGAGAAGTAGGGTCCCCGGAGGCGGAGCGTGGGGTGGGCGCCCAGGGCGAAGACCCCCGCCGCCAGGCCTCCCGCCAGCCAGGCCAGGGGGGCGGGTACCGGCCCGGCCAGGAGGATCCGGGCGGCCACGAAGCCCCCCACGCCGAACATGGCCGCGTGGCCGAAGCTCACCTGGCCGAGGAATCCGCCCATCCAGTTCCAGGCCAGGGCCCCGGCGATGCTGAGGAAGGCCAGGGTCATGAGGTTGTGGGAATAGACCGTGAGCTCCGTGAACCAGGGCAGGGCGGCGAGGCCCGCCACCACGATTCCGTAACCCAGCAGGAGGCGGGGTGGGGCCGGAGGACGGAAACCGCGGCTCATCCCAGGACCCGGTGGCCGAAGAGCCCCCCGGGCCGGATCACGAGCACCAGCACGAGCATGATGAAGCCCACGGCGGCCGTCAGGTAGGAGGGCATCACCAGGATGGCGAAGACTTCCACCACCGCCAGGATGAGGGCGGCGATGCCGGTGCCCAGGACGCTGCCCAGGCCCCCCAGCACCACCACCACGAAGGACTTCAGCAGCTCGCCGGATCCGGAACCCGGATTGAAGGCGAAGATGGTCGCGGACAGGAGTCCCGCCAGCCCCGCCAGGGCGGTGCCGAGCCCGAAGGTGATGGTGTAGATCCGCTCCACGTCCACCCCCACCAGGGTGCAGCTGTCGGGGTTCTGGGCCACGGCGCGGATGGCGCGGCCCAGGTGGGTGTGGCGCAGGAGGGCGTGCAGGCCGAGGGGAACGAGCACCCCGACCCCCAGCACGGCGAGGCGGGTGGCCGAGATGTGCGTTCCGAGCAAGGCCACCGAACGGGTGGACCAGGTGGTGGTGATGGACTGGTCGTTGCCCGTGAACAACAGGTAGGCGGCATTCCTCAGGACCAGCCAGAAGCCGAAGAGCAGGAGCAGGGAGGCGGGCCCTCCCGCCGCGCCCCGGGGAAGGTGGCGCACCAGGACTTTGTACATGCCCACGCCGAGGAGGTAGGACGCTCCCACCACCAGGGGAATCGAGAGGTAGGGATCCAGGCCGAGGCGGCCGTGGAGCACCCAGCCCATGTAGGCCCCGGCCATGATCACTCCGCCATGGGCGAGGTTCACCACGCGAAGCACCCCGTAGATCATGCCCAGGCCGTAGGCCATGGTGGCGTAGAGCCCCGCCAGCAGGACGGCCGAGACCGCCAGGTCTATGAAGCGTTCCACGCCTACTTACCGCAATTGGGGTTGGGCGCCACCCCGGTGCCCGTGGCCACGTCGGGGGGGTAGATGATGGGGGCCCCGCTGTCGGGCAGGTTCTGCTGCAGCACGAAGGGGTTCTGGGCCTGCTGGCCGAAGGCGGCGGGGAATTCCAGGGTGCCTCCGGGCAGCAGGGAACCCTGTTTCATGGCCGCCAGCTTCTGCCGCACCGCCTCCCGGTCCACCTTGCCCGCCTGCTGAATCGCCGTGAAGAGGGTCTTCGCGGACTGGTAGGCCAGGGCCTGGAACCACTCGGGCTCCCGACCGCCGTAGCGTGCCTTGAAGGCGTTCACGAAATCCCTGGAAGGTCCCGGCTTGGCGGCGAGCTGGGCGCTCCACCAGACTCCGGAAAGGACGTAGTTCACGTTCTCCCGGCCCAGGGCCTCGATGGCGCCCTTCTCGCTGCCCCGGGCTCCGTAGCTCACCACTTTGTGGCAGAGGCCCATGGCCACGTACTGGCGGTGCATGGTGATGTAGTCCGGCAGGTGGGCGTCGGCGAGGAAGAGGTCCACCTTGGCGGCCTTCACCTTCCCGAGGAGTGCGCCGAAATCCTTCCCGTCCAGGGCGAAGGACTCGTCCACGGCGATGGTGTAGGCGCCCTTGCTCTGGGCCACGTGGTCCGAGACCCCCTTGCGGAAGTCCTTCCCGTGGGCCGTGTTCTCCCACAGCAGGGCGATCTTCGCGGGGCGCGGCAGCTTGCCGGCCTTCTGTTGCCCGTCGATCCAGGTCATGAGGGTGGTGCCCAGGAGCTCCACGGGGGAAATCGTCCCGAAGATGTACTTGAAGCCCCGCTTGAAGATCTTGGTGGCCCCGCCCCCGCCGTTGATGTACGGCACCTTGTACTGCTCGGCGACCGTGCTCTGGGCCTCGATGAGGTGGCTGGAGTAGGTCCCCAGCAGGAAGTCCACCTTGTCCGCGTTCACCAGGCGGTCCGCCAGGCTCACGGCGGTGGCCTGGGTGCTGGTGTCGTCCAGCAGGGTGAGGGACACATTCATCTTCTGGCCCCCCACCTGAAGGCCACCCGCCTTGTTCACCTCCTCGAAGGCCAGCTCGTAGCCCTCCTTGAAGAAGCCTCCGATGCGGGCCTCCGAGCCCGTCAGGGGGAGGGTGGCCCCCACCTTCACGGGCGGGGCGGCGGCCCCGATCATGCCGGCGAGACCCAGGGCGAGGGGAAGAAGGGAGCGCGCACGCAACACAGGAACCTCCGGGAGGGAAGAGCAGATCCACGGGCATGGAGTTGAGGTTGGGGCGAACATATCCCCTTTCGACCGGCCGCGCAATCGATCCGCCGGGGTGAATGCCGACCCGAGGGACCTAGGGTTCGGTCCGTCGCCCGAGCACCGCAGCGAGTCCCACCGGGCCGGCCACCGTGGTCAGGAGCAGGGCCCCCACCACCGCCGCCTGGACCTCCGGGGCCAGGAGGGGCCGCCCCCCCACCTGGATCTGGGATCCCACGGCCACGAAGATGAGGCCCACCTCACCCCGGGGAACCATGCCCCACCCCAGCACGGAGGCCCTCAGGCGACCTCCTCCCGCGAACCCCGAGAGGTACTTCCCAAAGGTTCCCAGGAGCGCCAGCAGGCCGCTGAAGAGCAGGATCCGGGGGGAGAAGAGCGACCCCACGTCCACCTGGGCCCCCATGAGCACGAAGAAGACCGGGGCCAGGACCATCACCAGGGGATGGAGCAGGGCTTCCAGGCTGTGGGACTCCCGCTCCTCCAGGGTGGCCACGGAGGCCGGTTCGAGGATCAGCCCGGCGGCGTAGGCACCCACGATGGGCGCCAGGCCCGCCAGGTTTCCGGCCCAGGCCAGCAGGAAGGCGAAGGCCAGGCCGGTGGGAAGGAGAAGCTGCTCGCTGCGCAGCCGCGATGCCAGCCGGAAGAGATGGGGCGTGGCGACCCGGCCCAGGGTGAGGGCCACGGAGAGGAAGACCAGGGCCAGGCCCAGGGTCCGCCCCAGCTGGCCCCAGGGCAGGGGCCCTCCCGAGGCCCCGGCCACGGCCAGACCGCTCACCGCCACCAGCACCAGGAGGCCCAGGACGTCGTCGATCACCGCTGCCCCGACGATCACCCTTCCCTCGTCGGAGGTCGCCGCCCCCTGCTCCCGGAGCACCTGGACGCTGATGCCGATGCTGGTGGCGCAGAGGCAGGCTCCGATGAAGAGGTCCACCACGAAAGGGGTCCCTGCGGGGAGCATCAGCCAGGCCCCCAGGAGTCCGGCCCCCATGGGCAACAGCACCCCCACCACCGCCACCCGGAGGGAGGCCAGCCCCACCTGAAGCATCTGCCCCACGGTGGACTCCAGGCCGACGGCGAACATGAGCAGGATCACCCCCAGGTTCGCCAGGACCATGGCACCCGGAGAGCTCGCGACGTCCGGAAAGCCCGGAAAACCCCGGTGCAGGGCGGCCAGGGCCAGGCCCGCGGCCAGCTCCCCGGCCACCGCGGGGAGCCGGAGCCGGAGTGCCAGCTCTCCGCCGGCCTTGGCGGCCAGCCAGACCAGGGCCAGGAGGGCGAGGGTTCCCGCGAAGGGGTCGGCGACGAGGAGGGCAAGGGTCATGGGGGTTCCCTGGGAACCGTCTCCATGGTGGCAGCGGCGGCGGTCCCCTGCGCGGCCCGGGTCTTCGGGATAGCATCGGGGATGTCCCCCCTGGAGATCCTGGGCTTCGTCACCGGCGCCCTCTGCGTCTGGCTGCTGGTGCGCCAGAACATCTGGAACTGGCCCCTGGGCCTGGTGAACAACGCGCTGTTCATCGTGCTCTTCTACCGGAACGGGCTCTACGCCGACATGGGCCTCCAGGGCTTCTACATCGCCATCGGGGTCTACGGCTGGTGGAACTGGCTGCACGGGGGCAGGGACCACGGGACGGTCCGCGTGTCTCGGACGCCTGCGGCCTGGGCGGCGGGCCTGGGGGCTGGGGTGCTCGGGGGCACCTTCCTGCTCTCCTTCCTCCTGCGCCGCTACACCAACAGCAACGTCCCCCTGCTCGACAGCCTCATCACGGCGTTGAGCCTGGCGGCCCAGTTCATGATGGCCCGCAAGTGGCTCGAGAATTGGCTGGTGTGGCTCCTGGCCAACTGCCTTTCCATCGGCCTCCTGATCTTCAAGGGCCTCTACCTCACCAGCGGGCTCTATGCGGTGTACCAGGTCCTCTGCATCATGGGGTGGGTGGAATGGTGGAAGGTGCATCGGGCCGCCAAACCACCCCGAGCCCCCAGCGAGGCCTGAGCGGCGACTCCATCAGAGGAGGGCCCCCATGACGGTCGCCGCAAACATCAGGGCGGTGGCCGCCACCTCCATGTGGATGTAGCTCCGCTCCGCCCGAAGGAAGTGGTTCGAGGGAGCGGCGCCCGCCATGGAGAACGCGGACCGGAAGCGCGGCTCGACCACCTTGTCGATCAGGGGCCCCACCATCCAGAGGAGGGCCGCGGCCGAGAGCTTGGCGATCAAGAGGAGGGTGAAGGGACGGCCCAGCAACATCCAACCGATTCCCGAGAGGCTCAGGAGCATGAGGCCTCCCACGATGAACGGGGTGATGCGGCCGGCGACCTGAAGGTAGAAGGAGACCAGGGAGCGGTCGGACCTCGCCGCCAGGAGCAGGCTCACCTTGGTGGCGGCGGCCCCGACGGCCAGGCCGAGGCCCAGCAGGTGCAGGAGAGAGAAGAGTTTCCAAAGCGTCATGAGCCCTCCGTTCGCGGGATCCGCCCGCGGAGGGGGATAATGGTCAAAGGGCTTGACGGTTTAGTCAAAAAATCAGACCAAATTCGTTCCCCGGGAGAAGGACATGGACTACGAGCTGACCCTCAACTACTTGATCATGAAAGCCTACGAGGAGTTCATGGCGGACGTGTTCCCCAGCCTTGCCGCGGCGGGCTATGGAGACATCCAGCCGGCCTACCGGCACGTGTTCCCCTACATCGCGATCAGGGGGGCGCGACTGACGGAGATCGCCGCCCAGGCCGGCCTGACGAAGCAGGCGGTGGGCTACCTGGTGGACAGCCTGGAGGCCCTCGGCTACGTGGAGCGTGTTCCAGACCCGACGGACCGGCGGGCCAAAATCGTGCGTTTCACGGAGCGAGGAAGGGCCCAGGACCGGGTGGCCCAGGCCTCCTTCGCGGCCACCGAACGGCGCCTGGTGAAGGCCCTCGGGCGGGAGGACGTGGCGGAATTGCGCCGGATCCTGGCCCGGATGAGGGCGCACCAGAAGGCCCGGCAGGGGACGGAGTAGCCGTCCCCCCGCATTCCCCGGTCGCGGGGCCTTCCGGCTTCCAGATCCAGGGAGCTGCCACCTTTCAGGGTCCCTCCCTCCTTGGCGCCCGCTCCGCAGGCCAGCCATTCCGCCAGGAGGGCGGCCCGCCGGGCCCTGAAACGGCCGGCCTGATTCACCGGGAGCCCCCCTCGAGGAAGGCCTCCCCGCCCTTCATCTCGGCCGCGGGCCTGGGGCGGGCCCTCCCCTTCCTCCCTGCGCTCCAGGTGGCGCGCAGTTCCTCCGCCTCGGGATTCCCGGGGGCCAGCGCCAGCACTTCACCCAGGTCCGCCCGGGCTTCGGCGTGGCGGCCGCAGCGGTGGCGGAGCAGGGCCCGCTTCATCCAGCCCCAGGGGTTGGCGGGCTCCTTCGCGATGATCTCGGCGTACTCGGCCTCGGCCTCGCGGAGGCTTCCGGTCTCCTCGGCGGCCTCCCCGCAGAGCAGGTTGGTGACGGAGCAGAAGCCCAGGAAGCGCTTCTGCTCCGCGAACTCCGCGGGGGTGTACCGGGCCCGGGGCTTGACGGCCTGGGCCGCCTCGTAGAGCGCCCTCAGGGCCCGCTCCGTGTGGGCGTCCTGGCGGGCGAAGACCTCCGCGTCCCCCAGGCTGCGGTAGAAGTCGCGGCTGATCCGGCCCTCGGCCCGGTACCGGTCGAAGAGCCGGGTCCCGGGGTAGAGGGCCAGGGGAGAGACCTGCACGTCGTGGGGCCGGGTCTGTTCGATCAGCGAGAGGCTCTCCTGGACGTCGGCCCAGTCCTCCCCCGGGATTCCCGTGATGAGGTAGATGCCCAGGTTCATCCCCACCTTCCGCACCAGGGACAGGGCCCGCCGGGCGTGGCGCATGTTGGTGCCCTTGTCCAGGAGGGCCAGCACCCGCTCGCTGCCGTGTTCGACGCCGAACTGCATGAACTCGCAGCCCGCGCGCTTCATGGCCACCAGGCGCTCCTCGTCCACCAGGTTCACCCGGCTCTGGCAGTTCCAGAGGGGGTGAAGGGCGCTCTCCCGGATGCCGGCCATCAGGCGCAGCACCCGTTCCCGGTTGGCGGTGAAGGTGTCGTCCCGGAAGCTGAAGTAGGTGAGGCCGTGGCGTTCCCGCAGCAGCCGCATCTCCCGGAGCACGGACTCCGGGCTGCGGAAGCGGATGGCGGTGCCCCAGAAATCCGGCGTGTTGCAGAAATTGCAGGTGGCCGGACAGCCGCGGCTGGTGCTCAGGTAGGCCAGCTGGCCCACGTCGTCCAGGAAGTCCGCCTCCAGGTGCTCCGCGGAAAGGCCGATGGCGTCCAGGTCCTCCTGCACGGGCTGGGGGGCTGTCTCCCCTTCGCGAAGGATCAGGCCCGGGGTGCGTTTCCAAAGGTCCGTGCCGGGCGCCGCGGCCAGGCGTTCCACGACGCCCAGGAGGATGGGCTCACCCTCGCCCCGGACGATGGCATCCAGGGCCGGGCACTCCTCGAAGACCTCCTCGGCCAGGTGGGTGGGGTGGGGTCCTCCGGCCAGGAGAAGGGCCCCCGGGCAGGCCTCCCGTGCCCATTTCAGCAGGTCGGCGCTGCGCTTGCGGTTGAAGGTGAACATGGAGACGCCCACCAGGCCCGGGCCCTGGCCGCGAAGGTAGGCCAGGACCTCCTTCCGCCCCATCCCGCTGAGGTTGGCCAGGCGGCAGGGGTAACCCCGCCCCTTGAGCATGGCCTGGAGGGTGCCCAGGCCGATGGGGAGGAAGCGCATCCATTCGTCCCCGAAGCCGGAGCGGGGGGCGCTGTAGAGGAGCAGGGTCTTCGGGGGCGCGCCCATGGGGCCAGTGTACTGGGACGAATGGAGCAGCGAGGCCTCCCTCCAGGGCTCCGGCGGGAAACAGCTAAAGAATATTCATGTCCCCGCCTAGTGGTATACACTTCACCACCCCTCCATCGGACCCGGCGTGATCCCGGCCACAGCCCATCGAAACCTCCCCATCCTCCTCGGCGTCGTCCGCCAGGAGGCGGGGACCGGGGGAAGGCTCCGGCACAGGATCAGGCCTCCTCCGATTCCAACCCGGGCTGCGGGAAATGACGCTTCAACATGCCCTGGACCAGGCGCAGGAAGATCGTCCCGGGATTTCCACCGAGGAGGAAGGTGGCCCCGGCCTTGATCTCCTGGCCGAATGTCCCCAGGGAAGCGTTCTGGACGCCCGTGCCCAGGAGCAGGATCGGGAAGCGCCCCCCCAGGGCGTCCACCAGCGAGCGGAGGTGCTTCCGGTCATCCAGACCCAGGGCGGGGGCATGGAGGATGACGATGGCCTTGCCCGGCACCAGGTTCTTGAGGGCCTGGACCGTCGGAGGCACCCGCGCGAAGGAGAGCTCCCCCAGCAGCTCCCTGAGGCGGTCCTCCAGGTGGGGGCTGCTGGACACAAGCAGGACTCCAACGGGCTGGACGGCCGTGGGGCCTGCGGGGGCGGCCGCCAGGGCCTCCCCCGCCACCAGCAACCGCTGGGTCCGCTCCCTCTCCTCCTCCCGCTTGCGGAAGGTCCATCGGCTCAGGCTTTCCAGCAGAGGGCCCTCCAGGCGGGGCTTGAACTCCACCCCGATGCTGCGGCCGTGGAGGTAACGCACCACGCATTTTCCGTTGATCTGGATGTCGGGTTCCAAAGGAATGGTGGCCATGATCCCGTCTTCCACCTGGACTTCCTGGTCCTCGAACTCCCGTCCCGAATGGATGCGGGCCCCGGTCGTGCTGATGTTCACCAGGCTGCCGGTGAGGAGCTGGTATTTCCGGGTGCTGAAGGTGACCGGCACCCGCCCCACCCGTTCCACCCGGTACGCCCCCCGGTGGTCGTCCTCCTCCAGGGCGGTCGGCACCCGGAGCTTCAGCGCGGCCCGCCCCCGCACCATGCCGAGGCCCAGCAGCTGGGTGGCCCCCTCGTAGAAGGTGAAACCATGGGGGAAGCGAAAGCAGAGTTCGGAAGACCGCAGCCCCGAGAGGGCGTCCTCCCGGCTCATGGTGGCGGCCACCAGGAGGGTGTCCCCCTCGAGGCGGAGAAAGGTGGAATCGAAGCGCAGGTAGGGCGTCACCAGGATGAGGAGCTCCCCCCGCTCGCTGGCCTTTCCCAGCGCCTCCCGGACGGCCTCCGGGTTCCGAATGCTCTGTCCCGCCATGTGCTTCCGGCACCTCCCCCGCCTGGGGCTACACTTCTGGTGGAATTGGACCGATCCAGTCATCGGCATCCCGGCCCCGGGGTGTGAGTTCGGAAGGAGTCCCCGTTGGCCACCGCCATCCGGAAATCCAGCGAGGTGCGGGAGATCCTGCAGGACGCCTGCGCCCGCCGGGAAATGTTGATCCTGGTGACGCCCTACCTGCGGTTCGAGTCCAGCTTCGCGGGGCTGGAGGGATCGGAGCTCCATGCCCTCGCCACCATGAGCCGGGACGACGCGGTCTTCGGCCTCAAGGCCCCGGGCCTCAAGATCCGGTTTCCCCACGGCCTGGGTTTCTACGAGGCCGACGTGGAGATGAAGGGGCTTGGCCTGCTGGGGCAGCGGCGGACCCTCCGCCTGAGCATCCCATCGACCCTGGTGGAGAACGATCAGCGGGTGGCCTACCGCGTGGAACGGGTGGGGCGCATCGGAGTGACCTTCAGCACTCCGAAGCCGGACCTGTACCAGGCTTCCCTGTCCGACATCAGCGTCACGGGCGCGCGCCTCCACGCCTCGGAGGACATCCCCCGCCAGAGTCTGGACGTGGGACAGGAAATCGCCCTGACCATTCCCGTCCAGGAGGGGATCATCATCAACGGCCACGCCCTGGTGCGCCACCTCAAAGGCCGTTCCTTCGGGGTGGAGTTCCGGCCGCCCTTGCCCAAGACCCTGTTGGAGCCGCTCTCCCGCTGGGTCTTTCAGCGCCGGGAGGAGGAGCGGGAGCGCATGGCGAGGCGCCTGGAGCTGGGCCTGCAGACCGGGCGCCCCTCGGGCCTCTCCCTGCCCCCCCGGGGGATCATCCTGGTGGCGGCGGGAGAGGGTCTGGAGCACCAGCTCCGCATCGCCCTTCCGACCACGCACCCCCTGGCTCGGGTGGCGCCCACCGCCCAGAACCTCAAGGAAGCCCTCCAGAGCCGGCCGGCCCTGGTGATCCTCCACCTGCCGGGCACCTCCCTGGACGACCGGCGCCGAACCAAGGCCCTGGCCGAGATCGCGGCGGGCCGTGCACCCGTGCTGCTCCTGGGATCGGACATGGACGGCGCGGTCCTCTTCGAACTGGCCTCGGAATGGAAGGCTTCCAGTGCCCTCGTGTGGGGACCGCACAGGGCGCCATTCTTCCAGCGTCTGGTGCAGGGAATCATCCGGCGACACCATGAAGGCGGAGAGAGCCCCCTGGCCCCGTCGGAAGCGGAGCTGTGACGGAACCTCTGGGGTCCCCGGCGGGGGAGTCGATCCTGGGCGCCGCCCTGGGTGCGGTCCTGGAGGAACTCTCGGAACGGCGGGCCTTCGTGCTGCTGGCCACCCCCTACCTTTCCCTTCCGGCGCATCTGCTGGCCTGGCGGGGAGATGAACTGCACCTTCGCGTGGCCCTGGGGGGGGAGGGTGCCCTCAAGGCCCTCAGCGTCCAGACCTTCCGCCTTCGCGTTCCCTGGGCCCTGGGCATGGTGGCGGGGGAGACCCGCCTCCTGGGGTTCGGCCAGGAGCAGGGCCGCCGGATCCTCCGCATCGCCGCGCCCCCCCAGCTCGCCCCGGACGAGCGGCGAAGCTGGCTCCGGGTGCATCCCGCCCAGGAGTGCCGGGTCACCCTGAATCCCGACGGCCAGAGGCTCGTTCCGGGGCGGGTGGAGGACCTCTCCCTCGGCGGGGCCAGGGTCTCCCTCGCGGAGAACCTGGCGGATCCCCTGGTGGGGCGCAGCGCCTTTCGCCTGAGCCTCAACCTGGACCGTGGCCCTCGCATGGACCTTTGGGTGCGGGCCATCCACCAGGACGGGCCCAGCCTGGGGGTCCAATTCGACCCTCCTCCGGAAGGCCGCGCCAGGGCTGACCTGGAGGCCTGGCTCCTTCCGGAGGCCGACGGGGCCCGGCAGCGCTGGGAGAACCGGGCCGCCCTGCTCGCGGAGGCGGCGTCCCGGATGCGCCCCCGGGCCCGTCCCGAGGGCGCCCTCCTCGTGGGGCGCGGAGGGCCCCTGGAATCGGCCCTCCGGGCGGCCCTGGGAGAGTCCGTTCCCCTGCGCCGTTGCGCCCCGGCCCTGGCCCCCCTCCTCGAGGCCCTGGAGACGCCGCCCCGCCTGGCCATCCTGCACCTTTCGAGGGGAGACCTGGAGGAGCGCTTCCTGGTGAAGTCCCTCGTCGAGGCCCTGCCCGAGGGCACCGCCCGGGTCCTCCTGGGCACCCCGGGGGCCAAGGGAGGCCAGGAACTGGCCACGGAGCTGAAGGCGAGCTACCTGGATTGGTCCCCGGGCCGCGCGGTCTTCTTCCGGCGCCTCGCGGAGGGGCTGCTGCGCCGGGCGGGGGAAGAGGGCCGCCCCGGTTAGACTCAGGGCTGGGGGGAGCCCTGCATGGCCGTCGCCGATCCCGTCGTGAACGAAGCCCTGGCGCGGGAGCTGGGCCTGTCCGCCGACGAATGGCAGACCCTGCTGCGCCTCCTGGACGGCCGCATCCCCACCTACCCCGAGCTGGGGATCTTCAGCGCCATGTGGAGCGAGCACTGCTCGTACAAGAGCAGCCGGATCCACCTGAAGAACCTGCCCACGGAGGGCCCCCGGGTGCTCCAGGGTCCCGGGGAGAACGCCGGGGTGGTGGACATCGGCGATGGCTGGGCCGTGTGCTTCAAGATGGAGAGCCACAACCACCCCAGCTTCATCGAGCCGTACCAGGGGGCCGCCACGGGGGTGGGCGGCATCCTGCGGGACGTCTTCACCATGGGCGCCCGGCCCCTGGCGAACATGAACTCCCTGCGCTTCGGGGAGCTGGACGCCCCGCGCATGAAGGGCCTGGTGAAGGGCGTGGCCGCCGGAATCGCGGGCTACGGCAACTGCATGGGCATCGCCATGCTGGGCGGGGACTGCGCCTTCGACGCCTGCTACAACGGCAACATCCTGGTGAACGCCTTCACCCTGGGGGTGATGAGGAGCGACCGCATCTTCCGAGGGTATGCGTCCGGCCCCGGCAACAAGGTGATGTACATCGGGAGCAAGACCGGCCGGGACGGCATCCACGGCGCCAGCATGGCCAGCGCGGAGTTCGGCGAGGGCAGCGAGGAGAAGCGGCCCACGGTGCAGGTGGGGGACCCCTTCACCGAGAAGCTGCTGCTGGAGGCCTGCCTGGAACTCTTCGAGACCGACTGGATCATCGGCATCCAGGACATGGGGGCGGCGGGGCTCACTTCCTCCAGCTTCGAGATGGCCAGCCGCGCGGGCACGGGCCTGGAGCTGCGCCTGGACCAGGTGCCCATGCGCGAGACAGGCATGACCCCCTTCGAGCTCATGCTCAGCGAGAGCCAGGAGCGCATGCTCCTTGTGGCGAAGCCCGGCCACGAGCCCGACGTGCAGAAGGTGCTGCACAAGTGGGGCCTGGACGCGGTGGTCATCGGCGAGGTCACCACCTCCGGCCGCTTCGTCGGGCTCTTCCACGGCGAGAAGGTCATCGACCTGCCCATCCAGCCCCTGGCGGACGCCGCCCCCAAGTACGACCGGCCCCGGGAGCGGCCCGCCTGGCTGGACGAAGTTCAGGGCCGGCCCCTGCCGCCGGACCTGGCCCCTTCCGAAGCCGAGGCCACCCTTCGCCGCCTGCTGGCCTGCCCCACGGTCGCCAGCAAGCGGTGGATCTACGAGCAGTACGACGGCACCGTGCGGGGCAACACCCTGCTGGGCCAGGGAGAGGGCGACGCCGGCCTCATCCGGGTGAAGGGCACGGACAAGGCGGTGGCGGTGGCCAGCGACTGCAACGGCCGCTTCGGCTACCTGGACCCCTTCTGGGGCGCCGCCCACGCGGTGGCCGAGGCCTGCCGGAACCTGGCCTGCGTGGGCGCCGAGCCCATCGGCCTCACCGACTGCCTCAACTACGGCAACCCCGAGAAGCCGGAGAACATGTGGGCCTTCCAGCAGGGCTGCCTCGGCATCCGCCAGGCCTGCCTGGCCCTGGACGTGCCCGTGGTGAGCGGCAACGTGAGCCTCTACAACGACACCGAAGGCGTGAGCATCTTCCCCACCCCCATGATCGCCGCCGTGGGCCTCATCGAGGACGCGGCCCTGCCCGTGGACGTGGACGCCCCGGACGCCACGGCCCTGTCGAAGGTGGGCAACCGCTTCTGCGGTTCGGGTTTCCGCGCCCCCTTCGACGCCGTCTACCTCCTGGGGGAGAACCGGAACGAGATCGGCGGCAGCGAATACCTGAAGCTGCGCACCGGCTCCGTGTACGGTCCCTGCCCCGAACTGCGCCTCGACGAGGAGCACGGTCTCCAGGCCTGCCTGCGCGAGGGGGTTCGTCTGGGCCTCTTCCGCAGCGCCCACGATTGCAGCGAGGGAGGTCTCGTGGTGGCGGTGCTGGAAAGCGCCTTCGGGGGCGGCATGGGCTGCCAGCTCCTGCTGCACCGGGGCGGCCTGCGCCTGGACGCCCTGCTCTTCGGCGAGAGCGCCGGCCGCGCGGTGGTGAGCCTCAGCCCCGCCGGGGAGTCCGCCCTCCAGGCCCTCTGCGAGGCCCACCGCGTCCCCTTTGCCAAGATCGGCGTCACCGGCGGCCGCCACTTCACCCTCGCCGTGGACGGCAGCCCCCTCCTCGACGCCCCCGTCGCCGAACTGCAGGCCATCCACGACCGCGTCCTGCCCGAGGCCCTGGAGCACGCGGGGTAGGGCGGGGCACAGGCACGGCCTCGGACTCGGTTTCGGCCTCGGTCTCGGACTCGGTTACGGACTCTGAATCCGATTCCGATTCCGAACCCGATTCCGAATCCGAATCCGATTCCGGACCCGCGCCCTCAGTCCAGGTCCTCCCTGTCGCCGCGGGTGGTGGGGCTGGAGATCACGAGGAAGTCCACCGGGGCGTCGGTGGGGTTGAGGAACTGGTGGGGCCGGCCGGGGGGCACGTGCAGACCCTCGCCCGCCTGGAGGCGGTGCGCCGCGCCGTCCAGCTCCAGCACCGCCTCGCCCCGGAGGATGAAGAAGAACTGCTGGGCCGCCCCGTGGCGGTGCCGCCGCTCCGACTGCCCCGGCGGAACCCGCTCCTGGATCACGTGCAGCGCCGGATCCTGCAGCAGGTGCCACCCCTCGCAGCCCAGGCCCCAGGCGTAGTGGTTGGCGGGGGTGGGGAAGACGGGGGGCATGGGGTGGGGGAGACGGGGGGCATGGGGTGGGGGGCTGATTAATGGGGTGTTGTTAATGGTTAGGATGGTGCCTACCGAAAAAGCTAACCGGCCAACAAGGCGCCCGGTTGAGCGCCTTGTTGGCCGGTCTGTGTTTCGGACAATTCTGCAATCCAAAAATGAACATTCTGCAATTTTCAGCCGCTTCTTGCTGGGATGCCTCGGCGCGGGCTTTGTTAATTAACTGCTCCATCCTCGGTCATCTAGTCAAGTCAGCCGAAGCGTTCCCATGGCGCAACTGAAACTCCGTTCAAGAAGCGTGATTTGACCTGTCCGAGCACGTCGGGCACGAGCGCTGCTCGGTTACCGAGATCGGCTAGCTCGCCAATCTCCTTCGGACTATCAAGGGAATAGCTTCCTGGGGCAGTCATGGCGTTGACTCGGAGAAACTTAGGATCGCCCACCAGATGACGGGCAAGACGAAGCGAAGATTCCTGCTGAACATTCATCAAGAGTTCGATAATCCTCTTCTTCCAGAGCCATCCAAGAATTCCTGAACGTGTTTGCCAGCGCGTCGTAAAGGGTTCTTCCGTGGTGCCGACACTCAACACGTCAATGCGTTCCAATGGAATTCGCAAAAAGCATACTGCCTCAATTATTGCTGCCATCCCGGGAGAGTTGGCCCACACGCCGCCGTCGAAGTAGCTGCTTTCGGCGACCATGTTCGCAATCTTAGCGGCACTGAAGAATGTAGGGGCGGCAGCTGTAGCAAGTGCCGCGTGGGCGGCTTCCGTTTGGGCATCGGCCGTGAGATCTGGGTGATGAGGGGTACGAAATTGGTGGGATGCGCCTGCGACCGAGTGATAGGTAGGAATCACCAATCGGCACCGCGACTGCTTCAAATGGACGGTTTTGTTGCCAGCGTAGAAAGCAGATTCCAGTTCACGAAGCAACACCTCTTGAGCGTATTTCGGCCTGAAAATATGTTGCACGTTGCGGCGCAATCGGCTTCGGAGGCGGGTAATCGGAAAAATCACCGGACCCCGATTTCGATAGAAGTTTAGCATTTGCTGGCCTGACAGTCCCAATCCCAGACCTATCGCGAGAATGCCTCCGGTTGAAGTTCCGGCGATCAGATCGAAGTGGTCGACTGCCTTTAGCCCGGTGTGCTTTTCCCATGTGGCGATAGCTGCGGCAGTGAAAGCGCCCTTTAGGCCCCCGCCATCCAAGGCGAGAATTCGGAAAGAGACACCTTCGGAAGCGTTTCCGCGAACAAGCGGTAATCGCTCCAACTGCGTGCAAATTTCCTCAGCGAGACTTCCGACATCATCTCGCGTAGCAAACTCTCTGTTCGCCTCTTCATTTAGTCCGTTCTTCAGATGGCCGAGTACTTCGGGATGCTGTTTGACGAAGTCCTGAGCAGCCCCAACGAGTCCGCCCAGCAGGAAACATGGAAGTCCTCGTTCTATGGCGTGCCCTAGCTCCAAGGGAACGCCAGAACGCCCACTCACTGCCTGCCACCATTTTCCGCCAATAACAACAATGGCATCGGAACGAGAAACCATCCATTTACGAAGAATTGCCAAGCTTTCATCTCGCGCGCGCTCGCCTTCGGCCTTGGGTGTTTCATAAACCAACGCGGTCCTTCTCCATTCATCGATAGGGACTTTTGTTTGGTCATTTGACCATAACCGCGAAACCGCAAGAATTAGCCGATCCTTGTGACCGCCCTGCTGTTGATGAAGCGCAGCCTCCTCCAGAAGAATTGGCGTGAAGCTAGGATGGCTGCCGTGGACAATGTATCCGCCGCGTTCAAAAACGCGGCGAGCGAACCGGCGAACGAAGTCACGTATCGCAGCCCCTTGTGCCTCAGTAATGCCTTCGGTTTCCGGTACGGCGCCAGAAAGCCAAATACGTGCTCCACCGAGGGGGGTCGGCGGCAGACTGGAATGAGCACCTTCCCGATTCATTGCCATAGATTATGCACGCCTAGCGGCCTGCCCGATCCACCCGGTCAGATTTCTTGCTATGTCATTGTAGGCATCAAGTGGGTTGGGGTTGAAGCAAGGCACGTACTGATCGAGTGTTGAGCCATCCTGGAGCTTTACCTGCGTGAAGGGGTTTATGCCCTGCGCACATTTGCCAAAGTATGGCGGGTTGCTGACCGTTCGAGGGTCCTTCAGATTGTGGATATAAATCCCTACGATTCCCCTGTGCTCATCCCACCCCTTGGCAATTTCATATCGCACCCAGGGGCGAAGATGTGTTTCTGAGCCGATTAGAACCACAACACAGGTCCTATTTTTCATCGCGTTTTCGATCCAACGCTCGATTCCGCCGGGTGTTCGTCGTGCCTGTTCCCAGTCGTTCTTTGAGACTGGCTCGTTACCTTCAATGACACCAATGTTTCGGATCTGCTGAACGCGAAAGACATCGTTATCAAAGTGGAAACTATAAAACACCTGAGGTCTTCTTATAATCATTTTCTCCCCCTAATTTCATTCACTCTATCCTGATCGGGGATAGTTTCTGATTTCCTATCGCAATAATGCTGCCGAAAGCCATTCGCCCTTCGCCATCCCAGCCCTAAACACAGCAAGGCCGGTGCGTTTCTCATGCGATCCGAGGTCAATGCGGGAATAGAGTTGCAAATACTCATTCCCATATGTCCCAGCGCCATCCTCTGTTGGAACGATAAAGATTTTGCGTGAGTTCGAGTCGGCGTAGCCTATCTCCCATGGGCACCATCTCGATGCCTTTGCATTCGCCGTTGCGAGAAACATGAACACGGTGCGATCTTTGATCGCGTCCTGAATCGTTTTTGCGGTGGCCGCATTCGGTGTTTCGGGCATTGAATGGTCTTTCCAGTCAATGTAGAGGTCGATGCCCGCCTCGTTGAAGAGTGTAAGTAGGCCCTTGACTAGAGTCTCATCCTTGTGGCTATGGCAGAGAAAGGCTGATCTGGTAGTGCCCAATGAGGCTGATTTCTTCATGCCTTCTTGAAGCACGTCCTGATAGGCCGCAGCTTTTCCCGCTAGAACAGATTGATCAATTGGCATCGTTCATTTCCTTATAGTTGACCAACGATTGAAGGTAACCGCCCAGCCGAAGGCCGGACGATGAGTGGGAACGAGAAATCTGAAGCGATGATTGGAGCCTGGGAGGTAGTTGGGCCTGGGCCCGGGCTGAATGAATGGTTAGAGCCCACACGGTGCTAACAAATTTGGTCCTCAAACATCTTGAGCGGCTACGCTAATTTAAGTTGCGAAATTAGTCTTGCTGCAATGTCGCTTGAAGAATCTTCGTTTGAGTCGACGTGATACTGAACGAATTCCCTTTCCACGTTCGGCAATACTAATTCATAGGCCAATTTGAGTTGACTCAGGGTCCTGAGATTAATAATTCGTCCTTGGTGGCCGTGAGCATTGTTTGCAAGGTCCGGATTTCGATCCATCCAGACAACCCTGTACTTTTGGCAAAATAAAAGGGATAGCTTTTTTAATGATCCGATAGTATCGTGGAATTGCGCAGGAATTTCTTGAGATTCTGAAAACCAATGAAACCAAACCTGTGCATCAACTAGCCCTCTATCGATCAATACAACCTCAACGCGAGTGTTGTTGGTGAGCTCAATGATTTCCTCAACGGCATGCACTGCCCGAAGCAAGTTCACCATTGGGGAATACTTATTCCTGGTATAGAACTCATCCGAACCTCGGTACTCTCTGGCAACCTTGCATTGGATTTTTTTCTTGGCAAGTGCCCCCTCAAGATCAATGATCGTCGATGTCTTCTTGGAGTATGGAATCCCTATGAATTCTACAATCACGCACTGGCTTTGCATTTTTATCTCCAATCGTGAGTCCAAGAGGTCCATCTCTTTAGCGACGACTAATTTGGCGGCTGATGCGCTTTTGTATCCTTCGATCCTTGCTTGGGCTGGCCTCGTTCTTAAGAGAGATATGCAGTCGGAGGAGCGACTTCCACAACAGTGGAGATGCTGTCGCATCATGTATTTCATAGATATAGGCGAAGTTGTCACCGTTATTACCGTAAGGGCGAGCTGACATGTTAAGCCTCTCCTTATAAGAGATCATGAATCGAGAGACCTTGTCTTCGTGGTGATCAATTAAAGTTAGCTTGATACCAGGATCGATCTTGCAGTAATAGACTTTTGCACCTGCCCCTGTCAGCTTAGCGGCATTGAGCTTTGCGGCGTCCTTGCTGGCAAGATCGCTGAAAACTTCGATCGAGACGCCATTCTTCTTTCGATCTGCGATTGCGGGGACATAAAATTCGGCCCACGACAAGTCGCGCCCGAACATCACGACATTGCGCGTTGCGCTTGAGATGAGGTCGATTGCAGATTTGGCGAGTTCCTCCTTTCCGCCGCTCATCTGTAGCGTCTGCCGCCTGCCCATCGACTGAACCCTCTTCCGGACCTGGGACACGGCGCCGGCAAGGGCAATGTCCGGATCGGTGGCATTCATCTCGAAAGCGTCTACGAAATTGAATCCCCCTAGGTCACTCGGGTTCTTCAGCGCGCTGTTGTGCGCGGGGATGAGAAGAGTTCTGGTGGGATGAACAAGTCCGAATCCTAGGCCCGCCTCAAAAATTAGGTTGTCTCTCGGGGTGAGGTGTAACTCACCACGCACAATTGTTGAATCGTCTGGTGTCAGCACAATGACCACAAAGTCTGACTTTGCAATAGTGGAGAGAAGCGAACTCTGAATCGTCCCCCCAGGTTCGAACACACCTTGGGACCATAGGTGGCAGTCGCCAATAGCTGAGAGCCCGCGCAACACTGCCTCTGCATACGGCTTCCCCTCGGTGGAGGATCCAATGAATATCGTCGGTTTCATTTGTTGTAATGTCTCCACTTTTAATGACTCTGTCACTGCGGTGCAGGTGAGGGGTTGTGGCGCCTAGCTTTGAGTTAGGCGAACGGCAGGGGGACCCCAGTCCGCCTCATTCGGGTGGGTGCTGGGCTAATTCCAGCAGTGGCAAGAATTCGCTCGCAGGGGGCGAAAAAGGCCGGCCTGGAAGGGCGGCCTGGACCGGAGGGGTCGGGGCGAGCTGCGGCCCAGGAGGGTGCGGCGCCGGGCGCGGGGAAGGGGGTCGTCATCGGGGGGTCTGGGATGCGGGAAGTGTAGGCGTTTCGGCTGCGGGCAGCAAGTGCCTGGAGGACGGGTCGGGACGAGGCACCCCCCTCGGCCTCGGCATCGGACTCGGTTTCGGTGACGGCATCGGTATCGGTGTCGGACTCCGACTCCGAATCCGAATCCGAGACCGATTCCGAGGCCGAGTCGGGGTCCGAGCCCCCTCGCCGCGCGGCCCCGCAGGCGTGGGGTTTCGGATTTCCAGTCTCCTTTCCGGCCGCTCCACCTGCGGCCGCCCGTCCGGGGGGTGAGGACATCCATCTCACGGCACGCGGTGCGTGCCTCCCACTCGCCTCCGGCTCGCGGAGATGGAGCCTCCCTCGGTGGATCGGCCGGAAAGGAAGGATGCAATGGAAAGGGGATTCCACGCCTACGAGGCCGCGCTTCAGCTGGTGGGAGCCCTCCAGCCAATCCACGACGCAGTGCGATTGGCGGACCGGGACCTGGCGGATCAGCTGCGGCCGGCGGGGGTTTCGGTTCTGCTCAATCTGGCGGAGGGGGCGGGCCGGGCCGGGCGGGACCGGCTGCACTGCTACCGGATCGCGCCGGGGAGCGCGCGGGAGGTGGGGGCGGCGCTGGCCGTGGCGCGGGCGTGGGGCTTGGTGGGCGCCTGCTCGGAGGTGGTGGATGGGGTGCTGGACCGGGTGCTGGCGATGCTGTGGCGGCTGACGCATCCGAGGGCGGGGCCGTGACGGTTGCCGGAGCCGTGTTCGTGATCGCGCTCGTGACCGTGGCCGTGACCGTCAACGGTGGGCGAGGCGGAAGCCGAATCCGTCTCGCTCACCACCCCAGCCTCGGCCCGCCGAGGATTCGCGCGGGGAGGAAGAAGATCGCCTTCACGAGTTGCAGGGCGCCTCCGACGGCGAATCCGAGCAGACGGAACGGGAGGAGGATCAGCCACACGAGGGGGGCCAGGACCAGGGCCAGGAGGGCCAGGGGCCAGCAGAGGAACAGCAGGATGCACCAGAGGAAGAAGGCGGCCATGGAGACCTCCAGGCCTCAGGCTGGCCCCGGAATCCCCGCGGGGCCAGGGATGATCGGCGAGCGTCCCCGGGCCGCCGGCGGACGGTAGACTTGCGGGGCAGACCGGGAGGGGGCGATGGACCGACGCAGCTTCGTGGCCCTGGGCGTGGCCGGGACCCTGGGGGCGGCCGGGAAGGGGCGGAAGGCCTCAGGGCCCTCCGCGTCCCTCGAGGACGCCACGGTCCCCCAGCTCCAGGCCGCCATGGCCGCGGGCACCCTCAGCGCCGCCCGGCTCGCGGCGGCCTACCTCGCCCGGATCCGCTCCCTGGACCAGGCGGGGCCCGCCCTGCGCTCCGTGCTGGAGGTGAATCCGGACGCGCTGCGCATCGCCGTGGACCTGGACCGGGAAAGGAAGGAGAAGGGTCCCCGGGGTCCCCTTCACGGCATTCCCGTCCTGGTGAAGGACAACCTCGACACCGCCGATCGCATGAAGACCACCGCGGGCTCCCTGGCCCTGGCGGACGCGCCGCCCCCGGCGAAGGACAGCTTCGTGGTGAAGCGCCTGCGCGAAGCCGGCGCCCTGCTCCTGGGCAAGACCAACCTCAGCGAGTGGGCCAACTTCCGGTCGCGCCAGAGCAGCAGCGGCTGGAGCGGGCGGGGCGGGCAGACGCGGAATCCCCACGCCCTGGACCGGGATCCCTCCGGCTCCAGCTCGGGCAGCGCTGCCGCGGTCGCCGCCAGCCTCTGCGCGGTGGCGGTGGGCACCGAGACCAACGGCTCCATCGTGAGCCCCTCCCGGGCCTGCGGCGTCGTGGGCCTGAAGCCCACCGTGGGCCTGGTGAGCCGCGCGGGCATCATCCCCATCGCCCACAGCATGGACACCGCCGGCCCCATGGCGCGCACGGTCCGGGATGCGGCCATCCTCCTGGGGGCCATGGCGGGCGCGGATCCCGACGATGCCGCCACGGCCAGGGCCGGGGAGCACCTGCATCCGGACTACACGAAATTCCTCGACCCCGAGGGCCTGCGGGGCGCGCGCATCGGCCTGGCCCGGAGTTTTTTCGGGGACAATCCGCGGGTGGACGCCCTGATGAAGGCGGCGCTCGAGGCGTTGAAGGCCCGGGGGGCTGAACTCGTGGATCCCGCGGAGCTGGGGCCCGCCTCCGCCTACTCGGAGGCGTCGTACCAGGTCATGCTCTACGAGTTCAAGGCGGACCTGGAAGCCTACCTGGCCCGGCGGGGCGGGGCGGTGCGCACCCTGGCCCAGCTCATCGCCTGGAATGAAGCCCACGCCAAGGAGGAACTGCCCCTCTTCGGCCAGGACATTCTCGTCGCCGCCCAGGCCAAGGGTCCCCTCACCGAGGAGGCCTACCTGAAGGCGCTGGAGAAGGCCCGGCGGATGGCGGGGCCCGAGGGCATCGACGCCGTCATGGACAAGCACCTCCTGGACGCCCTGGTGGCCCCCACCGGGGGCCCCGCGGCGCTGATCGACCCCCTCTACGGCAGCCGCGGGGTGGGTTCCTGTTCCACCCCCGCCGCGGTGGCGGGCTACCCCCACCTCACCGTCCCCATGGGCTTCGTCCACGGCCTGCCCGTGGGCCTCAGCTTCTTCGGGAGGGCCTGGAGCGAACCGGTGCTGCTGAAACTGGGTTTCGCCTTCGAACAGGCCACGGAGCACCGGCGGGCCCCCCGCTATCTTCGAAGCCTTGGCCTGTCTTGACGGACGGCCGGGATCGGCCCACCCTGGCGCATTCCCAAGGAGAAGCCATGAAGTCCGCCCTCGTCCTCGCCCTCGCCGCATCCCTGGCCTTCGCCCAGACCGCCAAGGACCCCAAGAAGCCCGCCGCCCCCGTGAAGGCCGAGGCGGCCAAGCCCGAACCCGCCAAGACGGCGGTGAAGCCCGGCGATCCCAAGCCCGTGGCCGGCGGCATCGTGGCCAACAAGGACTCCAAGACCTACCACAAGGCCGACTGCAAGGCCGCCGCCAAGATCAAGGACGCCAACAAGACCTCCTTCGCCTCCAAGGCCGAGGCCGAGAAGGCCGGCTTCAAGGCCTGCAAGACCTGCAAGCCGTAGCTCCGTGGGGGCAAACGGCGGGCTCCGCCCGCCTGGGCCCCCACACCCCGCGCAGAAGCCCGGCGGAGCCGGGCTTCTGCTTTCCACCTGGGGGTAAACGGCGCGCGAAGCGCGCCTGGGCCCCCCGAAGCCTTCGAAGAAGCCCGGCCGAGCCGGGCTTCGGTCGTTCCCGCGTCCGCTGGGCCGCCCGCGGGAGCGCTCAACGGCTCCGGGTTTCCGGAGCCGAGTCAGGGGTGGGAGCTTCGGGGGGGGTGCCGGGGCCCGGATCCTGGAACCTCTTGAACAGCCAGGCCCCCAGGCCGTCCAGCCACCCCCGGCCCTGCAGGAACACCAGGCCGCTGGTCAGGACCACGCTGCAGAAGACCACGGTGTAGGCGGCATCGCGGATGACCTCTCCGCCGGGCAGCCCCATCTGGGCCGGAAGGGTGGCCACCACGGCGGCGGCGAGTCCTTTCGGGTTCATCATGGCGAGGACCAGGGCCTCCTTGCGGGGGACCGAATCCTGGACGGCCAGCCTCACCACGGGAACCCGGGCGGCATACAACGCCACGGTGATCCCGAGCCCCACCAGGGGGGTCCACCAGCCGGAGACGGAGAGCGACAGCCCGATGTAGACGAAGAAGAAGGTCTTGAGCAGGAAGACCAGTTCGGAGAACACGCCCCGTTCCGTGGCGTTCAGGACTTCCAGGGACACGAACCAGCGGCGGTTCACCGCGGCGGGGATCCGATCCACATTTCCCAGGGTGATCCCCGTGGCCAGGGCCGCGATCGCTCCGCTGAAGCCGGCCAGTTCCGTCAGGCCGTACAGCACGAGCACGAAGGCGGGGGTGGTCAGGATCGAATTCTGGAGCCCGTGGACCCGGTTGAGGGCCAGGGACCAGAGGACCCCGCCGCAGACCCCGAGAAGCCCCGCCAGGGCGAAGGATGCGCCCATGCTGCCCAGGAGCCGGCCCACCGCCAGGCCGCCCCCGCGTTGTGCCTCCAGGAGGCCCAGGGCCACGACGATGACCAGCACGTCGCTGAGGGCCGATTCGACCGTGAGCGCGGTGCGGGTGTTCTCGCCCAGATCGATGCGCCGGACCAGCGGAATCACGACCGCCGAGGAGGTGCCGCCCAGGATCGCGCCCAGGGTGGCCGAGGAGATCCAGGACAGGCCCAGGCCCCAATGCCCCAGGGGCGCAACCACCGCCACCGAGGCCAGGAAATTGAGCAGGCACAGCAGCGTGCTGGCCCGAAGGCTGAGGAGCAGCTGCCGCAGGTCCAGCCCCAGGCCGCCTTCGAACAGGATCACGACCAGGGTGATGGCCGTGAAGACAGGGCCCACCTGGCCGAAGGAGCCCGGGCTCACCAGGTGGGACACCGGTCCGAGAAGGATTCCAAGCACCAGCAGGAGCAGCACGTCGGGCACTTTGGTGCGGACGAACAGGTCATCCAGGGCATGGGCCAGGAACACGAGAAGGCCCACGAGGATGACCACCGCCGGGACGTTCATCGCACGCCTCCTCCGCGAGATCCCCTCCCGTTGAATTCATCGGAGACCTCGGGGACAGTGTTCCTCAATCGGGGGGCGTGGCGAAGCGGACCTTCATCCCCTCACGTCTCTCCGCGGGCCATGTCCCCGGAATCGACTCGAAAACGCGGATGCGAGCCCGCCCCTTCGGGGTGGGATGGCCAGGGCCGGGCCGGGTTCGGCCTGGCGCAGCCCAAAAACCGAAATTCGAAACCCGGCAGGGGTCCGACGGGCGGGTTCCCCTCAATCCTTCTTCGGGAACTGCCGGTCGTAGGCTTCCTGGGCGTACTGGCTGGGGGGGACATCGAAGCGGCGCTTGAAGGCGCGGGTGAAGGCGCTGGCGTCGTAGAAGCCCAGCATGGTGGCCACGTCGGAGGGGCGTTCGCCGTTGGCCAGGAGCTGCACGGCGCGCTGGAGGCGGCGCTCGATGAGGTATTGGAACCTTGCCCCGGGCCTTGGTTGCGAGGGAGTAAAAGGAATTAGTATTATCACATCATGCGTCGCCTTATTTTGATCTTTGGCATGATCCTGTTCACCGTCGTCGCCGTGGTCGCAGTGGGTTACGGGATCTACCTTGGGACCGGGAAAAGTGCTTGGTTGTCTTGGAAGGCTCAGCGGGAAGCGATGGGCGATCGCTTCGAGTGGGCTGTGCTGGACCCGCCACCCGTCCCAGACGAAGAGAACTTCGCCCTTGACCCTCTCGTGGCAGGAGGCATCCGCGGGAAAGACCTTGATCCCCGTTTCAAGGCCCTGAAGCTCCCGAATTTGGATGCCGTCCGGGGGGATTGGCGTGAGGGCCGCCGGGCGGATTTAGCGGGGTATGCGCAATCGATTGGGATCCAAGATCTCGAAGGTCTGCTGGGGCCCTTGGAACCTACCTTGGCCGAACTGGACCGTGCCAGCCGCAGAAGTGGATGTAGGCTTCCTGTGGACCACGCTGCCTGGGAACCTGGAGGCCTGCTGGGGTTCCGGGATGCCGCAAAGACCCTTCGGCTTCGGGCCCTCCTGCGCTTGACTCAGGGCACCCCAGAAGGGGCGGCGGGGGATGTCGGGACCTGCCTGCGGATCGCGGAACACCTGAAGGGCGAACCCGAACTGATCCCATTGCTGCTCAGAACCTCGCTGGTGGGATTGGTCCTCCAACCCGTCTGGGAGGGGCTGGCGGACCACCGCTGGGGAGAGGCCCAGCTTTCAGAAATCCAAGCTCTTCTCACCGGGGTTGATCTGCTCTCGAGTGCGAGGCTGGCTTGGGAAGGAGAGCGATTGCACGGAATTGATGTCCTCCGTTCCGTGGTTGAAGCCGGGGTCGGCCCCTTCCAGCTATCTAAGGAGGCGATCAGCACCCGGGATCGGCTGGCAGCCTCGACAGGCATCGTCGGGCGCTTGTACCGGGGCTGGATCTATAGGAATCTCCTCGAACTCGCCCGATTCGAAACCGAACTGACAATAGACGTTTTTCCAAAGGGTGGGAGACGGGTGTTGACCAAGGGGGGAACCCCCCAAAGCAGGATGGCGGCCTTCGAGCGCCGCCATCGGGACCTCGCCCTCGCCAGGCTTGCCATGCCAGCCCTCCTGGCCCAGGTCCAGCGCATCGCCCACCTGCAGGCCTCGGTGGACCTGGCCGGTGTGGCCTGCGCGTTGGAGCGGCACCGGCTCGCGAGGGGGGATTTTCCCGAGCGCCTGGAGGTCCTGGTGCCGGAATTCATTCGGGAACTCCCCAGGGATTTGGTGACCGGCGGCCCCTTGGTCTACCGGCGCACGCCGGAGGGCGCCTTCGTTCTCTACAGCACCGGCTGGGACGGGAAGGATCAGGGCGGGGTGCTGGGCCGGTCCAAGGAGGATCCACGCACACTCGATCCGGCGACAGGCGACTGGCCCTGGTTCGCCCAAGCCCAGTGAGACCCGCAGGGGCGGCCGAACGTCGCCCCCGCCACCCCGCCTCGAAATTCGAAAATCGAAAAGGCCCGGCCGCCGGGTCCGATCTCAATCCTTCTTCGGGAACTGCCGGTCGTAGGCTTCCTGGGCGTACTGGCTGGGGGGGACGTCGAAGCGGCGCTTGAAGGCGCGGGTGAAGGCGCTGGCGTCGTAGAAGCCCAGCATGGTGGCCACGTCGGAGGGGCGCTCGCCGTTGGCCAGGAGCTGCACGGCGCGCTGGAGGCGGCGCTCGATGAGGTACTGGTGGGGCGTGGTGCCGGTGGCCTCCCGGAAGAGGCGGATGAAGTGGTCCGGGGTGCACTTGGCCATGGAGGCCAGCTCGGGGACGCTGTTCTTCTGCCCGATCTGGGCCTCCATGTGGTCCAGCACCACCTGGAGGGTGGAGCGGTTGAGGCGGTAGGGGAAGCGGCTCCGGTCCTCCTTCTCGGACAGGCGGCCCAGCTCGGCTCCCAGAAGGATGAGGAAGAGTTCCCGGGTCATGAGCTGCACGCCCTCCGGGTGGCTCAGCTCCGCGGTGAAGATCCCGAAGAGCTGCTTGAGGGACTGGCTGCGCAGCACGGCGAAGCTCTGCTCCTGCCACTTGCGGGGCGGGTGCTGAAGGGTGCCCAGGAGAGGCTCCGGAAAGGGTCCCTCCAGCTGGAGGGCGGTGAAGCCGAAGGGCTGGGAGGGCTGGTGGCGTTCCAGGGTGTGCCCGAATCCGGGCAGGAGCAGGGCGAGGTCTCCGCGCCGGATGATCCCCTCCTCCTTGTCGCCCCCCGTGAGGACCCGCACGGCCGAGCCGGGCAGGATCAGGGTCCAGGCGTCCCGGGAGGGTAGGGCCCGCGGGGGCACCGGATCCCGCTTGAGGACCACGAGCTTGAGGGGGCCACTGGAAAAGACTTGGAGAATTTTGGATTCGTGTTCGCTCATGGCATCCACCCGCAGGGAAGGCGATGCCCACAGCGTGCCAGAAAAATTCCTAGTACTCAAAAAAATTTTACCAAAATAACTCTCTTGTTTTTCAGGCTGTCGCGAAGGTGCGGGCAAGGCTTTCGAAGATCCCCAGGCCTCCCACGCCCCCCATCGCGGGCTCCACCGCCCGTTCCGGGTGGGGCATCATTCCCAGCACGTTTCCCCGGGTGTTCACGATGCCGGCGATGCCGTGGCTGCTGCCGTTGGGCACGAAGGCCTCCCCCGTCCGGCCATCGGGGGCGCAGTAGCGGAAGGCGACCCCTCCCCGAGCCTCGAGGTCCGCCAGTTCCGCGTCGTCCAATTCGAAATTCCCCTCGGCGTGGGCGATGGGGACGGCGAAGACCTGGCCGGGTTTCAGGGCGGAGGTGAAGGGAAGGTCCGCCCGTTCCACCCGGAGGTGGACGGTCCGGTGGATGAAGCGGAGGGAGGCGTTGCGGAGCAGGGCCCCCGGCAGGAGGCCTGCCTCGCAGAGGATCTGGAAGCCATTGCAGACCCCCAGCACCAGACCGCCCGCCTCCGCGAAACGCCGCACGTCCGCCATGATGGGGCTGAGGGCCGCGATGGCCCCGCAGCGCAGGTAGTCCCCGTAGCTGAAGCCCCCCGGCACGAAGACCAGCTCCGTGCCCTCGGGAAGGCGGCTCTCCTGGTGCCAGACGGCCCGGGTGTCCCAGCCCATGACGGTCCCGCAGGCGTGGAGGGCGTCGTGGTCGCAGTTGGAGCCCGGGAAGACGGGGACCGCGACCCTCATCCGAGCACCTCCACCTGGGCCTTCTCCATGACCGGGTTCACCAGGAGCTTCTCGCACATGGCCTGCACCTGGGCCCGGGCCTGGGCGGCGTCCCCCGCGGACACCTCCAGCTCGATGAGCTTGCCGATCCGCACCTGGGCGGCCTCGAAGCCGAGCTCGGCCAGGCCGTGCTCCACCGCTTTTCCTTGCGGATCCAGAATCCCCGGCTTGAGCGAAACCAGGACGCGGACTTTCATGGCGGGCCCCCCCTTCAGTGTAGCGGGAGGGGCCGTCCCCCCCGGCTACAGCACCGCCTCCATGGGCGAAAGGTCCCCGGAGAGCATGGCCGGGGCCAGGGCGGTGGCGGGCGGGAGGGCCCGGAAGGCGAAGCAGCGGGCGGCCTGCACCTTGTTGTGGAGGAAGGCCGCCTCGGGGCTCTCGGCGAGCAGGGCCCGGGTGGCCGCCGCGTCCCCCGGGGGCACGCCCCGCTCCGCCAGCAGGGCCCCCAGTGTTCCGTGGGCCAGCGCGGCCTGCCGAAGCAGGAGGTGGCCCGCCACCGCGTGGGCCAACAGGTCCAGCAGGGGCGCGGCGTTGAGCATCGTGAGCAGGGGTCCCTCCGGCCGGGAGGGGAGCCCGGCCAGGACCGCCTGGAGGGCCTGGAGGGCCTCCGCCAGGGGTCCGGCGCAGGGGCCCAGGACCGGGTGGGGCGCCAGGGCGTCCACGGTGTCCTGGACGGCCGCGAGGAGCGCCTTCACGGGCCGCCCCTCCTGCATCCTGAATTTCCGGCCCACCAGGTCCAGGGCCTGGATGCCGTTGGTGCCTTCATAGATGGAGGCGATCTTGCAGTCCCGCAGGTACTGCTCCGCGGGGTACTCCATGCAGTACCCGTAGCCCCCGTAGGTCTGGAGGGCCCATTCCGTCACGCGGAAGCCCCAGTCGGAGCACCAGGCCTTGCAGACCGGGGTGAGCAGCTCCACCTGGCCCTGCCAGCGGTCGTGCTCCTCGCCCTGGGAGACATGGGCCATGTCCATGCACCAGGCCGTGTGGGAGACCAGGGCCCGCATGGCCTGCACGAAGGCGGCCTGCAGCAGGAGCATGCGGCGCACGTCCGGGTGCTCCACGATGGGGGACTGGGACACGCCCTTGGGGGCGCCCGGGGCCCGGCCCTGGAGGCGCTCCCGGGCGTAGGCCAGGGCGGCCTGGTGGGCGGCCGAGGCGTTGCCCAGCCCCTGGACCCCCACCTCGTAGCGGGCGGCGTTCATCATCTGGAACATGTGGGAGAGCCCCTGCTGCTCCTGGCCCAGGAGGAAGCCCTGGCAGGCGCCGCCGGCGCCGAAGACCAGGCTGCAGGTGGGGGAGCCGTGGATGCCCAGCTTGTGCTCGATCCCGGCGCAGGTGACGTCGTTGGACTCCCCGAGGCTTCCGTCGGCGTGGACGCGCACCTTCGGGACGACGAAGAGGCTGAGGCCCTTGGGTCCCGCGGGGGCGTCCGGCGTGCGGGCCAGCACCGCGTGGATGATGTTGGGCGTCAGGCCGTGCTCCCCGCTGGTGATGAAGATCTTCTCGCCGGCGATCAGGTAGGAGCCGTCCGCCTGGCGCGTGGCCTTCGTCGCGAGGGCCCCCAGGTCGCTGCCCGCCCCGGCCTCCGTGAGGCACATGGTCCCGGCCCACTCGCCGCCGTACATCTTCTCCACGAAGGTGGCCTTCAGCTCGTCGCTGCCGAAGGTCTCGATGAGGTGGGCCGCGCCGCGGGTCAGCAGGGTCTGGAGGCCCAGGGCCGTGTTGGCCCCCATGAGGAACTCGCTGATGCCCGTGCCCACGCATTCCGGCAGGCCCATGCCCCCGAACGCGGGGTTCATGGTGGCGCTGATCCATCCTCCCGAAGCCAAATCGCGGTAGGCCTCCGGGAAGCCCTCGGGAAGCACCACCCTCCCTCCCTCGAACCTCGCCCCCTCGCGGTCGCCCCGCTCGTTGCAGGCGGCCACGCTGCCCGCGGCCACCTTCAGGGCCTCGTCCAGCACCATGCCCAGCTGCTCCCGGTCCACCTCCGAGAAGGCCTCCGAGGCCAGGAGCCCATCCAGGTCCAGCCACTCCAGAAGGTTGAAGCGGACGTCGCGCGCATCGTCGTGGTACTTCATGGGTCCTCCTGGACTCCCGGCCATCGTTGGAATGCGAAATATTGTCGCCCTTGAGATCATCTTTTTCCACGGCCTCGGGCCGATCTTCAGGCGCGGGTCAGGTGGCCCGGCGGAGCCGGAAGTCCGACCGAAGGCATGGGGTCCCGGAGGCGATGGGTCCCCGGGGCCGGGTTCCGAATCAGGGGGCCCTCAGGCTCCGTCCCAGCGGAACCCCTCCAGGTCCAGGTTCCCCTCGGCGTCCACGGGCACGCCCTCCTCACGGAGCCGCGCGGCCTGCTCCAGGGCCCCCCACCACCGGCCGCGGCTGGGGATGTAGCCCCGGCTGTTGACCACCCGCTGCCAGGGCAGGTCGGTGCCCTCGGGGAGGCCCTTGAGCACCATGCCCACCTGGCGGGGCCGCTTCGGGTAGCCGGCCATCACCGCCACCTGGGCGTAGCTCGCCACCCGGCCCTCGGGGATCCGCGCCACGACGGAGAGCACCGCCCGGCGGAAGGCCGCCCGGTCTAGCTCCGGATCGCGGGGGGCTTGGCCTCGATGGGCATCCGGCCCGAGAAGCCGGCCTCGTAGCTGTGCCAATGTTCCAACTCCTCCTCGGGGTAGGCCCAACACCAGTAACCGTCCCCGGAATCGAAATCCACGAGCCAAAGGCCCTTCACGTCGGGTCCGAGGTCCCGGATGGCCTCCGCCCAGCTCTCCACCAGGGCCTGGACGCGCTCCCGAAGCTCCTCGGCCCGGGTCTCGTCGCCCTCGCGCTCGGCGTCCCCCAGTTCCTGGGCCAGGCTGGTGGCCAGCTCGAAGACCGGCCCGGTGGTGGCCTTCACCTGGGGCATGAGTGCCTTGGCCTCCTCCAGGGTGAACACGCGGGACATTCTCAGACTCCTCTCTCCGCGGCCGGAAGCGGCCAGGGCGCGCGTTGCCGGCGGGGGCGGAGACCCCCATGATAATCCCATGCGCTTCCTGCCCCTGGTGTCCTCGCGCGAAGAAGCCTCGCGTTGGCGGGCCTTCCCGGACCTTGAACTCCTCTGGGAGGGTGGGGCAGGGACGGAGTGGGCCACGGCGGTGCGTGGAGGCCAGGCGGTCCACGGCCTCCACTTCCGGCCCCAGGAATGGAAGGCGGGCCTCCTGGAGGAGGTGATGGAAGCCCTGCGGCCCGGCCTGGGAACCGACTTCCTCGTCCTGCCCGCCGACCCCCCGGCCACCCGCTGGGGCCTCTCCGGATTCCTCGGCACCCTGGAGACCCTGCTGGAGGCCACGGCGGGCCGGGGCCTCCGGCTGGCCCTGCGTGCGGCCCCCGGCCGGGTTCCCCGCCTTCTGGACATCCTCCGGGAGGTCCGGGGGGACGCCGTGGGCTTCTGCTGGGACGAGACCGTGGGGGAGAGCCTGGAGGCCATCGCGGACCGCCTTCACTGCGCCGTGGGCCGCCCGGGGATGGACGCCCGGCCCCTCCAGCACTGGGGCTACCGGTGGAACATGGCCATCCCGGGGAAGGATCCCGAGCTTCTCCTGTCCCAGGTCCAGGCGCTCCGGTCGGTCCACCCGGCCGTGCTGTTCCCCGCCGAGATGCCCGCCACGGCCCTGGGCCGGCCCGTGGTGGAGGATCCGGAGGTGAGCCTAGGGCGGCCCTGGCGCGGGGAGCTGCCCGGATGACCACCCTGCTGGTGGTGGCCGGGGAGGCCTCGGGGGACCTGCACGGCACGGCCCTCCTGCGGGACCTGCGGACCCTGCGACCGGAGCTTCGCATCGTCGGCATCGGAGGCGGGGGCATGAGTCCCTTCCTGGACCGCAAGCTTGCGGACGCGGGGAGCTCGGCGTCGTGGGCCTCGTCGAGGTGCTTCGCCACCTTCCAAGGCTGCGAGGGCTCTTCCAGGCCCTCCTGGACCTGGCGCGGGAGGAGGCGGCGGACGGGGCCCTGCTCATCGATTATCCGGGCTTCAACCTCCGGCTGGCCGGGGCGCTCCGGGCCCAGCAGCCAGGCACACGGCTCTTCCAGTACGTGTGCCCGCAGGTCTGGGCCTGGAAGAAGGGGCGCGTTCCGCAGATCGGAAACACCTTCGACGCCCTCTACTGTCTCTTCGATTTCGAGCCGGCCCTCTTCGAGGGTTTTCCCGTGGAGGCCCGCTGGGTGGGGCACCCCCTGGCGGAATCCGTGAGGCCTGAGCTGGACCGGGAGAGCTTCTTCCACGAGGCGGGCCTGGACCCCGGGATCCCGGTGGTGGCCCTCCTGCCGGGCAGCCGCGCCGGGGAGATCGCACGCCTGGTTCCGCCCCTCGCGGACCTGGTGCGCCTCTGGGAGGCCGACCCCTCCCGGCCCCGGGTGCAGTGGGTGCTGCCCCTGGCCCCCACGGTGGGCCGGGCGGAGGTCCAGCGGCGCCTCGGGACGGCCCCGGTGCGCGTGCTGGAGGGACGCACCTATTCCGCCCTCGCCCACGCCGCCGCCGCCCTGGTGGCCAGCGGCACCGCCACCCTGGAGGCCGCCCTGCTGGGAGTGCCCTTCGCCCTCATCTACCGCCTCAGTCCCCTCACCTACCTGGCCGGCAGGATGCTGGTGAAGGTGCCCTTCGTGGGCCTGCCCAACATCGTGGCGGGCCGGGAGATCGTGCCGGAGCTGATCCAGGGGGAGGTGGAGGCGCCGAAGCTCGCCGCCCACCTGGCCCAGCTGCTGGAACCCGGGACCAGCGCGCGGATGCGGGCGGAACTGGCGGGTCTGCGGCCCCGCCTCGGAGCCCCCGGGGCAGCCCGCCGCGTGGCGGAGCACCTGCTGGATCGGCTGGATTCCAGGCGCTGAAGGGCTGGGGTCGCTGCCTGTTCCCCGGGGGGATGGGTTTCACCGGGAAGGCACGAAAAGAGAGACGAAAAGCCCAGGACGAAATCGCAGGGAGGACCGCCCCTACCGGGAACGGCCCTCTTTGTCTTTCCGCCGGATGGTTCCGCCTCAATCCCCCTGCCGCCGCCTTCCTCCTCCGGGTCCGCCGGCTTCCACCTGGATGTGGGGGACGCCGGACTCGTTCATGAGCTTGTTCAGCCCCGCGAGGCCCTCCATGAGGCCCCGGACCTTGGCGAGCAGCTCGTCCACCTGGGGCAGGAGGAGCTCCGCCTGCCGGTTCTGCCAGGCGGTGGGGGCCTCGCTCTGTTCCGAGACGCCGCGGTAGAGCTGCTGGAAACGGCTGGGGATGGAGGGTGGGCGCTGCACCAGGGAGGGGCCGGCGTCGCCCATGGCCCGCTCCTCGGCCGGGAGGGTCCCGAACTGGGGGAAGACCTCGTCCACCCTGGCCAGCAGGTCCTCACCGGCCTTCTTCACGGCGTCGGGGATGCGGGCGTTGGGCTTCTTCCCGTTCTCCACCTGGGTGTTGAGCAGGGGCCGGAGCTGGGTCAGGCCGCGCTGGGCCGCCGCCAGGGGCCCGAGCTTGGGCACCAGGCGGTCGAGCAGGGCCCTTCGGGCGCTGCGGGCCTCGGGGGTGACGGCCAGGCGCGGGTCTTCCTGGATCGTCACGGTCCCGCTGGTTTCCCGCTCGCCGACCTTGACCTTCACCGTGTAGGTGCCCGGCTCCACCCGGGGGCCCTGGGCGCCGAAGCGCCCGAATCCGCCTCCGCCGCCCGGCCCGGCCTCGCGGGCGGGCGGGGGCATGCCCGGGATCTCGCTCCGGGTGTCCCACACCACCCGGTTCACGCCGGGGGTTCCCGTGCCGTTCAGGGTCCGCAGCACCTTGCCGGCTCCGTCGAGGATGCTGATCCTCACCGATTCCTTCTCGCCGGGCTTCTCCTTCAGGAAGTAGTGGATCATGGCGCCGTTGGGCGGGTTCTCCCCGAGGAAGGCCTTGTGGCCCGTGGAACCGGTGTTCGCCCAGGGCCGCCACTGGATGGCGGGCCGGATGGAGAAGAGGTGCAGCGGCGAGGCCAGCACCTGGTCGGAGAGTTCCGCGAGGGGGGTGGCGTCGTCCAGCACCCAGATGGACCGCCCGTGGGTGCCGAAGATCAGGTCTCCCTCCCTGGGGTGCACCAGGATGTCGTCCACGGGAACCGTGGGCAGGTTGAGGCGCAGGGGATTCCAGGTCTGCCCCTTGTCCCAGCTCGCGTAGGCGCCGAATTCCCCTCCGGCGAAGAGCAGGTTCGGGTTCCTGGGGTGCTCCCGGATGACGTTCAGCACGCCCTGGTTCTCGGGAATGCCCCGGGTGATCTTCTTCCAGGTCTCGCCGAAATCCGAGGTGGCGTAGGCGTAGATGGCGAAGTCGTTGCTGCGGTGGCCGTCCAGGGTGGCGTAGGCCGCGCCGGGGCCGCCGCGGCTGGCGACCACGCGGCTCACGTAGGTTCCCTTGGGCGCCCCGGGAAGCCGGTCGAACACGTTCTTCCAGGTCTTCCCTCCGTCGCGCGTGACATGGAGCAGTCCGTCGTCGGTGCCGGCCCAGAGCACCTGGGCGTCCACGGGGGATTCGGCCACGGTGGTGATGGCGGGCCACTGCTGCACGCCGTCGTGGCGGGAGCGGGTCTGCTTGTCGGGCACCACGCCCAGGATGGGCAGTTTGTCCCGGTCCGCGCCGGAGGTGAGGTCCGGGCTCACCCGGGTCCAGGAATCGCCCCGGTCGGTGCTCTTGAAGAGGAAGTTCCCGCCGTAATAGAGCGTCCGGTGGTCGGTGGCGCTGATCACGATGGGGCTGTTCCACTGGAAGCGGAAGGGCTTCTCGCCCTCCTCCGGCTGGGGGCGGATGCTGCGCTGTTCGCCGGTGCGGATGTCCCGGCGCAGGAGGTTGCCGTCCTGGGACTCGGCGTAGACGGTGTTCGGATCCTTCGGATCCACCTGGGCGAAGAAGCCGTCCCCTCCGCCCACGGTCAGCCAGTCTGCGTTGGTGATGCCCCGGGGGTTCATGGAGCGGGAGGGGCCGCCCCAGGTGTTGTTGTCCTGGAGGCCGCCGTAGATCCAGTAGGGCTGGCGCATGTCCACGCCCACCTCGTAGAACTGGCCGATGGCGATGTTGTTCACGAAGTCCCAGGACCGGCCCCGGTCCCAGCTCCAGTGGATGCCCCCGTCGGAGCCGAGGATCACGTGGTCGGGGTTGGCGGGGTTGATCCACATGGCGTGGTAGTCCCCGTGGATGCGCTGCACCAGGTCCTGGCGGAAGGTCTTGCCGCCGTCCTCGCTGTTGTACATGTTGGCGCCCATGACCCAGATGCGGAGGTCGTTGGTGGGGTCCACGACGATCTGGCTGTAGTACATGGCCCGGGGGTTGGTGTCCGACATCCTCTGCCAGGTCTCCCCGCGGTCCTCGCTGCGGAAGACCCCCCCCTTCTCGTGCTCCACCACCGCGTAGACGATGCGGGGGTCCTTCCGGTACACCGCCAGGCCGATGCGGCCGATTTCGCTCCTCTTGCCGGGCTCGGGCTTGGCCTCGGGAGCGGGGGGCTCCTCCGGCGGGGTGATCCCGAACATGGCCATCATCTCCGCGGAGGGGCCCCCGGTGGACCGGGGTCGCGGAGGCTCCGGATCCCAGGGCAGGCCCTTCTGAAGTTTCTTCCAGGTCTGGCCGCCGTCCGTGCTCTTGTGGATGCCGCCGTCGGGGCCGCTCCCGGAGAATCCGAAGACCGTCCGCCGCCGCTGGTAGGCCGCGGCGTACAGCGTGTCGGGGCTGGCGGGGTCCATGACGAGGTCCGTGACGCCCGTGTCCTCGTTCACGAAGAGCACCAGCTTCCAGGTCTTTCCTCCATCCATGGTCTTGTACAGGCCCCGTTCCTTGCTGGGCCCCCAGAGGCGTCCCTGGGCCGCCACGTAGACGATGTCCGGATTCGTGGGATGGATCACCACCCGGCCGATGTGGTGGGTGTCCTTGAGGCCCATGTTCTGCCAGGTGGCGCCCCCGTCGGTGCTCCTGTACACCCCGTGGCCCCAGCTGGAGCTCTGCCGGTTGTTGGCCTCGCCGGTGCCCACCCAGACGATGGAGGGGTCGGAGGGGGCCACGGTCACGTCGCCGATGGTGCTCACCGCCTCCTTGTCGAAGAGCGGCGTCCAGGTGGTGCCCGCATTGATGGTCTTCCAGAGGCCGCCGGAGGCCGTTCCCGCGTACACGATGGAGGGATTGGACTCCACCACCGCGAAGTCGTCCACGCGCCCGCCCATCACCGCGGGGCCGATCTCCCGGAACTTGAGGTTGGCCAGGGCGGAAACCATCGACAGGGCGGCAGGCTTCTCAGAGGCTGCGGAGGGCTTGTCCTTCGCTTGCGCCGGGGCGGGCGAGGCGGCCAAGAGGAGGGCGAGAAGGGTGAGCGCGGGCAGGGCGGGGCTGCGCATGGGGGCCTCCGGGGCATTTCGGTGGGGGACTGCGGACGGGGGCCACCCTAACGCTCTGCAGAACCATCGTCAAGCGAGGCAAAACCCGCCGCTGGCAACTGGCGCCAGGAATACAGGCGGGCCCTCCGGGGGAGGGCCCGCCCTGCTCACCGTGGGAAGGCACTCAAGGCGTGTAGAGATCCGCGATCTTCCGGGCCGTGTTGTTGACGCCCCGGCCGCCCACCAGCAGGACCTTGCCATTGGGGAGGGTGACCGATTCGTGCTCCTGCCGGGAGAGGGTCATGTTTGGACCCAGGCGGATACTCCCGTCCGCGGGATTGAAGATCTCGGTCGAACTGATCGCATCTCCCTCTGAACTGCCGCCACTGATGAACACCCGGCCGTCGGGAAGCACGGAGGCTCCGGCATACATGCGGCCCAGGAGCAGGCTGGCGGGGGATGCGAAGGTATTCGACCCGGGAGTGAAGACCTCGATGGCCAGGGCGTACAGCACCGAATTGACACCCGAGACCACGACCACCTTCCCGGAAGGCAGGAGCAGGCAGCGGTGGGTATTGTAGTGCTCGGTGGCCATGGTGGAGGCCACGGCGGTGAACTGGCCGGTGGCAGGATCAAAGATTTCTGCGGTCTTGCTGGCAGTGCTGGGGCCCGTCTGCCCTCCCACTACGAGAAGCCTTCCGTCCCCGAGCAGGACGGCGCCGTGAAAGCGGCGGGCCGAGGTCAGGTTGCCCGAGGGCGTCCAGGTTCCGGTGGCGGGGTTGAAGATCTCGGTGGTGGCCAGGATGGCTCCCCCCGTGGTCTCCCCGCCGATGGCCATGGCCCGCCCGTCCTGTAGGGCCGTGAGGGTGAAGTTGGCCCGGGGCGTTCCCATGGGGGAGGTGGCGGTCCAGGTGCGGGTGGCGGGGTTGTAGAGTTCCGCGTTGGAGACGGGGCTGGGGTAGCCCCCCCCGGCCACCAGGACCTGGCCGTTGCCGAGCAGGACCCCCCGGGTCTCGAACCCGTGGTTGAAGGGCATGAGATTGGCGGTGCTGGAGAAAGTGCCCGTGGCGGGATCGTACTCCTCGCTGGCGGTGGTCACGCCGCCGGCCACCAGGACCTTGCCGTTGGGGAGGAGGACGGCCGCCAGGTCAATGTGGTTGGAAGCGGTGGACCCGGTGGCGGCGATGCTGCCTACGCCCACTGGGGGCTGGGGAACGAAGGAGACGCCGAAACCGTTCGTCTGGCCCCCGGTGACCGTCAGGGTGGCGCTGGGTCCCGGCTCGATGGGCGTCCAGGTGGTCCCCCCGGCGCTGACGCTGGGGATGGCGAGGGTGTAGCTGCCCGGGAGGAGGCCCGCGAAGGTCTGGTCCTGCTTGGTCGTCGTGGCCGCAAAGCTCGAGGGGCCCGCGATCTGGATCGCCGCCACGGCGCCGGTCGGGAGCCCGACCTGCCAGATCCGGAGGCTTCCTCCCTGGTAGACGGTCACCGCCGCCGTCGCCGTCTTCGTGGTGTCCGCCTGGGACTTCGCCTCCACGTGGAAGGTGCCCGTGGCCGAGGCGGGGGCGGTGTAGAGCCCCTGGGCGGTGATGGTTCCCCCCCCGCTCTGCACCACGCTCCAGGTCACGGCGGTGTTGGTGGTGCCGGTGACGGTCGCCGCGAAGGTGACGTTCCCGCCGGTCCCCACCTGGGAGGTGGCGGGGGAGACGCTCACGGTGATCGTGGGCGGCGGAGGAGAACTGGTTCCGCCCCCGCCGCCCCCGCCGCAGCCGAAGGCGAGGAAGGCCAGGAGGGTCAGGACGCTGGAGGCGAGGAAGGTTCGCATGGAGGCTCCTTGGGGGCGGTCCCCCCATTTTTCGGTCCCGCGCCGGGGTAGGGCCCGCCCGGTTACGAATTTTTTGACCAGACCAGTGGAGGGGGGATCTCGCGGAGGATAACCCAGTCGCGGGAAGGGGGGCCAGAGCCCCCCGGCAGGCCCCCCTCCGGCCCCTCTCCTGAGGCATCCTGCCTCGGGGGTGGAGCCCACCTGCGCCTCCGGAGGTCAGGCAGTATCAGTAGCAGAGACCCCCGTCCACGTGGACCACCTGGGCGGACATGTACGAACACCAGGGACTGCAGAGGAAGGCCACCACCGGGGCCACCTCCTCGGGCTTCCCCTCCCTCCGGAGCGCCGTGGGCAGGAGCAGTTCCTGGCGCCGGGTGTCGCTGAGGTCGGAGGTGAGCTCGGTGGCGATGATGCCGGGGTTCACGGCGTTGACCAGCACGCCGAAGGGGGCCAGCTCCCGGGCCAGGGCCCGGGTGAGGGCCAGGATGGCGCCCTTGCTGGCGGCGTAGTTCGTCTGCCCCGGGACGCCGATGATGCCCGTGGGGCTGATGATGTTCACGATACGGCCCCACTTGCGGGCCATCATCCCCCGGGCGAAGGCCTTGGAGGCGAGGACCGTGCCCTTGAGGTTCACCCCCATGACCTCCTCCCACTTGTCGTCCCCCATGAGGATGAAGGGACCGTCCGCCCGGGTGCCGGCGTTGTTCACGAGGATGTCCACCGGGCCCAGTTCCGCCGTGGCGAGGTCCGCGCACCCCTGGACCGCGGCCTTGTCCTTCACGTCCCCCAGCACCGCCACCGACTTCCGGCCCAGGGCGCGGATCTCCTCGGCCACCGTTTCGGCCATGTCCTTGTTCTTGAGGGCGTGGACGGCCACGTCGGCCCCCCAGGACGCGAGTTCGAGGGCAATGGCGCGCCCGATGCCGCGGGAGCTGCCCGTGACGAAGGCGGCGCGTCCGAGCAGGGGCTGGTTCTGGAAGGGCATGGGGATTCCTCAGCGTCCGGATTTCTTCTTGGCCCCGAAGGGTTTGGCGCCGCGAGGCTTGGCCGGGCCCCGGGCCGGAGGCTTTCCGGTGCCCTTCCCGGACGTGGGCCGGGGTCCCTCCTTGCGAGGCGGTCCGCCGGGACGGGCCGAGGACTTGCCCCCTGGGCCGAATTTCCTCGGGGATTTTTTCCCTCCTTCCGGAGGGCCGCCGGGACCGCCGGCGGGCCTGCCACCGGGCCGCGCCTTGCCGCCCGGGCCCTGCGGCCGGCGGGGCCGCTCCTCGCCTCCGCGGGAGGGCCGCCTGGGACCTCGGGGGGGGGCGCCCTCGCGGTCCTCCTTCCGGCCGGAGGGAGGTCCTTCCCGCTTCGTGAAACGCTTGGCCCGCCTTACCCGGTCCTCCTGGCGGTCCTTGTCCGGAAGGGGATGGAAGGTGTCGGCCTCTCCCGTGCGCCCGGCCTCGGCCCGCACGAGGCGGTGGCGAAGGCGCAGGGCCTTGAGGGCGGATTCCATGTCGGGCGGGAAGGGGGCGCTCACGCTGACGGGCTCCCCGGTGACGGGGTGGCGGAAGCCAAGCAACTCCGCGTGCAGGGCCTGCCGGTCCAGCAGTTCGCTGGCCTGCCCGTAGACCTGGTCCCCCAGCAGAGGGTAGCCCCGGTCCGCGAACTGCACGCGGATCTGGTTGCGCCGACCCGTCTCCAGCTTTACCTCCACCACGGTGTGGCCAGGCAGGCGCTCCATGACGCGGTAGTGGGTCACGGCCTCCTTGGCGCCCTTCGGCCGGGCGTCGCCGGGACGGGGCTGGACCACCCGCATGCGCAGGCTCTTGGGGTTCTCCACGATGCGGCCCGTGAGGGTCCCGCTGTTCTCCGGCAGTTCGCCCGCCAGGATGGCCTTGTACACCCGCTGCAGGCGGTGTTCCTCGAAGAGGGATTTGAGGCCGTGGAGGGCCTCGGGGGTCTTGGCGAACACGAGGACCCCGCTGGTCCACCGGTCCAGGCGGTGAACCACGTAGAGTTCCGCGTGGCGCATGCCACGCCTCCGGTACAGGTCCTTCAGGCCGTCCGCCAGGGAGGCCTCGTTCCCTTTCTCCGCCGGAACCGTCAGCAGGCCCGCGGGCTTGTCCACGAAGACCAGGTCCCGGTCCTCCAGGAGGATCTCGAAGGGCGCGTCGCCTTTCCGCGGGCCTCTGGGAATGGGCTGGTAGCTTCGGCTTTCCTCGAAGGCCACTTCCACCGAGTCTCCGGCGTGGAGGCGGTGGCCGTGCTTGCGCTGCTCCTCCCCGTTCACCTTCACGCAGCCGGCGTCCAGCAGGCCCTTGGCCTGCCGGTGGCTCACCTCCAGGAGCAGGTGAAGCTCCGTGGCCAGGGCCCGGCCTTCGGTGTCGGCGGTCCAGCGCCTGTCCAAGCGGGGCATCCTCACCTCCAGGCCCCCCGTCCTCGAAACGCGGGGCGAAAGCCCAGGTAATCACGAAGACCCGGGATCCCCAAGGGAAAAGGCCCGGTCGGGCCCGGCGGCCACAGCGGAATCCCTCATTTGGCCTGGGTCTTGGCGAAATCCCCGGCCAGGACGGCCACGAGTTTTGCGGGATCCAGGTGCTTGCGGAGGGCTGAGAGCAGTTCGGGGGCCTTCAGGGCCTTCACCCGGGCCTCCAGGGCTTCCTGGAAGCGAACGCTGCGCCCCGCGTGCATGGAATCGCAGAGCCACCGGGCGATGGCGGGATCCTCCTGCCGGCCCGTGTCCTCCGCCTTGAGCCAGGCCCCGCGGGCCTCGTCCAGTTCCTGGGCCGTGAAACCGTCCTTCAGGGCCTTCTCCAGTTCCTCGCGGAAGGCGGCTTCCAGGCGGCCGGCGTTCTGGGGCGCGAAAATGGCGTAGGCCACCCACTGGCCCACGGGGTCCAGGGCGTCGGCTCCGAAGAAGGAACCCGCGCCGTAGCTGAGGCCCTCCTTCTGGCGAATCCGGTCCGTGAGGCGGCTCTTCATGAAGCCGCCGCCGAGCACCTGGTTGGCCATGAGGAAGGCCGGGTAGTCGGGGTCGGTGTCCTTCATGGAGATCGTCTGGGCCGCGACGAACATGGCCATCTGCTTGTCCGGGGTCTCCAGCAGGGTCCGGCCCCCGGGAACCTCCTTGCGGCGGGCGGGGATGCGGGCGAAGGGGGTGGCGGCCTTCCAGTCCCCCAGGAGCTGCGCCGCGAGGGCTGCGGTCTCCTTGGGATCGAAATCCCCCACACAGGCGAAGAGGGCCTGGTCCGCCCCGTAGAAGGTCTTGTGGAAGGCCCGGAGATCCTCGACCTTGGCCGCCTTGGCCCCCGCGGCCCGCTCGTCGAGGCTGCGGAAGGCCAGGGGGTGGCCCGCGGGGTAGGGGTCCAGGGCGGCGCCGAGGTGCTCCTGGACCTTGGCCTGGGGTTCATTGCGGTTGGCCTCGATCTCCGTGAGGGCCTGCTTCACCAGGGTCTCCAGCTCGGAGGCCGGGAAGGCGGGCTCCCGCAGGACTTCCGCCAGGAGGCGCAGGCTGCCGGGAAGGTTCTCACGCGTGGTGGTGAGGGAGGCGCGCAGGCCGCCGGGCACGGGGGCCACTGAGACCTGGGCCTTCAGGCGGTCGAAGGCGTCCTTGAGCTCCTCCCGGGTGTGCCTGGCGGTGCCCCGCATCAACATGCCCGCGGTGAGGTTGGGCACCGAGCCCCGCTGGGCCAGGGTCTGCTCGCTGCCGAGACGCAGGTCCAGGGCCACGCTCACCATGGCGCCCTTGGTCTTCCGGGGCAGGAGGGCCAGCCTCATTCCGTTGGGGGCCGCGCTGAAGGCGGTCCGGGCCTCCACGGTGGCCGGGGTGGCGTCGAAGGCCTCCCCCTGGGCCGCGGCGACCCGGCCGCGGTAGGCCTGGACCAGGGCCGCCGCGTCGGGAGGCGGAGGGATCTCGGAGCGCTCGGGCTTCTCGGTGGGGACGTACTGCCCCAGGGTGCGGTTCGCGGGTTTGAGGTAGGCCTCGGCCACCTGCCGCACCTGGACGGGCGTGGCCTTCTGCATGCGGTCCCGGTCCAGGAACCACAGACGCCAGTCCCCCTGGGCCATGCTCTCCGAGAGTTCCACGGCGAGGCGGCGGGTGTCGTTGAGGGCCAGCTCCATCCGCTTGGCGAGGTGCCGCTTGGCGCGGTCCACTTCTTCCTGGGTCGCGGGGCGGTCCTTGAGGCCCTCCAGTTCGGCCAGCAGCACGGCCTTGGCCTTTTCCGCGTCCCCCTCCTTGGGAAGGGTGGCGACGAACTGGAGGAAGCCGGGTTCCCGGGTGGGGCTCCACTCGCTGCCCACGGAGGCGGCGAGCTTCGTCTCCACCAGGGCCTTGTAGAGTCGTCCGGAGGGACTGTCCACCAGCACCTGCTCCAGCAGCGCCAGGGCCGCCGTGTCCCCGTGGGCCCCGGGAGGCATGTGGTAGCCCGCGGAGAGGATGGGCGTGCCGCCCACGCGGCGCACGGTGACGCTGCGCTCGCCGTCCTGGGTGGGCTCGGCGGTCCAGGTGGGTTCGAGGGTCCGCGCGGGACGGGGAAGGGGACCGAAGGCCTCCTTCACGAGCTGAAGGGCCCGCCCTTCCTCGATCCTTCCGGCCACCAGCAGGACGGCGTTGTCCGGCTGGTAGTGCTTCCGGTAGAAGGCCCGGAGGCGCCCGATGTTCACCTTCTCGATGTCCGAGCGGGCGCCGATGGGGTCCTTGCCGTAGGCGTGCCAGTCGAAGGCCACGGCCTGGACCCTCTGGACGAGCACGCCCCGGGGGTTGTTCTCCCCCATCTCGAATTCGTTGCGCACCACGCTCATCTCGCCGCGCTGGTTCTTCTCGTCCCAGAGGTCGGACTGGGCGATGCGGCTGTGCACCATGCGGTCCGCCTCCAGGGCCAGGGCGGTCCGCAGGTTGGCCTCGGAGGCGGGGAAGGAGATGTAGTAATTGGTCCGGTCGTACCAGGTGCTGCCGTTGAAGTCCCCGCCCAGGCCGTTCAGGACCTTGGGGATGTCCGGGTGCCTGGGGGTGCCCTTGAACAGCAGGTGCTCCAGGAGGTGGGCCATGCCCGTCTCCCCGTAGTTCTCGTGCCGGGAGCCCACCAGGTAGGTGATGTTGGTGGTGATCGTGGGCTTGCTGGGGTCCGGGAAGAGCAGCACCCTCAGGCCGTTGGCCAGGCGGTACTCGGTGATGCCCTCCACGCTGGCGACCTTCTGCGGCGCAGGCAGGGGTTTGACCGGCTTTCTGGGGGCCGCGAGGGCCCGGCCGGTGGCCAGCAGGAGGCTCAGGGCCAGGATGGAACAGGGGCGCAGGACGGACATGGAGGCTCCGGGAATCCGAACGGCCCTGGGGCCGACCTTCCAGTCTAAGGCGGGATCGGCGGACCACCAAATGAAGAATTGTTAAGACATGCGTGGGAAAAGGTCGCCCAGCAGTCGGGCCAACTCCTGTTCCCAGGCCCTTTGGAGAACCGCCAGGCGGAGTCCCTTCCCCCGTCCCGGCGCCGCCTGGAGCAGACCCTGGGCCGAGGGGTGGGGGAGGGCCCGGACCGGGCAGGGGGGGCCGGGATCGAGGCGTTCCAGAACCCAGGCGGCCCGGCGGCCCAGGGTCAGGACCTGCCGGAGCCCCCGCCCGGCGGCTTCCCCCAGCTCGGCCCGGAGGCGTGCCAGGTTCTCCTTTTCCATCAATTCACCATGGGTCGGGGCCCGGAAGTGCTCCCCGTCCGAAGTGGGGCACCGTGGGAAGGCGTTGCTCAGCGCGACCCCCCGCAGGCTTGGGACCAACCCAAGATTTTTCAAGGTTTGACCGTCCCACCGATCCAGGCAGGCGGGCGGGAAGCTCGCCAATCCCAGGTCCTGGAGGACCCGGTACAGGGGCAGCCCCGCCCGGTCCCCCCAGAAGGGAATCCCGCTTTTTTCGGCCCCCCTGGGACCCGGAGCCTCGCCAAAAATCATTGCCAGGACCGGACCCTCGCTGGGAAAAAAACTGGGGATCGTGTGACCATCGATGCGGGGCATGGCAGGGAGGAAGGCGGCGCCTATCTTAGAGTTATCCCTCAGGAGGTTCCCATGGCAGTGGGTGGGACCGCAACGCGCCCGGAAGGGCGCACGAGCCTTCGCCGCCTTCTCGCGGAGGCCGGGGGCCTGAGCTTCGGCAAGGACGGGGAGTGCCCCTGCTGGATGCAGGAGGACCACCCCGCCCGCCTCCGCCCCACCGACCTGGCCAACCCCGAGGAATTCCGCCAGCGCCTCGGCGACTGGTGCCGGGAACAGCGGTAGGTCCGGATTTCGCCTGAAGGATCCCGGAAGCCGACGAGGAAGCCGACCCTGGGGGTTCCTCGATGCTCAAGGGGCTTCGAGGGTGCTCGTCCTTTGGCCCCTAGTCGCAGACCACGGTGTTCCGGCCCTGGGACTTGGCCTTGTAGAGGAGGCCGTCGGCGACGCTGACCATGGCCGACAGGCTTGGCTGCGGCTGGGTGCAGACGCCGAAACTGGCGGTGACCTTCAGCACCTCCCCCTCGAAGAGGAACTCGGCGGCCTCGATGGCGGCGCGCACGCGCTCGAAGAAGGCGGCCGCCCCGCCCGGGGCGGTGTTCACCAGAAGGACGCAGAATTCCTCTCCGCCGGTCCGGGCGAGGATGTCCGTTTCCCGGACGCACTCCGACATGATCTTGGCAACCCCCTTCAGGACGAGGTCCCCGGCGTCATGGCCGTGGGTGTCGTTGATCCGCTTGAAGAAGTCCAGGTCCGCCATGCCGACGACGATGTCCATCTGGCCGCGCTGCATGCTGGCGAAGAACTGCCGGGAGGCTTCGTCGAAGTAGCGCCGGTTGTGGAGACCGGTGAGGGCGTCCCGAACCGAGGCCTCTTCGAGTTCGTGGATGGTTTCCATCAGCACGACGTTCTGGGTCACACGGCAGTAGAACTCCTCGTGGAGAAAAGGTTTGTTGATGAAGTCGTTGGCCCCGTTCTTGAGGAAGCGGGCCGAGAGCAGGTTGTTGCCCAGGGCGGAGAGGCCGATGATCGCCAAGCGGTTCATGTCGAATTTTTCGCGGATCCGCTTGGTCAGCTCGAAGCCGTTCATCCCGGGCATCTGGTAATCCGTGATCACCAGGAAAATGTCCCTCTGCTTGTCCAGGATCTCCAGCGCCTTCTCCCCGTTTTCCGCTTCCACCACCTGGAACTGGTGCCGGCGCAGCAGTGCGCGGAGGTAGGCCCGGGCGGTGCGGGAATCGTCCACCACCAGCACCTTGATCCCCTGGTTCTTGTGGATGCGCCCGATCAGCCGGACGACATGATCGACGCTGGAGGCGTTCTCCTTGACGACGTAGTCGATCACCTCCTTGGCGATCATCTGTTCCCGGACCTCGTCGCTGAACTCCCCCGTGAAGACGATGCAGGGAAGGCCCAGGTCCAGCAGGTGGTCGAGCACCTCTCCCCCCGGAGCGTCGGGGAGGTGCAGGTCCACCAGGGCCACCGAGAAGGATTCCTGCCCCTCGTCGGCGAGGAGGAACTTGGTGGCATGGAAGGAACCGGCCACCCTCGCGGGAATTCCTAGGAGCTTTTCCACACCGCGTTGCACCAGACTGGCCGTCAGGCTCTCGTCTTCCACAATGAGGACCTTGCCGATCATCGCCGGATCTCCTCTTTAGGAAGGATCTTGGTGCTCATCGCCTCTTTTTCGGCCGGTCCCGGCCGATCCTGGAATTTTGTCCACCCCTGGCCCTGGCCCCCCCTCACACCGAGAAGTACCTCGCCGGGGATGCCAGGCCACGAGGGCGCAGGTGGTGTATTCGGGGGTCATCTGGAAGCCCTCGGTAAGGGCGGTGCCGAGGCAGGCATCATCCAGGGTCTGAAGCCCCAGGTCCTCCCAGATCCAAGCGGGGAGCGGTTCGACCCATGGGCCCGTTGCGTGTTCCGCCGCCTCACCAACCATGGTCAAGACCTGAGGGAAAAAACATGTGTCAAATCCCAGCTGTCATACCTGGGTTCGAACCGGGCATCTTCCGAAAAGCGGTCATCGAATTCGGGCGGTGAGTAGAATGCTGCAAGACCCCAAGGTCCATAATGATCGCCCCCGGCACCCGCCTAGGCTCCTACGAGATCCTCGCCCCCCTGGGAGCAGGCGGAATGGGCGTGGTTTACAAGGCGAGGGACCCGAAACTCGGGCGTGACGTGGCCATCAAGATGCTGCCGGAGGACCTGGCCGGAGACCGGGAACGGCTCAAGCGGTTCGAACAGGAAGCCCGGGCCGCGGGGGCGCTGAACCACCCGAACATCCTGGGGGTCCACGAACTGGGAAGGCATGGGGATTCGCCGTACCTCGTGATGGAGCTGCTGGAGGGGGAAAGCCTTCGCTCCGTGATGAGCCAAGGCCCGCTGCGGGCGGAAAAGGTAGCGGAATTGGGTGAGCAGGTCGCCTTGGGCCTGGCAGCGGCCCATGAGCGAGGGATCGTCCACCGCGACTTAAAGCCGGAAAACCTGTTTCTGACCCGGGACGGCGTGGTGAAGATCCTCGATTTCGGACTGGCCAAGCGCAGCCACGTGGAGGAGGTTGGATCCAGGCATGCCCTGGATGCCTCCACCGCCTCAGGCGTCGTGATGGGGACGGTGTCCTACATGAGCCCTGAGCAGGCGACCAACCGGCCGGTGGATTTTCCCTCGGACCAGTTCAGCCTCGGGGTCGTGCTGTACGAGGCCCTGAGCGGGCGACGGCCGTTCAGCGGGGACAGTGCAGCGGAAATTTTGGCGGCGATCGTGCGCGACGAGCCGGTGGATCTGCAGGACCTTGGCCTTGGGGTCTCTCCTTCCCTGGCGGCGATCGTGAAGCGGTGCTTGGCGAAGGAACCCCAGGATCGGTACCCGGCGACCCGAGAACTTGCCAGGAGGCTGGAAATCGCCCGTCTACACGCACACTCCGGGGGAACGGAATCCACAGGGATGCAGCCGGTCAAAATGCCCGCGGTGAATGGCGGGAGAAGGATGGGGAGGCCAGCTCTCGCGGGGATTTCTTTGGCTGCCCTGACCGTCTTCGGAGTCTTGGTGGCGATCATCCAAAAGGTTTCTGCCGCCTCCACCGCGGTTCCAAGCGTGCTCGCCCTCCCCTGCACCGTCTACGGGGCGCCGGAAGCAGCCTTCCTCGCCGACGCAGTGCCGGGAACCCTTTCAACCCTTCTTGCCCAGGTGGAGGGGATGGACATGAAGGTGCCGCCCAACAGCCTCGAGGTGGAGAAGGTCAAGGGTGACCTCACCAAATTGGCCTCGCTGTACCAGGTCTCTTCGTTCATCGTCACCTCGATCACTTCCTCGCCAGGGCGATTCGCCTTGAATGTCCAACTCATAGATGCCAAGACGAAAAAAGTCCTTTGGGGAAATCAGTTCGAGGGGCCACGGGAGATGTACAACGATCTCGCCCGCCAGGCTGCGGAAGGAATCCGTCTCACGGTCCGACCCTCGGCCCTGCCGGTTCGGATGCCGGAGGCCTCTTCCGAAGCCGAACTGGCGCTCCGCCAGGGGAAGTTCTACTCGGAACGCTACCAACTCCACCACCGTCCGGATGATTTCGACGCCGCCTTGAAGATGTTCAGCCGCGCCAGCGAAATCGCCCCCTCGCTTGCGTCCGCTCCGGCCCGGATGGCGATCCTGTTCATTTACCGTTTCGACTTTGAGGCGGACGTGCGCGGCTCACGTAAGGAGGCCGAATCCTGGGCCCGCAGGGCCATCGGCATCGATCCGCGATGTGGAGAAGCCTGGGCGGCCCTGAGCCAGGTCGAACTGTTCTCTCCTCAGGCCAACCCGGGGAGAGGGATTGACTATGCCGTGAAGGCCGTGGCCTTTTCCCCTCGGGAGGCTTGGACACACGCCAACCTGGGGATGTGGCTCTCGGGCCCGGGCACCATTTCGCTTTTCGTGGCCGGAAATCTCCGTTCCGTCGAGCTCGATCCGATCCGAACCGCTCCGGCCGCGAACGCCTCCTCCGGCCTCTCCCTCCTCGGGCGGCCGGAGGATGCCCTCGTGGTGATTGACAGGGCCTTGAAGAACGTCGAGGAATTTCCCTGGGGATTGAGCGCCCGGGCCTTCGCCCTCCTCAAGCTTGGCCGCCTGGAGGAGGCGGAGCGGGACCTTCGACGGAGCGAGCCCCTGGCCTTGAAGACTCACACCCAGGGAGAATTGTGGAGGCAGATCAGGTTCGCGGTAGCCGTGGGCCAGCGCGACACCGCGGCGACCGAAACCATGGGCAGGCAGGTGCTGGCGTCGGTACTCGATCCCCGCGCAGACGCAAACATGGTGAACAATGCAGTCATGTTCGCAGCCCCCGCGTTTGTCCGGGCGGGGAAAGGCCCTGAAGCCCTCAGGATTCTTGAGAAGAGCCTCGAGGTTGGTGCCCCTCCTGCGTATGACTGGCTGCTGGCGGAACCCGAATTTCAAATCCTTCGGGGGGATCCCCGATTTGCGAAGGTTCTAGCTGGAGCCCGGGACGGGGCCGGCATGGTGGCAAGGGCCCTCGGCCAGGCAAGGGATCGCGGCGAATTGCCAACATACCTTGAGAAACCCCTCGAGGATTTGGTGAAGGTGTTGGATCGATAGGGGCCCTCCGGTGGGAATCCTTCCGGGCAGATGGTCCTGCACGGGCAACTCTGTTGGGACTCCAAAGTTTGAAATGGGAAGGGGGCAGTGGTGGAGGCTGGGACAGGGAACGAACCCAGTCCTGCCTCCTACGGTCGAACATCGATTCGATCCGGAGGATGACTGTCCTTCTTTGAAAGGCGCTCCGGTCCCTTCAGGGCTGTGAATCATGTGGCGCGAGCCAGGCTTGAAGCCCCGCTCGGGCCCTGGCCCCCCCTCACACCGAGAAGTACCTCGCCTGGGGATGCCAGGCCACGAGGGCGCAGGTGGTGTATTCGGGGGTCATCTGGAAGCCCTCGGTGAGGGCGATGCCGAGGTTCTGGGCGTCCAGGAGTTCCAGCAGGGGGCCGTTGCCCTCCAGGTCGGGGCAGGCAGGGTAGCCGAAGGAGTAGCGGGAGCCCTGGTACCCCTGGTTGAAGAGCTGGCGCAGGTCGGCGGCGTCCCGGGACTGGAGGCCCAGCTCCTGCCGGATCCGGGCGTGGAGCAGCTCCGCGTAGGCCTCGGTGAGTTCCGTGGCCAGGCCGTGGAAGTAGAAGTAGTCGGCGTAGCGGTTCTCGGCGTAGAGGCGCGCGGCGTGCTCGGCCGCGCCCTGGCCCATGGTCACCACCTGGAGGGCCAGGAGGTCGAAGGCCCCGGGCTCCGGGGTGAAGAAGTCCGCGATGCACAGGCGCCGTCCTCCCGCCTGGCGGGGGAAGCGCCACTCCGAGAGCTGCGTCCGCCGCTCGGGATCGAAGACCTTCAGGCGGTCCCCCTCGGCCCGGACGGGGAAGTACCCGTAACGGGCCCGGGGCTGCAGCAGGGGTTCGGCCAGCAGGCGCGCCTTCCAGGCCGCCAGCAGGGGCTCGGCCTTCTGCTCCAGGAGGTCCCGGAAGGCCTCGTCCGGCAGCTTGCCCTGGGTGAAGGACCACCGGTTCCGGATCACCACGAACTCGTCCAGGAAGGCGTAGATGTCCTGGAGGGGGTCCGCGCGCTCCACCGCGCCCCAGAAGGGCGGCTCCGGCGGCGGGCCCGAGTCCTGGATCCAGCTGCTGCGGTCCCGGCCGTCCAGGGCGACCCGGCCCTCCCCGCGGCGAAGCACCCGGATGGCGGGCTCTGCGGCCCTGGGCGCGGAGACCGGCGGGGCTCCGGAGGCCAGGGCCTCCATGTGGCGAAGGCCTTCGAAGGCGTCCGCCGCGTAGAGGACCGGGCCGCTGTAGACCGCCTGGCAGTCCTGTTCGACGAAGTTCCGGGTGAGGGCGGCGCCCCCCAGGATCACCGGCACCTGCAGGCCGAGGGAGGCCATGTACTCCAGGTTCTCCTTCATGATCACCGTGGACTTCACGAGGAGCCCGGACAGGCCGATGGCGTCCGCGGGCCATTCCTCCAGGGCCTTGAGGATCGCCTCCACCGGCTGCTTGATGCCCAGGTTCCGCACCTCGTAGCCGTTGTTGCTCAGGATGATGTCCACCAGGTTCTTGCCGATGTCGTGGACGTCACCCTTCACCGTGGCCAGGAGGAGGCGGCCCTTGGACTTCCCGCCCTCCCGGGGCATGTGGGGTTCCAGGTGGGCGATGGCTGCCTTCATGGCCTCGGCGCTCTCCAGCACGAAGGGGAGCTGCATCTCCCCCGCCCCGAAGCGCTCGCCCACCACGCGCATCCCCTCCAGCAGGTGGAGGTTGATGATGTCCAGCGGAGGGATGGTGGCCCGGGCCTCCTCCACGTCCGCCACGATGGTCCGCTTGTCGCCCTCCACGATGTCCAGGCGGAGCCTCTCCCCGATCCCCAGGCCGGCGCGGGAGCCCTTCCGGGCCGCCAGGGTGGCGCCCTCGTAGAGCGAGAGCACCACCTTGAGGGGATCGTAGCCCTCGGCGCGCCGGTCGAAGATCAGGTCCTCCAATGCCCTGCGCTCTGCCTCCGGGATTCCGGCCACGGGCATCACCTTGGACGCGTTGAAGATCGCCAGATCCAGGCCCGCCTTCACCGCGTGATAGAGCATGAGCGAGTTGAGGGGGTGCCGGGCGGCGGGCTTGAGCCCGAAGCTGACGTTGCTCACCCCCAGCAGCGTGAGGACCCCGGGCCAACGCTCCTTGATGGCTTGAATGGCCTCCAGGGTTGCCACGGCGCTGCGCCGGAAGCCCTCCTCGCCGGAGCCCAGGGTGAAGGTGAGGGGGTCCAGGATGAGGTCCCCGGGATCCAGGCCCGCCTGGTTCACGGCGAGGTCGACCAGGCGCCGGGCCACGGCGAGCTTTCGCTCCACCGTCTTGGCCATGCCCTCCTCGTCGATGGTGAGGGCCACCACGCCGGCGCCATACTCCCGGCAGAGGGCCAACACGGCCCGGGCCCGGGCCTCCCCGTCCTCCAGGTTGATGGAGTTGACGAGGCATTTCCCCGGGGCCGTCTGGAGGGCCTTCTCGATGACGGGAAGTTCGGTGGAGTCGATCATCAGGGGCAGGGTCACCTGGGTGACGGCCTTCTTCAGAAAGGCCTCCATGTCCCTCACCTCGTCGCGGCCCACGAAGGCCACGCACACGTCGAGCAGGTGGGCCCCCTCGCGCTGCTGCTCCTTGGCCACCCCCACCATGGCGTCGAAGTCCTCCTGGGCCAGAAGGTCCCGGAAGAGCCGGCTGCCGTTGGCGTTGGTGCGCTCCCCCACGATGAGGGGCCGCGGCTCCTGGCGCAGGGGCACGCTCTGGTAGAGGCTGGCCACCGAGCGTTCCGCGGCGGGGGTGCGGTGGACCGGCGCCAGGGAACCCAGGCGCTGCTTCAGGGCGCGGATGTGCTCGGGGGTCGTGCCGCAGCAGCCGCCCACCACGTTGAGGTGGAATTCCTTGGCGGAGGCGAGGACCTTCTCCGCGAAGGCATCGGGCCCCAGAGGGTAGACGGTTCGCCCGCCCTCGTTGAGGGGGAGCCCGGCATTGGGGAGGCAGGAAATGGGGAAGGGAGAGGCCGCCGCCAGGTGCGCCAGGTGGGCGTGCATTTCGTCCGGCCCCGTGGCGCAGTTCAATCCCAGCAGGTCCACCCCCAGGGGTTCCAGGGTGGTCAGGACCGCGGCGATGTCCGAGCCCAGGAGCAGGGTGCCCGTGGCCTCCACCGTGGCCTGGACCCAGAGCGGGACCCGGCGCTGCAACTCGGCCATGGCGGCCCGGGCCGCCCGCACCGCGGCCTTGATCTGGCCCAGGTCCTGGCAGGTCTCGATGAGGATGGCGTCGGCCCCCGCCCGCACCAGGCCCCGCATCTGGGCCAGGTAGGAGGCGTAGAGCACCGCGGGGCTGACGTGGCCCAGGGTCACCAGCTTGGTGCCGGGGCCCACCGAGCCGATGACGAAGCGGGGTCCCGCGAAATCCGCGGCGGCCTCCCGGGCGAGCGCCACGGCCAGGGCGTTGAGCTCCTCCACACGGTGGGCCAGGCCGAATTCCCCTAGCACCACCTCGTTGCACCCGAAGGTGTTGGTCTCCACCGCGTCCGAGCCGGCCGCGAAGTAGGAGGCGTGGATGTCCCGGATCCACTCGGGGCGCCGCTCGTTCAACAGCTCCATGCAGCCTTCCAGGGCCGGGCCGCCGAAGTCGTCCACCGTGGGCTTGCGGGCGAAGATCTGGGTGCCCATGCCCCCGTCCAGGAGCAGGACCTTTTCCTTGAGGAGGCTTTCGAGGGTGCTCATGGGGGCCCCAGGTAGGCGATGTCCACGTCCCCCAGGAGCCGAACCTGGCAGGCGAGACGGTGATCGGGAGGAGCCCCCAGGGCGGCGAGGAAGTCCCGCTCCTCGGGTCCCGCCTCCGAGCAGTGCTCCAGGCCCCGGAGGACCCGGATCCGGCAGGTGCCGCAGGAGCCGTTGCGGCACCCGAAGGTCACGTCCGCCCCCGAGGCCTCGACGATGGCCTGGAGCGAAGTCCCCTCCGGGGCCTCCACCAGGAGGTCCTCCAGTTCGAAGTGCACCTGGACGGGGGCGCTCAACGGGGGCTCGCGATCGTGAGATTGCAATAAAGACGAATGTCACCACCAAGACACCAAGCGGCCCTGCGGGCCTTCACCAAGAAAAGCAAGCACCCTGGCGTGGGGGGCCTGTTTTCCTTGCTGTTCTTGGTGTTCTTGGTGTCTTGGTGGTGAAAAATTTCTTTTCGCCCCAGAGCCTCTCCCTCGGAGCCTGGCTGTGCCCTGCCGTGGGCGGGGGCGAATCCTCGGCTCACCGGACCAGTTCCTCCAGCAGCTCCACCTGCCCCAGGGGGGCGGCGATCTGCAGGCCCTGGACGGAGGAGCGGATGGCGTCGATCAACTCCCGGGCGATGGCGAAGCCCTGCTTGAGCTGGTCCTCCGGAGCCTCCCAGCGGGCCATGCGCTCCAGGATGCTGCGGGGCACGAGGACGCCGGGAACCTCGTTGGCCATGAACTCCGCGTTGCGGAGGCTCTTGAGGGGCCAGATCCCTGCCAAGACAGGGATCTTGAAGGCCGAGGAGAACTCCAGGAACCGGAAGAGGGATTCCGTGTCGAAGACCGGCTGGGTGATGGCCCACTCCGCCCCCGCCTCCACCTTGTAGCGGAAGCGGGTCTGCTCCTTCTCCAGGTCCGGGGCCACGGGATTGGCTCCCACCCCCACGCTGAAGCAGGTGGGGGCGCCGATGCTGCTGCCCCCCAGGTCCAGGCCGCTGTTGAGGCGGGAGAGGATGTTCACCAGGCCGATGCTGTCCACGTCGAAGACGGCCGTGGCCTGGGGGTAGGGCCCCAGCTTGGGGGGGTCCCCGGTGATCGCCAGGATGTTGCGCAGGCCCAGGGCGCTGGCGCCCAGGAGGTCGCTCTGCATCCCCAGGAGGTTCCGGTCCCGGCAGGCGTAGTGGAGGATCGTCTCGATGCCCACCTCCTGCTCGATGAGGAGGGCCGTGGCCAGGGCGGACATGCGGGCCATGGCCCGGGGGCCGTCGGGAACGTTGATGGCGTCCACGCCCATGGCCTTGCAGCGGGTGGCCTTGTCGATGAGGCGGTCCACCGTGGACCCCTTGGGGGGCACCAGCTCCACCGTGGTGACAAAGCGGCCCCGGTGGAGCTTCCCGGAGAAGGCGCTGCGCTTGCTGAAGGGCAGGGTGACGGAGGGGGTCTCCGAATCCCGGAGGACCGGCTCCGGCTTCGCCTCCAGGAAAGCCTGGTCCTGCCGGAGGGCGGCGCGCATGGCCCGGGTGTGGGCCGGGGTGGTGCCCGCGCAGCCCCCCACGGCCTGGGCCCCCAGGAGGAGGGCCTGCCGGGCGAACTCGCCGAGGTACTCCGGGCTGGCCATGTAGAGCAGGCGGCCGTCCACCATGCGGGGCAGGCCGGCGCTGGGCTGGAGCACCAGGGGACGGTCCGTCACCTCCTTGAATCGGCGCAGGAGGTCCAGGAGCGGGGCGGGGCCGTTGCCACCGTTGACGCCCACCAGGTCGGCCCCCCATTCCGCCAGCTTGCGGATGTACCACTCGGGCTCGGTGCCGTAGAGGGTCTGGCCCTCGTCGTTGGGGGTCATCATGGCCACCACGGGCAGGGGGCAGGTCTCCCGGATGGCCCGGATGGCCTGCTGGATCTCATTGAGGTCCCCGAAACTCTCCAGGACGAAGAGGTCCACCCCACCTGAGAGGAGGGCCTCCACCTGCTCCTTGAAGAAGTCCCGGGCCTCGTCGAAGGAGGTCGGTCCCCAGGGCTCGATGCGGACCCCCAGGGGGCCCAGGCAGCCCGCCACCCAGGCTTCCCCCTCGGCGGCCTTACGGGCCAGCTCGGCGCCCGCGCGGTTGATGCGGCCCAGGTCGTCGGAGAGGCCGTAGTCCTTGAGCTTGAGGCGGTTCGCGGCCCAGGTGTTGGTGGTGAGCACCTGGGCGCCGCCCTTGCGGAACTCCTGGTGGATGGCGAGCACCAGCTCCGGGGCCACGGTGTTGGCCTCGTCGAAGGAGCGGTTGATGAAGACCCCCCGCTCGTAGAGCACCGTGGGGGTGCTGCCGTCGAACAGGAAGCGCTGCCCCTGCTCCAGGGCCGTGCGGAAGGATTCAGTCATGGGTGTCTCCGTTCCACGCACTCATCGGCCGGTGGCTCCCCCGGCCTGGGTTCGGATTCATCCGCACAGGACCGTGCCTCCGTTGACGTTCAGGATCTCCCCGGTGACGGCCTGGGCCCAGTCGCTGAGGAGGAAGGCGACGGGTCCGGCCAGGTCCCCGGGCCCAGGGATCCGGCCGAGGGGGAAGGCCGCCGCGATGCGGGCGCGCTCCGCGGGATCGGCCCGCAGGGCCGGCGCCGCCATGTCCGTGTCCACCCATCCCGGGGCCACCCCGTTCACCCGGATGCCCCAGGGACCCAGCTCCACGGCGAGGGACTTCACCAGGGAGATCACCCCCCCCTTGGCCGCGGCGTAGGCGCCGTAGCCCGCCTCGCCCCGCTGGCCGGCGGTGCTGGAGATCAACAGGATGGAGCCCCCCCCGGCACGCCGGAGGGCGGGGATCACCTCGGCGTGCCACCGGAAGAGCCCCCGGAGGTTCACCTCGAGCACCGCCTCCAGGACCTCTTCCCCTTCCAGGACCGCGGGGGTGGGCTGCCAGAGGCCGGCATTCCCCACGAAGGCGTCCAGGCCGCCGAAGGCGCGTTCCACTTCGGACACCACGCGCCGCGCGTCCTCCCGGAGGCGCTGGTCGCCCTGCAGGGCCAGGGCGCCCGGCACCTCCCGCACCAGGGCTTCCGCAGCGTCCCGGCCCGAGAGGTAGGTGAAGGCGACCCGTGCGCCCAGGGCCGCCAGGAGGCGCACCGCGGCGGCGCCGATGCCCCGGCTGCCGCCGGTGACCAGGATCCGCCTTCCCGCGAGATTCATGTCCATGGCCGCCTCAGGTGCCCAGGGTGGCGCATTCCGCGTCCAGGATGAAGGTCCGGTGCAGCCTCGGGATCCATTCGGCCAGGCGGTCCTCGGGCAGCAGGAAGGCCACGGAGCCCGGGCCGCCCCCCAGCACCGCCCCGAGCCGCTCGGCGGCCAGGGGGGCCAGGAGCCGCGCCGGCGCGCCGGGATCCAGACGAAGGCCCTCGCCCACCAGGGCCACCACGGCCCACCCGCGTTCCACGCGCGCCCCAGCGGATTCCAGCTCCCGGACCGTCCGTTCCGGTGCCTGGGAGCCCGGGTGGACCACCAGCAGGGAACCCTCGGGGTCGGACAGCAGGCCGAAGCGCTGGAAACCGCCCTCCTCCAGGCGAAGCGCGGTGGCCAGCAATTCCTCGAGGGGGAAGGCGCCCGGAAAGCGCACCGCCAGGACGCCCTCCTTGTAGGCCACCGAGGTGACTTCCCCGGGCCGGCGCACGAGGCTGCCCGGGAGGACACTGGTCCGGCTCGCGCGGGGCCGAAGGGCGTTGGCCACCAGCAGGGGAAAGCCCGCCCGCGCCGCGGGCGCCAGGGAGTCCGCGTGCAGCACCTTGGCCCCGAAGGCGCAGAGGGCCGAGGCCTCGGCGAAGCTCATGCGGGGGATGGGCCGGGCCTCCGGCACCAGGCTGGGATCGGCGGTGAGAATGCCGTCCACCTGGGTCCAGATCTGGACCTCGTCGGCGTCCAGGGCCTCCCCCAGGAGGGTGGCGCTGGTGTCGGAGAAGCCCCGGCCCAGCGTGGTGGGGGCGCCGTCGGGGCCCTGCCCGATGCCGCCGGGCACCACCACCCGCGCGCCGCGCCGCAGGCCCGGAGCCTGACTCCCCGCCGCGAGGCGGGTGGCCTGGAGGTCGGGCCGGGCGTGCCCGTGGACCCCATCGGTGCGAAGGAGCTCCCCTGCCTCCAGGAAGCGGGCCTGGGTTCCGTCCTGCTTCAGCCAGTCGGCCAGGAGGTGAGCGCTCAGGATTTCGCCCGCGGCCAGGGCCGCGTCCTGGGTCCGGGCGCTGGCCTCCCGCACCAGGGCCGACCCTTCCACCAGGGCCCCGAGCCGCTGGAACAGGGTTCCGCAGCGACGGCCATGTTCCTCCCCCAGCCCGAGGCAGGCCGCCAGGCGTTCGTGTCCCTCCTGCAGTTCCGCCAGCCGGGCGTTGGCCTCGTGGAGGTCTCCCCGCCGGGCGGATTCCAGGGCCTGGAGGAGCCGGCCCCGGGAGCCGTTCCGGGCCGAGGACACCACCACGCCCCCGCCCGGCAGCTCCGCCTGGACGATTTCCCGCACACGCCCCAGGGCCTCGGGACTCTCCAGGGCCTCCCCGCCGAATTTCAGGACTTTGAGGCTCATGAACCCTCCGGCTTCGGGGGCAGGGTCCGGAGGTCGTAGGGGGTCTCCTGGTAGACGCAGTAGTTCAGCCAGTTCGAGTACAGGAGGTTGGCGTGACCCCGCCAGCGCACCAGGGGTTCCCGGGCTGGATCTTCGCCGGGGAAATAGTTCTTCGGCACCGCGATGGGCAGGCCCTTCTCCACGTCCCGCACGTACTCGGCCTTCAGCGTGAGGGGGTCGTATTCGGAGTGGCCCGTCACGAACACGTGCCGCCGGTCCTTCGACTGGACAAGGTACACGCCCGCCTCCTCGGATTCCGAAACCAGCACCAGTTCGGGCACGGCCAGCACGTCCTCCCGGCGGATCTCCGTGTGCCGGCTGTGGGGGGCGAAGAAGCGGTCGTCGAAACCCTGGACGAGGCGTTCTCCCGGGGCGAGGATCCGGTGGGGGAAGACGCCGAACATCTTCTCCGCCAGCGGGTACTTGGGCACGCCGTGGTGGTGGTAGAGGGCGGCCTGGGCCCCCCAGCAGATGTTGAAGGTGGAGAAGACGTGGGTGCGGGCCCAGTCCATCACCTGCACCAGCTCGGGCCAATAGTCCACCTGCTCGAAGGGCAGCTGCTCCACCGGGGCCCCGGTGATGATGAGCCCGTCGAAGAACTGGTCCTGGATCGTCGCGAAGGGACTGTAGTGCTCCAGGAGGTGCTCCGCGGCAGTGTTCCGGCTCAGGTGGGATTCCATGTGCAGGAGGGTGGCCTCCACCTGCAGGGGCGTGTTGCCCAGCAAGCGCAGGAGCTGGGTCTCGGTGGCGATCTTGGTGGGCATCAGGTTGAGGATCGCGATGCGCATGGGACGGATGTCCTGGTGCAGGGCGCGGTTCTCCCCCATGAGGAAGACGTTCTCCCGCTCCAGGACGCCACGGGCGGGCAGGGTCTCGGGGATGGTCACGGGCATGGCGGAAGGCCTTCTCGAGTGAGCCCTCGTCGGTCGCAGGCCAGGACCAGAAAAACGAAGGGGCCCGATGCTCCGGGCCCCTCAAGCGTCAGTCATTCGCTCACTATCTCTCCGCATCGGCTGTCGAACCTCGATGCGGCAGGATTTGGCACCTTGCGGGGAGTTTCCTCATCGCAGGTTGCCAAGGTTTCACAGGGCCCGTCCCTCCACCTTTCTGGATACCTCGCTCTTCGACTGACAAAGATCTCGTGAAGCAACAGCTTCAGCCCAGGAGGCGCCCCTGTCAAGGCCCCACGGGCGCGTCGATCTCGGCGAACAGGGCGTGGCTGAGGTAGCGCTCCCCGGTGTCGCAGAGCACGGCCACTACGGTCCTGCCCGGGCCCAGCTCCGCGGCGGCCTTCAGGGCGGCGTGGACGATGGCGCCGGTGGAGATCCCGGTGAGGAGACCCTCCTCCCGGGCCAGGCGCCGGGCCACGCGGAGGGCGTCGTCGTAGCCCACGTCCTCCACCCGGGTGTAGGCCTGGCGGTTGAGGATGGAGGGCACGAAGTTGGCGCCGATGCCCTGGATCTTGTGGGGCCCCGCCTTGCCCTGGGTGAGCAGGGGGCTGTCCACGGGCTCCACCGCGATCACCAGGGTGCCCGGCTTTCTCTGGGCCAGGACCTCCCCGACCCCGGTGATGGTGCCGCCGGTGCCGATGCCCGCCACGAAGGCGTCGAGCTCCGGCACCTGCTCCAGCACCTCCAGGGCGGTGGTGCGGCGGTGCACCTCGGGGTTGGCGGGATTGTCGAACTGGCGCACGAGCCAGTACTTCGGGTCGGCCCCGGCCAGCTCCTCCGCCTTGTCCACCGCCCCCTTCATCCCCAGGGACCCCGGGGTGAGCACCAGCTCGGCGCCGTAGGCCTTGAGCAGCGCCCGGCGCTCCAGGGTCATGGTGTCGGGCATCACCAGGGTGAAGGCGTAGCCCTTGGCGGCGGCCACGAAGGCCAGGCCGATGCCCGTGTTGCCGCTGGTGGCCTCCAGCACGGTCTGGCCGGGCTTGAGGGCCCCCCGGCGCTCGGCGTCCTCGATCATGGCCAACGCGATGCGGTCCTTGACGGAGCCGCCGGGATTGGCGCTCTCCAGTTTCAGGAAGATGGTCGCGCTGCCCTTGGGGACGATGCGGTTGAGGCGCACCACGGGGGTGGCGCCGATGAGTTCGTAGGCGTGGTTGACGCGGTCGGGTCTGGACACGGGAGGCTCCTGGCAGGGCGGCGGGGGCCGCCTGGAAGCAAGCCTGGGTCTGGTTTCAGATATTGTCAAGTTATTCGATTAAAAAAATTCTGAATTAATTTTCAACCGTGTACCATGGACCCATGAAGGTCTCCACCAAGGGCCGCTACGGCCTCCAGCTCATGCTCGAACTCGCCCTTCAATGGGGACGGGGACCGGTCCTCGTGGCCACCATCGCCCAGCGCCAGGGCCTTCCCCCGAAGTACCTCCACGTGCTGCTGGGCAGCCTCAAGGCCGCGGGTCTCCTCAAGGTGCAGCGGGGGCCGAGCGGCGGCTGCGAGCTTTCCCGGGCGCCCTCCCGGATCCAGGTGCTGGAGATCCTGGAAATCCTGGAAGGCCGCCTGGACGGGGAACCGGACTCCGGGGACGGCGCCGGGTCCCAGGTGGTGGCGGCGCTCCTGGCCCGTTCCCAGGCCGCCTCCCGGGCCCTGCTCGCGAAGTGCAGCCTGGCGGACCTCGCCGACCAGCAGCAGGCCCTGGAGGCTGGCAGCGCGGGTTACGCGATCTAGAGTCTCACCAGGCCAGGAGTTCCTCGACCTTGGCCCGGATGCGCGTGGCGTCGGGCATCCAGGCCGCCTCCAGGACGGGGCTGGCGGGGGTGGGGGTATCGGCGCTGCCCAGGCGCATCACCGGGGCGTCCAGCCAGGCGAAGCAGCGCTCCTGGACCCCGGCCGCCACCTCCGCCGAGGGGCCGAAGGGAAGTCCAGCCTCGGTGAGGACCAGGACGCGGTGGGTGCGCCGGACCAGCCCCTCGATGGCCTCCCAGTCCAGGGGCTTGATCGTGCGCAGGTCCAGCACCGCCACATCCAGGTCCTCCAGGGCCTCGAGGGCCGCATGCTGGATCGCGCCGTAGGTCAGCACCACCGCGGACTGGCCGGCCTGCCGGAGGGCCGCCTCCCCCAGGCGGGCCTCGGGGGTTTCTTCCCAGGCGTCCTTCAGGCGCCGGTAGAGCCGCTTGTGTTCGAGGAAGAGCACGGGGTCCTCGTCCTCGATGGCGGCCCGCAGCAGGGCATAGGCGTCCGCCACGGTGCCCGGGGCGACCACCTTGAGGCCCGGGGCGGGCAGGAAGTGGGCCTCGGGATTCTGGCTGTGGAAGGGCCCCCCGCCGGAGCCGGCGCCCACGGGGCCGCGGAAGACGGCGGGGCAGGGGGCGCCCCAGCGCCATTTCGTCTTGGCCGCGAAGTTCACGATGAGGTCCGAGGCCAGCAGGGCGAAATCCATGAACTGGAATTCCGCCACGGGCCGCTGGCCCATGAGGGCCAGGCCCGCCGCGCTGCCGGCGATGGCCTGCTCCGCGATGGGCGTGTCGAGCACCCGGAGCTCTCCGAATCGCTCCTGGAGGCCTTCGGTGGCTTTGAAGGCGCCTCCGTAGTGCCCGATGTCCTCTCCCAGCAGGCAGACGCGGTCGTCCGCCTCCATGGCGTCGTGGAGGGCCTGCCGGATGGCGTCCAGGTAGGTGCCGGAGAAACTCACGGATGAAGGTGTCCACGCTCCCCGAGTTTGTGGGCCAGCCGCTCGGCCAGGTCGATGGCGTAGTCGATGTCGCCATCGCTCAGGCCGCCGCTTCCGCCGGAGGCCATGCCGGAGAGGATGGCCAGGGCGTAGTGCTCGATGCGGTGGAGCGGGGTGCCCAGGGGCGTCGGGCCCGGGTTGCCTGCGGCGGATTCCTCCATGGGAAGCCTCCTGCGTCCAGGATACGCCGACCCCCGGAGGCGGGATCGACCTTCCCCGTCCGAAAGGTGGACCGGCGCCGCACTCGGGCCCGGGCGCTCAGGGCACCCCTCAGGCCCGGGTGCTCTCCTCGAGGAGGTGGAGGATGCTCCGGTAGACCCTGCCGGTGGCTCGCGTGAGGCCGATCTCGCAGGTCCGGCTGCTGGCGTAGTGCCCCTCGAAGGCGCCGGCGGCGACCTCCTTCGCTTCCTGGCGCGTGGCGGCGGCCGTGAGCTCCGGATGCGTGAAGCCCCGGTCCCCCGCGAAGCCGCAGCAGCCCGCGTCCCTGGGGATGACGACCTTCTCCGAGCAGGCCTTGGCGAGGCCCTCCAGCTTGCCCGCCAGGTCCATCTTCGTGACGGAGCAGACGGGGTGCAGCACCACCGGGCCGGCCTTGCGACTCACCAGGAGGCGGGGGAGCAGCTCGTCGTGGGCGAAGGTCACGCTGTCGAGGATCCGGAGCCGGTCGAAGCGGGCCTGGTTCTCCGCGCTTAGCTGGGCCCGGCAGGTGCGCAGGCCATGGGTGCAGGGGCTGGTGTCCACCACGATGGGGAGCCGCCCCTCACCGGACCAGCGCCAGAAGCGCTCGATGGCCTGGTTCACGGCGTGGCGGTGGGCCTCTTCGAAGCCCTTGGACGAGAAGGGAACGCCGCAGCAGGTGCCCTCCACGCCTTCGGGGATATGGACCGGCACGCCCGCCCGGGCGGACAGGGCGACGAGGGCCCCGGCCAGGCTCAGCTCCGAGGATTCCCCGGGCAGGTGACCCATGGTGCGGGAGATGCAGGCGGGGAAGTACAGGGCCTGGGCGCCCTCGGGACTCGTCCGGGGAAGGGCCGTGGCCGGATGCGGAATCTCCGGGCTCCACTGGTGGGACCATCCCACCCCCTTCAGCAGCCGGGTGAGCCCCGGCATGGCCTTCCTCCCCAGGCCACGCTGCACCAGGTGGCCGCCCCGCAAGGCGGTCCGGACGAGGGGCTCGAGGGCCGCGAAGTGGCGGGCCAGCTGCAGGGCCACCCACTTGGAGGCCCTGGAGTGGCTGGCCTTCCGGAAGAGCTTGGTGAGCTGGCCGGTGTCGATGCCCACGGGGCAGGCGGTGGCGCAAAGCCCGTCCACCGCGCAGGTCTGGAGGGCCATGTAGGGAAAGTCCCCGCGCAGGGATGCGAGCCGCTCCGGATCCTCCCCCGCGGCTTCGAGGCGGGCGATCTCCCGGCGCACGACGATGCGTTGCCGGGGGGTGAGGGTGAGTTCCCGGCTGGGGCACTTGGGCTCGCAGTAGCCGCACTCGATGCACGTGTCGACCTCCTCCTCCACCCCGGGCATGGGCTTGAGGTTGGAGATGTGGCACCTGGGATCGGCGTTGAGGATGACGCCGGGGTTCAGCAGGCGCCCGGGGTCCACCAGGGCCTTGAGCTTCTCCATCACCGCTTTGGCCTCGGGGCCCCACTCAGCCTCGACGAAGGGGGCCATGTTGCGGCCGGTCCCGTGCTCGGCCTTGAGGGCGCCGTCGTACTTCTTCACCACCAGCTCCACCACCTCGTCCATGAAGCGCTCGTACTGGTCGATGGCGGCCGGGTCGTTGAAGGACTGGGTGACGACAAAGTGCAGGTTGCCGTCCTTGGCGTGGCCGAAGAGGATGGCCTCGGGATAGCCGTGCTTGGCGAAGAGCCGGGTGAGGTCCACGGCGGCGTCCGCGAGCGAGGCGATGGGGAAGGCCACATCCTCGATGAGAACGGTGGTGCCCCGCTTGCGGACGGCACCCACGGAGGGAAAGGTCCCCGAGCGGATCTTCCACATCAGGGCCTGCTCCGCCGGATCATGGGTGAAGCGGGCGGGCTCCAGGAGGGTCAGGTCCGCCGCGGAAGCCAGGGCGAGGCGCTCCAGCTCCGCGCGGACGGACTCGTCGGGACCCTGGAACTCCACCAGCAGGGCCGCGGCGCCGCCGGGCAGGGTCCTGAAGCTGGGCGGCGTGCCCGGCTGGTTCTCCACGGACCGCAGGGAGGCCCGGTCCAGCAGCTCCAGCGCCGCGGCGCCCGCCTCCTTCAGGGGCACGATGGCCGCGCAGGCCGCGTGGAGGTCCGGGAAGATCAGGAAGCCCGTCACCTTCACGGGCAGGTCCGGCACGGAGTTGAGCACCGCCTCGGCGATGAAGGCCAGGGTGCCTTCCGAGCCCACCAGGAGGTTCCGGAAGATGTCCACGGGCCGGTGGAAGTCCAGGAAGGCGTTGAGGGAGTATCCCGTGGTGTTCTTGGTGAGGTACTTGGCCCGGATGCGGACCGCCAGGGGGGCGTTGGCCTCCAGTTCCGCCTTCAGGGCCAGGAGCCCCTCGGCGAGGGCGGGCTCGGCCGCGCGGAAACGGTCGTCTGCGTCGGGGGCGCCCGTGTCCACCACCGTGCCCGAGGGGAGGACGAAGGTGAGGCTCTCCAGGGTGTGGTAGGCGTTCTGGGCGACGCCGCAGCACATGCCGCTGGAGTTGTTGGAGAGGATGCCGCCCACGGTGCAGGTGTTGATGGAGGCGGGATCGGGGCCCATCTTGGCCCGGAAGGGGCGCAGGGCGTGGTTCACGTGGGCGCCGATGACGCCGGGCTGGACCTTCACCTTGGCGCCGCCCTCGAGCACCTGGATGCCGCGCCAGTTGCGGGCCACCTCCACCAGGATTCCGTCCGAGACGGCCTGCCCCGACAAGCTGGTGCCCGCGGCCCGGAAGGTCATGGGGATGCGCAGCTCGCGGCTGAGCCGGAAGAGGGCCCGGACCTCCTCCACGCTCCCCGCGAAGACCACGGCCCTGGGGATCAGGCGGTAGAAGCTTGCGTCCGCGGCGAAGGCCACCCGGTCCACGGGCCGGTCCAATACCCGGTCCCGGCCGACGATCCCGGCCAGGGCTGCGCGGAGGGAGGGGTCTGCTTCCATGGGGTTCCGGAAACCTTCCGTCATTGTGGCCGGGGTGGCGGATCCCGCGGTGGGCCAAGGATCCTGAGGCCCGCCGGCCCGGGCCGCACGGCCCCCCTCCGGGTATGCTGGAAAGCCCCATGCTCGCGTCCCTCCGCATCTCGCACCTGGCCATCGTCGAGGATCTGTCGCTTGAACTGCGCCCGGGCTTCACGGTGCTGACCGGGGAGACCGGCGCCGGGAACTCGCTCCTGGTGGAGGCCCTGGCCCTACTGATCGGGGCCCGGGGGGATTCGGATACCGTGCGGGCCGGCTGCGACCGCGCCACGGTGGAGGCGGTGGTGGAGGGACACGCCGGGGCCTGGGGGGAGTTCCTCGCCGGGCGGGGCCTTCCCGAAGAGGCGCCGGTGGTGCTCCGCCGGGAAGTGGCGGCCACCGGGCGGAGCCGGGCCTGGATCAATGGCGCGCCCTGTTCCATGCAGGACCTCCGGGAGGCCAGCCGGATCTGGATCCGCCTCGCCAGCCAGCACGATCACCAGGCCCTGCTCAGCGAGGAACGGCACCTGGCCCTGCTGGACGAGGTCCTGGGCATCCAGGCGGACCTGGGGTCCCTGGTGGAGGCCATCCGAGCCGCCGAGGGGGCCCTGCGGGCCCGGCGGCACAGCGAGGAGGAAAGGGAACAAAGGCTTCGGCAGCTGGGGGAGCAGATCGAGGACCTGGGGCGCCTGGGTCCCCTTCCAGGCGAGTGGGCCCAGCTCCGGGAGGAGCGGGAGCCCCTGCGTCACGCGGCGAAGCTGGCCGAGCATTTCGGGCACGCCGCCGAGTCCCTGGCCGAGGCCCTCCCGCTCGCCGAGCGCGCGGCCCGGAGCGCGGCCGCGGCCGCGGAGCTCCTGGCCGGTCGGCGCGGGGAGAGCGACCGGCTGCGTTCCCTGGCCCTGGAGCTGGAGGATCTCAAGGGTCTGGCGGAGGAGCAGGCGCTGCGCTGGTCCGGCAAGGGCGCCGAGGCGCTGGAAGCCCTGGAGGGGCGCCTGGCGCAGTACGAGCGGCTGGCCCGGCGCCACCACTGCGAGCCGGGGGAGCTGCCGGACTTCCTGCAAACGCTGCGGACCGAGGCGGAGGCCCTGCGGGCCGGGGAGGCCGGGCTGGCGGCCCTGGAGAAGCATCTGGAAGCGGCCTGTCTCGCCTACCTGGCCCAGGCGGAAGCGCTCCACGCGAGGCGGGACGGGGCCTTGAAGGAACTGGAGCGGCAGGTCATGACCCGCCTCCGCCACCTCGGCATGGAGGGAGCCCGGCTTCAGGCCCGGCTGTCCGAGGCCGAGGACCCCAAGGGTCCCGTGGTTCGCCAGGGCCTGGGCCTGCGCGCCACTCCGAAGGGTTTCTCCACCCTCTCCTTCTGGCTGGAATCCAACCCCGGAGAGGGATTCCGCCCCCTGGCCCGGATCGCCTCGGGGGGGGAACTGAGCCGCGTGATGCTGGCCCTCCTGGGCGCCGGAGTCCACCTGGGGGAAAGCCATGGAGAGGGTCGCACGCTCATCCTGGACGAGGTGGACGCCGGGCTCGGGGGCCAGGCGGCCCTGGCCGTGGGCGAGGCCATCCGGGAGCTGGCCGGAAGGCACCAGATCCTCACCGTGACCCATCTCCCCCAGGTGGCGGCCCGGGCCGACCATCACGGCTGCCTCGCGAAGGCGGCCGCCGGGGGACGCACGCGCAGCGAATTCAGGTGGGTGGAGGGCGAGGACCGCACCCGGGAGCTGGCCCGCCTGCTCTCGGGCCAGCCCTCGGGCCCCGAGGCCCTGGAACACGCCCGCGCCCTGCTTCGGTGAAAGGAGGAGTCCTGTGATGCCATGCCACGCGACCCTGGCGGTCCTGCTGGCCGGATGGCCCGGCCCGAAGGAAGACTTCCTGGCCGACCACGCCCGGTGGAAGCAGGCCCGCGAGTCCCGGCTCTCTGCCCCGGACGGCTGGCTGGCCGTGGTGGGCCTCCACTGGCTCGCCCCGGGGGAGAATCCCTTCGGGTCGGACCCCGGGGCGGCGATTCCGCTGCCGGGATCGGGCCTTCCCGCCCGGGGGGGTTCCCTTGTCCTGGAGGGGGGGAAGGTCCGCCTGTCTCTCCTCCCGGGGGTGGCCCTGGCCCAGGGGGGGGCCCCGGCCCGGGAGGGGGTGCTCCGGACCGACCGGGACGGAAAGGCCGACCTTTTCGAATCGGGCAGCGTGACCTTCCACGTCATCCAACGCGGGGAGCGTTTCGCCGTCAGGGTGAAGGATTCCGAGACCCCTGCCCGGAAGTCCTTCAAGGGGGTCCCCCAATGGACGCCAGATCCCGCCTGGCGGGTCAGCGGCTCCTTTGTCCCCTACCCCAAGCCGCGGAGGGTGGACATCCCCACCGTGCTGGGCACCACGGAACCCATGCAGGCTCCTGGGGTGGTGCATTTCCGCCTCAAGGGTCGGGATCATTCCTTGATGCCGGTCCAGGATCGTCCCGGGGGGGATTTCTTCTTCATCTTCAAGGACCGGACCAGCGGCGGGGACAGCTACCCTGCGGGCCGGTTCCTGTATGCGGCCCCCCCCAAGGATGGGAAGGTGGTGCTGGACTTCAACCGCGCCATCAACCCACCCTGCGCCTTCACGGAGTTCGCCACCTGTCCCCTCCCCCCGCCCCAGAACGGGCTCAAGGTGCGCATCGAGGCCGGAGAGAAAAAGGTCGGATCACACTGAGGCCCCGGCCTCGGCCGGCAAGGCCTGGTGGGGGGCACCGGGGAAGTCCAGGCGCACCTCCAGCCCCTCCCCCGGGCTGGACAGGAACTGCACGCTTCCGCCGTGGAGGCGCAGGATCCCCCGGACGATGGCCAGGCCCAGGCCGTGGCAGCTGGAGGGATGCCCCTTGACCCAGGGTTCCCCCAGCCGTCCCAGCAGCTCGGGATCCACCCCCGGGCCGGTGTCCTTGACGAAGAGCCGGACTCCGGGCTGCCGGGCGAAGCCTCCCAGGCATACCCGGCCTCCTTCGGGGGTGTGCCGGAGGGCGTTGGAAACCAGGTTGGTCAGGGCTCGCTGGAGCAGGCCCTCGTCGGCGAAGACCTTGAGACCCGGCTCCGTTTCCACTTCGAAGTGGATCCCGGACTCCTCGGCGGTGGCGTCGAAGTAGGCCGCCACCCGCTGGCAGACCTCCCGGACCAGGATGGGGGTCCGCTTGATGGCGGCGGCGGGATCTTCGGTGCGCGACAGGAAGAGCGTCTGTTCGATGAGGCTGGCGAGGCGGTCGCACTCCTCGAGGATGGAACCCAGGGCCTCTTGCTGGGCCCGGCCATCCCGGGGACGCAGGAGCAGACCTTCTACTTCGGCCCGCACGTTCTGGAGGGGGGTGCGCAGTTCGTGGGCCAGCTCCCCGGAGAAACGCTGGAGGCGTTCGAAGGAAAGCTGGATCCGGTCCAGGGCCACGTTGAGGGTTCCCACCAGTTCACCCAGCTCCTCGGGGAACTGGGAACGGTCCAGGCGCCTTTCCAGGCGCAGGGGGTGGATGTCTCCGGCCTCCGCCACGATGCGCCCCAGGGGCGCGAGCCCTCGCCGGGTGATCCAGCGCCCCAGGAGGGCCGAGATCAGCACCGCCGAGGCCAGGCCCAGCACCACGCGCTTGCGGAAGCGGACGAAGAGGACCTCCTCGTGGGAGCGGTCCATGGCCAGCTGGAGCTTCCGCCCCCTGGAGATGGCGGCCACCTTGAGGGTCATGGGCCGGCCGTCGGGCATCCAACGCTCCTCCGGATCCGCGTCCGGTTCCGGCCAGAGCACCCCAGGGGGCACGCGGAAGGCCAGGCTCTCGTGGAGGGGGCGTCCGTTCCGGTCCACCACCCGCCATTCGGACTTCTCCGGCCTGGGGGCCTCCTCGAGGGGGAGCTCCCCCCGTTCCAGGAGCTTCGCGAGACCCGCGGCCTCCGCCTGCATGACGAAGGCGTCCTCCTGCTCAAGGGCGAGGTGCAGGGCGTGGTCCATGAAGAGGGCCATGAGCCCGAAGAGCAGGAAGGTCACGGCTCCGAAGCTGAATTCCAGGTTCCGGAGCAGGCTGCCGCTATGCGTTCTCACGGGCCTCGAGCACCAGGCCGACGCCCCGGAGCGTGTGGATCAACTTGAGGTCGTAGGGGTCGTCCAGCTTCTTGCGGAGCCGCCGGACCTGCACGTCAAGGGCGTTGGGGTCCACCACGGAGGTCAGGCCCCAGACGGCCTTGACCATCTGGTCCCGGGTGACCACTTCCCCGCGGTGCTGAAGCAGGAGGGCCGCCAGGGCGTACTCCTTTGGGGTGAGGTCCACCCTTTTCCCCAGCCGGGTGATCCGCCTGTGCCCCGGCTCCCAGACCAGGTCCCCCACTTCGGCCCGTTCCAGGGTGGAAGGCCCCCCCCCGCCTCTGCGCAGGAGGGCCCGCAGGCGGGCCAGCACCTCCGGCAGGGCGTAGGGCTTGACCAGGTAGTCGTCGCCCCCCTCTTCAAGCCCCCGCACCCGGTCCTCGATGGCTCCCTTGGCGGAAAGGAAGAGAACCGGCGCGCGCAGTCCCCGCTTCCGGAGGCGGGAGACCAGGTCCAGGCCCGAAAGGCGGGGCAGCATGACGTCCACCACCAGGGCGTCGAAGGATTCCGTGAGGGCCAGGTCCAGGGCCGACTGGCCGTCTCCCTTGTGGACGACCTGGAATCCGCCGGCGCTGAGGCCCTCACGGAGGTGGTGGGCGGTCTTGGGTTCGTCCTCCACGATCAGGATTCGCATGGCAGAAGTGTAAACCTGTCACCGACCTGAATTGAAGCTTTCCCAAATAATACAAGAGAGCCGCCCGTGGGGGCGGCTCTCCGGTCCGGGGACGGCAGGTCTACTGGACCTTGACGCTCACGTCGTCGAGGACGAAGGAGGTCTGGAGGGAACTGTCCTCCTTGCCCAGGAACTTCAGGGTGACGGTCTTGCCCTTGAAGCTGGTGAGGTCGAAGGTCTTCTGGACATAACCCGTGGCCTTGTTCAGGTTGCTGTAGGTGGCCAGGGTGGTGGTGGTGGTCCCGTTGATGACCTGGACCTTGAGGGTGTCGTAGGCGATGGAGGTGGTGGTCTCCGCCGTGTCGATGTGGATCCAGAAGGTGAGGGTGGCCTTGGTGGCCGCCGCCGGGATCGTGATGGACTGGGTCAGGTTCTCGGTGGTGGTGGTGCCGTTCCCCTGCAGCCAGGCGTTCTTGGTGCCGGTGCGGGCGGGCTGGTTGGTCCAGGTGTTGATGGCGCCGGTGGTGCCGGCCCAGCCCGTGGCGCCGCTCTCGAAGCCGCCGTTGGTGACCAGTTCGGTGGTGGTGGGGGCGGTGGTGACGGTCAGGGTGGCGGTGTTGCTGGTGGCGCTGCCCAGGCTGTTGGTGACGGTCACGTAGAAGGTGCTGCCGCTGTCGGCCAGGGTCGTGGCCGGGGTGGTGTAGGTGGCGGCGGTGGCGCCGGCGATGGCGGCGGCGCCCTTGTACCACTGGTAGGTGAAGGGGGCCGTGCCGCTGGCGGCGACGGTGAAGGTGGCGGTGCTGCCCACCACCACGCTCTGGCTGGCCGGCTGGGTGGTGATGGAGGGGGCGGTGGGGGTGGTGGGGGTCCACTTGGCGCCCACGTTGATGGCGGCGTAGGCGTTCCACACGGCGGCCTCCTCGGCTCCGCCCGCGCCGTAGAGGTCCTTGGCGGAGTTGATGCAGGCCGTGCGGGCCGCGGCGTAGTTGGAAGAGGCGGTGAGGTACACCGTGAGGGCGCGGTACCAGATGCGGGAGGCCTTCTCGGGCCCGATTCCGGTGAATCCGGCCGGCACGTAGGAGCTGTAGTAGTCGCTGGTGCTGGTGGCGCTGGCGCCCTGGCTCAGGAAGAAGAACATGCGGTTGTTGGGGCCGCTGCTGTAGTGCACGTCAAGGCTGCCCAGGGTGCTGCTCCAGGCGTCCTTGGAGGCGCCGTCCTTGCTGGGCTTGGTCATGTAGCGCAGCGGGGTGGTGCGGAGCTGCTCGCCCACCAGCCAGGCCCCGTCGGTGTTGGCGACGGTGGCGGGCATCACGAACCCGCTCTTGGCGTAGAGCTCGACCATGTTCCCGAAGATGTCGGAGTTGGACTCGTTCAGGCCGCCCGACTCGCCGGAGTAGGTGAGGTTGGCGCTGTTGGCGCACACCCCGTGGCTCATCTCGTGGCCCGCGACGTCGGGGGACTCGAGGCTCTTGAAGGCGCTGCCGTCGCCGTAGGTCATGCAGAAGCAGGTGTCGGACCAGAAGGCGTTGTCGTAGCTGGTGCTGTAGTGCACCCGGCTGTAGGTCGCGCGGCCGGCGCCGTCGATGCCATTGCGGTTGAAGAGGTTCTTGAAGAAGTCGAAGGTGATCTCGATGCCGTAGTGGGCGTCCACCGCGGCGGTCTGGCCGGTGGCGCTGGTGGTGGAGGTGGTGCTGCCGGTGTAGTTCAGGCCGTTGCCCCACACGTTGTCGGCGTCGGTGTAGAGGGTCCCGGTGCCGCTGCCCGTGCCGTGGTTGAGGTCGTAGGTGGCAATGTTCATGGAGCGGAAGATGTCCCGCAGCTCGTAGGTGGTGCCGGTGAAATTCGTGTGGATGCTCACCGCCCCGCTGAACTGGGTGTTGGCGGTGCCCACGGCGTCGGTGGTGCGCAGGGTGCTCCACTTCCGGAGGATGGCGCCGGTGTGGGCGTCGATCATGTAGTCGGTGTGGGCCGTCTCGTCGGCGCCGTTCTCCAGCTCGGTGTGCACGTGGTAGGCGAGGCGGTAACCCTGGAGCTCTCGGACCATATCGACCGCATTGACCTCCCCGTCACGCTGCAGGGCGCGGTTGGACCGGACCCGCTCCTGTTCGATGGGAAGGATCACCAGCTCGGCCGTGGGCTCGCTGGTGAAGGCGCCCCGGGCCTGCAGGTCCATGGTCGCGGTGGCCAGGGCCTCGGCGGCGCCGAGGGAGGGAATGGTGTTGATGTTGATGCCGCGCTTCAGGTCGTTGGTGTAGGGAAGGTTGCCGCCCTCCCGGTCGAGGTGGGCGATGACCTCGCCCCCGAAGACCCGGACGCCCTGGTAGGTCTGATGGAAGCGGACATGGCTCTGGCCGAGCTCGTCCTCGTGGAGGTTCTTCACCGCGAACCCATGCTGGCTGTCGAGGCCGAGGTCGAAGCGCTGGGCCTGGAGGCGATCCACGGCCGCGAGGACGCGGGGGCGTGCCTCGGCGAGGACCGGTCCCGCCACCAGGGCGGCGGTCAGGAGGGAAAGAGCAAGGCGGCTTGTGGCCATGGACGACTCCCAGGAGATGAGGGTGGATGCCCGGCGCCCCAGCCCAGTCAAGGGCCTGGGGGGCGGGCGTTCGGTCGGGTGGACCGGGTGGATGGGATGGGAAGGAACGGAGACTGGATCCCACCATCAAGCCGGAAAGCGTCACAGGAAAGTTAAGCTTTGTTAATTTTAATAGAAATCATTTCTAAATAAATATTTTCATTTTAAACATTGTCAAAACAATAAATAGAATCAAATCCAATGACCCGTGAGGTCCTTTTTCCCCATCCCCGGGCCCACTGGAAGAAGGATTCGCCACACCTTCGTCATGGCCCTGTCGGTTCCTGGGGGCTTCAGTTTTTCCGGCGGGGGGCGGCGTGTGCTTTGCGCCTGGACGGCAGGAGCCCTTCGCCGACATCCAGGACCCGGCGCACGGGAGCGCGTTCCTCGTCCTCATGGTCTTTCTTGCCTCGCCGCTGCACGCTGACGCGAAGGGGGGTGCCCGCGAGGTCGAAGGCCTCCCGCAGGCGGTTCTCGAGGTAGCGCATGTAGCTGAAGTGCAGGCCGCGTTCGGTGTTGGCCTTGATGACGAAGGTGGGGGGGCGCACGCCGACCTGGGCCATGAAGAAGAGCTTGGGGAGCTTGCCGTCCACGGCGGGGGGGCTGTTGGCGGCCACCGCCTCCCGGAGGAAGCGGTTCAGCTCTCCGGTGGAGACGCGGCGCGCGTGGGCTGCCGCCACCTCGTGGATCGTCTCGAAGAGCCGGGTCACCCGCTGCCCGGTCAGGGCGCTGATGAAGATCATGGGGGCGTGGTTCAGGAAGCCCAGCTCCCGCCGGATCCGTTCCTCGAAGGCCAGGGAGGTGTATCCGTCCTTCTCGATGAGGTCCCACTTGTTCACCACCAGGATCACGGCCGCGCCGGCCTCCTGGGCGTAGCCCGCCACCACGGCGTCCTGGTGGGTGACCCCCTCCACGGCGTCGAGGAGCAGAAGGGAGACATCGGCCCGGGCCATGGCCTGCCGGGCCTTGAGGATGGACAGCTTCTCCGCCCCGAGGGTGGTCTTCCCTTTGCGCCGGATCCCCGCGGTGTCGATGAGGCGGTAGACCCGCTCTCCCCTCCGGAAGACCGTGTCCACCGTGTCCCGCGTGGTGCCCGCCACCTCGCTCACCAGGCTGCGTTCGTAGCCGAGAATCCGGTTCGTGAGGGAACTCTTGCCCACATTGGGGCGGCCGATGATGGCCAGGCGCAGTTCCTCGTCCGGGGCCGGAAGGTCGGCTTCCTCCGGGCTCCGGTGGAAGGGCAGCCGGGCACGGAGAGCCGCCAGGAGTTCGGGCACTCCCGCTCCGTGGGCCGCCGACACCTGGTGCACCTGGTCGAACCCCAGGGCGTAGAAGGCCCCGTCCGGCGCCCCGCCCTTCATGCCGTCGAGCTTGTTGACGGCGAGCAGGACCGGTTTCCCAAGGGTCCTCAACCGGGCGGCGATTTCTTCGTCCCCGGTGGTGCACCCGTCATGGCCATCCACGAGGAGCACGACGACGTGCGCCTCCTCCAGGGCACCTTGCGCCATCCGGGTGATTCCCGAGGTGATGACATCCTCCCCCTCAAAATCGAGGCCGCCGGTGTCCACGAGCTGGAGCACCTCCTCCGGAGCTCCGCCCTCCCCCAGGCAGGTGACCAGGCCGTAGCTGCGGTCCCGCGTCATCCCTGGCAGGTCGTGCACCAGGGCCGCCCGGCTGCGCGTGAGCCGATTGAAGAGGGTGGACTTGCCCACGTTGGGGCGTCCGCAGAGGGCGACGACGGGGAGCTTCATGGTGCGAGGGCCTGGAGCATGCCAATCCACCAGAATGGGGCCTCGGTCCCGGAAGCTCAAGTCCGGAAAACCGAGGCCCCGCAGGCCGGGACATGGATTCAGGGGGGCCGCCCGGACCTGCCAAGCACCGGTCCCTCGCCGGAGTCGGGCCCCCCTATCGGAAGGTGCCCTCCCCCTTCACGAGGCGCCGAGCCCGTTCCAGGTCATCCCGGAAGCTTCCCAGGGACTTGGAATCCTGGCGGATGGAGGTCTCGAAAGCGGCGAGGGCCTGGGTTGCGCGTGCACGGCGGGATGGGGGGGTGGGATCGATCTCGGCGAGCCCCAGCAGGGCCCGACCCCGGAGGCCCTGGGCCTGGAGGCTTTCGGGGCTGATGGCCAGGGCCTTTTCCGCCGCGGCAAGGGCCTGCCCCAGGATTCGCTTGCGGGTCGCGGGGGCAACAGGTCCTTCCAGCCGGGCCATCGCGACCTCCGCCTGCCCGGTTCGAAGGCTGGCGTCCTGGGGATTCAACCGGACGCCCCGTTCCAGGTCCTGGTCGGCGGCATCAAACAGGGCTTGGGGGGAACGCCCCTGGCGAAGGGCCCACCGGCCCAGGATCCGGGAGATCTGGGCCGCCTCGAGGTGGTTTTCGGCATCGTCCGGCTTTAGGTCCAGGGCCGCCCGGATGGCCCGGCGGGCGTCCTCCAGCAGAGCGGTGGGATCAGCGCCCTTTCCATCGAGGAGCCACTCCGCCTTGTTGTGGAGCGTGAAAGCGAGGTTGTAGCGGGGGGACGGGTTCTGCGGGTTGAGTTCGGCGGCGCGTCGGAAGGACTCCAGGGCCAGGTCCAGGTCCACTTCCCAGGAAAGGCCGACCTTGTAAAGGTGAGAGGCCAGTTCGTGGCGGATCGCCCCCAGGTTGTTGAACACCGGGGAAAGCCTGGGGTTGATGGTGATCGAGGCCTCCAGGCGCGCGATGGCGGTCCGGAAGTCGGGCACGGGGTCCCTGCCGTGGCGTCCCTCGTAGCGGCCCCGGGAGTAGTGCACCAGGGATAGGTTGTTCAGGGCCGCGGTGTTGCGTGGATTGAGGGCCACGGCCTTCTCCAGGTGGGCCGAGGCCCGGGCCAGGGCGGGGCGCGGATCCTCCCCGTGGTGGTATTCGAAGTCCCCCACGGCCCGTTCGATGACGCCCGCGTAACTGAGGGGCACCGAATTCCCCGGATCCAATTCGGCGGCCCGGGAAAGCGCCGCGATCCCAGCCCGGGCGGTGGGGCGGGGATCCTGGCCCTTCCCCTTTTGGTGCTCCGCTTCCTGCCAGCAGGCGAATCCGATGGTGATGCACGGGCCTGTGGCGTCCGGATGCAGCTGGAGGGCGGTCTCCGCCGCCTCCCGGGAGCGATGGAAGGCGGGCCCCGGGTCCACGCCATGGCTGGCCTGATGCTGCCCCAGGCGGGCGAAAAGCATGGCCTTGGTTTCCAGGGCCCGGAGGCTGCCCGGATCAGCCTGGAGGGCGGCGTTGCATCCCTCCAGCACCCAATCCACCCGCGCCTCGAGGAAGCGGCCCTGGGGAATCTCGGATTCGAGGACCAGGAGGCGCCGGGCGCTTTCGGCGTCGTGCAGGCCTGTGTCGCTGCGGGCGATTTCAAGGCCGGCCGCCAGGGAGGCTCCGGCCTGTTCGGAAGCCTTCAGGGCTTCTCCCCAATCCCCGGTGTCGGTGGCTGTTCGCGCCTGGGCGAGGAAAGTTTCGGCTTCGAGGCGGCGGGCTTCATAGGACCATGGCTGTTCCTGGAGCGTGCGCCGGGCGAGGGCGCGGGCCTCGTCGAAGCGTTTCTCGTAGGCGGCGATTCGGCCCTCGAGGAGATGGGGAGATTCGGTTCGGGCGCCCCTGGCCTGGCGGAGGAAGGCCAGGGCCGGGTCTCGGAAGGCCAGTTCGATCTCCTTGAGCCGGAGTTCGCGGAGATCCTTCCGGTCGATGGCGCCCAGGCCCGAGAGTTCCTTCTGGTAGAGGCGACCCAGGACCAGGCCGAGGGATGCGGCCGTATCCGGGTCGCGGGAGCCTGCCTTCCAGGAGCGTTCGAGGTGTCGCCGGGCCTGGGCGTCCTCGCCCAGGGTGAGGTACCCGCGGCCCAGCGCGTAGTGTCCCGGGCCCGCGCCGGCGGATCCGGCCCGGTCCAGGTCGGCGCGAATGCGGTCCATGCGTTGCCGGATCTCGAGCCGTTCCGCCCGGGTGTCGTGGAGGGGGAGCAGCGCCGAGATGCGTCCGATCTGCTCGAGGGCGGCCACCTGCTCCCCGAACTGGCGGGAAAAGCGGGCGCGCTCCGCCGAACCCCGCTCGGCCCTGGCCCAGAGCCCGCCCAGGAGGAGGACCCCGGCGGCCCCGGCGGCGCTCACCGCGGCCAGGCGGGGGTTCCGACGGACCCAGAGGCGGATCCGCTGGGGGAGGGAGGCACGCCGGGCACGAATGGGTTCGCCATCCAGGAGGCGCTGGAGGTCGTCGCGGAAGGCGGCGGCGCTGGGATACCTGGAACCGGGGTCCTTGGCGGTGGCGCAGGCGAGGATGACTTCCAGATCCCCGGGCAGCCCGGGACAGAGGCTCCGTAGGGCGGGCAGGCGTTCGGTCTGGACCTTGTGGAGAACCTCGGGAAGGGTCTGGCCCTGAAAGGGAGGCCGGCCCGTGAGGCATTCGAAGAGGGATGCCCCGAGTCCGTAGACGTCGGTGCGGGGGTCCACCCAGCCGCCGGCGATCTGCTCCGGGGCCATGTAGGCGGGACTCCCCAGGAGTGTGCCCGCCATGGTGAGGGTGCCGGAGGCGTCATCGCGGGCCAGGCCGAAGTCCATCACGTAGGGACGCCACCCGCCGGCCTCGTCCGGCTCCACCATCAGGTTGCCCGGCTTGAGGTCGCGGTGGATGAGGCCCTGGCGGTGGGCCGCCTGGACGCCGTCGGCGATGGCCACCATGAGGCGGAGCTTGGCGTCAAGGGAGAGCCGGGGCGCGACCTGGTCGAGGGTCTCCCCCCGGACGAGCTGGAGCACCAGGTAGGGTGCGCCCTGGTGCTCGCCCGCGTGGTACAGGCGGCAGACGTTGGGATGCTCGACCCGGGCGTGGAGCTGGGCCTCCTGGAGCAGCCGTTCAACCATGGCGGGGTTGCCATGCTTGAGCCACTTGAGGGCGACGCGCCGGCCGAGCTCGACGTCAAAGGCGAGGTACACCACGCCCATGCCGCCCTCCCCCAGGCGCTCCAGGACCCGGTAGGGCCCCAGCTGCTCAGGCGGGCCCGGCGGAAGGGAAAGGCCGGGTTCAGGCAAGGCGGCTCTGGAGGGCCTTGTCCACGGCGCCCCGCATCCGATGGAGGGCGTCCCTCGCCTCCCCGTCCTGAAGGTGGGCGAAGCCCAGGAAGACGGCGGGCAGGGGTCTGCCCTGGAAGTCGAAACGCCGCCCCGGATGGATCTGGACTCCGGCCGCCCGGCAGTGGCTGGCCCAGGCATCGGTGTCGAGATGGTCGGGAACCTTCAGCCAGCAGCCGAGGCCCCCGGGGGGATCGGCGCACCGGAATTCCGGCCCGAGATGGGCCATGGCCTGGGCCAGGAAGACCTCCTTCCGTTCCTGGTAGGTCTTGCGGGCCCGGGCCAGGTGGCGCTCGAAGTCGCCGTCCCGGATGAGGTCCGCCATGGCCCATTCCAGGACGCGGTCCCCCGTGATCCGTCGGTCCCGGCGAAGGCGGGCCAGCCTGTCCACGAGGGTGCGGGACGCCACCAGGAATCCCAGGGGAAGTCCCGGCGCCAGCCAGGGGGCGAAGCTTCCGAGGTGGACGACCGCCCCGCGCGTGTCCGCGCTGGCCAGGGGAAGGAGGGGCCTGGAAGGACCGTGGAATTCGAAGGTGGGTTCGTCCTCCAGGATGGCGAATTCGTGCTCCCGGGCCAGGGCCAGGAGCCTGGACCTCCGGCTGGCGCTGAGGCTGCACTGCGTGGGGAACTGGTGGAAGGGAGTGAGGTGGACCAGGGCCAGGGAGTGGGAGGAGAGCAGGGTTTCGAGGGCATCCACCCTGAGCCCCTCTTCGTCCACCGGCACGGGATGGAGGTGGACCCCCGGCAGGGTCCGGAAGGCGTCCCAGACCGCGGGGTTCCCGGGATTCTCCACGGCCACATGACCCCCCGGGACCAGAAGGGCCTGGGCCAGGAGCGCGAGGGAGTCGGTGCCTCCCCGGGTCAACAGGACCTGGTCGGGGCCCACCTTGAAACCACGGGCGCCCGTCAGGTAGGCGGCCAGGTGCTCACGAAGGGATTGGTTGCCCCGGGGCTCGCCGGTCCCGAGGAGCTCGTCTCCGTGCCGGCGAAGGGCTCGCTGGTAGGCCTTCGCGAGTGCGTCCTTGGGGGCCAGGCGGGGATCGGAGATCGCCTCCGAGAGGTCGAAGACCACCCCGCCCATGGTCGAAAGGGGGAGGAATTGGCTGGCAAGATCGAAGGGAGGCTCGTCCGGGATTCCGCCCGGGCTCGGGAGCGGCCCCCAGTGGCGGGGTGGTCCGGCGGGAAGGCGATCCACCACGAAGGTTCCGCTGCCGGGCCGGCTCTCCACCCAGCCCTCGGCTTCCAGTTCACGGAGGGCGGCCATGACCGTGTGGCGGGAGAGTTCCAGCTCCTCCGCCAAGGCCCTGGACCCGGGGAGCGGCTCGCCCCTGGCCAAACGGCCGGAGGCGACCTCCGCGGCCAGGAGACGCACCAGCTGGACCGCCAGGGGTTCCTGGGAGGCACGGTCCAATTTCGGGATGAGGTCGCGAAGGGGCAACTGGAATACCTCAGGGGATCCTGAGAGCCGCGTGGGTTGAGGCGTGCGGGTTGGACAAAGTTTAGCCGCCCGGACCCGAACAGTCCCTCCCGCCCACGGCACCCCCCCGGGCGGGCATTTCTTCGATCTGCTCCTCCGGGGCTGCGCTTCTGGAGGTGGAGCCTCCACCTGACGCATCCTGCGCGGCAGGATGCTCCCAGTCCCTTGCCCCTCCGGGGCTGCGCTCCTGGAGGTGGAGCCTCCACCTGACGCATCCTGCGCGGCAGGATGCTCCCAGTCCCTTGCCCCTCCGGGGCTGCGCTCCTGGAGGTGGAGCCTCTCTCGCGGGTCCGGGCTTGGCCAGGGCCGGACGCTCTATCTCGCTGTCTCGTGGGCCTCGGCAGGCCCGCCGCGAGCTCGAACTCCCTCTCATCACCCGTCGGGCTCGATCCACGGTCTTGGGCCGGCTGCTCCGGGCCTCCACCGGAGGCCCTCCGCTCACGCCGAGCCCATCCCACCACCGATCGGGCGCTCCACTGGAGCGCCCTCCCGCTCGCTTGCACCTTCGGAGCTGCGCTCTCGGCGGCGGAGCCTCCTCGCGGGTTCAAGCCCCGTCAGCCCCGGACGGGCCCGCCCGGCGGGGTGGCGGCGCCACCCGCGGGGGGCTCGAACGCTGTGTCTTCGCCCTTCAGGCTCGATCCAAGGTCTAGGCTCGGCTGCTCCGGGCCTCCACCGGAGGCCCTCCGCTCACGCCGAGCCCATCCCTCCACCGATCGGGCGCTCCACTGGAGCGCCCTCCCGCTCGCTTGCACCTTCGGTGCTGCGCTCTCGGCGGCGGAGCCTCCTCGCGGGTTCAAGCCCCGTCAGCCCCGGACGGGCCCGCCCGGCGGGGTGGCGG
>JACQZU010000018.1 GCA_016213735.1 Acidobacteriota bacterium | reverse complement strand
TGCGCCCTCGACCGGCGCAGCCGCGCTCGGGCTTCTCCCACACTGTGGGGCAAACGGCGGCTTCGCCGCCTGGGCCCCCCACACCCCTGCGCCCTCGCCCGGAGCAGCCGCGCTCGGGCTTCTCCCACCCTGTGGGGCAAACGGCGGCTTCGCCGTCTGGGTCCGCCCCGCTAAAGGTCCACGCCGAATCGGGCGGCGAGGTCCAGGTAGCGGGTGCGCACGCCCTGGACGATCTCCTCGGGGAGGTGGGGGGCAGGAGGACGCTTGTCCCAGCCCGGAAGGGTCTCCAGGTAGTCCCGGAGGAACTGTTTGTCCAGGCTGGGGGGGTTCTTTCCTGGCTCCCAGCGGTCCGCCAGCCAGTACCGGCTGGAATCCGGAGTGAGCACCTCGTCGATCACGAGGAGCTCCCCGCCCGGCAGGAGGCCGAATTCGAACTTCGTGTCCGCCAGCAGGATCCCCCGCTGGGCGGCGAGTTCCGTCCCGCGCCGGTACAGGGCCAGGCTTAGCTCCCGCAGCCGTTTCGCCAGGGGCGCCCCCACGATGGCGGCCATGCGGTCGAAGGAGATGTTCTCGTCGTGCCCCGACTCCTCCTTCGTGGCCGGCGTGAAGATGGGCTCGGGAAGCCGGTCCGCGAGCTTCAACCCGGGCGGCAGAACGATCCCGCACACCCGGCCGGATTCCTGGTACTCCTTCCACCCCGAGCCGGCCAGGTAGCCCCGGACCACGCATTCCACAGGGATGGGATCGGTGCGCTGCACCAGCACGGCCCGGCCTTCCAGGAGTCCGCGGTAGGCCTCGAGCTCCGGAGGGAAATCCGCCGCCTCGGTGGTGAGGAGGTGGTTGGGGACGATGTCGCCCGTGGCCCGGAACCAGAAATTGGCGACTTGGGTCAGGATCCGGCCTTTGTCGGGGATGCCTTCGGGCATCACGCAGTCGAAGGCGCTGATGCGATCCGAAGCCACGATGAGGAGCCGCCCGCCGATTTCGTAGACCTCCCGGACCTTTCCTCGGCGGAACAGGGGGAAGGGAAGGTCGGTGTCGAGGAGGGCGGAAGGCATGCGCCTATTCTGCCCCGGGGAGGGCTTCCGGGGGCGGCTCCGGGAGAATCCTGGGTGTCGGCGCGATCCAGTGGAGCCCGGCCGCCCGAAGCTGGCAGCGGTTCTGGATGCCCACCCACCGGGCCAGTTCGCTCTCCCGCACGCTGCCGTCCTCCCCGAGGGGCAGCCCATGGTTCGCGGCCAGGACCCGGATCTCCGGGGCGGACAGGCCCAGTTGCTGGGGCAGGTCCTCCGGGGCCAGGCGCCGGTCGTTCCGGAGGGGCCCCAGGATGCGGTAGTCGAAGGTCTCCTCCAGGACGGCCCGGGTGGCCGCAGCATCCAGCTCCATGGCCGCGTCCAAATGGGGAAAAGGATCGCCTCCGAGCTGGGCCTGGGCCTGGGCGGCCCCGAGGTGCGCCAGGAGGTGCAGCGGCTGGACCTTGAGCACCTTCCGGAAGCCCTCGAGGGCCTCGACCGGCCGCTCCAGGGCCAGCAGCGCCTCGCCCCGCCGGAGGAGGGGCTCCGCGTTCCCCGGGTCCGCCTGGACCCACCGGGCCGTCACGTCCAGCAATTCCTCCACCATGCGCTGCTGGCGCAGAAGGAAGGCCAGCCGGGAAAGGGCGGTGACGTGCCGCGGGGCCAGCAGGAGGAGCCGTTCGAGGACCTCCGTGGCCCGGGCCAGGTCCTCCTCCTGCTCCAGCCGTTGGGCCCAGTCCCAGAGGATCTCCGTCTGGGCGGGAATGGGGTGGTTCAGGGTGCTCCTCCGGGGGTCCGTGGGGTGCAGCACCTGGGTCTGGACCCAGAGGTAGCGCAGGGGATCGCGCCCCTCTGCCGCCGCGAGCTCGTCCTCGATGGCCCGTATGATGAGCTTCAGGCCCTTCTCCCAGGCAGGGGGCAAGGGCATCTGGACGTGGGTGGTGAGCTCCCGCCGCAGAGGCTGGAGGGCATCGCCGCTTCGCCCCAGGTGGAGCTTGAGGCGCAGCACCTGGGGGCCCAGATCCTCGCCTCCGTGGGCGCCCACCCGCAGGGCCAGTTCCCCGGTGTCGGGGTCGAAACCGTCGAGCAGGAGGTAGCGCAGGTGGGGTCGGGACATTCCATCCAGTCTGACGCGCCTTGACCTCCTCTCCCAGGGCGGGGATCATGGCCCCGATCCGTTGGAGAGTCCCCATGCGCCCTGCCATCGCTTCCCTGGCCCTCCTCGCGGCCGCACCGCTCCTGGCCGACGGCGAAGTCGGCGTCCTCCTGGACCGCCAGTTCGGGAAGGCCCAGAGCGTCCAGGTGGCCCAGACCGCGGTCAACGGTTCCTACGACGCCGTCAGCCCCTCGGGAATGGGCTTCCGGGTGGGGGCGAGCTTCTTGGACATCGGCGTCATGGCCATCAACATCAACGCCACCTACCATCCCAAGTCCGAGGAGGATCTGGTCCTGAACGGCAAGAAGGTGGCCCGCTTCGGCGCCGAGTACCTGGCGGTGGGGGCCGGGCTGGACTGGAAACTCGTGCTGAACCTCCACGCGGGGGTGGAGATGCGGCGGGAGAAGTACAGCGCGGACCTGCCCGCCTGGAACAGCCTGGGGAGCGTGGAACTCACCCGGCCCTGGCTGAAGTTCGGGGTTGGATTCAGCGTGCCGCTGGTGGTGGTGAGCCCCTTCGCCCGGCTGGAGTTCGCGGTGCCCACCACCAAGAACGACAAGACGGGCACCCCCGACGAGCTGCGGAAGGCCCTGGCCCCCCAGTACCAGGTGGCCCTTTATGGCGGCATCAGGTTCTAGAGGGCTGGCCGAGGAAGAGGCAGAAGGGAACGGAAAGCACAGGGCTTTTCTGAATTCTTCTGCGCCCACCTGCGTCTTCTGTGTTCAGCCCACCCCAGTCCCGGTATGATTCCGGCAATCCCGAGGTTCCATGGAGCTGCGCATCCTGGGCTGTAGCGGCGGCGAGGCCGAAGGCGAGCGGCTGACGGGCCTGCTCGTCAACAGGATCCTGGCCGTGGACGCAGGCTCCCTCACCCAGGCCCTCACGGTGGAGGAGCAGATTGGGGTGCGGCACATCTTCCTCACCCATTCCCACCTGGACCACATCTGCACCCTGCCCTTCTTCACGAAGAACATCTTCGGGCACACCCACGCCCCCGTCCGGATCCGGGCCCTGCCCGAGACCCTGGACGCCTTGCGGCGTCACCTTTTTAATGACGAGCTCTGGCCGGACTTCTCCGTGATTCCCAGCCCGGATGATCCGACGATCCTCTACTCGGAGATCGAGCCGGAGCGCTGCTACGAACTGGACGGCCTGCGGATCACGCCCATCCGCGTGAACCACCTGGTGCCCTGCGTTGGCTACAAGGTCGAAGACGGGAAGGACGCCTTCATCTTCACCTCCGACACCGCCGAAACCGACCGGATCTACGAAGTGGCCAACGCCACGCCGAACCTGAGGCTCTTCGTCACCGAGGCCAGCTTCCCCAACGAACAGGATTGGCTCGCCGAGGCCAGCAAGCACCTGACGCCGGCCAAGCTGGGACGGGAATTGAAGAAGCTGAAGGCCGACGTGCCCGTCGGGATCTACCATCTCACCCCGGGCGACAAGCCCGTCCTGCTCCCCCAGATCCAGGCCATCGGCGACCCCCGCGTGCGCCTGCTGAAACAGGGGGAACGCTTCGCCTGGTGAGCGTCAGGGAACCAGGATGGCCCGGCCCCAAGTGGTCACGGAACCATCGGTGATCGCCACCGGAGTGCCGTTCTTCCACACCTTGGCCGCGAAAGTGCCCTGGTCCATGCCCGAGCCCACCACGTACACGTCGGACCCGGAGACCCTGACAGACCAGGCGTCCGCGTGGTGGCCCGGCCCGCCCGCCTCCAGCGGCAGCGCCGCGCCGTTCTTCCAGAGGCGGGGGGAGAGGGTGCCGTCCGCCAGGGCGGACCCCGAGACGTAGACGTCGGGCCCGTGGACGAGGATCGAGGTGGCTACGCCACTCACGGAAGGGTCCGTGAGGGCCGTGGGCACGCCGTTTTTCCAGATCATGGCGACATTGTTGCCGTTGGAGCCTGCCACGAAGCCGGCTACGACAATGTCGGAGCCTGCAACTCCCACCGACCAGGCCAGGGCATCCCTGCTCCCGTCCGTGAGGACCGTGGGGACCCCGTTCCTCCAACACATGGCGATGCGGTTGGCGTTGCCTCCCAGGTGCATCGATCCTGCGACGAGCACGTCCGCCCCAGAGACGGCCAGCGAGGTGGCCCAGGAGTTCCTGGAGCCGTCCGTGAGGGCCGTGGGGACCCCGGTCCTCCAGACCGTCGCCACCTCGTTCCCGGATGGGTTCCTTTCCCAGCCGGCTATGAGGACATCCGACCCAAGGATAGCCACGGCCTGCGCCCCGGAGGATCGGGCGCCGTCGGTCAAGTACGCAGGGGCCCCGTTCCTCCAATACAGGGCCCGGGTCTTCAGGCCGCTTCGTTCCGTCCCGACGACGAAGACATCGTTCCCGACCCGTGCCATGCCATCCGCCGTGGCGCCCTCCGAGCCCGCGGAGGGGAGCGTGGTGACGGTTCCATCTCTCCAGACCCTGGCGGACTGGAATCCCCCCAGCCCCGTCTCGGTCATGGCCACCTGCACCCCGGCGAGGGGTGATTTGGCCGGTGGGAAATCCTGTCCCGGGCCAGCCCCGCCGGGGCCGGCCAGGAAGCAACCCAGCGCGAGGAGGGATAGGAAGGGCCGCCGGCCCGGGCCGGGAGGCCTCACTCGAGCCCCTCTTGCACGAGGAGGGGCGGTTCGGTGCAGTTCCGGATCTCCTCGACGCCGTGGCCGGGGGCCAGCTCCACCAGGCGCAGTCCTTCGGGGGTCACGTCCAGGACCGCCCGGTCGGTGATGATGCGGTTCACCACCCCCTTCCCGGTGAGGGGAAGGGTGCACCGGTGGAGGATCTTGGGCTCGCCCTTCTTGTTCACGTGGTCCATGATCACCACGATCCGCCGGGCGCCATGCACGAGGTCCATGGCGCCCCCCATGCCCTTCACCATTTTTCCGGGGATGACCCAGTTGGCCAGATCGCCGGCGGCGGAGACCTCCATGCCGCCCAGGATGGCCAGGTCGATGTGACCTCCGCGGATCATGGCGAAGGACTCGGCGCTGCTGAAGAGGGCGGCCCCGGGGATCATGGTGATGGTCTCCTTGCCGGCGTTGATCAGGTCCGGATCCAGCTCCGCCTCCGTGGGGTACGGGCCGATCCCGAGAAGGCCGTTCTCCGACTGGAGGACCACCCGCTTGCCCGCGGGAATGTAGTTGGCCACCAGGGTCGGCATGCCGATGCCGAGGTTCACGTAGAACCCCTCCTGGATCTCTTCCGCCGCCCGCTGGGCGATCTGCTCCCTCGTCCAGGTCATGCGGCACCTCCTTCCCGCAGGGTCCGCCGCTCGATGCGCTTCTCCTGGTGGGGACAGGCAACCATCCGCTGGACGTAGACGCTGGGCGTGTGCACCTGCTCAGGCTCCATGGACCCGATGTCCACGATGGATTCCACTTCCGCAATGGTGACCCTGCCGGCGGTGGCCATCATGGGGTTGAAGTTGGCCGCGGTGCGCCGGTACTGGAGGTTGCCCAGGCGGTCCCCGCGCCAGGCCTTGACCAGGGCGAAGTCGGCGCGGAGAGCGTGCTCGAGCAGGAAGTCCTTGCCGTCGAAGCTGCGCGTCTCCCGGCCCTCGGCGATGGGCGTGCCCACCCCGGCGGGGGTGTAGAAGGCCGGTATCCCCGCCCCTCCCGCACGGATCCGTTCCGCCAGGGTTCCCTGGGGGACCAGCTCCACCTCCAGCTCCCCGCTCAGGTACTGGCGCTAGAAATCCCGGTTCTCCCCCACGTAGGAAGAGATCATTTTCCGGATCTGGCGGTTCTCCAGCAGCAGACCGAGCCCCCAGTCGTCCACGCCGCAGTTGTTCGAGATGACCGTGAGATCTCGAACGCCCCGCTCCCGCAGGCCAAGGATCAGGTTCTCGGGGATTCCCACCAGCCCGAATCCGCCCACCATGAGCGTCGCCCCGTCCCCGATCCCTGCCAGGGCTTGTTGGATGGACTCGCAGATCACCGCATTCCTCCCGGTTGATGCCGCCTACAAGGCGCGCTTGAGGATCCTGCCCAGCTCGCCGACGAAACCCCGCCGGAAGACCAGGACGCACACCACGAAGATCCCTCCAATGATGACCGTGATCCAGGGGCCGACGAAGCTGAGTTCCGACTGGAGGGTCACCACGGTGAAGGCCCCCGCCACCGGTCCAAGCACCGTCCCCACCCCCCCCAGGAGGGTCATGAGCACCACCTCCCCGGAGGTGTGCCAGCTCACATCGGTGAGGGAGGCCAGCTGGAACACGATGGATTTGGTCGCCCCCGCCATGCCCGCCAGGGCGGAGGAGATGACGAAGGCGATCAGCTTGAAACGCTCCACGCGGTAGCCCAGGGAGAGGGCCCGAGCCTCGTTCTCCCGGATCGCCTTCAGCACCTGCCCGAAAGGGGAGTGGATCGTGCGGTGGACAATCCAGAAACCGAGGCAGAACAGGGCGAAGACGAAGTAATAGAGGTTCAGTCCCAGGGACTTGCCCGCCACGGCGTAGTGCCTCTGAAGGTCGATCACCCCGAAGAGGAAACCCCGGGGAATGCCCTGCAGCCCGTCCTCACCTCCGGTGAAGGGCAACTTGAGGGCCAGGAAGTACACGATCTGCGCCAGGGCCAGGGTGACCATGGCGAAGTAGATCCCCTGGCGGCGGATGGCCAGGCTCCCCACCACCCATCCCAGCGCGGCAGCGAAAAGGGTCCCCGACAGAATCCCGAGCTCGGGGGTGAGCCCCGCGTGTTTCACCAGGTGGCCGGTGACGTAGGCCGCCCCGCCGAAAAAGGCGGCGTGCCCGAAGGAGAGGAGCCCGGTGTAACCCAGAAGGAGGTTGAAGGCCAGGGCGAAGAGGGCGAAGCAGAGCAACTTCATCATGAAGACCGGGTACACCGCGAAGGGCGCCGCCAGCCCGGCCGCAAGGAGGAGGATCCAGGCGAGCCGGTTCATTCACGCCTCTTTCCCGAAGAGCCCCGCGGGCTTGACCAGGAGGACGATGACCATGATCAGGAAGATGACGGTGCTGGAGGCGGGGGCGTACACCACCTTGGTGAAGCCTTCCACCATCCCCAGGAGGAGGCCCGTGACGATGGAGCCCATGATGGACCCCATCCCCCCGATGACCACCACCGCGAAAACCGTGATGATCATCTCGGAACCCATCACCGGGCTGACCGAGTAGATCGGCGCGGCCAGCACCCCCGCGAGGGCGGCGAGGCCCACCCCGAAACCGTAGGTCAGGGTGATCATCAGGGGAACGTTGACCCCGAAGGCCTTCACGAGTTCCGGGTTCTCCGTACCAGCCCGGAGATAGGAGCCCAGCTTGGTCCGCTCGATGACGAACCAGGTGGCGAAACACACCGCGAGGGAGGCCAGGATCGCGAAGATCCGGTATTTGGGGAAGAACATGAACCCCAGGTTCACCGCCCCGTTGAAGATCTCGGGCTTGCCCTCGTAGGGATCCCCCGAGACGTTGAAGTAGTTGGTGAAGACCCCCTGGAGAATGAGGGCCAGGCCGAAGGTGAGGAGCAGGCCGTAAAGGTGGTCGAACTTCCTTATCCGCCGTAGCATGGTCCGCTCGATGGCCATGCCCAGGGCGCCTACGACCAGGGGGGCGGCCACCAGGGCCACCCAGAAATTCATCTGATAGTCCGGAAGCCCCACCAGGGGCCCGAGGCGGGTGAATCCCAGGAGGGCCACGTAGGCGCCCAGCATGTAGAGCGCCCCGTGGACGAAATTCACGATGTTCAGGAGTCCGAAAATGACCGCCAGGCCGAGGCTCAGCATGGCGTAGAAGACGCCGTTGTTGAGCCCCAGCATGACCTGCGACATCACCGCCTGGAAGGACATGGCCGCCTCCGGACTTCCTCGGGTTCCATTCGCCCCGGCGCCTACTTCTTGACCAGGGGGCAGGTGCTCTCGGAGAGGGGCTGGTAGGCCTCGTCCCCGGGCACGGTCTTCACGATCTTGAGGAGGTCCCACTCTCCCTTGGACTCGGCGGGCTTCTTGACCTCCATGAGGTACATGTCGTGCACCATCCGGCCGTCCGCGCGGATCTTGCCGTTGACCGCGAAGAAATCCGCAATGTTCATGGATTTCAGTTTGGCCATGACGGCGTCGGGATCGTCGGTCCCCGCGGCCTTGATCGCCTTCAGGTAGTTCATGGTCGCCGAGTAGGCTCCCGCCTGGTCCATGGTGGGCATGGCCTTGTGGATGGCGAAGAAGCGCTTGGAGAATTCCCGGGTGCCGTTGTCCCGGTCCCAGTAGAAGCCGCTGGTGAATTGCATTCCCTGGGCCACGTTGAGACCCAGGGCCTTGATGTCCGTATCGAAGATGAGGAGCCCCACCAGCTTCTGCCCTTTCTGGCCGATGCCGAACTCCCGGGCCTGCTTGATGGCGTTGATGGTGTCGGCGCCCGCATTGGCAAGGCCGATGATCTGGGCCCCGGAATTCTGGGCCTGCAGGAGGTAGGAGGAGAAGTCCGCGGTGGACAGGGGGTGTCGCACGGACCCCACGGCCTTCCCGCCCCCCTTGACGACGAATTTGGTGGTGTTCGCCTCCAGGGACTGGCCGAAGGCGTAGTCCGCCGTGATGAAGAACCAGTTCTTCCCTCCGCCCTGCACCACCGCCTGCCCGGTGACCTTGCCCAGCGCATAGGTGTCATAGACGTAGTGGACGCTGTAGGGGGTGCAAGCGCTGTTGGTGAGGTCCGTGCTGGCCGCCCCGGTGACCATCACCACGCGCTTCTTGTCGCCCCCCAGCTTCTGGACGGCCAGGGCACAGCCGGTGTTGAGCAGGCCGGTGATCATGTCCACCTTCTCGGTGTCGAACCACTCCCGGGCCTTCGCGGACGCGATGTCGGCCTTGTTCTGGTGGTCCGCCCCCACCACCTGGATGGGCTTGCCCAGGACGGACCCTCCGAAATCCTTGATGGCCATCTCCACGGCGACCTGGGTGCCCTTTCCGCCCAGGGCGGAATAGACCCCGGACATGTCGGTGAGAACTCCGATCTTCACGACCCCGTCCGTGACCGCCTCCTTGGGCGGGGCCGAGAAGGCGCTGGCGGCCGCAAGCGCGACGAGGGAGGCGGAGGTCCTGGCGAGCAGCTTCTTCATGGGAGCTTCCTTTCTGGAGAGGGCCGAGGGGCCGGTGGGGCGGTGGAGGGATCAGACACCGAGGTACTGGTTGAGTTTTCCCGTGCTGGCGACGAGGTCCTCGCAGGGAATCATGTCCGCGATCATTCCGCGCTCGATCACGTAGTGGCGGTCCGCGAGGTTCGCGGCGAAGTGGAAGTTCTGTTCCACGAGGACGATCGTGAAGCCCTTGGCCTTCAGCTTCCCGATCAGACCGTGGAGGGACTGGACGATCACCGGGGCTAGGCCCTCGGTGATCTCGTCGAGCAGCAGCAGCCGGGCGCCAGTGCGAAGGATCCTCGCCATGGCGAGCATCTGCTGTTCGCCGCCGGAGATCCGGGTCCCCAGGCTTCCACGGCGCTCGAGCAGGTTGGGGAACATGGCGTAGATCTCTTCGAGGGGCAGGCCGCCGGCCCGCACCTCCCTCGGCAGGAGCAGGTTCTCCTCCACCGTGAGGTTCGAGAAGATCCCACGCTCCTCGGGGCAGTATCCGATGCCCAGGCGGGCGATGCGGTGGGTGGGCATGCCGACGGTCTCGACGCCGTCCACCTCGATGGAACCGCTGCGCCGTCCGACCATGCCGAGGATCGCCTTCAGGATGGTGGTCCTCCCTGCCCCGTTCCGCCCAAGCAGGGTGACGACTTCTCCCTCCCGGACCACGAGGTCGATGCCGTGCAGGATGTGCGACTCCCCGTACCAGGCCTGGAGGCCCCGGGTCCTGAGCATCTCCCTGGGTTCGGCCTCAGGCATGGGCGCTCCCCATGTAGGCTTCGAGGACCCGGGGATCCTGGGATACCTCGGCATAGGGCCCCTCGGCGAGGATGGCTCCCCGCTGGAGGACGGTGATCCGGTCGGCCAGGCTGGCGACCACCTTGAGGTTGTGCTCGACCATCAGGACCGTCCGGTTCGCCGAGGCCGCCTTCACCAACGCGGTGATGCGCTCCACGTCCTCGGCGCCCATGCCCTGGGTGGGCTCGTCCAGGAGCATCAGCTCCGGCTCGAGGGCCAGGGTGGTGGCGATCTCCAGGGCGCGCTTGCGTCCGTAGGCGAGCTCCCCCGTGACCCCGCCGCTCAAGTCCGCGAGCCCCACTGCGTCCAGGAGCTCCATGGCCCGTGCGTCGAGGCGCCGCAGGCATCGTTCGCTTTTCCAGAACCGGTAGGAATCTCCGGTGGTCCGTTGGAGGGCGATTCGGACGTTTTCGAGGGGGCTGAGGTTCGGAAACACCGCGGAGATCTGGAAGGAGCGGATGATCCCCAGCGTGGCAATGTCCGCGGGCTTCTCCTTCGTGATGTCCTGGCCCTTGAAGTGGATGGTGCCCGAGGTGGGAGTGAGGAACTTCGTGAGGAGATTGAAGACTGTGGTCTTCCCGGCGCCGTTGGGTCCGATGAGGGCGTGGATGGTGCCCCGCCCGACCCGGAGGTTGAGGTCGGCGACCGCCGAGAAGCCCTTGAATTCCTTCGACAGGCTGCGGGTCTCCAGGATGCAGGGCTCCATCAGCGGGGGCTCCAGGGCGGGTGGGGGCTGTCGGACATCGGGGGGCGGGCTCCTCAGGTGCACATGAAGACGGGGACCGTCATTTCCCGGAGCAGTTGGGAGGCCACGCCTCCCAGGGCCGCCCGGGCGCCCTCGCCCCGGCCGAGGGCGCCGGTCACGAGCAGGTCGAACCCCTCGTCGAAGACGCGGTTGAGGAGCCATTCGGCCACGGGATGGTCGGGCGTCGGGAAGGCGCCCACCCTGGCCGCCACCCCTTGCCGCGAGAGGAGGGCTGAAAGGGAGGCCTGGACCTGTTCCGGACCCTCCGGGCAGTCCGTTCCGGGGCGCGCCAGGACCTCCACCCGCTGCGCCTTCCTCAGGACGGGAAGGGCCTCCATCAGGGCCCGGGTGCAGGCGGCTCCGGGACGCCAGGCGACGAGCACGCGTGTCCCGGTTCCCGGGTAGGACCCCGAACGCGGGACCACGAGCACGGGACGACCGGACTGGAGGAGGACCTTCTCAGGAAGGTCTTCATGCACGCCCACGCTTGCAGCCTCCGGGGAATCCTGGCCGAGCACCACAAGATCGGCGTACTGGGCGTGGTGCGTCACCAGCGGCGTCCGGTCGATGCCCATGGCCGAACCATCCAGGCAGCGCCATTCAGCCTCAAGCCCTTCCGCCTCCGAAACGGTCTTGAACAGGTCCTCCAAGGCCCCCACCGCCCCGGGGCGGGGGAAGTCGTGGCGGAGCACCAGCAGCCCCGCGAGGCGTGCATCCAGGCGGCGTGCGAGCCCGGCGGCCACGGCCAAGCGCTCTCCTGAACCGGGATAGTGGTCCAGATGGACGAGGATTTCCTTCATCGGGACCGGCGCCTCCTTGAGCGGGTCGAGGTCTGGACTGTGGGATGGGTCGGATCAGAGGTTACCATTGCGCGGCCTGGGGTCGTCAGGGAGCTCCGGTCGGACGCCGGGGATCAGATCCAGAAGCCCCATGGGCTCGGGTCGGAAGATGCATTCGGGCATGAGGCGGAGGTCCGGGGCCATGGCGGGGGTGAACGCCATGTGGGCCAGGATCTCCCGGTCAAGGTCGATCCCCGGGGCGATCTCGCAGAGCTCGAGCCCCTTCGCCGATAGGCGGAACACGCAGCGTTCGGTCACGTAGAGCACCCGCTGGCCCCTGCGGAAGGAGACCTCCCCGCTGAAGGTGCGGTGTTCGACCTCCCGGACGAACTTCCGGGTGGTGCCTTCCTGGAGGATCCGGAGGGCCCCGTTCGCCACGCCCACCTCCAGCCCCCCGGTGGTGAAGGTGCCGACGAAAACCACGGTTTTGGCCGACTGGGAAATGTTGATGAAGCCCCCGGCGCCTGCCAGCCGGGGCCCGAATCGGCTGACGTTCAGGTTGCCTTCCCGGTCTGCCTGGGCGAGGCCGAGGAAGGCCAGGTCGAGTCCTCCGCCGTCGTACAGGTCGAACATGGAAGGCTGGTCGATGATGGCGCTGCTGTTGGAAGCAGCCCCGAAGCTCAGGCCCCCGGCCGGCACGCCGCCGAAGACACCGGGCTCGGTCGAAAGGGTGACCAGGTCCGAGGCTCCCTCTTCCACCGCAACGTTGGCGATGCCCTCGGGCATCCCGATGCCGAGGTTGACCAGGGCCCCCGGGCGAAGCTCAAGGGCTGCCCTGCGGGAGATCAGCTTCCGCTCGTCCAGGGCCATGGGAGCCAGGGCGGACAGCGGAATCCGGGTCTCGCCGCTGTACGCGGGGTTGTACTGCTCCTGGAACGTCTGCATGTGACGGGACGGGTCCTCGGCCACCACCACGAAATCCACCAGGATGCCGGGGATCTTCACCTGTCGGGGATGGAGGGTTCCCCTTTCGGCCAGCCGCTCCACCTGAACGATCACCTTGCCCCCGCTGTTGTGCACGGCCATGGCGATGGCCTGGGCCTCCAGCGTCAGGGCCTCCCGTTCCATGCTGATGTTTCCGTCGGGGTCGGCGGTCGTCCCCCGCAGCAGTCCGATGTGCAGAGGGAAGGCCTGGTAGAGCAGATGTTCCTCCCCGTGGATGGGGAGGCGCTCCACCAGATCCTCGGTGGTGCGGGCATTGAGTTTGCCCCCGCCAAAGGCGGGATCGGCGAAGGTGCCCAGCCCCACCCGGGTGAGGGTTCCAGGCTTTCCTGCAGCGATGTCCCGGAAGAGGTGGGCGATCACCCCCTGGGGGAGGTTGTAGGCCTCGATCTGATTGCCGAGGGCGAGGGCCTGCAGTTTGGGGGCCAGCCCCCAATGTCCCCCCACCACCCGCCGCAGGAGGCCCGGGTGGCCCAGGTGGTTCAGGCCCCGGTCCTTCCCGTCCCCCTGCCCGGCGGCGTAGACCAGGGTCAGGCCCCGGGGCGAGGACCTTTCAAGGAACCGGCGCTCAAGCGCGACGGCCAGTTCCTCGGCGAAGCCCACGCCCACAAAGCCGCCCGTGGCCACGCTGTCCCCGTCCCGGATCTGGGCCACCGCCTCGGCGGCGGAGACCACCTTCCCGTGCCTGGGGCCAGGGCGCGAGGGCACACCGGGGGTGCGCGACATGAAGGCTCCGGAAAAGGTGTTTCCTCCCGACCAGCAACCCCCGCGCCAAACCCAAGCAAATATAAGCTCTTCTATTGCATCGTTTAAAATTTCATCACGACATGCCGAATCTCCAAATGGAGACAAAATATCAACCAATTCAAATTAGTATGAATAAATTTCCTAAAATCAATTACTTAATAATGTCTCAAATTGACGACATGTCTCTGATTTTGGAATTCATTTGAAGGGCTGCCATTCGTTTATAGAAGGTGGCCCGACCGATGCCCAGGCGGCGAGCGGCTTCCACCACCCGACCCTGGGAGGCTTCCAGGGCGAGGGTGAGAATCCGGCGCTCGGCTTCTGCCAGGGCCTTGCGGTAATCGACCACCGCCGGGGGCGCGATCGCAGGGCCGGGACGCACGGGGTCCTCCTCCGGCCTCCGCACCCCTCCGGGGATCTCGGGAAAGTCCTCGGGCTCCAGGCGGCTCCGGTCGGTGTTCATCACGGCCCGCTCAAGAACGTTGGCCAGTTCCCGGACATTGCCGGGCCAGGCGTGGCCCCGGAGGAGCGAGATGGCCTCGGGCGAGATTTCACGGCTGGAGGTTCCGTGCTGCAGGGCGCTCCGGTCCAGGAAGTGCTCGCAGAGAAGTTCCAGGTCCTCCACGCGATGGCGCAGCGGAGGCAGGGGAATTCGCAGCACATTGAGCCGGTAGTACAGATCCTTCCGGAACCGGCCCTCGGCGACCATGGCTTCCAGATCGCGGCTGGTGGCCGCAAGGATTCGCACGTCCACCCTCAGGACCCTGTTGGATCCCAGGGGCTCGAATTCCTGTTCCTGGAGCACCCGGAGGAGCTTGGCCTGGAGGGGCAGGGGCGTGTCCCCGACTTCGTCGAGGAAAAGGGTTCCCCGGTGGGCAAGTTCGAATTTGCCTGCCCGGGGCCTGCGATCGGCCCCGGTGTAGGCCCCCGGGGAGACGCCGAAGAACTCGGCTTCCAGGAGGCTTTCAGGTATGGCGGCCATGTTGACCACCACGAAGGGGCGGTCGGCGCGCGGGCCGGCTGCGTGGATGGCGTGGGCCAGAAGCTCCTTTCCGGTCCCAGTTTCCCCGTGCAGCAGCACCGAGGCCTGGACCTGGGCCGCCCGGCGGGCCAGGCGCTTCACTTCCAGGGTGGCGGGGCTGGTGCCGATGAAGGAGGAGAAAGTGTAGCGGGTGCGCCTGGCCTCTTGCAGCTTCCGGTTCGCGGTGGCCAATTCCTGCTGCAGGGCCGAGAATTTCGCGAACAGGGGGAGAAGCGATTCGTAGTGGCTGAGGAGGGCGAAGCCGATGGCGCCGATGACCTGGTCCTGCCCATCCCGGATCGGCATCCGCATCACCAGGAAGGTCTGGTCCGCGGTCTCCAGGAGGTCCAGGAGGATGGGCTCGCCGGTCTCGACCACCTTTCTCATCAGGCTGTTGGGGATGATCGCTTCCACGTCCTGACCGATGGCCCTGACCGGATCCACCCGAAGCCGGGAGGCATAGCGGTCGTTGATCCAGACCACCCGGGCCCGGCGGTCCACGATGATGGTGCCCTCGCTGAGCCTTTCGAAGCAGCCGAAGATGGACTGCATGGCCAGCTGCTGCAGGAGGGCCGGATTCTCGAGGAGGTCTGGGGGCACGCGGGTTCCCGGTGGGGGAGGGCTGGATCCTTCTATAGCAGGAGAGGCCCCGCAGGGGTACCGCAGGCACCCCTGGCGTTCCAACCCATCGGCCCGTCCAGAGGCCAGGGCCTGCTGACCGGGACCCTCGTTCCACGATGGACCCACGGTCTGTGCCGGGGATTCCCGCCCACGGCGCGCTTCGTTGGGAGGGGAACCCGGGCTAGGCGGGGCGCCCCGCCCCGGAATTCTTGGCGGCCTCGAGGCGTTCCATGGCGCGCTGGAGCGCGGCCCGGGCCCTGTCCATGTCCAGGTCCTCCTTCGCCTGGGCCAGGCGATCGGCGGCCCGCTTCCTGGCGGCCTCGGCACGATCCACGTCAATGGCGTCGGCGGTCTCGGAGGCCCGGGCCAGGATGGTGACGTGGTCCGGGCCGACCTCGGCGAATCCGCCGAAGACCGTCAGCCAGTGCTTCTGGCCGTCCTTCACGAAGTGGAGCAGGCCATCGCCGACGGGGGCCATCACGGGCGTGTGGCCCGGCAGGATGCCGTAGTAGCCCTCGGTGGCGGTGGGGAACTGCACCTCCGAAACCTGCTCGGAGAGAACCGGTCGTTCCGGGGTCACCACTTCCAGCTTCAGGGTGTTGCTCATGGGGTCTCCGCTCGGCGAGGCCATGGATCCGTCAGACGGAGGCGGCGAGCTTCTCGGCTTTCTCGGCGGCCTCCTCGATGGTGCCGACCATGTAGAAGGCCTGCTCGGGCAGGTGGTCCCACTTGCCGTCGCAGATCTCCTTGAAACCTCGGATGGTGTCCTCCAGCTTCACGTATTTTCCGGCCATCCCCGTGAAGGTCTCGGCCACGTGGAAGGGCTGGCTGAGGAAGCGCTGGATCTTTCGGGCCCGCGCCACCACGAGCTTGTCCTCGTCCGAAAGCTCGTCCATGCCCAGGATGGCGATGATGTCCTGCAGTTCCTTGTACTTCTGCAGGATCTGCTTCACGCGCATGGCGGTGCCGTAGTGTTCGTCTCCGAGCACACGGGGATCGAGCAGACGGCTGGTGGAGGCCAGGGGATCCACGGCGGGGTAGATGCCCAGGGAGGCGATGTCGCGGCTGAGGTTGGTCGTGGCGTCCAGGTGGGCGAAGGTGGTGGCGGGCGCGGGGTCGGTGTAGTCGTCGGCGGGCACGTACACGGCCTGGACCGAGGTGATGGACCCCTTCTTCGTGGAGGTGATGCGTTCCTGCAGGGCGCCCATCTCGGTACCCAGCGTCGGCTGATAGCCCACGGCGGA